>NZ_AWFH01000033.1 GCF_000682715.1 Hyphomonas atlantica corrig. | reverse complement strand
TCACCCTGGCCTGACCTGCCTAGGGCGTTGCAGGACCGTACACCTCCCGCAAAGCCCCTCCTGTCCCTGACCCCACAACCAGAACGGCACCTGATCCGGCTCCCGTGAGGTCAGGAGGTGAGTATGGGGTGGGGAGCTATCAGACGGATTGAGGGAGGCGCACAGGCCGCCACACACCGCATCCCCGGCGCATGCCGGGGTCTCCCGCTGTTAGGGCGCAGAGCCCGCGCCCGTGCTTCGACCCTGGTGAATGTCTATGTACGCTTGGCTAAAGCATCGCGAAGCGGTGGTTCGATCGTGAAAGACTGATAGCCACGCAGGACCGATTGATATTAACCTTAAGAAGAAAAAGTTGTTCTACACAAAGAAACAGAGCCTTGCGCAGGGAAGGTATGTTCACTATATGTTCCAGAAAGGCGGTGCGTTATGACTAAAGGATTCTACGCGTATTTGCTCCTATCGGGCTTTCTGCCGATAAATGCCATATTGTTGGCCAAATCATTTGAGCAGGGGCAATACATATTTGCTTGGATCATGCTCGTTCTAGTCAATTTGGGAGCGTTTGCGACAATACGTGTACGGGACATAGTTAATTCAAGAGACGAACCAGACACCTACAAACTGGTTAGCTCAACGCCGATTGACGAAAGCATTTTGGTTTATGTCGTAACTTATGTGCCACTTTTGCTGGACGTGAACTTGAGCACTCTTTCTGGTGCTATATCGCTTCTAATATTCTACGTCATAATGGCAATTGTTTTTGTTCGTTCAAAAACGTTGTTCGTGAACCCCATATTTATGCTTTTGGGTTGGAGATTCTATTTAGGCATCATACTTTCCGAAAAGAAAGAGTACGAGGTGCTGCTAGTCGCCAAGAATACTAAGCTTCATGATGGTGTCAATTATAGGTTGCGAAGGCTGACGAATCTACAGACCTACGTAGTCAGTTCACCAAAGGAGCGTAAAGGTGTCAGCAGCGCAGGTTGATCTGAACTCAAAAATCAAGGACTTCGAAGACTTCCTCCAGGGGTTCTCGCATCCCGGAGCGGTAGACGGAATTGAGCTGTTTCTTCATAGGTCACTAGCTGATGATCCAGCTGGGGGATGGCGCCGACTTACTTTATCGGGTGATTTCAGAAATGGCTTCAAATCGGAGCTGCTTCCAAAGCTTCAAGTGCAGTACAGTAAGCCAGACTTTGTGTCATACGAATATGATGCCATTGTAGACGAAGTAATTGGAGTTGCGCCAGTTGATGTGTTTACCGGACTGAAGGGGTATGCGGATAACCTACCTCCAAGGGCATTGGATGAGCACTTTGATGCCGACCCCTCTGAGTTTGGGAAGTACAAAACTCGAGCAATTGCGCTGTATAGTTCTGCATTGGATGAAACGGCTTATCTAATCTCGCGTCGCAACAGCTTCGAGACTCTGAAGCGTCGATTTGTTGCGAAGTACAGTTTAGCAAATCATCAGTTTATGAAGGCGGATCACAATCTGATTTCTTTCGGTTTTTCTGTTGACTTTGTGTTCTGGCGAGATTGCTTCTTTGTGGATAAAGACTTTCCCTTTCAGAGCATTACGGGTTTCGATGAATTGATGAAAGACAAATCAGAGGCTGCTTTAAAAGAAATTGACGCGATAAAAGGTATAGATATTGAGAACATGGAAGAGCTTGAACAGTGCGTTTCTCAGTATACTGGGTTTCGCCGCAAACTCGCCGCAGCTTCACATTCTGGAGCTTTCAAGAAATTTGATCGGTCGAAAGCAATATCTGCGATAGATGAGTATAATCTTCCAGTCGACTATGATGAAGAAGGCGAGAATACAGTTTTCTCCTTTGATCTGTCGTCCCAAAGTTCGCGATCGAAAGTGATTGACCTTCTCAGCGACAACTATGTGAGAGGAGAAGCTACTGGATTGCCTTACTGTTCCCCGTCAGCGACCATGAGACAGAT
>NZ_AWFH01000032.1 GCF_000682715.1 Hyphomonas atlantica corrig. | reverse complement strand
ATCTGTCTCATGGTCGCTGACGGGGAACAGTGCGCTTATCCTTTGTGAGATCGAAGAAGACTTCGTCCGGCGTCCATGCCGCCGACACATCCGTATCGCAGACATGCAGAACCGCCTCGACGATGCCATTTCCGGCTTCCAGCGTGCGGGCCATGACGCTTGCCAGCACCGTCATGACTTCCTCGTCTGACATGGCCAGCAGCGCCGAGAAAAGCTCGCACACGCGGTAGTCATCGCTATTCCGGCGAAGGGCCGGATTGACGTTCAGGGCCTTGAACAAAGCGTCTGCAGTCGTCGTCGTCTCGGCGAGGGCCGTGACAGATATCGAGCGTTCCACGCTCGCCTGCGTCTCGTCCTTGCGGGCGCGGAGCTCGAAAGGCCGGACATCCCACAGCGCGCTCCCAGCCATCGCATGCGCGACCATCAGACGGAGCGCAATCATGGGCGCATTGGCAAGGCTCACCTGCGCGGCGGCATGTCGGTGAAGCAGGATGTATTCTGCAAGCGGACCGGACATTTCAGGGCGAATGACCGGCGAAGCCGTCTCGCCTCCAGTCGCAGACCGCTCGCGTCTGCGCGCTTCGGCTGAGGACAGCTGTCCTTCGTGAAACTGCACACTGCCGTCATGCCTGACTTCGATGAACACCTTGCCGCCATCTTCCATGGCGCACTGGACATGGTCCCAGCGATGGAAATACGCCCCCCGGTCGAGGCACACGACATCGGCCCATCCGTCCGCCTTATAGGCGTCGATCCGCTCGGCAATCGCAGCGGATTGCGCCTCCCAGAACTGGTCTGCATCCGCAAACACACCGTGCTCGCCGAACAGGTCCGCCGTGACCTGACCCTCATAGGCCTCAAGGTCAAACAGCGCCTTGTCTGTCGTGATTGTGGTTCCGCCCGTGATCCATGCCTTGCAGGATCGGCCCATGGGCGCGCGTTCTGTATCGCTCTCGAAGAGGCGAATCCATGCCGCCTGCTGGTTGGGTGTGGCAAGCGTCAGTGCCCGGATCGTTTCACGGTCCAGCGCGTCCTCGGCGTAGAGCTTGCGGATCGGCTCGGCGAGCGACGCAAGCGCGAGCACGCGCCGGACCAGAAGCTCGGTGACGCCGAAAAAGGCGGCGATATCCTCCACTACCTTGCCTTCCTCATGCAGGCGTTTGAAGGCGTCGTATTGCTCCATCTCCGTCGCAGGCAGGCGTCCGACATTTTCGATCACGGAGGCCGCTATCGCGCTTGCCGCATCTTTCTCGGACATGATGGCGCAGGGGACCAATGGCGTCTCACCGGTTTCCCGCGCAATCTCTTTCAAGGCAAAGAAGCGGCGGCGTCCGGCAATGACGCCATAATATTTGCCCTCTCGCCTCACCAGCAAAGTCTGACGCAATCCGCTCTCGCGAATGGATGGCAGAATGTCGGACACGTCCGGCTTCTTGCGCCCATGCCGCATGTTGAGTTTTGACACGCGAAGCGCGTCGAGGGGAATATGTTGCAGGTCGGGGTGTGCCATCGGGATCTCCTTTTCTGGCGGGTAAAGGGAGAGGCCAAGCTTCCAGGCGGGCGCTCTCCAGTTGATTTTCGAGAAGGCGTGTCCGTCACGGTCGCGCAACGCGTCCGGGTCGGTTTCGCCCCAGTCATAATCATGCAGGACAATGTCCGGTGCGCGGTCATCGACGCTCACATCTGTGATGCGCCCATCGATCACGGTCAGGACAAGACGGGGACGAGGCATGGCGGTCACCGTGTCCAGAAGACGTGAACGACGTCGAAGGCGGTTTCGAACACCATGATGTCGCCGCCGAGCTCCATGTCCCGAGCAAGCGCGGACCAGTCGATATAATGTTCGAGAGCAGACGGAATGACTGTGCCAGTGTCGCGATGCAGGGTTTCGGCAAAATCGGACCGGCTGGCATAGGCGCCTGCATAATCGTCAAAGGCCGCGCGGGCCTGCGCGAGATCGTCGCCGACATGGCGATGGACCAGCGCGCCAAGTCGGCCATGGTCCTTGATGAAATCAGCCAGATCGCTGACGGTCTCGAAGTTCGCATATTCCGACAGTTGCGCGCCTTCAAACCCGTCATGATGTCGGGTAACAGGCCGGTGTTGCC
>NZ_AWFH01000031.1 GCF_000682715.1 Hyphomonas atlantica corrig. | reverse complement strand
TGTCGGGTAACAGGCCGGTGTTGCCACCGGCCCGTCCCCTCAGAACCGTGCTTGCAAGTTTCCCCGCACACGGCTCAAGCAAGTCCCTGATTAGACGCGCGGCGGCAGTCGGCGTGGACAAGTCGCAGGTTCCGGTAGGAACCGTTCGTCCTGTCCCCATCCACATGAGACATGCGGATGGTTTCGCCGTTGTAGAGGCTCTCGCGGCAGGTCGGGCACGTGTGCCGTTGCCGCTGCGCAACCTTCTGCCAACTGCGCGTGAGGTCAGTCCCTCCCATCCGGCGGGTCCGGTTTCGCCAGTAATCGGCGAGAGACGGATCGTCGGGAGAGTTGCGGTGTTTCACCATCGTCCAGCGCACGATTTTGATCGCGGCTGGATGGATCATGAACGCACCAGACTGCTTGTCCATAAAGGTGTAGCTGAAGTTCGGGCAGTTATAGTGCCGCCCGAAGTATTTCCGCATCCACCAGTGTTTCAGCTTCCTCGCATGGGCACGGTGGCACCAGCGACGTTGCCGGACATGGACATAGTGTTCGATCCCTGAGAAGATTTTCCCGGCGACACTGTAGCGGTAGTAGTTGCACCATCCACGTATCACCGGATTGGCAGCTGCAAGCAGTTGCCCCTGATCCGAGCCGACATGGGCGCGGAACAGGTCCCTGAGCTTCTTCCTGAACGCTTTGACGGCGTCCTTGGAAGGTTTGATCAGGGTCTTCGTGCCAGCGGCGCGGTCTGCCACCTTATAGGAACGGACATTGAAGCCGAGGAAGTCGAAGCCTTCCCGTATGTGCCGGATGCTGGTCTTCTCCTCGGAGAGGTGAAGACCGCGCCCGGCGAGGAAGGCAGCAACCCGTGTCCTGGCCTCAAGCGCTTGCGTCTCAGTGTGGCAGATGACGACGAAGTCATCCGCATACCGCACAAAGACAGGACAGTGAGGCTTCACAAATGTGGCACTCGTACCACCGCGATACTCAATGCCCAGCGCTTCTTCCATTCCATGCAGGGCGATGTTGGCAAGGAGAGGACTAATGACCCCGCCTTGCGGTGTGCCCTGCTCGGTGGCGTGGAACACGCCATCTTCCACATAGCCTGCCTTCAGCCAACGGCGGATCATTCCCCTTGCGGGGAAGTTGCCGATAGCCTCCATCAGGGCGGCATGGTCGATATTGTCGAAGCAGCCTTTGATATCGGCATCAAGAACCCAGACCCGTTTGGACCCGGACTTGGTTGCCAGATATATCCGCTCGATGGCGTCATGGACGCCACGACCGGGCCGGAACCCGTAGCTTGTCCCCTCGAACTGTGCTTCCCAGCAGGGTTCAAGCGCATTTAGCACAATCGCCTGCTGGCACCGGTCGATAAGGGACGGGATTCCGAGCGGCCGCTTCTTGCCGCTGGCTTTAGGGATATACACCCTCCGGGCTGGAAGCGGTTCCCATGCCTTCAGGTTCACCAGCTGGCTCGCAAGATCGGCCCGCTCGGTCGGCGTCAGTGCGGTTCGCGCATCGACACCGGGAGAGGCTTTCCCGCGATTGATCTGGCTGACCCTTCGGATGGAAACGAGCAGGTTCGCCCGGCTGCGCAGCATCAGCTTTTGCAACGAGCGGACCGTCTTCCAGTCCCGCATTTCAGTCGCCCGATAGATTCTCTGGCGCAGCGTCCTGACGGTTCGATAGGCGGCAGACCAGTCAATGGTCTGCCAGTGAACAGTTCCGTCGCTTACGATCAGGCCTTGCGGCCCGTCCATCTTTTCACGAACGGTTCGGTTGCTGTTCCACGAGATTACGGGGGACTCACCAGTCATCTGTCAGCACCCTTTCAGGTTGGGCATGGCCCTATCCGCCGGGTTATGTATTCCCCGTGCCTTTCGGCTGGCGGCATTCGCTTCTGATAACTTCCTACACCCGCTGAGGAGTTGGGCGGCTCTTGCGAGCCGCTTACCGGGCGCTGTTACCAGCGACCGGACCTCATCGGGGTTACTCAGTTCCGCATCTGTGAGATGCGACCGGGTTAGGTGCCTGCTATACGCCGGGGAATATCGACCTTCCGACTGAGGGATCCACGTGCCCCCAGCCCATTCCCTTGCTCCCCGTAAAAGCCACTTCCGGGGGACTGATGGGTAACGACGCATCAACACAGATTCACTTTCGTTCACCATACCGGTCTTCTCCTTGGGCGGTTCACCGGCGTATGGCTGCCAGCTCCCCGCTCGTTGCCGGAGGCTTCGCACCAGCCGGTTACCCAGCTCGCACGCTCCGGTTAGAAATGGTCGAGAAGGCTCGACCAGAGGCATCCCTGCCTCACTCAACAGATGCGACTTTCTGGTCGCACC
>NZ_AWFH01000030.1 GCF_000682715.1 Hyphomonas atlantica corrig. | reverse complement strand
ACCCACCTCGACAGGCTGGAGGCTGAAAGTCTTCATATCATACGAGAAGTTGCAGCTGAGTGTGAAAACCCTGTGATGCTGTATTCGGTTGGCAAGGATTCGGCTGTGATGCTGCATCTTGCGATGAAGGCGTTTTATCCGTCTCGTCCGCCCTTTCCACTGATGCATGTGGACACGACCTGGAAGTTTCGGGAGATGATCGAATTCCGGGATCGCAAGGCGAAGGAGCTGGGCTTCGATCTTCTGGTCCATGTCAATGAGGACGGCGTGCGCGAGGGCGTTGGCCCGTTCAGTCATGGCTCTGCGGTGCATACGGATGTGATGAAGACACAGGCGCTGAAGCAGGCGTTGGACAAGTACAAATTCGATGCGGCCTTTGGCGGCGCGCGGCGCGATGAGGAAAAATCCCGCGCCAAGGAGCGGATCTTCTCCTTCCGGTCTGCCGAGCATCGCTGGGATCCCAAGCGCCAGCGCCCGGAGCCGTGGAATGTCTACAATACGCGTATCAACCAGGGCGAAAGCGTGCGCGTTTTCCCGCTGTCAAACTGGACCGAGCTCGACATCTGGCAATATATCCGCCGCGAGAACATCGAGATCGTGCCGCTCTACTTTGCCGCCCCGCGCCCGGTCGTGAACTGGAACGGGGTCGACATCATGGTTGATGATGACCGGATGCCGGCAGAGCTGGCAAAGACAGCTGTCACCAAATCCGTCCGCTTCCGCACGCTGGGCTGTTATCCGCTGACCGGCGCCGTGGAAAGCACGGCCGACACGCTGGAAGACATCATCCAGGAAATGTTGCTGACCACGACCTCCGAACGCCAGGGCCGCGTGATCGATGCCGACCAGTCCGGCTCCATGGAAAAGAAAAAACAGGAGGGCTATTTCTGATGCGCCTCAATGATGAATTGATTGAATCGGATATCGCCGCCTATCTCGAGAAGCATGAGCACAAATCCCTGCTCCGCTTCATCACCTGTGGTTCGGTGGATGATGGCAAGTCGACGCTGATCGGCCGCCTTCTGTATGATGCCAAGATGATCTTCGAGGACCAGCTGGCCTCGCTGGAAAATGATTCCCGGAAAGTCGGCACACAGGGCGAGAACATCGACTTCGCCCTTCTGGTCGATGGCCTGACCGCCGAGCGCGAGCAGGGCATCACGATCGATGTCGCCTATCGTTTCTTTGCTACCGACAAGCGCAAGTTCATCGTCGCCGACACGCCCGGCCATGAACAATATACGCGCAACATGGCCACCGGCGCCTCGACGGCCGATGTTGCCATCCTGATGGTGGATGCCCGCAAGGGCATCCTGACCCAGACGCGCCGTCACAGCTTCATCACCACCCTGCTCGGCATCCGCAAGCTCGTCCTGGCCATCAACAAGATGGATCTCGTCGGCTACAGTCAGGATGTCTATAACGACATTGTCGATGACTTCTATGCCTTCGCAGACGAGCTGGCGACCGATCTGGAAATCCAGCCCATCCCGATGTCTGCCCTGGAGGGTGTCAACATCACCAGCAAGTCCAACGAGACCGACTGGTATGATGGCCCCAGCCTGATGGATTATCTGGAGACGGTGCCGGTGGGCGACCGCCGCCTGAACGCCTCCTTCCGCATGCCGGTCCAGTGGGTCAACCGCCCGAACCTCGACTTCCGCGGCTTCTCCGGACAGATCGCGGCGGGCACGGTCAAGCCGGGCGACCGGGTCAAATCCATGCCCTCCGGCAAGCAATCCACCATCCAGCGCATCGTTACCGCCACGGGAGACCTGGACGAGGCGATCGCCGGCCAGTCCATCACGCTGACCCTGGATGACGAGATCGACTGTTCACGCGGCGACGTGCTGGTCTCGGCCGAGGACCCGGCGGAAGTCTCCGACCAGTTCCAGGCCCGCATCCTCTGGATGAGCGAGACCCCGCTCCTGCCCGGCCGGCGCTATCTGCTGAAGATCGGCGCCAAGACGGTCACCGCCACGGTCAACGCCCCGAAATACGGCATCGACGTCAACACGCTGAATGATGTGCCGGCCAAGACGCTGGACCTGAACCAGATCGGGGTCACCACCCTGTCCCTCGATCAGGCCATCCCGTATGATCCGTATGATGTCAATCGCGAGATGGGCGGGTTCATTCTGATCGACCGGATGAGTAATGACACGGTCGGCCTCGGCCTGATCGACTTTGCCCTGCGCCGGGCCTCCAACATCCACTGGCAGGCCATGGATGTCGACCGCTCGGCCCTGGCAGAGCAGAAGGGCCAGAAACCGGCTGTGCTCTGGTTCACCGGGCTGTCGGGCTCGGGCAAATCGACCATCGCCAACGCGCTCCAGAAACTGCTCTATGCCCAGGGCAGGCATACGTTCACGCTGGATGGCGACAATGTCCGCCATGGCCTCAACCGCGATCTCGGCTTCACCGATGCCGACCGGGTCGAGAATATCCGCCGGGTCGCCAATGTTGCCCGGCTGATGTCGGATGCCGGCCTGATCACGCTGGTCTCGTTCATCTCGCCGTTCCGCTCGGAACGCCAGATGGCCCGCAACATGATGGCCGAGGGCGAGTTCATCGAGATCCATGTCGACACGCCGCTCAGCGTCGCCGAAACCCGCGACGTCAAGGGCCTCTACAAGAAGGCCCGCGCCGGGGAAATCAAGAACTTCACAGGCATCGACAGCCCCTATGAAGCCCCCCTCAACCCCGAACTCAAAATCGACACCGTCAACAACTCGCCCGAAGAAGCCGCTGAAGTGATCCTCGGCTTCCTTCGTGAGAAAG
>NZ_AWFH01000029.1 GCF_000682715.1 Hyphomonas atlantica corrig. | reverse complement strand
ATAACGGACCACTTTTCGGGAGGCAGACCAGCGTCATGTTTCGTCGGTACTTGCTACCATGATTTCGAAATTGTGACTCCGTACAATGCCGGTTCAGTCAGAAACACATTGCTATAAAGTCCAGGGCTGTCGTCCTGCAAATAGGCTCCCGTTATCACCTCTTCGTCAAACAGGTTTTTGGCAAAAGCTGTGATTTGGAAGCCGGTGTCATTATTCGCCAAGACAAGAGAAAGATTGACATTTTCCCAGCTGGAAATCTCGTCGCGCGGAACATTCCAGATACGAGCAAAGCTCTCCGTCTGATAGTAATAATCACCGCGGATTGTCAGATCCCAGCTACTATTACCAAGAGATGGAAAAGTATACTCCGCTGCCAAGTTTAGCGTAGTATCCGGAGCACCCGGCAGATTGTTGTCGCTGAGGTTTTTGTTGACGCCGTCGAATGGCGTCAATGCGCCGATTGTGCGGAGTGATCCGTCCCCATCGACATAGGACACATTTCCCAGCCCAAAAGTCGCCTCCTGACCTGCAAAACTGCCAAGACACAGCCCAGCGGTAGAGCCCGCGCCAAGTTGCCCGGCCTCGATTGCGCCTAAAATCGTTGCATACCCTTCTGCGGAAACAGCGCAGTTCGAATAGCTTGCCGCGTTCTTCAGAACCACGAAATCGGAGTTACCGGCCGTGCGATCAAGGACGTCAATCGCAAAAACATCAACCAGCTTAGATTCGAGCAAACCGATATTTGCAGACAGCAGCCAGTTACTTCCGGGCGCCCAAAGATATTCAATCTCCAGGCCGTACACCTCAGCATCGACATTGAAATTCACCGATGAGCGGTTGATCACCTGAGTGATCTGATAATCCGTATAGTCATAATAGAAGCCTGCGAGATTAAGTTGCTGTGTGCCTCCTGCGAACCGATTCTTGGTTCCCATTTCGTATGCATTGATGAACTCTGGTTCAAAAGTTGATGGGAATGCGTTGGCATTTTCCGAAGGCTGCGGTGGGTTTATACCACCTCCCTTGTAACCGCGGGAGTAAAAGCCATACAGAAGCGTATCATCTGTGAACGACAAATCCGGTGTCCAATCAAATCCGGCGCGCCCTGTAACCTCTTCAAATTCAACCTCGAAAATTCCGTCGACATTTCCGTCCAGGTTCGTCTCTGTCGCCGGATCCGGAACCGGAGCTAATGGATCCGCGCGGACGACATCAGGCGTGAAGAGATAGGTCGGAATATTCTTTTGCGACTTTTCATCCTTCGTGTAGCGCAATCCGAGCGTGAAGGTCAGTTCATCATTTATATCATAATATGCTTCCCCGAAGAGCGCTGTCGACTGCAACTCATAAGGGGAAACTGTCCGGAAGTAATTTCGTCCCAAGCCGTTGAGTGAATTGCCGATATTTGAGTCGCCATCCACATTGGACTCATCAAGGCTTGCAGGGAATGGAACTCCCGGAATCACTGGTGGTCCACCAGCTGCAAGTGATGCGTTGTGTAATTGCAGCAGACCGGTAAGGGCATTGCTTATGAAGTAGTATCCATCGATTACATCGTCATTGCCCGCCTCATAGTCCATATAGATGGCGCCGAGATTGAAATTCAGCGGGCCACTAAAATCCGACTGTAGACGCAGTTCTTGTGTAAATGCCTCTGTTGTCTCACCGGATGGATCCGCCACCGTATAAAAGTTCGAAGGGCCGATCTGCGGGTCATTGACGACGCCGCCGGGGAAAACTGAATTATAGAGATCGACTTGCGGATTTATCCCTGGAGGAATTGCTGACAAGTCATTGAAGGTGATTGTGGGCTCGACTTTGGAGACATCCTCAAGAGAGAATACAGATGTTTCATTGAAACTCGACAATGAAGTCAATTTCAGGACTTCGTTAATGTCCCATGACAAACTAAGTGTCCACAGATCCTGTTCGGCTTGGTAAAATGGGTCAAATCCTGCCGCAATAGTTCGCAAATCCTGAATGGCTGGTGCCGTGAATGCATCTCCACTTAGCAGTCCAACCTGAACAGCTAGTCCACCCGCCAGCGTCGCGACCGAATTCACCGTATCGTGCGACTCGTCAAGAGGCGCACTTAGGCAGCCCTGAGACGTGAAAATCTGATCTTCGAAGGCGATGGGAATTCCCGCAAAGCTAGTATCTAGAGGGTCTTTCCGGCAAAGCTGCTTGCCCGAGCGAAGACGCGTATCGTCTTCTTCGAAATGTTCATATAATAGCCACCCACTAAATGAGTCGGTCGGCTCAAATCCAAGAGTGGCGCGGACTGACCACAAGTCCCGGTCGTCAATATCGTTGCCGGTGACTATATTATCAACGTACCCGTCGCGTTGCGTGAGAGATCCGGCAACTCGAAGGGCAACCCGTTCTCCTACGGGCAAATTGACCATGCCGTTAGCTTTTACTGAATTATAGTTCCCGTAAGTTAGCGCGGCGTCTGCCTGGAATTCTTCGAAAACCGGCTTGGCGGTGATCAGGTTGAACACTCCCCCATTAGCGTTTCGGCCATAGAGTGTTCCTTGTGGTCCACGGAGGATCTCGACCCTTTCAGTGTCAAAGAATTCCGATTCGAAAAGTCTGTTCGATTGAAGGGGGACGTCGTTCTGATGTATGCCCACCCCGGCATCGCCGGATGTTGCTACCACATCCACTCCTATGCCTCTGATTTTGAGGTTGAAGCCGGTAAATTGTCCTTTTGTGAACGACAGGTTCGGCACGGCTTTTGTGAGATCTGGACCACCAGTTAACTGGAGTCTATCAATTGCCTCTTCATCAAAAGCAGAAACAGCTATTGGTACGTTCTGAAGCGACTCTGAAGTTTTCTGAGTTGTGACAACAACTGTCCGCAGTTTTCTCACATCACCTTCTTCTTGAGCTTCGGCTGCGAACAAGACGCTCGAAACCGATACTGTTGTGTATAGAAATGCTGTCTTGGCCAATCTCGTGAAAATCATAATTTCCTCCCATTATGGTATCCGTCTATTGCGGATTTGCGCATCATTGTACGAAGTCATACCATATGCAAGCAGATGGGATGCCGGGGCATTTTATTTTTTCAGGGGGGGGCGAAGCTCAGTTCGCTAACATACAGTATGGACATGCCCGTAAATTTTGAGTAATGGAGTTTGCAACAGTTGGCAGTCCGAGTGCCCGCTGCTTTTCTGAGTGGTGGAATGTCAAAATTGTCGTTCCGACGAAGTGAGAAAGGTATCGCATCGTCAGGAAGACGTCCTCCCAACATTCCGTAGCTCTGGGAAACTTGCTGGCTAGATTAATCTAGCCAGCACTTTTTCTTGCTCTGAACATAACGGTTGAATATCGAGCTGCACAAAGCCAGACTGAACTTTTGACACCATGGCAAGGTTTGGTTGGAATGGCCCAAAAGAATAATCAAAGATTCGCTGACAGTGATTTCTTGAACGATGAGCGAATTGAACTGGCTTTTCTGATAGGCCGTGTCACGCGCGAGCTTCGGCGTCGATTCGATGTGGATATGGCTGCATTGGAACTGACGCGGGCACAATGGAGGGCGATGCTGTATGTTTTTCGGCTTTCTAACCCCACGCAAACTGAATTAGCCGAGATAATGGAGCTGGGGCGAGCTTCAGTCGGGGCTCTGATAGACCAATTAGAGCGGAGTGGATATGTATCCCGGGTCGCGGACAGTCAGGATCGTCGTGTGTGGAGAGTCGTGCCTTCCAGATTGGCACTCTCCCGGCGGTCTAAAATTGACCGGGCTGGAAGGCGCGTGGCCGCTGAGTTATTTGCGGAGTTCGAAGAGAAAGATCTTAGAAACCTCCGTCGATGTCTTGAAAAGCTAATCCCTAAGAATCCAGCCGAAAATTAAGCTGCGTGATTTCAGTAACTTGTGATTCTGACGCGCTTGGGTCTGGTGGTCCGGCCTTGGCGTTAAAATCCAGTGGCGATTTTGACCTTGCCACCATGGCATAGGCTGGCGTTACGGGCAAACTCGTCGGGAGATTGCCCATTGTGAGCCATGTGAAGCCGGCTCTCATTGGAGTCGCGCCTCCACGCCTCGATCAGCCGCCTTGCCTCGGCCAAGGAGGCGAACCAGTTGATGTTGAGGCACTCGTCCCGGAGCGATCCATTGAAGGACTCGACCTGAGCCCCAAGCGTCCCTCATTCATTTCGAGAGTCTAGCCCTTTCTGAACCGCTCCCAAAATTGCCCTCATTCGGGGCTGGAGTTTTTGGCGCTTCCTCA
>NZ_AWFH01000028.1 GCF_000682715.1 Hyphomonas atlantica corrig. | reverse complement strand
GGGGCGGGCGGGGTTACGACAGCACTCCGGGACACAAAGGCCCTTCCTGATCCGCGCTCCACCGCCTTGAGGCTCGCCTGCTGCCCTGGCGGCCGTTTGCCATGGGTCCAGACCGGCCGGGCCACGCCCAGGATACGTCCGCGATCCTGCGGGCCGAAATAGCGTCCATCCACCGAACGGGGATGGGGATTGAGCAGGAAGACCTCATCCGCTTGAAGCGTCCGGCAGCCCTGCCAGACGGGCAGGGCGCTGCCGGACGCCTTCAGTTCGTGCGCGTCAGCCGAGGCGAAACCGTTGATGAAAATCCGTGTCCCGCACCGGCAAATCTCGTCGCCATTAAGGCCTGCGACCTGCTTCAGCAAGGGCCAGCCTGGGCCAACAAGTCCGTCCTCCTCGAGCCAGTGTCTTGTCTCATGAGACGGCTCGAACGCGACCAGATCGGCCTTCGAAATATCCACCGTCCGGGCCACAAAATAGAGCCCCTTGGGCACGCTCTCCGTCCGGTTCCAGACCAAAACCGGCCAATCGATCAGGCGGGCGGCAGTGAGCAGACCGAGCCCGCAGCCCATGGCGAGGAGCGCTGATCTAGGACTCATCGCGCAGACCAGTTCCCATGAAGCGGCGGCTATTGGTATAGGCAATGATGTCCCTGCCGCGATACCAGACCTTGGCGCCGATCTTGTGATAGACCGGCCCGGTTCCGAGCGAGCGCATATTGATCAGCGTCTTTGGCTTGAGCCCCAATTGTCCGGCGGTTTCATCCGTGTTCAGCCAGTCCGTCGGGGCAGGCGGCGTGGGATTCGGCCGCAGGTCCTGGGGGCGAGTGGGATCATCGGACATGGCTGCACCTCTCCTGTCTTGCCGCGCGATGTCAGGCCACACGGTCTGACAGAATTCGCGCCGCGTAAAAGTGTCGAACCCGCGCGTCAGGCGCGCGACACCCTCAGAGGCCCGGGCAGGCCTTAGCGCGCCCAGCCGTCGCGGAGCGGGGTGGCCCCGTCCGCCCACAAGAGAAAGCTGCCCCGGAGCTGAGGGTCCGGAGCAGCCAGGGGAAGCGTCATCCTGCCGTTAGTCGCGCGGGTTCCAGAGGATCACGTGACGGCCTTTGCGGCCCTTGACCGGAGCGAGGTTTGCGAAGATCCGGCGGGGACCGATCTGCGGGTCTGCCAGGGTCAGCGAGACATATTCGCGTCCCGATGCTTTCGCCTTGCGCATCCAGCCGCCGCCGATTTCGGTCGAGGTCTCACCGGCATAGATGCGGTAGTCCGGCTGGCCCTCTTCGGTCTTGTCCGCATTTTTCTCGATGCGGATTGCGGCAGAGAGGTTCATCATTGCGAGGCTGCCTTCGAAGCCGGACTTGGTTTCGCTGACATATCCGAGTGCGTTTGCCATGGGGGTCTCCTTTTCGTTCCTTGGCTAAGTCTCCGGGGACCCCTTGTCCCCGTCGACGCCGGACCGCCCGGACGGACTGAGCCGGGCGTGAACCGCTAGTGGGCGCAGCGCAGCGGAGCACCGGACGGGCGGGGAATTTTGCTGCGCGAGGAAGGCGCGAATGCGCCGGGGAAAATTCTTCGCCTGACCGGTTTCAGGGCCGGGTCAGCGCGTCCAGGTCATAAAGGCAAAGACGGGAGCAAGGGGGCAGGGGCATGCCTTCCGGACAAGAAATCAGACCCCCCTGCAAGCGTCCCGATTGTGTTATTCGAGACCTCAAGATGGGCGATTTTTCTAGAGGCATTTCGCATGGGCCCAAGTATCAGTGCCGCACTGCATACCCGAAAATGAGGAAAGCCGTCCGATGCCAGACACCGGACGGCCCCCTATGCTGTTGAAGAGGAGACGGATGTTCAGGCAGCGTCCTGTTGAGTCTCAGGCGTCTCGTCGGGCGTGGCTACTGCCTTCGCTTCGAACAGTCCCGCGACCCGTCTCCACGCATCGGCAGGCGGTGACCCGGCCCCCTCGACAAGGCGCGTCGGCGGCACCTGCATCCAGCCCGGCCGCCAGTCGGGATTGGCCTTGCAACCCTCGCCCGCGATCCGGTTCGCCAGCACCTGTTTCTGCGCCTTGCCCGTATCTGTCCGGCAGGAGTCTGCGAGCGATGAAGTGGCAATATCTGCAATCATCGCATTGATGGCGCGCTTGTCCTTGGTGAGGTCGAAGAACACCTCGTCCGGCGTCCAAGCCGCCGACAAGTCGGTGCCGCAGACATGCAGAACCGCTTCCACGATTCCGTTTCCGGCCTCGAGTGTCCGGGCCATGACACTTGCCAGAACCGTCAGTACTTCCTCGTCTGACATGGCGAGAAGCGCCGAGAAAAGCTCGCACAAGCGGTAGTCGTCGCCATTCCGGCGAAGCGCGGGACTGACGTTAAGGGCCTTGAACAGGGCATCCGCCTGCGCCGTCGCTTCGACAAGGGCCGCCTCAGATGTCGAGCCTTCCATGCTCGCCTGCGTCTCATCCTTGCGGGCACGCAGCTCGAAAGGCCGAACATCCCACAGCGCGCTGCCAGCCATGGCATGCGCGACCATCAGGCGGAGGGCAATTGCGGGCGACGTGGCAAGGCTCGCCTGCGCGGCGGCATGACGGTGCAGCAGGATATATTCCGCAAGCGGGCCGGACATTTCAGGGCGGATGGCGGCGGCAACAGCATCACTTTCTCCCTTCGCAGCGCGCTCACGCTTGCGGGCCTCGACTGAGCTGATCTGCCCCTCATGGAAGGTCGTCGTGCCGTCATGCCGGATTTCGATGAAGACCTTGCCGCCATCTTCCTTGGCGCACTGGACATGGTCCCAGCGATGGAAATACGCCCCGCGTTCGAGGCAGATCACATCGCTCCAGCCGTCTTCCTTATAGGCCTCGATCCGCTCCGCAATCGCGGCGGATTGGGCCTGCCAGAACTGGTCCGCGTCAGCGAATACGCCATGCTCACCGAACAGGTCGGCCGTCACCTGTCCCTCATAGGCATCAAGGTCGAACAGCGCCTTGTCGGTCGTGATCGTGGTCCCGCCCGTGATCCATGCCTTGCAGGATCGCCCCATGGGCGCGCGGTCTGTTTCGCTCTCCCAGAGCCGCAGCCATTCAGCCTGCTGGTCGGGCGTGGCCAGCGTCAGGGCGCGGATCGTTTCACGGTCAAGCTCGTCCTCGGCGTAGAGTTTCCGGATCGGCCCGGCGAGCGAGGCGAGGGCGAGCACACGCCGCACCAGAAGCTCGGTCACCCCGAAAAAGGTCGCGATATCCTCCACCGGCTTGCCTTCCTCATGCAGCCGCTTGAAGGCTTCATATTGCTCCATCTCGGTCGCAGGCAGACGTCCGACATTCTCGATGACGGACGCTGCAAGGGCAGATGCTTTATCCGTCTCGGTCATGATCGCGCAGGGGACGAGCGGCGTCTTGCCGGTCTCCTTCGCGATTTCCTTCAGGGCGAAGAAGCGGCGGCGTCCGGCAATGACGCCATAGGATTTGCCTTCGCGCCGGACCAGCAGGGTCTGGCGCAAGCCGCTTTCGCGAATGGAGGGCAATATGTCGGAAACGTCCGGTTTCCTGCGCCCATGTCGCATATTGAGTTTCGAAATCCGCAGCTGGTCGAGCGGGATATGTTTCAGGTCAGTCTGTGCCATGAGAGATCTCCTTTTCTGGCGGGTAGAGGGAGAGGCCGAGCTTCCACACGGGCTGTCTCCAGTTGATTTTCGAGTAGGGAAGGCCGTCACTGTCGCGGCTCGCATCCGGGTCGGTTTCACCCCAATCATAATCATGGATCGTGATCACGGGTTCGTGGCCCTCGATCCAGATTTCTGCGACCTGGGCGTCGGCGATGACCAGCGTCATGCGGGGCCGTGGCCCGGGGATTTCGGCAAGGGAGCGAGACGCACTCATGTCGCGGCCCATCCTGTCACGGTCGCGGCGAGGCGCGCGGCAGCGGCGCGGCTTGCGTCCAGCGCCTCCGGCAGGAGCTCGTTCGCAACACTGGTTAGGTAGCTGTTATCTGCCCCCGGATAATTACACTCGACGCCCCAAAGGCTGGCGGCGTGGTCGTCCAGTTCGATCCCGTCGCGCGTCACACAAAGCACGATCCCGCAATAGAACCACTCGCCCTTGCGCCATGCCTCCATCACGGCCTCGGCTTTGGCCTGTGCCTTGGCGAAGCGTTGCCGGAAGCCATTCCGTTCGGGCGGGGAATCGGTCCCCCGGACCGATTCCTGATCCGCCTCACCAATAAAGCCCGGCGCATCCTTATAGAGAGATGGCCAGAATCCATCCTGCCGCTGGTCGGGCGCATCGGGACAATCATCGGCGACAATCCGGGCCGTGAGGGTAAAGCCCTCGGCCTCGCAGCTGATCGCATCGCCTTCACAGGCATAGGCATCGAAGTGTTCGGTAAAGCTCATGACGCCCTCCGAAGCTCGAAACCCATCCGGTCGCAGAGTGCGCGCAGCTCGCGCGCGTCTGCTTCGCTGAGGTCATCACCGGACTGGTGGTAAATCGTGCCCTGCGTGAACCCTTGCGGGGTCTTCACGACATGTGCCCAGCGATAGGGGCCAAGGCCATCTTCGCGCGGTCTTGCCTGAAATCTCGCCATGGCGCTCACCGCGTCCAGAAGACGTGAACGTCTTCGAACCCGGTTTCGAACACCATGATGTCGCCATTCAGCTCCATATCGCGAGCGAGCGCTGACCAGTCGATATAGTATTCGAGGGCTGCGGGGATTTCGGTGCCGGTGTCACGGTGCAGCTCCTCGGCGAAGTCTGCCCGGCTCGCATAGGTGCCCGCATAATCGTCGAAGGCCGCTTCAGCCTGCTCCAGATCATCGCCAAAGTGGCGGTGGACCAGCGCGCCAAGCCTGCCATGTTCGGCAATGAAACCGGCCAGATTGCAGACGGTCTCGAAGCTCGCATATTCCGACAGGTGCGCGCCTTCAAAGCCTTCATGATGTCGGGTAACAGGCCGGTGTTGCC
>NZ_AWFH01000027.1 GCF_000682715.1 Hyphomonas atlantica corrig. | reverse complement strand
GATTTTAACGCCAAGGCCGGACCACCAGACCAAGCACGTCATTGCCGCTGGATATTAACCCCAGGGCCGGACCACCGATCCCAAGCGTGTCAGCTGAAGCCGGAACTAACTTTTCGGTTGGGCCAGTCCGATTGGACAAGCCATAACCTCTATTGCAAATTTGCATCACCCGTCGACGATCTCTGTCAGGGGGAAAAAAGAATATTCACATTGCAGATAAGTATCATATCATACAGTATTATATAAACATAAGGAGGAAACTAGGTGTATTATTTCAACGCGGTGTCGAAGACAACTGTTTCGGTATCTTTGGCGGTTTTGCTGTTTGCCGCCGGTGCTCATGCGCAAGTTGAGGTGGACGAGCAAGGTGCTGCTGCATCCGCGGCGGAAAATGTGGAGGCCACACGTCGATTGGGTGCAATCACAGTTACAGCGCAAAAGCGCGAGCAGAGCTTGCAGGATGTGCCAATTGTCGTGACCGCCTTGTCCGGAGAGCTTCTCAGCGATGCTGGCGTTCAGGATATCAAGGACCTGACGGTCGTGACGCCGGGCCTGCTTGTAACTTCTTCGTCAAAGCAAGCAAATACTACGGCGCGGATTCGTGGCATTGGCACGGTTGGTGACAATCCCGGTCTCGAAAGCTCAGTAGGCGTCGTTATCGACGGGGTTCCGCGCGCCAGGAACGGCGTTTCCTTCGGCGATCTCGGCGAGATCGAGCGAATCGAAGTACTAAAGGGGCCGCAGGGAACCTTGTTTGGCAAGTCGACCTCTGCGGGCGTCATAAATGTCATCACGAAGAAACCGTCTGACGAGTTAGAGTCGATCTTCGAGGTCGGGATCGGCAACGAAGGTTTCCTTCGCACGTCTGCAGAAGTCACCGGACCGCTTTCTAAGACGGTGAGCGGTCGCCTGTTCGGAGTATACGAAGAGCGCGGCGGTCTTTTGGACGTAAAGACCGGTAACGGTCCACGTACCGAGGACGAAACGAGTCAGTATGACTTCTACTCCGTTCGAGGTCAGCTTCGTTTTGAGCCCTCCAGCGACCTCGAGATTCTTCTCTCTGCTGACTATACTGATCGGGAAGAAGATTGTTGCATGGGTGACTATATCGCGGTGGACCCGGCCAGGGGCCCGCTGATCACGCTGCTGGCTGGCGGTGACGGGGCCTCTGCTTTTCCGATCGATCCGTTCGACCGCGTCGCCTTTGCGAACCGCGACGCCACGCAGACGACCGAGGACTGGGGTGTGTCAGCGAATATCGAGTGGCAGTCCGGCCTCGGTGAATTGACGTCAATCACATCCTATCGCGATTGGGAAAACGGCTCGGGTCAGGATACAGATTTTAGTGCCGCCGATCTTTGGTATCGAGATGACGAAACGTCCAGGGACGCTTTTGCCACATTCAGCCAAGAGTTACGACTCGCGGGCGCGACCGATAACGTCGACTGGCAGGTGGGTGTGTTTTACGCGAATGAAACTCTTGATCGTACAGATTTCATTACTTACGGCAATGATTACTTTTTCTACTTTCAGCAATTGCTGCTCGGTGCGAGTGGTGGTGCGTTTGATCTGTCTTCGCTGCCAGGTAATATCTATACGGGCGAGGCAAATGCAACCGCAGACGTTTATGAACAAACTGCGGATACATACGCCATCTTCACGAACAATACGTTCAGCTTGAGCGATCAGTTCGACCTCACGGTCGGTCTTCGTTATACGATTGATGAGAAGACGCTGGAGTCCAATTTTAATGGCGAAGCGGGTAGCTGTACCACAGCCTTGGCCGTATTTGGCCCTACAGGTGGATTGACACCAACGCTTTGCTTGCCTTGGACAAACGACAACTTTGTGGGTGTGAGCGCCACGCAGGATCGCTCTGACGAGGATTTATCAGGTACAGTAAAGGGGGCATATCGGGTCAGTGAGAATCTGATGTCATACGCGTCCTATTCGCGCGGTTACAAGGCCGGTGGTTTCAACCTTGATCGCAGCCAGTTTGGTCCCTCAGATCCCACGCCATTTCAGCCCAACCTGGATACCAGATTTGATCCCGAAACTGTTGATGCGTATGAGGTCGGCTTTAAGACCAACAATGCGGCAAATAGCTTGTTCTTCAACGGCGCGATTTTCTATCAGGAGTATAGCGACTTTCAGCTCAACACGTTTACCGGTACGAGCTTCATCGTGACATCTGTTCCCGGTGTGATTTCCAAGGGTGCTGAGTTCGATGTCCGATACCTGCCTGAACAGCTTGAAGGGCTGACACTGCAGGGCGGTCTTGTCTATGCGGAAACCCAGTATGATGATTTCGAAGCGGTAGACTTTTTCGCGCCGCCGCGCTTGCCGGGAAGCACAATTTCATTTGCGCCCCGTTGGTCGGGTACGTTGGCCGCAACCTATGAAACCTCGTTCATCAGCGACTGGGATGCGCGCTTCAATGTATCGAGCCGGTTCACTTCAAAGTATAATACAGGTTCGAACCTCGATCCGCTCAAGGAGGTTGAAGAGCTGGTTGTGGTAAATGCAAGAATGTCATTCTACAGTGACAACTCTCCCTTCGAGTTGGAACTGTGGGCGCAGAACCTGTTTGATGAGGACTATTACGAACTTGCTTTCGATACGCCGCTTCAAGGTACCGCTGCCACGCAAACAGCTCCGGGAACAGCTGTTGGTGCTTTCTTGTCACCGCCCCTGACCTTTGGCGCAACCGCTCGTGTTCGGTTTTAGAGCACTTTGAGGCAATGTCAGCTTAGCCTGACTTGAGGAGCCAAGGTGCAAGAGCCAATCTCATAGGGGAGGGAAGCGCGAAGTTCCAGCTGTTGCTTGCGGAGTGGTTGCTGAATATTGTAGCGCTCCGCAAGCCATTTCCAGAGATTTTGTAGAGACAGGAGGCGCGGGCCGGAAGCCCATAAGGATGGGCGTTGGCCTGCCAGCGAACTTTCATCTGGATGGGATCAGAGCCTCGCTGATGAGGAGTTCATGACTTCAGATTCTCGCTAACTGTCGAAAGTAAAACCGCTGCTGAAGCCAGGACTAGGATCAATAACAGGGTTAAAGTCTTGAGCTGCAAGCCGCTCGGCGGATCGCACAAACTCCTTTGCGCGCTGGATCGCAAATCCGGTTGGGACAATTCGCCACGCTCGACGATCACGGTAATCTCGCTCACGCGAGACATGGCCCGATCAATCGAATTGATTGATCAGTATCCCAACATGTGGACGCTTAATATCGTGCACTTCGGTAAGCTGGATCTGGGGCATTCCAGTCTGATCATTTAACCAGGCGCCTGCCACCGTGATCGCGTGAGGGCGATAGCTTCCATTTCCTGATCGTACGCCCGGCGCGATAGTCGGCTCACTTCACCAAAAAGGAAGCTGAAATCGATTGCGGGATCTCATATGAAGCCAGATGCGCGCGACCGCGTGGGCAACTTGACGGGTTTCTCCATTTACAATGATTGTAAGGTAACTTAATAAAGGAATAAGTAAAAGAGTTTATAGTGGACGGATCTTTTGTACGATTGTGATGGATATCTCCATGCGCAGGGGCTGAAGCTGGCGCACAGTTCGGTTGGCGATCCCGCTGCCCCTCCGGTCATTTTTGCCCATGGCGGAGGACAAACTCGTCATGCTTGGAGCGCTGCCGCGAAGGCGGTGGCATTTGAAGGATATCGCTCAATAATCTTAGATCTTCGCGGGCATGGTGAAAGCGACTGGGCTCCAGACGGTGATTACTCTCTCGGAGCTATCGCTCGAGACCTTGTAGAGGTTGGTGAAAGCGTCGCGGTTGGAAGGCCGCGGCCGCATGTAGTCGGTGCTTCGCTTGGAGGACTTGCAGCCATAGTTGCCGCAGGCATGTTTGCGCGCGATGCGTTTGAATCGGTTACTCTGGTCGATATCACGCCGAACATGGACGCCGCCGGCGTCACCAAAGTTGTCGGCTTTATGGGCGCGCATGTTAAGGAAGGCTTTGCTTCGTTGGAACAGGCCGCTGATGTGGTTGCCACCTATTTGCCGCATCGGCCCCGGCCGAAAGACCTTGAAGGGCTGCGTAAGAATCTGCGGCAAGGCGAAGACGGGCGTTGGCGATGGCACTGGGACCCTGCCTTTATCACCGGCGTCACGCGTCGCTCTGGGGTTGCTCGCACCAGTGAGCTGGAGCAGGCGGTTCGGAACATCCGCGTACCGCTTCATCTCATCCGTGGACGTATGAGCGAGCTGGTTACAGAAGACTCCGTCGCGGCGTTTCGTTCCTTGGCACCGAGGGCACATTTCACTGACGTCGCTGGGGCCAGACATATGGTGGCAGGAGATTGCAACGATTTATTTGTCGAAGCAGTCGTGTCCTTTCTTCGTCCGATTCGAGAGCAGACCCCTGCATGAGCACCTCCATGCTCAATGTTAATCAGATACAGGCCGCACTCGATGCGGCCCCCTTCCATCGCTGGCTTGGGCTGAAGGCGATCAGCACAGACAAGGACAAGCTGATACTGCAAATGCCCTGGCGTGAGGAGCTGGTTTCCAATCCGCGAATACAATCTGCCCATGGCGGTGTCATTGCCGCGCTGATTGATCTCACAGGATTTTATGCCCTGCTCGCCGCAGGGAACACGCCTGCTGCGACGGCGGACTTGCGAGTTGACTATCACAAACCTGCCACGCCAGGAACGCTAAGCATGATGGGAAGAATTGTCCGTCTGGGTGCAACTCTTTCCGTCGCCGAAGCCTCTGTCATGAACGCCAGCGGAGCGCTGCTTTCGAGCGGGCGCGGCGCCTACCTGATGCCGGGGCGTGCATGAAGGTTTGCATGATATTCTTGCATTGCGTAATTTTAATTCTGGTCTCGGGGTGTAGGGGCCAGAGTCAGAAGGTCAGGTTGCCCCTGAGCCGACCGGCTTTACGTATGAGGCCGGGGCGGGTGGTCTGTGTAGAAGCGGTTTCCGTGGAATTGGGGGCATGAGGGACATCTATTTGATTGCGTGGGGGCTGCCTCCGTAAAAGTGGCCTGGTATTTGAGTTAGTCTCGGCTTCGATTGACGCGCTTGGGTTCGGTGGTCAGGCTCTGACGTTAAAATCCAGCGGCAAGTTGGACCTGACCACCATGGCAATTCTTGAGATGTCGGCAGAATCTTTCGGCGTTTTTCCATTGCGAACCATGCGAGGTCGGCCTGTAGATCATTTGCAAGTCATGAGAAAGAGCGTCCGGCAATTGAGCACCGCCGGGCTAGATCCTGACAATGCACAATGAAGCTCTTTACGTTCACCGGCACATCGCCCCGGCTAAGAGGTGGAGAAACGTTGCGTCCCTCACAGGAATAGGGTATTGGAATTTCTCCACCGTTCTGAATTTCAGACGCGTTCACCCACTTCTTCTCTTCCTTGCAACGCCGGGCGCGCTGCAGCGCTCCACTGTGCCGGATCGGCGTGATACAGACAAAAAGTGAACTCATGGCCGGAACCGTTGCGAATTCTCAAGAGGGCGGCGGGCTTGCGGTCAAATAATGCCTTTGGAGTCATTAAAGGAAAAACACATGGCTGCCCGGCGCGCGATCCTTTTTCATTCCTGCAGAGTGAAATCGACCGTCTTTTCGACAGTTTCAGCGGCGCAGGTTTCCGCCGTCCGGTCGGAATGCAGGAGGTCTGGCCGCGTCTGGAAGTCAAGGAATGTGATGGTCTGATCGAAGTCGCCGCCGAGCTTCCCAGGGTGGATGAAAAGAATATCGAGGTCAATGTGACCGACAGCCGGCTGACGATCCGCGGGGAAAAGAAACCGGAGAGGGACGAAAAGACCAAGAGCTACCGGCTTGTCGAAAGATCGTTTGGCACATTCGAACGCTCGATCGCGCTCCCGTCCGGTGTTGACACCAGCAAGGTCAAGGCCCAACAAGCGCAAGGGCGCGCTGCATGTCGAAATTCCCAAGCTGGCAAGTTCAAAAAGGACAGCGCGTTGAGGGCTTCCAGTCTCTCTCGGGGTCCTGCCTTTGCATCGCTGGGCAAGTCACATTGCCGCGGTTGGTGCCGGGATGCTTCATATCCAACGCCCTTAACCTGTGAAGCGTCCCGATTTTTTGAGCACGCTGTGCGCGGGCTCAGGGCGGCGAGGCTGGTAACGGAATAAATCAGTGTACCGTAAAAACATAAGTGAGAGATAGGGCGCTGCGAGCACTCTGTTGTTTCCTGTGACCTGCTCCCCGAAAAATCCCTCGTTTG
>NZ_AWFH01000026.1 GCF_000682715.1 Hyphomonas atlantica corrig. | reverse complement strand
CTGGTGGATCACCCCTGTGGGGCAGGCCAGCTTATGCGAGCCTGTATCCGTTGGTAAAAGACGTGTAAGAGTTTGGAGGTCGCGATATGAACCGTTATTCCGGGGGCGAGCGCCAATTTTTCGTGTGGCTGATAAGCATCTTTGCCCTTTCTATTTTTCCTGCTTCTGCCAGCGCACAGGGTAGTTATCTGAACCAGACCTTGATCGATGAAACCGCTGACTTTGATCCGCAGGACTGGCGTCCCATTCAGGCGAAGGACTTGCCAAATCATGGAGAAAGGGTGTCCGTTTCTCCACAAAATCGGGGCGTCCTCCTTTATGCTGACGACTCAATCGCCATCTTCAATCGGGGCAATGTGCGCACGCGTGAACAAAACGCCAGTGGTAGACCCATCTCGAAAATTATTCCCGAAGGCCCCATTTGCTCTGCCCCCGAATGGCACCGCGAGTGGCGACAGGATAGTACGCGGTACAATATCGCACCCGTGACCGTGCCATCCATGCATGTCGTTGTCGTAATCAATGAGGCACCGACTTTTGAGATCTCGCGTGCGTTGTTCGAACACAAGCTGAAGCCGATCATTCGTGATCAGGTGGTCGAAAAGTTTTGCGGCGGCAAAGCAGTTTTTGTCCAGACGGACATCTGGCTCGTGGGACTCCAGCACAGCTCAGAAGGCGAAATTTTCAATATCGCTGAATTCACCTACCCAGAGTATCGGGTTGGCGCAGACGCCCGTGAACATAGTTCATTCCAACTCGTTTCAAGCGCACAGTCGCTACGCATCCGGCCCTATGATGCAGGTTTCGCAACAGGCTTTCTCTATTTTTGGGAAAATCTGCCAGAGTCCGATCGGACGCGACTAGAAGCTATGGACTTCGGTACACGCGAAGCAGACACACTGTCCCTGTCTCTAGGGCACGGCGTTTCGGAATTCGAAAATGGGAAAATCAAAACGCTGAGCAAAAAGTGGGAACGGCTGTCCTATGCCGATTATAACTGGCACAAAGCGCAAAGCGCAAAGCGGACGCGGGATGTGCTTGCCGCGCGACAGGAGGCAGAAGACCTGGCTAAAGCCTTCATCGCGGGACTCGCGATAATGCAGTTTCGCAACTATTGCTACGGAAACGATACGCCTTGGTGGGCCTGGGATCTCCACGATGTTTGGGGGCGCCGGGAATTGGACGCGTGCAAACACTATTTTGGCGAATAAAGTCCTGGACATTCTAGAGAATTGGCGAGCGCTTTTCGCAGATTCTTGAGTTCAGCTAAGCGTTGTGTTTTTTGTATGCGTGACCACTTGGCATGACACGAAAGGGGACACTGCGTGCTCAAGACTCTTTCAACGATGATTATGTCTGTCGCTTACATCGCGACAGCATATGCAGAATGTAATGTATACGAAGCCACATCTTCCGATGGCGCAATCGAGTATAGTTGTAGCGACAATCGAAACAGCCGTTTGGTGATGCCGGGCACAATTCGGAGTAAAGCCAATCAGGCGCTTGGTATGCCGAACCCTCGCGATTTGATCGTGAAGATCGATGCGGGTGGAACCATCATCGACAGTTGGGTCAATCAGCGCGGATGGAGAGCGACGGGACAAGGCGGCGGAGCGGACTCAAGAGCGGTTTATGCCAGCCCTGGCGCTGACGCGGACGCGTTGCAAGCCGCCATTGTGTCGGGCGCCCCGGTATCGGCATGGGTCGCTACCCCGGATGGCGCGCGGTTTGATCTGTTTTCGGTAAGCTTTGCCGCGAGCCAGCCTGAAGTGGCTTCACTGAATGTCGAGCCCGAGCCTATCACTTCAAGCGAAGCCGCTCTTTCCGGCTTCAAAGCGGAAATGGCATCGGCGCATCTGAATGGCCGAACCAGTAAGGCCTTGCTCAATAAGGCCTGCGTCATTGAGATGGCGACAGCGAAACGAGACGAGGTTCGCGCATCCCTGACTGCACACCTAAATGAAGCTTCGGCAACAGCCCGCGGACGCCAACAAAATTATGATGGTGATCGTGCCGCGACTGTCGCCAAACTGAGGGACTATAGCAGCCCTGAGCTGACCGCTCCGAAGATTCTCGCGCGCATGTTTGAAGACGGCGATTGTCGCAGCCGTGAACAGGCGAACGAATTGTACTTATCGGAATGCCAACGTGCGGGCGGACGTGACTGTGAATGCAAGGCGGAGCATTTTGCTGAGAATTTCGTTGCGAAGACTAGAATTGGCTGGGGCAATGAAGTGGAGCACCTTCGCACAGATGCCATGTCTGCTTGTCAATGACGAACTGATTTTGTTCGACCAAACTGGATGTTAACACGCTTGCTTGTGGCTTCTTTTGCACCCGTTGAAGACAATTTTTAGCGGTTTACTTGGGACTCGCCTATGCCGCGCTCGAATTGAGACAGTAGGCTAAAAGTTGACGCACATATTCTTAGACTATAGTCGACACGCATGAGCAAACAGAGCAACACAAACTTCACTTGGTGGCACATCCGGTAATCGGGTGGCCCAGCTTTCATATTCCAGAATGGGTCGCCGCATGAGCGGCCTTTTTTGTTTCCTCTCCTGCGGTGCCCCCACATATCCAGGAGACTTCAGTGTCACATCCCATCCTCCTCACCGGCGATCGCACAACCGGCCCGCTTCATCTCGGGCATTATGCCGGATCCCTCAGGAACCGGTTGAAATATCAGGACACGCACAGGCAATTCGTGATGCTCGCCGACACGCAGGCCCTGACCGACAATATCGGGAATATCGGCAAGGTCCGGGAGAGCGTTCTGGACGTGGCGATGGATTATCTTGCCGTCGGCATTGATCCCGAAAAGACAAATATCTGCGTGCAGTCTCATCTGCCCGCCCTGGCCGAACTCTCATTGCTGTATCTCAATTTCGTGTCGGTCGGGCGATTGCAGCGAAATCCCACCGTCAAGGAAGAAGTCCGCGCGCGAGGCTTTGAACAGAGCATCCCGGCTGGCTTCCTGTGCTATCCGGCGGCTCAGGCGGCTGACATCACGGCCTTCAGGGCAACGCTTGTACCAGTGGGCGAAGACCAGATCCCGATGATCGAGCAGACCAATGAAATCATTCGCAGAATGAATGCGGTTGTCGGTCGCCCCCTGCTCGAAGAGATCGAAGCGATTGTGCCAAAGACAGGCCGGCTGCCGGGCGTGGATGGCGCGTCCAAGATGAGCAAGTCTGCCGGCAATGCGATCGGGCTGTCGGCAAGTCCGGCTGAAATCTCGGCGGCCGTAAATGCGATGTACACAGACCCAAATCACCTCAGGGTGCAGGATCCCGGGCAGGTCGAAGGCAATGTCGTGTTCACCTATCTTGAGGCTTTCCATGATGATGCCGAGGAAGTGGAAGCGTTGAAGGCGCATTATCGCCGCGGCGGCCTCGGAGACGTGACGCTGAAGAAGCGCCTTGAGGGGATCTTGCAGGATTTTCTGGAGCCCATCCGGGACCGCCGCGCCCGGCTTGAACAGGATCTTGACCATATCCGCGATATCCTCCGTGACGGCACGCAGACAGCGCGCAACGTGACAGAGCAGACGAAATCCGAAATTTATGACGGGCTCGGACTGTTCAGACTGTGAGCGGGTAGTGGATGCCTTCTTCTACGCCTTTGGCAGCTGTCTTCGAAGCTTACACCGTGCACTCCCAAACGACGTCTTCTACAGAAACAAAACGGGCGAGACGGTCCATTTCGGCATGAAGCTTGTTGGTTCTGGTGTCAGACCATCTTATGCCGGGTTCTGGCCAGAAATTCTGGACAATGAGTGTGCCGGCCTTGCGGTCTGCCTTGAGATCGATGCGGCCGACAAACCGGTCGCCTTCGAGCATTGGGTAGACATAATAACCCCAGCGCCTCTTGGCCGGCGGGACGAACATCTCGATCCGATAGTCAAAGCCGAACAATCTCTCAAGCCTTGTCCGGTCACGGATGACCGGATCGAACGGGTTCAGAATGCGCAGCCGACGGGTCGGAGCGGGTGCCCTGTCGAGGCGGACTTCAATGTCTCCGGGCGCCAGCGCCGGACGGAGCGATCCGTCCGCGCCCTCGATCTCGACCGGAACCAGTTCGCCGACATGTTGTCCGGTCCATTGTTTTGCCTCTTGTGAACTGACGGCGTCCCAGAAGCGCTGGATGTCGCCTTCACTGCCAAACGCCATCCGGTCCAGCGCGCCGCGGCACAGCCAGTCGATCTGGTCTGTGTCGGGTATGTCCTGCTCGCGCAAGCCCGCCGGAATGACCCGTTCGGCCAGATCATAGAATTTGGTGAAATTCTCGCGATGGGCGGTCGCCAGTTCCCCGGAATACCACATGTAATCAAGTGCCAGCTTGTGCGGTGGGCGAGCCCACATCGCCTTCTCACCGCTGATCCTCGTGTCAAACGCTTTCGTGCTGAGCGGGCCTTCCGAGGCGATGCGCGCCTTGATCGCCTGGCGCCCTGCCGCCTCCGGCATGGCGCGGTGCCATTGCCAGCCTCTGACTTTCTCTTCGAGCCGGCGAAACTGGCGTGCCCACATGGGATAGAAATCCATCGGGATCACCGACGCATCATGGGTGAAATGCTCGAAGATGCGGCGATCCCGGCTCATATGCCGGCCCAGCATCGGCTCGCGGTAATTCTGGTTCCGGCTCCAGAGAATGTGGTGATGGGCCCGGGAGACGACCCGGATGGCATCGAGCTGGACAAAGCCGAGCCCCTTGATCAGGGCATCGAGATCGAGCGGACCTGTCGGCGTGGGTGCCAGCCCCTGGACCGAGAGCCAGAGGCGCCGGGCGTCCCGGTTCGAGATGCACAATCGCCGTGTCATCGAGGGAGCGTCCCGAACCGGGCCCGGCGGAAAGGCTTGGATGCCGGCCTGAGGCGAGGAAAGGCTGTCATCTCCTAGAACAGGCTCCCCTGAAGCGGGTCGGCCTTGGCGGCTGCGGGCGTGTCTTCGGGCGCCATCTGCCAGCTGCCATGATCTTCGAACGGGGTCAGGATGGACTGAACCTGCTCCGGGGTGGATGGCGTTTCGCCGAGCCATGTCGGGATGTGATCGGGATCAAGGACTGCCGCCATGCGCTTGTCGGGATCCCCGGTGACGAATTGGGAAATGCCCTCATTGGCCTCGGTCGTGCACATGACGAATTCCGGTTCCGAGCCGGGCACGTCCCGGAACAGGACGGCAATGGCTAGGCGCGTGTTATCCTTCGGCCGGATCGTCCACTGCCGGGTCCGCGTATTCCCGGTCGGTGTGACGCGGTCGGGGCGGAAGGTCGGCACCTCCTCACCCTCATTGAAACTGGTCACGATGAGCAGACCGCGCCTGGCCTCGAAATGTGGACGCCAGAGCGGAGAGGCCAGCAGCCGGTCATTGCGGGCATGAACATGTTCGGGAAAGCGGCGGCCGCCGCGCAGATTCGTAAACCCCCATCTCATGGGGCGGGCCTGCCGGCGACCGTCTGTCCCGAGATGAAGGACCGGTGCTGACGCCATCGGCATCGCAATCTCTTCCGGCTGATTGCTGGCACGCGCTGTCAACGGCTCGGAGAAATCATGCACGTCTGCCCAGCTGGCAAAATATCGAAACTTTCCACACATGAATCGAGGTTGGCACGCCGGACAGGCCTGGAAAAGCCCCCTCTGCTGCGGGGCGTCTGACCGATAACGACGAATCTAACTTATTTCGCAAAGAGGGCAGGACGCGCCCCAAATTCCTCTTTTAAGTTTATTTTGGATTCAATCTTGCATGAGGTCGTTGCGAGGAGGCTTTGTCATGTCCGAATGTCCAGATGCGCGACAGATTCAGGTCGAGGCCTATGCCTATACGCACGCCTTGTCGCGCAGCCGCTGGGCCTGGGAATTCCTGAGGCGCAATCCGGATTTCCTGAAGGATGTGGCACGCGAACCGCACGGCACGGTCTCTGTGCGCCCGGCCTGTCCGAACACGGTCCTGATCAAACCCCGCACCGACCAGACGGCAGCGGATCGCTGGGGGCTGGCCTTCTTCCCGAACCCCGATGCCAACGGCCTTGACGCGAATGCGTTCTGGTCGGGCACCCGGTTTCCGCGTCAGATCCAGCTACATGTGTCGCCGGCGATGCCCGGCGAGATCTGTGAAATCCGGGAATGTGCGCGCGATCGATGCCGTATCGTGCACCTGGTCGACGCTGCCGGGCGCGAACACCTGCTGGTCCGGGGCGGCGCCCACATTGTCCAGGTCCGGTGCACGGGGTGTACGTTGCTGACCCGAGATCCGGTCCGTCTCGGCTTCATGATCCGCGGCGTCGATTCTCTGGTGCCGCGCCTGCGCCTCCTGGAAGATGCGCTGCGGGTCTTTGCGCCGGTCACGGCACCGACGCCGCCGCTCTGGACGCGCACGCAGCGCGCGTTGCGCAATGCCCTCATCGCCTGGGATTGCCAGCAGGAAGGCCTGTCCCTGCGCCAGACGGCCCAGATCATTTACGGCAAGGCACGTGCAAATGAAGCCTGGGCTGGTCCTGATCGCGCGATGAAAGATGAAATCCGCAGGGCCCGGAAACGTGCGCGCACCCTGATTGACGGTCGCTATCGCGATTTGCTGGCCCCGTCCGCATCCGGTCGCCGGCGCCTCTAGAACAAGCTTGATCGAGCAATCGAGCTCCTGTCGTCCCCCGGGCCCGCCGGGGCGGGGCGCATCGGATGGGTCTGGCCGCCTGTGTCTGCACGAATGTCTGGCTCGCCCGGCTGCGTCTCCGGTCCCGGGCTATCCCGTCCGGGAGAGCCCGGGCTGCGGGGGCTTGCCGGCCCGGGGCCGCACCGCGCGCTTCCCACTGGCCTTGCGGCCAGAGGGGTCACGGGTGCGAAACCTATTCAGAGATCAGGTGTCGCGCCGGCTTCGTGCGGATCCAACAGCCATTTGCCATAGACATTGACCGCCTCGCGCTCGAACCCGAGTTGCGCGTAAAACGCTTCAGCCGCGCAGTGTCCATGGCGAACGCGCAATTCCAGCTTAGGTGCACCTCGCGCCACCAGCCACAGGCCGGCCTCTTCCATGATTTCACGCCCATGTCCGCGGCTGCGCTGGCCAGGCGCCACGGCGAGATAACAGGCCCATCCCCTATGCCCATCGTATCCGATCATGACGCTGGCGATCAATTCGCCCGCCTCGCGGCCGACTAGCAGCGTGGCATCCTTTGCAGTCACGGCGCGGGCAATGTCGGCGGCGGGGTCATTCCACGGCCGAACAAGATCGCAGGCCTGCCAGAGCCGGATCAGTTCGTCCCGGTCTGACGCGCGATAGTCTCTCACATAGAGCGTCATCTCCTATACCGGGTGAGATGATTCCCAGGCCTTGGCCAGCGACAGCGAAGCTCGACTCGAGCCGACCCAACTCCTCCACACAGCTCAGCATCTTTCCCTCTCAGACGGTGCTGGGCGGACGACCGGTCTGCCCGGACCCGCCGTTTGCGCAAGGCGGGCGGGTTTGAATGGCGTCCGGAAGCGCATTGAGCGCCTTACCTTTCCGCCTTGCGCAATCGCCTAGGAGGTCCGGCCTGCCGGCCTTCTCGCCGCCCACCCCCGCCTGATGCGGGAGGGATTTTGGGCGGGGAAGCGAGACTTGACCCATGACCCGACCCGAGCCCTCAGCCCCTCTTGCAGCAGATCCTGCACGCACATCTCCGGACCGTCCCCGCATCTATGTGGCCTGTCTGGCCGCCTATAATCATGGCTGCCTGCACGGGCGCTGGATAGACGCCACCACACCGGGCGAGATCATGGCCGAGGTGCGTGCCATGCTGGCTGCCTCACCGATCCCCGACGCCGAGGAATGGGCCATCCATGGTGCGACCAGAAAGTCGCATCTGT
>NZ_AWFH01000025.1 GCF_000682715.1 Hyphomonas atlantica corrig. | reverse complement strand
TGAGGAAGCGCCAAAAACTCCAGCCCCGAATAAGGGCAATTTTGGGAGCGGTTCACTTGCGACAGACTCTCCATTCAAATGCGGGACCAGACGGGGCTCAGGTCACCAGGTACAAAGAACTCTGCTCGATGGGAGACTACGGTGCCGGGCCGGAATTGAGAAAAGTCAACCGTGAAGGCGAGTTCCAGAGCAAACTACTGCAAGCATAAAGCCGCCTTTCAGGAAGGAACAGGCCAATGAAATTTTCCATCCTTTTGCCAGCAACAATGGCTTTGCTGTTGATGGCTGCTTGTAACAAGCCGGAAGCAAATCAGCCGACGAGTGAAGTGTACGCGCCTCAACCGGAACCGCCGAATGAGACATCAGGTTCCGGCTCGGGAGGGACTGCTGAAACGGTGGAGCCGGGGCTGCCGTCTTCAGAAGAGCCTGCCGCTCCGCCTCCGGAAGAAGAGCCCCTCCCGGATTCGGAAGGCACGGCTCCGGCTTCCGCGGAAACTTCTCCGCCTGTACCCGGCGACAGCGCGTCCCCCGCACCTGCTGACACATCGGAGGCGCCTGGTGAGGTTCCGCCTGATGGGCAAGAGCCACCTCAGGATTAGTCGCGGCAAGAGCCCGCCCCAAGGTAGATGTCTGCCCCGGCTTGGGGCAGCATCAATGGGCGCCGGAAATGGCGGCGAAAAACAAGTGCTTCCGGTCGTCAAAGTGCCCTGCCATGCGCACGAATGCATAGCTCACTGGCGCGCAACTGGCGCGCAAAATGCGGATTTTAACGTCATTTCCTGACAATCCATGATCTCGAGAAAACCCTAGTGCTCTGTAATTAAAGCATTTAGGTGATTGCCGTATTCTTGTTCCGATTTTTGTAATCAGAGGGTCGGGGGTTCGAGTCCCTCAGCCGGCACCACTGGAGCTTTCTCTACAAAGTAGCGAATTTGAAACAGCTGCAGATGCGCCTGTGCATGGTGGTCGTGCAATCGAAACTGCTGTGACCACACCGTGACATTCCTGCCCTTCCAGGCCGGACATCATCGCAATGATGAGGCGGTCAGGAAGGACAGGGGCGGGGGATTTCGAGATGGGAGCCAATTAAGACTTCGGGAGGCGGTGCATCTCAGGCGGAGTCGCGAAATCTTACGCCGGCTTCGAGCCCTTTCTGCCATACAAGTTCACACTCACGGACTTCCGGACAATTGGAATTTGGATTCGAGATTTCGACGGTGAAGGAAGACGGGCACGGCCAGATCGTGTGGGTTTCCAACTTTAATCCGCTATCTGACATATTCAGAATACGGATATCCATTGTGCAGCGGTCTTCGTTGAACCGTATCCGCCCACACTTCAATGTTCGCCGTCGATGAGATCTTCTCGTTTCCACTTGGTACTTGCTCCCCCCGACCAAACTATTCACTGCCTGAGCCTCGCCAATGTGCGTCTACACGTGCCTATGACTGCAGACTGAATTTTGGAGGGCCTAAGCGGGATCGTAAACTGACCCGTAACCGCTACACATTTGGATAGCCGCGAATACCCTATGCTTAATCTGGCGATACTCAGGAGGGTGTGATGATCGCGGGTGCCCCATAATGGCGGTCCATTCGGGAATGCCTGTTGCTTCAAGGTTCGACTATGTCGACCATCGTCTAGATGCCCTTGGAGTTGGGAAGGGCTGCGCGCGTCTCAAATTGGCGGCATATGCGGAGAAATTGGATGCGTGATTTGCAGTGTGAGGAGGGGGCGCCCAAGCCGGGGTTTTGGTTTCGATGGATGCTATACCTTCTGAAGGCAACTGGAACAGCATTCTTCCTGCTGATTATATGGTTGAGTATAGGGCTAGAGTGGCGCGTTTCTCCAAACCATATGTGGATAGACAAAGACCGCCACTTTCTTGCTTTCTATGCCTTGTCGCTGCTGGCTCTTGTCACAATCACGAAGAGGGCTTGGTGGTTTATCGTAATGACTCTCGTCATATTGGCTGCCGGGATCGAGGTCATCCAGCCCTATTTCGGTCGCCAACTGAGCGTGTTGGACTTTCTGGCAAGCTGCGCAGGTGTATTTCTGGCGTTCTTGCCCGTTCCTTTGTGGCGACTGAGACAGAAATTTAAAATGGTGTAGCGACCGCGTGAATATTTAGTTCAGCCCGGGCGAGGGGGACCCATTTGGGGTGCCGAGCAGGGAGGTAGTGGCGAATGCAAAAACTATGTACCCAGAAGTCGACTATCATTTGGAGGGGCAAATGCTGATCTTCTATGCTTTCCTGGTTTCTTTGTGTTTTGTTGGCTCGTTTGCGTTCCTCATAGGTGCGTGGTGGGCAAGCGATCATGCCAAAGAACGTCGGATGAAAGAAATCCGTTCCGGATATACTGAGATCACTACAGGCAATACCTGATTTGATCTGTCAGTGTCGGCCAAGGTCAAGGGAGGCTGGTTCGACAGGGGTAGATACAAGTGAGTGGTGCTTGAGTTTTCAGTTTGCGAAACGCTTGCGCCCCCGGTTCAGATTTCGATACCGCGCGCGGTGCGATTGCGTGTGCTGGATGGTCGTCGCGAGATAGCCAGCGTCGCCAAACCTTTCGGCCAAACAGCAAGAATGAAGCAAGCCGTCAGGACAACGAGGATGGCAGGAGTTCTGGCCGGGTAATCAACAAGGCTGTGAAGCAGCACAACCAGACAAGATACAGTTGCTGCACGGCGCAGAGGACTGTCCGGGTCTGGAGATTCTGTCCAGGTTTTGATCGTGACTTTCAGGTAAACTGCAAGCGCGACAATCATTGCAAGTACACCCAGAATGCCGAGTTCGATTGCAACTTGTAAATACTCATTATGCGCATGGTTTATCCACACGGATTTCACCGTGTTGGGATCTTCGTAGAGCATGAATACATTTGAGAACGTGCCGAGTCCCGTGCCAAACATCCAGTGATCCTTCAGCATTTCGATTGATGTCGGCCAAACGATCTCCTGACGTCCTTTGTCTGTTATCGAGAAATCTGCGAATGCCACTCCTTCAAGGGCTGGGGCATTCACGGCGAGCAGTATGGAGCCCGCGACACTCGCCACAATCAATACAAGGCTTCCGATGGCTGCTCGTCTAGAAAATGAGTTGTGCAGGATGCAAAGCGATAGAATGCTGACAGGCAGGATGAGAATGTAACTTGCGCGTACACCTGCTGCCCAGATTGCAGATAGGAAAAGTATCAACAAAGCCCCAAGTATGGTCTGTCGGAAAAAGACGTGCTGTCGTGATCGATTGGGGGCTGTGCGCCGTCCCGACATGCCGGCCAACAGGGGAAGACACATGAGTAGCAAAGTCACCTGATGGTTGGCGTTCGCGAAGAATCCCGCTGCTGGATCATATGGGAGAAGCCCTGACAACAACGCCCTGAGGGGGCTCATGGGGACGACCATGAGTAGTCCCAAAAGCGCGCTCGTAGCCCCGCATATCAGTATACCCCACGAGATGGTCTGTGGCCCGGATTCATTTCCGAACGCCGCAACCAGTAGGATGAATGTGATTGGAATGAGGGTCGCCAGCACGGCTCTGGACGTTTCCTGCCCCGAAAAGCTCACAGGCATATTCGGGAGGGAGCTGATGCCCAGGTCGAGCAAGTCTGAAGCAATCACGTCACGACCGGGCAGGGATTCCCACATACCGGCAGGCAAAGGCAGAAGCTGCAGGATCGGCCATACGGCGATGGCAAGAAGCGCAGCAACAATGATCATCGCAGGTCGATGCCGCATCGGAGATGTTGCGGAATAGATTACGCCAGCGATCAGGATTGTGGAAATCAATTGAAGCCACAAATGCGGCAACTGATTCTTGGCACTCGATCCGCCGAGAACAAGGCAGAGCAAAAGGTATGCGACCGGAAGGACGGTCGCGGCGGCATTGCGGAATGACATTATCAGGGCACGCCTCTGTCAATTGCTGGCGTTATGGTCACTTCATGAACGATTGTCCGCGCGCTAGTCGGAAACGCGCCGCCCATTCCAAAAAGCGCCAGATATTGAAAGTCGCAGGGAGCGTCGGCCGGTATGCTGAAAGACGTCGTGTAGGTATGCCGGACCGGCAACAGGTCCTTCACATTGAGATAGTCAATCCTGCTGCCGTCTATGCAGGATACTTCCCAGCGGAAATACCCACCTTCCGGAGACATGTGCCCACTCATGGCGGCCGATAGGGAGTGGGGGCCTGGGGGCAAAGAAATTGCTTGCCGTGCGAGCCATACGCGGCTGCGGCCGGGAAAGGAAGCTGACAGTCCGCCTCGAGCCTCAAGACGCGTATGGGTGGGATTATAAAGCCAATTGAATGGGCGCGGTGCAGATAGTCCGAGGAATGAGGGATCAAAAGGAGCCGTTGCGGTGCTCCGGACATCAGGGCCCACGAATGACTGAAATGCGAAATGTGCGCCAGCCCAATTTCCTTGATCCGTGAGTTTCTCCAGAAAAGTGCTCTGGTTTTCTGGAAACGCACGAGCCAGAGCCATGAGCAAATCATTGTCATCGCTTTGAGCCATGATCTTCAGAGATGTCGTTCGGCCCCAGGTCGGACGCTTGGCTATTGCATCCAAGAATGCCTGGCGCCCTTGAGCAGATAGGCCGATATCCGCGAGTATGCCATCATAGGTTTCCCTTTGGGGGCTATCCAGAAGATAGAGCCTGTCCAGCGCAGCTATCGCTCCTTCGGCGTCGCCCTGCCGAGCGGCCAAAGTCAGTCGCGCCTTCCACGCCAATTTATTGCGTGGAGCGCGGTACAGAATGCGAGTGCTGAGGTGTTGTACCGCTTCATGATCAGAATTCGCGAGTGCTTCAGGCAGCATTGCGATGTATGGCAACGCATCCAACGGCTCCCGCACTGCCAAAGCTTGGATGGCAGCGGTATTTACGGGTGTATCGCTCCCCAGACTTTTTACCAGGCGACTTTTAGCATGTTCCGCTGTGAGGGCCATGCCTGCCAGTCCTGATATCTCTTCCCCGGGCGCGGTGCTGGAGAACCGCAATTGTGACACAAGCAGAAACCCGATTGCGAAACAAATGATTGCCGTGAGGATCGAGAAAACACCGCGCCAATTCATGTGCTGCCTTGGCGACGTCAGTCGTCTAGTTGATCTTTGAACAGCGTGATCTTGCGAGATTGTCTCTCTGTGCGAGCGCTCGGCCGGGCATAATCGTACGCGCCCGGGCCGTAATTGTAGTAGTAATAGCCGTAATCATAGCCAACTTTGCGCGCATCAAACTTGGTGAGGATGGCGCCAACGGTTTGTGCGTGTGTAGACACCAGACGATCCAGTGAACGACGTATGGTGATGCGTCTAGACTTTCCTGAGCTGATGACAACCACTGTTGCGTCGCAAGCCGCTGCCAATAAGGGCGCATCGGCAAATCCCAGCACGGGCGGGCAGTCAACGATCACAATATCGAAAACTTGTTTCAACTGTTCCAGAATTTCGTTGAGTCTGTGTCCGGATAGAAGTTCTGCCGGATTCGGTGGAATACGGCCCGCTGGCAGCAGGAACAGATTTTCTGTCGGACCGGCAATAATGTGCTCCATCGCATCGGCGTCTGACGCAAGCAGTCCTGACAGACCGATAGAGAGATTGCGGTCCACGACGAAGCTTGGCCTGCGCATATCTGCATCAATAACAAGCGCACGCTGACCGCTCCGCGAGAATGCCAGACCCAGCCCCACGGCGCAGGTGGATTTACCTTCCGCCTGAGACGCACTTGTCAGGGAGAGACAGCGTGGAGCTCCGGAATTCGTACTGAACAGGAGGTTGGCGCGAATTGAGAAATACCCTTCAGCAAGTGAATCCTTTGGATTCTTCATCATGTCCTGCACAAGATCAGAGCTCTTGCTTGCCACGGGTACGATGCCGATGATTGGAAGTCCGAGTTTTGAAATCAGTTGCTCCGGAACACGGATGGTATCGTCGATATACTCCCAGAGGATGGCAAGACCGATACCGGCAGCAAGACTGAGTATGGTCGCAAGCAGAAGGTGTTTGCCGAGGCTTGGCTGGAAGGGATGAGTTGGAGCGATCGCCCGGTCAACCACAGATGCCTGGCTGGCACCAATCCCTTCTGCGGTTGTCAATTCTTTCAGTCGGGTCAGTAGAGCATCATATTGAGAACGGTTTGTCTCGACCTGCCGTTCCAGGATGCCATATTGAACACTTTGAGTACGAAGTTCGATCAGCTTTGTTTTCAGTTCACCAATTCGCTCGCGCAGCGATGCTTCTTTGGCCTCGGCGGCTCGAAAGCTGGTTTCCAGTGCATCGACAATTCGGGTGCGTTCAGCTTCGATCTCTCGATCCGTCAGTTCAATACGGCGCTTCAACTCCGTCATTTCTGAATACTCAGGACGGTAAATCTCGAGCTTGTTCTGGTACTCTGTGTCCAGTTGGAAGCGCTGCTCCCGCAACTTTTTCAGGTCTGGGCTGTCCAGAACGTCCAAGGTGATTGGGCTATTTTCCGCTTTGATGTATTTCTGATACGCGGCAATACGTTCGGATTCTGCTGTTGCGAGTTCTTTGTTCAGGGTAACGATGGTCTCGCCATCCAGGGAAAAGATGGAACTGTTGCCACCGAAATTCACCAGTCCTTGTTCTGCGGCATAGCTGGCGAGCAAGGACTCGGAATCTTCCAATGAAAGGCGTGCGGACTCCAGCCTGTCCTCCACAAAGTGTCGCGCATATGCGGTCGTGTTGTATTTTCGTTCGAGGCTCGTCTGAATGAAATTTTCGACCAGCGTATTGGTAATACGCGCTGCGTCTTCCGGGTCCGGAGAGGAAACCCGCACGGCAATCAATCGCGAGAGCCCCTCAACGTTCACCCGCAAGTTCTGCGATAGATATTGGGTTGCGGCATGAACCCGATCTTGTTGTGGCAGTGTCTGGTCGGCATAGACCGGGTCCTGGTCCAGATTAAGCTGTTCGACCACGCGTTGGGCGAGTTCCCGGCTTTTCAGCAAGGCTGACTGTGTTTCGACAAATTCCGGATCAGCCTGAACCTGGGGAGTAACAGAGCTCTCCGAGAGGACTTGAGCTGCGTGTTTGGCAATCTCGATCGTTGCCTTTGCGCGATAGAGGGGAGGAACCAGTAGTGTGCTGAGATAACCGGCCGTGAGGCCGATAATCAGCAATGACATGATCATCCATTTGCGTTTGAAAATGATCTGGACAAGCGCGCGCAACTCAATCGCGTACTCGTCCGACTCAGGCGCTTCCCCGTACCGGTTCGCCGTCGTGGGTACAGGTGCGCTGTTTCCCACCACGCTGAGATTGCCGGGATGACCATCTCGGCCGTCATAGATTCCTGTCGACATAATTGTACGCTTCTAAATTACCAGATGGGCCGGAAAGCGGCGAGGAGAGGACCGGTACGGACGATGTCCAGGAAGGCGCTGCGGACCATCGATCCGTCCATGATGATAAGGTCATTTCCGTAGATGGGTGGGTCTGCGGCTTCACCCTCGCGGATTGCAACAAGGTCAAACGTTGCCATCAGGCGTTGGCCGTCAACCCGGCGAACGATGACTGCGCGTCTTTGGTTGGCATCGTCTGCAGCGCCACCGGACAGTGCGACCGCTTCCAGCAAGGTCAGGCCTGGACGAACATCATACGTGCCGGGGGATTCCACGGCGCCTTCAACGGTGACCTGTTCAATATAGGCCGGTGTCAGAGAGGCTACGACGTCTGGTGAGCGAAGGTAGGATTCGGCAAGCCTGACTTCGATCAGTTCTGCTACTTCCAGTGCGGTCAGACCTAGAAGGTTCATGTCACCGAGCAAGGGAAGCTTTGTCCGCCCTTCAATGTTAAGCGTATAGGTGCCGTCGAGATCTGGCAGGTCGAGAACCTTGATTTCGATCTTGTCCAGCGGCCCAGCGCGAAAATCTGCTGAGCGAACCGGAAACGTATTGTCCGGCAATGGCAGTGCATAGGATTCCAGATTGCCCTTGCCGGATGACGAACATCCGACAAGCACCGCAAGAGCAGATATCATTGGAAGATATCTCATACCCCACCTCTTTGGTTAAGTGTTACGCTTGTCTCTCGTGCCCACCTGGTCAGGTGGTTAGACGATGACAAATCGTGAGTGCCTGCCCCTGTGATAGGGCGATATCCTAGCGTGAAGAAGTCACCAATTCGGGTTACCCGGTTGAGGATTTGGCGAGCGAAGAAGTCTATTCATTTCATCTTTCGATCATACGTTTGCGGATTGTGCGGAAAGACTTCAAATCTTGAGCAGTTCTTTCTCACGAAGGAAGCCGAGGATCACTTC
>NZ_AWFH01000024.1 GCF_000682715.1 Hyphomonas atlantica corrig. | reverse complement strand
AGGCCCAAGCGTGGGGCGCAGGGCGCCGGAGTCTCTTGCGGCTGGCTCCGCGCCCTAACGGCGGGAGGCCCCGGCATGCGCCGGGGAGGCGGTGTGTGAGGATAGAGGTTTGCCCTCTCCTCCCGCAGGCCCCTGCGCAGGCAGGGGCCCATCACGGAACCTGTCCTCTCGCACATATGGCCACAATTGGAGATGGATACCTGCCTGCGCAGGGGGTATAGTGATGTCAGGTAAAAATACCAACGTCTCGCCCCCCAGGTGGGTGAAACTCGTGCGATATATTAGGTAGTGGAACTCTAAACCGGCACAACGAGACGAAACCGCCACAAACTCTTCGGCTTACCGTTGTTCTTGATACTTGGCTTTTAAGAACCGGTGCTGCTTGGTGAACTCCGCTCGCACGTGTGGGGCCAATGCACGCTTCGTCACGTCATCGAGCCGGTCGGCATTCAAGGTCAAAATATACTGTTGTCCGACATCAAATTTTGCTCGATCCGTCAAATATCTTAGGCTCTTGAGAAGTGTATCCTGATCAACGTCGAAAATGTTGTCGTGTATGAGAATGCCAGGATGGCGTTTCCGGGTATCTTCATTCAGCAGCAACGCGAGATCATAAATGAAAACTTTTTCTCTCTCGACGCTGTGGCTGCCATCATCATCAATCCGCATCACAATTTCAACAACTTGCTTTTTGGAGGTCTGCTTGATTTCGAAGGATGCTTTGCGATTTCCCTGAACATATTCATGGATATCAAGTATAGTGCGCTCAAAAGATTCTAATGTCTTGCGAGCTTCAATGATATTTGACTGCAAGCGAAGCAATTCAGATTCCTTGTTGGAGCGTGCGATTTGCTTCTGCGCTTCTAATTCTTCGCACCGACCAATGAATGCTCGCAACTGACTAGCTTCATCAGCTTTAGTTTGGAAGGCGGCATATGTTTGCTTCAAATTTTTCAATGCACCCTGTTGGTCCAATACCTCCAGCTTGCTGGTGTACTGACGATCTAATTCGCCTATTTGATCGTTTAGTCCCGATATCTTGGACAACAGCGTGTCACGCTGCTCACGAATTAGCTGATTTTGATATTCATCAATTTTCTTTTTGAACTCAAATACTTGGTCCAGATCATGTTTTATCAGTTCGCCCAAACGCGCACTAATTTGAGCATAGAACTCACTCACCTCTTCGTTGTCCAAAGGACGCTCACTGGTAATTAATTTAGTTCTTGTGAGTTGCTGACCGAGCAGTGCCTTTTCGCGCCTCAAACTCTCCAAACTATCTTCAAGTTCAATGATGTCGCCTTTTATAAATTCGTATCCGGAGACGTTTTCCAGAGCGTCGATGCTCCGTTCAATCTCTGCGACTTCGCTGTCCAATTCGTTCAAATCAGAACGAGCGTCTTGAATATCTTTCTGCCGCAAGAGTAGGACGTTTTCTTTGATCTTTTTGATATCTCTTGTCAGATCATCAATTTGAATGATTGCAGCCTTGATAGACCGGTAGATATCGACGCTTAGTCCCAATAAATAGAGATGTGGAGAATAGTCGTCAGATGCTCGTTCATTAGTATCGTAACAGCCTACGATCGATTTAAATTCTGATCGTTCATCACGAATAAGCGGGCCCATCATTATCCTGAAGGAAGGGTACTGACCTTCGGCGTGAGCAAACATTTTTTCGCCCAAAAATGCGGTTAGATCCTCGGCCTTGGAAAAGGTTGTCACTCTATCATCAAAAATCAAGAAAGGCTCTTCAGCCTTTTCTATTGATCGCTTGATGGTGTACTCTTCACCGTCAATTTCTAGGTCCAAGCAAATGGAAGTCTCCTTTGGGAGAATACTGCTTGGCACAAGTGAAACGCGGCTATTGCTTTTTCTTTTCATCAAAACGAAATTTATGAATTCGATGGAAAGAGATTTGCCCACGCCGTTGGTCTTGTTGCTAGTCTCATCCTCAACACCCAAAATGAAATTCAATCCATTCTCAAATGATATGGGCTCAATGATTGATGGCTCCGTATAGAGCTTCTTGATCTTAAGCATGTTTCACAATGTATGGCTGATCGAAATCAACCAGACCCAGCGCAAAAAGAAATAGCATACCAAGATGGATGCGGTTGATTGAGAACCATCGTTCGCCCTTAAATTTTTCGGCGACGTCAAATATACTGATTTTATAGGCACCCTTTTCCTCGAGAAGCCGGAGAATTCTATAGGCCACAATAGGGGCAGATGCTGCGGTGTCTTCGTCGGTCAAAAACAAGCTAGACAATAGCGTTCTCCTTGTTCGGAAAGACATTGCACTTAATAAGTTCGTCTATCAAAAAAAACCTCACGGCACTGCCATCATAATGCAAGCCGCTGTCCGAGAGCCGCTTTCCAAAAATCTCCTCCAAAATCGAAAGTGCCTTTTTTGCATCGCCTCCGTGTTCCGTCAAAATTTTGTCGCTGAACGTCTTCAAGTGCAAACTGAGTCGTCGCAGTTTGACGGCGCCCAAATCCGCGTGGTCTCGAACATCCCCCAAAACAGCCCCATACTCCGAGTACAGATCACGAAACTCCGTCTTTAGAAATTCCTCATGGCTCGCAAAGCGTTCTTCAATTTTGCCCTTTGGGTCGGGTTCCTCAATATACCCATCACCAGCACCAGGTTGGCTTTCGTCGCTTAACATGGTCATGAGGGCCTGAAACGTAAGTATCTCAGCCGAAACGTGTTCGGCCTTCTTCCAGATCACCTGGTTGTCAAGAAACGCCCTAATTTTTTCGATTTCGGGTGCGGTCTTGTTACCAATTTCCCCCAACAGATCGGAGACATCCCATACATGCTCTTTGGGGTTGATTTGTAACTTTTTTGGGTCCCCGAGAAGCTGCGACTTATAGGACTTCTTCTTGGTGATGTTAATGACGATTAGCTTATCATACTTCGTATGGAGATCTTTTGCGTTGAACTTGGAAATAGTGTTCTTCACTTTTTTTAGATCGCTTGTAGACGTAACTTGAAAGGAAATACCCTCGTCTAAGTCACCGAGATCAATTGCAGCCGCATTCGGCTCCAAGATATTTATATTCGCCAAAGAATATCCAAATATTAGATTGAGGAAGTCTCGGTAAAAGTTCTCCGCATAAATGTTTATGTCTGTGAAATTGTTCGGAGCAGACAGTTCGACTTGTGACCTTATGTAGGACAATACTTCCGTTATGCGAGCTATATCAGCTTGTCTTTTCAGAGACATTGCTCCCTCCGGCCTTGTAGCGTTATCAGGCACTCGCCAAATGATTCGCGTTAGGATTGATACGTAATCTGGAGGAATTTGACTAATTAATTGCTGCCTCCAAACTTGATTGTAATGATTTTTCTGTTCGCGGCGAGGCTTATGAAATGGCTATTTGGTTGTACGGGGGCCCAACTATCATGACTTTAGTCAGTATCGGCTGGCTCACGGACATGGAAAGAAAGTCGAACAATGGAGATTGGAAGGGCGTGTTGATCGGCTCGATAATGCTCAGCTGGTTTATCTGGGCTTTGTGGTTTGTCGTTTTTGCTCTGACGTGGATATTGGTTGGCGTCCTCGTCAATGCATTTAGACCAATTTGACAGCCTATTTCATAGAGATTGATCGTGAAAAGGCGCTATTGATCCCGCGAGCAATCTGGCCAACTCAGGGATCACCCTGCACACCCCATTGCTCTGCAAATCAAAATCCGCCCCGGAAAACACTTCTTTGGAAATCAACTCCAAGATAACTCGATCCACCACAGGCCGCATCGGCTCCATAATATCAATTGCAAAGCCAGGCCGTGGTGGCCCATAGCTGGAACGCTTCCGGGTGTGGATCACCCCAAGCATAGGATCATAGCCATCTGCGATAACTTTAAGCTGCATTTGTCCAAGCAGAACCGTGTAAACGTAGTTGAGCATCGCGTTGATCGGGTGCGTAGCAAAGATGTTCGCGCCACCCTTGTTCAGAACCGCTAGCGATTGTCTCGAATAAAATCTGTGCCACTCATCCGGGGTCGGATAACGCTTACTAGCTTTCCACTTGATCTGAAGCTCACGCCAAGCGGCAAAATATAAGCTCGCCGATTGCGCTTCTATTCCGAGAAGCGTTTTCAGCTTATTGGGCGGATCATTCTGCAAGCGATGAGCGTAAAGCCGGATCTTCTCAAGGGCACGATCTCTGGCTGTGGATTCCGGCAAGTAGCCGGATATTGTCTCTAGCGTATTAGCCAGTTTGTCTTTCATGAGCGGCAGATAGAATACGAGCTTCTCCTGTTCATCCTCTCTGGCCTTTATCTGCCAGATAAACTTCTCCGGATCGGCAGCTTGGCCTCCATTGCCGATGAGCGAGAAGAACTGCCCATTCCACTTAACACGAATAAGCGCGATGTTCTGTTCTGCCATCCAGTCCAGTGCATCGAGTGTGATTGTCCCAAAACCATCGAGCACAATAATGCGGGGTGGAATGTCGAGACTGCCTTTAAAGAATACGTATTCTCGCCGCTTTTGCGGGTAGTGCGTGGTGCCGTCTCTTATAGTTAGCCTGCCTTTATCCACACCAAGCGAAAGCCCATGACCCGTTAGAATTAAGGGCTGCGATTGCCTTTCTCGGCGCTTTCGCGCCGGTATTTCTAATTGAACGAGTTTATCCCAATAAGCGCAGCGTTCAGGCCATTCATCTTTATTAACGTTATCGTTTTCAGATTGAATTAGCATTGCCGCGATTACCTCTAAATCTGCGGCTAAAGTTATTCGATATGGCTGAAAATCTCAATGAAATCTGGGCTAATTCGCGACACCTAAGCGAGTATTATTCAGAAATATTCGAGGATGTTGCTATTGAGAATTCAGCGCTTCAAAGCCATCAAAGTTCCAACACGGAGAATATGACGAACTTCGCGATGATGCTTGATTCATTCAACAAATCTATGGCTGCCTCGGTCAATCACAACCAAAGGCATACCAAAGCAATTGAACAATTGCGCAATGAATTGGTTGGAGCTGAAATAGCTTTAGTTGGTGTTCGAGAGCACGCAGGTGCATTCGCCATTGAAAGAGTAGAGCCTAACTTTTGGATCGGCGCCAATATCAGACCTGAGACCAATGAAGCTGACTTAGGTGAAACAAGATTCTCCAAGTTGCGCATTGTCTCTACTCCGATCAACGAAAATGCACACGCACAATTCCACTCGCGTAGGCAGGAAATCCTTCGTCTAGAAGCAGTGCGGGAGTGTGAGAAGCTTGGCCGTGTAGACCTGTCGGGCGGGCCGAAATCTCGCCGAAACAGATCTAACAACATACAGATCCGAACAGACATCTATTTGGAATATTTGAAAGACAAATATCCAGATATGGATTTTGAGGCTTGGGGTTATTCCGATAGCTCATTTGAGCGGACGGAGAATGCTCACAAGAAGAAAAAGTATAAATAACAAGGATATTAGTCCCTCATTGCAATTAGGGACTATTTGGGGTGGCGTGAGGTAATTCGGATGCGCGGATTTTTCTCTGAAGCGAGGCAGCAGGTGTCTCGTGCAGGAGAAGGCCAATGGCCCGCGAACGCGACTACAAAGTAGAATACGCCCGCCGTATTGCGCGGGGCAAAGCCCGAGGCCTGACGCGTGCCCAGGCGCGGGGACATCCTCGCAAAGGCGAACCTCCTGCAAGCTCGGCGCAGGCGAAGCCCAAGATCGATGACAAGATCAAATTGGCCCTGAAGCAAATGCACGGCGGCGCGTCGATGACGTCAGCAGCGAAATCCGCGCGCATGTCATCCAAGCGTCTCAGCCAATTCATTCACGCACACAAGGTCGCCCGGAGGAAGGGCAACAAGTGGGTAATGACAGACCGGCTGATGCGGCAAGTGCCCATCGTCAAAGATGCCAGGACGACAGCGATCATCGTACCGGGTTTCGATGAAGCCAGTCAGGTTGGGAAGTACCACAACGCTATCCGGCAGTTTGTGAACACTCAGGACCCGATCATTCTCAAGCCATTTGAAGACAAGGGCGTGACCGACATCAAAGGCCGGTTTCACCCCTTTGAGACCGATCCCAATGCGCTCATCCGCTACGCGCTGAAAGATGAGCCTGAATTCCACGAAATCTACCAGATCATTCAAAACTGAAAGGAACACATTATGGATGATATTCTGAGCCCTGAAGAAATGCGGCGAGAGCGGGACTATAAACGTCTCAGAACGCGCAACCCGATTTGCATACACTGCGGCTATCACAACCATCCTGCAGCCATGGAGCTTGCACATATTGCCCCTCGCGAATTCCATGATGATGGAGGCGTGCTGTGTTCAAACTGCCATCGTGAGGTCAGCGATCCTGAAAAGGATCTGCCCTACGCGCCACAAACACAAAACCCGCAGATTGAAACCATTGGGCGCTACCTTCTGGCCTTAGCGGAATGGTTCGAACGCATCGCAAGAACCATCGCTGAGTTTGGCGCTTTTCTTCTCGCCTTGGCGGAGCGGTCTCCAGCCATAGAAGATGGGGTGGCTACATGAGCGATCCATTCTGCGCCCCAATTTACTTGAGAGCCTACACCGAAAAGCCTGGAATACAGCCCGTCGCTCAGAAGAGTGGTTCGATAAAGATTGTTGCTCCATCTCCCGTAACGCTCATCTTCGACACCGAAACCACGACCGACGCAGCACAAACCCTTCGCTTCGGTGTTTGCCAGATCCGCAGATGCGGTGAGTTGAAGCGGACCGTTCTGTTCTACAGCGAAGAATTGTCAGACGCTGAGTGCGAGACATTGCGGTCCTACGCGCAAATGCGGGGGCATGTTTGCCAGACTGTCGCAGCGTTTCGGAAGGACGTGCTCCTCAAGTATGGCTACCGGGCTAATGCTGTAATCGTAGGGTTCAATCTCCCATTCGATATTGCACGCCTTGCACTTTCGTATTCCGAAGCTCGGGGCAGCATGCGTGGCGGCTTCTCCTTTGCGTTTTCGCCCTACAAATCCGAACCGAACATTCGGATCAAACATCTGAGTGCGTCAGCAGCGCTGATCGACTTTGCCCGGCCTGGCAAGCAGCTGACAGGACGTGGCATGCGCAAGCGAGGTTTCAAGGCGCGCCATAATCGTGGGTTCTTTGTCGATGTGAAAACTATCGCGATGGCTCTCACAAGCCGGAAACACTCTCTGAAGAGTTTGGCTGAGTTTCTAAAAGTACCGACGCAGAAGCATGAAACCGAAGAACATGGTGGAGCGCTGACAGAAGCATATCTCGATTATGCCTGCGCTGATGTCCAGGCGACCTGGGAGTGCTTTGATGCGCTGAAGACGATGTATGAAAGCCACGAGCTTAGCACACCGCTACACAAGATCCTGAGTGAGGCGAGCATCGGTAAAGCCTACCTCAAACAAATGGGCATCCAGCCACTTCTAAAGTGCCAGCCAGATATACCGCGTGAGGGCTTTGGACGGATTATGTCCGCTTACTATGGGGGGCGGGCAGAAGTCCGCATCCGGCGGGACATAGCGCAGGTACTCTATTGCGACTTCAAGTCGATGTATCCGACGGTCAATGCCCTGATGAACCTCAACCGCTTCGTGATTGCCGACGGCTATTCAGAACATGAGGCAACCGCCGAAACGCAAGCCTTCCTGGATTCCTTTGAAATTGAGGACCTGAAATGCCGGGAAACATGGCGCTGTCTGACAACGCTTGTGAGGCTATGCCCGTCGAATGATGTTCTGCCTGTTCGGACGAGATACTCAGAAGGCAAGGACAACCTCACTATTGGACTCAACCATTTGACCAGTGAAACGCCACTTTGGTTCACGCTGGCAGATGTCCTTGTGTCAAAGATCCTGACCGGAAAGACGCCGTGTATTCTTGAAGCCATTCACTATGAGCCTGGGCCACTTCAGGAAGGTCTCCAGCCGATCAATCTGTTTGGTCGCGAAGAGTATCGCATCGATCCAAATCAAGATGACATGTTCACGAGGCTTATCGATCTGAGAGACGAAGCCAAGGCGCGCAAAGATCCACTACAACAGCAAATCAAGATCATTGCGAATGCGACCTGCTATGGGATCTTTGTTGAAGTGAACCGAGACGATGCGCCGAAGCCGGAAGCACTCATGCTCTATGACGCAAGCAGTGAAAGCCACGAGATTTCATCTAAGGCTCTTGAAGAACCTGGACGGTATTTTCACCCACTGCTGGCAACCCTTATCACTGGGGCCGCCCGGCTGATGCTGGCAACAGCAGAACGCCTCGCATCCGATCAGGATCTAGGATGGGTATTCTGCGACACCGACAGTATTGCAATGGCCCGCCCGCATGACATGGATAGCGAGCTTTTCTATTCCAAAGCCCAGAACGTAATAGATTGGTTTGAACCACTAAATCCTTATGCCAAGAGTGGCTCAATTCTCAAAGTCGAGGACGCCAATTACAATTCCGATGGTGTTCTTGAGCCGCTTTACTGCTTTACAATTTCCGCAAAAAGATATGCGCTGTTTAATCTGGATAAAGAGAATAAGCCGGTTTTGAGAAAAGCTTCTGCCCATGGATTGGGGGCATTTATGCCGCCTTATACAGAAGATATTCCAAATTGGGCAATTCCAAAGCCCGGTTATCCGCTAAAGGAATTAGGCGTAAATCTTTGGCAGCACGACTATTGGTATAAGCTTATTGAAGCCGCGCTTGATGGGCACTCGCATCAGGTTTCGCTCGATTACCATCCAGCTCTTAAATCTCCGGCCATTCGTCGCTATGGAGCGACAAGCCCCGCGCTGTTGCGGTGGATGGGCAAATACAATGAGGGCAAAGCGGAATCTAATCAGGTAAAGCCGTTTGGCTTTATGGTTGCGCCTTTAGCCAGGGCAGGTGTGTGGGCTGAGGTGGAAGATCCGGACATTCTGACCACCGTGAAGCGTGGCAGGCCTAATAAGCAGAAGTCCCACAAGCCCATAGCGCCGTTTGAACGTGATGCCTGGAAAGCGGCTCAGCAGACTTTTGATCGTGAAACCGGCAAGATCGTTCCGACTGATTGTCTCAAGACTTATGCAGAGGCTCTGGCGCTCTTTCACTTAAGCCCAGAAGACAAGTTTGGAAATGGAGCACCTTGGGATCAGGGACTGACGCGGCGGAGGCTTGTTGATGCGAATGACGTCGTTTTGATTGGGAAGGAAGCGAACAAGGTGGGGGAATTTGGCGATAGCAATCCAACCATAAGCGCCGTTTGTACTTTCGGTCTGTCAAACGGAGGCTCGATTGATGAGTAGAGATCGAACCCAATACCGTTTATGCTGCAAGAACTGTGGGCAAGAGGACAGGTTAACAGTTTGGATGGACGATTGGAACCGATGGGGCATCGAACGGATGGACCAGTTTTCGGGACGTGTCTCCATCATCGGCCTGTGTTCAGACAGGCTGACTTGCTTGCAATGCGGCCGCGTAGGGCCTGATGTCTACCACGGGACCTGATTAGAACGTCTCCCTGTAAACTGCGGTTCAAAACTCTTGTCACACTCCGCTGTCTATGGTCCCACTTTGGATTGCCAAAGACTGCGGAGAGGCCGATGCCCCTGAATGATGTGATCAAATGGCTCGCCGCATCCAGCGACACACTGATTGACGGTTTGGCGGCATTTGTTGGGGCGCTTGTCGTTGGCCTGCTTTTCGTCGGACTCTATCGCATCTTCAGCTCAAGCCTGTTCGACCGTATGCTCATTCCGTTTCTGCGAGGATTTGATCGGTTGCTGGTCCACCGGGTCGCGCCCAGTACGGGTGTGACACTCCAAACGACTTGGCGCCGCTGGCTTGTGTTCGCGGGAACATTTCTCGCGCTAGTCGCGGTTGCTGTGTTCGCGCCAGTCTGGGCAGCGCTGGCCGCAACATTTATCGGACTTTTTCTGGTACTCGCGATCTACCGAGCCTGGGAAGCTGATGAGACCGAGCGACAGCAAAAAGAAGACATGAATGAAGTCGTTTCTGCGGGGAACGATCTCGGCAATGAGATCCTGATTGGGCTGGTATTCCTCGTGGTTTTCTTCACGTTGGGATTTTCAAGACTGTCTGAAGTGACGCCGATCTACAAAGGGGTACCCAATATACCGTTCGCTCAATCCGCTGTTTACGTTTGGGGTGAGTTTCTGAAAGCGGTGCCATTTGTTGATGCCTCTGAGGTTTTTGGCTGGAATAACGTTAGCGGACTTCAGGCCAGCGGCAGCGTGGGCCGGACTATAACGTTTATACTGCGCGCTTCTATGGATTTGATCCTGTTGGCGGCGATCCTTCGAACACTGTCGATTGTGCGCCGAAGAGCAGAGGGTGCGGACCTTCGTGATATTCGCAACATGTTATCGAGCAGCGAAGAAAGTCAAATGCTTGCTGGCATCGATAGGCTAGGCGAGTTGTCGATGCGAAATCGGCTGAATGCGCAAAGAGAACTAGAGCGGATCGCGCTTAGGGAAGTCGAGGGCAACTCAACGATTGCGGAACCTCAGTACCTGACCGCGTCCGGCAACAAACTCCAAGAATTAACTGAGAAGTTTGGATCACAGCGGTTCGTAATCGTAGCCGTGGAGGCCTACCGGGCCGCGTTGGAGGTCCGCACCC
>NZ_AWFH01000023.1 GCF_000682715.1 Hyphomonas atlantica corrig. | reverse complement strand
AACAATGGACCACTTTCCGGGGAGCAGACCAGGAACACTTCTCGCCAAGGGTCGCCCTTTGTTATTCAGCATCATGCGTCCCTCTTGGGCTGATAACAGGCCATTTGGCTTCGCTCACAATTCAACGAAACGTGAAACCGGCGAAAACATCTACCATCAACCTAGTGATCACCAAGGCAGTTTCCATTGTTGGTTTCATCAGTTCGTCTCACGTCCCCAATTCATTAAGAAGCGTGCTGCAAGCGACAAAGGTAGTGATTATCAGAGGACCCGCTTTACCTCACTATACGCGCCGCGTGTATTGAGGGTGAGGTCAACGCTGACATTGCTACGGTTGCGCCAGAACCAGCCATGGGACCCATCGAACGCAGCTGTCAGTTCACCGCTATCACTAGCCTCAGACCGACCTTTTCGATAACTGATCGACTGACCGCCACGACCGTCTCCATGGAGATCGGAATTGAGGTGACCCGCACTGACTGTCCATTCATATGTTGCCGCGTCGCCAGCATTCATAACAAGCTTTACCTCCGCAGCCTCGCCTGGTGCCAGCGTTAGTGTGGTTTCGTCGTTCCAGGTGCGCTCATCTTCGACCTGAACACCAGCAAGATCAGCCGCGGCCGTGTCTTCAGCGACCCCTTCGCTCAACGGCTCAGACACAGAAGCCGGTGCCGGATCGGTCGGCATCGGAATTGATCCGGCCGCATTATCAGCCTGGGCCTCTGCTGAGAGTTGTTGCTTGATCTCACCCATTTCCGTCAGACCAAGAACGCGGCCGATACCAGTTGGGTCGACGGCATACTCAGCGGGCAAAACGGCGGTGATAAGGAGGGCAACAGCCGCAGCGATGGCGATCAGAGTAGACCTTATGAGTTGGCGCGTAGACGGTAATTCTGCGCGCGTCGGCATATCGGTATTGTACATAAGTGTGTCCTCCTAGACGACGAAATAGCCCGTCAGCTGATAGCCGATCAGCAGGAAGCCTGCGGCCATCATGACGGTGTTTGCGGTGTAGGCATGCTTCAGAAAGCTCGGTGTCTTGCGCCAGGCGCCCATAACGATCAGAATCGCCCCAAGCGCCAGCAATTGTCCAACCTCAACGCCAACATTGAAGGCCAGCAGATTGGGTAGAAGACCATCGGGAGAAATTTCATAGTCGAGGATCTTGGATGACAATCCAAACCCGTGAAAAAATCCGAAGATCAGTGTCGCCGCTTTGGTGTTGGGCTGCACGCCGAACCAGCGCTGATAGGCCCCCATATTGTCGAGCGCCTTATAGACGATGGACAGCCCTATAATGGCATCTATCAGATAGCTGTTGATGCCGAAATTGAAATAGACACCAGCGAGCATTGTCGTTGAATGACCGATGGCGAACAGGCTCACATAAATGCCAATGTCCTTCATCTTGTAGAGGAAGAAAATCACACCCAGCAGAAACAGTATGTGATCGTATCCCGTCACCATATGCTTGGCACCGAGATACAGAAATGAGATTAGGTTTACGCCCGTAATCTCCTGAATGTATCCCTTGTCGCCTTCTGCAACCGCGTGAGCTAAAGCGTCCCCCGGAAACGCAATGAAGACCAGGGCGAACAGCAAGAGTGGCATTGCTCGCATGACTATTGTCCTTGTTCGAAAGTGATGCCGAAGCGTCCAGCGAGCCAGACAGCAGCGAGATAAAAACAAATGGTGATAAAGGACGCCGCCAGCAAAGAGATCCAGAAATTGACCCCTTTCTCCATCAATCCCGGCAGGATGAGAAAGAATGGCAGGCTCGGAATGACATACCAGAGCGTTGCGCGGGCATGAGCCGCGACCTGCGGGATGTCGCCGCCGGTGTCCCGCCAAAGCCAGACAATGGCCATAAGCGAAATCAGCGGCAGAGAAGCGATCAGCCCGCCTAGCCCCGGATAGTGCCTTGCAATCTCGGAGATCACCGCAATCAGGGTGCCGGATAGTACAGCCTTGAGGATGAAGTAGCTCATGACCTTACTCCGCTGGGGTAAGGGCCGCGTCGTCCCTTATTTCAGCTGACCGCAACTCGCCGGCATGAATAATTCGGTAGAGCGCGGGCAACACCAGCAGGGTCAACAGAGTGGCTGATATGATGCCGCCAATGACGACGGTCGCCAATGGGCGCTGGACTTCACTACCGAGACCAACATTGAGCGCCATCGGGACAAACCCCAAACTGGCAACAAGCGCGGTCATCAGCACGGGCCGCAATCTCTGTAGCGCGCCTTCAAAAATGGCGTCATCCAATGTTGCGCCATCTTCACGCTTTTGCCGGATAAAGCTGAGCATGACGACACCATTGAGCACGGCGATACCCGATAGAGCGATGAAGCCGACGCCGGCTGAAATCGAGAGCGGCAGATCACGCAGGGCGAGCGCGGCAACGCCGCCTGTCAGAGCCAGAGGCACGCCGGTAAAGACAATGCCAGCATCCCGGAATGACCCGAATAGCATCAGCAGCAGCCCGAATATTGTTAGCAATGCAATTGGCACAACGATAGTCAGGCGTTGACTTGCGGACACAAGCTGTTCCCAGGTCCCGCCATATTCGACCCAGTAACCGGGCGGTAGTTCGGCATCCAGCGCCATGCGTGACTGAAGGTCTGTGATGAATGATCCAAGGTCGCGGTCTCGCACATTGGCGGTCACCGTCAGTTTGCGTTTGCCATTTTCCCGGCTGATCTGATTGGGCCCCGGCGCAATGTCCACTCGGGCCACTTCCGATAGCGGCACGAACATCGGGCCATTTTCCGACCGGCGGCTTTCCGGGAGGGGCACCGGCAGGCGTTCGATCGCAGCGACATCGGTGCGCAGATGTTCAGGGAAACGAACAACGATATCAAAGCGTCTATCGCCTTCGAAATACCGACCCGCCACTTCGCCGCCGAGTGCGATTCCCGCTACGCGTTGGACATCGCCAACATCCAGTCCGAAGCGTGAGAGCGCGTCCCGATCAGGATGAATTGACAGGATCGGTAGTCCCGTGACCTGTTCATACTGCACGTCGGCCGCGCCTGGTACACTTGCAACAATGCCCTCAACTGATTCAGCAAGCTCTGCCAACGTGTCGAGATCGTCGCCATAGAGCTTGATCGCGACATCGGCCCGGACACCTGAAATCAGTTCGTTGAAGCGCATCTCAATCGGCTGGGTGATTTCGTATTTGCTGCCAGGAATGGACTCCACGGCGGCCTGCAATTCAGCGACGAAGTCTGGTTTCGGTTTGCGCGGATCAGGCCAGTCCTTGCGCGGTTTCAAAATTATGAATGTGTCGGCCACGCTTGGCGGCACTGGATCGGTCGCAATTTCAGGCGTCCCGATCTTGGCAAAGACACGCTCGACCTCTGGCAGCTCCTTGATCTTGCGCTCAAGCATTTCCTGCATGTCGATGGCTTGAGTAAGGCTGGTGCCTGGAATACGCAGAGCGTGCAGTGCGATATCGCCTTCATCAAGGTTCGGAATAAACTCTGAACCGAGCTTGGTCGCGCCCCATCCGGCAAAGCCGACAAGCACCAATGCAAGGATGACGATGGCATAGCGCGCCTGAAGCGCGAGGCGCAGCGCTGGGTGGTACAGCGATTTCGCCCCGCGCATGACGTAGTTTTCCTTTTCAGTAACTTTGCCGCGAACAATCAGCGCAACTGCGGCTGGCACAAAGGTGAGTGACAGGATAAGCGCCGAGGTCAAAGCGATCACGACAGTGAACGCCATCGGGTGGAACATTTTTCCTTCAATGCCGGTCAGCGCGAAGATTGGCAGATATACAACGGTGATAATGATCACGCCGAAGATAGACGGCTTGATCACTTCGCTTGATGCTGATGCGGCAAGCTCAAAGCGTTCATCGCGGGTCAAAAGACGTCCCAGCTTCTTTTGCGCTTCTCCAAATCGCCTGAGACAATTTTCGACGATGATCACGGCGCCATCGACAATCAGTCCAAAATCGAGGGCGCCAAGGCTCATCAGATTACCCGAGACTTTGTTTTCCACCATCCCGGTCACCGTCATCAGCATAGCGAGTGGGATGACGGCAGCTGTTAAAAGGGCTGCACGAAAGTTTCCGAGGAGAAGAAACAGGACGGCGATGACAAGCAGCGCACCCTCAGCGAGGTTCTTCTCAACGGTCTTGATCGTCGCATCGACGAGATTGGTTCGATTATAGACGGGCGTGATCGTCACACCCTCCGGCAGACCGGGGCGAATGATATCGACCTTGTCGTCCACCGCCACCGAAACTGTACGGCTATTCTCACCGATCAGCATGAAGGCGGTTCCGAGGACGATTTCCTCGCCATTCTGCGTAGCTGCACCCGTGCGTAGTTCTTCGCCCTCTCGGACCTCTGCGATATCGCCGAGACGGACGGTGACAACCCCGGTGTCTTTAACGCTGATCACGCGCAAGTCATCGAGACTTGTGGCCTGACCCGGCACACGGATCAGGTTCTGCTCGCCATTTCGCTCGATATAGCCTGCGCCGGTATTGGCATTATTGCGTTCGACCGCAGCCATGATGTCATCAAGAGAGATGGCGAAGCCGGCCATGGAAGCCGGATCAGGCAGGATATGGATTTCCTTTTTGAATCCGCCAATCGTGTTGACTTCAGTCACGCCTTCGACTGTGCGCAATTGCGGAAGCACGACCCAGTCATTGAGGGTTCGAAGATCCATAGCAGACCAACGCCTACCGTCTGCCTTCAGTGCGCCTGGCTCAGCGGCAATAATGTACATGTAAATTTCACCAAGCCCCGTCGAGATCGGGCCGGGTTCGGGTGTAATACCCGGCGGCAAGGCGCTCTGTACGGACTGAATGCGTTCCGAAACGAGTTGCCGCGCGCGATAAATATCCGTGCCATCGTCGAACACGACCGTCACCTGACTTAGACCATATCGTGAAACAGAGCGCGTGTAATCGAGCCCCGGCAGCCCGGATATGGCCGTTTCGACTGGAAATGTGATCCGTTGTTCGGTTTCAAGCGGTGAGAAGCCTGGCGCTTCTGTATTGATCTGAACCTGGACATTGGTGATGTCTGGCACCGCATCGATCGGCAGCCGGTTGAAATTCCAGATACCCAACCCTGCAAGGCCAAGAACAATCGCCATGACCAGCCAGCGCTGGCGGATGGAAAATTCAATAATCCGTTCGAGCATGTCCGTCTCCTAGTGGTCGTGACTGGCGCCGGACTTGTCGATGTCGGCTTTGATGAGGAAGGAATTTTCTGTGACGTAGGTTTCGCCGGGGCGCAGGCCCCCAAGCACTTCAACCCGCTCGCCGTCTCGTTGACCAAGGTCGAGCATGCGCACTTCGTAAGTCTCGCCGACCTTGGCATAGACGACTGTAAAGTCGCGAAAACTCTGAAGGCCGGTTTCCCGAACCGCGAGTGGCACTTCATGTTCGGCCACAACGACCTCAGCCATCAGACGCATGCCTGGCTGGAGTCCCGATTCTGAAGGAATCTTGGCAACTGCGATGCGGGTCTGAGAATTTGCGCCCGTCATTGGCAGAAAACGAGAAATCGTAGCTTCGACGGTCATCTCACCGCCCGCAACGCCGAGGCGAACGCTCTGGCCAACCTTTACCCGCGCCGCGTCACGCGGGAAGACATGCAGATAGGCTTCCATCTGAGAGAAGTCAGCGATTACGAAAAGCGCTTCGCTACCTGCCACATCGCCCGCATTGGTATGGCGCTCCAGGATGGTGCCTGATTTTGGCGCAACAACTGTATATTCCTGCAGGCTGCTGGACGACTCGATCCGTGCGAGCGCCTGCCCGCGGCGAACATTGTCGGCGACATCAACGCTGACAGAGCGGACAGGTCCCGGATAGGTGGCGCGCACCGAAGAGGTTGCCGATGGCGCCAGCGTGACCTCGCCTGATAAAGTGAGCAGGTCTCTTACAATGCCCGGCCCTGCGGCTTCCGTGACCACGCCAGCCTCATTTGCAATATCGTCCGGGATCGTTGTGCGCCCTTCAAAAGAATCGTATCGCCACGCAAAGTTTTTGCCCTCAAACTGAGCTTCGGTTTCCACTTCAAATGAGTGGGGTTCGGTCACCACGCCGTCGCCCATGAGATAATCTTGGCGGGGTGTGAAATTGAAGGTGTCAACGACATCGCCGAGCCTGTGCAAGCTTACTGTCAGATCAACGCTTGCCGGATCGATGGGCTCGCCGTTTTTAAAGGGATAGATGCGGTATTGTGGATCAACGCCAGCTTCGAAAATGGTCATCTCAAGAGCAAACCCGTCATCTTCAAGCAGCCGCCCGCCATTTGGACCACGCGCATACTCTTCTTCCGTTTCGACCTTTGCGCCCTGTGCATCGCTGGACGCCGCTCCCGAGCTTGAGGCGCTGTCGCATCCCCCAAGCGCAAGTGCCAGAATTGTGGCAACCAGCGGCATGCCAACAAATTTAGAAAGTTTTGTCATTGTGGAGTCTCCAGGCGGGTTGTTGGCACGTCTGCTGGGGGTGCCAGCCGCGCCAGTGCCGCTTCGTTCAATATGTAGGTTCGAAGATGTGCCAGGCGCTCTTCGCGCAGGATGGCGACGGCGCGTTGAGCGCCGATCACGTCGAGATAGGAAAAAGCCCCGCGCGCGTAACCGTCGCGAGCTAGCGCGACCGCTTCTGTCGCGGCTGGTAGCAACGCGGTGTCGATTTCCTCTATTTGTTCGAGAGCGGTGATTGCGTTTCGCTGATAGCCAACCGCCCGGCGCAGCAAATCTTGTTGAAGAACATCGCGCTGAACTTCGATGCGGCGCTGCTCGGCGCGGGCGCGAGCGACCGCCGTATCGCTGCGAATGCTCGACCCTAAGGGAATGGAAGCTCCACCGATTACGGCGAGATCATCCTCAATTCCTAATTTCCGGACACCAACGCTCCAGGTCACATCGGGGATTGCTTGTTTGCGGTCCAGCTCAATTCGTGCTGCGGTTTGCAAGCGTTCGGCATCGAGGCGTTCGAGTTCAGGTGAATAAAGCGCTGACACATCAAGGAGGCGCGGAATGAGGCGAGTATCGAGAATATCCGGCTCTATCCGAATGTCCGCGCCCGCCTGCCAATAAGCCCCAAGCGCTGCTCGAAGGTTCTCCGCCTTCGCTGCATAACGACGAACATCGGCGTCAGCCCGAAGACGATCAGATATAGCCGTCGCTCTCGCCAATTCGGGATCGCGCGCCGCATCAACGCGCTTCTGCACCGCGGCTTCGAGATCCTGAGCGATCCGCACTCTGTCGCAGGCAAGAGCGATCTGCTCCTCTGCGATCGCCGTTTCCAGGTAAAGTGTTTCGACTTCTTCGCGGATGTCATAGGCGGCCATCGCGGTGGCCGCTTGTGCGAGGCCTACGCCGCTGCTCGCAAATGCTTCGCGGGCCTCGCGCTTGCCTCCTCGTTCCCAGACCCGCGAAAAACTACCGGTTATCTGGAGACTGTCGATATTGCTTGCGAGGCCTGTGCCCGGAAAATCCTCAATTTCAACAGAGACTGTATCGGCTGGACGCAGGGCTGCAATCGCCCGTTCGGAACGAGCTGCTCGCACGCCAGCAATCGCAAGCTCGGGCCGGAGATCAGCGGCAAGGGCCTGCCGCGTGGCCTGCTCAAGGGAGATCGCATCACCAGCACTGATCGCATCCCCGCACGGGTCAGATTGTGCCTGCGCGGTCGCAGCAGACAGGGCCATCGCAGAGGCGAGCCCAAATAGTTTGAATGACATGAAACCTTAAACTCCTGACAAAGAACAATTGGCCGGCGAACAAGGAGGTCAGCCAGCGAAGCTCAGAGTCAGGCGCGGTCAGGGTCGGGGTCGGGTGGCAGCAGCGGCGCCGGATGTTGTTTGTCGCTGTAGAACGCTTTCAGCGCTGCAGGTAGACTTGGCGGGTCGAGTGCAGGTTGCATCACGTCAAGCGCAGTGAAGTGAAGCTCGGCGCCGTGATCACCCTTATGGTCAGATGGCTTATGGTGTTGAGAAGAGCCATCGTGATCCGAGCTGTCTTCATGCGCACCGTGCTCATGAGCTTTCTCATAAGCGATGTCAGCGAGAATTTCGTCCGACAATTGGGCATGCGCCATTGTGTGAGCCGCTGTTACAAGCGAACCCGACATCAGAAACATGATGCAAAAAAGTGATATCCAATATCGACGCATAGTCATGTGATAAAGGAGAGCTGCCAATGTGTAAACGCAACGCGAATGCGACGTTTAGGACGAAGCGCTAAAGTGGTTTCTACGATTGCAAAAATTAGGTGTTCTAGATCGGTGGCACAGCATCCAGCTTTTGCTGCATCGTTCTGGCGGCTCGGGAGCATGTTGCCAGCTGTTCAGTATAACCCTCAGCTTCAAATACAGACGACGCATTTTGGAAGTGGGTGATGGCGGTTTCACAATCGTGGCGAACACTGGTTATGCCGTCGAGCTCTGAATGGGCGGCGTAGATTGTCCCCAGATAGGTCTGGATCCTCGCCCACATCAGTGGATCACTGTCTTCGGAGAAGACTTTCAACGCTTCTTCATATGAGCCGATGGCGCGCAATAGATACATTTCCGTCAATTCGTTCTGCAGCGCCATGGCGTGAGCCTGTAATATCGTCGCCAATCCATATTGGGTGTGGCCGTACTGGTAAGGAAAGAAAGACAGCGGATAGACTTCGATAGCGCTGCAATAAGCGGCGATTGCTTGTATGCGCATGAACGCCTTCTCATCAGCGTTCTCGTTGAGATCAGACAAGCTCGCCAAGACGTTGCCGGTATTGACGTGACCCGCAGCCCAAATGTCGGGCTGATTGGCCTGTGCGCTAAGTGCTGTCGCATGTCTAAATGATTCGAGTGCTGCGTTGAGCGCCTCGAGATCGTTGTTTTCGGATTTTGCGAGGTGCGCCGTTCCGAGATTGTTGCTGGCGTGACATGCGAGTTCAGGGAAATCCTGTTCAATCCCTTTGTGCGCCAACACTTTTTCAAATAACACAATGGCCTCGTCAAAATAGATGAGCCCTGCCTCACCGCCGAGCTGTTTGCCCTTATCCATCAGGCAGTTGCCAAGATTGATCTGTGTTGTAGCGGCGAAAAAGGCATCTTCGCCGCGAACAAGAACAGCTTTGGCCTCGCGGTTCAAACGGATCGCGCGGTCGATCAGGTCGCTGGCTTTATCCCGACTTTCCTTGAGCGCTTGGTTTCGGGTGATAAGTGCCGCTTTATATTTGAATTGCGCCGCAGATTGTTCGTTTCCTTGGTCAAGCCTGGCTTCTGTCGCCTTGTCGAGCAGGTCAGAGGCGACTTGGAAATGGCTGTCGAGAGAGCGGCGGCCCGCCTCATAGATTCGGTTGGCCACGACATCCAGGGTATGGATCAACTCATCCATGTCGAAGGCACCAAAGAAATCTGCTGCGCCCACATAGGCATCATATGCGCCCTGACGGTCTCCACTGAGGAGTTTGACATCACCGCGCGCGATGCGAATGGCTGCGAGCTTGCGGATCTCGCTCAGCGTATGCTCAGTCTGGCGCAGTGCCTCAGCCTGTTCGAGGTATTCATCCGCTGCCCCGAAGTCGCCTTGTTCCAGGGCGGCTGTGGCATTGTCTTTCAGCCTTGTTAGTTCGATTTCTGCACCTTCGAGCGTTTGGATGCGGTCTCGCAGTTCGCGCCAGTCTCTCGCCTTGGCTTTTAGAAATGAGTCGACCTCGCCGAAACTCGCATCTGGATTGTCATGTTCGAACTGATAGAGCAGGGCGTCGATCAGGTTGCCGGCATTTCGGCAGGCGTCTTCAAGGTCGGCATCCGGTTGAAAGTCACTTGCGCGCATACACTGGGCGAGTTCTTCATCACTGATTTTGAGAGCCACAATCAATGGATCGATGGTCTTGGGATGTGGATTCGCAACCGTGCCGCTCTCGAGCTCGCTGATGCGACGGACCTTGCTCGGCGATTGGTAAGCGTCTTCAGACAATTGCAATTGCGTCAGACCAAGGATCGTTCGTTTTTGCTTAATCAGCGCGCCCAGTGCGGCGCCAAAGCTTTGTTTCTTCATATGCGCATGTGCTCCGCATCTCTTCCGCAATTCATCCGCATATCCGGCACAACATATCACGCGACACTGTGACATGGGTTGCCCATGAAGGGCGGCCCGATCAACGGAGCCTTCATGTCATGCAGACCCTATCCATACCGAAATTCACCCTATTGATAAGCATCGCCTTGCTCGCGGGATTAGATATCCAAACGATTTTGATCTTGCTGAGCGCGTTACACACTGTGATTGAAGAGCATTAACTGGTGAGGCCCAAAGCATCGTCAGGCTTCCACAGTGAATTGACCCATCATACCAGCATCCTCATGTTCGAGAATATGGCAGTGATACATATAAGGGGTGTTTGGGTCGCTATAGTCGGAAAATGCGAGCAGAAGCCGAACCGTTTCGCCAGGTGCGACAAGAACGGTATCCTTCAAACCGCTTTCTGCCGCCGACGGCGGACGACCGTTTCGGTCAAGTATCCTGAATTGTACATCATGGATGTGGAATGGATGTGCCATCATCGAGGTATTTTCGATCTGCCAGATTTCGCTGGTGTCCAGTTTCACCCGTTCATCAATCCTGTTCATATCCATTGTCTTGCCATTGATCGTAAAACCTCCTCCCATCATCCCCATCGGCATGTTCATGACAAATCTGCGCGTTCGAACGGCGGCAGCTGGATTTGGTCTAGGCAATTGTAGCAGTTTTTCTGGCACCGGCTCGGCTGATCGCCGCGTAGGCGCTGGCAGCAGCGATAGAACCGGAAACTCAGGACCCGACCCTCTCATTTGGCGATTGCCCATCCGGCCTCTCATCATGCGCCCGCCCATCATCGAATTCTGGACTGGATGGGCGACAAGCTGAGCGGGCTGACCGTTGCTGAGGTCAACGAGAATCTCTGCACGCTCACCAGGAGAGAGGATAATATCTGTCAGAGGCACCGGTGCCGCTAGCAGACCGCCATCGCTGGCAATTTGGCGCATGCTGCGACCATCATTGAATGAAAATCTGTAGATGCGGGCGTTCGATCCGTTCAGGAGGCGCAGCCGAAGCAGGTCGGTTGTATATTCAAACACAGGGTCGATCGCGCCATTCACCAGAAGCGTATCTCCGAGCATACCCATCATCAAAGTATGCATCGAGGTGCCATAAATAAGCTGACCATCACGCTGGAAGGCGCGATCTTGAACAATCAAGGGCAGGTCGGTTACGCCATACTCGCTTGGCAAATCCAGTGCGTCGCTTTCTTCGTCGCGAACATAGATCGGTCCGGCCAGCCCGCGATAGACTTGCGGGCCTGAGCGTTTATGCGCGTGCGAATGGTACCAGTAGAGTCCGCCTCTCTGGCGAACGACGAACTGAGCTGACCAAGTTTCGCCTGGGGCAATTGCCTGATGCGGATTGCCGTCGAACCTCGCTGGCAGGTGAAAGCCATGCCAATGAAGTGTCGCCGTTTCATCGAGCGTGTTGTGGACATTTAGTTTGACCCTTTCACCCGACTGCATCTCAAGCAATGGGCCAAGATACGGTTGATTGATCCCGATTGTCTCGGTTTTCAAACCTTCCAAGAAATTCGAGGTGCCCGTCTGAAGCTGGAGATCATAAACTGTTTCAGCCCCCTTCCGCGTTCCTTTAAGTCTTTCAGGCAGTTTGAAGGAGGATTGGACCGCTGATGCTGAGGGCCCGGCATGGCTTCTCAAGTTAGATAGCAGGGATAGGCCGCCGACGGTTGCAACCGCTGCACCACCGATTCCCCAGAGTGTTTGTCTTCTTGTCGGCATGAGTATTGGTCCTCTCAGACAAGGAGCAAACTGATATACGGCGTCGGCCTTGTGGACGCGGTCGCAAGTTCTGGAGCGCTCCAAAAACCAGCTCTTTAGCGTCTGATTTGTATTACGCGACATCTCGCGCGCCCCCTCGGAAAACGATTTGTGATGCGTTTCCGTTTCGCGAGTGAACGCTTCAAAACCCCCGGCCGATATTGGAGGGACCAGCGGTTATCTCTAAGACCTCATACGGCCTCGAATGAACCTTCTAAGCGGCGTCGCGGCGCGCCATCGCCCTTGAACATCATCCAGACGAGATAGGACGACATCAAAGCACCGCCGAAACAAAAAACTGACACATAGGCATATGCAAAGAATGTATAGGTGGTGATGAGCACACCGAGCGCCAGCAGGCCAAAGATGCGTACACCGCGCACGGATGATAGCAACAATGGCAAGATCACGACCGATATATAGATTGCATAAGTGACTTCTCGGCGGCCAACAAAGTCCAGCAGCTCAGTACCTTCATAGATGATCACGTGCGAGAGGAAGCGCGTGTTGAGCCAATCCGCATGCGCGAAGTAAGGCACATATTGCAAGGCGCCGAGCATCGCGCCGACAATCACGAATATGAGGAAGTAGGGCTTTCGCTTCGCCGGCTCCAAGGCGAAAGTCGAGACCGGAATCCAGACAGGCCATGCGAGCCAGGAAAAGAACATATAAATGAGTGAAGCGGTGGCAATGAGCTCGGTATTCTGGCCGGCGCCGGCAACCCAGACAACGCCTTCAGCAAGCTGTTGCAGTCCGAACAGGAGTGGCAGGGTTGCCAGTGGCAAATAGCGCCGGTCGCCCCGCCAGGCCTGGCGCATGCTAAGCGCGCCTGCCGGGATAAGCCCTGCGGCGGCGATGAAACTGACTTCTGCTGACAGACACATTTGATTGATCCTCTAGTTTGACTCTTTTTGGTTCAGGACACGCGCCTGCGAAACAGCCAGGCGCCTGCGGTAAGGGTCACGACAGCGATAACCGCCATGGGCCAGGTATGGTGGAAGAAGAGTTCAGCTGGCGCGTCCTTCATATAGACGGCCTTGCTGATCACGATGAAATGCATGATCGGATTGGACTCGTTCAAAGCTTGGAGCCAATCGGGCATATTGGCGACCGGGGTTGCATACCCTGAGAGCAGGACAGCTGGCATCATGTAGATGAAAAGACCGATGACCGCCTGTTGCTGTGTCGCTGCGAGCGAAGAGATAAACAGACCAATCCCGATGATCGCGGCGAGATAGATGATCATACTGGCATAAAGCAGAAGCAGAGACCCGCGCAGGGGAACATCCAGAACCAGCCAGCCAAGGATCAGCATTGCTGTCGCGCTTGCCAAAGCGATCATCAGAGCCGGCACCGCCTTGCCGATCAGAATCTCTGTTGGCCTGAGCGGCGACACAAGCAGCTGCTCGAATGTGCCAAGTTCGCGCTCGCGTGCGATGGACAGGGCCGAGACCATGAACCCGACAATCGCGGTCAGGACGGCAAACAGCGCTGGTACGGCTGACCAAAGCGGATCGAGATTTGGATTGTACCAAACACGGGTCACGACCTTGGTGAGGGTCGGCACACCGAGCGCGGTCGCTTGATCTTCGTTGAAATCCTGGACGATCCGCCCAGAATAACCTGCGAGAATTTGGGCGGCGTTGGAGGCGCGGCCATCCAGAATGAGCTGTACGTTCGCTGGTTCACCGCGCTCCAATTGCCGGGAAAAGTCCGGACCGATCCTCAAGACCAAATCGACCGAACGAGAATCAATTGCCGCGGTGATGTCGGCGTCGCGACGCAGATAGAGAATTTCTTCGAACGTTGTTGAACCCTCGAATCTGCTGATCAGTTCTCGCGCCTCGACGCCGCGATCCTGGGTGTGCACGCCGAGCGTGACGCTCGAGATTTCCTGGGTAATGGCGAAGGCGTAAATCACCAGAAGGAAAGGCGGCGAAAACAGCACGACCCAGCGGGTTTGCGGGTCGCGGGCGCTGGCGAGAAGCTCCTTGATAATGAGAGACCAGATGCGTTGAAACATGACGCTATTCCAGACGCGTGCGCGTGGTCAGCGCCGTGAGAGCGAAGATGATGAGCGCGAACACGCCGAGCCCAATCAGATCCGGAACGATAACGCTCCAGACGTCGCCTGCGAGAAACTCAGTTTGCAAGGTCGAGACATAGTATCGCGCGGGGACGCCATAGCTGATCAGGCGCAGTGCGAGGGGCATACTGTCAATTTCGAATACGAAGTTCGAAAAATAGAAAGCGGGCAGGAAGGCGGTTAAAACTGAGGTTTGCGCGGCGACCAGTTGGTTGCGGGTCACGGTAGAGATCAAAAGGCCCTGACCGAGCGAGCACAGCATGAAGAGCGATGAGGACAAAATGAGGACGGCGAGGGAACCCCGAAACGGCACACCAAACAAAAGCACGGCTGTGATGACGGCGAGCGCCATGGAGCCCAGCCCGAGCAGAAAATACGGCACCAGTTTGCCGATCAGCAGCTCCACGATACCAACCGGCGTCGCGAGCAATGCCTCCATCGTGCCACGCTCCCATTCGCGTGCGACGACCAGGGCGGTGAGGAGCGCGCCAATTGTGGTCAGAATGATCGCGATCGATCCCGGCACGAGATAGTTTCGGCTGGAAATCTCCGGATTGAACCAGACTTGTGGTTCCAGCTGTACACTTGGCGCCAAGGCCGGTCGTCCCCGGCTGATCCATTCCTGTTCCAGCCAGTTGGCCCATAGGAGCTCGACATATCCACTGACCAGATATGCCGTATTCGGATCACCACCGTCCACGATAACCTGAATAGGCGCGCCTTCGGCCCGAAACGCTTTCTCCGCGAAATCGGCTTGCAGCACGATTAACCCATCCAATTCACCAAGTGTCAGCGCGCGCTCGAACAAGCGACGATCCGGACCCGTTTCGACCTCGAACAGGGTTGAGTTTTCAAGCGAGGCTTGGAAGCTCGCAGTTTCCGATGACTGCTGCTCAACCACCAATGCGACATCAAGTTGGCGTGGATCAAAGGTTACGCCATAGCCGAACAGGAAGAGAAGCAAGAGCGGCATCACGCCCGCGATCAAGACGGAACTCGGGTCGCGCAAAACCTGGCGCGACTCCTTTACGATCAGGCCGGTCAGACGTCGCCACCGCAGCGCAAGGGGTTCGCGGTCCTTCATGCCGCCTCGCGCTCTCGATCACTCTGCTCAACCAGCGCGATGAACGCATCCTCAAGCGTTGGGTCCATCATGCCGCTTGCGCGGGCGCGGTCTTTCAACTCATCTGGTGAGCCGCTGGCGATCATCTTGCTGCGATAAATCAGCGCCATCCGGTCGCAATATTCCGCCTCATCCAGGAAGTGCGTTGTCACCATGATCGTGACGCCATTGGCGACCATCGCATTGATATGAGTCCAGAACTCTCGCCGCGTGCGTGGATCAACACCGGATGTCGGCTCATCAAGGAAAAGGACATCCGGATCGTGCATAACCGCGCAGGCGAGCGCCAGGCGTTGCTTATAGCCAAGCGGCAGCCCCATGGCGTTGACATCCAGCCTGTCAGCAAACCCGAACGTCTCAATCATTTGTGAGATGGCGTCTTTGCGGGATTTGCCTGTCAGGCCATAAACACCAGCGAAAAAATCGAGGTTCTGCTGTACGCTAAGATCGCCATAGAGCGAGAATTTTTGAGCCATATAGCCGATCCGGCCGCGCGCCTTGCTTGGGGCGTTTTGCAAATCAAGGCCAACCACACGCGCCGAGCCCTCGCTCGGCTGAAGCAAGCCGCACAGCATTTTGAACGTGGTCGACTTGCCAGCGCCATTGGGCCCAATCAGGCCAAAGATTTCACCGCGCCCAACTTCGAAGCTGATCTTATCAGCGGCTGTGAAATCCCCGAACCGCCGCGTTAGCGCGCGTGCCTCTACCACCTGATTCATAGTATGTGCAGCGCTATCCTCTCGATCGGCAAAAGGTGAGGTCGCCCGAAATCCGCCGCCAATTAAATCCATGAAGGCATCTTCAAACCGCGGCGGGATTTGCGAGATTTCAGCTGCTAGGCCCGCGTTCAGCGGCGCGAGATTTGGCGGATCGGCACCTTCGGCCATGACCAGACGCACGCGGCTTCCCTGGATAACGCCGTCAATCACGGTTGCCAGCTTTGTTGCTTCGCTTAGGACTTCGCGGCGATCGGTGTCGATATGCCGGATCTGGTAGGTGCGACCGGCGACACGGTCTGTGAGGTCTTGCGGCGAGCCTGCATAAAGCAAGGCGCCTTCATTCAGGAGCAGCACGCGGGCGCATTGTTCAGCTTCATCCAAATAGGCCGTGCTCCAGACGACGCCAATCCCCTGATCGACCAGTTCATAGACCATGCGCCAAAGCTCTCGCCGTGAGATCGGATCGACGCCAACGCTTGGTTCGTCAAGCAACAGCAAGTCGGGTTTCTTGATGAGGGCGCAGGCAAGGCCAAGCTTTTGCTTCATGCCGCCGGAAAGCGCTCCAGCCAGCCGATTTGTGAACGGTGCGAGGCCTGTAAATCCCAAAAGCCGCTCGAAGGCCTCTTCGCGGTCTGACCCGAGAACTGACCGCAGATCAGCGTACAGCGTCAGGTTTTCCTGGACGCTCAGATCTTCGTAGAGCCCAAACCGCTGGGGCATATAGGACACAATCCGGTGAACCGCTCCGCTATCGGTGACAGGATCCAGACCGTTGACAGTGATCTTACCGGTTGAGGGAACCAGTAAGCCTGCGATCAGACGCAGCAATGTGGTTTTTCCAGCCCCATCGGGACCAACCAGACCAGTGACTTCCCCTGCATTGACATGGGCCGTAACAGAATCGAGCGCCGCAAGGGCGCCCTTATCAAAGCGCTTGCTGAGTTGATCTATCTGGATCAGCGGGCCCGGCACGCTCAAACATCCCGGTCGGGGCTGAGCATGACTGTAACCGGCATGCCTTGTTTCAGGCGGTGTTCTGGATCTTCAACGATGATGCGCACGCGGTAGACAAGGCTGGTTCGCAATGACCGGGTTTCGACCGTCTTTGGCGTGAACTCGGCGACCGGCGAAATGAACCCGATTTGCCCTGTGTAGACGCGTCCGGAGTCGGTGCGCACCTCGGCGTCCATACCGGCCTGGATTAAATCAAGATCTGGCTCTTCAATATAGGCGCGCACCCAGACCGGCGAGGTCAAGGTTAAGGTATAAATGGTTTCGCCTGCGCCGATGATTGCGCCCGGCTCGCGAACACGTGTCAGAATGATGCCTTCATTTGGGGCGGTCAGCATCGTATCGGCGACGCGTTGCTCTGCCAGGGCGAGAGCGGCTTGCTCGGCGGCCAGCACCGAACGCGCCTGATCGATATCCTCAGAGCGCGGTCCGATGCGCGCCAGCTCCAAGCCTTTTGCGGCGGCATCACGCTGCGCAATGGCCGCGCCCTGCCGCGCTTCGGCTTCCTCATGTGCCTGGTGTGAGGCGATATCTCGCTCGGCAAGAAACTCCTGCCGCGACAGGGTGGTTTCAGCAACGGTTAGAGCCGCTTCTGCTGCGGCGAGCTGCGCTTCAGCTTGGGCGATTTCCTGGGGCCTGGAGCCGGCGAGCAGAACGCTGAGCGCAGCTTGAGACCGTGCGACCCGCGCTTGCGCGAGTTTCACTTCATTTTCATAGTCAACCGGCTCGAGTTTTGCGACAACTGCACCTGCAGCGACCTTGTCGCCTTCATCGACCATCATTTCGGCGAGGCGCCCGGGAACTTTGAAACCCAGATTGACCTGGCGCACATCGACATTACCGAACACTTCGATATGGCCGCGCTCTTCATGGGGGTTGCGTAGCTGTGTCCAGCCGACAATCGCGGCAGCGAGGAAGACGATGGCGATGCCGATCAGACCATAGCGTTTTACCAGATTGGTCATTTGTGCCCCCATTCCTCAATAATACGCGTGGCCGAGTTCTTTCCCTGATAGGCGCAGGCGCGCGCCAAACATTTCAGGTGCAACTGTATTGAAGCGTGTGTGGGGGGGCTCATTGCCTGCGTTCCTCGCTCTGCTCCGTCATGAACAGAAACAGCATCGCCGCCGAGCAACTGATGAGCAGAAAACCATTCAGCGCCTCGACACCGGCGACGAAGCGCAAATGGCCGGTTGGAACAATGTCGCCAAGACCGAGTGAGGTGTAACTGACGAGCGAAAAGTAAAAGACGTCCATGGCTGTCGTCGGCGTATCACCGCTTAGATCACCTATCTCTAGGGCGCGGCCCAGGCCATAAGCGAGGGCGTAAAGACTGGCCGCCGCGAGATGCGCAATCCCCGAGACGCAAAGCGCAGTGACAAGTTTGCGGCCGCGATGATAGCTCGCAGCTCCGAGGTGGCGGATTGCGCCTGAGACAATCGCATAGTGAAGCGCGCCGGATAGCACGAAGGTGACTGCGGAGATGACAATCGCCAGGATCATGGCGCGAACCTCGCGGTGTGCCGGGGCCGCGAAAGCGTTGTCATACGCCCCGCGATAGGGTGCGCCATCGCTTTTAAACCAATAAGGATCCCAGTCCTGCTCACCGCTCGCTCGCAGAACTCGATCAGGTTTACCCTCGGCGGACCAGTTACATCATGAGTGAGAGTGCGCATGATCGGGCGCCTCCTTGTCGCGGATCCGGCCGAGATAGAGCGCTTCGAAAGCAAAGATTGCAGCCATTGACCCAATCGCGATGATGACGATCATCGGGTCTGCGGTCGCTTTGATGAACAGGAAGGCGCCAAGGGCAATCAGGTCGAATAATATGGCGGCGACTAGAATAGAGGCGCGGGCGCCGACATCTTCGCGTAAATAGCGCAGCACGCCGTAGTGGATAATAATATCCATTACGAGATAATAAATCGCGCCGAGTGAAGCGATCCGCCCAAGATCGAAGAAAGCGGCCAGGAAGGCAGCCAAAACAACAGTATAGACAAGCGTGTGTTTCTGGATGCCGCCGGGCATGCCAAAATGCTTGTGGGGGATCAGGTTCATATTCGTCAGCATGGCGAGCATGCGCGAAACCGCGAAGACACTGGCGAGTAGTCCCGACGCGGTGGCAATGATTGCGATGATCACGGTAAACGCCACGCCAAAATCACCAAAGGCCGGGCGCGAGGCTTCTGCGAGCGAGAAATCCTTGGCTGCGACAATTTCTTCAAGTGTCAGTGAGGACCCCACCGCCAGAGCGACAGCCATGTAGACAACAAGGCAGATCGCCAGCGACCAAATGATCGCGCGGCCGACATTCTTATTGGGGTCTTTGACTTCATCGCCGCTATTGGTGATCGTGGTGAACCCTTTAAATGCAAGAATGGCGAGGGCGACGCCGGCGAGGAATCCCGCAGGTCCAGTCTCATTTGTTGTGGCCGAGGAGGCTGCTTCAAAAGAAAGGCCGGACGCCCAGAGCGCCGCGCCAGCAAAGATCAGAATGCCGCCAACTTTCAGGACCGCAGCAATTTTGGATACGCCGCCAATGATTTTGTTTCCGGATATGTTGATTATAAACGCAAAAACGATCAATCCGACGGCCAGAACGGGTACCAGAATACTGTCTTTCGAAACATCAAAGAGTTGCAATGTGTAGGCGCCGAATGTGCGAGCGACGAGGCTCTCATTGATAATCATCGACATAGTCATGAGCAGCGCGCTGGCGGCGGCAATTGTCGTTGGCCCATAGGCTTTTTGAAGGATCATCGCGATGCCGCCGGCCGACGGATATTTGTTCGACATTTTGATGTAGGTGTAGGCGCTGAACCCGCTGACCACGGCCGCAAGCAAAAAGGCGAGCGGAAACGCCGGTCCTGAGAATTGCGCGACTTGCCCGGTCAGTGCGAAGATCCCGGCGCCAATCATGACACCGGTGCCCATCGCAACGGTTCCTGCGAGACTTAGCGAGCCTTTTTTATAGGTTTCGGATTTCATTGCCCGACCGCCTGTTCAGCTGGGAAGCGGCCGACATAGCTCGCGAATACGCTTTGCTGATTCGCACTAAACAGAATGACATCATAGGCGTCAGGCGGGCTTGTCGTTTCCATTCCGGGAGAGCCCATTGGCATGCCGGGCACCGAAAGCCCCGCCGCATCTGGCCGGGTTTCCAGAAGCTTACGAATTTCCGAGGCTGGGACATGGCCCTCAATCGCGTAGCCATCAACCGACGCAGTGTGGCAGGAGGCAAGCTCATCGGGCACGTTCAGCGAGGCCCGCACAGGCGCAAGGTCTTCGCGTTCGATAACACGTACTTCAAGACCATCGCGCTGAAGGTGTTTTATCCAGGCCGTACAGCATCCACACCAGGGTGTTTTATAGACGGTAATGGTTTGCGCATTTGCAGGGCTCGCCAAACCGCCCGAGACGAAAAACCCAGCGGCAAGCGCAAAAAGGGCGGTGGCCAAGGCGGCAAGAATCCATTTTGACATAAGAGTTTCCTTCGAAATTATAGTTTGACGGAGCGAAGTCGCAGCGCATTCGCGATGACCGAGAATGAGCTGAGGCTCATCGCGGCGGCGGCGATAATTGGACTGAGAAGCAGTCCAAAGAACGGATAGAGGACGCCGGCAGCAACCGGCACGCCGAGCGAATTATAGATAAAGGCAAAGAACAGGTTTTCGCGAATATTACCCATCGTCGCGCGGCTCAGCCGCTGCGCGCGGGCGACACCGCGAAGATCGCCTTTGACCAGGGTGACACTGGCGCTCTCCATCGCCACATCTGTACCGGTTCCCATGGCTATTCCGATATCCGCTTGAGCAAGGGCAGGCGCGTCATTGATGCCGTCGCCGCACATGGCGACGACCGCACCATTCGATTGGAGCTCGCGCACGATCCGGTTTTTGTCTTCTGGTGACACATCGGCCTCCACCTCATCAATGCCGATTTGGCGTGCAACCGCTTGCGCTGTTGCCAGGCTGTCGCCCGTCAGCATGACGACTTTCATGCCCGCCTTGTGCAAGGCGGCTATGGCTTCAGGGGTCGTTTCTTTGATTGGATCGGCGACCCCAATCAGGCCCGCCGGTTTGCCGTCCAGAGCGGCGAACATCACCGTCTGGCCGTCGCGGCGATAGGTTTCAGCATGGGCTTTCAGAGTTTCGTCAAAAGCACCGACTCGGCGCATCATCTTGGCGTTGCCGATGGCGAAAAGCTTTCCATCGACCCGGCCCTGCGCGCCTTCTCCGGTGACTGATTCAAAATCGGTAGACTCGAGGCGCGCTGCGCCGCGCTCTTCGGCCCCGTTGACGATGGCTTGCGCAAGAGGGTGCTCGCTCCCGCGTTCAATCGCGGCAGCGTAAGCCAGGAAGTCTGCTTCTCCGAGACCACTCGCAGGCTCGACTGTCACAAGTTTGGGGTGGCCCTCTGTCAAAGTGCCGGTCTTATCGACGACGATCGTGTCGACTTTTTCAAACGTCTCGAGCGCTTCAGCATTTTTGATCAGAATGCCGCTCTGTGCGCCCTTTCCTGTGGCGACCATAATTGACATCGGGGTTGCAAGACCAAGTGCGCAGGGACACGCAATAATTAACACAGCCACGGCGTTGACGATCGCAAAAGCCATGGCCGGGTGCGGCCCAAAAATCGCCCAGACGATGAATGTGATAATCGCGATCACGACGACGGCCGGGACAAACAGGCCGGCCACTGTGTCGGCGAGCTTCTGGATGGGCGCGCGTGAGCGCTGGGCTTCGGCGACCATGCGTACGATTTGCGATAGCATTGTATCTTCGCCGACGCGCGTCGCGGCCATAACGAGTGATCCGGTGCCGTTAACTGTGCCGCCGGTAATTGGATCCCCTGCTGCTTTCTCGACTGGAATAGGTTCTCCAGTGATCATGGACTCGTCGACATTCGAACGCCCTTCAACAACCTCTCCGTCGACAGGTACTTTTTCGCCTGGCCGGACCCGTAGCCGGTCACCGCTCTGGACATCGTCGACGGAAACCTCTTCTTCTTGGCCGTCAGCCATGATCCGGTTTGCGGTTGGCGGCGTGAGTTCAAGGAGCGCGCGGATGGCACCCGATGTCGCGCTTCGGGCTCGTAGCTCCAGGACCTGCCCGAGCAATACGAGCGTTGTGATCACCGCAGCGGCTTCATAATATACAGCGACTTCGCCGGCCTCATTGCGAAAGGCGTGCGGAAAAATGCCTGGCAAAGCGGTTGCAACAAGCGAGAAGACAAAAGCAACGCCGACGCCAAGCGAGATGAGGGTGAACATGTTGAGGTTCATCGTGCGTACCGACCGAACGCCGCGCACAAAGAAGGGCCATCCGCCCCAGAGGACGACAGGAACGGCCAGCGCGAATTGAGCCCATTGGGACCAACCGGCGGGCAAGAGCCCTTCGAGGGGTTTGCCAGGGATCAGGTCACCCATGGCGTAAATGGCAAGTGGGATGGTGAAGATGGCGCTGATCCAGAATCTACGGGTCATGTCGTCGAGTTCTGAGGTGTCTTCTTCGCCGACAACAACACCTTCGGGCTCCAGCGCCATGCCGCATATCGGGCATCCGGAGTTTCGGACGTCGCGAACGTTTGGATGCATCGGGCATGTATAGACCGTGCCTGTGTAGCCCTGCGGGACGAGATCATATTTGCCGTCCGCGCCGGCATCGGCGTCTCCGCCACCATGGCAACAATCATGATCATCCCCGTGGTGGTGATCATGATGTCCATGGTCGTGATGTTTATGATCGGTATTGGTCATATCCGTCCCTCCGGGGTTTGGCTTCAGTGTCACTCTTAAAGGTCAGCGCCCGGGTTGGGCGGCTGATCTCTAATGGAGTTCTGGCATTAGGCTTTTTGGCGATTGAACAGCCGGTAGAGCGGTACGAAGACAAGCGCGATATACCAGCCGTAAACGTAGGACTCGATGAGGCCGAGGAAGAAGCTTGAAACCGAAATGAATTCAAATCCGGGTAGGAGCTGTTCCCACGCACCGTGCATGTGGAGACTAGGCGGTGCGACCAACCCCCATGCGATACAGAGCGTAAACGTGATGGCTAGAAAAATAGATAGGGCGTGCCCAGTGGGGATGAGGCGCATGGTGTTTTCCTTCTCTTTGGTTGTTGCCGCCACATAATTTGTGCGAAAGCGATGCGTTGCTTCGAAAATGAGTTAATACCCATAGGGGGTATTGGTAACTCCGTATATATACTTAGGGCCCGCATCGCTTGTTTTGAGCAAGACAAGCGCGCCGACCAATCCGCGTTGGGTGAGGGATCAGCTGAGATCATCGACGGACACCTCCAAACCCGAAAGGCCAATTTTAGGGGTCACCCCGAACCATTGTTGCAGTCGGCGTGTGAAATGCGCCTGGTCTGCAAAACCGCCCGCGGCCGCTGCATCAGCGAGACTGGACGACGCCTCCATTGCCTTAGCGGCACCGAGCAATTGCAACCATTGCAATAGCTTACTGGGCGGAACACCGAAGTCCGCCTTGACGATCTCTCGCAGCCGAGTTGGAGACAGCGTGAGCTCGCGCGCCAGAGCGGCGGGATTGGCGAGTGCGCGAACGTTGCCAAGGGCTTTTTGCAGGCGTGAATCTATGGCCGAACCAGGCAACCGGCCCGCGAACCTTTTCGCCCAATCGCGCGCCTGATTAGTGTCAGTGATGTGCTCTAGAGTGGCTGATAGATCATCCGAAAGGCAGGCAGGCTGATTGCATTGCTGATCGTTTCGAATTCCGGAAAAGCGCGGGTCAATATAGATCGAGCGCGTCAGGCGTCCCTCAGGACCGATGGAATGGGTCTGCCCAGCAGGGATTTGAATAGCCTTGCCTTTCGGGGCTATTATGTCTGAGTTTGTCGTCACCACGACTGCGCCATCCAGCCCGAGTATGACCTGATGTGCCAAGTGAGCATGTGCCGTGTTCTTGCCAAGGCGAGCGTCGAGCGCGGCCCAGCCCAATCCGATGGCCAACGCGCCAGACCAGGGCGCCGCGCTCATTTCAATCTCCCCTGAGTGTCAGGCTCGGTTGCTTCAAGAAAAGCGTAGATCGCTGTTTCGCATTGACCGCATACGGTCCCGAGCGTGTTCGGGCTGTTGCGCGTCGTTTCCAGCGAGGCTCTTTCAAGGCCTCTGAAAATACCTGCCATCGCTCGTAGTGCCCTGAGGAGATTTTCTCGGCGGTGTTCGATCGACTTCGCAAATGCCTCAGAGAGAAGAATGCACACCTCGGCCGTCATGAATGCCATTTCTGCAAACTTAGTTGCGGGTGTGTTTTCAGATGCGCCGCTTATAAGCTTCTCAAATTGGCTTTGAGCCCGAAGCAATGTTTCAGTCAGCGAAAGCGGCGCGGAAATCATGCGGCCACCTCCGGCGATACGGTTTTTTGGTTTATCGGGCGGGCGCGCAGCTTCAGAGCAAGCACTGGCTTTTCGATGACATGCCACGAAGTAGCCGCGACGAGCAGAATGAGCGGCGCGGTCATTATAGCCAGGACAGCGGGGCTAAGATCTGGTTGTCCAACCAAAAATACCTGTAAAAGCGGATAGTGCCAGATATAAATCCCGTACGAATAGTCCGGAATTTTGGCGATGCGGACGGACGCACGTTTTGGCAATCCAGCTCGAAGCATTAGGCTTGTGAGGGCAAGGGTCGCAAACAATTCGCCGAGGGGGCCGCCGCCAAGGAGCGCGAACGCTGCAATCAGACCTGCGACCGCCAACATGGGCGGCCTGCGCAAAATAGGCCACTGCCAAAGCGTCATTCCGAGCAGAAAGGCCGATGAGAGGCGGAGCAAGGACATCACGCTCGGCGGGAGCGCACTCGTATCGATGAACACAGGCGCGCCAAGATAGACCGATTGCACAAGCAAGAAGACGCTAAGAACACGCCATGGGCCGTTGACGGCGCCAAACATGAACGCGATGCCCGCTAGGATGTACGCTGCTAGCTCGAACCGAATGGTCCAGAGCGGCCCGTTAAAGTCGGTTTCCAAATTCTGAGAGAATATCTGTGCGGGCGCGCTGTCGGGATCGCCAAGCGCCAAGACTTTGTAGGTGTATTGCCAGGTCTCCGGCTGAAACAGTGATCCGCCGCCCTCGGCCGAATAGACAGGCGCGAAGACGAGGACAAAAGCTGCAAGTATAATCACCAGAGCCGGGTAGATCCGCAGAAACCGTGAAACTGCATAAGCCTTCATATCGCGCCTTGTATGAAGACTCTTGGCAATCAAGAGGCCTGACAGGACGAAGAACCCGTTCACGGCCATATAGCTGGCAGTCCATTCGTGGATGCGGAACGGTTCGAACCCTGTCGTGAGGAGCCAGATATGACCGAGGACTACAGCGATCGCCAACACCCACCGCACCGCGGTGAAGTGGTTTTGACCCATCAGCGGGTCCGCAAGCTGTGTTTGGCCACCCCCAGCCATTTATCAGTGCTCGTGATCTTCGGTGATCGGCGCGGATGACCAATGGACATGGTGAATCTTCCAGACCCCAGCGTCGCGTTTGAGAACCATGGTTTCCATAGCTTGGCGGTGCACGGGCTCGCCTCTATAGGCGCCGTTAATCTCCGATTGAGAGATCACCGTAGCGATATTGCCATTCTCGAGAATGTTTCGGTCTTTGAGATCGAATGAAACCGCCGCCGCATAGGCCATATCATTAGACATATGGTGGCCAGCATACTCTTCGAATGAACGCTCTGCGCCGCCGCCTTCTGCGATCACAGCGCCGGGCGCAAACAGCGCGCGCAGCGCCGCCTCATCCCCTGCTTTTAGCGCTTCGCCGAAAGCGTCAGCGACGCTCGCCGGCGAACCGGCTTGTGGCGCAGGTATCGCGGACGGGCTGTCTTCGTCGTGGTGCCCATCACTATTGTCATGGCTGGTTGGGGCGGTGTCGTGATGGCCGTCGGCATTGTCATGGACATCCGCGGTCGGTGCCGAGTCTGGCATGGGATCCATATCATGATCTGCCGCGGCGACGCCGCCGCCATGATCATGGTCGTGGCCATCTCCGGTTACCTGCGGCAGGCTTTTGACGCCAAGACCGTAGCCATAGACGATTTTACCGCCCCACCAGGCTGTGACGGTTAAGCCGAGCGCGGCCGCAGCCAAGCCTGTGACAAAAATGCCAGAGGCGGCTTTTGTTCTTCCCGTCCAGCGCCAGGCCGCAAATAGCAGGATGGCGAGGCCGGATGGTACAGCCCAGTTACGGTGCGTGGTCATCGCTGCATGCGACGGCGCATCATGAGCTACCGTGTAATAGGCCTGAAACCCTGCTGCTATGGTCAACACGATCGCGATCGCACCAAAGGCCAGCATCCAGTCCGCAGCCGGCCGCAGGGTCTCTCGCCATCGCTCGACAGGCGAGACGGCCGCCAACACATAAGAAGCAAAAGCCGTGAGGCTGAGCGCATAGGCAAAATGCACCAGAATTGGATGCAGGTTCGGTTCAATTAAATCGCCCAAGAGCGCCTCCCAGTTGGCCATTTGCGTGAGCGTCGCTGTCTTCAGCGACTGGCATTGTCTGGGTGATACGCCGGACACTTGCCCGACCCCTCAAGAATTGTGGGGTCTGCAAGCGGCGTTAGGTCAGGTCTTTCATACGACGATCAAATTCTTCCTTGTCTATTTCGCCGCGCGCATATCGTCGCCGGAGGATATCGACCGGGTCGTTGGACTTGGAGTCCGACCCGACCCGATTGATGGTCGCACGCACAGCGACATAGATCAGCAATGCCAGGACGCCCCAAAAAATCAGCGCGCCAAGATTGCCGAAAATCATATGCCCCATATCGGCCAATTTAGATCTCCATCATGTTTAGAACCAGGTTCGCACACCGACGAGCAATGCCGTTTGATCTTTTTCGCCTCCAGACGCCTCAATGAAGTCTGCGGTATCGCCAATAGCGCTTTGCCATTCGACGCCAATATATGGCGCGAATTCGCGAACAATTTCGTAGCGAAGGCGCAGGCCGGCATCGACGCTGGTCAAACCTGAACCGAGCTGCAGGTCAGGAATATCCTGAGCGGAGAGGCTCGCTTCTAAGCGGGGTTGAAGGATCAGACGTTGGGTGAGCAGCAATTCATATTCGGCCTCGAGCCGTGCCGTGACGTCGCCTTCGGTGCTTACAAAGGCAGCAGCGTCAACTTCAAACCAATAGGGTGCCAATCCTTGCACGCCGAGCACGGCATGGGTGCGGCCCTTGGGTTCCAGATCATATCGCAAACCTGCCTGCACATCGAAATAGGGCGCGATTGCGCGCGACCAGAGGGCTTGGATCTCCGCGTCTTCAAGGTCTTCATCCTCAAAACTGTATTCAGCTTCAGCCTTGACCCAGAGTTTGTTGATATCGCCGCCATACCACCCCTGGGCGTCAAACACCAATGCCTCTTCATCATCAAAAATCTGAGTTTCAAAGCGGTCAGCCATGACAAACCAATTGGTTTGGCCGCCGGCTTCGTGTTGCACATCAGCGCGGGCTTTGCTCATCGCTTCGCGGCCATAATATTCGTCGGCTTGTGACCAGGGCGGTGAGGTTCCATCGTCTTCTTCAGCAAATGCCGGCGTGATTGCGAGCGTTGCCGCCATGGCGAGGAGGAGTGTCTTTGAAAGCTTTCGCATCAGCTTTTCTCCCCATGGGTCATGCCATCATGTTCGCCATGACCATGCCCCATCATGTCGTCGCCGATCTGAGGTTCGGGCGGCGGGGCCTTTCCCATATCGCCGTGATCCATGCCGTCATGATCCATCTGCCGGTGCATTGGGGCGTCATCAGCACCGATGACCGAGACGACCTGCATCATGCCAGCATGCATGTGATAAAGGAGGTGGCAGTGAAACGCCCAATCGCCAACATGATTGGCTGTGATATCAATCGAGAGCTTCTCGCCAGGTTTGACGATGACAGTGTGTTTACGGGGTTTGTGGTGACCGCCGCCATTCACAAGGTCAAAGAACATGCCGTGCAAATGGATCGGATGTGGCATCATCGTATCATTGATCATGGTTAGACGAACGCGTTCGCCTTCATAGAATTTGATTGGTTCGGTAACTTCGGAAAACTTCACGCCATCGAATGACCACATGTAGCGTTCCATGTTGGAGGTGAGGTGAAGTTCGATCTCGCGCTCCGGCAGGCGCAGATCCGGATTGGCGTCCTTGCTGCGCAGCTGACTGTAGCTCAGGGTTCGGTGTGGCTGATCGTCTAGGCCGATGCCGGGCTCATCGAGCCGGCTCATTGGCATCATCGCAACATTGGCGACACCCGGGCCACGCGTGATTTCGGGTGCAGGCCCGCCATCCATACTATGCGCGCCATGATCCATGGTGGACGTTTGCGCGTTGGTGCCATGGCCCATCGCGCTGTGATCCATACCGGTCATATCTTCAGACGCGCTCATATTCATGTCGCCATGACCGGCCATTCCCATGTCAGCCATGGTCAGAGTTGGTACGGGGCGCAGCGCTGGCGCGCTTGCCTGCATTCCAGCGCGCGGCGCGAGGGTCGCTACGGCTTGACCAGAGCGGTCGATCGATTCCGCGACCATCGCAAAAGTATCGCTGGTCTCGGGCGCGACAATCACATCATAGGTTTCGGCAACCCCGATCTGGAACTCGTCAGTCTCGACGGGTTGCAGGTTGAGGCCGTCCGCCGCCACGACCTTCATCGGCAAGCCAGGAATGCGGAAGTTGAAAAGCGTCATGGCCGATGCATTGATGATGCGTAGGCGGATTTTTTCGCCCGGTTGGAATATGGCGTTCCAATTGTCGGCCGTCGCATGGCCATTTATCAAATAAGTATAGGTTGCGCCCGTGACATCGGAGAGATCGCGCGGCGACATACGCATAGCCCCCCACATCATACGCTGATCTAGCGCTGCGCCGAGCCCCTTATCGGAGGCATCTGCCAAAAAGTCCGGTAGGGTGCGCTGATTGTAATTATAGGAATCACTCATCTTCTTGAGTTTGGAGAAGATGCGGTGCGGGCTCTCAAAGCTCCAATCAGAGAGGACCAGAACGTATTCGCGGTCATACGCAAATGGATCGGGTGATTTCGGATCAATGATCAGCGGACCATAATGGCCAAGCTGTTCCTGCAGGCCGGAATGGGAGTGGTACCAATAGGTGCCGCTATGGTTCAGGTTCCAGCGATAGGTAAAGGTCTCGCCAGGCTTGATTCCAGGAAACGCCACGCCTGGCACGCCGTCCATATAGAACGGGACCAGCAAGCCATGCCAGTGGATTGATGTGTCTTCTTCGAGATTGTTGGTGACATTGATCGTGATATCGTCGCCTTCGCGAAAGCGAACCAGTGGACCGGGCAGGGTGCCATTGATCCCAGTTGCCAGTCCGGCGCGGCCGTCTAGCCGGACGGGAAATTGATCGATTGTCAGGTCAAATTGCGTCCCGGTCAGGGTCGGAAGGCCAAGATTACCTTGTTCAGCTGAACGCGCCCACGCTGGCAGCAGAGCGGCGGTTCCAAGAGCGGTGCCGGCGCCAAGCGTGGTTTTGATGAGCGATCGTCGAGATAGCATAAATAAACTCCAAGTGGGGTGAAGTTTCTGATACGCGACCGGGCGTTTTAGCCCTCAGACCAGATCTTATTCTGTTTCTGTGTCGTCTTCTGGGAACGCCTCGGGCCACAACGCGCCTATTAGTTCCTGAGCGCTCGTCCGCCGCATGGCGATAATGACAGGCGTTTGCTCGGCCGCGAAATTGAAAATGAATTCAACGGCGTCGCCCGCCCGATAATCCGCTAACTCAATCTCGTTCGAGACGTAGAATTCCATTTGCATGATCGGCCAGTCTGCTTCTGGTACCGGGCTATGTGTAATTTCCAGAATGCGCGTCTCGAGATCGCGCTGCAGCACAGAGCCAAAAGCGCGCGCAACATGAGGCGTGTCGCTCACCACCTCGCTGGCGGCAGGTGCCTTCTCTTCAACTGGGTTAGGGCTGTTGGTACAAGCGGCGGCCCCGAAAAGGAGTAAAGCTGGAAAGCTGAGTGCGAACATGTGTTTTAGTTTCATGGCGAGATCCCCTTATCACAGACTTGCGGCGAGAATAGCAGCCGCAGCCATAGTACGCGCGGACATCATGTCCCCCTTAAGAATTTCAACTCTTAAGGGGTGAGCCTATCGGCACGCTTGCTCTAGCAAATGCGGGCCCGCCCCGTCCGGTTTTCAGAGCTATCAAAAGGTCGATTGCACGTTCAGGCAATCGAACAGGAAAGGGCGACGCCCGCCGGGCGAGCCGGCAGCGTACAGGAGCCCCGTCCATGAGCCTCATACAAATCATAGTGTCCCGGTATGGAGGCCGGTTGGCCTGCGACCGTCAGAGCGGCGCGATACCCGCGCCAGGTCATTCTAAACGTGATCGATCCGTTTCACTTCGTCTGAATGCAGATGGAAAACTCTTGATCCACTGCTTTTCCGATACCGATTGGCGAGATGTAAAGGCCGCCTTTTTAAGAGACGGTATTGCCGGCGAAGGCGATTTCGTCGGAAACAGCGACCGTCGCTCGTTTGGCGTAAAGCGCCATGATCCGCAAACAGCCCACAAAAACGTCCGCCCCGAAAGTACCAACCATGCCCGGCGGGCCTGGGTGTCGCGCCGGCCTGCACGGGGTGCGCTTGCAGAGCGCTATTTGAAACAACGTGGACTGGACAGTCTCAGTTCTAACCCAAGCCTTGGGTTCCTGCCGAGGTGGCCCATGTCGATGAAACCGGGCTCTGCCATGCATCCTTGTCTTATCGCTCGGATCTCGAATGCACGTGGCGGGTTTGAAGGCGTTCAAGCGACGTTCTTCTTTGAGGGTAGAACGCTCACGAAGCGACGGCTTGTCTTCGGTCGGCAGAAAGGTTTCGCAATCCATCTGGCAAAGCCGACCAATCAACTTCTGGTCGGAGAGGGCTTGGAGAGCACGGCCTCAGCAGCGCGAAGGTTCCAGATGCCCGCCTGGGCGCTCCTGAACACCGGAAATCTCGCTGTGTTCCAGGCGCCGCCCGGCATAGACCGGCTCGTAATTGCCCATGATCATGACGCTCCGGGGCTTAAAGCCGCGCAAGCCTGCGCCGCTCTCAATCGTGGACGAGGCGTTCGCTGCGAGCTGCGCGCGCCGACAAGACCAGGCGCCGATTGGAACGATGATGACCGCCTGCCGGATGCGCCATAGCCGCATGGATTGTCGGAAAAGCGATCTCAAAGACATCGCGCTAACAGGAAAGGGCTCCGCCTTTTGGGGGCTTGGCCGGTGCGGCCAGGCGATACTTTAAAACCAGAAGGAGGCCCCCATGGCCGATACTCAAACCCTCGCAGCGCCCGAGCATAAGGCGCTATCCCTTCCGCTCAGCCAGCTTTCAATTGGCAAAGATAATCCTCGTGCAGACGTGGCTGAAGATGAAGACGTTGCAGCGCTCGCCACATCGATCGCTGCGATCGGGCTGGTCCAACCCCTGATCGTGATCAAACGCGGCGGCGGCTTCGAGGTCATTGATGGCCGCCGGCGTTTTCTCGCTCTCAAGCGGCTGGAAAACGATGGTCGCCTGTCCAGTGATCAATCGATCGCCGTCATGCATGTCACCCAGAAACATATGGCGGCGGGTCTGGTGGCAAACATCCAACGGCGGGCCATGACGCCCGTGGAGATCTTCAAAGCCGTCTCCGCGCTCTCCAAATCCATCAAGAGCCCGGACCGAATCGCTGGCGTTTTAGGCGTCGAAGCCCGAACCGTCCGCCAATACCAGGCGCTTGGCGCCTTGCCGGCCGACTTCCTCACCGCTTTGGAAAACCGAGAGGTCAGTTTCGATATGGCGAAGACCCTGTGTCAGATTACGGATTTGGACCGGCGCGCTGGGTTTATCGAGCAGGCTTTGGCGGGCGAACTTCAAAACTGGCAGCTTCGCAATCTTCTCAAAGCTGAAAAGCGTCGCTCTGATGAGCATCTCCCCCAATTCATAACCGAGACCGCCTACACCAAGGCTGGCGGGAAGATCGAGGGCGATCTTTTCGATGACTATACGTTCTGGATAACCGGCGAAGCCGTGAAAACAGCGTTCGCCGACGCGGTTGAGCCGCTTTTCAAAGCCATTGCGGGCAGGGGCCTCGCCGATGTTGAAGTTGTGGTGGAGACCGACGATCCCGCAGACTGCGTCGATCTCGAAGATCTCGTTGAACTGGGCGATGAGCCAGGTGAAGTCGATTTCGATACGACATGGGAAACGCTCGAAAGCGCGGTTTATGAAGCATGGCGAGACCATGTCGACACCGGTACTTTGGAAAGCCGGTCCGCTGTCATCGCGGCGCTCGAAGCGCTTCATACGTTTCTGCTGAGCGCCATTTCAGGCGACATTCGCGCCCGCATGACCGCGCGCATCGCGTTTGGGTCCATGCCGGTGGTGACCTATAAGCTGCCTGACGTGGAGACTGAAACCGCCGGCACCGGATCCGGTACTGATTTGGATGCTGCTGAGGATGTTGATGCCAAAAAGGCCGACGAAGCAGTTCGTATGCAAGACGACATCGGCAAGCGTCACCTCAATCCGTCCGGCGCGCTTAAACAGCGCCTCAGCGAAATCCGCACGCGGGTCTTCGCCAAGGATCTTGCAGCTCGTCCCGATGTCGCAATCGCGCTTCTCATTGCCCAGCTTTCGGGCCGTCTGCGTGACACCTGTCAGGGCGCAAGTCCGCTTAAGATCTCACCAACGGTGTTTAGCACCGGGATCGGGAATGACGTGGTCAAAGAGGATACGAGCTGGGCAGCTACCACAGAAGAAGTAGATCGATTGGTGACGCCTCCAGACGGCAAAGATCTGATCGAACATCTCCTTGGGCTCAAGGATACCGACAGACTGGCCTGCCTCGCCGTCCTGGTCGCCCAATGCGTCGACCTGACCGAGCCGCGGCAGGCTTATGTCGGGAGCCCTGATCTCGGCTTTGCCGGCGCCGTCGCGGCCAAGATTGGCGCGGAGGCGTCCAAGCACTGGACGCCCGACACTGTGACCCTGACCGGGTTCACTAAGGGTGCTCTAGTCGATATCGCGGCCGATCTCGGCAGCGTGCTTGATGAGAGCCAGAAGAAGATGAGCCTCGTCAGCCAAGTCGAAGACATGACGGCAGAGCAGGCCTGGGTACACCCCATTGTGCGCCTCGGCGACGCCGGCACCTGAGCCCAGACGGGCGTCTCCTCCTGACTGGCGGCCGCCGGGGCAAATGTCCTAGCGGCCGCGCATTTTTTAAGGGCGCTCGATCGCTCTCCTCAACCCTGAAACTATTTAAAACATGGAGGCCAAAATGGCCGGTGAGAAACCGATCGACCGGATTGTCGATCAAATCGTGGCGGCGTTGGAAACAGGCGTTCGTCCATGGCGAAAACCCTGGGACGCAAGAAGCTGCGGAGAGGTGCATTTGCCGCTTCGCGCCGATGGACAGCCCTTTGGCGGTATGAATGCCATCACGCTCTTAATGGCGGGCGCGGCTGGAGGATATGCCTCGCCCTTTTGGCTGACTTACGCCCAAGCCAAGCGCGCGGGCGGTCAAGTGCGCAAAGGCGAGCGATCTATGCCAGCCATACTTTACAAGACGCGCATCGTTGAAGACAGCGACGACGATGAGGACGCGCGGGTTCTGAGATATCTTAAATGCTATCCGGTGTTCTGCGCCGACCAATGCGACGGGCTTCCTGACGCCTTTTATCCGGTCAGAAAAGACCAGGTCGACAACGCGCCAGTTGATAAGGTGCTCGACGCGTTTCCGGTTGAGCTTCGCCATGGCGGCGACCGGGCCTTCTATCAGCCGAGCAGTGACTTCATCCAGCTGCCCATGCCAGAGGCGTTTGAGAGCCCCGAGACGTATCTGACGACCAAAGCGCATGAGCAAATTCATGCGACAGGCCATGAAAAACGCCTGGATCGGAATTTCGAATCTAAACGCTGGGGCGATGAAGGGTATGCCATTGAAGAGCTCGTTGCTGAGCTTGGATCAGTGTTGCTCTGCGCGCGCTTTGCGCTGAAGCCTGAACACCTGCATTCTCACGCTGCCTATATTGGCCATTGGGCCGAAACGATTCGGTCCCATCCGAACGCGCTTTTGAGCGCTGCGTCGCATGCCGACAAAGCGGTCACTTACATTCTGGCCTTCTCAGTGGGCAAAGGCTTGATCTCGCCGAAAATTGCGACTCAGGGGAAAGAGGTGGCAGCATGAGCGTCTCTGATCCTTTCCGATTAACGTCTGAAGACGTCCGCCGCGCTGGGCTTGAGCCGGGCGATGTCGGGGCGTGGTGCGTGCTCGTGGCGGGCTGCTATCATCTGTTTGCGAGCCAGGCGGCAGCTGAGTGGGCGCATGCCAAAATGCTGGAAGGAGAGTTGGTGCGGTAAGGCATAGCAAGCCGATGCGCTTACCTTGGCCTATTTTTGCAAAGACAGAAGTCTTCAACGTCTGTCCATGCTTTCAAACCAAGTCACAACCGGGGGCGGCATGTTAAGCCGCCCTGCGGCGGCGACCAATCGTTTAGATTCGAGTGCAAATTTCGGGGCGGTTATGCCCCGTTCGCTCATTTCCATCATCACATGGGTGAACAAAATGATCGCTTGGTCTCTTACCGCGATTGAGGGTTTGACAGGCGCATGCTTGTGCATGGTGAGCATCGACGTCGCCATTGCTTCATCGAAGCGGTCTCTCAGGTCTTCATCACTTATATGCGCCATGTATGGGCGGCGGCGATATTGAAGTCGCCACAAATCTTGGCGCGCCATCTTTTCGGGAACGTGATCCAGGGTGGTGAAGGCTACGTCTTTAGGATTGCCTTTGTAGGTTGGCGTATGTGTCCAGTTCGCCCAGCGCTCGAACAAATGATCGACAATCGTTCTTTTCCAAATGTCTGTTTCGAGTCCAGAACCCTCAACCGCGATGAGCGGAAAGACGACTTGGCCATTCTTGACCGTCGCATGTCGTTCACTTGTGAAAATTACCGTATCAATATTGGGGTATAGCGGGCGTCCATCCTTTGTCCGCTTCAATGCGCGCTGTACGATGTGCGCAATGAGCGCGGGTTCATACAGTTCATGATCTTCGTTGATGAGCAGCATCAGTCGGACAAGGTTCTTGCGCGGGAAATTGTTCTGATGCGCCCCCAATTGTTTGTTGGCCTTTTTTAGATGGTTCACGATCGCTCGGCCGATCCGGTTTACGAATTTTGCGTTCACCGCTTCTGGGTCATCCATATGACGGGTCATGGCTTGAACCGGTGCGCTTCCAAGGAATTCCGGCCAATCGGGACGCTGACGAAGTTCATCCGTCAGGTTGTCCATGCGCTCGGTCCCGTCTTCTTCAAGGGATTTGATCTCCAGTGCGATCAAGCCAGACAGACAGGCAAAGTCCGCGCGCAGAACCTCGGAGGATTGAATGGCGTCCAAGTCGACGCCGCCCATGGCCTCGCGCAGGAATAATATCCAACGCGGCGTAAGCGGCTCAATTTTTCCTCTTCGTTCAACCCTCATATTCTACGCAGCCTCTCTGACGTCGCGCTTCTGGTCATCAACCCGCCGACGAGTGCGTTTTTGCCTTCGGTGCTCAAGCTCTTTTAATATTTCACGTTTCATACGTTTCGCCAGCCAAACAGGGGTGTTTTGCTGCTTGTCGAAAACAAGCTGTCTACAGCACTGCCGAACGATTTTTCCAGATCCACAAGGGCATTTCCAATGACCTTTTGAGCGATTGCTGGCCAGGATACGGAGCCAATAATGAATCTCGTTGATCTTGGCAGGAACACCCAGGATATCTGAATATGCATCAATCAGACCCGCGCCATAATGCTGGCGCTCTCCAGTCGGTGGAAACCGTTTGTGCGTTTCGTAATAGAGCTGCCCGAGGAAAAAGTTTCGCACGGGAATTCTAAGAAAGGTGAGGAAACGATCATCAGGCCGGTGGGCAAGCCACTCTTCGGGAACATACAGACACGCAGAACGATCGGAGTTTATGTGTCGATCTGGCGAAGTTGGAATGCGCTCACCCAAAACTTCTACGATCGGCAACCCGTGTGGATAGTTGCCGGGAAAGTGGATGCGAACCGGGAAACTATCGACGGTCTGTCCCTCGCTTTTTACACCGAACATGCCCTTTAGTATTAATTTGCCATCGACCTCTGTCAGCCTCAGCAAGGGCTGAGCGCTTAAAGCGGTGGTAATGTCGTCGAGGGCGCTCGGGCGTATCTTCCACCATCGCCGGGGGCGATTATCTCGCCCAAGGTTTTGTCGGCGCATCAACGGTCTCTGCCGCTCGGGTTATGATAGCCGCACTTGCGGGACCGAGATTTTCGGCTTCGCCAAAAGCAAGCCCCCATCCGCCCGAGTCGGCCTGGTTCAACATGGTGGTCGCGACATTTCTGAGCTCTGACCACACTTGTGTGTCCAACAATCCTGACAGATCATTTCCAGCAGGGTTGGCGGGATCTTCAATCGTGATTGGGGTCGACCGGTCAGCGATGATCTGGAGCACATGGGTAAACTGTTGATCTAGAGATTCTGCGGTTTTGCCTTTCAAGAGTTCGATAAGGACGAGATCGAGCGCAAACTGTTTGATATCGAGATCGTAGCGCACACGCGCGAGCTTGCCGAGTTTCAACGTACCGATAACGCCGCTAGTCTTGATATGATCGACATGGGTTTGGAGATTGGTTTTCAGACGCGATTTCTGGCCGCTATTCTGATGCAGATAGGCGTCGCCTCGACTCTCATCCACATATCGCCCAGGAACCACATCGATGTGCAAACGGTCGCCCCGCGCGCCATCGGCTTTGGCATAGAGACGTAGCGCACTTGTCTTGGGATGAACGAAATAGTCCGGCGACAACGCCGTAGCGACATTGTTGTAAATGTCGGAAAGATTCTCGCCTAAGCGGGTTTCGTCATGATAAGCATACACGATGATGTCGAGATCATAGCTCTCTTTGATCATCGTGCCTTTCTTCTTAGATCCACCATATTGGATCGAAATACTGGCTCCGTGGAATGCCGCGCGAATAGCCGCTTCGACACCCGCTCGGTGATTCTGAAGCTCAGCCATTTCGCGGCTGTCTGGCGAAATATGCTGCGCCTCCAATAAGGCTTGTAGGTCTGACGTCCTGCTCATTTAGTCTATCTCCATCTGGAATGTGAATCCGCCTTTGGCGGTGTCATTGTCATAAAGGCGAAGTGGCGCGCGGGCTTTCGGCAGACGATCTTTGCCGATCGATACAGCAATGGGCGCTGGGACCGCCGGGAAAATGGAGATGGGTTGGTCATCGCCATGCCGGGCGGCGATCTTGGACTGCGTCTCGTGCCAAAAGGTTCGAAACGCGATGAGGTCCCGCGCGCAGTTGAGGAAGGTGGGCGTGGGATCCACATCCTTCAGGGATATCTCATAGATTGTGTGAGTTTCAGAGATTTCGGCCGGTAGCGTCCCCATATCGATCTTGCCACTCAGGGAGAGCAGAATGGCCACAGGCGCATCTTCGCCTCGATCTTCCAGATATTCCAGACAGTAGCCAATCGGATCGAATGCAGTGTCTGGCTTCCAGCGCCAATCCTCAGTGTCGCGGTGGCGCTGATATAAGTCTACCGCTACTTTATCTCCGAGCTGCGCTCCCAGAAAGGTGAGCAAGGGAATTGGGCCGATCGCGAAGAGTGAGACATGTCCCGCCGCTTCTACAGGACCGGCGGTGCCGTAAGCGGAAGAGACCGCCCGATCGATGCGTCGGCAGGCGATAGATAGCAAATCTTCTTGCTCATCCAATCCGGTCAATGCCCCAAGATCGATTGAGGTCTGCAAGCCATCAAACGCATGACGCGGAAGAATAGCCGAAAACATATCCTGCCGGGGAATTGCGATCCGGAATCCACGAATCGGCGCAGCGAACGAAATGATGTGGGAAGCAAGATCTGGTGATGCATCAAGCGCGGCGTCGACACGGCGTTCGTGTTCGTCTTTCATCGCTCTCAGATCGTGCCGAGAAAACCATTCAGGGTGATCATCGATCTCCTTGTGACAGGCCTTGCACAAGGCCATGAGGTTATCGACTTCATTTATATCAGGAGGTCTTGGACCGTCATTTCCTCTGGGACCGCCTTCAGAGAAGGCGACAATGTGCGCACGGTCAGCAAAGTTGCCAGGTTGTTTGGAGAGGTGATGTTCAAATAGACGTGCATTGCAGCCCCGGCGCTGGCAACGACCGCCGGCGCGAACGAAGAGAATGGTGCTGGTGCGGTGTGAAATGGCACGAGTTGGCGTTACGCAAGGTGGCTCAATATCTGTTGCAGCAGATTCTGGAGAACCAGAGACTGAACTCGAAATCGCCATCAGCAGTTTCCCTTACGTATGCCGCAATATGATGTGGTTTCACATACCTTCTCATACAAGACCTGGTGGTGAAAAATGTTCACTCTTTGTGCTTTTGCGTGGTAGAAGCAAGTAAGACCGAGCGATTTTGTTGGCGAAAGAAAAGAGATGGCAACGGATAATAAGGGCTCAGAAACGGTCCAGAGCCGGCAGAGAAAAACACGCAGTCGCTGATGAAAATCGCCTCTCTGAGTGATGGGGATGCCCGCCGGAGCGTGGGGGAGGGGAAAGACCCGAGCTTCACGCTGACGCGTGAGCGCTCCTGCGACCCGATGGTCGCCGCGTTCCATCTGACAGGTCACCTGGTATTCGCAATCATCGCCGTCAGGCCCGCCTTCAAGCGTTCGGAGCCGCCGCCGGTTTAAATGATGGCGGCACCATCCAACAGGAAAGGGCTTCGCCTTTTGGAAGTGGATCGGCGGGGAACAGTCCCTTCCGGCCACAACACTAGGAGAAGACACCATGTCTCAAGAATTCATCCTCTCAGGGCGCTTGGCGCGGGACCCGGATATCCGGTCCACCCTCGCAGGAACCCCTGTCGCCAATTTGCGGGTGCTGCAAACGCGGGGCTATCGCAAAGGCGAGGATTGGGTGGAGGAGGTCGAAGGCTTCGATCTCGTCACTTTCAATGAAAAGCTGATCACGCGGGTGATCCAGCCCTTTTGCTCTAAGGGCAAGCGGCTGCGCATCCGTGGCCGGCTGCAGACCCGTAGCTGGGAAGATCAGAACAAGGTCACCCGTTACAGCACTGAAGTCGTTATTGACGATCTGAGACTGCTGGAGCGGCCCGCGCCAATGACGCGCAGCTCAACCGACCAGGATGCGGCGTGAGATCGCTGCATCCCGCTTTTCAACCCAATTCAACTCAAGAGGAGATCACCCATGTCTGGTGATATTAATGTCTTCGTCGTCGACGGCTATGTCGGCGCAGATCCGCAAATCAGTATCGCTCCGGAACAGAAAGCCACACGCGCCCGGTTCCGGATCGCCACAACCCGCAAATTCCAGAAGGAAAGCGGGGAGATCGTAGAATATACCGAATGGTTCTCTGTGATCTGTTGGGGCGAGGCCTATGTCGAAAAACTCGTTCAGCCTTATGTGAAGAAGGGGTCTTTCCTTCAAATCATGGGGCGGGTGCAAAACACCCGCTGGACCGATCAGGACGGCATTGAACGGTTCGGCGTCGAAATCGTCGCCGATCGGATCGACCTGCTCGACAAGGTGGGCGCGGGTTCATCCTACGGATCCGAAGATCTGCCCGGCGATGATTCCACGTCCGGTACCGAAACCAACGAGGCCGCAAGTTCGACGTCGGACTATTACGACGAAATTCCGTTCTAGTCCCTAACACCCTAAGGCAGCCGCCCGCTTTCGCGGGCGGCTGCTCGCATGGAACTTTTGTTTGATGATTGCCGTCGTATATGCCGTCGATTTTTATGGATCGCGTTGTCATTGATGCGAATATCTTCGTGCCTGCGCGGATGAATGCTCGCGGCGCGCCGCGAGCGGTATTACGCCTTGCATTGGAGCGTCAGATTGTTCCTGTGTTTGGCAATGCGCTTTTGCGGGAATATGAAGACGTCCTCTCGCGAGACCGACTTTTTGCGTCAGCCCCGGCCACGCGAGGCGATATCGACACGCTTCTTGATGCCTTGCTCAGCGTTTCTGAATGGCGGAGCATATACTATTTGTGGCGCCCAAACCTGCCTGATGAAGGAGACAATCATTTGATCGAACTTGCCGTCGCTGCAAACGCCGAAGCCATCATAACGGCGAACACAAAGGATTTCGCCCGCGCAGACCTCGTCTTTGAAGGCCTAAATGTCGTCACCGCGGGCGGCTATCTGGAGACTAGGAGCCAATCATGAGCACAATTACATTACGTCTGCCTGACACCCAACATGAGCGTCTGAAAGACCTCGCCGCCGCCAAAGGCGTCAGTCTAAATAAATTGCTTGAAGAACTCACCGCTCGGGTGATCGCTGAAGCCGATACCGAAGTGCGCTTCAGAGCCCGCGCAGCGCGCGGAAATGCGGCTGAGCGCTTGCGCATTTTAGCGCGCTTGGACGAGCATTACAAAACTGATTAGCCGCTCAGATACCGAGGTGTCACCGGTGCTTTTGGTCTGCTCTTTGCGTGGAGTGGATATGAGTTTTTCATGGCTGAATGGGCGTCTTCATCTTTTGCGATCTCTATCATCTAGGCATTGAGCCTTTTTGCGATACTGAACCGGAGTTAAGTCGACGCGGCGGGCATGTCAGGTCTACGAATGGGCGCATGTAGACACGGAGGCGGGGCAAGTGATGGGCATTGAACAGATGGGCCCTTTGGAGGAGAAAGCCGCCCGTCTGATCAAAACAGGCGATTGGGCGGATATCTATCCAGGCCTTACGCTCCTGGACATCAAGGATGCCGCCATCTTGCTCTGCCTGCCGCAGACGGTGATCTTGCAATGGATCGGGGAAGGCAAATTGCTCGCCTTGCGCAATTCAGCCCATCAGTTTCGTATTCCCGTCGATACGCTTATGGACCGGCGCGCCGCCATCCCCGGCATGGCCCATGTGATCAATGAGATTTGCAAGGGTTATCACAATCTCGCCTGGCTGTTCCTGATCCAGCCGGTTCCGGATGAAGACGGCCTCAGGCATGTGATCGATCTCTTGAAAGAGGGCGACATGGACCGCCTCGATCAGGCTGCGCTGATCTGGCATGAGCGCCTTGAGACTGGCCCACTCAGTTAAACACGAACCGCGCGTATAACCAAACGGTAGCCCGCCCGGCTCGTGCACATGGTCTGACGGGTTCGCCCGCTTTTTGAGCTGAGGGTAGGTTGGTCTTAGCGGGGTGCCAAATTGGTGATGAGCGCTGCGGTTCATTCATAGCGTGGTTGCCTCGTGCATCTCCATCATGGGCTGGACGCCTCCCTGCGCTTCGCTGCGGGCCGTGCTCTAGGCGCTGACGCGCCCCAAGCCCCGCCTGCGCGGGTCTTGTCCCTGCGGGTAACGATCATGCCCTCGGCTTTGCCTCGGCTGGCGCGGGCGCGTGGCGCAGACCGGCAAAGCCTGTGAAGGCTACGCACAAGGATTGTGAGTGACACTGACAAGCCGCAGACGCGGCTTTTTTCAACTGAATCCGACGGGCTGCTTCCGCGCTGTTAACCGGGCTGGGCCATGCGGCCCAAGTCCCGGGCGCGGGCCCATCGGATGGTCTCTCTCTCAACTGTGGTGGTAGTCTACCAAGGTGCAGCAGCGCCGCCTCAAGGACTGCGGGGCCCCACCATTTTTGCGATCCTCCGGTCAGCCTGATCAGCGCGGACTTAGGATACGCGCCTGCAGGAGATAACAGGGCCTGGCGGCGCGATCGGCGGAGGCTCCCAAAAATCGTTTCCCCCACAGCGAAGCGCGCCTTTGGCGCGTCCTTGACCCGGCTGTCTGCGCACTTGGGTGAGGGGTGTCCTCTGTTTTCGAAATCCGAAGACGGGGTGTTTTCCAACTAAAAGGAGATGTCCAATGGAAACGCAAAATGATGTCCTGGTCGGCGTGCTGGCAGCGATGCAAAACCCGCCAGGCATAGAAGACTTCGCCGGGGCGATCCCGCCCGATGAGGCGCTGATCCAAATTGTCAGCGCCGCCTATGGCGAACTTGCAGATGCGCTCGAAGACGGCCCGCTGGCCGGGTCGCTGGAGCGGATTTTGAAAGGCTGGACAGACGTGCTTCACCGCACGATTGAAGGTCTGGAAAAGCAGGCCGATCGGGCCGAGCTTGACATGAAAGAGGCGGCCGCGGCGCAGGACTATTCAGAAGTCATGAGCGTCGAACTGGAACGCAAAACAGACCGACTTCGCGCGCTGCAAAACGCGGTGGAGGCGGTGTCGGTGATGCGCGATGCGGGGGCCTCAACCTACGAGGCGAGATGCGCCACATTATGGCGTCCCATGCACGGGTCCAGGCCGTCCTCAAAGATCATCACATCGGCCATGATTGACGCCCGGGATCTCTCCCGGTCTCGGAAGATCTTGGCCGCCGAAGGCCGGGTCATTGAGGGCGCGAAAATCGCCCTGTTCGGGGACCGAAATGACAGTGACTATACCAAGGTTGCTACCGTGCTCGACAAGGTCAAAAACAAGCATGGGCGTATGGCGCTTTTGCTGACCGGTCAGAAGACCGGCGCGGATGCCTGCGCCATGTCCTGGGCTAAGGCAAACGGCGTGGATGTGGTGATCTATAAACTCGAAGGTCATGCCTCTGACCGCTACTTCCGGCGCAATGAGCGCATGCTGTCTGAAGCCCCCAAAGGGGTCTTGGTCTTCAGTGAAAAATCGGCCTTCACACGGCATGCCGTAGAGACCGCACGCAAGATGGGATTGCCCGTCAAACGATGCGGATTGGCGAGCTGAAATCACCCTCGCAGACTAGGCGCGGCGTGGCCCGATCAGGGCTGCGCCGCGCTTTTCTTTTTCGGTCGCTCGCCGGGTGCGCCCTGACTATAGAGTTGACAAATCCGGCCCCGTCGGCATCTTAAGGGGGCTGACGTCGCGGGCTTTCCATCCGGTTCTCACCTTTGAGGAGAACCGTAGATGACCCAGACAATTACCTTTCCAATATCTTTGAAACGCTTTGAAAAGCCCTCGACTCAGGGGTTTGTTTTGAAGCTTACAGATAGATGCCGCCGCCGCGGTGTCTGGAGCAATGCACAAGACACAGTGCCCTTTCGGGCCTGTTTTTGTTGTGAAATCAAAACATTAGACGTTTCGGGCAGTGTCGACGGTCTGTCGACGACTTTGCACAGCAATAAAAAACTTAATAAAAACAGTGGGCGGTCTATGTGATGGCGGTCCAGGAAATCCCGGCGGGGAACGCCAATCGCATCATGTTTCGCGCCTCGGCGAAGACCTATTCGGTGCTGGCGCGCTATGCCGCCCAGCAAGGTCTGTCACCGTCTGTGGTGGCTCGCCGGATCCTCGACGAGGCGATCCATAAGGGTTCGGTCGAGGAGACTTTAGATCTCGTCGTCGATCGGCTGCTCATCTTGGATGAACTCGTTCGTATGATGCTCTCCGACGTCGAAGCGGAGCGGATCGGCGAGGCCGAGCACTTTGCCAGGTTGCGCGCGATTGAGCACAAGGCGAGGCGTTGATCCGATGAGTAACCGTCACTCCCCGAGACATGACACGACCAACAATTGGATGCGCACGCCGATGGACCGGTTTGTGCGCGGCGGCCAGACCATCAATCTACAAGTCCGCGAGACCATCCATCTGGTCAAGATCATGCTCTTGGTCTCGCTTGGGCTTGGCTTTGTGGTGTTCACCGCCTGGGTGCTCTGGACGACAGATGGCGTCGACCGGAATAGCTTTCTGAGCTTCACCCATATCAAAATCCTGGAAGCCATGAATGCCAATCCGGACCAGATTTTCTCCTGTCCCAAACCCGATGGCAGCCGCACCAATATCGAACTGAAATGGTGCCTCGCCGACCCGTCTGTCAGCGCCGGCTGGCGACGGGTGGCGAGCGCCGCCACGGACGCGTTCTGGGTGTCGCTCGGCCTTGCCGTGACGGCGATGATTTTCCTTTTCATCTGGTTCAAAAAGTTTGGCCAAGATTTGATCAAGGAACGTCGCACACGCGGCGCGGAAGTGGTCAGCGCCAAGGACTTGGATCACCTGGTCTCGCGATCGAATGCCAAACTCGCCACCAAGCCGTTTTTTGCGGGCAACAAACCCTATCGTCTCGCCGGGGTAGCAATGCCGCTCGGGGCACATCACCGCCATGTCATGGTCGCTGGCACGACGGGCACCGGAAAGAGCCAATTCCTTTTCGACTTAATGGCGCAGATCCGGGCGAATGGTGACCGCGCCATCATCTTTGACAAGACCGGCGCCTTCATTGAACGCTTCTACAATGAGCGCTCTGACGACCGGATTCTAAACCCGCTGGATGCCCGCTGCGCGCCCTGGTCCATGATTGCCGAAGCAGAGGTTGATACCGATTTCGACACGATGGCCCATGCCATTATTCCCGACGACAAATCGCAAGACCGGTTCTGGCCAGAAAGCGCCCGCTCAGTCCTCGCCACCGCGCTCGCTAAGTTCAAGGCGAAAGGCGTGACGGAGACGCGCACCGTGATCGACTTTTTGCTCAAGGCCAATCAACGCCAGCTCAACGCCTTCTTCGCCGGCACACTCGCGGCGCGCTCGATCTCAGGCGATCTTGGCAAGACCAGCGGCAACATTATGGCCGTACTCGCGCCCAGCATCCGGCCCCTGACGCTTTTGCCGGTGGCCAACAAAAACCCCTTCTCAATCCGCGAATGGATTGTCGATGATCATGCCGAGAATTGTCTCTTCCTCTCGGCCCGGTCCGATCAGATGAAAGCCATGCGCGGTCTGATCACGCTCTGGTTTGATACCGCGATCAAATCACTGCTCAGCCAGGAACGAAAACCCGGCCGGACGATCTGGTTCATTTTGGACGAGTTCGCCGCGTTGCACGCGATCCCTTCGCTGGTCGAGGGCCTTCAGGAAGCGCGTCAATATGGCGGCGCCTTCGTGCTTGGTGTGCAGGACCCGGCTCTGGTGCGGGATCGTTATGGCGCCGACCTCACTCAAGCGATTACCGGGCTCTGCCGAACCAAAGTGATCTATGGCACCGGCAATTATCACAATGCCCGCGACTGTGCAGATTGGATTGGTCAGGCCGAAACCCTGCGCGCCGAACAATCGATGACCTATGGCCCCAATGATGTCCGTGACGCCATCGGCGTGCATTCTCGGACCGAGCTCACCCATATCGTGCTGCCAGAACAGATCTTTAAGCTCCCCGACCTGCACGGCTTCCTGTCCTATCCGGAAGCCTTTCCAGTGGCCTCGATCACGATCGCGCCCTTTCAGGGCGACCCCTGCGCACCGGGCTTCCTCTTGCGCAAAACCCCGCCGTCGCCGGTCACGCCGCCAGGTGGTGTGGATGTGGCATCGGATGGCACTTTGGTGCTCCCTTCGCTGCCAGAAGACCCGGGTCCGGAGCATGGCAGCGAGGTCGCTCCGGCTCCGTTAGATGAGGGACCATCCGGGCCGCAACCCTCAGAGTCGGACGCCCAGGCACCACTCGATCCTGCTGCCGCCGCATTGCTTTCCCATGACGCCGCCCATCAACGCCGTCTACATCGCCTGAGACGGGCGGAAAGCGTATCAACCCCCCAAACGGCCATGTCTCAACAGGGCGCGCGCGGGACCCCTGAGGACGCCTCTGAGGAGCAACACGAGGGCGACGAAGCTGCGAGCGGCGGCATGGCGCAAGAAGCTGGTGAAACGCTGACCCTGTCGGATGATCCGCAAATCCTTCAATCCATTCTGGAAGAGGATGAAGCGGCTGAAGAGAAGCGACGCCAAGCCCATGAAGCAAGGTTGGAGCGTGAACGCGAGCTGATGGCGGCGCGTCATATGCGAGACAGTGTGCGGCGCGATCAGATCGACATCGCGCTTGAGCCTGATGAGCCGGATCTCTGAGAAGGCTATCGGCATGTTCAATATCGTTCAGGTCAAAGGAGATGATGCCGGGGGCTATTATGGCACCCAGGCCAATTACTATCTCGGCGGCGAAGCGCCTTCAAATTGGGTCGGGCAAGGCGCGGCGGCGATCGGTTTGAAAGGGCCGGTCGATCCGGCAGCGTTCACACAGTTGATGAATGGCGAGGTGCCAAAGCCGGGCAGCGATCCTGTCCGTGTGCTATCCGGCGTGCGCAAAGGCTGGGACATGACCATTTCAGCGCCAAAATGGGCGTCAGTTCTGATCACGCTCGGTGAGGACAAACGTCTTGCCGCCCATTGGCAGACCGCCGCAAAGCGCGCCTTTGATTATGTCGAACGGTTCGCCACCTATCGAGAGACCGTGAAAGGCGTCACGCGCGATGTGGTCGGCGCGAGACTAATTGGAGGAGCGTTCCTGCATGATGCCAATCGCAACAATGAGCCGTCCATCCATGTCCATATGGTGGCGTCCGCCATCGGGGTGACCAAGCGGGGCAAGCTGCGCGCGGTCGATCTCCAGCACGCCTACAAGCACGCCAAACTGATTGGCCAATATGTGCATGCCAATTTTGCGCATACGGCGCGGCGCGACGGGTATCAGGTTGGACTTGATGATAAAGGCATGGCCGTGTTGGAGAACGCGCCCGAGGGCCTAGGCGCGGTCAGCGAGGCCCTGTCGACCCGCCGCGACGAAGTTCGCTCGGAAATCGATCGGCTCGGCGTTGCGACGCGCCAGGGGGAGGTCGCCGTGGTGCGGGCGACACGCGAGGCCAAATCGCCCGATACAGCTGATCTTCTCACCCATGCCAAAGCCGTTGCCGAGGCCAAAGGATTTGGGCCGGATCAAATCCGCGCCCTGGTACCAGATACACATCTCTCTTTGAAAGACGCCATGGCCGCCCGCGTCGATGGCGCCTTGCCGGGTTTTGTCGCCAAGACGCTCGCGGAGCAGTCGGGCAAAACGCCCGGAGAGCCGTCATCAACGCCACCGGGCGACGCGCCGGGCTTTGCGAAGCGCTTGGTGCGGCTCGCAGGCGCCGCGATCACCGAGATCTGGGCGCAGCTGAGCGATCAGTCGCGCAGCACCGACAAATACGCCCGGTCCTTCTATCCGGCGCCTCAGCTCTCAGATAGCGGACCGCGCCCCGATGTTTTTCGGCCCCCCGAAGACTATCCTGCCACACGCCTCGCGGCGCGCCATGAACTCGCTTATCAAATCCGTAGGGTTTCTGAACGCCAGGCCGCTTTCACTTTGCACGATGTGGTCTTGCCGACTTTGATCTCGGGTCTGAATGAAGACTTGCCCGGCGTGACTGAGACGCAAGTTCTAGGTGCGGCGCGAGACTTTGTTTCCGAAGGCCTGCTTGTCGTCGGGCGGGATCGTAAATCACTCTACACCGCAACCGGTCTCGAGCTGGAACGCGAGCAAAGGATTCACGAACATACTGAAAGGGGCAAAGGCCAATCGGTTCCGGTGCTTGCGCCAGACCCCGCTCAACGGGCCATCCATGCCTATGAGGCGGATGCCCACAAGCTGACAGATGGGCAGCGCCAGCTGGTCACCGCGATCTTGTCCTCCAAAGATCGGTTCGTCTCGGTCCAAGGCGTTGCTGGCACGGGCAAGACAACCGCGCTGCGGGCGGCGCAAAGCATCCTGAAAAGTAATACAAAGGCGACTGGCCATGTGCGCCTCTACGGCGTCGCCAATACCAAATCCGCCCGTGACGAAGTCCGCGCGCAGGGGATTGAAGCGCGCACCACAGCCTCCTTCCTGTCGCGCTTCACCCGCTACTTTCATACCGGCGTGCTTCCGACAGGCGAAGACAAGGCCGATTGGGAAAACACGGTCTTGCTGTTTGATGAAGCGTCCTTTGCCGGGAACGCCGACATGGAAGCCGCCATGGTGATCGCTGATAAGTTAGGCGTGCGCGGCTTTGTGGCCCAAGGCGACCGCGATCAATTACCCGCCATTCCCGCAGGCAATGTGCCCGATCTTATTTCTAAGCTGAGCCATGGCTTTACCGTCACCCTGTCCGACATTGTTCGCCAGACAAATCCAGATCTTCGCGAGGCGATTGAACAGTTGGTTGGGGCGAAGCCCGTTTCGGGCGCGCCGAATACCTATAAGCCAATCGGCGGACCGCGTGATGTGACGACACGGCTTTCCAAAGCGGTCGCAGCTTGGACAAAAGCCGATGCGATTACAGATCTCGGACTTGAGCGGGCAAGGGATAAAGACAGCCGCGCGGAGCAGCTTCAAGCCATCGCGGCCAGCGTTGCCGGGAAATGGCAGGCGCTGTCGCCACAAGAGCGCGCCGAAACCCTCGTCGTGTTTCCAACCCATGAATTGCGGGCGCTCTTTCATGATGAAGTTCGCCAAACGCTCAGGCAAGAAGGCGAAATCATTGGCGAAGACAAAGACCTGCAGGTCTTAAGGCCCAAACCCATGGGGCAGGCTGAAAAAGACCGCGCCGGAAACTATTCCAGCGGGGATGTGCTTGTCTTTTCCCAAATGGTGAGACGTATCGGGGCGCGGCCTGGCGCCCGCTTCAGCGTGGACCAGGTCGACCGGGACGCGAACCAGCTGGCTTTGCGCGATACGAAGGGCGAGTCTCACACGCTGTCCCTGTCGGATGGCCGTTCAAAGCTGCCTCGATTTGAAGTCTTTCGTGAAACCAGCGCCGCGTTCGCAATCGGTGACCGTATCCGAATTCTTCCCGGCGATCCCCGCAATCTCGCTGACGGGCTGACCGATTTGACGATCACTGGCGAAGACGGGCGCGGCCTGGAAGTCACCGGGCGGGTGTCCGAGCCGGGCGAGGACACCGCTGGAGAGACCCGGACGCTGCGTCTGCAAGCCGGGTCCACCACCGCCATGATGATCGATCATGATTATTCGCGCACCGTCTATGCCGCTCAGGGCCTCAGCGCGCTCCGCGTTTTGGCGGGCTTTCATAGCCAGTCCATCATGACCTCTTTCGCCAATCTCTACGTCATTGGATCGCGCGCCAAAGAAGCGCTCAGTATCATCACGGACAGCCTTGAGCGCGCGATGGACGCCGTGGCGCACAATCCCGGCATCCAGATGAGCGCCCATACGGCTATGGATCATCTCGAAGTCGAACACTTTATCGACCGGGCCCGGACCGAAATGGACGCGGCGCGCCAACACGCCAACCCCGATTTCGACGAATCACCGGCAGAGCCGGACATGGGCGCTCGTGTCCGCGAAGATAGAGCGGAGGGCACACCCGGCGGCGGCGCGTCTGAGACGCCCATGTCGGAGGAGCGGCCCGCCGATCTCGACCGCGATCACGAACTCGAACTTGAAGACGAAGTCACCCTGGACCCGCAGCCTGATCGGGAGGTGGGAGATTGAAAGTGCTTTTGATCACTCTCGCTCTCTGGATGAGCGCCGCTCAGGCATTCGCTGAACCGATCAGGCCGTGGTGGGTGGAGGGGGCGTTCGCCTCTGCTGACCTTGCGCCATTGTCCCGGCCCAGCCCTCAGCAAACCGCTTTGCCAGAACGATTGCCATCGGTGCTCACGCTTATTCAGCGCGCTGCTGTCTTGCATGGCGTTGATGCTGATCTATTGCGCGCGCTCGTCGCTCAGGAAAGCGCCTATGATCCAGGCGCGGTTTCAGAAGACGGCGCGATCGGGCTTGGTCAGCTGATGCCCGTCGTCGCCGATTGGTGCGGGGTCACAAATCGCTTCCACCGCGTCCAGAACATTGACTGCGCCGCCAGGCACTTACGTGTTCTGCTGAGCAAATATCGCGGCGATGAACGCCTCGCGCTCGCCGCCTATAATGCCGGCGAGCCTGCGGTCGATCGATGCCGCTGCGTGCCGAGCTATCCTGAAACACAGGACTATGTCGCGCGCGTGCTCGTCCTTCGCAGCGCTTCGAGCGGGGACGCCTCATGACCCGTTCCCCACGCCTGTCTTCGCCATGCCTTCCCGCAACGCTCACGCAAAGGAGCCCCTTATGACCGACACCTCGCATCCGCCAGATCGCCCTTTGGCCGCGATCGCTGCCATGACGGCCTATGTGGCGCGCTGGCCGTTTCGCCATGTTCACGGATCAGATTGGCTGCGTGAGAGATTCTCAGTCTCGCTCACTGAAGTGAGTTCAAGAACCATTGCCCGAACATATGGGCTCTATTTCAGGGACAGTGAAAGCCCGCCCAAAGTCGAGGATTTACGGCTCGTCACGCTCATGCAGACCCTAATTCTCGCGACCCTGATGGCTCTGATCTGGCTGAGCTGGACGATGACCGATGATTATGTCCTGCCGGCTCTGATGGCGTTCAGCGTTTTTCATCTTGTCCCATCGCGTCAGGATTTCCTCACTGAAGGGAGGTTGGCTGACCGTGTTCCATCCTGGTTGACCCCAATCACTGGCGCTTTGTCTTTCGTCGTGTCTCTTCCAGGCATGCTGATCGCGCTCCCCGCAGCCATTGTCTGGGGCGTGATCGGAACCCTAAAGCTGAAAGCGGCGAAAGGGGGGATAAGCTGATGCCGACCGGATTTCTCGCAAGCGCTTTGGTGCCGGCCTTCTGTGAGGAAGCCATCCGGTCGAGCTATCTCTTCTATTTGGGGGATCGCGGACGGCGGCGACGGGTTGTTCTATCCTTGGCCGCGGTGTTCGTCATTGGAGAGCTCTTGTATGATCTCTCACTCTTTCCTGCGGCACGGGCTGAAGTCGGCGATCAATTGGCGATCATACTATTGCTTGTCGCCTTGACCAGTGGAGCCGCGCTCCATATCGCGCTGACCTTTTGGACGGCGGCCCGGCAGCGACGCGGCGCGGGCGTCTGGCTCGTCTTTGCGATCGCCCTCATCGCTCATGGCCTCTTCAATCTAGCAGGGATTGGCCTAGTCGGAATGCTAGCATGAATATCCGCTGCATCCTCATCCTTTCGCTTATTATGAGTGCAAGCGCCGGCGCGCTCGGACTGTTATATGGCATAGGCGCGGGCGGCGGGGCAGTGCTTATGGGCTATGCGATCTGTCTTGGGATCGCAGCATTGGCTTTACGATACGTATCCGGAAATCCAGAGCTCGCCAGCGACCCGCATGCTCATGGTTCGGATGAATTCGTCTCCTCTGGGCACCAAGCATGCACCAGCGAAAGAGGACAGATTGTTTTACCCAAAGCGGTAGAGGCCAAGACAATGGCGTGCGCGGTTCAAGAGCCTGAGGTGCGCAGCACGTCCACACGCGCAGAGATGAGCGCCGTTCAACAGGTGCTGGACCTGGACGGCATGGCAGAGCTGCGCACACAGGAAACGGTCAATGGCGTCTGGATCATTACCGAAGCCAGCGACATGGCGTTAGGAGCCATTGAAGCGGCCTGTTTGAAAACACTAGATCCAAGCAACAATGATGAGACCCGGGTCCGGCGTTGGTTTGAAATAATCGCAAGTTTGCGCGCTGTGGATCGCCGGGCTTTCCCGAAAGCCGAACTGCGCCGCAGTCATGTTGCTGAGCAGCAGGGCGTCAGCAAAGAACAAGTTCGCCAAATCGATCAGGGTCGATATGCGCCGCTCAACAAACTATTGGAAGCGATCGAGCCAGCGATCTTATGAATGTTGCCAGTACCCTGTGTTTATAGACCATTACCCCCGAATTACCTCCGTTTTAGCGCGACACATCCTTGTCCATGGCGTCACACTGAGCCCGTCCAAACAAGGAGAATGAGTGATGACTGGGCAAGTAAAGTTACTGACCGCGAAAGAAGTTCTGGTGATGACCGGATATAAAAGCCGCACCACTTTGTGGCGAAGGGTCAAATCCGGTGAATTCCCGGCGCCCATCGCGCTCAGTGCGAATGCGACGCGCTGGAAGCGCGAAGAGGTCGAGGCTTGGGTCGAGGCGCTGCCCGCCATTGGTTATGGGCGGCCGGTTGGTGAACCAAGCACTTGAGGCCGTGTTTACCGCGAAGGTTTTCGTCTCTTCCGTCATGGGGGCGTTTCGTAGGGGGTAAGATATCTGCGCGGCGCGCTCCAATAAGATGTCATATTCTGATACAGTTTTTAGTATGATTGCATGGACGCTTTCATTTATTGCGTTTAGTTAATGCGCGGTGATGGCGAAATTCCATTGCAGAACACGACCTATTGGTGTGCCTCATGTCCGAAGAACGGCCAGAAATCAGACGGGCGAAAACCCATGCTAAAGAACGCCGACAGCATCTGCGTCAAAAGGGCCTGCGCCCAATCGAAGTTTGGCTGACTGAGGACCAGATCGCCGCCATCGACTATTTCGTGCAAGCTCAGGACAGCGCCAACCGGGTTGATGGGCTCGCTGATTGGGCGACCAGTATGCAGAAACATGTTCTCGCCGATCCCATGGTGACCGAGCTGACCAAGCGATATCAACTGCCGACTGTTTATCATGGCGTCGTGGTCGCACTCCAGTTTTTGAGGCATATCGCCGAAACCTACGACCTCACCGTTGAGGATGCGGCTGGACTTGAATGTTTCCAAATGCGCGCAGATGGTCGTGTGCGCGTTGCCGACCAGAACGCGGACGACGAAGACGAGCCGAGATTCAAGGTGAAATAGGTCTGCCACTTAGGATTTGGCGCGCACGTTGCTTGCCGATCAAAAGATGAAACTTTATTTTTCCTTCCGCGCGGCCCATGGGTCATGCGTCTGATCGATCGCGATATCGGATCGCTCGTTTCTGGCGATCTTGAGATCTCCGCAGAGACGGCGAACGCCCTTCGGTCTGCCTATGCCGGAATAGCAAGCGACGAGGAGATGACGCGCGCCATTGAAGCAGTCCGCAGCGCGCGAGAGAGCCATCAGTGGTTTGCGTGCGATTGCCGCGCAGATGAAAACATCTATCCGCTTATTGCACCCGCCTACCTAACATCGGCCAAGACTTATTACTTACGCCGACTGGTCGGGCCGAAACGACCGCTCCACGCCGTGAGCTGCCCGTTTTTCAGGGAACGCCCCGAACCGGGATTAGGTCGCGTCCGAGGGGCACCGTCATCAGCCAGGCCACCGGATGGGTTCTTTTCGGTCATAGATCACGAGGCTGCCAGGAAGGTTGCAGGTGGCAGAGATCAACTAAGGTCGATCACTTCAGTACGCCAATACACACCGCCGCCGCTTGCGCGCCAGCTTTGGCGTCTCATGAGATTGGCCCGTCTTAATCACCTGCCGCCGGTACAATCATCTGCGCCGCCGTCCATCTCCGCGGAATTCTCGCGATTGCGCGCGGCCGCTGAGAACGTCCTGGTTTCGAAAGGTGTTCCTCTTGCCCGGGTTCTGGGGACGCATCCGGAAGCGTATACCAGCAATCGGTTGTTCGCGCAGATCCGCCAGGTCCAAAGAGCGTCAAGCAACGAGGCACCACTGCAAGGGTTTCTGGCGCTGTTTGCCCGGTCTGCCTCACAGGAAACGATACATGGCGCGGAAGGGGCGGATATTCAGCTTGAAGGCGGGGTCGTAACCGCGCCGGGCATTGGCTTGGTGGATGATGGCCCCTTCCTGATCCTAGCGGTGATTGGGGATCGTGCCGGGCAGGGCGGTCTAGCCGCGCTGCGGGCGTATGCGCAGCCGATTTATAGTGCGACCCAATTCATGCCGGTAATGACGACGCTCGGCAGATCGCTTGTGAAATCCTTGAATTCCATACGATGGTCGCTGGCGAAGCGAAGGTCTGATTTGCGCATTTCGTTGGAGATGCCGCTATTTGCTCTAGAAACATCAGGCGGTCCTGTCCGCCCCGACATCATGATAGAGGTTTCTTCCACAATAACCGGAGAAGTGCGAACGACGTCCCTGTTTGTAGAGGCGCAATACGAGGATGCTTCTATCGCAGCGCATTTGCGTGATAGTGTTGGACCGGTTTTCTCCGTCCTTCCCGCTGATTTGGAGAACGAAGACGCGTTCAAGCGTCGCCTGACGAGCGCGCTTCTTTTTTGAACAGCCGCGCAAAGGCTGACACCTAGTATGATGCAGTTTGTTCCTTCGCAGCGTCCGGCGTTTAAAATCGTTGGTGGGTTTTATGGTGGGTGAGTGCGCTCAATCACCGTAAAAATACAACAATAACAAGAGCTTATAAGGGTGTAGTGGCTCCGCGAGTAGGACTCGAACCTACGACCGGGCGATTAACAGTCGCCTGCTCTACCAACTGAGCTATCGCGGAACAGCTGAAGACGGGTGAATAGCAGACCCGAAAACCGGTTCAAGCCCCCACATGCTGCAGACTGACAAAAACTTGCACTTTTCGCAAAAAAAAGGCGGGAGACATGAAGCTCCCGCCGAGGCGTTGGGTGATGGTGGGTGTCTCCAAGAGAAGACAGGATCAACATCCCTCAAATTGGTTAACGGGCTGTAAACGGTTTGAAAACGCCGGCACGAAAATTCGCAAAACTGTGTTTACGACTTCGAAATCATGTAAATCGCTGCGCGGGCGACCTGGTCGCGGCCGGCGGGCGGGCTGTGGCGGATTGGAGTGGTGATTTGAAAGTCTGGAGGCTCCGACCGGAATCGAACCGGTGTACACGGATTTGCAATCCGCTGCGTCACCACTCCGCCACAGAGCCGGACCAGAAGGCGCGTCGTTTAGCAACGAACTCGGCCGCATGCAATCTGTCCTTTTCATGCGACGTGCGTTTATCGCGCATTGCACACCGGAAATCCCATGTTAAAGGGCTGACTATTACGCGACAGCCAGCCCGAGAGGGAATGAGAGATGAATTACGATAAAGCCCGTGAGATCATGGTCGACACGCAGGTGCGCCCGAATGATGTCTCGAATCCCGAAATCGTCTCGGCCTTCATGAAAACCCCGCGCGAGGCCTTCGTGCCATCTTCGCGCAAATCGGTCGCTTATTCGGAGCTGGAAATCGAGACTTCGGAAGGCCGGTCTCTCTGGACGCCGCGCGATACGGGCAAGCTGGTGAAGCTGGCGGGTATCAAGCCGACGGATATTGTGCTCGTCGTAGGTGCCGGCTCTGGGTACGAAGCGGCGCTTATCAGCCGTCTTGCGGAAACTGTCATCGCTCTTGAAGAGGGCGAAGCTCGCGTCGATGCCATGTCAGAACGCTTCACCGCGCTCGGCATTGATCAGGCGGTCGCCGTTGAAGGCGATATTGCCAAGGGTCTGCCGGACCAGGCACCCTTTGACGTGATCTATGTGTGCGGCATGGTCGAAACCCTGCCGGAAGCTTGGACAGAGCAACTCGCCGAAGGGGGGCGTCTGGCCGTTGTCATGCAGGTCGAAGAAAATCTTGGCCGCGGAAAACTCTATACGCGCGCCGGGGATACGGTGTCTGCACGTGAAGGATTCGACGCGTTTCCCCCGAAATTCTCTGCATTTGACCGCAAGAAGGCATTTGTTTTCTAAAAACGTCTGCTCTGCGACATCTTGTTAAGCATCCAGAAAAGTGAACAGTGTTCACTATCGCCGTTGGCTCCCTTATATTAGAGAAATCGAATATAAGGAATTGAACCGGTTGGAGCTTGAGGAGCGCCGCATGAATTTCCACAGAACCGTCGCCGTATCAGTCATTGCGTTGAGCGCAGTCTCTCTGCCTGCTGCCAATGCGGAAACGCTGGCGGATGCCGTAAACGCCGCGCTCGCGACCAATCCGGGGCTGCAGGCGCAGCGCGCGGAAGCGGATATCGCTATCGAGAATGTCGAACAGGCCCGGTCGCAGGGGCGCACGACGGTCGATCTGTCAGGTAGCGCGGGCATCGAGTACATCGATTCCAATGCGCCCTTCGCTGAATTGGCGGGCACCAATGGGGATCGTCCCATTGCCAGCGCGCAGATACAGGCAGCAAAACCGATCTATACCGGCGGTCGTATCCGCGCAGGTGTGCGACAGGCACAGGCCGGAGTGGACGCCGCTGAGTCGCAATATGTCGCCGCAGAGCAGGATCTGATCCTGCAAGTCGTCACGGCCTATGTGGATGTACGCAGCGATCTGGAAGCTGTCACGATTCGAGAAAACAATGTCGAAGTGACGGGCGAGCAGGTGCGCGCCGCGTCTGACCGGTTTGATGTGGGCGTTGTGACGCGCACCGACGTATCCTTGTCTCAGGCCCGGCTGGAGGGCGCGCGTGCTGCCCTGGCCGGTGCGCAGGCAACACTCGAAGCAGATATTGCGAACTACCAGTTCCTGACCGGCCTGACGCCCACCGATCTCGCGCCGCCGCCTCCGCTCCCGCCTTTGCCCGCATCACTGGACGACGCGCTTCAGATCGCACTGGACAACAATCCGGACCTGATCGCCGCGCGCCACGCAGAACGTGCCGCACGCGAAGCCATCGAAGTGGCCAAGGGCCAGTACAAGCCGCAGATCAGCATCGTGGGAACGGCTGCGCGACAAGAGACCTACAATGATTTCACCCAGCGCGATTCGAGTGTGTCGGCTGTCGCTCAGGGTACGATCCCGCTCCTGTCCGGCGGCCTGATCCAGAGCCAGGTGAAATCGGCCAAACTGCAACGTGCTCAGGCACAGCGTCAGATCGATACACTCCAGCGCAGCATCCGCGCCCAGATCGCGCAATCCTGGTTCGGCTATGAAGCATCGCTCCGCTCTATCGCGGCATCCGAGCGTCAGGTCGAAGCGGCCCAGATCGCGTATGATGGTGCAAAGGAAGAACTGGCTGTCGGCATCCGCACCACGCTGGATGTGCTGGATCAGGAGCAACAATTGTTCGAGGCCCGGCTCTCACTGGTTCAGGCGGAACGCGACTCCTATGTCGCCGCTCACAATCTGCTGCGTGCAACAGGACAATTGGCGCCGGAAATGCTGCTTCTGGATGGCGAGGTCGGGGACTCACGTTAACAGTGATAAAAACTTGTTAACACAATCCCCTTAGCGGTTAACGCATAGGGATTCGAACCGCATTACATATCTAAGGGGCTGGCCATGGCCAATGAAGCACACAAGGAACCGACGATGGAGGAAATCCTCGCGTCGATCCGCAAGATCATCTCCGACGATGACGTCGCGCCTCAGGCTGAAGAACCTGCTGCGGTTGAAGAGGCCTCTGCGACAGAAGAATTCAATGCTGACGACCTGCATGACATTGATGATGTCATGTTCGAGGACGAACCGGCCGCAGACGTGCAGCCTGTTGAAGTAGAGATGGAGTCCGAGGTCGAGGACGCGTTTGAAGTCGAATTCGAACAGTTCGAATCGACCGCCGATGACGTTAGCGAGCCGCCGAGCTTCGAGGAAATGCTTGGCGCGGCCCGTGCGGTCGTTGCGGCGCCAAAAGCCGAAGAAGCAGAAGAGCTTGTAGAAGAAGTATTCCCGGAAGCGGTGGCGGAAGATGTCGCTCCGGAACCAGAATTTCAGCCTGAACCTGAACCCGTTGCACCGGAACCGGTGGCGGCATCCGTGGAGGAAGACATGGCGGCAACTGCACGCTATCAGCAAACTGTACTCACCGACGACCAGACGGCCGATGTGGCGGCTGGCGCGCTGGGCAAACTCATTTCCAAGATGGATATGGGCGGTGACAATACGATCGAGGGGCTTGTTCGCGAGATGCTCAAGCCGATGATGAAAGATTGGCTCGATGCCAACCTTCCGAAGATCGTTGAAGAGAAAGTCGAGGCCGAGGTACAGCGCATTGCCCGCATGGCGCGCTAGCCTCTCCTGACAAATACGTTATAGGGAAGGGCGCGCCGTCACTGGCGCGCCTTTTCTTTTACATGGAATACGCCTGAACCAATGCTCGACCAAAGATTTGACCCCGCAGAAGCCGAACCACGCCTGTACAAGGCCTGGGAAGACCAAGGCTGCTTCAAACCCTCCGGCGATACGTCTGCGCAGGCCTATTCCATCGTCATTCCACCGCCGAACGTAACCGGTGTGCTGCACATGGGCCACGCGCTCAACAACACGCTTCAGGATGTGCTTATCCGGTTCGAGCGGATGCGCGGTAAGAACGTCCTCTGGCAGCCCGGCACAGACCATGCCGGCATCGCGACCCAGATGGTGGTTGAGCGCAAGCTGGCCCAGGACGGCAATCAGGATCGCCGCTCCATGGGGCGTGATGCATTCGTGGATCGCGTGTGGGAGTGGAAAGAGGAATCCGGCGGCGCGATCGTCGGCCAGCTGAAGCGCCTCGGCGCGTCTTGTGACTGGTCGAAGGAAGCCTTCACGATGGGCGACCGGAACGACCCGGACAACAGCATGATGCGCGCGGTCACCAAAGTGTTCGTCGAGTTGTACAAGAAGGGCCTGATCTATCGCGACAAGCGGCTCGTGAACTGGGATCCGCACTTCCAGACAGCCATTTCCGATCTCGAAGTCGATCAGCGCGAAGTGCCCGGCCATTACTGGCATTTGCGCTACCCGCTCGCTGATGGCGTCACCTACATGCACCCGGTCAAGGATGAAGACGGGAATGTCGTGGATCAGGAGATGCGCGACTACATCGTCGTGGCCACGTCACGCCCGGAAACCATGCTGGGCGATACCGGCGTTGCGGTGCATCCGGAAGATCCGCGCTATGCGGGCCTGATCGGCAAATTTGTCGAGCTGCCCATTGTTGGCCGCCGTATACCGATCATTGCCGATGAATATGCCGACCCGGACAAGGGCTCCGGTGCGGTGAAGATTACCCCGGCGCATGACTTCAACGATTTCGAAGTCGGCAAGCGGGCGGGCCACACGCCACTGAACATTCTGAACGCCACCGCGCATATCGTGGATGGCGGAGAGGCGGACGAAGCTGGCATTCCAGCCGAGTATCGCGGCCTTGAGCGGTTTGAGGCGCGCAAGAAAGTTGTTGAGGCATTCGAGGCCGCAGAACTCCTTCAAGAGATCGAGAACCTCAAGATCGAACAACCTTTCGGCGACCGCTCCAATGTCGTCATTGAGCCGTGGATGACGGATCAATGGTATGTCGACGCCAAGACGATGGCCGAGCCCGCCATTGCGGCAGTAAAGGACGGCAAGACCAAATTCATCCCGGAAAACTGGGAAAAGACCTATTTCAACTGGATGGAAAACATCCAGCCCTGGTGTGTCTCCCGGCAGCTCTGGTGGGGCCACCGGATTCCGGCATGGTACGACGAAGACGGCAATGCGTATGTCGCCTTGAGCGAAGCGGAAGCGCAAGCTGAAGCAGGTCCGGACAAGAAACTTGTTCAGGACGAAGACGTCCTCGACACTTGGTTCTCCTCCGCCCTCTGGCCTTTCTCCACACAGGGCTGGCCGGACAAGACGCCGGACCTTGACACCTTCTTCCCGACGGCGACGCTTGTCACCGCGTTCGACATCATCTTCTTCTGGGTTGCCCGGATGATGATGATGAGCCTCGAATTCATGGGAGAAGTTCCGTTCAAGGATGTCTACATCCACGCCCTCGTTCTCGACGAGAAGGGGCAGAAGATGTCCAAGTCCAAGGGCAACGCCATGGACCCGTTGGAGCTGATCGACGAGTACGGCGCCGACGCGCTGCGCTTCACGATGGGCCGTATGGCCGGGCAGGGGCGCAACATCCGCCTGTCCAAGCAGGCCGTTGAGGGCAACCGCAACTTTGCCACCAAGCTCTGGAATGCCGCGCGCTTTGCCGAAATGAATGAATGCGGCGCGCCGGGCGAGATTGACTTTGGCAAGATCGAAAGTCCGGTGAACCGCTGGATTCTGTCCGAACTTACTCAGTGTGCTGCGGACGTGACCAAGGGCATTGAGGACTACAAGTTCAATGAGGCCGCGGGTGCGCTCTACAAGTTCATCTGGAACACGCTGTGTGACTGGTATCTCGAACTGATCAAGCCACTGCTGGCCGGTATGGACGATGCCGCCAAACAGGAAACCCGCATGGTCTGTGGCTATGTGCTCGATGAGTCGCTGAAGCTGTTGCACCCATTCATGCCGTTCGTGACGGAAGAATTGTGGGATCGCCGCGCTGAAGGTCGCGCTGCTGACAAGGGCTTCCTGATGCACCAGTCTTGGCCATCGATCGAGGTGTTCACGGATGAGGCCGCATCGAATGAAATCAACTGGGTGATCGACATGATTACGGAGCTCCGCTCCCTCCGCAATGACCTTGGCGTTCCTGCCGGGACGAAATTACCGCTCACGTTAGTCAATGCCGGTGCGGAGATCGAAAACCGGGCAATGACGCATGAGGATGTCCTGAAGCGTCTTGCGCGGCTGGAAGACATCTCCATGACCGACACCACCCCCGACGGCGCTGTCACGGCAGTTATCGGCGAAACCATGTCGGCCTTGTCGGTCGCGGATATTGTCGACATCGACGAAGCCCGCAAACGGCTCGACAAGGAACTCGCCCAGCTCGACAAGGACATCACCTCGACCGAGAAGAAGCTGTCGAACGAGAAATTCGTTTCGCGCGCGCCAGCAGAGATTGTCGAGGAAAACCGCGAGCGCATCGTTGACTGGACGGCCCGGCGCGAAAAGCTGAAAGTTGCCCGAAAGGGGCTTGAAGGTCTCTGATCATTGCGGGCATCCTGATCCGGATGAACAGGAGCTTCCCTCATGACCCTTCGCTACCTGATGACCGCTGCGGCGGTCTTGCTGGGCGCTTGCGCCACGCCCACGGCGCCAGAGGCCGAGCCGAACATGCCTGAATGGCGGCTGGTCATTCATGGCGGGGCGGGTGTGATCACGCGCGATGGCATGAGTCCGGAAATGGAGGCGGCCTACACCGCGGCGCTGGAAACCGCGCTTGAAGCCGGGGCTGATGTTCTGCGCTCGGGCGGCAGCGCGCTTGATGCGGTTGAGGCGGCGGTCATCCCGATGGAAGACGATCCGCTGTTCAATGCCGGCTATGGCGCAGTGATGACAGCCAGCCAGGAACACGAACTCGACGCATCGATCATGGATGGTCGCGAGCGAAATGCTGGTGCTGTGGCGGGCGTGAAGCGCGTGCGCAATCCCGTCAAGGCCGCCCGCGCCGTGATGGAGCGGTCCGAACATGTCATGTTCTCTGGGGATGGTGCGGATACCTTCGCCGAGGGGCAGGGCCTCGACATGGTCGACAATTCCTACTTCTACACGGAGCGTCGGCAGAACGCGTTGGAGCGTGTATTGAAAAACAGGCAGCGTACCGCCGAAGATCGCCACGGCACGGTCGGCGCGGTTGCCATCGACAAGGACGGTAACCTTGCAGCGGCGACGACAACGGGCGGCATGACGGCGAAAGCTGCTGGCCGCGTTGGAGATTCCCCGCTGATCGGCGCGGCGACCTATGCAGAGAATGGCGTTTGCGCCGTTTCTGCGACCGGGCATGGTGAGTACTTCATCCGCGTCGGCGTGGCAAAAACGATCTGCGACCGGGTAAAGCTGGCCGGCGAGACAATTGAACAGGCCTCCGAAACAGCGCTGGGCGAAGTGGCAGAACTGGGCGGCGATGGCGGCGTAATCGTCATCGGCGCGGATGGCACCTTCGCCTTTGTCTTCAATTCGGAGGGCATGTACCGGGGCGTCGTTGACCCTTCCGGGGCAAGAACTGCCATCTATGGCGACGATTAGCCTCTTTTCCGCAAAAGGATTGCGCGCTAGGGGCAATCAACACCAAACAGGATAGAACACCCTCATGAGCAAGACCTGGGACAAATCAAGACTGCCCTCCCGCCACGTTACCGAAGGTCCGGAGCGCGCACCTCACCGCAGCTACCTGTATGCAATGGGCCTGTCGACCAAGGACATTCAAAAGCCGCTGGTCGGCGTTGCATCCTGCTGGAATGAGGCGGCCCCGTGTAACACCGCGTTGATGCGCCAGGCGCATGCCGCGTCTGAAGGCGTGAAGAAGGGCGACGGCACGCCACGCGAATTCTGCACCATTACCGTCACCGACGGCATCGCAATGGGCCATGAAGGCATGCGGTCTTCACTGGTCAGCCGTGACACGATTGCGGACTCGGTCGAACTGTCGATGCGCGGCCATTCCTATGATGCGCTGGTCGGCATTGCAGGCTGTGACAAATCCCTGCCGGGCATGATGATGGCCATGCTGCGTCTGAACGTGCCCAGCGTCTTCCTCTATGGCGGCTCTATCCTGCCGGGCTCCTATGAGGGGCGCGACGTGACGGTGCTGGACGTGTTCGAGGCTGTCGGTGCGCATGCGGCCGGGTCCAACTCCATGACGGACGAGAAGCTGCACGCCCTGGAGAAAGTGGCCTGTCCGGGCGATGGTGCCTGTGGTGGCCAGTTCACGGCCAATACGATGGCGTGTGTGTCCGAAGCCATCGGCCTTGCGCTGCCCCTGTCGTCTGCGCTGCCAGCCCCCTACACCGACCGCGATGGCTACGCTGTGGCCAGCGGAGAAGTCGTGATGCAGCTGCTTGAGAAGAATTTGCGCCCGCGGGACATCTGTACGCGCGAAGCTTTCGAGAATGCCGCCATCGTCGTCGCCGCGACGGGCGGCTCCACCAATGCAGCGCTGCACCTGCCTGCCATGGCGCATGAGTGCGGCGTGAAGTTCGATCTCGAAGACGTTGCGAAGATCTTCCAGAAGACACCTTACATTGCCAATCTGAAGCCTGGCGGCGACTATGTGGCCAAGGATTTCGGTGAAGCGGGCGGCGTGCCGATGCTGATGAAGACGCTGCACGAATCCGGTCTGATCAATGGCGATTGCCTCACGGTGACTGGCAAGACCTGGGCGGAATATCTCGAAGATATCGAATGGGATCCGAACCAGAAAGTCATCCACCCGGCGACAGACCCGATCACGCCAACGGGCGGGGTCGTTGGACTGTGGGGATCGCTTGCGCCGGACGGTGCCATTGTGAAAGTGGCTGGCCTGTACGCGCTGCAATTCTCCGGTCCGGCCCGTGTGTTTGATGGGGAAGAAGCCTGCTTCAAGGCTGTCACCAATCGCGAATACAAGGAAGGCGACGTTCTGGTCATCCGCTATGAGGGGCCAAAGGGCGGCCCTGGCATGCGCGAGATGTTGTCGACCACTGCCGCGATCTACGGCCAGGGCATGGGCGACAAGGTGGCCCTCATCACCGATGGCCGGTTCTCCGGCGCGACCCGTGGTTTCTGCATCGGCCATGTTGGTCCGGAAGCGCAGGAAGGTGGCCCGATCGGCCTGATCAAGGATGGCGACATCATCACGATTGATGCCGAGAAGGGCACGATTGATGTGCACCTGACGCCCGCCGAACTGGAAGATCGCAAGCGCGATTGGAAACCGCGCGTCACGGCCTATGGCTCCGGCGCGTTGCACAAATTCGCAGCGCTGGTTGGTCCGGCCCACAAGGGCGCAACGACCCATCCGGGCTTCGAAGGCGAGCGACACGTCTACGCAGATATCTGACACGGGTTTTACCCGCTACGAATCCAAGCTTAACTGGGGCGGTCTGTTTGCTAGAGGCCGCCCCAGATGACTCAGGATACCCCTTCGATTGATCCCCGACCAACGCAGCAGCCGGTCGATCCGGATGTGCTGAAGGCCCTGGGCGACCTGCCAGAAGAGTTTCAGGGGTTTCCGCGCCTGTTTCAGGATGAGATCCGGCCTGCCTTGCTGACCCGCGAGGCCGAACGTCAGGACGCCGTCGCGAAGGCCCGCCAGGCGCGATATGTCGGCATTGCATTGGCCGTGATTGGCGGACTGGCCGGCGCGTTTCTGGTGCGTCACCCTATCGCCGCGATCATCGCGGTCGTTATCGGGATTGGGTATCTTTACTGGGGCGGCCGCGATGTCCGGCGACTGGGGAAGGAGGCGAAGGATTTGATCGTCCTTCCGGTCGTGCGTGAACTGGGTCTCAACTTCACCGCTGATCCCGGCTCGGTTGAGTCGATTTACAAGCATCGCCATGTCCGCACCGTACCCATCTGGGACCGTGCCAGTTATGAGGACCTGCTGACAGGCCAGCGGCACGGCGTCGATTTTGAATTGTTTGAAGCTCATCTGGAGGAGCGGCGATCCTCAACTGATTCCAAGGGGCGCACCCGGACGCATTGGGTGACGGTGTTCAAAGGCCAATGCCTGCGCTTCCAGTTCACGAAAACATTTTATGGCCGCACCCTGATCACGCGGGACGCCGGCTTCTTCAACCGCTTCGGCGGAGGCAAGGGCATGAGCCGGGCGTCGCTGGAAGATCCGGTGTTTGAAAAGATTTTCGAGGTGTACACGACCGATCAGGTGGAGAGCCGCTTCCTGCTGACGCCGGATCTGATGCAAAATCTCGTCGATCTGGAGAAAGCCTTTCATGGAGGTCGTCTGAAGGCCTGTTTTGATGGCGGCGAGATGTTCATTACGCTGGAAGGTGGCGACCTGTTTGAGCCGGGCAGCATGTTCAAGCCGCTCGACAGCGTGGACCGCGTGCGGGAACTGCTTACGGATTTCGCCGCAATCTTCGGGATTATGGACGCCGTGATCATTGGCCGCCGCAATGAAGGCCTGGCCCGCGATCCATCCTGAAATGGGGCGCTTCCGGGGCAGGCGCGTTCAGCTTTGCTTCAGTGACATCCTGCCATAAAGCCGACACGAGAGAGAAAGGCCCCTTCCATGATGAGATATGTTGTTGCTGCTGCATTGCTTGTTGCTGTTACGCAAACCGCTATCGCCCAGGCGATGACGGCGGCGGACGTTCAGCGCTGCAAGGCAATGGCCGCAACCATGGTCCCAAAGAAGGCTGAGATCGAAGCGTTGCAAGTGAAGCGGGACAAGATGGCCGAAAGCGTCGAGGCGAAGGGCGAAGCTTGGGAAGATGCGGAGATCCACCGTCTCGCATCGGCCTCCCACGCTGAGAAGGCGGAGCAGAACAAGTCGGCCTACCAGGCAGCGAAGAAAAAGCTGATGGGCACCGAACAGGCCCTGCAGGCACTTGCCCGCCAGTTCAATCAGGACATCGCGTCCTATAATCAGAGCTGTGCGACGGATAAATAACGCCGTAACGTTCTTCACGTCACTCTGGACCTGACCGCCCGTTGGTGCGCATCTGGCCGTTCGCCATCGCACTGACTCGCATTGCCCACCAAAATTCTCATACGTGTCAACGTTGACAACTTGATTTTGATGGGCTCCTTGTTGTGCGATAACATTCGAGGCTACGCTTCGGAATAAGCAGACAAGCGGGCAGGGGCTTGCCTGCCGCGATAAATGGGAGGGCGCGCGGGAATGAGCGACGCATCAACGACTGTAAACACAGATGCAGGACAGGGCAGTTTTGGCCAGGTTCTGTTGATCACCGCCGTCGCCACGATCGGCGGATTTCTTTTCGGCTTTGACTCAGGCGTAATCAACGGAACGGTTGATGGCCTGCGCGTGGCCTTTAATTCACAGGATATCGGCACCGGGTTTAACGTGGCCTCCATGCTGCTCGGCTGTGCTGTCGGCGCGGCACTGGCTGGTACGCTGTCAGATGCCTTTGGCCGTCGTACGATGATGATCGTGGCGGCAGTCTGTTTCATCATTTCGGCTTTCGGGTCCGGTGTTGCCGGATCGTCGACAGAGTTCGTGATCTATCGCGTGATCGGCGGACTGGCCGTCGGCGCTGCCAGCGTCATGTCGCCAGCCTATATTTCCGAGGTCGCTCCGGCGAAGTATCGCGGGCGTCTGTCCTCGATCCAGCAGGTCGCGATCATTAGTGGCCTCTTCATCGCTTTCGTCTCGAACTATCTGATTGCGCAGGCGACCGGTGGATCAGCCATGAATGAATGGCTACTCGGCTTTGAAGCCTGGCGCTGGATGTTCTGGATGGAATTGCTGCCGGCAACCTTCTTCCTCGTTGCCTTGCTGTTCATTCCTGAAAGCCCGCGTTTCCTCGTCGCCCAGGGGTCGACTGATCAGGCGCGTTCGATCCTGACACGTCTCTCCGGCGCAAAAGCGGCGCACCGCAAGGTCGATGAAATCGAAGAGTCGCTCGCCAATGACCACAAGCCATCTCTCAAGGATGCGCTGGGCCAGTTCGGCTTCAAACCAATCGTCTGGGTCGGCATCGGTCTGGCTGTGTTCCAGCAACTGGTCGGCATCAATGTCGTCTTCTACTATGGCGCGGTTCTCTGGCAGGCTGTCGGCTTCTCCGAAAGCGATGCCCTGCTCATCAACATCATCTCCGGGGCAGTCTCCATTGTGGCTGTGATCATTGCCCTTCTGCTGATCGACCGGATCGGCCGCAAGCCGCTGCTCTGGGTCGGCTCCGTTGGCATGACGGTCACCCTGGCACTGCTCGTGGTCTGTTTCTCCAATGCGGTTACGGTGGATGGCGCCGTCAGCCTGCCGGGCAGCTATGGCTTGATCGCCCTGTTGTCAGCGAACGCCTATGTTGTGTTCTTCAACGCATCCTGGGGCCCGGTCATGTGGGTGGCGCTCGGTGAGATGTTCCCGAATCAGGTGCGCGGCGCGGGTCTCGCCATCTCTGGCTTTGCTCAGTGGATTGCCAACTTCGCCATCACGATGACCTTCCCGATCATGCTGGCAACGGCTGGTATCGGTCTGGCTGGTGCGTATGGCTTCTATGCCGTGTGTGCCCTGATCTCGGTCTTCTTCGTGTTCAAGGCGGTCCGCGAGACCAAGGGACTCGAGCTTGAGGAAATGCAGGGCTAGGGCCCTTCGACCATTCCGCCCTCGCCGGACGTTCGGCGGGGGCGATTTTTACAAATCAACAAGGGAGGTCGCGATGGCCAAGGCTGTCCGGAAATCGTCAATCATTTCACTGCTGGGTGGCGTCGCCTGTGTGGCATTGGTTGCCGCCTGCGCAAACACACCGATAGAGGCCGAGACGACTGAAACGCTGACTGTTGCCGAACCGGTGCAAACCGCGTTGATGACTGAACGCGATCTTGTCGTGACGCCGGAGCTATGGCCGGAGATTACGGTTCCCGCACTCGACCCGGCGATTGAGGCGCAGATCGACGACATCATGTCGAAGATGACTCTGGAACAGAAGGTGGGCCAGGTCATTCAGGCGGACAGCGACAGCGTCACGCCGGAAGATGTGAAGACATACCGTCTCGGCTCTGTGTTGAGCGGCGGCAGCTCCGCACCCGGCGATGAGGCCTTCGCGCCGATGGATGCCTGGATCGCTGCGGCCGATGCCTATTGGGAGGCCTCCGTCGACCCGGAAGGCGTCGAGATTGCAATTCCGATCATCTGGGGCATTGATGCCGTCCACGGCCATGCCAACCTCGCCGGGGCGACCATCTTTCCGCACAACATCGGCCTTGGCGCCGCGAACAATCCGGACCTGATCGAAGACATTGCCCGCATCACGGCAGAAGAGTTGATCGTGTCCGGTCATGACTGGACCTTTGCGCCCACCATTGCCACGCCGCGCGATGATCGCTGGGGCCGGACCTATGAAGGCTATTCCGAAAGCCCGGAAATCGTCCGCGAATATGCCGAACGGATCGTCTACGGACTGCAGGGGCGCCCCGGTGATGAAGACTTCCTCGGTAATGGTCGGGTGATCTCTAGCGCGAAGCACTATGTTGGCGATGGCGGCACAATGGACGGCATCGACCAGGGTGAAACGCAGGCGACCGAACAGCAGATCATCGACATTCACGCACAAGGATATTTCACCGCGCTCGAAGCCGGTGTGCAGACCGTCATGTCGTCCTTTTCAAGCTGGCAGGGCGTGAAGATGCATGGCAGTCACGCCATGCTGACCGAGGTTCTGAAAGACCGTATGGGCTTCACCGGATTCGTTGTGGGTGACTGGAATGGTCATGGCCAGGTGCCAGGTTGTACGAATACGGACTGCCCGCAATCTCTGAATGCCGGTCTCGACATGTATATGGCTCCGGACAGCTGGCGTGGCCTGTATGACAGCACGCTGCAGCACGTGAAGGATGGCAACATCCCGATGGAACGCCTTGATGACGCCGTGCGCCGCATCCTGCGTGTGAAGCTCGCCTATGGCATCTTTGACAAGCCGGCACCAAGCGCGCGTCCGGGCGCAAATGATGAAAGCCTGCTCGCCACGGATGAAGCGCGTGAAGTAGCTCGCCGCGCTGTGCGGGAATCGCTTGTCCTCTTGAAGAACAATGACAATCTCCTGCCGCTGTCTACAGACCAGACCGTTCTGGTTATCGGCGATGGCGCAGACAGCATCACGAAGGCCGCTGGCGGTTGGACTCTGTCCTGGCAGGGCGGCGGATATGAGAACAGCTATTTCCCGAATGGTGAATCCATTCTCGAGGGCATCGAGAAGGCGCTGCTGCCAGGTGGCGGCACGCTTGTCTTCGACCCTTCCGGGGAAACGGATGTGGACGCCGATGTCGTGATCGCCGTCTATGGCGAAAACCCGTATGCTGAAGGCATCGGCGACATCCGTACGATGGATTTTGTGCCGAATGGCTTCGACACCGAGACGCTGGAAACCTTCAAGGACAAGGGCGTGCCGGTTGTATCGGTCTTCCTGTCCGGGCGTCCGCTCTGGGTGAATCCAGAGATCAATGATTCCGACGCATTCGTTGCGGCCTGGCTGCCGGGCTCTGAAGGGGGCGGTATTGCAGACGTCCTGTTCCAGACGGAGCCGGAGCATGACTTCACAGGGCGTTTGTCTTTCTCGTGGCCAGCCTCCGCACAGCCGGGCCTGCTGAACTCTGAAGATGCGCCGTATGAGCCATTGTTCGCCTATGGCTACGGCCTCAGCTATGGCGACACCGCGACCAATCTCGGCGAGTTGAGCGAAGACCCTGGCCTGTCGGAAGACCTGCAAGGCAATGCAGATCCACGGACGCTGTTCAAGCGCGGTCGCCCCGGTGATCGCTGGAGCGCGCTGCTTGCTTTTGAAGGGTCGTATACGACGCTTCCAGCCGGTGCAACGGAACTGGCCGGTCTCTCTGTCTCACGGACAGACTATGAGATTCAGGAAGATGCGCTGGTCATGTCATGGTCCGAGCCATCAGGCGCGCTCTATATCGGCTCCTTCGCGAACGCTGTCGATCTGAGCGATGCGGGCGAAGCTGGTCTGGATATCGTCTTCGCGGCCAAAGTGCCGGATGGCGGCGAGCACAAGCTGGCGATCAGCGGCTCCTGCGATCAGAGTGGACAGTGCGAGACGGTTGAGGTCTTCACGGTTACCGGAGACGAGTGGGCAGAGTATCGTGCGCCAACGGCCTGCATGGGTCTGACCAATCTTGAACACGTCGATATTCCGGCTGTGATTGGAACGGTTGAGGCAGGCACGGTCGCGATTGCGGATGTCCGGCTTGAGCCATCGACCGGAGATGTGGAGTGCGCTGAGCAATAGGCGCTTTCCCACAAGGGAATATAAAGGCGGCCCCGTTCCGGGCCGCCTTTTTTGGTTAGTCGGACGATCCGTTTTGGGCGTAGACGCCGAACAGCGTGCCGACGAAGCCGCCCGCCTTGTCCGTGCTGAGGATGGTCCCATCCTGCTCCAGCGCAACGGATTGCCAATTGCCTTCCGCGCCGGATTGGTAGAAATCGAGTTCCGGCCCCCGCGCCACGATCTTGAGCTTCAGCGGCTCGCCATTGCCTGAGGCAGCGGGGACTTCTGCCACGACTTCGCCCGTCTCTGGCATGTCGTCCCCAAATCGCTTGCGCAGCCGCACCACAGGCGTGCCATCTGCGTCCACACTTGCGCCGAGCGTGTAATAGGCCGCATCATTCTGAAAAGCCGCGATACCAGCCTCCGCGCCGGGGGCGCGGGCGGTGAAGGAGACTTCGGTCACCGCCTCGGCATTGGTGTGCTGCTGGCGTCGTCCCAGAAAGTTCGGTTGTCCGGCCGTGCCAATCGGTTCCGCGTCCGGCGACAGGAAAAGATTTCCTCCGCCCAGTCGATACCATTGCTCAGAGGGCGTGCGCACCATCAGCCAGTGCATCGGCAGTGCCGCTTCATCAAACTCATCCGTGTAGGTGAAGTTTCCGGTCAGGGGCAGCGGGCCGGGCGATTGAGCGGGCAAGGCGGGGCGCTCTACCACATAAGACATCACTTCGCCGGGCTCGGTAATGCGTGGCGCGCCATTCTCCCAGGTAACCGGCATCAGGAAGGTTTCCCGCCCGGTATTGTATTCATTTCCTTGATAGGGGCGCGTCCCCAGAAAGACAGCCCACCAGTTTCCGTCATCATCCTGCGTGAAGTCCACATGTCCGACAGATGTGATCGGGTTCGGGCGATCTTCAGGCAGGTCGCGCTGCGTGAGAACAGGATTGTCCGGATGCGGTGTAAAGGGGCCCATAGGAGAGTCAGCCGTCAGGACGACCTGGGAATGCTGTGGTCCGGTGCCGCCCTCCGCCGCGCTGAGATAATAGGTGCCGTCCACCTTGTAGAGGTGCGGTCCTTCGATCCAGACGGGCTGTTGTGAGAGGTCCACGCCGCCATTTACCGCGACCACGGCCTCGCCAATCGGCTCGAAGGTTTCCGCGTCGACTTCACGAATCCAGATCGCGCGGTGGCCTTCATAGAGCGGTTCACCTTCCGGCGCATCATTGTTCAGAATGTAGACTTTGCCATCCTCATCAAAGAAGATCGACGGGTCGATCCCGCCGACATGGGGCAGCCATTGCGGATCAGACCAGGGGCCGGCCGGATCACTTGCGGTGACGATGAAATTGCCGCCGCAATCCACACATGTATTGATCACGTAGAACAAGCCATCGTGAAACTCGATCGTCGGGGCGAATACACCTCGGGATACGGTCAGCCCGGAAAAGTCCAGCATGTCTGGCCGATCAATCACATTTCCAATCTGCGTCCAGTTCACCAGATCCTGGCTGCGGAAAATCGGGATGCCCGGGAAATGCGTGAAGGAGGAGTTTACAAGGTAATACTCCGTGTCCACCTTAACGATGCTCGGGTCTGGATAATATCCGGCGAGGATCGGATTGCGGGCCTGATTCTCCTCAAGCGGCGCATCAAACACCGGATCGCTACCGGAGTAGGTGAAATAGGAAAAGCTCGCATCAGATGTTTCGGTGACGGTCTGCTGGGTGGGCGCATCCGGCGCGCCGCAGGCCGTCAGCATTGCCAAAGCTATGGCAAGCGCGCTGGCGGCGGCAGGGCGTGAAATGGGGCGGTCGGTCATCTGTTTGGGCTCCCTAATGCTCGTGTCCGGTCTGGACCCGGTTTCTGATCTGGCTATGATAGCGTTATCATAATTACGATGCCAAGGCCGAAAAGGTCGATGAGCCCAAGGGAGGAAACATGACTCGACTCACCAGACGCCACACGCTCGCCATGCTGGCATCCGCAGCCGGCACCGCCGCGTGCGCGACACCGGAAAGCGTGACATCTGCCCGTTCAGGGGAAACACCCCCGCTGAAAGACCTCGCGGCGGCAAAAGGCATTCGCTTCGGCACGTCCATGGATGCCCGCGAAGTCAATCAGGCTGAATACCTCGACATCGTCCTGCGCGATTGCGCGGTGATCGTGGCCGAGAATGAGCACAAGATGTATACCATCCAGCCAACCCCCGATGCGATGAATTGGGTGCCCGGCGATACACTTGTGAATTTCGCCAAGGCAAACGGGCTGGGCATGCGGGGGCACACGCTGATCTGGCAACATCCCGACTGGTTGCCGGATTGGGTCAATCAAAAGCAATTCGCCAGCGCCGCTGAGGCCGAAGCGCTGCTGGGCGGCTATATCGAACGCGTCGCCTCTCGCCATTCAGACTTCATCTATTCCTGGGATGTGGTGAACGAGACCATCGACCCGGAAACGGGGGATATTCGCGAAACCTCCTTCACGCGTGCGATGGGCGCGAATGTCCTGGACTTCGCCTTCCATTCCGCCCGCGCCTCGGCGCCGAATGCCACGCTGGCCTACAATGATTACATGAGCTGGGAACCGAGCCATGAAAAACATCGTTCCGGCGTGCTGCGTATCCTCGAACGGCTGAAGCGCAATGGCGCGCCAATTGATGCGCTCGGCATCCAAAGCCATTCCAATGATGCCCCGCCATCGGCGTTCACCGCCACCCAGCAGAAGATCTGGCGGGCCTTCGTGGAAGAGGCGATCGGCATGGGGCTCGATATCTATCTCACTGAATTCGACGTGAATGATTCCATGATGGTGCCCGGAATTGCCCAGAGGGATCGGGAAATCGCGGCCTTTACGCGCGACTATCTCGACATGATGTTCAGCTATGAGCAGACAAAGGATCTTCTCGTCTGGGGCATCGCTGACAATCACAGCTGGCTTCAGGGCTTCAAGCCCCGCGAAGACGGGATCGCGAAGCGTCCAACCCTGTATGATTCCGACTATCGCCCGAAACTCATGCACGATGCCGTTGCAGCGGCGCTGCGTGCGGCACCTGTTCGGGCCTAGGGTGCGACACGACTCGCCATCTGCCTGAATCGTCTTGTAAAAATTACAGAAACCGTTTGATGTTCATAGTTGAGAATATGCGCGATAATTGAGGAACAGCGGGTAGTGCGACCCGCTGAGGGAAGAGAATAAAAAGAATGGCCGAAAAAATTTCAAAGTCGGGACGCCGGCAACACGCAACCATCAAGGAAGTGGCGGAACTCGCCGGAGTGTCCCAGATGACCGTGTCGCGCGTCCTGAACCGGCGCGATGTTGTGCGGGAGGCCACCCGTGCACGCGTCGAAGAGGCAATTCGCGAGCTCAAATACCGGCCCAATTTGCTCGCGCGCAGTCTGGCAGGCGGCAACTCGCTATTCATCGGCATGATCTTCAACAATCCCAGCAATTCATATCTCAGCGAATTGCTGATCGGCGCAATGAACCGCTGCCGCGAGGCGGGGCACCATTTGGTGCTGGAAGATTTCTCCTCCTACAAAGAGCCTGAAGATGTCGACGAACTCGTCGGCCGGGTCAGCGGCGCCGGGCTGGACGGCATCCTCGTCGTACCCCCGCTCAGCGAAGATGACCTGCTCTTGTCCAAGCTGGATGAAGTTGGCATTCCCTGTGTCCTGATCGCGCCGCGCACACGGTCCGGGTCCGGCACCAGCCTGTCGATCGATGACGAGGCCGCTGCAAAGCAGATGACAGAATACCTGATTGAGCGAGGCCACAAGCGCATCGGATTCGTGATCGGTGCGGAAGACCAGATCTCGTCCCATCGCCGCTATAGCGGGTTCCAGATGGCGATGGCGGAGGCCGGGCTTGAGATCGACCCGGACCTCGTGCGCCGGGGTCGCTTTACCTATCGCAGTGGCATGGAAGCGGCCGACCGGATGCTCGATATGGCAGACGCACCAACGGCCATCTTTGCGAGCAATGATGACATGGCGGCAGGTGTGATCGCTTCCGCTTTCCGGCATGGCAAACGTGTGCCCGAAGACATTTCCGTTGTCGGCTACGATGACACACCGATTGCCAGCGCGATCTGGCCACAGCTCACAACCGTGCGCCAGCCGATTGCCGAAATGGGCTATCAGTCAGTGGACCTGCTCGCCTCATTCATTGGGGACGAGGATCAGGCAGGCAAGGACCTGCACCCGGTTCTGGATGTCGCAATCATCGAACGCGATTCCGTCAAGCGCGTCAGCTAGCGCAGTCAGACAGCTCTGATTTTAAGCGATATTTTTGCAGAAAGTGTCTCGCCTGGAGACAGGGTTCTCAGGCCGGTGACGTCTGCCGAATGCCGGCTGTTCACCGCGTCGGGCGCATGGCTGACCGGCTCAACGCAGAAGAAATCCTGCCCCGGCGGCGCGTAAACGACGACATGACCCAGCGCGGGGTCAGATGCCATATCAACGCGCAGGCGGCGGCCTGGCCACTCCATTTCCGCGCTCGGTGTCGCTACTGTGTAGGCATTGTCGAGATCAAGCTGGTCGACCACGCGCCAGTCCGTCAGGTCTTCTGCCGGGGTTGGCCGGGTCAGCTGATCCGGGATCATGCCGGTCTCTGCTTTCCAGATGCGATCCACGGCCACCTTCACGCGCGCGTCCTGGCGCGGAAAATAGGGATGCCAGCCGAATCCTGCGGGCATCAACTCGTCTGACTTGTTGGTGAGGGACAGGGTCAGTTCCAGCCCGTCTTCCAGCAGTTGAAAGTCCTGTTCGGCACGATAGCGCCAGGGCCAGTCGCCGCGCTCATACTCGAACACGAGGCGCGCGCGCGCCTCATCACTGTCTGCCACCCGCCACGCGCTCAGCCAGGCTTGGCCATGAATGGCGTGCGTCTCGGGCAGGAAGTTCGGCTGCAGCGCCACACGGCGGTCCTGCCATGTGAAGTGCCCATCCGAGATTCGGCCTGAAAACGGGAAGAGGGGGAAGCCAGCGGTCTCAAGCGGGCTTCGCTCTGCATCCGGGGACAGGGGGCGCAACACGTCCTCTCCATTGTGCCTCAGCGCACCCACACTGCCGCCAAGGCCGGGCAGGAGCGTCAAAGTCAGGGGTCCATTTTCAAGTAAAAGCTGCGCCAGCGCAGGGGAATCAGCCACTGCGGGTCTCCCATATTGTTCTGTTTGCCGCTAAAAAGCATGAGAACGCTAACATGAAAAGGCGCATCGGCTGCTCTATTGGAGTGGGATGCGACAGAATTGCGAGTTTTTCCGAATTGATCTTGCGCTCTTGAGGTGGCAGATATGGAATGATAGCGTTATCATTTACGAGCGGTCGCGTTCAGATCGACTGCCAGGGAGGACTTTGGAAACGTGTTTCTAGGGATTGATATTGGCACATCCAGCGTCAAGGCGGCGTTGATCGATGAGGCGGGCCGGCAGATCGAAGTCAGCCAGGCAGACCTGCCGATCTCGCGTCCGAAGCCTCTATGGTCTGAGCAAAACCCGTCCGACTGGTGGACGGCCACGAACATGGCCGTTGCCAAGCTGGACGTGAACCGTCGCCACAAGGTGAAAGCCATCGGCCTGTCAGGTCAGATGCATGGCGCGACGTTGCTCGACAAATCCCTTGCGCCAATCCGTCCGGCCATTCTCTGGAATGATGGGCGCAGCTTTGATGAGTGCCGCGAATTGCAAGAAAACACGCCTGCCTTTGTCGAGAAGGGTGGCAATCTCGTCATGCCGGGGTTCACTGCGCCGAAGCTCGAATGGGTTCGCCGTCATGAGCCTGAGGCCTTCGAAAAAGTCGCAAAAGTCCTGCTGCCGAAAGATTACGTCCGCTTGCGGATGACAGGAGAGCTTGCATCCGACATGTCGGATTCGTCCGGAACACTCTGGATGGATGTGGCGGAGCGGACATGGTCTGAAGAATTGCTCGCCGCGTGCGGCCTGACCGTCGACCAGATGCCAAAACTCTATGAAGGCCACGAAGTGACTGGCATCCTGCGCCAGGAGGCGGCTGAGGCATGGGGCATGGATCGCGTCCCGGTCGTCGCCGGGGGCGGGGACAATGCCGCCGGTGCGGCGGGCGTCGGCGTGATTGACGAGGGTGAGGCGCTGCTCTCGCTCGGCACATCCGGTGTCATCTTCGTTGCAGGCAACACATTCCGTTCCAACCCTCAGTCTGCGGCGCATGCCTTCTGTCATGCCCTGCCGGAGCGTTGGCACCTCATGTCGGTCATGTTGAGCGCCGCAAGCTGTCTCGACTGGGCCGTCAAACTGACCGGGACATCCGATGCGGGTGAACTTGTGCGCCTTGCGCAGACAGAGGCGGGCCTGACCGGGCCTGAATTCTTCCTCCCCTATCTGTCTGGCGAACGCACACCTCACAATAATCCTCACGCGTCGGGTGTCCTGTTTGGTCTTACCCATGATTCCGGGTCCGCACAGATCGGGCAGGCCGTGCTGGAGGGCGTTGCCTTCGGCATGGCAGATGGCTTCCGGGCATTGGTCGAGTCCGGCGTTGATGTGCATTCCATTTCCGTCATCGGCGGCGGGGCGCAGTCCACCTATTGGGGACGCATCCTGTCAGCCGTTCTGGATCGTCCGATGGTTTACCGCGATGGCGCGGCGACCGGACCGGCCTACGGCGCGGCGAGACTGGCCCGTTATTCGGTGCTGGGCGGATCGATCGAAGAAATGTTTGAAGCGCCCGAAGTGCTGCAAATCGTCGAGCCGAAGGAAGCAGACATCCACAAGCTCGCCCCGAAATATGAGAAATTCGGTACTTTGTACCGTACCCTGAAAGATACCTTCTAAGGAGATATGACCAATGGCTGACGGACAGATCAAAGTGGACGGTGACCCCGTATTCAAGGGCATTGACCCGATCAAGTTTGAAGGACCAGACAGCGACAATCCGCTGGCCTACCGCTATTACAACAAGGACCAGATGGTCATGGGCAAGCGGATGGAAGACCATCTGCGCATGGCGGTTTGCTACTGGCACACCTTCTGCTGGGACGGCTTTGATGTCTTCGGCGGCGGCACGTTCAATCGCCCCTGGCATGGCGCCGCGAATGACCGCGCCGCAGCCGATGCGAAGATGGCCGCAGCCTTTGAATTCTTCAGCAAGCTGGGCCTGCCTTACTACTGCTTCCACGATGTCGACGTCACGGAAGAGTCAGCGACGCCGAACGAGCTGTCGAACAATTTCAAGCGCCAGGCCGATCGCCTTGCGGCCTATCAGGAAGCCACCGGCGTCAAGCTGCTCTGGGGCACCGCAAACCTGTTCAGCAATCCTCGCTTCGGGGCCGGCGGCCTGACCAATCCAAACCCGGAAGTCGCGGCCTGCGCCGTGCGTCAGGTGCGTGACTGTCTGGAAGTGACTGAAGCGCTTGGCGGTGAGAACTATGTGCTCTGGGGTGGCCGTGAAGGTTATGACACGCTCCTGAACACAGACCTCGACCGTGAGCTGAGCAATTTCGGCCGCTTCCTGGCGATGGTTGTGGACCACAAGCACAAGATCGGTTTCCAGGGCAAGATCCTGATCGAGCCGAAACCGCACGAGCCAATGTACCATCAGTATGATTTCGACTCGGCAACCGTGTACGGATTCCTCAAGCGGTTCGGTCTTGAGAACGAGGTCCATGTGAACATCGAGCCAAACCACGCCACACTCGCAGGCCACAGCTTCGCGCACGAAATCGCGACAGCGGTGTCACTCGGCATCATGGGCTCGATCGACATCAATTGCGGCAACTACCAGAATGGCTGGGATACGGACCAGTTCAATCTGGACGTTCGTGACATCACGCTGGCACTGATCGAATTGCTGCCGTCGGGTGGCCTCGACACAGGTGGCTTCAACTTCGACGCCAAGGTACGTCGCCAGTCGAGCGAAGTGGAAGACCTGTTCCACGCACATGTCGGCGGCGTGGACGCGCTTGCGCGGGCGCTGCTCTCCGCGGCGGACATTCTGGAGAAGGGCGAACTCGCCAAGCTCAAATCCGAGCGCTATGCCGGTTGGGAGAATTCCGACCTCGGCAAGCTCATGCTGTCGGAAGGCGCCAGCCTCGAAAGCATTGCCAACAAGGCAGCCGAATCGGGCCTCAACCCGTCTCATACGAGCGGCCGCCAGGAAATGCTCGAAAACCTGGTGAACCGCAGCCTGAAATAGTCAGGACAGTACCGGGCCTTGCCAGCGGGGTGCCCCGATTGGCAAGGCCTTGTCACTGCAGGGACAAAAACGCTAGATTTGGCCACCATGCCTTCATGAGTGGTCGGATCGGCCTGCGGCTGTCGCAGGCAGTGAGACCGTTTGGCTCCTGAAGGCTCCACCCAAGGAGCCGCAATGACTGACGGACTGAAAACACAACGGGCCACCGGCAATGTCCGGCCCGCCACAATCATCGACGTGGCGCGCGAGGCCGGGGTGTCTTTCAAGACGGTCAGCCGGGTGCTCAACGGCGAAACCAATGTTCGCGAAGAAACACGCGTCAAAGTACTCGAAGCGGTCAAGACGCTCAACTATCGCACCAATCACAATGCCCGGAATTTACGCGCGCGCCACAGCCAGATCATCTGCCTGTTCTACGCAAACCCCTCCCGCAACTATATCGGCGAAGTTCAGCTCGGCGCGCTCCAGCGCTGCCAGGCCTATGGCTACAGCCTCATCACGGAAGATTGCAGCGACAATCATGCTTCGCTTCTTGCCTTGCGCGCAGAAACCAAGCTGGCCGGCGCCATTCTCACGCCGCCACTTTCGGATGACGACAAGCTGATCTCGGAATTACAGGACCGGGGCATTCCCTTCGTCCGCATCGCGCCCGCTGAAGATGTCGAGCATGGGCAGGACGTCGCCATAGATGACGCCGCCGCCGCGCGTGAGATGACGAACTACCTCATCAAGCTCGGCCATCGCCGCATCGGCTTCATCAAGGGCGCAGACACACACGCCCAGGCGCGTCGGCGTTTTGCCGGATATTGCCAGGCGCTCGCTGAGGCGGGAATCATCAAGGTGCCCGACCTGATCCAGGATGGCGACTTCACCTTCGATTCCGGTGTGCTCGCCGCTGAGAAAATGCTCGGGCAGGACCGTCGACCCACGGCGATCTTCGCCAGCAATGACGACATGGCGGCTGGCGTCCTTGCCGTTGCTTATCGCAAGCAGATCAACGTTCCGCGACAGCTTTCCGTGGTTGGGTTCGACGACACGCCGCTGGCCACCACGATCAGCCCGTCGCTGACGACGATCTACCAGCCAAGCCGTGAACTCGCCGCAGAGGCTGTCAGCATGTTGCTGGAAGAGGCGTCTCCAAACGGCGACACTCCGCGACACAAGCTGCTCGATTATCGACTGATGTTACGCGAATCGACCGCAGCGCCAAAGGACTGACGCGCAAATCGCGAGTTCCCCAGACTGCCGCTTTCGTGTAAGTCGCGCGGCGATGACCCAGATCAAGCCTCTCCCGCATATCGCCCAGACCAAGCCCTATGTGCCCGGTGGCAAACTCGCCGGCGCCACAGGCCCCGTGATCATGCTTGCTTCGAACGAGAACCCGTTCGGGCCGAGCCCCAAGGCTATCGAGGCCATGAAAGCCGTAGCAGGCGATGTGCATGTCTATCCCGATCCTGAATACCGCGCCTTGCGGGAAACGATCGCAGAGGCAGCAGGAATCGCAGATGCGAGCCGTGTGGTGGTCTCCGCGGGGTCCGATGAGATCATCCACCTTCTGACGCAAAGCTATGCCGGGCCGGGCGACGAAATCCTGTTCACCGAGCACGCCTTTTCCATGTACCGCGTTTCTGCGCTTTCGCATGGCGCAACGCCTGTGACGGTGCCAGAGACAGATTTGACCGCAGGCGTGAATGCCATTCTCGGCGCGGTGTCTGAGCGGACAAAGATCCTGTTCCTCGCGAACCCGAACAACCCAACGGGCACCATGATGCCCGTCGAGGCGTTGAAGCAGTTGCAAGACGCGCTCCCGCCGCACGTGCTGTTCGTGGTCGATGGGGCCTACGCCGAATATGTCGGACCGGATTATGAGGCGCAGATTCGCGACCTCGTGGACCGCAAGGCCAACACCGTGATGATGCGCACTTTCTCAAAGATCCACGGCCTTGCCGCGCTGCGTTTGGGCTGGGCCTACATGCCGGAAGAAATCGCGGCGACTTACCAGCGTATCCGCGGCCCCTTCAATGTGAACGGCCTCGCCGTCGCTGCCGGCATGGCGAGCATTCGCGACGCTGACTTCCTGACAAAAAGCCGGGATCACAATTCTGAATGGCGCACCCGCATGACGGAGGCGCTGAATGCAATGGGGCTTCCCACGCCGCAAAGTGATGCGAATTTCATCCTGCCGGATTTCGGCACGGCCGAGCGCGCGAGTGGGGCCAATGATTTCCTCAAGGCGCGCAGCATTCTGGTGCGTGCGGTCGGCGGCTACGGTCTGCCGTCACGTCTGCGCATTACGGTTGGCTCAGCTGAGGACAATCAGGCCGTTCTGGCCGCCTTGTCGGATTTCACCGCGTCACACTGATATTGTCGATCAGACGCGTCTTGCCGAGCCAGGCTGCGCCGAGCAGGCGAGCAACCGTTCCGTGGGGCAGGGGCGCGTCTGGCAGGTCTTCCAATGAAGCGGGATCGACCAGGCTGACATAGTTCATCTCACGAAAGCCTGACGCCATGATCAGGTCGCGGGCCTCCTGAAGCACGTCAGACGGCATCGCGCCGATGGACAGGCGCATGGCTGCGCGGTGAAGCGCGGCCTGCATCGCTCCGGCTGCGCGGCGCTCTTCCGGCGACAGGTAGAGATTGCGCGACGACTGGGCCAGGCCATCGGCGTCGCGCGTCGTTTCCCCGCCAAGAACCTCAATGGGAAAGCCAAGGTCCTTCACCATGCGGCGGATGATCTGGAGTTGCTGGTAATCCTTTTCGCCGAACACGGCGACATCCGGCTGAACATGCAGGAACAGGCGCGCCACGACCGTGGCCACACCATAGAAGAAGTGGGGGCGGTAAATGCCATCCAGCAGATCCGACATTTGCTCGACACGCACATTGGTGCGCGTGCCCTCCGGATACATTTCCTCGACTGTAGGCAGATAGACCAGGTCGCAGCCAGCCGAATCGAGTTTTGCCCGATCTGCCGATTCGTCCCGGGGATAAGTGTCGAAATCCTCGCCCGGTGCGAACTGTGTGGGGTTCACGAAGATGCTGGCGATGGTTTTCGTGGCATGTCGGCCGGCTTTTTCCACAAGAGAAAGATGTCCGCCATGCAGGGCGCCCATCGTCGGAACAAATCCAATAGTTTCACCGGCTTGGCGCCATGCCCGAACCTGTTGTTGCAATTCGGCGCGCGAGCGAACGGCTGCCGTTAACTTACCTGTCGTCGAATTCACTATGAAAACTTCCCGTCTGAGGATTGTTTAAAACACTCTGCCAGAGGATTTCGTAAACGCGTTGTTAACCCATTCGGAGGAATTTCTAACTCATGACACATCGCATTCTCGCTCCGCTTAAAACCTTCGCGCTTTCTATCGGTCTCCGACTGGCTGCAGGCAAGTCCAGGGAAGCTGTAACGGCCATGCCAGAGCCGATTACAGAGTATCTGAACCCGTCGGTCGACGAGTGGATGTTTGACCGCGATGGCAGCCCGGTCACCGAATCTGCCGAGCTGTATTCCCGTGATTTGGGCCGTGTTTCCACCACACTCTCCAGCCTCCGTGGCCTGTTGACCGACATTGCGGCGCACGCCCCCGTCAGCGCTGAGCTGCCGATGCAGGCTGCGTTCGGTCCGATCATGTCTGACGATGTTCTCTTCGATGGCGAGCCGATGGCTGCACATTACGGCGAAGCGCCGCTGGAAGATGCCGACCTGTTCATGGATGTGATCAGCAGAGGCAAGCCGGCCAGCGCCGAGATGTCCCACGTCGCCTGAACCCTGAATTGCTGAAATACCCCTGAAGGAGTCGCCCGTAATGCCCGCTGATGGATTCGCACCGCTCGAAACGGTAAGCGGCCCGGACCTGTCAGCGCAGCAGCGCGAGGCCCGTGTCATTGTCGTGGGCAATGAAAAGGGCGGTGCAGGCAAGTCCACGGTGTCAATGCATTTGTCGGTCGCTTTGATGCGGATGGGCAAGAAAGTCGGCGTCATCGACCTCGACGTGCGCCAGCGCAGCCTGACGCGTTATCTCGAAAACCGCCTGCGCTGGATGCAGTCCACCGGTGCGAAGCTTCCAATGCCGGAAATCGTGCGTGTGGATGCCTCGACAGAGCGCGATCTCGACAAGGCGGAGTCCGAAGAAACCCAACGCTTCCTCAGCAGTGTAGCGCGCCTGAAAAAGGCGTGTGACTTCATCATCATCGATGGTCCGGGAGGCGACACCTATCTGTCCCGACTGGCGCATGTGAATGCAGACACGCTGATCACGCCGCTGAATGACAGCTTTGTGGATTTTGACCTGCTGGGCGATGTGAACCCGCAGACGCTGGAAGTTCTGCGTCCGAGTTTCTACTCCGAAATGGTCTGGTCCTGCCGCAAGAAGAAGGCGCAGACCTCGCGTCGTCCGATTGACTGGATCGTGATGCGCAACCGCATGTCACCGCTGGCTGCACGCAACAAGGAACGCGTCGGTGAGGCGCTGACGAATCTTTCGAAGCGGATCGGTTTCCGCCTCGCGCCCGGCCTGTCAGAGCGTGTGATCTACCGCGAACTCTTCCCGGCCGGCCTGACCCTGCTGGACCTGACAGAGAAGGGCTCCAACGTATCCTTCACGATGAGCCATGTCGCAGCGCGTCAGGAAATGCGCGACCTGCTGATCATCCTGCAATTGCCGGAACTGGTCGGGGCAGAAATCGAGTTCTGATCTCCGGACACAACAGATTTTGCGATTGGCCAGCCTTCGGGCTGGCCTTTCACGTTTCTGGGCCGCACACTCCTGCAAAAACAGGAGGACGCAGATGGTATTCAACAATAGCGACTGGCTGGCACAGGTTCAGGAAGACATCATCGACCCTGACCGCGAAATCGTCGATCCGCATCATCATCTCTGGCCCCAGGCCGATATGCACTACAACGTGCCGGAATTCCTGAGCGACCTGACCAGTGGGCATAAGATTGTGCAGACCGTTTTCATGGAATGCGGCGCGGCGTACCGCGAAGACGGGCCAGACCATCTGAAACCCGTCGGTGAAACAGAATTCATCGTTGCGGCGGCGGAGCAGATGAAGACGAAAGGCGGACCCTATATCGCGGGCATAGTTGGCCATGCTGACCTGCGCAGTTCGCATCTGGAAGAGGTGCTGCAGGCCCACATGGAGGCCGCCAAGGGGCTCTTCCGCGGTATTCGCCACGCTGGCTCGCGCGACACGAGCGGCGCGACGTTGCGCATTCCCGGCCGGGCGCCGGAACGCCTTTATGCGGATGATGATTTCCGCCGCGGAGTTCAGCTGCTGGGGGAGCATGGCCTGTCCTATGACACCTGGCACTATCACCACCAAAACCGCGATTACCTCGATCTTGTGAAGGCGGTTCCGAACACGACGATGGTGCTCGACCATTTCGGCACGCCCATCGGAATCGGACCCTATGCCGACAAGCGCGAGGAAATTTTCGAACAATGGCAGGACGATATGGCCGACCTTGCGCATTGCCCGAACGTGGTCGCCAAGCTGGGCGGTCTCGCCATGCCCGACAATGGCTGGGGTTGGCACGAGCGGGAGACGCCGCCGACCTCGGACGAGTTCGTGGAGGCGCAGGCGCGCTATTATGATCACATGATCGATTGCTTCGGCGCGGCGCGATGCATGTTCGAGAGCAATTTCCCGGTCGACCGCTGGTCGCTCAGCTATTCAGTCTTGTGGAACGGGCTGAAGAAGATTGCCGCAAAATATTCGGAAGTGGAGCAGCGCGCCCTGTTCAGCGAAACCGCCCGACGCATCTATCGGCTGTAGGCGCGTCTAGGCAGGCCGCACCAGAGCGCCTATAGCGCCGATATGGCAGTTTTTCCTTTCGAAATCTCCGCCACTGAGGGCAAGGCCCGGACTGGCGTTCTGAAAACACCGCGCGGCGACATTCGCACGCCGGCCTTCATGCCTGTCGGCACAGCCGGCACGGTGAAGGCGCTCTACATGGATCAGGTGAAGGATGCCGGGGCGGATATCATCCTCGGCAACACCTATCACCTGATGCTGCGACCGGGCGCTGAGCGCGTGCAGCGTCTTGGTGGCTTGCATGCTTTTGCGCACTGGAATGGTCCGATGCTGACCGATAGTGGCGGCTTTCAGGTCTGGTCGCTGGCGCAGCTGCGCAAGATGGATCCGGATGGGGTGACCTTCCAGAGCCATATTGATGGCTCCACTCATCGGCTGACGCCCGCGCGCAGCATCGAGATTCAGGCGGACCTGCTTGGTGCCGATATCTCCATGCAGCTGGATGAATGCACAGATTATCCCTGTACCCATGAAGAGGCCGAGCGCAGTCTCGATTTGTCGCTGGACTGGGGCCAGCGTTCGTTGGATGCCTTCGGTGACCGCGACGCGCAGACCCTTTTTGGAATTATTCAGGGGTCGAACTATGCAGACCTCCGGGAGAAATCCGCCAAGGGGGTCGTCTCGCAAGGTTTTGGTGGTCTCGCGCTTGGCGGTCTTGCCGTAGGAGAGGGGCATGATCAGATGTGCGCCACGATCGACATGACGGTCCCGCATCTGCCGGATCATCTACCGCGTTATGTGATGGGCGTCGGAAAGCCGATTGACCTGGTCGAGAGCGTTGCGCGCGGGATCGACATGTTTGACTGCGTGTTGCCGACCCGGTCAGGGCGTCATGGTCAGGCCTGGACCTGGGATGGGCCGGTGAACGTGAAGAATGCGCGTTTTGCCGAAGACGTGTCTCCGCTGGATGAGGCTGTGAACTGCCCGGCGAGCCAGGACTATTCCCGCGCTTACTATCACCACCTGTTCAAGGCCGGCGAGTATCTCGGGCCGATGCTGCTAAGCTGGCACAATACCGCGTTCTTTCAGGCGTTGATGCAGGAAATCCGCGCCTCCATCGCCGAAGGGCGGTTTGAGGCGCTGCGCACGCGTTTGCAGACAGCCTGGGCGTCGACGAAATCTAGTCCGAAGGATGAACGGGCGTAAGATTGTCCAGCTGCTTCTGCTGGTAGGCATCATAGGCGGCGGGCTCGTTCGGAGCAGTGGGGGTATCCCCCTTATAGGTAACCGCTGTGGGGTCCCGCTTTGCAGTAAAGTCCGGCCGGGCGGGCAGGGGGCAATCCTTGGCCAGTCCCATTCCTTTCAGGTAGGCGCGCTGCTGAGCGCCGATCTTGAAGGCGGTGTTGTATTTCTTCTCATAGCTTTCCGCGCCGGTGGCCTTGCGCACGATGCCGCGGAACGGGATCAGACCACGCGCCTCTGACGCAATCGCGCCCAGCGTGGCGTCTGACGCAGAATCAGCAAGTTTCTCGGTGCGCAGCCGCTCGTCAGGAACAGGCGTATCCCAGTCAGGGCCAAGCACCGCGTCGAGTGCCGCAATCTGCGCCGTGATCTGTTCGCAGGTCATTTCCTGCGGCAGCTTGTAGGGGCTTTCGACGCCTTTCAGGATTTCCGGAATAGGCTGGCGGCGCAGATTCAGATCTTCCAGCGGAGACAGGGCCGCATCGCCAAGGCCGTCACGTGTCTGGGTGTAGGCGCTGCCGGCAGCGTCTCCGACATTTTCCGTCAGATTGCCATCCGAATCGGTCTTCTGCTGAACAGGTGCAGGTTGGCTGGCGCAGGCGCCAACCAGAAGAATCACAGGAATTAGGGGCCATATACGTCTCATCTGGCGAGGGTGATGCGAAAATTGTGGCGACTTCAAGCCATAGGGTGCAAGAGGCGGTTGACCCGACCGTTCTGGTCGCCTAAATCGCGCGTTCCGGCGTGCCCTTAGCTCAGTCGGTAGAGCAACTGACTTTTAATCAGTAGGTCACAGGTTCGACCCCTGTAGGGCACACCATTCTTTCCTTCCGTTGACGCGTGGCGGCAAAAAACCGATCGAGGATCGATTTCCGGATCGGAATGCCTGACGCCCCAGCGAAGACTTTTTTCCAATTACGACCATTTAACAACCCGACCGTTAGAACCGTCGGAACATCCATGCTGTTCGGCCCGTTGGTTCTCTGAAAGGAGACCATCATGAGCAAGTACGAGACAGATATTGATCCCCAGCGCCGAAACGATTTGAGCCAACAGCGCGGAGAGGGCGAGACGCCCGGACGCGATGACACCAACCAGGCAGGCTTTCGCGAAACCGCTGACCAGCCCCGAGACGGCGAACATGGCTTCCTGAGAGATGACGGACAGAAAGATCGCCCGGACGCACCCGGCACGGCAGCAGAGCGTGCCCAACGTCTCGACGAAGGCAACAATCCGGTCCTGATGCCGCGCGATGGTCGCCACCCCAATGCCCCGGGGACGCTGAATGCGGACACCGGCGCAGAGGCGACCAAGGCTGGCGCCAAGACGCCCGCGCCGGATACGCAGGAGCTGGAAGACGCTTATTCACAGAATGATCCTGGCGTCGAAACCAAGCAATAGTGCAGCATGAAAAGCCGGACCGGGTAATTGCCCGTCCGGTTTCTGCCTGATCGGTCCTTGGCGGATGGAGCGAAGCTCCGTTGGCTGGGGCCGTTTTGGTATGTTGGATGGAATTGGGTGGCCCCGTGTGCACGCGGGAGCGCTGTCCATCCGCCGGGAGCCTTGAAGACGAGCCAGATTTCGTCTTGTGGGGCTCCGGACCTTTTAATGATCGGCGCAATCGCCAGAAAAGCCGACCAAGCTCATGATAGCTCCGGGGCGCACGCGCCGGATTGGGGCGGCAGGGCACATTGTTATCTTACCCAAAAACCCTGAAAGTGCGGGGGATTGCGACAGCTGGATCATTGTTTGACGAAAGCGCACCGGCTAAGCCTTCGGCCCAGAAAGGATGCGCTGATGGACAGGGACACGCGAATTGCGGTTCGGGACCGGTTGCTGGCACGTCTTAGAACGGGCGACCCGCTGATCATGGGCATCCTCAATGTGACGCCCGATTCCTTTTCAGATGGCGGCGTGCACGACTCCCTTGCGCGCGCCCTCTCCCATGCCGAGCAAATGCGGATCGAGGGTGCGGACATTCTGGACATTGGCGGCGAGTCAACCCGGCCGGGCGGCGAAGCAGTTAGCCTGGAGGATGAATGGGCGCGTGTTGCCGAGCCGATCGCCCGACTTGCCTCAGAGGAGGCGTTGCCGGTCTCGATCGATACCTACAAGGCAGAGATCGTCCGACGCGCGGCCGAGGCTGGCGCGGTGCTGGCCAATGATGTCTGGGGCATGACCCGTGATGCGCAAATGGCCGACGCCGTGGCAGAGACCGAGAGCCTTGTGTGCATCACTTATAATCGCGGCGCGATAAATGCCGACATCGATCTACGCCAGGATATGGCCGACTTTATCGGACGCGCTTTCGAGAGCGCTGATCGCGCAGGCATTCCGCGCGCGCACATCCTGCTGGATCCCGGTGTCGGCTTTTCCAAGACATACGAGCAGAATTTCGAGGTTCTCGCCCATCTGGGTGTGATGGTGGAGACCGGCTGTCCGGTGCTGGTGGGGGTCTCGCGCAAATCCTTTATCGGCCGCCTGACAGGCAATCCTGTCGGAGAGCGGCTTGTCGGCACGCTTGCGGCGGGCCTCGATAGCGTCTACCGGGGCGCGACAATTCTTCGAGTGCATGATGTGGCGGCCCACCGCGAGGCGCTCGACATGTATCAGGCCATCAGGAGTGCCAAGTGACCGACCGTATCTTCGTTACCAATCTCTGCCTCCACGGCTTCCACGGCGTCCACAAGGCGGAGAAATCCCTCGGGCAGAAATTCTTCATCGACATCGACTGCCGCCTTGGGCAGCCCGCCACTTCGACCGACCTGATGGAAGAGACGGTCCATTATGGCGAGGTCTGTGATCTGGCGGAGGAATTGTCCGGCAAGACCGTGTTCAATCTGATCGAAACCTTCGCCGAGCGCATCGCGGATGCCATCCTGCAGAAGTGGGACATTGTGGAAGAGGTCACCGTGACCGTGCGCAAGCCCTCCGCGCCGATCCGGCATCTGGTGGACCATGTCGGCGTGTCCATCACGCGGGCCCGCAATGGCTGAGGCGGCGCTTGGTCTCGGCACCAATCTGGGTGACCGGGAGGCGGCGCTGTCACGCGCTGTGGCGCTGCTGGAGCAGATGCCGGGCATTGAGGTGACCGCAATCTCCGGCCTCTATGCCAGCGCGCCCTGGGGCGTTGAAGACCAACCGGACTTTCTCAATCTCTGCCTGCTCATTGAAACCGATCTCGGACCGATGCAGTTGCTCCATGCCTGCAAGGCCGTTGAGGCGGAGCTGGGGCGTCAGGCGCGTGAGCGCTGGGGCCCGCGCGAAATGGATTTGGATGTGCTGCTGATGCCCGGTGTGGAGATGGATACCGAGACCCTTGCCATTCCTCATCCACGCATGCAGGAGCGCCGTTTCGTGATGGAGCCACTGGCGGAGATTGCGCCGGATTGGGGGCTGGATGGCGAGACCGTGGAATGCAGAACGGCCGCCCTCAAACAGAGAGCGGCCGATCAGATTTGCGAGCGGGACGATTCAGCGACGCGCCGCTTCGCTGAGCTCAGAGCCCGCTAGAGGTTCTTCACGATATCCTCGACCATTTTCTTCGCGTCTGCGAGCAGCATCATTGTGTTGTCACGGAAGAAAAGCTCGTTCTGGATGCCGGCATAGCCGGAGCCCATGGAGCGCTTGATGAAGAGGACTGTGCCGGCGTTTTCGACGTCCAGGACCGGCATGCCGTAGATCGGGCTGGTCGTGTCGGTCTTTGCGGCCGGGTTGGTCACATCATTCGCACCGATGACGAACGCGACTTCGGAATTGCGGAAGTCCGAATTGATGTCTTCCAGTTCGAAGACTTCGTCATAAGGCACCTGCGCCTCGGCCAGCAGGACGTTCATGTGACCCGGCATCCGGCCCGCAACGGGGTGGATGGCGTATTTCACTTCGACGCCTTCTTCCTTCAGCTTGTCGGCCATCTCCTTCAGCGCGTGCTGGGCTTGTGCCACCGCCATGCCGTAGCCGGGCACGATGATGACCTTGGAGGCGTTCTTCATGATGAAGGCCGCATCTTCGGCCGAGCCGCGCTTGAACGGACGGTCGGCATCTGCACCGGCCGCACCCGCGGCCGCATCGTCGCCGCCAAAGCCGCCGAGGATGACCGAGATAAAGCTGCGGTTCATGCCCTTACACATGATGTAGGACAGGATCGCCCCGGACGAGCCGACGAGTGCGCCGGTGATGATCAGGGCGAAATTGCCGAGCGTGAAGCCCAGCGCCGCTGCAGCCCAACCCGAATAGGAGTTCAGCATGGACACGACGACCGGCATGTCCGCGCCGCCAATCGGGATGATCAGCGTGATGCCGAGGATCAGCGCGAGGACCGTAAGCCCCCAGAAGGCCCATTGGGCCTGGCCATGCGTCTGGATCAGAACGACCAGCAGCGCCACGATGCCGACACCGATCAGGATGTTCAGCAGGTGACGGGCCGGTAGCATGATGGGCGCGCCGGACATGTTGCCGTTCAGCTTCGCAAACGCGATCAGCGAGCCGGTAAAGGTCAGGGCACCAATGGCGGAGCCGAGACCGAGTTCGATGAGCGATGCGGCCTTGATGCCTTCGAGGCCCGCAATGCCGAAGCTGATGGGCGAGTACAGCGCCGCAGCCGCCACGAGCACGGCGGCGAGGCCGACGAGACTGTGGAAGGCAGCGACCAGCTGCGGCATGTCCGTCATCGGGATCTTGCGGGCGATGATTGCGCCGATCGTGCCGCCGATGGCGACGCCGCCGAGGATCAGGCCCCAGGTTTCAAGATCAAGCTGGTTCCAGACGAGGGCCAGCGTGGTCGCCACAGCGATGGCCATGCCGATCATGCCATTGCGGTTGCCCGCGCGGCTGGTGGCTGGGCTGGAAAGGCCGCGCAGGGCCAGGATGAAGAGGATGCCGGCAACGAGATAGAGCAGCGGCGCCCAAGTGGTTTGGAAGGAGTCCATGTCTTAGTCCCCCTTCTTCTTGTACATGGCCAGCATGCGCTGGGTGACGAGGAAGCCGCCGAAGATGTTCACGCTGGCGAGGATCACGGCGACCGTGCCGAGGGTCTTGGAAACCCAATTGTCGGAGCTGAGGCCGACCGTGGCAGCCGCGACGAGCGCGCCGACAATGATTACGGATGAAATGGCGTTCGTCACAGCCATCAAAGGCGTGTGCAGGGCCGGCGTCACCGACCAGACAACATAATAGCCGACAAAGCATGCCAGGGCGAAGATCGCGGCGAGGAAGACTGTGGAGTCGATGCCACCGGCATCTGCGAAGGCGGGCAGCGCGAAGCTGGCCGCTGAAAGCGTCAGGAGTGCGCGCTTCATGATTGGATCCTTTCGTTCACCGTCGCACCATTGCGCGTTAGCAGCATGGCGGTGACGATTTCGTCTTCGGTGTCGAGATTGAGGCTGCCATCCTCGGCTGTGACCAGCGGCAGGAAGGCGACAAGGTTCTTGGCGTACAGGGACGAGGCATCTGCCGGGAGGCGAGCGGGCAGGTTGGAGAACCCGGCCACTTTCACGCCATTCACGTCAACAACTTCATCCGGCTTGGACAGCGGGCAGTTGCCACCCTGGCTGACCGCCATGTCCACGATGACCGCACCCGGCTTCATCGTTTTCACCATGTCTTCAGTCACCAGGACCGGCGCGGCGCGGCCCGGAATCAGGGCGGTCGTGATGACGATGTCCTGTTTGGCAATGTGGCTGGCCGTGAGTTCGGCCTGCTTTGCTTGGTATTCTGGTGACATCTGCTTGGCGTAACCGCCCGCAGTTTCAGCCGCCTTGAATTCCTCATCCTCGACCGCGATGAATTTCGCGCCAAGCGAGGCTACTTGTTCTTTGGCAGCAGGGCGCACATCCGTGGCAGTCACGACTGCACCGAGACGGCGAGCGGTGGCGATGGCCTGGAGGCCGGCAACCCCAGCGCCCATGACGAATACCTTGGCCGGGGCAATCGTGCCCGCAGCGGTCATCATCATCGGCATGGCGCGGCCATAGGTCTGCGCGCCTTCAATGACAGCACGATAGCCCGCGAGGTTCGACTGGGACGACAGGGCGTCCATGCTTTGTGCGCGGGTAATGCGCGGGGTGAATTCCATGGACAGCGCCGCAATCTTTTTCCCGTTCAGCGGCGCAGCGTCCAGATTGGTGGGGTCCATCAGGGCGATCAGGGCGACACCTTCCGGCAGGGCACCGACTTCATCGGCTTCAGGTGCGCGCACCTTGAAGACAATGTCCGCACCCTTGGCCGCAGCCGACGCATCGGCTGCAATGGTGGCGCCCGCATCGGTGAAGCTGTCGTCAGGGAACCCTGCGACAGTGCCCGCTCCGGACTCGATTGTGACAGAGTGGCCAGAGGCCACCAGCTTCTTGACGGTTTCTGGTGTAGCCGCCACACGGGTCTCACCAGCTCGTCGTTCCCTCAGCACAGATATTTTCATAACGCTGGGATAGAGGAAAAATATTGCGGCGCGCAATACGAAATTTTGCATCGGAGGGCATGAGATTGTTGAGTTTAGCTAATAAGACCGCATTGGTAACAGGTGCGTCGAGCGGATTGGGCCGTCATTTTGCCGGTGTATTGGCGGATGCAGGTGCGTATGTCGTGTTGGCGGCGCGTCGTCTTGATAAGCTGGAAGAGGTTGCCGGAGAGATTCAGCAGCGAGGCGGGAAAGCCCTTCCGGTCGAAATGGATGTCACCTCCGAAGATAGCGTGACGGGCGCGTTTGCGGAGATTCGCGAGGCGTTGGGCCGCCCGTGCGACGTGATCGTGAATAATTCAGGCATGTCACGTGAGGGGTGGTATTGGGATATGCCGGAAAAGGACTGGGACACGGTGATCGAGACCAACCTGACCGGTGTCTGGCGCGTGGCGAAATACGCGACAAAAGCGATGATGCAGGCAGAGGTCAAAGGATCGATCATCAATATCGCATCCATTACCGCACTGCGCCCATCGAACATGATCTCGGCATATTCTGCATCCAAAGCCGCGGTGGACCATTTGACCCGCACGATGGCGCTGGAAGCGGCGCGGCACGGAATTCGCGTGAACGCCATCGCGCCGGGCTATTTCAAAACCGCGATCAACGACGAGTTCCTCGACTCCGAAGCGGGCCAGCGCATGGCAAAACGAGTGCCGATGCGGCGGTTTGGAAACTACGAGGAGTTGAACGCGCCGCTGCTTCTTCTCGCGTCGGAAGAGGGTAGTTACATGACCGGATCCACCCTCGTTGTGGATGGTGGGCATTCTCTTAGCCCGCTTTAAGCTTGCGTTTTTCTCAACAGGGGGTATAGCGCGCGTCTTCCGCGTTGGAAGACTGGTTTCTGCATCGTTAAGGATGACGTCGCGCCATGCTCAAAGAGATCTTGTCCACCGGTGTCGCAATCGCGATTTCAGGCAGCTTTTCCGCATCAGCGACGACGCGCAATGATGGCGTTCAGTCTGTTACCTCTACGAGCGAAACAAGTCAGTCACGCATGACCACGTTTGTCGTGCTGCCCGATGCCGAATCTGAGAGCACATTGCGGTGCGACCGGGGATTCGAAGTGCCGAATGGCGGTGTTTTTTGCGGACCGATCGCGGATTGGCATTAACTCAATTGCTTTCTGTTAGGTAACGGTTAGGTCTCGCCTGTTACACTCTACCTAAAGGCGTGGAGTATTCAGATGGCCCTACCGAAGGAAAAACCGGAAGAGACCGAAAAAGTAGAGCGTCGCGTATCGTCTCAGTCGCGTGGACAGGTTTCGCGTGGTGGCGAGGATTACGTCGCAACGCCGTCACCGGCCCGTCGCCTGCAATCATTGCTCGAATCGGAATTGCAGGTGCACCGCGCGCCGTCAGTGAAGAGCTCGCTGACCATGATCCTCGTTTTGTCACTTGCTTGTAGTGTTGCCGCGTTAAGCCTGTTCAATCTCGGTCTGAACTAGGATTTAGCGGCACTTTCTTGTGCCAGATTAACGACATCTAAGGCTCAGCACGGCTACACCCTTGTCAAAAGGGGCTGTGGGCCCTTGTGTTGAGCATCAAGGAGCTTCTTGTTTCATGCGCGTAAGAAAAGCTGTTCTTCCAGTGGCCGGTTTCGGCACCCGGGTCTTGCCGGCGACCAAGGCCACCCCGAAAGAAATGCTGCCGGTTGTTGACCGTCCTGCCATCCAGTACGTCGTCGATGAGGCTCTGGAAGCGGGGATTGAGCACATTGTCTTCGTTACCGGCCGGAACAAAGGCGCGATCGAGGACTATTTCGACATCGCCTACGAACTCGAAGAAGCTCTGAAAGCCAAAGGCAAGGACGCGATCCTGCAGCAGGTAAATGAGACGACTTTGCCGGCGGGCTCAGCCAGCTTTGTTCGCCAGCAGTCGCCGCTCGGTCTGGGGCATGCGGTATGGTGTGCGAAAGATATCGTCGGCGATGAGCCGTTTGCCGTGCTCTTGCCGGATGTCCTGGTGAAGGGTAGCCCATCCTGCCTCGCGCAGATGGTGTCGGCCTATGACAAGGTCGGCGGCAATGTTATCGCTGTGGACCAGGTGCCAATGGAGCGTGTGTCGTCCTATGGCGTGATCGCACCGAAGGAAGGTGGCCGCGATGGTCGCCTGATCGAGATGACCGGCATGGTGGAAAAGCCGCCAGTTGCCGATGCGCCCTCCAATCTCAAAATTACGGGTCGGTATATCCTGCAGCCGGAAATCTTCGAGCTGCTTGAAAATCAGGGCAAGGGCGCAGGCGGTGAGATCCAGCTGACAGATGCCATGGATCGCCTGATGGAAACCCAGTCCTTCTATGCTTACGAGTTTGAAGGGCAGGATTACGATTGCGGGTCCAAGATTGGATATTTCGAAGCCGTGCTGGGATACGCGCTCGACAATGATGAAATCGGCGATGAAGCCAAGGCGGTTGCCAAGGCGATGCTCGACAAATTGTCGTAAGCCCCACTGGATTGCAGGCCGGGCCGGTTCGGTCTAGGCCTGCGCCATGACCACGCAAACTCTCCCGACTTTTGATGACGTGCTTGCCGCGCATGAGCGCGTGCAACATGTGGTGCGCGAGACACCGGTTCTGACGCACAAGGCGCTTGATGACATGTCGGGCGCGGAACTGTTCATCAAGGCTGAGTGCCTTCAGGTGACAGGCAGCTTCAAGATCCGCGGAGCGATGAACCGCCTTGCGCAAATTCCTCAAGCCCGGCGCGCCGCAGGCGTTGTCGCATTTTCATCCGGCAATCATGCGCAGGGTGTCGCGAGGGCTGCGCGGCTTCTGGATATGCCCGCCTTGATCGTGATGCCGTCCGATGCGCCGCGCATCAAGGTGGATGGTGTCGAGGCTGATGGTGCCGAGATCCATTTCTATGATCGGGATACGGAAAGCCGTGAGGAGATAGCTGCCCAGATTGCGGAAGCACGCGGCGCTATTGTCGTGCCGAGTTTCGATGATGCCGACATAATCGCCGGGCAGGGAACCGCCGGGCTGGAATTTGCCAGCCAGATGGCGGAGCGGGATGCGCCGCTGGACCATTTGATCTGCTGTGCCGGGGGCGGCGGACTGATTACGGGTATCGCGCTGGCTTTCGAGCAGATGTCGCCAAGTACGCGCATCTGGACAGCAGAACCGGAAAACCATGATGATTGGGCGCGCTCACTTGAAGCAAAGAAGATTGTCTCTAACGCGCCGGGCACGCGATCATTCTGTGATGCGATCCTGACGCCCGCGCCGGGAGATCTGACGTTTGCCCTGGGTTCGCGCTTGTTGAGCGGGGGCTTGCGCGCCAGCGACGCAGATGTGCGCAGCGCCATGCAATCTGCGTTTCGTTGCCTGAAGATCGTGGCTGAGCCGGGTGGCGCTGCAGCGCTGGCGGCCGCCTTGCATCATCTCCCGGAGGATGTGAAAGGCAAGCGTGTTGGCGTGATGGTTACGGGCGGGAATGTCGATCCGCAGATGTTTGCCGAGATTCTGACAGCATAAGTCGGATCAAGCCTTAACATACACGGGCAAAGCGTTAATCCGTTCGCGGCGGAAATCATTGTCGCATGGTTAATGCGCTCTTCTGATCCCGGTTAAGATTTTTCAACAGGTCTTCAAGAGACCTTATCGCCTAGCGATTAATCATGAATGCTGATGAGGGCGCAAAATGCGCGCGTGAGGGCATTCAGAATGAAGCTGGCACCGATAATAAGTCTTGGCCTGTCCGCGGTATTGGGGATCGCGGCTGTGTTCCTTGGCCGCTACTACATGACAAATGAATCCAATGACGTGGCTGCGCAGGTCAGTGCACCCACAATCGAAATGGCGTCCGTGCTGGTCGCGTCCGCAGCCATCGAGCCAGGTGAGCAGGTCAGCGCCAGCAATGTGAAAACGCTCAACTGGCCAGCCACGTCCATTCCGGAAGGCACTCTTGGCCGCAAATCCGATCTGGAAACGGCGCTTTATGCGCGCGGCCTGATCTTGCCCGGCGAGCCGATCCTGCTTGAGAAGCTGGACGCAGAGGCAAATACGGTGACGCTCGCAGCCGCCATTGAGCCGGGCATGCGTGCTGTCTCTATCACGGTACGGAGTGATACTGGCGTGTCCGGCTTTGTGCTGCCGGGGGACCGCGTCGACGTCAATGAGTTTATCGAGGCAGAGCCCGGCCAGTCAGCGGCCACGCTGGGCGGCGAAGCGGTACGTGTCAACAGCCGCCTGATTGCCCGTCCTATCCTGAAAAATGTCAAGGTCCTGGCGATTGACCAGACCTTCGAGCCGGGCCTGGAAGGGGCGCGCCCGTCGAGCACGGTGACGCTGGAAGTAACGCAGGATGGTGCGTTGCGCCTTGGTGCAGCCGGCGTTCAGGGCAGCCTTGGTCTGGCGCTCATAGGGCGTGCAGAGAAGGCCGAAGTCATTACCGAAGTGAAAGCCGATCCGGCACCGCGCAAGGCGGTCGTTCGCCGCGCAGCTCCCCGCCCTGCAACAACAGCAAATGTGCGCGTAATCAATGGTGACAAAGAGACACTGGTAACCGCGCCTGTATCGAAACCAATACTGCTGACTGAGGAGCCGAGCTGATGAGCAAGATCACCTACGCCATCCTCCTGCTGATGATTGCAATCGTGGCCGTCGCCCCGGCAGATGCGTGGACTGAACGTACGAGCGCGGCCGACGCGCAAATCCTTGTGCTTCAAAAGGGCCGATCCACAGTGATTGAGGCTGACGAAGCGTTTTCGACGCTTGTCGTGGCGGATCCTGACATTGCCGAGGCAATGGCGACGTCAAATCGCTCTTTCTTTTTGCGCGGCAAGATTCCCGGCGCGACGACTGTGCTGATCTACAACGCAGCTGGCGAAATTTCAGAACTCATTGATGTCGAGGTCGAGCTCAGCCTGGATGAGCTGCGCACTGACCTTGGCAATCTTTTGCCGGGGGAGCGGATCGACGTGTATCCTGTGCATGACGGCATCTTTCTTGATGGCAAGCTGACAACCGCCGCCGCCGCAGACATGGCCGTTCAGGTGGCTGAGCGCTATGTGCCGGGCGGCGTGGCAAATGGCCTGTCAGTGGGTCAGAGCCAGCAGGTCCTGCTGGAAGTGCGCTTCCTTGAAGCCAGCCGCAGCGCCGTGAAGGAAATTGGTTTTGGCAATACGATGGACGGTCGGGATGCCGTCGCCGTGACAGAACCATCGACCGTTTCGGGGCTAGCCTCCAAGACGGTGGCGCTGTTCACGAATGTCGGCGGCGAGAATATCGACATCGAGCTTCGCGCCCTTGAAGAGAAGGGTATCGTGCGTACGCTGGCAGAGCCGAACCTTGTGGCACTGTCCGGCGATACGGCGAGCTTCCTTGCAGGGGGTGAGTTTCCGATCCCGGTTGCGGCGGAAGACGGTCAGATCACGGTTGAGTTCAAGAAGTTCGGCGTCAGCCTGGACTTCATGCCTACTGTGCTGGGCGACGGGCTGGTGAATTTGCGCGTGCGGCCGGAAGTGTCCCAGCTGGACCGAAACAATGGCATCCGCGCGGCGGATGTTGAAATTCCTGGCATCTCCGTGCGCCGCGCCGACACGACGGTGGAGCTGCATGATGGCCAGGCCTTCGCCATCGCAGGCCTGTTGCAAAATGACTATTCCAATGATGTGCGCCAGACGCCGTGGTTGGGAAACATTCCCGTGCTCGGCTCGCTATTCTCGTCGAAGCGCTACCAGCGTCAGGAAAGCGAGTTGGTAATCATCATCACGCCGCGCCTGGTACAGCCCGCGCCGCATCCTGCCTTGCTACGCAATCCGCTCGATGCATTTGCGGAGCCTACAGAAGAAGAGCTGTTCCTGCTGAACCAGACGGCCATCGTCCCCGCGACCGAAGAGGGTTACTGATATGACCAGAGTCAGGATTGTGTGCGTTCTTCTCGCAGCCGCGGGCGTGGTTGGCTGTGCAAGCCATGACCATCAGGACACCTATTTGCTTGGTGGAGCGAATGCCGCAAATATCGCGACCCATTCGATCCGCGATGTTGAGCTGAGCAATTCCAAGACCGTGGAATCCAATTCGGGGCTGCGCGCCGCGAATGCGGTGAAGGCCTTGAACGAAGGCAAGACGCGGGAACTCAGAGACTCTTCTGTCAGTGCGTCAGGGGGAAGCTGATGTCGGGATCTGAACGCAAACATGAGAGCGAAACCGGTCGGGCACCTGCTGCAATGCCAATTCCTGCGATTGCGGCACTGGCCAGCACAGAACGCCTGGAGCAGCTGAAATCCATCTGTCGGAATGTCGTTGACCTGTCCCCGATGGACCCGGCTCAAATCGTGGAGACATTCGGCGGCGCCTTGATCCTTCTGGAGCATGGCGTGCCTGGTGCGGAGCAGATTGTTCTGGGGCTGGCTGTCGACAAACCGGACAGCGCGGTTCTGATGGTCTCCGACAGTCTTCCAGTCCATATCGTACGGGCGTTGATGAAGATTGAGGCGTCCGACATTTTGCCTTCTGATGCGGGCGCGGGCGATGTGCTGGACTCAATTGATCGCATTCGCGCAGCGGCTGAAGCGATTGAGACAAAGCCTGAAGAACCGGCATCTGCAGTCTGCTGGGCGTTTCGTGGGGCGGTTGGTGGGGCCGGAGTTTCGACGTTGGCAATCGAAAGCGCATTTGCGATTTGTGAGAAAGTCGGACCCGGCAAGGTCTGCCTCGTCGATCTGAACGTTGCTGACGGTATGGTCAGTTCATTTCTGGAAGCGGTGCCAAAGCTGGATCTGGCGGCACTTTCCGCTGCGCCAGAGCGACTTGATGCGCGCTTGCTCGCGGCCTGGTGCTGGCAGCATGAGGATGGCGTTTCGACCATTTCCGCGCCGCGCAACCCGGACGCAGATGCGCTGGCCACCGAAGCAGCCATCCTGCGACTGCTGGATGTTGCCTGTGCAGAATTCCCATTCGTGCTTGTGGACATGCCACGACACATGATGCCGTGGACGAAGCCTATTCTCGGCGCAGTTGATGAGGCAATCATCATCAGTGAGCTGACCGTTCCCAGCCTCCACGCGGCGGCTGACATGGCCCGCGAGGTCGACATGCTGCGCAGCCCTGACCGCAAGACCAAGCTGGTGCTGAACCGCATGTTCCCCAAGAAGCGGTTCCGCGCCGAGTTCGCCGTCGACAAGGCGGAGAAGGCGATTGAGCGGAGTATTGATGCAACAATCACATCCGATTGGGACGCTGCCAGAACAGCCGTCAATCTCGGCAAGCCCATTGCCGATGTGAAGCCCAAGAGCGCTTTGGTGGCGGACATCTCTGCGCTGGTCGACCGCCTTATGCCGGACGGTGTGCTCGCCGCCCACGTGCCGCAAATGCCTGCGCGGAGGAAAGCGTCATGAGCCGCTTCGGATTTTCCAATGCCGTCAAGAAGCCTGACATGGAGCAGGCGCCTCAGGTCACGCCCGAGGCAAGCACGCCAAAGCCTGCGCCGCAAATGGCGGCGGCTGATGCAAAGGCATTTGACCAGCTCGATGCAAAGCTGCGCATCCATGCCAAACTGATCGACGAACTCGACCTGTCTGCGCTCGACAAGATGGATGATGAAACGATGCGCCGCCGCGTGCGCGGTATCGTGTCGGAAATTATCAAGAAGGAAGAAATGGCGCTGTCCGCCGCTGAGGAAGCAAGTTTCGCAGACGCGGTGATGGACGAAATGACCGGTCTCGGGCCCATCGAGCCTTTGCTGAAGGACGACTCCATCGCGGATATCCTGATCAATGGCTGCAACCAAGTCTATGTTGAGCGCCACGGAAAGCTTCAACTGGCGCCTGTCAGGTTTGCTGACAATGACCATTTGCTTCGCATCGTTCAGCGCATCGTGGCGGCTGTGGGGCGTCGCGTGGACGAAAGCCAGCCCCTCGTCGATGCGCGTCTGCTGGACGGCAGCCGGGTGAACGCTGCCGTGTTGCCCATTGCCATTGACGGGCCACTTGTATCCATCCGGAAATTCTCGAAGTCGCCGCTGACCATGGAAAAGCTGGTTGGCTTTGGGGCGATCCCCCAGCCTGTTGCAGACTTCATTCTGGGCGCTGTGAAGTGTCGCGCGTCGACCGTCATTTCAGGCGGTACGGGCTCGGGAAAAACGACGCTGCTCAATGCGCTGTCCGCTGCGATCAGCCCGGACGAGCGTCTGATCACGATTGAGGATGCCGCTGAGCTGCAACTTCAGCAGCCGCACGTGGCGCGCATGGAAACCCGGCCGCCAAATATTGAAGGCAAAGGAGAGATTCGCCAGCGTGAACTCGTCAAGAATGCGCTGCGCATGCGTCCGGACCGGGTGATCCTGGGCGAGGTGCGCTCTGAAGAGGCCTTCGACATGCTGCAGGCCATGAATACGGGTCATGAAGGCTCCATGGCGACAATCCACGCCAACAACCCGCGTGACGCGCTGACCCGTCTGGAGCAGATGGTGATGATGGGCGGCATGAAGATATCGGAAACAGCCATCCGTGGTCAGATTGCCTCGGCCGTGAACTTCATCGTTCAGGCCACGCGCTTGTCAGATGGTTCGCGGAAAGTAGTGTCGATATCGGAAGTGACCGGCATGGAAGGCGCGGTCGTGCAATTGCAGGAAATTTTCCGTTTCGAGCGCACTGGCACGACAGATGAGGGCAAGGTGCAAGGGCACTTCGCCGCCACTGGCCTGCGCCCGAAATTCCTGGATGAAATGGAGCGCCGCGGCGTTCACATGCCGGAGGGCATGTTCGACCCGTCGATGCGGTTCTAGGAGGCTGCGCGCCGCATGTCCTGGTTGCCAGACATCTCTCAGCTGAGCCTGACAATCCTGATCCCGGTCATCATGGCGATAGGGGCGGCTTTTCTGGCGATCCAGTCCGTTATGGGCCTGGTGACGGAGGCGCAGACCCGCCGGATTGTGAACAAGCGCCTTCAGTTCAAGGAGCGGTTTGAAACGACCAGTGAAGCGATGATCGAGCTGCGCAAGGCGCGGGGGCTGGACCGGGATGGAAATCTTTCCATGCCACTACAATGGTTCAACCAGCTGGTGGTCCGGTCAGGCCTGAAATTCCAGCCGCTCAAATGGTTCGGCATGTCTGCCGGGGCAGGACTGGTTGCCGCGCTTGCCTATTGGCGTTTCGTCGGCGGAGCCGGGCCTGCGCTCGGCATTGCGGCGGGCATCTTCCTGCTGGCGCCCATCATCGGCCTCAAGATCGTGGCGGGCGGTCGTATGAAGAAGATGTCCCAGCAATTGCCAGACGCATTGCAGATCGTCTGCCGAAGCCTTGAGGCGGGACACCCGGTTGCCACGGCCGTGGCGCTGGTCGCGCGGGAAATGCCGGACCCCATCGGCACAGAATTTGGCATGGCGGCGGATGAGGTCTCCTACGGTATGTCTCTGACAAACGCTGTGCAGCGCATGGCCGTGCGGGCAGGCGATCCGGATGTGGAGCTGTTCGTGGCGACGGTCCGTCTACAGGAAAAGACGGGGGGCAATCTCTGCGAATTGTTGAAAGCCAATGTCACAACCATCCGTGAACGCCAGACCATGCGCCTGAAGGTGAAGGCGGCGTCGTCGGAGGGGCGGGCCTCTGCCATGATCCTGACGTCAGCGCCGTTCATTGTCATGGCGGGTATCCACATGCTGCGGCCGGAATTTTATGGCGAAGTTATCGATGACCCGCTCGTGCGGGTTCTGTTTCCTGCTTTCTTCATCTGGCTGGCGATTGGCAATTTCGTCATGCGCAAGATGATCAATTTCAAGATGTAGGGGATACGGAGCAATGCCACTGACAGCCTCCACACTCTTGCCGATCCTCATGCTGGCCTTTGCCGGTGTCCTCGCCATGCCGGCGCTGCTGGCCTTTGGGCGCAGCTGGAAAGCCAAGGAAGACCTTGAGCGCCGGCTTGAGCGCAAGGACCAGAAGCCCGCCCGCGCCGAAGTTCGCAATGAAAGCCGCATTGGGCGTGCGGTGATCGGCCTGGCGAACAAGGCAACCCCATCGAACGAGGAGGCGGTCAGCCAGGTGCGCGCCAAACTGTTGCTGGCGGGATATACCAGCCCGACCTCCGTGGGTCGGTATTATATCGCGCGGATCGCTTGTGTGGTGGTGCCGCAAATCCTGCTTCTGCTCGCCTTGCCCTATCTGGGCGATGTGTCGAAACAAACCCTCCTGTTCGTCAGCATTGGCTTGTTGATTGCGGGCATTCTGGCGCCTGATGCCATCGTCTCCCGCAAGGCGGCTGCGAGGCAACAGCAATGCTCTGCGGGCTTTCCGGACATGATGGACCTGATGGTCGCTTGTGTGGAAGCTGGTCTCAGCCTTGATGCGTCTGTTCAGCGCGTTGGGGAGGAGCTGGAACTGCGTCATCCCATCATCGCGATGCATATGAAGACGCTGTCTCTGGAGCTGCGGGCAGGCAAGGCGCGCAAGAATGCGTGGCGCGCCTTTGCGGACCGGATGTGCATTGAAGAGGCGAGTTCTCTGGCCACAATGCTGCGTCAGGCCGAGGAAATGGGAACGAGTCTCGGGCAAACCTTGCGTGTTTTCTCGGCAGATATGCGTAAACGCCGGATCCTGATGGCGGAAGAAAAAGCGATGGCTTTGCCCGCGAAATTGACTTTGCCTTTGATTTTATTTGTTTTTCCGGTCCTATTGGGCGTTCTGATCACGCCTGCCGTCATCAAGCTTCAGGGCGCCCTTTAGTGAATTCGCGGCTAGGCGAGTCAGTGCTCCATTGCTAACTTGTACCCATGACCACGACATATCTTGATTTCGAAAAGCCCATTGCGGAGCTGGACGCGAAGATTTCCGAGCTGGAAGCGCTTGCTTCAAGCAAGGAAGGGCCCTCGATCACCGACGAGCTGAAGAAGCTCAAGGCGAAGTCGAACAAGCAGCTGAAGGATATGTATTCCGATCTCAGTGCCTGGCGGAAAACGCTGGTAGCGCGCCATCCGGATCGGCCGCATCTGTCCGACTTCATCGAGAACATTTTCGAGGATTTCGAAGAACTCGCGGGCGATCGCGTTTTCGGAAATGACGAAGCGATCGTTGGTGGCCTTGCCCGCTTCAAAGGGCGCCCGGTTGTGATCATGGGCCATGAAAAGGGCCGAACCATCGAGAAGCGCCTGAAGCACAATTTCGGCATGGCTCACCCAGAAGGCTACCGCAAGGCTGTGCGCCTGATGGATATGGCCGAGAAATTTGACCTGCCGGTACTCAGCTTCCCTGATACGCAAGGGGCATATCCCGGCAAGGGTGGCGAAGAGCGCGGCCAGGCCGAAGCGATCGCACGCGGAACCCAGCGCGGGCTTTCGCTTGGTGTGCCGTTCGTGACGCTGATCATCGGCGAAGGCATGTCCGGCGGTGCGATTGGCATTGCCGCGGCCAACAAGGTGCTGATGATGGAACACGCGATCTATTCCGTAATCTCGCCAGAGGGCTGCGCATCAATCCTGTACCGGGACGCTGCCAAGGCGAAGGAAGCCGCCGATGCGATGAAGATCACCGCGCCGGATTTGCTAAAGACCAAAGTCATTGACGGTGTGGTCAAGGAGCCAGTCGGCGGTGCGCATCGTGATCCGAAGCGGGCAATGGCTGCGGCGTCCAAGGCGCTGGAAGAAGCGCTGAAGGAACTGGACGGTCTCAGTCCGTCAGAGCTGCGCGCGCAACGCCGGGAACGCTTTTACGCAATCGGCCGCGAAGGTATCTGATCCGGCTTGCATTGCCGTGCAAGGCGCTTCACGCTCTCCCAAAAATACAAGGGAGACGGGCCTCATGAAAAAATGGGCATTGGCTGCAAGCATTGCAGCTGTCGCGTGTGCTGCGCCAGCACCGAAGCAGGATTTGGCGGCAGGCTATGACATCGTGATCTATCCGGCGCAGGCCGTGGTCACGATGACGGGCGAGGACAAGACGGCTGAAGCGGTCGCGGTGTCGGCTGACAGGATCGTTGCTGTAGGCTCTCTGGAAGAGCTGAGGCGAGACTTGCCATCAGCGCGAGTGAACCCGGTCTTCGAAGACAAGACCATCGTGCCGGGCCTGATTGATCCGCACATCCACGTCGTGCTTGGCTCATTGCAATACAATCTGCCCATCACGCCGCCCTGGCCGATGGCCACACCACACGGCATGAAGGCTGGACTGCCCAATCGCGCCGCGTTTCTGCAGGCGCTGTCCGAACTGGTGGAGGCGGCTGGGCCGAGTGAGCCGATTGTTGCCTATGGCTATCATAATCTGGTGCATGGGGATCTGCACCGGGCAGATCTCGACGCGATTGCACCGGACCAGCCGCTGATCGTCTGGCACTATTCGTCACATGATTTCTATTTGAACAGCGCGGCGATTAATGCTGCCGGGTTCACGCCTGATATGGCTGAGCAGTTTCACGGGGTAGACCTCGATGCGGATGGCGCGCTGACCGGTCGGATTTATGAAGATGCGGCCATGCTGGTGGTGCAAGCGTTCGCTGGCGTGATCCTGACGCCTGAAAATGTCACGGCGGGCTTCAACGGATTCTCATCCATGCTGCGCCAGGCTGGTGTCACGACAACTGCGGAGCTCGGCTACGGCATGTTCGGCTGGGAAATGGAGGCGGCGAACATTCGCGCCAATTGGGGCAGCCCGCAGCAGGCTGGCTATCACCTCTATCTGATCCCGGAGCATCGTGCGCTCGAGCGGGCTTTCGGAGACGGCAAGGTTCAGGCCGTGCTGGATATGGCGAGCGGGAATACGGATACGGCGGCACCTATTCTGCCGCGCGTAAAGTTCTTCACCGATGGCGCCTTCTACAGCCAGACGATGCGGCTTTCTCCGCCGGGGTACCTCTCAGGGCAATCGGAAGGGTCAGAGGGGCTCTGGGTGGCGGGCCCCGACGGGATCGTTCCCGCCATTCAGCCCTATTGGGATGCCGACCTCGGCGTGAACATTCATTCCAACGGGGATGCCGCGCAGGGAGCAACATTGGAGGCTCTGGCTATGCTTCGTGAAGGCGATGATGGTCCGGCCAACAGCTTCGTGATTGAACATGGTGGCCTCTTTTCGGAGGAGCAGGTTGAACTGGCCGGTCAACTCGGCGCGCGCCTGTCTGCGGCCAGCCACTACGTATTTTACATGGCAAATGAATATGCGGGGCCATTGGGCGACGTACGGGCAAAATGGATCTCGCCGCTGGGTGCGCTGACCGAAGCGGGAGTGCCGGTGGCCGTGCACAGCGACGCGCCGCTTGCTCCGCCCCATCCGCTGCGCGCTGCAGGCGTCCACGTCACCCGTGCAACGCGGGAAGGCAGCACTTATGAAGCCGGCATGGCGCTGAGCCGCTATGAGGCCATGGAGGCGATCACGCTGGACGCGGCGATGGCCTTGGGGCTTGAGGCTGAGATTGGCTCCATCGCAACGGGCAAACGTGCAGATTTCACCATTCTTGGTGCCAACCCGCTGGACATGCCTGGCGCGGAGTGGGAGCACATTCCGGTGTGGGGCGTGGTGCTGGACGGTGAGCCGCGGCCCCTGAAGAATAAGGGCTCCCTGCAGGGTGAGTGAACGCGACTGGATCTCCCGCTATTTTGCACCTCTGGCCACAGCGCCAGGGGCAGCGGGTTTGCGAGATGACGTGGCGGAGCTGTCTGGCGGCGATGGGCGACTGATTGCGACAACGGACGCATTGGTCGAAGGCGTGCATTTTTTGCCGGATGATCCCATCGATACGATTGCGCGCAAGCTGGTGCGTACGAATGTGTCGGACGTTCTCTCGAAAGGTGCGCTGCCCGAAGATGTCTTGCTCACTCTGGGCTGGCCGAACTCAAGGCCGGAATCGGAGATCGCCGCGTTTGCGTCGGCTCTTGGCGATGATCTTGAGACATTCGGCGCTCGGCTTGTCGGAGGTGATACCGTGCGTAGCCGGGCCGGCTTGTTCCTCTCGCTCACGCTGACGGGGCGGTGCCTTTGCGAGCATCCGGTCAGGCGGAGCGGGGCGGCGCATGATCAGGATATCTGGGTGACGGGAGAGATGGGCGCAGCCTGTCTGGGGTTCGAGGCACTACAACGCGGCGAGTGCGATTCGCCTCATGTCGCGGTCTATCGCGTGCCGAGACTGCAGCCTGTTAGCGCGGCCCACCTGATTGCGAACCATGCGAGCGCAGCGATGGATGTGTCGGACGGACTGTTGGGGGATGCATCGGCGCTCGGCGAGGCGTCAGGCGTCGGCATGAAACTGGCGCTGGAGGAGATACGGTTCGCCGGGAAAGCGACAGATATCGACACGATGCTACGTCTGGCGACGTGGGGTGACGACTACCAGATCCTCTTCACCAGCGAAAAAACGCGACGCGAAACCATATTGGCCGATGCTGATGATGCGGGTGTTTCTGTTGCGCGTATTGGGGAAACTTCCCAAAAAACAGGACTCTCCATTACCTGGCGCGGAGAGGCCGTTAACCTCCCTGAAACTCTCGGCTTCGAGCATGGCTGAACTGGGCCCGGCCTGACTCGCGCCTGAAGGGAGGGATATTGCCTATTCCCCAAAGGAAAGGCAGGCTGGCGTCCTATAATAAACAGTGCATGATCAGGAAAACCTGGCGTTGAAGTTCTGTTTTAAGGGAAGGAAACGTAATCCATGTGGTATTATCTCGCTCTCGCGGCGGGTCTTTTGTCGGTCCTATATGGCTGGCTCCAGATCAACTCGATCATGAAGGCCCCGTCAGGTGATGCGCGTATGCGCGAAATCGCTCAGGCCATTCAGGAAGGCGCTAACGCCTATCTTGGCCGTCAGTACCGGACCATCGGCATTGTCGGTGTTGTGGTCGTCGTTCTGCTGGTCATCCTGTTCCGCAATTGGCAGGTGCCGCTCGGCTTCATTATCGGCGCAGCCTTGTCCGGTGCGGCCGGCTTTATTGGCATGAAAGTGTCGGTGCAGGCGAATGTGCGCACAACTGAAGCGGCGAAGTCCGGTCTGAATGCCGGTCTGAAGCTCGCCTTCAAGTCGGGCGCCATTACCGGCATGCTCGTTGTTGGCCTCGCGCTGTTGGGCATCGTGGTTTATTACGGCCTGCTTACAATGGTCACGGGCCTCAATCTCGCAGTTGAGAGTGAAAAACGCCTCGTGATCGACTCGCTAGTGGCGCTCGGCTTTGGTGCGTCCCTGATCTCGATCTTTGCGCGCCTTGGCGGCGGTATTTTCACCAAGGGTGCGGATGTCGGCGGAGATATGGTCGGCAAGGTCGAGGCCGGCATTCCGGAGGATGACCCCCGCAACGCCGCGACGATTGCAGACAATGTCGGTGACAATGTTGGCGATTGTGCCGGTATGGCCGCTGACCTGTTCGAGACGTACGCCGTAACGCTGGTAGCGACCATGGTTCTCGGCGCGATCTATTTCTCAGGCGCTCCGTACATCGTCGAAATCATGATGCTGCCGTTGGCAATTGCCGCCGTGTGTATCGTCACGTCGATCATTGGCACGTATTTCGTTAATCTCGGGCCGGGCAAGACAGATGTCATGGGAGCGCTTTACAAGGGCCTCATCGTGACGGGAATCCTATCGATAGGTGGCTTGGCTGTGGCCGTGGCAACCGTACTGCCGAACGGTTTTGGTGTGCTGGAAGATGCCGGTACGCGTCTTGGTCTTGCAAACGACGTGTCTGGTTGGATGCTGTTTGGATGCGGTGTGGTTGGTCTGGTCGTTACAGGCCTGATCGTTGTGATCACGGCTTATTATACCGAAACCAAGTACCGTCCGGTTCGCTCCATCGCGATGGCTTCTGAATCTGGTCATGGCACAAACGTGATCCAGGGCTTGGCCGTCTCGCTTGAATCAACGGCTCTGCCAGCCATCGTGATTATTGCGGGCATCATTCTGACCTTCAATCTCGCTGGCCTCTATGGGATCGCCATTGCGACGACGACCATGCTGGCGCTTGCCGGTATCATCGTGGCGCTGGACGCGTTCGGCCCTGTTACGGACAATGCAGGCGGCATCGCTGAGATGGCGGAACTGCCGTCTGAGATCCGCGATACGACTGATGCGCTTGATGCGGTTGGCAATACGACCAAAGCTGTCACCAAGGGATATGCTATCGGATCGGCGGGCCTCGGTGCGCTGGTTCTGTTTGCGGCTTATGCAGAAGATCTGAAATACTTCTCGGCCCGCGCGCAGGAAGGGGACTTCTTCTACAACACGGTTGCCGACTTCTCGATTGCGAATCCGTATGTCGTGGTTGGCCTCCTGTTTGGCGGTCTGCTGCCATTCCTGTTTGGTGGCCTGTCGATGATGGCTGTTGGCCGTGCGGCGCAGTCGGTGGTTGAGGAAGTGCGTCGCCAGTTCCGGGAAATGCCAGGTATCATGAAAGGCGAAGTGAAGCCTGACTACAGCCGGGCCGTGGACTTGCTGACCAAGGCTGCGATCAAGGAAATGATCGTGCCGTCGCTGTTGCCAGTCCTGTCGCCGATTGTGCTCTTTGGTGCGATCTTCCTGATTGCCGGCAAGGGCGCTGCGCTCGCAGCTGTCGGGGCCATGTTGCTCGGTGTCATCGTGACGGGCCTGTTTGTCGCCATTTCGATGACGTCCGGCGGCGGTGCCTGGGACAATGCCAAAAAGTATATCGAAGACGGCAATCATGGCGGCAAGGGCTCCGAAGCCCACAAGGCTGCCGTGACAGGCGATACGGTGGGTGACCCTTACAAGGACACGGCTGGCCCAGCCGTGAATCCCATGATCAAGATCACCAATATTGTGGCCCTGCTCATGCTTGCGGTGCTTGCTGGCCACTGAGCCACATGAATTTTTTATGGAAGGCCCCGGCGCGAAAGTGTCGGGGCCTTTGTTTTGAATGGAAATTTTGACAGATAGAATAAATCTATAGATGTTCGCAAAGCAATCAATTGGTCCTATTGCGCAACTCGACGTAACCTTTTCTCATCGACGCAATCAAACTTGGGCGGCCCCCGGCCAAGTCATAGGCGGCGTGTTCAGGTGGCCTCACCAGCGGGCCGGAAACAGGTTTTCGAACCGAGCGAAAGGGATAGGATTATGGACGGCAATGATATGGGCGGTGGCGGCAAATGCCCTGTGATGCACGGAAGTCTCACGTCGACTGAAACATCTGTGACGGCCTGGTGGCCCAAATCACTCAATTTCGACATTCTGCATCAGCATGACCGGAAGGTTCAGCCTTACGGACCTGATTACTCCTATCGCAAGGAAGTCGAGAAGCTCGACTATGAAGCCCTCAAGAAAGACGTGCACGCCCTCGTGACAGACAGCCAGGATTGGTGGCCAGCGGACTGGGGCAGCTATGCAGGTCTCTTCGTGCGTATGGCGTGGCACTCGGCGGGATCGTATCGACTGGCAGATGGTCGCGGCGGCGGCGGCGCAGGCAATTTGCGTTTCGCACCGCTTAATTCGTGGCCGGACAATGCCAATCTGGACAAGGCGCGCCGTCTGCTTTGGCCGATCAAGAAGAAATATGGCAACAAGCTCAGCTGGGCCGATTTGATCATTCTGGCTGGTAACGCCGCTTATGAAGTGGCTGGTCTTGAGACGTTCGGGTTTGCCTTCGGACGCGAAGACATCTGGCATCCAGAGAAAGACACGTTCTGGGGTTCCGAGAAGGAGTGGCTGACAGATTCCCGCTATGAAAAGCTGGACGAGCGTGAGTCACTCGCCAATCCGCTCGCTGCGGTGGTGATGGGACTGATCTATGTGAACCCGGAAGGTGTGAACGGAAAGCCTGACCCGGCCAGAACAGCGATGGACGTCCGCGAAACATTTAAGCGCATGGCCATGAACGACGAAGAGACTGCTGCGCTGACGGCGGGTGGCCACACAATTGGCAAATGTCACGGAAATTCTGACCCGACCGGACTTGGACCTGAGCCCGAGGGCGAAGACGTTGTTGGTATGGGGCTGGGGTGGAAAAACTCCAACCAGTCTGGAAATGGTCGTTTCACCTTGACTGGCGGCCCTGAGGGCGCATGGACATCGGAGCCGACAAAATGGGATGGTGGCTATCTCGACATGCTGCTGGACCATGAATGGGAGCTGACCAAGAGCCCGGCAGGCGCCTGGCAGTGGAAGCCTGTCAGCATTGACGAAGCCGACATGCCAGTCGATGTGGAGGATCCTTCCATCCGTACCATGCCGATGATGACAGATGCGGACATGGCCATGAAGGTCGATCCGATCTATCGCAAATACATGGAGAAGTTCCGCGAGGATCATGACTATTTCTCCAGGACCTTCGCGCGCGCATGGTTCAAGCTGACTCACCGCGACATGGGGCCAAAGCCTCGCTACATCGGCCCTTGGGTGCCACAGGAGGATTTGATCTGGCAGGATCCGGTCCCTGCGGGCAGCACGGACTATGATGTGGAGGCCGTCAAAGCGAAGATTGCGGACAGTGGTCTGTCTGTTGCCGACATGGTGTCGACCGCTTGGGACAGTGCCCGTACGTATCGCGGCTCTGACATGCGTGGTGGCGCGAATGGCGCGCGTATTCGCCTCGCACCTCAGAATGACTGGGATGGAAACGAGCCAGCCCGTCTGTCCCGCGTTCTGGAGGTTCTGGAGCCGATCGCAAAGGAAACCGGCGCAAGCATCGCAGATGTCATCGTTCTGGCCGGCAATGTCGGCGTAGAGCAGGCAGCGAAGGCGGCTGGATTTACAAAGACTGTGCCTTTCACACCGGGCCGTGGCGATGCGACTGCCGAGATGACGGATGCGGAATCATTTGAGCCGCTCGAGCCTCTGGTTGATGGCTACCGGAACTGGATCAAGGACGACTATGTGGTGAAGCCGGAAGAGATCCTTCTGGACCACACGCAGCTGCTGGGCCTGACCGCTCCGGAAATGACGTGCCTTGTAGGCGGTATGCGTGTCATCGGCACCAATCATGGCGGCAGCGCTCATGGTGTGTTCACAGACAATGTGGGTGCGCTGACGAACGACTTCTTTGTCAATCTGACCGATATGTCGAATACGTGGAACCCAACGGACGACGAGGGCATCTTCTCGATCCGCGATCGCCAGACTGATGCACCGAAGTGGACCGCTACACGGATTGACCTTGTCTTCGGGTCGAACTCCATCCTGCGCGCCTATGCGGAAGTGTACGCACAGGACGACAACAAGGAGAAACTGGTCGACGACTTCATCGCGGCCTGGACGAAAGTGATGGAAGCTGACCGCTTCGATACGCGCGCTTAGTGCGGAATCCTGAAATCAGAAACGCCCCGGGCAGCCGGGGCGTTTTTTTATGCGGGCTTGACGAGTGAAGAGGCCATGCGCCTGAACTCTTCCTGGCTTAGCGTTTCAGCTCTTGCTGTGGGGTCGATGTCCAACCCTTCCAGCCACTCAGCTGCTTTCAGACCATGCCGCTTGGCGAGGGGTTTCAATCCGGCCCGGAGCATCTTGCGGCGTTGGCCGAAGGCGGCGCCAGCAACTTCTTCCAGCTTGGCCAGATGAGGAAAGACTTTTTCCTGCGGTAGTGGATGCAAGACTGCGACAGCGCTGTCGACTTTCGGGGGTGGCCGGAATGCACCTGGCGGCAGTGTGAAGGCGATATGCGGATCGCAGACGGCGTGCGCGAGCACGGCAAGCCGTCCGTAATGGTCCGTATTCGGTTTGGCGCACACCCGCTCTGCCACTTCTTTCTGGAACATTAGCGCCATCTCGCCTCGCCACGGTCCCGCCTTCAGCCAGTTTACCAGAAGAGGCGTGCCAACATTGTAAGGCAGGTTGGCGATGATCATGGCGGGTGTCTCACCGCCGAGTTCAGCAATTGCCTGTTCCCAGCGAACCTTCCGCGCATCCTTCAGAATGACGTGCAATCGACCCGTTTCGGCTTCGGGCCACGTTTTAAGCGCGTCCGCAAACCGCTCGTCTGCCTCGACTGCAATGACCTTGCCTGCGCCATTGTCCAGTAGGGCGCGGGTCAGGCCACCCGGGCCGGGGCCAACTTCGATTACTGTGCGGCCTTCAACCGGACCAGCCGCCAGTGCCGTACGCTTCAAGATATCCGGGTCGAACAGGAAATGCTGTCCAAGTGCCTTGCGGGCGGTGGCCTGCGTCAGGCCGGGGGGCGTTTCGTCACGGCTCATGCCGTTTCCTTTCTATGGCCGGCAATCAAACGCGCTTGGCGGATTGCCGCGATCAAGCTGTCAGGACGGGCGGTGCCGTTCGCGGCAGCTTCGTATCCCGTGCCGTGGTCCGGGCTGGTGCGTACGATGGGTAGGCCAAGCGTCGTGTTCACGCCTCCCCACATGTCCAACGTCTTCACCGGTATCAAGCCCTGATCATGCGTCATGGAGATGATGGCATCGAAGCGACCGTCTCGGGCTTCGGCAAATACCGTATCAGCTGACCGTGCGTCTGACATATCTATACCGGCTGAGCGTAATTGGTCCGCTGCCGGATTGATGATATCTATTTCTTCTCGGCCTATCGTGCCGTTCTCGCCGGCATGGGGGTTTAATCCGGTGAAAGCGAGGCGTGGGGACGTAAGGCCGAAATCTTGGCGCATGGCCGTGTCGACGATCTTGCCGAGCTTTACGAGGTCTTCCATATTCAGTGTAGTGAACACATCTTTCAGCGCGATATGAATGGTCGCAAGGGCGACACGCAATCCGCCCCCTGTCAGCAACATGACCGGCTGAGCTGCTCCGCCCGTAGCGGTGTTGCACAGAGCAGCGACGAACTCCGTATGACCGGGGTGTGTGAACCCCGCGGCATAGAGCAGGGCCTTGTTGATAGGATTGGTGACAACAGCGTCCGCGGCTCCGGATAGGCAAAAAGCGGCGGCTTGCTCAATCGAGGCGATTATCGCTGGGGCTGAGCGGCTGTCTGGCTGCCCGCGAACCGGGAGAGGGAATGCATCAAGCGGTAGAACAGGGAGCGCTGATCCGAATACGCCGGAGGCTTCGGATGGATCGGAAATCGTTTGGGTGGGTACCTCGCCCTGATACAGATCCGGCGCGCCGATTACGAAGAACGCGCAGTCGGCTTCGCCTTGCAGCGCATTCCAGGCAGAAACGGTAATCGACGGCCCCACACCCGCAGGGTCACCCATCGTGATTACCAAGGGAGGACGGTTCGCGTCAGTCATTGCAGGCGGTGTTCACCCAAACCGCGCGGTGCGCAAGGTCTAGCGATAGATTATCGTCGCTTCGCGGCGCAGGTCACGCAGCTCTCGTTCGGAAATCATCCCGAGTTCCTGATCCTTCAGGCGACCTTTCAGATCGTCACGGGATGGCAACGCTTCCGCGCCGTCTTCGCGGCGGCATACATACATGAGGGCAAGACCGTTGCCGGCAGCGAAGATTTCTGTCGGTTGACCAACCTCCACAGACATGACGAGGCTTTTGCCTTCGCTGCCAAGTTCTTCAATGTCGATATCGGTCAAATCAGCATGGCGCAGGTTGGATTTCGAGTTTGCGACGCTCTGAACATCCTCACAGGTCTCGATTGCGGCCATCGCTTCCTTTAGCGTGGCTTCGTCGCCATCTGTCGCTTGTAGACGCTTCAGGTCCACTTTCGTGGTCAGCTTTGCAGGCTCGCGCTTGTTCACGACGTTGAGGATGTAGACACCGTTTTCGCTCTGGATCGGGCCGATAATTCCTGGTCCGGCTGAGCCTTCCACGGCTTCCGCCAGAATGGGGTCCAAATCGCTCGTCGTGATCCAGCCCATGTCTCCGCCCGTGGCGGCTGTCGGGGCAGACGAAATACGCTGCGCCGCGATGCGGAAATCAGCGCCCTGATTCAATTGTCCGATGATGGAATTGGCCGCCTCGGTCGCTTGCGCCTTGGTCTCGGCATCTGGCGCATACAGGAAGATTTCGGAGATGCGGAATTGCGTTTGTTGCAGTGAGTTCCGTACGCGGTTCAGTTGTTCATCCACCTGATTGTCGGAAATTCGGATGCGGGAGCCATAGAGTCCCCCCATTACGCGGCTCCATGCGATTTCTGCGCGCATCTGCTCTTCCAAGCTGGCCGGATTTACACCGGCTGCGAGAAGTTGCTCTTTCAATTGATCTCCGGTCGCGCCGGACTGGCGGGCCATGTCATCGACAGCGCCGTTAATCTCATCAGGTGAGATTTCCATTTCGAACTCCGCTGCCTTTTCAAGCTGCAGGCGTTCGTCGATGAGCTGTTCCAGTGCCTGACCAGTGATTTGCTGAATTTGCTCCTGCGTTGGCTGCTGGCCGCCAAGGCTGAGCAAAAGAAGGCGGGCGCGCTGGCGAACGTCGGAATAGGAAATTGGCTGGTCGTTCACGATAGCTGCGACGCCTTCGAGCGCAAGGCGTTCTGGCGCATCGGCTTCCTGGGCGAAGGATGTGCCTCCCACGGGAAGTGCCGCGATCATGACGGCGGCGATTATCTGACGAACCATAAATGGCCTCCATTGAGTGCCCAGCCGGGCCCCGTGGCAATTATACAGCGCGGAACATACAAGTCCCACGTATCGGCGCAACGCATCAGGGCAGTGTTCCCTGAATTCTTACGAAAAATTAGTGTGTGCCGCTTTGCTCAAAGCACTCGGTCCCGTCGAATCAATCGAACTCACTTGAACCAAAATTGCCGATTGATTTCAGGAAGAAGCGGAACTGAATGCTCTCTTCCGGCCCGAGCGTTCGATCAATGAGTTCAGTGCGCTGGTAGACGAGTTCGAAACGAGAGCAATCATCTTCGAATGCTATTCCGTATTCCTGACGGGCGTTCAAATTGTCTTCGATGTCACGTAACTGTCCGGCAATAATCGAATACTGGTCGGTAACGCGGAGTTCGCCACGCACATATATGCCTTCATCCGCTCTGCCCGTGGTCGCTATTCGCTCGTCCACCTTATAGTATTGGGCGACACCTCGGAAGCGTTTGAAATTACTCGTTATTTTTGTGTCTATTCGGTTGAGGCTGAAGCCATCCTCATCCAGCCGGGCTCGCGTATCGATCTTCAGTTGGGGCCCGAAATTCGCTGTCGCCGCGATAATCCAGTCGGACGAGGTTCCGTCCAGATTGCTGATACCGTCAAAGGAGTCATCGGGCCGTGATCGCCAACGTTTGCCAACCGTTGTGCTGAAGTCCATGCCGTTTTTCCAGAGGGTTCTGGCTGTGATTCCCGCAGATAATTTCCCGTCGCCTTCATACAGGTCGTATGCGCCAAATCCGTTCGGATCAAATAGCGAAGATGCATCTGATTCAAACAGAAGGCTGTCTTCAATCGGGATGACGTCATCATTCACGTTGGACGGTCCCCAAGCCGCCATGACGGCTGGTTCAATCATGATATCAACCATCTCGCCCGGTCGAATCATCGGATAGGCCAATTTGCCACCAACATTCCCGACAATGCGAGAGGCGTCTTCCTCTCCTGACACATCCTCATCAAGCCGGTAATAGTCAGCTCTGACCTCCGCAAACTGTTCAAATGTGAACCCGCCTGGCAGCACGTTCAGATCAGACCAGTCTGCACCAAAGCTTACCCGGTGGCTGTCTGCTCCCAAATCACGGCTCAATATGGCGCTGGATGCGTTGACGCTGGCATAGCCCATCTTTCCGAGATCCCAGTACTTCTCACTGAAGAAAACCGGCAGCGCTGTCGGCAATTCGCCATCGTCATCGCTCGACCTGAGGCCCTGGAATTTCAGGAGCGCCACATCTGAATAATAGCTTTCCCCCTGACCCATCGCGAATATTTGTGACAACAGGCGACGTGGCTGGCTGGAATACAGGCCGCGTTTCTCGTCCTGTCCGTCGATGTCGTAACGTCGGTCGTAGAGATCGTCGCTCTGATGCTCGACTCCAAACCCCCATTTCCATTCATTGTTGATGGCAAACAAGCCGCTTCCATATATATGGCCGCGCAGTTTCTCTTCTCCGAACAATTCGCCGTCGCTGTCAAAATCCTGCTCGTTGGTGAAGCTGGTATTGAAGTTGATGGAGCCCGAATAGAAGCGTTTGCGCAGATCAAGCTCGAGTAGAGGGTTCACGTTTTGCGTGACCATCGGTGCAATGGTGATGTCGGTCGAATCAGAAACTGCCCAATAATACGGCTGCTGATAGAACCATCCCAGTTTTGAAGAATTTCCTGCCGACGGAATCAGCAACCCTGACCGACGTTCAGAACTCGGATCCGGATGCGCCAGAAAAGGAAAGTAGAATACTGGAATGCCCGCGACCTCAATCACGGCGTCCCGGTAAGATATCATCTGGCTTTCCTGATCAAGCACTGCGCGGCGAGCTCGCACTGCCCAGGTTGGTGTCTTGTCTTCCTCACAGACCGGACATGCTGTGTAGACGACCTGATCCAGCGCATTCACGCCGTCGGACTGGCGAATGGCGGAGTTTGCCGCCACGGTCGCGTCTCCTTCCAGACGTGCGGAAAAGCCGATCGCATAGCCGTCCGAGAGGGTCGAATCGACTTCCACTTCATCGGCAAATTGTTGAGCTCCGGTCTCATCAATAATGATGACGTTGCCGGTGGCGCGTACTTTTTCGGTGGAGCGATCGTAGACCAGCTTGTCTGCGCGCAGGATGCGTCCTTGGTATAGCGCCTCGACATTGCCCTCGGCGACCAACTGGTTTTCATCGCGGATTTCGTAAACATAATCAGCTTCCAGAACGACGCGCTCATCCGCATCTGTCGGCTGCGGCGCGGCAGCGGTGTCCTGGGCGATGGCGTACCAGGGAAGGGAGACTGCCATACCAAGCGCAGCCGCAACATGATGCCATTTTGCCAAAACGCGTACCCTTACAACTGCTTCTATGTGCCGGATTGCGCGTGGATCACGCTTTTTCGCCACTCAACTCCAATTGGAGGCTTAGAGAGGAAGGCGTGAATCGTCCAGCCATCAGACCATTCCGTCTGATTTTTCATGAACCTGCCGATGCATCAGCAACACATGTCGTTCTAAATCGCGCGGCAAGCCAACCCGCCAGGCAGGGTTGTGGCGGAACCCGACAATTCCAGCTCCATGAGCGCTGCAGCGCATTGGGCCGGCGTTGCACCCGCCGCACGGGCGATCTCGTCGATCGGCATTGGATGCGGCGACAGCGCGTGCTCAATACGCGTGAGAAGATCTTGAGGCAGGTCCGGTTCAGGGGCGCCTTCAAACAAGTCGCCATTTGTCGCAACGTTTGAAAAGGGTAGGCTTTCAAGCACTTCGAGAATGTCGTCGGCATGGCGAACAAGTGTGGCGCCCTGCCGGATCAGCCGATTTGTTCCAGATGACCGCGGGTCAAGCGGGGAGCCGGGCATGGCCATGACCTCGCGGCCTTGTTCGCCAGCCATACGTGCTGAAATCAGAGATCCTGATCGTTCAGCTGCCTCCACCACGACGACGCCACGTGACAATCCCGTGATGATGCGATTGCGGCGTGGGAAATCCTGCGCCTTGGCCCGATACCCGAACGGGCTTTCTGACAAGATTAAGCCCTTCGCAGCGATCTCGGCGTAGAGGCGCTCGTGTTGGGGCGGATACACATGGTCCACCGCGCCGCCGAGCACGGCAACGGTCCTCGTTGCCAGACTTGCAGCATGGGCCTCTCCGTCTATGCCGAGGGCCAGCCCGGAAACGGTGACGAAACCAGCCTTTCCCAGCGCGGCGGAAATGTCCCGTGCGAGTTTGCGCCCCGCTGCGGAGGCGTTTCTCGCGCCGACTATTGCCACTGTGGGCTCCGCGGCGAGATCCACTTTACCTAATGCGGTCAGGACAGGAGGCGGCGGATCCAGCGCTTTCAGCAGAGGCGGATATTCCGGGTCGCAACTGGCAAGGATTTGCGCGCCATATTTACGGGTCAGATCGAGTTCTTTGGCAATCTCTTCCGCTGCGGGAGGAACGAGTTCTTTCCCGCGGCGACTCTTTCGTGTCAGTTCAGGCAGAGCATCCAGAGCGGCGCTGGCGGATTTGAATTTTCGCAGCAACTGGAAAAATGTGACCGGACCAATGTTCGGTGTGCGGGCGAGCCTCACCCAGTCGATGCGTTCAACATCACTGAGAGGCCGCGCTGGCGTCATGTCTCGGAGTCAGGTTTTTTCTTGGCACCAAATTTCGGTTCTTCTCCCTTGAGAAGGCGGCCGAGATTGGCGCGGTGTGTCCAGAACACAAAGACTGACAAGAGGGCCAGCCCCCCGATGACGAACATGTTCCGTTCGCCAAGCAACCATGCGCCCGGAGTCACTAGTGTCGCTGCGCTTAGGGCCGCGAGCGACGATATGCGCGTCAATGCGAATAGTCCGAGCCAGACGGGTGCAGCGACATAAAATCCGGGCAAGGAGACGAATGGCAACAGACCCGCATAGGTCGCGACTCCCTTGCCACCCTTGAAACCCAACCAGATTGGGTAGCAATGCCCGACAAAGGCGAATGCGCCCGCCACAAAGCCGACTTCCCGGCCGGCCAGCATTCCAAAAGCGAGCGCCACGAGACCCGCCTTCAGGCTGTCCAGGAGAAGCGTCGCCAAGGCGAGATCCTTCCGGCCAGTCCGCAACACATTCGTCGCGCCGATATTGCCGGAGCCGATCGAGCGGATGTCTCCGAGGCCAGCTGCGCGCGTAATCAAAAGGCCAAAGGGAATTGATCCGGCGAGGTAGCCGCAAATTGCCGCGAGGGGGAAAGCCAGCTCGGCTGTCATATCGATAACCTCAATTCCTAATTGAAATTCTTAAGTGCGAACTCTCGCCACTGCAAGCAGGCGGCTTCTAGCGTTCGAATACCTGTTCGCCGCCGACAAATGTCTTCAGCACGATCCCTTGAAGGCGTCGCCCATCAAAAGGAGAATTGGTCGACCGGGAGCGCAAGTTTTCCCGCTCGCATAGCCAGGGCTTGTTTGGGTCGAAAAGGATCAGATCTGCAGGTGTACCTTCAGAAAGTCGCCCTTGAGGCAGACCGATCATGTCCGCAGGTTTCGAGGTAATTGGTGCCAGCACTTCGAGCAGGCTGAGCGGGCCATCATGGTGAAAGCTCAACAAGGCAGACAGAGTGGTTTCGAGCCCCGCCGCTCCAAAGCTTGCTTCGCCAAATGGCAGGCGTTTTTCTTCCGGAGGTTGTGGGTCGTGCGCAGATACGACAGCATCGATCCAGCCTGCCTTGAGCGCGGTGATCATGGATTGTCGCGTATCTTCGTCCCGGAAAGGCGGGTTCACTTTGCAATAGGTGAGATAATCGCCGACATCGAGTTCATTGAAGAACAGGGAATGGGCGGCGATTGTTGAGAACACGCTTGCGCCGCGGTCACGAGAATCTGCGATCATTTCCAGCGTTCTCAGCGTCGACACCTGATCAAGGATCAGCGTGCAGCCCGTGGCTTCTGCAAGCATCAGATCACGGGCGGCGCCGATCCACTCAGCTTCTTTAGCGATTCCGGCGAGCCCTTTGCGCGCCGCGAATGCTCCGGCGTTCATGACGCCTGAGCCTTTCAGTGCCGTGTCGTCAGGCCGGGACATGACAATGGCGCCTCTGCTGGCCGCATACGTCATCGCCCGCTTCATGATCGACGGATTGCTGACGGGTGTGTCGCCATTTGTGAAGAGTACCGCGCCAGCGTCTGCCATCAGCCCGATCTCGGCCATGGCGTCGCCCTTCAGGCCGGTCGTCAATGCGCCCGCAGGATAGATGCGCGCCTGCGCGCTGGCCTTCGCGCGATCGGAAATGAAACGGACCAAGGCCACGTCATCCACAACCGGCTTTGTGTCAGGCATGACGACAAGGCTGGTCACACCGCCTGCAACTGCTGCGCGAGAGGCGGTTGCCAGTGTTTCTTTCTGTTCGTCGCCAGGCTCGCCTGTCTTTACCCGTAGGTCGATCAGGCCAGGTGCCAGACAGAGCCCGCCAGCATCCAGCGCGCTCTTCGCACCTTCATGTGCTGATGCCGCGCCGGGCGTGACGGATTTGATCGCGCCATCTTCGATAAGGATTGCGCCAGTTTCATCAAGGCCTGATGCCGGGTCGAGCAGGCGGGCATTGTAGATGGACAGGCTCATGAGCGACCTCCGGCAAGAAGATGCAGCACAGCTTCGCGCACCGCGACGCCCATTTCCACTTGCTCGGTAATCACTGAGCGTTCTCCGTCAGCAATGGCGCTCTCGATCTCGATCCCGCGATTCATCGGGCCGGGATGCATCACAATGGCATCTTCCCTAGCCAGCGCGAGACGTTCGGCGGTCAGGCCGAAATAGCGAAAGTACTCACGTCGACTTGGCAGATACGCGCCATCCATGCGTTCGAGCTGCAGGCGCAGCATCATCACGACATCAGCTCCCTCAAGCGCTGCGTCGAAATCAGACGTCGCGGACGCAGCGCCCCATGTTTCCGTGCCGGAGGGCATCAGGGTGCGCGGGGCGCAAAGGTGAACTTCCGCGCCAAGCAGGTGCAGCGCCAGCGTCGTCGATCGGGCGACACGCGAATGGACAATGTCGCCACAAATCACGACTTTGAGGCCTTCAACACGTCCCTTGTTGCGCCGGATGGTCAGTGTGTCGAGAAGGCCCTGTGTCGGGTGTTCATGCGTACCGTCGCCTGCATTGATCACGGCGCAATCAACTTTACGGGACAGCAATTTGGCGCCACCAGATGCCGAATGACGCACGACAAGCACATCAGGCTTCATTGCGTTCAGCGTCATTGCGGTGTCGATCAGCGTTTCGCCCTTTTTCACAGAGGACTGCGCGACCGGCATCGACACGACATCCGCACCGAGGCGGCGAGCGGCGATCTCGAAACTGCTCATCGTACGGGTCGAGTTCTCGAAGAACAGGTTCACGACCGTCTTGCCGGACAGGACAGGATCGGCCCGCTTGCCGGAACGCGTCGCCTCGGCATAGTCGTTTGCCAGATCAAGAATATGCGTCAGATCGAGCGGGTGAAGGCCATCAATGCCCAGCAGATGCTCGTGGTCGAAGGAGTAGTGGATTGCCGCCTTGCTCATGGAGGCCCTTTCGATTTTCGGCGGTTTAGGACCGTTTCCGAGTCGGGGCAAGAGGGTCAGAGAGTCAGAAGCAGATAGAGGGCAGGGATTGTCACCATTGCAAGCACCGTCTCCACCGCAATCAGATTGGCGGCGAGTGTTGCATCTCCGCCGAGTTCCTTCGCCAAGATGTAGGAACTTGTCGCCGTGGGTGTCGCCGCGCAGATCAGGGCGATAATCAGCGGAACGCCGGTTACGCCGAGCATGAAGCAGAAGGCCACGGCGAAAGCTGGTAGTCCCAACAAGCGCATCAGTGACCAGCCGAGCGTGCGAACTCCGGCCCGCTTCAAGGCAGACAAATCCACACCTGCGCCAGCCGACAACAGGCCCAGCGCGAGCGCCGCATCGCCCAGGATACGCATGCTGTCGTCGATCAGGCGGGGCAGACTCGTATTCGCCCCGGCCAGCGCAAGCCCGACAATGCAGGCGAGCACGATGGGGTTCTTGAATAAAGCCTTGAACGGGTTCGGCTTAGGCGTGTCATGCGACTCTGCGTGGGCAATCAGCGCATAGACCGACAATATGTTTGCCGCCGGGATCATTACGGCGGCTGCGATCGTGACCAGGGCGAGGCCTTCCTCGCCAAACAGAAGACTGCCGATGGAGAGGCCGATCATCGTGTTCCAGCGGACGTTGGACTGTATGACAGAACCGACTGCTGGCCCGGGCATATTGGGCAGGAAGCGACCGCACCAGCCCACACCTGCCAAGGCAAACTGCGCGAGGATCAATGCGCCAGCCAGGCCCCACGGCGCTTCTTCAAAGGGGGCGTTTGCCAATGTCCGCACGATCAGAGCCGGGAACAGGACCACGTAGGACAGGCGTTCGATGGCTCTCCAGCTGTCGACTGGTATCCAGCGGCGGACCGACAGGATGTGGCCGAGCGATACGATCGCGATGACCGGCAAGAGAGCGTAGAGAAAGCCCGTCATTTATCTTGAGCCAGTTTCTGCAGCGCGTCGTTCAGGATGACGGCGGCGGCAGAAGCGTCGATGCGCTCGGCGCGCCGTTTTCGCGAAAGCTCTGCTTCGATCATGGCGTTCTCGGCTTCGACCGTCGACAGGCGCTCATCCTGAAACAGGATCGGCACATCACGGCGCTTCATGATGTGCCAGGCAAGCGCGCGTACGGATTGGGCCCTCGGACCTTCTGAGCCATCCATATTGAGGGGCAGTCCCATGACGATCCCGACGGCAGCCCGATCGTCATAAAGATGGAATAGCCGGTCCAGAACCGGAGCGAGCTTCTTGCCACGCGGAATGGTTTCGACAGGGCTGGCAAGCATACGCAACCCATCCGCAGACGCGATACCCAGCGTCTTCGTGCCGGGGTCGATTCCGATCAGGGCGCCTGTCTTCGGAAATTGGTCTGGAGCAGTGATGGGCATGAACAGCCCACATAGCGCCTTGATGCCGTGTTGCCTATGGCGTATTCGAGCGGCTCGATTTGAAGAGTTGGAGTTCACCCATGTCTGTTACCAAGGATGATGTTCGCAAGGTTGCCCGCCTGTCGCGCATTGCCGTAACCGACGCCCATGCCGAGGAACTGGTCGGCGAGCTGAACGGCATCCTGAACTGGATCGACCAGCTGAACGAAGTCGATGTGGACGGTGTTGAGCCGATGACATCCGTGGTCGAGACGACGCTGCCCATGCGCGAAGACGTTGTCACTGATGGTAACATTCAGGATCAGGTTCTGGCGAACGCCCCACGAAGCGAAGATGGATTTTTCGTCGTTCCAAAAGCGGTTGAATAGTCGTCAGACAATCTCGTCCGCATATTCCTCATAGTTTATCAGGATTTCCTCGTTCTGCGGAATGGCTGACCGCGCTGACAGTGTGACGGTCTGCGCAACAGCATCCACACAGAAATCAGCGTTGGCATTGGCGCTGTGATTGCACATGGAGATTGGGCCGAACGCCACCGCCGTACGGGCGCGCCCTTCGGCATCCTCATCAACATGAAAAACGTAATGGTGGATGAGAGTATTCTTGATCGCAGCTGTGTCTTCAACGCTCAGGATGAGTAGGGGGTAGACGGCGATCAACTCTCCCGTCTCAAAGGAAACGGCCGCGAACAGGCCGCGACCGTGAAAAGGGGAGTTGCGCACCTCGACGGGCGAGGCATATCCGGTTTTCTGCATGACTCATTCTATCATGAGCCGTGCATCGCGCCATCAGGATTCGGTGTCTTCCTCCGAAGATTCGTCATCTACAGGCGCGTCTGCCTCAGCGTCGGGATTCCATTCGTAAATACCATTCACCAGACAACGCTGCCGTGAGAAGGAAGACGTCTCTCCAATATCCGACATCGAGTCCGATACGATCAGCGCGTCGCTCTTGCGCAAGCATCCCCCTGTCGAGTCCAGACCGATGCGCATTGCATGATCGAGTGGGGCGCACGAGGTAAACACTTCTACCAGATAATGTTTCCTGCCATTTCTGAGCACGACCGTGTCGCGTGTTGTCTCACTGAAGCCATCGATAGATGACGCAAAGCATATGCGGTCGACTTCTTCGCCCAGTCTCGGGTCGTCGGCGTAGCGCTCGGCACCACGTAGCCGCGTGTCGTTCGTCTCATTCGTGGCGCAAGCTGCCAAAATGGTGGGCAGGGCAAAGCTGATCAGGATGGCGCGCATGGGAGGTCTCCAGATGGCTTGAGCGACTGATGGCACGGTGCGCCGGATCCGGGCAACTGACAAGAAGGCTCACGAACACTTGAACTTTTGTGCCAAGCCGTCATAGCAGGCGGGCAGATATCTTCTCAGGATTTCCGATGACCGAACTGACCAAGCTTACCCTCGCAGCAGCGCTCGACGGCCTGAAGGCCAAGGAGTTTTCCTCGCGCGAGATTACCCAGCAATTCGTTGACGCCATTGAGGGCGCGAGAACGCTGAACGCCTATGTGGTTGAGACGCCGGAAAAGGCGCTGGCCATGGCCGACGCTTCTGACGCAAAGCTGGCCAAAGGTGAGGGCGGAAAGCTGGAAGGCGCGCCGCTTGGCATCAAGGATCTGTATTGCACCAAGGGTGTGCGCACGACGGCGTGCAGCAGTATTCTGGGTGAGTTCACGCCGACTTACGAATCCACCGTCACGCAAAACCTCTGGGATGAGGGCGCTGTGATGCTGGGCAAGCTCAACATGGACGAGTTCGCTATGGGCTCTTCCAACGAGACGTCGCGCTTCGGACCGGTTGTGAACCCTTGGCGCCGGAAGGGCGACAATCGCGATCTGACGCCGGGCGGATCATCCGGTGGTTCAGCTGCGGCGGTCGCTGGCGACCTTTGCCTGGCAGCGACGGCATCTGATACGGGCGGATCCATCCGCCAGCCGGCTGCGTTCACGGGAACGGTTGGCATTAAACCGACCTATGGCCGCGCCAGTCGCTATGGCATGGTGGCTTTTGCCTCTTCGCTCGATCAGGCCGGGCCAATCTCCAAGACCGTGGAAGACAGCGCCATCCTTCTGGAAGCAATGTGTAGCCACGACATGAAGGATTCCACATCCCTGAACGTAGAGACCCCTGACTGGCGCAGCGATGTGTCCAAAGGCGTCAAAGGCATGCGGATTGGCATTCCGAAAGAATACCGAATGGACGGCATGTCTGCCGAGATCGACAAGCTGTGGGAACAGGGCATTGAGTGGCTGAAAGTGGCGGGTGCGGAGATTGTCGATATCTCCCTGCCGCACACGAAATACGCTCTGCCCGCCTACTATATCGTAGCGCCTGCGGAAGCTTCATCGAACCTCGCGCGCTATGACGGCATGCGTTACGGTGCGCGGGTGGATGGTGATAATCTCACGGCGACGTATGAGGGCACACGCGCCGGTGGTTTCGGGGCGGAAGTCCAGCGCCGCCTGATGATTGGCACTTATGTGCTTTCGTCTGGGTACTATGATGCGTATTACCTGCGCGCACAGAAAGTCCGCACAAAGATTTTGAACGATTTTGTTGATGCGTTTGATAGCTGTGACGCGATCCTGACGCCAACCTGCCCAAGCCCTGCCTTCGCGTTCGGCGAAAAGAGTGGCGATCCGGTAGAGATGTACTTGAATGACGTGTTCACAGTCACGGCAAACCTGGCAGGTCTACCTGGCATTTCCGTACCTGCAGGATTGTCTGACAGCGGTCTGCCGCTTGGTCTGCAGGTAATCGGCAAGGCACTGGACGAGGCGGCCTGCTTCCGCGTCGGCGGTGAACTGGAACGCGCAGCCGGCTTCGTGGCCAAGGCTGACAAGTGGTGGTAGGTTTCGGGGCATGACCCGTTTCCTGATCCTGTTTGTTGTCTTGCTGGCTTTCAGCATTGCTCTGATGGCGGCGATGTTGGCGCAGTATGGCTACAGCCTGTTTGCGCCTGAGATGCGGTCCATGCTGCTCGTGGCGTTTCTTGTGGCGGGTTATGTTTCATTCCGCATTTCCCGCATCATTGATCGGCGTAAACAACGCTTGGAAGATCATCCAAAGCCGGGCGGCGCGGGGAAGTCCAAACTGTCCGGCCTGTTTTCTGGCAAGAGCGCCGCGCAACAGGCACGCGAGGCGCGCGTCGCCGCGCGGCGCAAGAAGCTCGTCGAAGCGGGCAAGCTCGAGGAAGAGGTTCAGCCTGACGCGGCCGCTGAAAGTGAAGATGCCGGGCCGACACGGGTTTCTCAGGCAGCCCCCATCAAGGACCGCATGGCTGCGCGCGCGGAGCGGGTGCGCCGCGCCAAGGAAGCCGGCAAGCTGGACTGATCAGGCCTTGGACGGCTTCAGCCCACGCGCGGGTTGAGCACCGGGGCGCACCACGATCTGTTCAGACTGGATTGGCTCCGCCGCGTTTCCGCCTGGCCCGGAGTCGTCATCATCGTCCTTGTCAGAATCCCGTTCCGTCACTTTGGACAGGTAGATGCCGATGCCAACCAGCCCGCCCACTGGGCCGCATTGCAGCATCATCGCGAAGATCCAGAGCAAAGGCATGTCCAGATCCATGCCCTGAAGCGACATCAGCAACAGGATGAACAGAGCTGATCCGACAGCCACGCCGACGGCGAATCCCAGGATCAGGTGTTTCAGGAAGCCACGAACGACGGGCTTTTCCTCTTCGCTCGAGGCATCCATGATCATTTTGAAGACCATTTTGACGCTCCGTTTTCCTCCACACTGGGGATTATTCGTCGATATCCCGGAAATTGGAAGGGCTGGAGCCATTGCGGTGGTATTCACGGCTCGACAGTGCGGCGGTCCGGCGGCTAGAACAGCGCGAAATCTTACTGCCAGCAGGGAATGCTATGTCCGCGCGCACACCATATGTCATCAAGGGCGAAACCGGCGATTGGGAACTGGTTATGGGCCTGGAAGTCCACGCTCAGGTTTCCTCCAACGCGAAACTCTTTTCCGGCGCTGCTACAGCCTTCGGCGCGGACCCGAACTGCAATGTGTCGCTCGTGGATGCGGCCATGCCGGGCATGCTGCCGGTGATCAATAAATTCTGCGTTGAGCAGGCGATCCGCACGGGCCTTGGCCTGAAAGCGCAGATCAACACTTATTCGCGTTTCGACCGGAAGAACTATTTCTATCCCGACCTGCCGCAAGGCTATCAGATCAGCCAGTTCGCCCATCCGATTGTTGGCGAAGGCGAAATTGATGTGGATGTCGAACCGGCGCATGGTGGCGACGCCTATTCATTCCCATGCCGTATCGAGCGACTGCATCTGGAACAGGACGCCGGTAAGTCAATCCATGACATGGACCCGAACTCCACCTATGTGGATCTCAACCGTTCTGGCGTTGCGCTGATGGAAATCGTTTCCATGCCGGATGTGCGCTCGCCGGCTGAGGCGGCTGCTTATGTCAAAAAGCTGCGGGCCATCGTGATCGCGCTTGGCACCTGTGATGGCGACATGGAAAAGGGCAATCTGCGCGCCGATGTGAACGTGTCTGTCTGCCGTCCTGGCCAGTATGAGAAGTTCCGCGAAACCGGCGATTTCAACCATCTCGGCACACGCTGCGAATTGAAGAACATGAACTCGTTCCGTTTCATCCAGCAGGCCATCGAATATGAAGCCCGTCGCCAGATCGAAATTCTGGAAGATGGCGGCAAGATCGATCAGGAAACGCGGTTGTTCGACCCAGTAAAGGTCGAAACGCGTTCCATGCGCTCGAAAGAAGATGCGCACGACTACCGCTATTTCCCGGACCCGGACCTGCTGCCGCTGGAGGTTGAGCAGGCCTGGATTGAAGAAATCCGTGCGTCCCTGCCGGAACTGCCGGACGAGAAGCGGGCGCGCTTTGAGGCGGATTACAGCCTGTCTCGCTACGATGCGGGTGTGCTCAGCGCCGATGCTGAGAAAGCCGACTTCTTTGAGGAAGTTGCCAAGGGCCGCGATCCGAAGCTAGCCGCCAACTGGGTGACGCAGGAATTGTTCGGCTATCTGAACAAACAGGATATCGACCTGGCTGACAGCCCGGTGTCCGCAGCGAGCCTGGGCGGCCTGATCGAGCTGATCGCGAACGACACGATCAGCGGCAAGATTGCCAAGGATGTCTTTGCCCGGATGATCGAGGGCGAAGGTGAAGCTGCCGAGATTGTCGAGAAGCATGGGTTGAAACAGGTGACCGATACCGGCGCCATCGAAGCCGTTGTTGATGAGATCATCGCCGCCAATCCTGAGCAGGTCGCTCAGGTCAAGGAAAAGCCGAAGACAATGGGCTGGTTCGTTGGCCAAGTGATGAAAGCCTCCGGCGGCAAGGCCAATCCGAAGGCAGTCAACGATATCCTGAAGGCAAAGCTGGGGCTGTAAGACCTTACAGCTTTTCCTTGATGCGTTCGGCCAGCGCGCCGAGCGCCTCCATGTCTGCCATCTCGCCTGAGCTGTGCCGACCGAGCGCCACCTCTTCCCAGCGCGGGATGATGTGGAAGTGCAGGTGGAAGACGGTCTGGCCGGCCGGTGCGCCATTAAACTGGGTCACCACGAGGCCGTCCGGGGTGAGGGCCGCCTCGACGGCTTTTGCGACTTTCTGAACGGCCTGCATGTATGCGCCGAGCTTTTCTGTCGGCATATCGAGCAAATTGCGCGCTTCCACACCTTTCGGCACGACCAAGGTGTGGCCTTCGCTTTGCGGGAAAACGTCCATGAACGCCAGTGCGGCTTCGTCTTCATAGACTTTGACGGCGGGCATCTCTCCGCGCAGGATTTTTGCGAAGATATTGTCGGGGTCATAGGCGGCGTGAAGAGTCATGAAGATGCTTTCGATATGTCTTGAATTCGTTGGACGAGCTCATTCGCCCTTCTTAAAGGGTGTTCGCTCCGACAGATAGTCCATGTCGGATTCCACGGCTGCGCGTTCGCGCTCGAGATAGTCCGCGATGGCGTTGCGCAGGCCGGGATGGGCGATCCAGTGCGTGGAATAGGTTGGGACAGGAGCGTAGCCTCGCGCCAGCTTGTGCCCCCCTTGCGCGCCTGCCTCCACAAAGGTCAGATCATGTTCGATGGCGTAGTCGATAGCTTGATAGTAGCAGGTCTCGAAATGCAGCATTGGTCTGTGTTCGGTGCATCCCCAATACCGACCATAGAGCGTATCTGACCCGATCAAATTCATTGCCGCGGCTATCGGTTCGCCTTCGGACAAGGCATATATGAAGAGCAGGTCATCTGCCATGCGTTCCCGCAGCAGGGTGAACGTCTTGCGGGTGAGGTAGGGCGAGCCCCATTTGCGTGCGCCAGTATCCATGTAGAAAACGTAGAACGCATCCAGATGATCTTCGGTGATTTCGTCGCCGCGGAGATGCAGGAAGTCGAGCCCTTCTTGAGCTTTCTTCCGTTCCTTGCGCAGATTCTTGCGCTTGGCTGATGACAAGTCTCCAAGAAAGTCATCGAACGAGCCGTAGCCACGATTCTGCCAATGGAATTGTTGGTCCGTGCGCAGCAGAAGTCCGGAATCGGAGAGCAGGTCGGATTCTTCGGGCGTCGCGAAATTTATGTGCAGCGAAGAAAGGCCATTCTGCTCTGCCAACTGGATTGCGCCCGAGAGCAGCGCCGTTTGCAAACGCGTTTCGTCCGGTCCGGGGCGAACAAGCAAGCGCCGTCCGGTGACGGGCGTGAAGGGCACGGCCGAGAGCAATTTCGGATAGTAAGCGCCGCCCGCATTTTCGAACGCGTCGGCCCAGGAGTGATCAAAGACGAACTCGCCCCGAGAGTGGCTTTTCCCATACAGCGGCATGGCAGCCTTCAGCCGGCCCGCCGCGTCGCGGATCAGGACGTGGCGCGGCATCCAGCCGGTGTTCGGCGTCGCTGCGCCGGAAGTTTCGAGCGCGTCGAGAAAGTCCCACTTCAGAAAAGGATCGAACCGAAGCCCAGGCGGATTGGCGACCGCATTCCATTCATCCGGATCGACCTCCGCCATGGCTGAGGCAAAACTCAATTTCAGCGCGGTGTCATCCATGATCGGAATCTAGGGCAAGGCGTAAGCAGAAACCAGTGCCGGATCGAGATGTTCGAAGATGATGGCGACATTTTCATGAACTGCGATGCGCACCTCGTCGAGCGTGCGAACTGTCCAGCAAACAATCGGATAGTCGTCTGGAACATGAGCACGGATGCCGTCGACATCGGTGATGTTGATGGCGACATAGTCGATATGATCAGCCAGAGCCCGCTCAAGAATTTCATTAAACCGCTCTCTGCCGATCTTGTGGGACGGGCCGATTAACTGTCCGCGCATAACGTCCTTCGGCAGAGCGCGAACGGCCGGTTCCGAAAAGCTCATTGCAGCGGCTAGCCCCGGATAAGTTTGTAACATCTTTCCTGTTTTGCGACCGAATTCTTGAGGGTCTGTTTGCCCATCAATCTTCATTTCGGTCAGCAAGGGCAGATCATGGTGCCAGCTTGCCAGCAGGCTCTCAAAGCTGTGCAGGTTGTGCGCACCGGCAATTTGTACGTTGCGCAAGACGTCGATCGACTGTTCTTCGACCCGGTCCGGCCGCGATGCCATACGCTCAAGCGTTTCATCATGATGGATGACCGGATCGCCACCCGATGCGGGCCGGATGTCGAATTCCATGCCCAAGCCATGCTTCGCCGCTGCATCAAACGCAGCATGCGTGTTCTCCGGCGCCTCGTGACCTGTCCACAGGCCGCGATGCGCGTAGAGATAATCAGCCAGGACGAAGCGTTTCGCCATCTAGTCTGCGATTTCGAATATGCCGTCGATTTCGACTGCCACACCCAGAGGCAGTTCGGGGCAGGATACTGCCGACCGCGCATGGCGGCCCGCGTCTCCGAATACATCCACCATCAGGTCTGAGCATCCATTGATGACTTGTGGAATGTCGGTGAAGCCCGGCTTCACATTTACGAACCCGCCAAGTTTCACCACGCGTTTGATGCGTGACAGATCTCCGACGGCAGCTTTGCATTGCGCAATGAGATTGATGCCGCAGAAGCGTGCGGCCTGTTGGCCGGCTGACAGCTCCATGTCTTCTCCCAGGCGGCCCTTGATAAGGCCGTCGGATGAGGCGCTCACCTGACCTGAGACGAACAGCATGTTGCCGCTGATGACATAAGGCACATACGTCGCCACCGGCTTCATGGGCTCTGGGAGTTCAATACCAAGTTCATCGAGGCGGGATTCGGGGGTCGACATGGGATTCGCTCCTTGGAAATTCGATCTGGCTTTCCCTAGACCGCTATCCGGTTGCGCGCAAACCCGTTTCAGGAAGCGGCTTTTTTGGCTCGTGCTGATCGTCCCGTCATTACGGCATCGGCACCAAATTTCTCCCGCGCGAGGTCTGAAGCGCGCTCGGCCGCCGCCCGTTTCGCAACGAGCGGGTCAAGCAGGTCAACGGAATCTGCGCGATGTTCGGAAAGGTCCGAAATACCGATGCCTATCAGGCGGAACCGGGTTCGGCCGTTGGCTTCTTTCGCCAGCAAGATCCTGGCACTTCGAAACAGCGTTTGCGCCAATTGTGTGGGCTCTGCCAGGGAGAGCCGACGGGTGAGTGTGCGGAAGTCGGCTGTCTTGAGCTTGAGCGTGATGACGTTGCCCACAAGACCGGTTGCCTTTGCGCGATCCGCCGTCTTGACGCAAAGCCGCCAGAGCTGATCCTCCAGCCATGCAGGATCAGACATGTCTTTGTGGAAGGTTGTCTCAGAACTGACGGATTTACGTTCTTCATCGTTTCGCACAGGCCGATTGTCGATGCCGTGGGCACGGTTCTTCAGCCACATGCCGGTTTCACCATACTTCCCGATCAGCTGGCGAAGCTCTGTTCGTTGCAGGTCTTCAATCGTGTCGTAGCCATCCAGTGAAAGCTTCTTCGCGAGTTTCGGGCCTATGCCATGAATGAACCCGATAGGCTTTGGTGCGAGCAGTGCTTCGGCTTCTTCTGCGGCGATGACAGCAAAGCCCTTGGGTTTGTCGAGCTCGCTTGCCGTCTTGGCGAGGAATTTATTGACCGATAGGCCGATTGAGACCGTGATCCCGACATCTCGCTCAATTTCGGCAGCAAGACGGGCCAAAGACACCGCAGGGGGCGCCTTGTGGAGTGTGTTCGTGCCCGTGAGATCAAGATATGCTTCATCCACGGATACGGGCTGTATCATCGGAGTCAGTGCCTGCATCTTTTCCCGCACCTGCAGGCCCGCGATCCGGTATTTTTCGCTATTAGGCTTGATGACCACCGCATCCGGGCAGGCTTTCAGCGCCTGAAACATCGGCATGGCGGAGCGAACACCATACAGCCGCGCAATGTAGCAGCACGTAGCCACCACGCCGCGTTTTCCACCGCCCACAATCACAGGCTTGTTCTTCAGGCTCGGATCGTCGCGCTTTTCAATTGCTGCAAAGAAGGCGTCACAATCCAGATGAGCGATCCCCAACTCGGCCAGCCGACTATTTCGCACCAGTCGCTCATGACCGCAGGACGGGCAGGCCGGCGCGTCTTCTTCAAACATATGAAAGCAATTGCGGCAGAGCGTCGTCATGGTGGTTTGTTCTTGCCATGTTCTATCGTTTCAAGCAATCAATGCACGGCTAATCTGTAAACCAGTGTTAACGATTCTGGGTGTAGCTGGCAGAAGAGTTCATAAAATTGGCCCGAATCACAGGCATCAGAGGTGTCATGGCGCAGTCGCAAACCAGGAAAGTACTGGTGGTTGAGGACAATGAACTCAACATGCGCCTCTTTTGCGACTTGTTGGATGCCTACGGATTCGAGACTTTCCAGTGTCGTGATGGAGCAAAGGCGGTCGAGATCGCACGCCGCGAACAGCCTGACCTTATCATCATGGATATTCAGCTGCCCGAAGTTTCCGGTCTGGATATTACGCGTTGGCTGAAAGATGACGACAAGGTCGCCCACATTCCCGTCCTTGCGGTAACCGCCTTTGCGATGCGCGCGGACGAGAAACGTGTTCGGGAAGCCGGATGCGAAGGATATCTGTCCAAACCGATCCAGATTGCAACTTTCATCAAGGCGGTTGAGGCACTCATGCCCAAGGAGGCAGCGTGACCGCGCGCGTCCTCGTCGTAGACGACATCGAGGCGAACCGGCGCTTGCTGCAGGCAAAGCTCGAAGCCCAATACTACACCGTCATTCTCGCCGAAAACGGCATCGCAGCGCTACATGCTGTGGAGAAGCACGAGCCGGACATCATCCTGCTTGATGTGATGATGCCTGGCATGGACGGATATGAAGTCTGTCGCCGCCTGAAGGCAGATCCCGCGACCGCCCATATTCCTGTCGTCATGGTGACAGCTCTGAATGATGTCGAGGACCGAATTCGCGGACTTGATGTCGGTGCCGAAGACTTCCTTACGAAGCCTGTTGATGATTTCGCCCTGATGGCACGAATGGGTGCGCTGACGCGGTACAACGCCGTGGCATCTGAGCTGCGCCAACGACAGGCTTCAGGGCTGCGCGCAGGCGTTGATAACAGTGATTCCGTTAGCGTTCAGGACAAGCCTGCGCGTCTGTTCGTCGTCGATGATAACCAGCGTATGGCCACGCGTATTGCCGACATGCTGAAAGCGGGCGGGCATTCAGCCTTCACGCTTCATGAAGCGGGCGGCATGACAGGGCTGAACGAGCTTGGCGTTGATATCCTGGTCTTGTCGATGCTGAGCGACCGGTATGACGCGCTGAAGCTCTGCGCGCACTTCAAGATGAATGAGGCAACGCGGGCGATTTCCATTCTGCTGATCAGTGATCCAGAAGACCGTCAGCGCGCTGGCAGGGGGCTGGATCTTGGCGCTAGCGATGTGATCTTCACACCGGTCGACAAGCAGGAATTGCTGGCGCGGGTGCGCACACAAGCGCGCCGAAGCCGGTATATCGAGATGTTGCGTGAGCGAGTTGACCGTGGACTGGAACTTTCAGTCATAGACCAACTGACAGGGCTCTATAATCGTCGCTACATGAACAACCAGCTCGAACAGCTCTTGCAGCGGTCCAAAATGGGCGGACGCCCTGTTTCGGTCATGATGGCCGACATTGACCATTTCAAGTCGGTCAACGACACGTACGGGCATGATGCTGGGGACGAAGTACTTCAGGAAGTGGCCAAGCGGCTGAAGACGAATAGTCGTGTCATGGATGTCGTCTGTCGCCCGGGCGGTGAGGAATTCATGGTCATCATGCCGGAAACACCTGGCGGACTTGCCTGCGCTGCGGCAGAGCGAATTCGTCTCGCGGTGGCCGCTTCGCCTTTCAAGATCTATGGCGGCGCGAAGGAAATCACCATCACACTCAGCGCTGGCGTCTCTACGGTGAACGGTCCGAGCGATACGATCGCCGACCTGACGAAACGCGCGGATACGGCGCTGTATCAAGCGAAGTCCGCTGGTCGCAATCGGGTTGAAAGTATCGCAGCCTGATTGACTTGAGCCGCCGCGCGCCGCAATCCGCTTCGGATGACTGACCGGTTCTCGGCATTTCGCCATTCTTCCTATCGCAGATATTTCCTGTCTCGCTTCCTGACATCGCTGGCCGCGCAGATCGTATCTGTTGCCGTCGCCTGGCAGATGTATGACGAGACCCAAAGCGCTGCGCTGTTGGGATGGATCGGTCTCGTTCAGTTTCTTCCCGCACTCCTGTTGGTAGTCGTGACCGGTGTGGCATCGGATCGTCTGGGGCGGCGCAATGTGATGGGCGCTTCGGTGAGTGTGGAACTGCTCTGCGCGGCGGTGATTTTGACGCTGGCTGTCACCGCACGATTCGATCCACTGATCGTACTGGCGACGTTGACCGTATTCGGTGTGGCGCGAGCGTTCTACACTCCAGCGTCCTCGAGCTTGGCGGTGAATCTCGTCCCACGAGAGGACTTCGCAAATGCCGTCGGTTGGCTGGCTTCCTCTTGGCAGACTGCGTCAATCCTCGGCCCGGTCGCCGGGGGGCTTTTGTATGGTGTTTCAGCGGGTTTTGCGTACGGAACGGCCGTGTCGCTTTTTGCGATTTCAGCGCTGCTCATCTTTTCGATTCCAAAGCCGGAGCAGAAGATTGAGCGCGAGCCGACCACGTTGAGTGTCCTACTCGGTGGCTTCCGCTACGTGTTCAATCAGAAGATCGTGCTGGGCGCGATTTCGTTGGATCTGTTCGCCGTATTGCTTGGCGGGGCTGTGGCGCTGCTGCCGATCTATGCACGCGACATTCTGGAGATCGGGGAGGAGGGCCTTGGCTTGCTCAGAGCCGCGCCAGGCATCGGTGCGCTTCTCATGCTGGCCATTATCACCATTTTCCCGATCAAGGATCATGCCGGCCTGATCCTGTTTGTCTCGGTGGCCTGTTTTGGTATCGCGACGGTCGTGTTCGGCCATTCGAACATTGTCTGGCTGTCTATCGTGGCGCTCATATTCGTGGGCGCGTTCGATATGGTTTCAGTCTACATCCGCGAAATCCTGCTTCAGCTTTGGACGCCGGATCAGGTGAGGGGGCGGGTCAACGCCGTAAATTCCATTTTCCTCGGGGCATCGAACGAATTGGGCGAGGCGCGGGCCGGCTTTATGGCGGCGAAGTGGGGTGCTGTGTTCACGGTTGTGGCAGGTGGGTACGCGGCGGTGGGTGTTGCTGCGGCCTGGTCAGTCCTTTTCCCCGGCATCCGCAAGACACGTGATCTGCATCATGGCGTGCCGGAAAAATAGGCAACAAAAAACCCGCTCTTGCGAAGCGGGCTTTTCGAAACAATGCATGAAAAACAAGGATCTTACTTGATCTTGCCTTCCTTGAACTCGACGTGCTTCTTTGCGATTGGGTCGTACTTACGCTTGACCATTTTCTCGGTCATGTTGCGCGGGTTTTTCTTCGTCACGTAGAAGAAACCGGTGTCGGCCGTCGAATTCAGGCGGATCTTGATGGTGGCTGGTTTGGCCATGACGAATGCTCGCTTGTGTTAGCGTCTGAAACTGGAAAGCGGCTTAATGACGATGTGCGGGCCGGAAGTCAAGCGCCATTGCTGCTAGAGGCGGTCGGTTGTGTGGCCGCTGCGGGTCCAGCGCAGGAAAGGCGGCCCCCTGTTGAGCGATGGCTTGTCAATCCGCTCCTCGATTTCCCCCAGCATGAACCGTGTGACATTGGGCAAATCCAGATCCAGCGAGTCTTTCAGCGTCACCCATTGCAGGTCCGACAACTCAGCGCCATCGACTGGCGGCCGCTCGTCGATCAGGGCCTCTTCTGCATCCGCCATGAAGAAACGCGCATCGAATCGCTTCGGCCGGTAGGGTGGCGTGATCGCTCGGCCAATGAAGGTCAGGGGTGAAAGATGTGGCGCGGCGTCCAGATCGTGAAAAGGCTGCCAGCCAGTCGGATAGCGCGCCGGCATTTCCGCTTCACGAGCCACCAGAAGGCCTGTCTCCTCAAACGTCTCACGGATTGCCGTCAGGCCGAAGGCACGCGGCTTGCGGCGGCTCTGGATGCGCAGGAGGCGTTCCTGATGAGGTTCGAACTCGCACCACGACACGGCCTTGCCATCCTGAGGGTCCACGCGACCACCTGGAAAGACATATTTGTCCGGCATGAAGGCATGGCGAGCGGAGCGCTTGCCCATGAGGACTCGCGGCTGCTCGGCGTCTCGGCGCACGAGGATCAGCGTTGCGGCGTCCTTGGGGCGGGGGCTGCGCTTTCGCGTTTCGATGACATCGCCATCATCTTCCTTGTCGAACGCTGAACCCATCAGCGTATTTGAATGAGGATTCGAGGTCATGTCCACGTTAATTCCGGCGCTTGCGCTTATGCTTGGGCAGCGTCTTCTTGTTGAATTTCGGTTTGCCGGACCGCTTGCCTGTTGGCTTGCCGGGGCCTGAGCGTCGACGTGAGTGGTGGCCGTTATCTGTTTTGGCGCGTGCTTCCCGGCGGCCCTTGGGGGCGGGCATTGGGTCGGAGAGCATTTCCAGCAGCAAGCCACCTTGAAGCGGCGTCACTTCTTTCAGTCTTACGCGCACGATCTGGCCAAGCCCGTAGGTCTTGCCGGAGCCGCGCGCATAGATTTGCATCGCGGCTTCATCCAGCACCCAGTAATCATCCGAAATCGATGAGATAGGTACGAAGCCGTCCGCGCCGGAACCTGCCAGCGCGATGAACAGGCCCGCGCCGGTAACGCCCGTGATGCGGCCTTCAAACTCGCTTCCGACCCGGTCTGCCAGGAAGATGGCGAGGTAGCGATCCGTTGCCTCTCGCTCGGCTGCCATGGAACGGCGTTCGGTGTCGGATATGTGCTGCGCCATTTCTTCCAGCCGCGCGGCCATGTCTTTCGACAGGCCATCAGGTCCGAGGCCCAGAGAAGCGATCAGAGCGCGGTGGACGATCAGGTCTGCATAACGACGGATCGGTGAGGTGAAGTGAGCGTAGCGCACGAGGTTCAGGCCGAAATGCCCAAGGTTTTCTTCCGAATAGATCGCCTGGGCCTGAGTTCGCAGCACCATTTGCGTGACCATCTGGTCGTAGTCGCTGCCATCAATCTCGCCGAGTAGACGGTTGAAGTTCTCGGTCTGCGGGCGTTGGCCGATGTTCCACTTCATGTCGATAGTCTGAAGGAATTCGGCAAAGGCCGCGATCTTTGCGTCGGTTGGCGTGTCGTGGACGCGATAGATCAGCGGGCTGTTCTGCTTTTCCAGGGATTCTGCGGCTGCGACGTTTGCCTGAATCATGAATTCTTCGATCAGGCGATGGGCCTCGAGCCGTTCTTTGGTGATAATGCCATCAATCTCACCTTCCTCGGTGAAGAGAATTCGCCGCTCCGGCAAATCCAGATCCAGAGGAGAGCGGCGATCCCGCGCCTCTGCCAAGGCGGCGTATGCGCCCCAGAGCGGCTTCAGGACGGGCTCCAGCATCTCTTCGGCCTTGCCGCCCGGTTTGCCGTCAATTGCAGCCTGGGCCTCCTCATACGACAATTTGGCGGCTGACTTCATCATGCCGCGAATGAATCGGTGAGAGCGCTTTGTGCCGGCTTTGTCGAAGATCATCTCCACCGCCATGCAGCGGCGCAGTTCGCCCTCGCGCAGGGAGCATTCATCTGCCGAAAGTTCGAATGGCAGCATCGGCACGACGCGATCGGGGAAATAGGTGGAGTTGCCACGTTTCAACGCTTCACGGTCCAGCGGCGAGTCCGGCGTGACAAAGGCGGCCACATCGGCAATGGCGACAATAACTCGCCAGCCATCATCCAGCTGTTCGGCGTAGACGGCATCATCATGGTCGCGGGCGTCGTGCGGATCGATTGTGATCAGCGGAATTTGTGTCAGATCTTCGCGTTCGGCGGGAGCCGGTTTGGGATTTCGGGCCTGTTCCAGCGCAGCCTCGGGGAAGTCGACTGGAATACCATGCGCATGGATGGCCAGCAGGCTGGCCGAGCGAGGATCGCTGATATGGCCAATGACTTCCTGAATGACGCCGAGATTGGGGCCATATTGGCGGCGGCCTTGCGGCTTGGGCGTTGTGATGACGAGATCGCCATCTTCCGCCCCGTTCCGGTCGGCTTCCTGGATCAGGAACTCGCGGCGCTCCTTGCGGTTGGCGGGGGTGACCTTGCCGCCGCGTGGGCCTTGTGAGTAGAGGCCGACCAGCGAATTGGTGAGGCGCTTTTCCAGCACCGTCAGTGCGCGGGCCTTCCACTCGCCATCTTCCTGCTTGATCTTGCAGAGCGCTCGGTCGCCTTCACCAGGCTCGGTGGCCTTGCCCTTCGGCTTGCCGGACAAGCCAGTGTAGATGATGTCGGGCCCAAACGGACCATTGTCGCCCACGGCCTTTCCAATCAGGTCGCCGTTTTCATCGGTGTGCGTGAACTGGACCACGCCTGTGGGCGGGGGACGGTCAGCCTGGGCCCAGGCGCGTTTGCCGGTTCGCTCCAGCGTGCCATCGGCTTCCAGCTCTTTCAGGATTTCGCGCAGTACAGCGCGTTCGCGGCCCTTCACATGCAGGCCGCGGGCAATTTCCTGTTTGGTCGTTGCGGTCGGATTGTCCCGAATGAAATCAAGGACGGTTTGTTTATCTGGGAAACTCATGAGCCCCATATAGGGGAAGTTGAAGGAAAATGCGCGAGGCTTTTCTGTGACGCGTGGAGTATGCGCTAGTCCAATGCTGCGGGAAGCGCCATGACATCGACCGGTTCAAGCGCGAATGAGCCCGCCTGAAACCCCCATTCGCCAGTCAGGACCTCATAATGCAAATGCCGTGGTATGGCGTATCCGGCGGTGTTGCCCATCAGGCCTAGCGGTTGGCCAGCCTTTACGGTGTCGCCTTCCTGTGTGTTTTCAAACGCTTCCAGATGGGCGTAGCGGGTGAAGACACCGCTTCCGTGATCAATCACAATCATGTTTCCATAATCGTTACGAAAGCGCTGGCGCCGGACCACGCCGTCAGCGGCAGCATAAACCGGCACGGCGTCACGATTGAAGAAGTCCAAACCTTTGTGGAGCGATCCGTTTCGTGGACCAAAACTGGACGACAAACATGCGCTCTCAACTGGTGCGGCAGCGAGTTTTACCGTGCCGGCCATGACGAACGGCTTGAAGTCTGTGACATTCAGCTCGTCGTCGACATTCGGCCCGAAACTGGGCGCCATGCCTTTGCATGCGGTAAGGGAAGGCAGATAGCCGAACGGTGCGGGTACGGGGGCAAGCGAGAGAAGTGTCGCAAATTCGGCGGTCTCGACGTCAGCAGACTCGACGGCAACTGGTTCACTGTCGATCCGGGTGGGAGTTTCGCGCACAAAACCGTCGTTTAGCTCCTGAACGACCAGGAGAGACGCGAGCGTTATCGCCCCCAAAAATGCGAACTTCTCAACCGTAGACATGGCGCGAACCTGCATGGTGCACGATACCTGCAATTAATCACTGGTTAACGAAGAGTTCAAAGACGAACCGCCGAGACACACGCCCGACGATCAGTCGTCTTTCTTTGCTGCCGCTTTGGATTTGGCGGGCGCCTTTTTCTTGGCGGGGGCCTTCTTCTTCGCAGGAGCTTTCTTCTTGGTGCCCTTGGCCGCCTTGGCGTTGATCAGTTCGATGGCCTGTTCCAGCGTGACCGTATCTGGAGTTACGTCTTTCGGCAGGGTTGCGTTGGTCTTGCCATGCTTCGCATACGGCCCGTAGCGGCCTTCGAAGATTTCGATCACGCCCCCATCGGGATGGTCGCCGAGTGTTTTCAGAGCCGTGCTGCGAGCCGTCTGCTTGGCGCGTTTGTCCGCGATCAGGGTCACCGCATGATTGAGACCGATGGTGAAAACATCTCCCGGATCCTTGAGGTTGGCGTAGGTCTTGCCGTGCTGAACATAGGGTCCGAAACGGCCGAAATTCGCCAAGATCGGCTCGCCATCTTCCGGGTGTTTGCCGACTTCGCGTGGCAACAGGAGCAATTCGACGGCGCGGTCGAGTGTGATGTCTTGCGGATTTTCCTTTTCGGCTTTCGTGAGCGAGGCGCGTTTCGGCTTGTCGTCCGTGGCCATCTCGACATAGGGGCCAAAGCGACCATTTTTCAGATATATCATCTGACCCGTCTCGGGGTGCAGGCCGAGTTCGTTTCCATCCGGATTGATCGCGGCCGCCGCATCGCCATCTGCGCTGAATTGGCGCGTGAATTTGCATTCAGGGTGACGGGAGCATCCGACGAACGCACCATAGCGGCCGAGCTTCATGGACAGCTCGCCCTCCTTGCATAGGGGGCATTGGCGCGGGTTTTCAATCGGGTTTCCGTCAGCGTCCTGGCGCGGGAACACATATGCGCCGAGTTCTTCGTTCAGCACATCCAGAACGGCTGACACGCGAAGATCCTTTGTCTCGTCAATGTCGGCAGTAAACTGTTGCCAGAACTCTTTCAGGAATGCCTTCCAGTCGAGCTTGCCATCGGAGATAATGTCGAGCTTCTCTTCCAGACCGGCGGTGAAATCATACTCGACATAACGCTGGAAGAAGTTCTCCAGGAACGCCGTGACAAGGCGGCCCTTGTCTTCAGGGATCAGCTGCTTCTTCTCAAGGCGGACATAGCCGCGGTCTTCGAGTGTCGACAAGGTAGAGGCGTAGGTTGACGGGCGACCGATGCCCAGCTCTTCGAGTTTCTTTACCAGTGACGCTTCGGTGTAGCGCGGTGGCGGCGTGGTGAAGTGCTGCGTAGCTTCGGCCTTCAGAAGGTCCGCATGCTGGCCTTCGTCCATTTTGGGAAGGCGATTTTCATCGTCATCATTATCATCACCCTCATCGCGGCCCTCTGTGTAGAGCTTGATGAAGCCGTCAAAGATCAGGACCTGACCGGTCGAGCGCAGGACGGCGCGCTGGTCCTTTGAGGTCATGTCGATTGTGGTCCGCTCGAACCGCGCAGCTTCCATCTGCGAAGCGACGGCGCGGCGCCAGACCAGCGTGTACAACTTCTTCAGGTCGCCATCGCCTTTATACTCTTCCGGGCGAAGGTCGAAATTCGTTGGGCGAATGGCCTCGTGCGCTTCCTGAGCGTTCTTTGCCTTGGAGGAATAACGGCGCGTCTTCTCAGGCAGGTATCGGGCGCCGTAATTCGACTGGATCATCGCGCGCGCTGCGGAATAGGCCTCTTCGGCCATGTTCACGCCGTCCGTCCGCATATAGGTTATGCGGCCTTCCTCATACAGTTTCTGAGCCGCCTGCATTGTGCGCTTGGCGGTGAAGCCCAGCTTGCGGGAGGCTTCCTGCTGCAGGGTAGACGTGATGAATGGTGGGGGAGGGTTTCGCCTGACGGGCTTGGCTTCGACAGAAGTTACCGAGTATCCGCCACCCCGCACGATCTCTAGTGCCTTGTCCGCGTCGCCTTGGTTGCCGAGCGTGAATTTCTTAAGGGTTTCGCCATCGAGGCTGTACAGGCGCGCTTCGAAATCCGTTCCATCTGGCGCACGCAGATTGGCCCCGACATTCCAGTATTCCTGTGGCTTGAAGAGTTCGATCTCGTTCTCGCGGTCGCAGACGATGCGGAGCGCGACAGACTGCACGCGGCCCGCAGACCGGCTGCCAGGCAGTTTGCGCCAAAGCACCGGCGACAGGTTGAAGCCGACGAGATAGTCCAAGGCTCGGCGTGCAAGGTAGGCGTCGACCAGTTCGCCATCGATCTGGCGAGGGTGCTCCATCGCCGTGGTGACGGCGTTCTTGGTGATCGCGTTGAAGACGACGCGTTCGACCGGTGTATCCTTTTTCAGGGCGCGGCGCTTGCGCAGGGCCTCGACGAGATGCCAGCTGATGGCTTCGCCTTCGCGATCAGGGTCGGTCGCCAGTACAAGCGTGTCGGCTTCCTTGAGGGCGGCAGCGATCTCGGAAATCCGCTTGGACGACTTCGAATCGGCCTCCCAGACCATCGCAAAATCATTGTCGGGATCGACCGAGCCATTCTTCGAAGGAAGGTCACGAATATGCCCGTATGAGGCGAGGACTTTATAGTCCTTCCCCAGATACTTGTTGATGGTTTTTGCCTTGGCGGGCGACTCGACGACGACAAGTTTCATGCGCTTACCTCTTTAAGGCGGCGAGAGATGGGCTCGGGAGACAGGCCCTGTCAAGGCCGGGCTATGCTTAGCCGTCTTCCCGATAGGCTATGAAGGTGAGAGTACAAAACAGAACAAACAGCGGTGGGCTCCAAGCCGCGATGATTGGAGGTGCAGCACCTGTTGCACCAAGGCTGGAGGAGAATTGCGTGAAGAAATAGAGACCCACAGCCGCCAGTGAGCCGATGGCGAGAAGCTGTGAATTTCCGCCCATTCGCTGGAGGCGCAGGCATACCACAGCGCCGATCAGGGCCATCGACACGAACAAGGCCGGCAGCGCCATCAGGGCGTTCAGGCGCATTCTGTATCGCGAGGCATCCAAACCCGCAGCTTGGGTCTGGCGAACGAATTTCGGAAGTTGCCAGAAGCCGATCGTGTTTGGGGAGGCGAACTTGTCCAGCAAGGTCGTGGCGTCCAGCGTGGTAGGTATGGCGAGATTGTCCTTGAACTCAGGTGGCTGGTTCGGAACGTTCTCGATCACGCCTTCCAACTGCCAAAAGCCGTCTCTGAGCACCGCGCTGTCGGCATCAATGCGCCGGGCGAACGCATAATCATTGGTCGGGCGACCGTCGGCGTACAGGCGTTCTTCCTGAATCATTTTCACGTCCAGAAGATTTACGCCTCCTTGCGCAACGCGTTGGGCGTGGATGACAATCTGGTTGGTTTCATCTCCCTGCCGTAGCCAGATCCCGGTATCAGATACCGCAAGGGTCGGTCGGCCTTCGTTCAGAAGTCGGTCGCGAGTTTGCTCGAAGGATTCGGTAAGCTTCGCCGCGAAAGGGTTCAGCACCATCATGGTGAAAAGGCCGAGCGCGATGCCCAGGATCATGACGGGCGTCAGAAATCGCCAAGCTGATATTCCGCTGGCGCGAATGATGGACAGTTCAGAGCGCCGATTGAGGCGGGTAAAAGCCATCATGGAAGCGATCAGCAGGGCGAATGGCAGGGTCTGCTCCACAATCTGGGGCAGCTTCATCAAGGACAGGTTGAAGGCGCCGAGTATGCTCAACCGGACATCGCCACCAACCGTTCGCAGCTGCTCGACCACGTCGATCATGAGGATCGCAAGTAAAAGGATACCCAGAACGAGCGCGAGACCCATCAGGCATTCCTTGAGAATATATCTCTGGATCTTCGAAAACAGCGGCATCAGCTGGCAGCTCCCGTCGGATTGCGGAACAGTTCCAGCGGCGGGCGCTCAATCTTGCCGAGATGGCGACCTCTCGCGAAGTAGATGTAGCTGAGCAAGCCAATCACGCCGAGTGGGGCAAGCCATTGCAATGCATTCAGCGGCGGGTCATTGGCGGCGGCGGACTGCAGGACAAGCTGAACAATCAATACTCCGATCGCGCCTCCAGTCGCCCATCCAATACGCTTGCTGTATCCCTTGCGGCTGAAATCCCCGCCCAGCACAGCATATATGGCCAGCAGAGACATCACTATGTTCAAGAGTGGCGTTGTCAGACGACTATGGGCTTCAGCCAGGAGGGCGTCAGCTTCCTTGAGTTCAAAATAGTTCGTGCGGTCTACGAAAAACAGCTCGTGCAAATATTTGTCGGAGGCTTTCAGGACGAGGTCTGAATCCTCTTTCATGAATTCCGTCAAATCGAAGGGGTACTGTTCGAATTCAAGAATGGACAATTGATTGTTGGCGTCGAGTTGCTGGCTGATGGCATCCCTCAGCAGGAGGGTAGGGCTGCCTTCGTACTCGATCAGCGCGGCGCTTCGGGCGAGAATGTCTGTCGGGTTTTCCGGATCGGTCATGTCGGAAATCAGAACGCCGCGCAGTTCGCCGCCTGACTGCTCCCGCGCATAAAACGTGAGCCGTTCTCCATTGGAGGTGAATTGTCCGGGGCGGATCAGTGCAGCGGCCAGATCAGCACGCGCTTCAGCGACGGTTTCTCGCATGGCCCGCTGAGCCATCGGCTGGATCCAGAGGTTCACGGTGAGATGCGCGACAACGCAGAGTACAGCCAGTCGGAGTATGGGCGAGGCAACCTGCCAGCGCGTCATTCCTGCAGCCTGAGCGACGACAATCTCACTGTCCTTGTGGATCCGGTTCAGCGACCAGACGCTGGCCACGAACAGGGCCAGAGGCGTCAACAGGGCGATGATCTGTGGCGCGCCAAGCATGACAATATAGAAATATGTCAGAGCCGACTGCCGGTTTTCAAGGATCAGGTCAGTGCGGGAAAGCCCCTGAGCCAGCAAGGCGAGCATCGCCAGTCCGCCGATGATGATAACCACAGCTCGCAGCACTTCGAAAAAGAGGTATGTCTGGATCTTGGTCATAAGGCGAGCGGCGGGCTTTTCGCAGAATCCTTCAGAAAGGGGTGATATTTCCCTAGCTAACGAGTTGCGCAACGCGCGTCGACGTTTAGTTTCCGCTGCAAATGGAGAATCCTCACATGAAAATCACTTTTGCTGATAGCGCGAAGGCCAACATTGTTGCCTTTCTGGTAGATGAAGATGGCGACCTTTCCACCGCCGCCGCAGCTTTTGATGAAGCGGCAGACGGCCTATTGTCCGAAGCGGTGCAGGGTGGCCGTTTTACCGGTAAGAAAGACCAGCAGGCGCTTATCGTTTTGCCAAAAGGCAACGAATCCCGCCGGGCCGTACTGATCGGGGGTGGCAAGCCGGACAAGCGCGATGCCCGCGTTCTCGAGGGGCTCGGTGCAAACCTCTACAAAACCCACTCAGGCAGCGGTTTCAAATCTCTGGCCATTCATGCTGGTTCTGCCGAAGACGCCGCGCGAATGGCGCTGGGTGCCAAGCTCGCATCCTATCGGTTCGACACGTATTTCACGAAGCTGAAGGAAGAGCAGAAGCCGAGCCTCGACACCGTTACGTTTGTTGTTGACGATGTATCTGCGGCTGAAGCGGCGTTCCTGCCGCTTTCGGCAGGGGCAGATGGAACGTTCCTGGCCCGTGATCTGGTGAATATGCCACCAAATGACCTTTACCCGGCCAGCTTCGCAGAGAAATGCCGCGAACTCAGCCAGTACGGCGTCGAGGTCGAGGTTCTGGGCGAGGAGCAACTGGCCAAGCTTGGTATGAACTCCATGCTCGGCGTAGGTCAGGGCAGCGTGAAGGAAAGCCAGCTGGGCGTCATGAAGTGGATGGGCGGCGCCGAAGGGGATGATCCGGTCATCCTGATCGGCAAGGGTGTCTGCTTTGATACAGGCGGAATTTCGCTCAAGCCGGGCGCCGGAATGGAAGATATGCGCGGCGATATGGGCGGCGCAGCGGCAGTGACCGGAACGATCCGCGCGCTGGCCGAACGCAAAGCCAAGGTCAACGTCATTGGTCTTGTCGGCCTCGTCGAGAACATGCCGGACGGCAATGCGATCCGTCCAGGTGACATCCTGAAATCTGCGTCTGGTCAGACGATTGAAGTTCAGAATACAGATGCCGAAGGTCGGCTCGTCCTGTGTGACGTGCTCTGGTACGCGCAAGAGCATTTCAAACCGAAAGCGATGGTCGACCTCGCTACGCTGACCGGGGCGATTGTCATCTCGCTCGGCCATCATCATGCGGGCCTGTTCACCGAGAGCGACGACATCGCTGGGGAATTGACACAAGCTGGCCTGACGGAAGGCGAGCGCGTGTGGCGCCTGCCGCTCGGTCCTGAATACGATTCACTTCTCAAGTCGAAATTCGCCGACATGCGTAATATCGGTGGCCGTGCCGCTGGCTCGATTACCGCGGCACATTTCCTGAAGCGCTTCGTGAAGGACGGCGTGAAGTGGGCGCACATCGATATTGCCGGTGTGGCCTGGGTCGAAGGCGAAAAGGCTGCGCATGATGTTAGCTGGGCATCCGGCTTCGGTCCGCGTCTGCTGGACCGCTGGATCGCCGACAATTACGAGAACTAATTCATGTCAGAGGCGCCAAAGCCGGAATGGTGGTTCTACCATCTCTCCCGCACCACGCTGGAGCAGGCCGCGGCGCCGCTGATGCAGAAATGTCTGGATGTCGGCTGGCGTGTGCTGGCAGTCAGCCCGAGTGCGGATAGACTGGCTGCGCTGGATTCCATCCTGTGGACCTTTGATGAGAAAACCTTTCTTCCGCATGGGCAGGCCGAAGCGCCGGGGCTGGATCCAGCACGCCAGCCAATCCTTCTGACCAGCAAGTCGGACAATCAGAACCGGGCCGAGGCCCTGTTCCTCATGGATGGGACCAAGGCACCGGTCGATGCGCCTTACACCCGTTGTATGGTCATGTTTGATGATGGCGACACCGATACGCGCAATCTGGCGCGCCAGCAGTTCAAGGCCGCCAAGGATGCGGGGCTGGTGACGCGCTATTTTCAGCAGACGCCGGGTGGCGGCTGGAAAGAGGCAGGGAAGTAGGCCTCACGCCTTCTTCACGAATTCCGATTTCAGGCCCATCTGGCCGATGCCGTCGATCCGGCAGTCAATGTCGTGATCGCCGTCGACGAGGCGGATGTTCTTGACCTTGGTGCCGCGTTTCACGACCGAGGAGGATCCCTTGATCTTCAGATCCTTGATCACAACGACGGTATCGCCATCGGCGAGCGGGTTGCCGTTCGAATCGCGGATGATGCTTGCGTTTCCGTCTTCACTGGTTGTGGCGCTCCATTCGTGGCCGCACTCCGGACAGATCAACAGCGCCCCGTCTTCATAGGTGTATTCGGAGTTGCAGTTCGGGCAGGGCGGCAGTGCACTCATGGGTGATTCCTGAATTTCGTTTCGGCGAGCCTGTTAGGCTCACGCAGGCGTCTGTACAAGAGCCGCCATCCAAGCTTGCCCCGCGGGGCCAGCGCCGCTATAGGCCGCGCGAGAACCCCTTTTCCCTTACAAGCAGGATGTCATCATGGCTGTTCAGCGTACTTTTTCCATCATCAAACCAGACGCGACCGAGCGTAACCTGACCGGCGCCGTCAATGCCGTTATCGAGCAGGCCGGCCTGCGCATCATCGGCCAGCGCCGCATCCAGATGACCGAAGATCAGGCAAAGCGCTTCTACGCAGTTCACGCTGAGCGTCCTTTCTACGGCGAGCTGGTCGAGTTCATGACCTCCGGCCCGGTGGTTGTTCAGGTTCTGGAAGGCGAAAACGCTGTTGCCAAGTATCGCGAAGTGATGGGTGCAACGAACCCTGCTGAAGCCGCTGACGGCACGATCCGCAAGCTGTACGCAAAATCCATTGGCGAAAACTCCGTTCACGGTTCTGATTCTGAAGAGAATGCTGCGATCGAAATCGCGCAGTTCTTCTCTGAAGCCGACATTGCTGGCTAAGGCCTCTGCCTTCGGGCAGCTAAGATTTAGAGAGGCCGTGCCGGAAGGTGCGGCCTTTTTCTTTGCCGCAGCACGAGCGGCCGGACTGGCGTTGCCATCCGGGTGAATTTGACTGCATTTTCATGGGAAGGTCAGGTGTCCGGGAGGGGGAGCAGGGGAGAGTTGCCGTATTCCCGGTGAAAGTCATTTTCTTGTGCGCCACGTTCGGACGCGATGCCAAGAGATCCCAGCTTTTGCTGGCGAGTCGCATCGGGAATGAGGACCCTGACTTCACTATAGGCCGCCTCACGAAAATGGCGCGAGGGTTCGAAATCGAACCCCGAACGAGGCGGCGTTCGGCCCGACAGATCATCCGACAGCAGATTGACCACGATGCGCCCATCCCGCGTCACGCCCCAGAGCATTTTTGAGCCTGGGCGGCCGTTCGCTCGAAACCACGCCTTCAGGCGCAGTATGCGCCAGTAGATCAGAGGCCAGACTGGCCAAAGATAGAGCGGCAGGCCCGGCAGGGGCTGGAAGAGGGAGAAGGACGGCATCGTCCTTCCAGCCTATGGGAATGAGCTATCCGACGAATTCGGTTGGCATTGCCGCCGGGGCTGGGAGGGCGAAAGGGGCTGGGCTAGGCCCGCGCCTTTATGGATTCGCAGGCCTTCGCGAGCGCTTCGGGATACAGTGCATGTTCAACCGGAAGGATGCGGTTTGCCAGTGCGTCAGCTGTGTCGCCCGGCAGGATGGGGACAGACGCTTGCTGGATGATCTCTCCATCATCGACGCCCGGGCTGACCCAATGGACGGTACAGCCAGCCTCGGCATCGCCCGCATCTATCGCGCGTTGATGCGTGTCGAGACCTTTATATTTCGGCAGGAGGGAGGGGTGGATATTGATCATCCGACCTTCCCACGTGTTTACGAACCAGGGTGTCAGGACGCGCATGAAGCCGGCCAGCGCGATGATTTCTACGCCGGCCGTTTCAAGGTGTTCATTCATAGCCCGCTCGAACGCTTCGCGGTCCTTGCCGAAGGTTTTGTGATCAATCGCAGCGGTTGGGATTCCCTCGTCGGCGGCTGTTTCCAGCCCCTTCGCATCCGGCCTGTTCGACAGGACCAGGACTGGTTTGGCCGGAAAAGACGGATCGCGCGCGGCTTCCAGCAGGGCTTTCATGTTAGAGCCCCGGCCGGAAATCAGGATCGCGAGCTTCAGGCGCGTCATGCGGGGACGAGATCCCCGAGGATAACCGGCTGTTCACCCACCACGCGGAGCTGGTTCATGGCGATCTCTGCCATGTCCGGGGCGACCGCGAAGATCATGCCGATGCCCATATTGAAGGTACGGTGCATCTCGTCCAGCTCTACGCCGCCAGCTTCCTGAAGCCATTGGAAGACCGGGCTCGGCGCCCAGGCCGACCGGTCAATGCGGGGGGCGAGATGGTCCGGGCACATGCGCGGGGTGTTCTCGGTAATGCCGCCACCGGTGATATGAGCGAGGCCTTTGATCAAGTCGCCTTTTATGAGGGGCAGGGCGGCTTGTGAGTAAAGCCGCGTCGGTGTGAGCAGGGCTTCGCCAAGCGTCCCGTCGGAGAACGGAGAGGGGGATTCGTAAGACAAGCTTTCCCGCTCGACGATGCGACGGATCAGGGAATAGCCATTGGAATGCGGGCCGGATGAGGCGATGCCGATCAGCACATCGCCCTCGGCCATGTCGCTCATGCGGGGAAGAACCTTTGCCCGGTCCACAGCGCCGACCACAAAGCCTGCAAGATCATAGTGACCGGGCGGGTACATGCCCGGCATTTCGGCGGTCTCCCCGCCCACCAGCGCGCAGCCAGACTGGCGGCAGCCTTCGGCAATGCCGGAAATGACGGCTTCGGCGATGCCGGCTTCGAGCTTTCCGGTTGCAAAATAGTCCAAGAAAAACAGGGGCTCCGCGCCCTGGGCGAGCACATCGTTGGCGCACATGGCGACGAGGTCTATGCCGACCGTGTTGTGAATGCCGGTCTCAAAAGCCAGCATCAGTTTTGTGCCCACGCCATCGGTGCCGGAAACGAGGACCGGATCCTCATAGCCAGACGCTTTCAGGTCAAACAGCGCGCCGAAGCCGCCGAGGCCGCCCATCACGCCCGCACGGGCTGTGGCTTTTGCCAGCGGGCCTATGGCCTCGACCAGCCTTTCTCCTGCCTCAATGTCGACACCGGCATCACGGTAGGAAAGGGGAGTTTTGGATGTATCGCTCATGATGACTCGCGCGTTAGCATGGGGAAAACGTCTCTGCCAGTGCCGCTTGCGGTTTCGGCTGTCGCATTGGCTTGCTACAACAGGTTCAAACGGAGGCCGTCGACCATGATTCGTATCCTTTTCGCGTCCCTTTTTGCTCTCGTCGCGATGGGAGCAAGCGCCTTTGCGGATACGCGGGACGTATACACCGTCTCGAATATCGAAGTGGATGAGACGGCGGGTTCGCTCATCGAAGCACGTGAACTGGCCATGGCGTCAGCGCGGGTTCAGGGCGCCCGCGTGCTGATTGACCGGATTACGCTGGCAGAGGATCGGCTGCAATCGGGCGGCCTTGTTGTGGATGCAGCGCTGGCAGATCGCCTGTCGGCTGCCGTGGATGTCCAGGAAGAGACTGCGGGTGCCGGGCGCTATAAAGGCACACTGGCCGTCGTCTACAATCCGCGCATGGTACGGGCTCATCTTGATGGCCTGTCAGTGCCATATGTCGACACACAGGCGCCGAAGGGATTGCTGGTGCCGCTTGCTGGATCTGCTGGGCTGGATGCAGCGTGGCGCGAAGCGCTCGGTACCGGGCGCGACGAAACACTCTCCCCCTTCGTGACGGCCAACAGCCCCGGTTACAGCGCATACAGCGACTGGCTTGAACTTTCTCCGGAAGCGGGCGCTCTTGGCGCGCGTCGGGGTATTCTGGCAGAATTATCGGGTGTGGATGGGGCCTGGCAGGTGACCGTGTCCACAGTCACTGCGGCGGGAACGGAACGTGTCGGCACGACGCCCTATGCGTCGTCGCTGGAGGTTGCGGTTGACCGCATGGTGGCGCTGCTGGACGAGAACTGGAAGGAAGTTTCGGTTATCCGCTCAGGAGAGCGCACCCCAGCAACCGCGAGCGTTCGCTACACGTCGCTGGCAGAATGGAACACGCTGCGTGGCGCTTTGGCGCGTTCGCCATTGATCTCGGAATTCCGGATTGAGGCCATCGCGCGCGATGGTGCACTGGTTGCGTTTTCCTATGCGGGGGATCCGCCACGATTGCAGAACGATCTGCTACAGCGTGGGGTGTCCCTGTCCGAGAATGAAATGGGCTGGATCGTCCGATCGGCTGTGTCTCCATCGGGGGAACCGTGAGCGCGGATAATACCAAGGGGCCGTCCCGGCCAAGCCAGCTCAGCCTAGGCTTTCCTGCAAAAGAACCCACGCTTGATGCGCTGCTCGTCACAGAGGCGAATGAAAGCGCAATGGCTGTCCTGCGCACGCCGCAAGCTTGGCCATTTCCGGTCATTTGCCTGTTGGGGCCGCCGCGCAGTGGCTTGTCCGTTCTGGCCAAAGCCTGGTGTCGTGAGTTCGATGGCAGCTTCTATGCAGCAAAAGAGTTCTCGCGTTTGAAAACACCCGGCCTGTCAGCGTTGGCAACGACAGCCGCGGTCGTCGATGACGCCGATCTCGTAAAGAAAAGCGAAAACCTGCTCACATTGATCGATTCAGCCGCAGCGGGGGGCGGGCGCGTGTTGCTCACCTCAAAGCGGCATCCAAGTCAGTGGCAGACATCTTCCGCTGATCTGAAATCGCGTTTCATGGCTCTGCCGGTCGTCGAAATTCGGGAGCCGGATGAGGAAATGCTGAAAGCGCGCCTTGAATCTACGGCGGCGCGTTTTTTCCTGAAGCTGGAACCTGATCTCATTAAATATGTAGTTCCGAGATTGGAGCTATCTTATACGGCTATCGAAATATTTATTGAGAAATTAAGTGATAAGGTGACCGAAACCGGCCGGGCACCCAGTGTGCCTCTGGCGCGGGATGTCGTGGAGGAACTCGGATGGGCCAATCCGGATTCCGCGGCATTTGAGGACGACTAAACACGCGGAGCAGGCACGATGGCCGATGGACAAACTGGAACAGTAGAACAGCTGATGGCCTCGCCAGACCGCTTCCTGAATCGGGAATTGTCGTGGCTCGAGTTCAATCAGCGTGTCCTCGAGGAATCTTCGAATATGGACCATCCGCTGTTGGAGCGGCTGCGTTTCCTGTCGATTTCCGCCAGCAATCTCGATGAGTTCGAAATGGTTCGCTATGCGGGCCTGCGCGAGCAGGTGCGAGCAGGCATCGTGAAATCCAGCCAGGACGGCCTGACCCCGGCGGAGCAAGTGGAGAAGATTGAGGCGGCGTCCCTGAACCTGATCGCCGAGCAGCAGGAACGCTGGCGCAGCCTGAAACAGGAGCTTCACGCCGAAGGCATAGACGTGTTGGGCGTGAAGGACCTCAACAAGCGTGATCGCGGTGAGCTGGACAAGTATTTTCGGTCAAACATTTTCCCGGTGCTTACGCCTCTGGCGGTGGACCCGGCGCACCCATTTCCATTCATTCCCAATTTGGGATTTTCGGTCGCGATCAATCTGATTTCAAAAGACAGTGGCGATGATCATGTCGGCATCATCCCATTGCCGGCATTCGTACGCCGCTTCATTCGTTTGCCAAACGGCACCAAGGGCAATCTCCGGTTCATTGCCCTTGAAGACGTCATAGGCATGTTCATCGATGATTTGTTTCCTGGCTTTGAGGAAAAGGATCGCTGTCTATTCCGGGTGATTCGCGATAGCGATATCGAGATTGAGGAAGAAGCAGAAGATCTGATCCGCGAGTTCGAAGTTCTGCTGAAGCAACGCCGCCGAGGCCGGATCGTCCGTATCCGGATGCAGTCAAGCGCGCCCGAAGATCTACGCAAATTGATCACGCATGAAATTGGCGCAGAAGAAGACGACATCGTTCTGTATGACGGCATATTGGGAATGGCCCAATTGTCGGAACTCATTGTAAAGGATCGTCCGGACCTGCAATTCCCATCCTATGAAGCGCGCTATCCAGAACGCATTCGCGAAATGGGGGGCGATTGCTTTGCGGCTATTCGGGCCAAGGATATCTTGGTGCACCACCCTTTCGAAACGTTCGATGTTGTCGTTGAGTTCGTGCGTCAGGCGGCAGCCGATCCGCAAGTGGTGGCGATCAAACAGACCTTGTACCGCACGACAGCGAACTCGCAGATCGTCGCGGCGCTGGTCGAGGCGGCAGAGGCCGGAAAGAACGTCACGGCGTTGGTTGAGATCAAGGCCCGCTTTGATGAAGAAGCCAATTTGCGTCTGGCGCGCGATCTTGAACGGGCCGGCGTTCAGGTCGTCTATGGGTTTATCGAATACAAGACCCACGCCAAAGTGTCTCTGGTCGTGCGCCGGGAAGGCGACGAGTTGCGCACCTACACGCATTTCGGTACCGGAAATTATCATCCGATCAATGCCCGTATCTATACGGACTTATCCTTGTTCACCGCGGATGCGTCACTTGGGCGAGATGCAAATCGTCTGTTCAATTTCGTCACAGCGTACCGTGAGCCACCCAAAGTCGGACCAGTGATGGAAAAGCTGTCCATGTCGCCATTGGACATGAAGCAACAATTGATTGACATGATCGAAGCCGAAGCCGATGCGGCGCGCAAGGGAGCGCCGTGCGGCATCTGGGCCAAGATGAACTCACTGGTCGATGGCGAGGTTATTGATGCCCTTTATGAAGCGAGCCAGGCAGGCGTGCCGATCATCCTGGTTGTGAGAGGGATTTGCTGTTTACGGCCAGGTGTGCCGGGACTGTCAGACAATATCTCGGTAAAGAGCATTGTCGGGCGTTTTCTTGAGCACTCGCGGATCGTCTGTTTCGCGAACGGCCAGACACTTCCGTCGCCGAAGGCAAAGGTGTTCATTTCATCTGCCGACTGGATGCCGCGGAACCTGAACCGTCGGGTCGAGGCACTCGTGCCGGTTGAGAATCCGACTGTGCATCGTCAGGTGTTGAATCAGATCATGGTGGCAAACCTGAACGATGAACAGCAGACATGGATCATGAGAGAAGATGGCTCGTATGAGCGGATGGACGTGGCTGAGACTGCAAAACCTTTCTCTGCACATACCTATTTCATGGATAATCCGAGCCTTTCAGGGCGTGGCAGTTCCTTGGAAGTCAGTCTTCCCCCACGGCTGAAACCGCGAGAGGGTGTCTCGGGGTGACGCTACCAAAAACAGAGCGCGCAGCCATCATCGACATCGGGTCCAACTCGGTTCGTCTGGTGATCTACAATGTGCTCGGCGCGTCGATCCTGCCGACCTTCAATGAAAAGGTCATGGCCGGATTGGGTGCAGGGCTGATGACGACCGGGCAGTTGTCGCCTTCGGGCGTTGAGGCTGCGCTAAAGGCGCTCGGTCGGTATCGAGCGATCCTGAAGGCGTTGAATCTGAAGAGTTTTACGGCCGTTGCAACCGCGGCGGTCCGATCAGCGGACAATGGTGCCGAATTCATTAGCCAGGCATCAAATGCGCTGGGGCGGAAAATCCTGGTCCTCTCAGGCGAGGATGAGGCCCGGTTGTCGGCAGTGGGGGTCGAGGCAAGCTTTCATGAGCCACATGGGATGATCGGAGATCTTGGTGGCTCCAGTCTCGAGTTCAAGCAGATCGGACCGAAAGCAGGTGGCGGTGAAAGCCTGATGCTCGGACCGTTGTCGCTGGTGAATGGCGACATTGACCTCAAATCCCTACGCAAGACGATCCGGACAGAACTGAAGACATCTGCTGTCCTTGCCAAGGCTGAAGGGCGTTTTTATGCGGTGGGCGGAGCATGGCGGACGCTTGCCAAGTTGAACATGCATCTGGAGGGGTATTCGCTGCAGGTTTTGCAGGGTTATCAGATGACCAAGGCGCAGATTGACCGTGCAGCTAAGGTCTGTTTCGACAGCCTGACCAATTCAACAGCGCGCCTTACCCTCGAAGCCGTTGACAAGAAGCGAGCCCGCCATCTGCCAATTGCTGCCATTCTCGCGCAAGAAGTCCTGGAGATGAGCGAACTGGATGGTATGACAATATCATCCAGCGGTCTGCGCGAGGGTGTGCTGCGCAATGAGTTGGGGGCGTCAGACAATGATCCCTTGCTGGATGGTGCGATCGCCTTCGCACGACTCGATCGCAACCAGATTCTCTTCGGCGAAGCACTGCACGACTTCATTGCGCCGGCGCTTGCGCCTGAACCGGACCTGTTCGGTTCTCCGGCCGCCGACCAGCGGATTGAGCGGGCGGCCTGCATGATGTCTGACAGTGCAGGCAGGTTCCATCCGGACCACCGGGCCATAATGGCCTATGATCAGGCCTTGCGCGCGCCATACACGGCTGTGGCGCATCGCGAGCGGGCATTGATCGCATATGCCGTCGGGTGCCGCTACCAGAAAGACTTCAAGCGGCCGGACGAGTATACGACACTGACCACACCGGAGCAGGATGAGCGTGCCCGTCAAATCGGCAGTGCGATGCGGCTCGGTGCTGTATTCTCTGGCCGGTCAGGCCCGATCCTGAAGCGGGCACAGCTCGTTCGCACAGCAGAGACATTGCAATTGAGGGTGTCCAGATCGGATTCGGCTATGGTGTCGGATACGGTCGAGCGACGCCTCTCCCAGACTGCGAGCCAAGTGAGGCTGAAATCTGAAGTCGTGATCCGCTAATTGTCGCCGCTGTATCAGACGTCGAACAAGCGGACCTGACCTCCTTCGAATGACACGGCAAGTTTGCCGTTCAGCAATGCCTGAGCCTTGCGACCGAACATGTCGTAGCGCCACCCGGTCATGGCGGCGATCTCATCGCCGGTTTCGCCGCGTGCGATCCGGTCAATGTCGGCCGCATTCGCGATCAGGCGGGGGACCACGTCATTTTCTTCGCTGACATGCTTGAGTAGTACTTTCAGCAATTCCGGTGCGCCCGCTGGGATTTGCGCGTTTTGAACGCGCGGGCCGAGTTCCGGAGCATACTTCTCTGGATTATCAATCGCGTCCGCGACGGCTTCAGCGAGGCCCTGACCATACTTTGATCGGATAAAGCCGTTCGGCACGGCGCGCAGCTGACCGAAATCCTGCTCTGAGCGCGGTTTCTGGCTCGCAATCTCCTGGATTGCATCGTCTTTCAGAATGCGGCGACGTGGTTTGTCGAGCTCCTGGGCCAGCGTTTCGCGCCATGCGGCAACAGCAACCACAATGGCAGCATAGTCTTTCTTCGGCTTGCGCAGTTTAAGTCGCTGCCAGGCATTGGCGGGGTCCGTGTCATATTTCGCCGGGTCTTCCAAGTCGGCCATTTCCTCGCGGACCCAACAGAGACGGCCAAGGTTTTCCAACTCGTCCCGCATCTTGAGGTAGGCGTCTCTCAAATGCGTGACATCGCCGAGCGCGTAGACCAATTGTTTCTGGCTGAGCGGGCGGCGGGTCCAGTCGGTGAACTGGCTCGATTTGTCGATCTGGCGCTTCAGCACGCGCTGCACCAGATTGTCATAAGAGATCGAATCACCGAGGCCGAGAGCCATCGCTGCGACCTGCGTATCGAAGATCGGGCCGGGCGGATGTCCAATCAGGCGATTGAAGATTTCGAGGTCCTGACGGGCCGCGTGGAATACTTTCACGCGATTGTCTGCGGCGATCAGGTCGAGGAACGGGCCGATGTCCAGATCCTCTGCCAGCGGGTCGATCAGGCCTTCCACGCCGGGCGCAGAGGCCTGGACGAGGCAGAGCTCCGGCCAATAGGTCGTTTCCCGATGAAACTCGGTATCGACGCAGATAAAGTCGGATTCAGCGAGCTTTCCGCACAGGTCTTCCAGTGCCGACTGCTCAGTAATGGGAGTCAGGGTGTTGTCAGTCATCGCGCGCTTGCGTATCGCATCGCCTTGACAATTGCGAGAGGTTCCGTGCCTTTCGCGCTTTATTTCTGTTGGACCGTATTTCCGGAGAGAGTTTCCGATGCACGCCTATCGCACCCACACCTGCGGGGAACTTCGCAAATCCCATGTCGGTGAAACCGTAAAACTGTCAGGCTGGCTGCACCGCCGCCGCGATCATGGCGGGGTGATGTTCATCGACCTGCGGGATCATTACGGCCTGACCCAAGTCGTGTTCAATCCCGGCTCCCCCGGATTTGGCACGGTCGAGCGCCTTCGCGCAGAAAGCGTAATCACGCTGGAAGGCAAGGTCGTCGCGCGCGATGAGAGCCTCGTGAACCCGAACCTGGCCACAGGCGAGATCGAAGTCGTGGCTGGCGAAGTCAGCGTTCAGTCAGAGGCGGCTGAGCTGCCGCTGCCAGTGTTTGGCGAGCCGGAATATCCGGAAGATATTCGCCTGAAGCACCGTTATCTGGATCTTCGCCGGGAAACACTCCACAAGAATATGGTGCTGCGTAGCCAGGTGATCGCCAGCTTGCGCCGCCGTATGATCGAACAGGGCTTCACCGAGTACCAGACCCCGATTTTGACCGCCTCCAGCCCGGAAGGCGCTCGTGACTTCCTGGTGCCGAGCCGCCTGCATCCAGGTGAGTTCTACGCGCTGCCGCAAGCGCCACAGCAGTTCAAGCAGTTGCTGATGGTGTCCGGCTTTGACCGCTACTTCCAGATTGCGCCATGTTTCCGTGACGAGGATGCCCGCGCAGACCGGTCGCCGGGTGAGTTCTACCAGCTTGATATTGAAATGAGCTTCGTGACCCAGGAAGACGTGTTCAGCGCCATTGAACCTGTCATGGCGGGCGTGTTCAGCGAGTTTGCGGATTGGGAAGGCAAGGGCCGCACCGTGCCGGAAGGCGCGTTTCCGCGCATTCCATATGCCGAAGCAATGGCGAAGTATGGCTCCGACAAGCCGGATCTGCGCAACCCGATCGAACTGGCTGATGTATCCGAATTTTTCGAAGACGACAGCAAGACCGGATTTGGCATCTTCGCCAAGATCATCGCTGGCGGTGGCCGCGTTATTGCCATTCCGGCTCCGAAAGCAGCAGCCGAAAAGTCGCGTAAATTCTTCGATGAGCTCGACAAATGGGCGAAGAAGGAAATGCAGGCACCAGGCCTCGGTTATGCGCGCCTCAAGGAAGCTGATGGCGGCGGGGTCGATAGCCAGGATCCGGTCCTGAAGAATTTCGAACCTGCGCTTCTGGCAACTCTGCTTGAGAAGCTTGGTCTCTCTGCAGGCGACGGCATCTTCTTCTCAGCTGGGAAGAAGGGCGAGGCTTACAAGCTCGCCGGCGCCGCGCGCACGAAGGTTGGTGAGGAACTTGGCTTGATCGAAGAGGGGGTATTCCGCCTCTGCTGGATCGTTGACTTCCCGATGTACGAATATGACGAAGACAACAAGAAAGTCGATTTCAGCCACAACCCGTTCTCAATGCCTCAAGGTGGGATGGACGCCTTGTTGGAAGCCGATACGGAAGAAAAGCAGCTCGACCTGAAGGCTTATCAGTACGACATCGTGTGTAACGGCGTGGAGCTATCATCCGGTGCGATCCGGAACCATAGTCCGGAACTGATGCTGAAGGCATTTGAGCTGGCTGGGTATGGTCCGGATGTCGTCGAGGCAGAGTTTGGCGGCATGCTCAACGCGTTCCGTTATGGCGCGCCTCCACACGGTGGAATCGCACCGGGCGTGGACAGAATCGTGATGCTGCTCGCCGATGCCGAGAATATCCGCGACGTTACGCTGTTCCCGATGAACCAGCAGGCGCGCGACCTGATGATGCAGGCACCGAGCCCAGTTGACGACAAACAGCTCAAAGAACTGAACATCCGGCTGGCGCCGCAGGTCAAATCCTGACGCACTAAAGGATATTAGCGAAAGAAAAGGCGGAGGGCCCAGCTCTCCGCCTTTTTCGTTTTGGGCTATTCGAAAATTGGCTCAGTTGCTGGCAACTGTAGTCGTTACGTCGCAAAGCGGGAGGTTCAGGCTGTCCGGCAAGATCGTGCTCAAAGACGCGCAAGCCCCATCAAAATCTGCGAGTTCGCTACCCTCAAGTTCAGAAAGGTCAGCATCGATGAAGCGGACATCCCGGAAGGATGCGTTTGCGACCTGCGCCCTCCTTAAATTCGCGCCGGTCATGTTCGCGCCATTGAACACCGCTCCTGAAAGGATGGCTTCGTTCAGCCATCCGCCTGTCAGGTTCGCGCCAGAAAGGTCGGCCGCCTCCATGAACGAACCTGTCAGATCGGCCGAGGCAAAATTGGCGCCCACGAGCAGGGCGCCCTGCAAATTGCTGCCCTGTGCTTTTGTGCTGCGAAAATCTGCGCCGCTTGCCTGTATGCCCTGAAGGCGGGCGCCAGATAGCGTAGCGCCGGAAAAGCGGGCAGATGTCAGGATGGCGCCGCGCATATCGGCGCTATTGGCTTCTGCATTCTCAAAATTGGCTCCGCCAGCTTGGACACCCCGCATGAAGGCATAGTCCAGGCGGGCCTTGGAATAGTTGCCACCGGTCAGCGTCCAGCCAGTCAGATTCTTGCCAGACAGGTCACATTCACCGCATGCCCCCACATAGCCGGGAGACCAGGCCACGGGCTGGCTTTGTGCCATCGCGGGTAACGCGGCAAGAGAAAAGGCCGAAGCGCCAAGAATTGCGTAAGCCAAACGTGTCATAACTTATGGATAACGCCTGATTTTGTTGCTCCAAACTGAACAAACAGTAAGGACTCACCAAAACGTCACAAGTGTTGCAAATTCGCCATGCCTCGGAACGCTCCGATTGCATCGTCAAGCAACCTCTTTGGAGCTGGGCTTCGGCCTACTGGCAAGGCCTGATCAGGAGGGGACTTCAGTGAAGTCCTGCAATTCCTGTCCGCAAGTATCGCACTCTGCCTCACCATCTTCGCTGATCTGAAACAGCGTGAAGCTGCCGCAATTTGGGCAGGCTTCGCTGAGATAATCTGGGGCGTTGAGTGCTTCGGTTTCCGTGTCTTCTTCAGCTTGTTTTTCTTCGCGTTTCTTGTCGAAGATGACGATGTTGTCTGGCAACTGGCCTCTGGAAAATCCGCGGGAGATCAACTGAGCGGCTTCTTCCGTGAATTCTGCCGGTTCACGTGTGGCATCGCCAGCGCCGCGGCCAAGGCCGTCATGAGTCACATCCACTTCTGCGAGGTCGTCGCGGCCCAGATAGGACACGGCAAGCTCCCGGAATATGTAGTCGAGGATGGACGTCGCCTTTGTGATTCGGTCGTTGCCGGTCACGGCGCCAGCCGGCTCGAAGCGTGTGAAGACAAAGGCATCAACGAACTCTTCCAGCGGCACGCCATATTGGAGGCCAATGGACGTGGCGATGGCAAAATTGTTCATGAGACTGCGAAACGCTGCGCCTTCCTTGTGCATGTCGATGAAGATCTCACCCAGCGCGCCATCTTCGAATTCTCCTGTGTGGAGATAGACCTTGTGGCCGCCGACAGATGCTTTCTGGATATAACCTTTGCGACGATCTGGCAGGCGCGTTCGAGCGCTCTGCCCGTGGCCGTCTGAAACGCTGGTGTTTTCGTCAGCCGCAAAAGATGCGTCAGATTCTATGGCGAGCTCGTCTGCGAGTGCAAGAATCTGTTCCATGCGATCTGCGACATCGTCGTTGGCGGGGGCTCGTATTCCAACCAGCAAGGTGGATAGGCCAGCTGCGATGGCCGCGTCAGCCATGTCTAGTCCGTTGCGACCGGTGACGCGAATAGCCGTGTTGCCGCCAAGCGCTTCTGCACAGGCGGATGCGAAGGCCAGCTCTGCTTCTGCGCTGACATGTAGCTCAAGACCACATTGGCGAAACTCTGCCGCTGCGATGTCTTCTGCCGTTCCATCCACAGCCGCTTCGGCTTTCGCGATGTCCTTGCGCGAGAACCCCATCGCAGAAAGCAGGGCCAGACCATCGGAATCGAATTTCTCGGGAGCCAGTTTCAGATCATCGCTGATAATCTCATCTCCCAGCACCCAGCGAGAGAAAGCTGCGTTGAGGGGAAGACCATCGCTCAGAGCGCGGGACACTCGGTCTAGCGCCGCATCGGAAAAGCCGCGATCCTTAAGCCGATCGGCTCCCAACGCTGCTTCAAGATCTTCACCGCCACAATTGGCAACACGTTCAAGAATTGTCGGTAGGCTTTCCGGTGCGGTACGGGAAATAGCGAGACGGGCGCAGCGGGCAAGTGTTGGCCCTTCATCTGAATAGGTCAGCACGGTGCAAACAGGCGCAGCCCCTTCGCTTTCGCAGTCTGGCATCAGATCGGCGAAGTCAGATATGGGCAGTATGGCGACGTTGCATGATTTGCGCGATGATGCGCGACGCGCTTCCAGGCCCAGCACACCGGCATGCGCTGCTGAAAGTGATGCGCCCGTCGCAAAAGACTTCACTACGGCGCACAAGGCCGCCGCCACTGCTCGTCCCTCGTCGCTGTCATATGGTAGCCCGAGCGAAAGTACAGCCGCGCCAAGGCCGTTAATCAGCAGAACACCGTCCCCCAGAGATCTGCCTGCAGCTTCCGCAACGGTGCAAAGCAGATCAGATTCGAGGCCGTCCGGGCTAATCGCCAGCGAGACATCGAGCAAACGAGAGGCTTGTCTGGCAGGGGCGACATCCTCTTGAGCCAGGAATATCTCCGCGCCTTCCTTCAGTGCGGCAAGAAGGAGAGGATCAAACTCGGAATTGGCGGAATTAGCACTGAAAACAGCGGTGGGGGGTGGCTGAACGTTGGCGGCTGCAATTCGCAGGGCGTCGGCTGTGCGCGAAAACCCGTCAGGCTGGCGTAGCGCTTCCTCGAGAATGTCTTGTGGGAGACCGGAGGCTATGGCTTCCGCAAGCTCTGCATTGCGTGGCGCATCGCCAAGCCGTTCCAGCATTTCGGCGGTTGCGATCTGCGATGCGCCCAGCAGTCCTGCCGAGGCGTAGGCCGAGGCGACATTTCGGAGAGATTCCTCTGTCATGGGACGACGATGGCGCCCGGCGGCCCGGAATGCGGCACCGAATTCGATCTCGGGTGAAAGCAGGCCATCAGCTTCGGCGGCTTCCAGAACGGACTCTATCTCGGCAGCTTTCATAATACCCTCCCGCGAATCATCAGCGAATCACTCAGGAAAGCGTGACGGTTCCGGAATGTGGTATCAAGCTTTCAAGCCGCAAAAGTGGTTGCGCTGATCATATTATTGTGCGGCGCATTGCCTGCGGCTGCCGTATGGATTACTTGCCCGGATAGCGCCATATTGCGGCCAACAAGACAGGTCAGGACATCCTCACGATGCTGAAACAGATTTTCACTTGGTGGAGCGGCAACACGCTCGGAGCGGCTTTCGATATCAAGCGGCGGTCGGGTTATGTTGGTACCGACGAGTATGGCAATCGCTATTTCGAGGAGCGCAAACCGTCTCTCGAAGGGCGCAAGCGCCGGTATGTTATGTACAAGGGACTGGCGGAGCCATCGAAAGTTCCCGCCGATTGGCATGGCTGGTTGCACCACACGATCGATGAGCCGCCAACCAAGTCTCCTTTGACCCGGCGTGACTGGGAGACCGATCACAAGCCGAACATGACTGGCACGCCATACGCGACCAAGCCAAAAGGAAGCCTTTCCACCGGCATGGCGCGACAGAAGGCGACAGGCGATTACGAGGCATGGACACCGGATGCGTGAATCACTCTTTGAAACCCTGATCGGCGCTGCAGTTGTTGGTGTAGCCGGTACGTTTCTCTGGTTTGCCCTTGATCGCGGCGGCGACGCTCAAGCGCAGGGCGATCAATATGAGGTGGCCGCGCGCTTCAACAATGTTTCGGGCATTTCGCGCGGCACCGACGTTCGCATTGCCGGCGTAAAAGCCGGTATCGTCAAAAGCGTCGAGGGCGACCCGGAACGTTTTGAGGCGGTTGTTCGCATGAGCCTTGATGAGAAATGGGCGTTGCCAGAGGACACCGACGCTCGTGTTTCCACGGACGGCTTGCTGGGCGGCGCCTATGTCGCGCTCGAGCCGGGCGGCAGTTTTGACAATATTCCGCAAGATGGCTCAGGCGAGATCAAATACACGCGTGGCAGCGTCGACTTGCTGACCTTGTTTGCATCTTTCGCTTCAGGAAGCGGTGATGGAGGCTCAGAAGAGTCTGAGTCATCAGCAGATGCTGACGATCCCTATCCTGCGGGAGATTTCGAATGATGCGGCACGTGCTGGCGGCCTCGGCGATCGCCGGATTGATACTTGGTGCGGCGCACGCGGCTACATTTGTCCAGAAGGATACGGCTACCCTGAGGGCGCTCGACAAGATTACCGGACGTTCGACAGACATTGACGTGAAAGTTGGCGAACCGGTCGTATTCGGATCTCTCAAGGTCGAGCTGCAGGTTTGCTATCAGACGCCGCCAGAAGAGGCGCCGGAGAGTGCTGCATTCCTGAAGATTGCGTCTACACAGCCTGTTGCGGTCGAAACCATGGAAGCTGCAGTTGACGCTGAAGATGTGGAGACAGTCAGCGAAGAGAACCCAGAGCTGTTCTCGGGCTGGATGTACGCGTCTTCTCCCGGCCTCAGCGCGTTGGAGCACCCGGTTTACGATGTTTGGGTGATCCGCTGTGCTGCACCTGAGCCGGTAAAGCTCGAGCCGCGCTCCGCTGAGGATGAGGCAGACTTCGAATAGAATGTCGCGTCAATTGTCAGGGCTTCCTTCAGCAGTTTCTTGAACTCCTGTCTCGGGATTTCGACCAATCCGAATTGTTCCAGGTGGGGATTGTGAAACTGCGCGTCGAGCAGCACGAAACCATCTTCAAGGAGGTGGGCGACGAGATGCACGAGTGCGATTTTCGACGCGTCAGTCGCGCGCGAAAACATGCTCTCACCGAAGAAAGCGCCGCCGAGCGCCACGCCGTACAGCCCGCCTACTAGGTCCTCTCCATCCCAGCACTCAATGGAATGAGCGTGCCCTTCGTGATGGAGGGAGCTGTAGAGGTTCAGGATAGGAGAGTTGATCCAGGTGCTCTCCCGGCCCTTGGCGCTTTCAGCGCACATTTCCATAACGCGTGTAAAAGCTTGGTCGACTGTGACTTTGAAAGGCTGCTTCTTTACCGTTCTGAGCAACCGCTTTGGGATGTGGAACTCATCCAGGGGAATGATCCCACGCATGTCCGGATCAACAAGGAACAGATTCGGATCGTTACGTGCATCGCCCATTGGGAAAATTCCCCGGCGATAGCAGGCTAGCAGGTCCGTGGTGCTGAATCGTTGAGACATGTTCGCAATATGAGCCTGCACGAACAGCGATGTCTACCCACTGACGAGACTTCCGAAACGTCAAAAGAGAAAAATGCTAGTGTTCGTTACGTTTTCTGATTTTCCAGAAACTTCTCAAGCCAGTGGATGTTGTACTCACCTGCCAGAACATCTTCATTTTCGACCAGTTTCCGATGCAGATCCAACGTCGTGAACACGCCTCCGACAACCATTTCCTGAAGGGCGCGACGAAGACGCATGATGCACTCGCGGCGGGTCCGACCGTGGACGATTAGCTTGCCGATAAGCGAGTCGTAATGCGGCGGAATCCGGTAGCCGGAATAAGCTGCACTATCCAAACGAACATCTGGACCACCTGGGGCATGAAAGTCTGTGATCAGTCCGGGTGACGGGATGAAGGTTTCCGGATGTTCAGCATTGATGCGGCACTCGATGGCGTGCCCGACGAGCATCACGTCTTCCTGGCTGAAAGAAAGTTTCTTGCCTTCAGCAATTCGGATCTGTTCGCGCACCAAGTCGATTCCCGTGATCATCTCGGTGACCGGATGTTCGACCTGAAGCCGCGTATTCATTTCGATGAAATAGAATTTGCCATCTTCGTACAAGAACTCGATCGTCCCCGCGCCACGATAGCCCAGCTTTTCCATCGCCCGAGCGCAGATACCGCCAATTTCTTCACGCTGAGCCTGGTTCAGTTCCGGAGAAGGGGCTTCTTCAAAGACTTTCTGGTTGCGACGCTGCAGGGAGCAGTCGCGTTCCCATAGATGTGCGACATTCCCGTGTGTGTCAGCAATGATCTGCACTTCGATGTGGCGCGGCCCTTGAAGATACTTTTCCAGATACACTGCGTCGTCGCCAAAGGCCGCCTTCGCCTCTGTTTTCGCCGTACGGACAGCGTTTTCCAGATCTGCTTCGGTCTTCGCGAGCTTCATGCCGCGTCCGCCGCCACCAGCAGAAGCTTTGACGAGAACCGGGAAGCCGATCTTCTTGGCCGCCTTTTTGGCTTCGGCAATCGAAGAAACCGCGCCATCCGAGCCGGGCACGCATGGAACGCCAGCGTCAATCATCGCCTGTTTGGCGGCAATCTTGTCGCCCATGATACGAATGTGTTCGGCAGTCGGGCCGATGAAGGCGAGCCCATGTGCTTCGACCATTTCCGCGAATTGCGCGTTCTCAGACAGGAAGCCATAGCCCGGGTGAATCGCATCAGCGCCGGTAATCTCCGCCGCCGCCAGAATCTGAGATTTCTTCAAATAGCTTTCGGATGATGGGGCGGGACCGATACAAACACTTTCATCAGCGAGGCGAACAGCCATCGCGTCACTGTCTGCTTCGGAATGGACCACCACTGTGGACAGTCCCATTTCCTTGCAAGCGCGGTGAATCCGCAGCGCAATCTCACCGCGATTGGCGATGAGAACCTTATTGATAGCAGGTTGGTCGGCCATATTACTCAATCAGAATAAGAGCTTCGCCATATTCGACAGGCTGGGCATCGCTAACGTAAATTTCCTTCACAGTGCCAGCCTTGTCGGCTTCGACCGGGTTGAAGGTCTTCATCGCTTCGACGAGCAGCAGCGTGTCGCCCTTTTTGACTTTGTCGCCAACGGCGACGAACTGTTTCGCGCCAGGTTCTGGCGACAGGTATACCGTGCCGACCATTGGTGATTTGATTGCGTTGTCCGAAGCGGCAGGTGCAGCAGCTGGTGCATCGGCGGCTGCGGGAGCCGCCGCCGGTGCAGGTGCAGCAACCGGTGCAGGTGCGGCAACGGCGGCCTGAACTACCGGGGCTGCTGGCTTGCTGACACGAATGCGAAGGCCTTCGTGTTCGACTTCAACTTCGCCAAGGTCTGCTTCCCGCAAAATGGCCGCGAGTTCCCGGACGAGGCCGGTATCCAGCTTGTTCTTCGTAGTGCTCATGGGATGTCAGGTCTCTTATTGGCCCGTAAGGGTCTTTGCCGCCTTAAGCGCCAGCTCATAACCATAGGCACCGAGGCCTGCAATCGTGGCCTTCACGGCGGGGGAAACATAATTCACCTGCCGAAACGCTTCTCGCGCGGCAGGATTTGACAAATGGACTTCAATTACAGGGACTTTGCATGCCTTGAGCGCGTCGTGAAGCGCAATAGAGGTATGCGTATATGCCGCTGCATTCAGAATAATAGCCGATCCTTTTTCGGAACCTTCCTGAATCCAGTCCACCAGTTCGCCTTCGTGATTCGTCTGGCGTAGAATCAATGCCGTACCTTCAGCTTGCGCTTCCAGCCGCGCATGGATGTCCGCGAGCGTATCACGCCCGTAGATTTCCGGCTCTCGTGAACCGAGCAGGTTGAGGTTGGGACCTCCGAGGACATATACGGGCTTCGACATAGTCTTCCGTCTTGCGCTGGAATGCCTAGCAAGGCAAGGGGGGCGATGAACGGAGAAAACGCGAATGCTCATTACAGTCAATGGCGAGTCACGAGAAGTCGAGGCTGGGACAACTCTGGCGATGTTGGTACTTCAACTGTCAGGCGAGTCAGGGCGCGATCCGCGCGGGATTGCGATTGAGCGCAATCTTGAAATCGTCCCTAAATCGGAGCACGCCACAACTGTCATCGAAGCTGGTGACCGTATAGAAGTTGTACAATTCGTTGGCGGCGGCTGAGGCATCAACTCGCTTCGGCTATGCTCACCGCTTCAGTAACTTCTCAAACAAGGCCAGACCTTTGACAGATTCACTCACGATTGCCGGCAAGACCTACAATTCCCGCCTGATTGTCGGCACGGGCAAGTATGCGTCCTATCAGCAGAATGCCGATGCCGCGCGAGCTGCTGGCGCAGAGATCGTTACCGTTGCTCTGCGGCGGGTGAATTTGTCGAACCCGAATGAAGAGCGCTTAACGGACTTCGTGAAGCCGGATGAGTTCACGTATCTGCCGAACACAGCTGGCTGCTATACAGCGGATGAAGCAGTGCGCACGCTGCGCCTGGCGCGCGAGGCGGGCGGATGGAATCTCGTGAAGCTGGAAGTGCTGGCGGATCAGAAAACACTCTATCCCAACATGCCGGAGACGCTTGAGGCCGCAAAGGCGCTCATTGCCGATGGCTTTGAAGTAATGGTCTACTGCTCGGACGATCCTGTTTATGCCAAGATGCTGGAAGATGCAGGATGCTGCGCGATCATGCCGCTTGGCAGTCTGATTGGGTCCGGACTGGGAATCATGAACCCAGTCAATATCCGACTGATCGTCGAACAAACACGTGTGCCGGTGATCGTTGATGCAGGAGTCGGCACCGCATCTGACGCAGCATTTGCAATGGAACTGGGCTGCGATGGCGTTCTGATGAACACTGCTATCGCGGCTGCCAAGGATCCTATCCGCATGGCAAACGCGATGAAGCATGCGGTGATCGCAGGCCGTGATGCGTATCTAGCCGGCCGCATGCCGAAGAAGATGTACGCTGATCCCAGTTCACCACTTGCTGGGTTGATCTGATCAAAAGAGCGATAAGCTCGCATATAGTAATACGCACATGAGAAATCCCACCACGCTTATCAATGTGGTGGAGACCGTCCATGTGCGGAGCGTTTCGCCAGGCGTGATACCAAAAACACGACCCACGAGCCAAAAGCCGCTATCGTTGACATGGCTCCCAGTTGTAGCGCCTGCGGCGATCGCGATGGCTACGAGCCCCAATTGCGGGGCCGTGAGGTCTGCCATTGCAACAATCGGCGCAGTGAGGCCAGCAGATGTGATCATCGCAACGGTTGAGCTGCCTTGAGCGAGCCTCAGGATGACAGCCAGAACGTAACCCGCAAGTAGCGGTCCAAATCCAACACCGAGGGCTGCATTTGCGATTTGTTCACCAGCGCCAGTGTCAACAAGAACTTGTTTGAAAGCTCCGCCAGCACCCGTCACCAGAATGACGGCTCCAGTTGGCTCAAAAGAGCGCGCCAAAGCGTCGGACAAAAGTTTTCGGCCTTGCGGTGTTCTTGGGTGAAGCAACCACCAGGATGCTCCGCAGGCGATCAGGAGTGCGCTGAATGGATGCCCGATAATTTCGAGTAGATATTTCAATAGACCATCTTGGAGTACGTTCGCGAGTGTGCCCAGCAGGATCAGGACCAAGGGAAGAGTTATCAGTATGATAGCTCTGCCAGGCTTCGGCTTTTCTTCTTCAGAATGATCTGTATTTGTCTCGAAATCAAAAGCTGGGGCACCTATCGGTATCCGGCTGCGCCGGTCGAGATAAGCAGTGAAGAGCGGGCCTGATACCGCCAGCGCTATTCCGCCGACAATCGCACCGAAAAGGATCACCCAACCCAATTCAGCGCCGATGAGTTCCGCAATTGCGATTGGGCCTGGTGTCGGGGGTAGGAAGGCGTGTCCGACGGCAAGTCCTGCCATCAGGGGCAAGCCCAATGACATGGCCGGCTTAAGTCGGTCGTGCGCCATGGTCAGAATGAGTGGTGCAAGGATGATCAGGGCAACATCAAAGAAGACAGGCGTAGATGCAAGCAAGCCGATGCCTGCGATCTTCCATTGATTGGACTTGAAACTGGATTGGCTTGAGAGTTTTGACGCCAGCGCGTCAAGTGCGCCAGAGGCTTGGAGAATTGCGCCGAACAGGGCCCCGAGCCCGATTACGGTTGCGATGAAGCCAAGCGTGCCTCCCATACCCTTGGACAAGGTCTCAAACGCATCGTTCGGGGCCATGCCAGCCGCAAGCGCGCTGAAAATGCTGACGAGCAGGAGGGCTGCGAAAGCGTTCATTCTGGCCCGCAAAATCAGCGCGAGCAGGGCGGCGATTCCGAACCCGGTGGCAAGTACTGGCCGGTAGGCGAAAAGGGCTTCTGTCAGCTCCATGGAAGGCCGACTGATTTTGTTCTGATCCGCATCAAAGTGTCGTGCGCTGTCATATACAGTGTCTGCCCATCGCGGCCACCGAAGCAGCAGTTCGCTGTTGCCTTACCGGTCTTTATCCGTGCGAGCGGCTTTCCCTCTGGGGATAGCACAAACACTCCACCGGGGCCGGTGGTAAAAATGTGGCCGGTCTTCGTCACGGCCATACCATCGGGCAAGCCAGGAGCCGTGTCTGACATGTAGGGACTGGCGTCAAATAATACGGCAGCATTTGATCCGTCAGGCGACATGCGCATCAAGATTGGAGCGTCTGGGTCAGACTGGCTCACGTAAAGCGTACTACCATCTGGAGACAGCGCGATTCCGTTGGGAAAGGTCAGTGTTTCGATCAGACGCGTAACACGTCCATCCGGTTGCAGATGGTATACCCCATTGAAATTTTGCTCCTTTAGGGGGGAGGCGTCGAGGCCTTCAAGGCCATAGGGCGGATCTGTAAAGTACAAGCTTCCATCATCCGCTTCTACAATATCATTGGGGCTGTTAAAGGCTTTGTTGTTGTACGTTCGGGCGAGGATTGTGCGGTGACCTGTTTCCAGATTCATTTTCTCGATGGCACGCTTGCCATGATTGCAGATCAGCAGGCTGCCATCTTTTGACATTGCCAATCCATTTGCACCTGGTTCCCGGAATCCAGTGGCCGCATCGCGAGCAACACCAGACGGATCTAGGAGTTTGGTTGCACCGTCCGCTTCGGACCATCGCCATGCAATATTGCCGGGGACGTCCGTAAAATAAAGGCAGTCGCGTTGGCGGTCCCAGACGGGGCCTTCGCTCCAGCCATATCCTGATGCAAGCGACTCCAAAGGTGCGTTTGCGTCAATGAGGTCCAGTGCGGCCGGGTCAAAAACTTCGATATGCTCAGATGTGCGCACGACTCGGTTCGACATTGTTCCGCAGGCAGAGAGAAGAGCGGTGGCTGCTGCAGTCCCTAAAAAGGTGCGACGTGACTGGGTCATTTGATGCGGATTCCTGTTTCGATGGCGCTCGCTGGAATTCCAGTCGAGCGATCATGTGTGAGCGTGACGCTGGTCTTGCTACGGATATCTTCCGCGGATGCACCAATCATGAAATCAATCTGGCCGGGTTCGACCACCCAGCCTGAGCCAACACGATAGAGCGCGGTTTGATCTGGTGAGACTGTGAAGGAGACCTGGCGGCTCTCGCCAGCAGGAATGGAGACGCGCGTGAATCCTCGCAGTTCGTGTTTGGGTCTCGCGATGGTTGCCAATGGGTCACGCATGTAGAGTTGTACAACTTCGTCTGCGTCGACATCGCCGATGTTCGTGATCGTAGTGCTTAACTCGATCTGTCCATCCTCGAAAACGGAACTCTGGAGATCGCTATAGTCGAAACTGGAATAGCTGAGACCGTGACCAAACGGGAATAGTGGTGTGATTGGAATATCCATGAATCGGTTGGTGTCTTTCGACAGATCAGGGTCCGCTGGCCGTCCACCTGGATACTCCGAATATGTGTGAGGCACTGCACCGGTTCTGCGCGGGAACTCGATCGGCAACCTTCCTGCGGGTGAAGTGTTGCCCCAGACAACATCAGCCAACGCATTGCCAGCTTCGACGCCCAGCATCCATGTGTTCAGAACGGCGTCTGCAGCTGCCACTTCATCTTCAAGGGCCAATGGACGCCCCGTCACCAGGATGACTGTCACGGGCTTTCCTGTTGCGAATATGGCCTGAGCCAATTCCGACTGACTGGGTGGAAGCGCAATATCGGACCGACTGCGCGCTTCGCCAGAAAGATCAAAGTCTTCCCCAATGACCAAGAGTACCTGATCAGCATCCATCGCCGTATCGACTGCTTGTTGGATCGCTCCAGGGCTTTCGGACGAAGGATGCGTGCCGGCCGCATAGGTGACAGTCGTGCCGCTCGGCGCATTTCGTTGCAGGCCTTCCAGCAATGAAACCACGTCATCCGTCTTGCCTTGCGCACGCCATGAACCGAGCTGAGTCAATTTGTCTTCGGCCAACCCGCCAATCACAGCGATAGTTTGAGGTGAGCTGGAGAGGGGCAGGGTCTGCTTCTCATTCTTCAGGAGCACCATGGATTTGACGGCAGCATGGCGGGCGGCACGCCGGAATTCGTCTTTCAACAGAGTCGTCTTTTCACGTTCCGGGTTGTGATAGGCCATCGGCGTATCAAAAAGGCCAAGCCGCTCTTTTGTGGTAAGGATGCGCGCCACGGCGGCATCAAGATCATGCGCCAGACACGCATCAGACTGAACCGCAGCTTTGATTTTCGTTGGCAGGACCATGCTGGTCATGTCCATGTCTACGCCTGCCTGAAGTGCAAGCGTGCCAGCCTGCTCCTCTGTTTCGGCAACTCCATGATTGATCAATTCTGCTACAGCATTCCAGTCGGACACGATCATCCCATCGAAACCCCACTCTGCGCGCAACACGTCATCAATCAGGTATTCATTCGCCGTGGATGGGACGCCGGCGATGTCGTTGAATGCGGTCATCATTGAGCCAGTGCCAGCTTTCGTCGCGGCATAGAAAGGGGGAAGATAGACCTCCATCAGGCTCTGTTCGCTTATGTCAGCCGATCCGTAGTCCCGTCCACCAGTTGGGGCACCGTAGGCGCCGAAATGTTTCGTTGCGGCAAGAATGGTCGTTGAGTTGGAAAGGTCTTCCCCTTGATATCCTTGGACCTGAGCAACTGCCATTCGGGATCCCAGATATGGGTCGGCGCCTGCACCTTCCACGATGCGCCCCCAACGCGGGTCTCTGGAGATGTCGATCATCGGTGCAAACGTCCAATGAAGACCAGAGGCTGATGCTTCATCCGCTGAAATTCGGGCGGCTTTTTCCCAGAGCTCCGGCTCCCAGCTTGCTGCCATAGCCAAGGGGACCGGGAATATCGTGCGATAGCCGTGGACGACATCCATCGCGAACAGCAACGGGATGCCGAGCCGGCTCTCTTCGACAGCGACTTTTTGAAGCTCTCCAAGAGGCTCGGCGCCAGCGACATGGAGATAGGACCCAATTTCACCCCGGCGCACCTTTTCGAGTTCGTCCGACGTAAGTTTTGAATTGAGAGATTTGCTGCGCCCACCGGCAGCCTGGTTCAGCTGACCCAGTTTCTCGTCCAATGTCATCTGCGACACGAGCGATTGCACCCTCTGAGACGCATTCGTCAGACTTGGGTTTGGCGCGCACTTGGACTGAGATTCCTCCTCGATCGAAGTGGACGCGGCCCGCGACGGCGCGATCGAAGATGAAGCGCAAGCTGACGCAACAAGAGTGCCTGAGAGTAGAGCAAACAATAGCTTTGGGCGCGAGCCCGCTGACGCCTCGGTCATATATTCCTCCCCAGAATCTTCGCGTTTGTCGCGATTAAGTTAGCGCAATCATTGGGGTAGGCGCGAGCGATGTCAACGTTAACATTTGCGTGGTGAGCTGGTTGAGCGCGAGTAACGCCAAAGAGCTCAGGAGCAGTCGATCACTATGCTTTGACCAGTCCGATCTCGCGAAGACGTTCCATAAGGTAATCCTGCGCTGTGATCGCGGGCTGAGCCTTGCCACCTTCTGCGACGCACCCAGGCAGAGCTTCAATTAAATAGTCCTGATTGAAATGAAGGAAGAAGGGGGTGGAGTATCGCGGGAATCTCGCGCGCTCGGGTGAGGGATTCAGCACGCGATGGGTCGTGGATGGCAAGACGCCGCCCGTTAGTCTTTGCAGCATGTCTCCGCAATTGATAACCAGAGCTCCAGCGGGTGGGTTCACGTCGAGCCATTCGCCAGACCGGTGTAGTGCCTGAAGTCCGGCCTCCTCAGCACCCAGTAACAATGTGATGACGTTGATGTCTTCGTGAGCCCCTGCGCGGACCGTGCCTTCTGGTGGTGGGGTCTGCTGTGGTGGATAGTGGAGCAGGCGCAGGATTGAGTTACCAAAATTGACCTTGTCGTCGAACCAGTTCTCCGCGAGGCCAAGGTGCAGCGCAACACCCTCCAGAATCTCCCGCCCCATCTCGTCCAGTGCTGCAAAGAGTGCGCGGGTCGCGTCGTCGAATTCTGGAATTTCAGATACGCTCGGCGTGTCGGCCATCGTGTCGCGATAAGGGCTGTCATCCGGCAGGTCGCGCCCTGTATGCCAGAATTCCTTCAGGTCCGCGTGAGCATTGCCCTTGGCGTTCTCAGTTCCGAAAGCGGTGTATCCACGCTGGCCACCGCCTGCGCGGCCATCATAGGCCAGTTTGGTGGCGTCTGGCAGGGCAAAGAACGCCTTGGTGGCGTCCAGATTACGGTCGATAATGCCTTGGTCCACAGTATGGCCGGACACGACGGCAAACCCTGTCTCGCGGAAAGACTGGCAAAGCGCATCGCCGAAGGCCTTTTTATCGGTCTTGAATAGCTCGAACGGAATGGGTTTGAAATATTCGGTCATTGGATCAGGCACTTGCTGGAACTTGGCAGCGCAGACTACCACACCTCAAGATGCTCGCCATAGGTATCGACACCTGGAGCCGACCGAAGTGCACTCGCGCTAAGGCTCGGAACTCAGAAACAGTGCCAACAATCCTCCACGAAATCAGAAGGTTTCAGCCGAGAGATGGGTTCAATTCGACGGTCTGCTTTATGGGTTGAGCAAGACGGGTGGCGGAGAGGAAGGGATTCGAACCCTCGATACGCGTTAACGTATACGCCCTTAGCAGGGGCGCGCCTTCAGCCACTCGGCCACCTCTCCAGCGCGGAATACGGGGTCTAGAGAAACCCCAACATGATCGCAAGCCCCTGAGTTCGGTTGAGCGGTCAAATTCTTCGAGACAACGGTCGAATGAGGCATAGAACAGGCCCGTCTCAAGCGTTTCGAGCCTCAGCGCTTCAGCGAATTCAGCACATCGAATGGACTGCTGGCCTCACGCGACTTCTTGGCATGTGGTTCGACTTTATTGCGTGTGCGTTCCTTTGGACGGCTGGGCGCTTTTCGAGCCGCCTCTGTCGATGACTTCATGCTCAGGCTAATGCGCTTCTGGTCGATATCGATGTCCAGAACTCGCACGCGAACAATGTCGCCAGCTTTCACCACGTCTCGAGGGTTTTCGACGAAAGAATCCGAAAGCTGAGATATGTGGACGAGACCATCTTGGTGGACGCCGATATCCACGAAGGCGCCAAAGGCTGTCACATTGGTAACCACACCTTCGAGCTGCATTCCCTGGGACAGATCCTTGATTTCATTGACGCCGTCTTTGAAAGTTGCCGTTTGAAAATCCGGACGTGGGTCGCGTCCTGGCTTTTCGAGTTCGGCGATGACGTCTCGGACTGTGGGAACTCCGAAAGTTTCGTCTGCAAAATCTGCCGGGTTTATTTGTGAGAGGACGGATGTGTTGCCGATCAGTGACTTGATCGAGTTGCCAGTTGCTTTCGCGATACGCTCCACAAGCGGATAGGATTCGGGGTGGACCGCAGAACCATCAAGCGGGTCCGTGCCGCCGACAATCCGAAGAAAGCCAGCCGATTGCTCAAAGCTCTTGGCGCCCATCCGCGGAACCTTTTTCAATTGTTTCCGCGTCTTGAACGGACCGTTCTCGTTGCGAAATGCCACAATGTTTCCAGCAAGCGTTGCATTGAGTCCTGATACATGGGTGAGCAGGGGTGCTGAGGCGGTGTTCACGTCAACGCCGACCGCATTCACGCAATCCTCCACGACAGCCCCCAGTGAGCGGGTGAGCGCGCTCTGATCGACATCATGCTGGTATTGACCCACACCAATGGCCTTTGGCTCGATCTTGACCAATTCTGCGAGTGGATCCTGTAGGCGGCGGGCGATGGAGACTGCTCCGCGCAAGCTGACATCAAGCTCGGGGAACTCGTCTGCCGCGAGCTGGGACGCGGAGTAGACTGATGCGCCGGCTTCCGAAACCATCAGGCTCGCAAGTTTTAGGTCTGGTGTAGACTTTGCGAGATCACTGACCAAGGCGTCGGTCTCGCGCCCCGCCGTGCCATTTCCAACTCCAACCAGGTCTACGCGGTGGCGAGCCGCCAACTCCCTGAGAGTCTTGAGTGCGCCTTCGCGATCATTTCGTGGGGCATGAGGGTAGATCGTGGCAGTTTCGAGCAGTTTGCCCGTCGCATCGATAACGGCGATCTTGCACCCTGTTCGAATGCCCGGGTCAATGCCCATAACGGTTTTCTTGCCAGCGGGTGCCGCGAGAAGCAGGTCTCTGAGATTGCTGGAAAAAACTTGAATAGCTTCGGCTTCAGCTCTGGATTTCAAACGGGCGAGGGAGTCTGACGCGCCCGATTTTGCGAGTTTGGTTGACCAGGCTTTTTCAGCTGTCTCCTGCAACCATTTGGCGCCAGCGCTGCCGGACGCATTAATCCCGAACTCCTTGCAGATTCGGGTGATAACTTCGCGAGGCGTTTCTGCTTTTCGCGACTGGATACCGACACCAACTTTGAGAATACCTTCCTTTTCGCCGCGCAGCATGGCGAGCGCGCGATGGGATGGCATTTTTTCAAGCGGCTCAGCAAAGTCGGCATAGTCTCGAAACTTGTCCGCTTCTTTGCCTTTCACCAATCGGGAGCTCAGTTCGCCTGCTTTCCAAACCGATTCTCGAGCGTGTCGCGCGAGGTTCGGTGTTTCCGCCATGCGTTCAATCAGAATGTCACGCGCGCCTTCCAGTGCTGCAGCGCTTGAGATGACCTCTTTTGCTGGATCTACAAACGACGCAGCGAGGCGCTCTGGATTTCCCGCGCCGGCCAGGAGTTTTTCAGCGAGTGGCTCGAGCCCTTGTTCACGGGCGATTGTTGCTTTGGTTCGCCGTTTCGGTTTGTAGGGACGGTAGAGGTCTTCCAACTCCACTTTGGTTTCCGCGGACAAAAGCGCTCGCTCAAGCGCGGGCGTCAGTTTACCTTGATCCGAGATTGACGTGAGGATCGTTTCCCGGCGCGCTTGTAGCTCTGTGAGGTACTCATAGCGTTCAGCGAGTTTCCGCAATTGCGTATCGTCGAGACCACCGGTGCGCTCCTTGCGATATCTCGCAATGAACGGGATAGTCGCGCCTTCTTCGATCAGGGTAATTGTTGACTCAACCTGCGCCTCTCGCACGCCGAGATCACGCGCAATGATTTGGGCCAGCGGGAACGTGACGAAGGAGACTGATTGCTTGGCAGCTGGCATAAATGTTCGGCCTTTGCAGAGTTCGAAATTCGGGGAAGCGCATGATGTCTGAACACCAATTCGAAGTGTGCATCTTGAAGATCAAGGTTAATCAAATGTTGCCGAGAGTCGTCATGCCTCACATTCTCCGAGTGGGTGATCTCAACAACCCTAGACTTGCTGACCGATCGTGAGATGTGGCCAGGGCGGTCAGTTTTTGCGGATATCTCCAACCGGCGATGGCTTTATGATTCAAGCCAATCAGCGAGTGTAATTACAGTCCAAGCGCGGCAGTGCATGCAGCGGTTGTGCGCTCCACGATTTCCTTGCGATTTTCCAAACCGGTTTCGAAAACCAACTCGATTGCTGCATAGCCGAGTTCCACAACAAGCCGGCACCTGGTTTCGACCGCCTCTTTGGATGGAGCGAGACCGACTTCCACCATACGTGTGGCCAGGGCATTCGTGATCGCTTCGTGGGACTTTAGCCGAATTTCGCTAAGCGAAGGGATGGCACGCATACACACCATTATCGCATGACTGCCCACAAATGACGCGCTCACCTCGACAGATTCGTCTAGTGAGCGCCGAATAGTTTCGGCAATGGTTGTATTGCCCATGTCAAACGCTTTCAGATGTTGTTGCGTAACCACATTCTGCGCGTGCATGAAACGAGACGCCAATTCCTCCAGAATTGCGTACTTGTTTGGAAACCATCGATAAAATGCGGGCGGTGTCATGCCAGCTCGTTCGACAATTGCGTTTGAATTGAATCCCTCAATTCCGGATTCAGTCAGCAATTCCTGGGAGGCCGCCAGAATCTTCTCGTAAGTTTCTTTTGAGCGCGCTTGCTTTGGAACAGGCTTGTCGGAATTTGTTGGCACGGAACAATCTACTCTTGGTGATAACTTCGGAGTTACTTAGACTCTTCTGGGGGTTCGGCGAATTTTCAAGAGGATATCGCATTCTAGCGCCTCGATGCGCCTTTGAAGCAAGGATTTAAGCAGGTCGTTACAAGCAGCCAAATTGACTCAGAATAAGAGTAGCATAGGCTACCGTTTGGAGGAGCGTCATGAGATTATCAAGAAGATCCCTGCTGGTCGGCGGCGGTGTGGCAGCGGCAGCTGTTGGCGTACCAGCAGCGCAAAAGCTGCATTGGAATGGGAAGAACTTCGCACAAGAGGGGTATGATCCGTCGCTACCTGTCGCGCCGGATGGGCGCGTTGGCTGGATGAATTGGTCGGGCGCACAAAAAGCGACACCGCGCGACCTGGTGTTGCCTGTAAACGAAAACGAGCTTGCCGCGTTTGTCCGCGACAGCCCGCACCGCGTCAGACCCGCAGGCAGCGGGCATTCTTTCACGGCTTTGGCTCCAACGGATGGCTACATCCTGCAGACCAATTATCTGAGTGGCCTCAAGGCATTCGACGATCAGACAGGGGAGGCGACGTTTGGCTCTGGCACGCTTATCTTTGAGGCTTGCCAAGCTTTGGCCGAGAGAGGCCGGGCTTTCGACAATCTGCCAGATGTGGATGTGCAGACGCTTGCAGGCGCATTTTCAACGGCGACGCACGGAACCGGCGAAAACTTGCCGGCGCTCCATGACAACATCACCGCATTTCGCATTGTGTCGCCGAATGGCGACGTTCTGAATGTTTCAAGAGAAATCACCCCTGAGCTTTTTGAAGCGGGGAAGGTGTCCCTCGGCGCACTCGGCGTGATCACCGAGTACAAGCTGCGAACTGTCCCGGCTTTCAAGTTGCGTCGCCAGGCAATTGTCGAAAAAATTGATGATCTGCTCGACACTATTGAGGAACGCGCAGCACGCCATCGGAATTTCGAGTTCTTCTATCTGCCTGGTACCGGTTTGGCGCTGTCGATCACGCACGACGAAACCGACAAGCCGGTGACGGAAGCTGCGGAGAGCGATGATGACGAGACGATGGACGCGTTGAAACAATTGAGGGACCAACTGGGTTGGGCGCCTTGGCTCAGGAAGCGGATTGCCCAAGCAAACCTGCCCACAGGACTCATTGAGGATTATGTTGGATGGTCACACGAATTGTTGGCGACCACTCGGCCGATCCGGTTCAACGAAATGGAGTTCCATCTTCCGCGTCAGGAAGGCCCCCGTACTGTAAAGGACGTCGTTCGAATGCTGGATCGAAAAGGCGAGGCTTATTGGCCGGTTGAGTATCGTCACATCGCCTCCGACAGCGCATGGCTCAGCCCTTTTCAAGGAGGTCCCCGGGCGTCGATTGCCATTCATGCTGCTGCGGACGAACGCTACGGCTATTTTTTCAAAGACTTTCAACCCTTGTATCTGGCCCGTGGCGGGCGGCCGCATTGGGGCAAGCATCATTCCCTGGGATATGAAGATTTTGCGAGCCTGTATCCGGCCTTTGAACAGTTCAGAGCCTTGAGAAGAGAGCTCGATCCCAATGGAAAGTTCTTGAACCCGCATCTAGCGAATATCTTTGGGGAACAGTTTGATGCCTGAAGGTGAAAGACGTTTCTCTGTCAGCAGACGTCAGCTGATAATTGCAGGTGTGGGTGTAGTAGGGGTGGCAGGTATGACACAGCGACCAAGGGACAAGAGTGGGCGCCGAGAAAAATACTTCCTCGATATGCAGGATGCTTTGGCAAGGGAAGGCATTGGCACGCCCACACTGGTCATAGATCTGGAGCGGCTTGATGCGAATATCGATACGTTGCTGACTCATCTCCCCAATGGGATGGGATACCGAATAGTCGCAAAGTCACTGCCATCACTTGATCTGTTATCGCACATTTGCAATCGAACTGGGACTGACCGGCTGATGACATTTAATCAGCCAATGCTGAACGCTTTGAGTGCACATATGCCGGATGCGGATCAGCTGCTCGGTAAGCCGCTGCCCATAGCGGCGGTTAGGACATATTTCTCCGAACTCCCGCCGGAGAATGGGGCTGCAGCTGATCAGGTGCAATGGCTTATAGATACTCCAGTTCGTCTGGAGCAGTATCGCGAGCTTGCAAGCGGACTAGATCGTACCTTTCGGATCAATCTGGAAATAGATGTCGGGTTGCACAGAGGCGGCTTTACGCCAGGCGAGGAGTTACGCCGAACTTTGGAGGTGCTAAAGGCCGATCCAAGTTTGAGTTTCTCAGGATTCATGGGCTACGAACCGCATCTACCGTCTTTGCCCACTACTTTGGGCTGGCGAGATCGTGCTAAGCGAGCCGCATGGGAGACATATAGCAACTGTCTCAGCTTGGCGGCTGAAGTATTTTCGGGTGATGAGTTGGCAGCGATTACTCGAAACGCCGCTGGCAGCCCTACCTACCGCTATTATCAGGACACGTCCCTGGCGAATGAAGTGTCTGCAGGGTCGTGTTTGGTGAAGCCAACGCACTTTGACACGGATTTGCTTGAGCCGCATTTGCCGGCAAGTTTTATTGCGACACCCGTTGTGAAATCACTCGATCGGACTGTGCTGCCGGGTCTGGAGTTTGCTGAAGGTATCCAGCGTTCGTGGAACCCGAATAGTGCCAAAACAGTGTTCATTTATGGCGGCCACTGGTTGGCTGATCCGGTCGACCCGCCGGGACTGGAATATAATTCGACTTTCGGCCGATCCTCTAATCAGGAAATGTTGAATGGTGGATCAGATTTGGAAATTTCACCGGACGAATTTGTGTTTTTCAGGCCTCATCAGAGCGAGGCGGTATTTTTGCAGTTTGGAGATATCGCGGTCTATTCGAATGGTAAAATTGTCGAGCGATGGCCGGTTTTCGAAGCATCTGCCTGATCAGACAGAACCGGCCGCTTCGTATTCTGATTTCAATCGGGCAATGATCTTTGCAGCAGGTTCAATTTGACGGACGCTGCCAACACCATGGCCCGCTGACCAAACATCGCGCCAAGCCTTGATCTTGCTGTCTGAGTTCGACAAATCCATTGATGCCGCTTTGGCGGGACCACCGTAGTTCACGCCCATCTTATCCAGGCTTTGCTTTAAATAGTTCGCATACGCGCCGGTCAGTGAATTGCTCAATACCAGATCATTGTAGGTCGCAGCGACGAGCATTTCCCGGTATTCTGGTGTAGCTAGACTTTCCTCGGCCGCAATGAAGCTCGTGCCAATGTAGCAAAGGTCAACTCCCAGAACTTCTGCTGCTCGGATTGCGCGCCCGGTCCCGATTGAACCGGCCAGTATGACGATGCCGTCGAAGAACTCACGGACGGCTGGCACAAAGGCAAAACCGGCCATTGCCCCGGTGTGCCCGCCAGCACCCGCGGAAACCAATGCCATGCCATCCACGCCTTTCTCGGCGGCTTTGCGGGCATGGTCGAGGCTGTTGACGTCGGCGATGACAAGTCCGCCATATTCATGGACCACATCCAAAACAGGGTCTGGTCCCCCCAAGGCGGTGATGACGATCTTGGGTTTATGGTTTCGGATCAGGTCAATTTCGTCGGCGAGACGATCATATGACCGGTGGGTTGTCAGGTTGACGGCATATGGCGCCGCTTCCTCTCCCAGTGTGCGTCCAAGATTATCCAGCCACTCGTCAAGTGTTGCGATCGTGCGCGCATTGGGAAACGGAAACGCCCCGATAACGCCATTGTTGCAGGTTTCCTTGACTAGGTCAGGACCGGACACCAAAAACATGGGTGCCGAAATCGCGGGAATAGTCAGCTTGCTGGTTATGCCCGCAAGGGTCTCCGATGCTGGTCGCACCATCACTTTCACCTCTTTTGTGCTGCCGAAAGTAGAGCGGAGTTATTCGGCGGTACCGATGACAAAGGAGCAGTTCGTGGTTCCTGAACCACCCACGTTGAAGGTTGCCATTGTCCGTGCTCCCTCAACCTGATTGTCGCCCGCTTGATCTGTTACCTGGCGGTATGAATCCAGCATCATCCGTACACCTGTCGCTCCCACGGGGTGGCCGAGCCCGATGAGGCCGCCGGATGGATTGACGGGGATCGACCCGTCCATGGCAATTCGGCCATCTTCAATGGCTTTCCAGGCTTCGCCGGGCGCTGTAATTCCAAAATGTTCGATAGCCATGTACTCGGTGATCGAGAAGCAATCATGCGTTTCAATTGCGTCGACTTCTTCAACCCCGGAAATGCCAGCTCGTGCGTAAGCGTCGGTAATTGCTTTTCGTGTCCAAGGTAGAACGTAGTCCTGATCGCGGCTTTCTTCGAGTTTCGTTTCCATCATGAGCGGCGCGGTCGTATGACCCCATCCTCGTATTACGGCAAGCTCCTCAATATCAATATCGCGTTCTTTTGCGTACTGTTGAGCGCGTTCTTCCGAAGCGAGGAAAACGACTGCGGCGCCGTCTGTGACCTGACCGCAGTCCTGCCGGCGCATCCAGCCGTCAATAACTGGATTGGCCTCATCGTCAGCTGTGAAGCTTTTGTCCGTGAACTTCCAGTTCCGTGCTTGCGAGTTTGGATTGCGACGGCCGTTCTCGAAATTGATTTTCGAAATGCCCATCAAGTGGTCATAGTTCAGTCCGTAGCGACGCTCATATTCGTCGCAAAGGTCAGAGAACATCGCTGGCCACACATATTTGCGGCCTTGTGCCTCACGGCCGACCCAGGCAGCCGCGCCCAAATTCTTCGCAGCTTGATCACCATGAACGTTTCGCATCATCTCAATACCGGCAACACAAGCGAGACCGTAGCGGCCGCTTTGAATGTCTGACATGGCCGCAAGAATTGCGAGCGATCCCGATGCGCAAGCCCCTTCATGACGTGAGGCAGGCATGCCCGAGAAATCGGGATGTACGTGGCCGAAATACCCGCCCAGCATGCCTTGGCCGGTAAACAGTTCGGCTACGAAGTTCCCGACATGTCCAACATCCACGTCTTTTGGGTCCAGTCCTGTTTTCTCGAGAGCTTTCAGTACTGTATCAGAAAACAGATCGAACAGGCTCTTGTTGTCGCGGGTCCAATTTAGCGAGAAGTCGCTTTGAGTGCCGCCGAGAATGTAGACTGGTGCCGTCATGGTGCGTTTCCTTTGGTGTCGTGTCAGTGAAAGGCTGACCTGTCCCTTATAATTACGTTTTATACTGTAACGAGTTCGTCGCGATTTGCCCACGTCGCATGCGTGCCGCTTGAGATGCGGTGCGGTAGTATAATGCGACAGACGGGTCCTGCTGATACGTTCTGCGCATCCACAAGAATGCACTCCGACCTGTCATTGACCGTATCGATGATGAACGAGATCAGATAGCCGTCATCTTCAGACTTTGCGTTGATGCGCGGTACAAACGGAGACTCGCTTGCGTAGCGTCCGTCTTCCAGCATGTAGGCGTCGGAATCTCCCGTTTCCATGTCATGTTTCACCAATCCATTGAAAAGGAACCAGCCTGGCTTTGTCGTGGTGGAATAGAGATAGCGCGATTTGATGCCCGCATAGTTCTGGTTGAACGAGCCGAACTCCAGAATGCGATCATCGAGACGTTCTTCAGTCGTCTTGCCCGTATCGAGATTAAATCGCCAACGGTGAAGTTTCGGTTTGAAAGAGTGCTCGTCTATGTTTGCGAGCAATTTACCGAATTTCTTGTCCAGACCCGGAACGTCCAGAGGGGCGGGGTCTGGATCATCCTGGAAGTATCCGTCCAGCACAATCTCATTTCCCTCTTCCCACGCATTCATCCAGTGAAGCACATAAGTGGGAGCGGCTTCGAACCACCGAATCTCGCTGGGATTTCCAAACCGAGGTACAATGGCAAATCGGGTCGGTAAATCAGGATAATACTGATTGGCGTGAATGCCTTTCTTTAGCAGGTCGGGGTTCCAAAAGAGCGGCAGATCCACCAGGATCGAATAATTCTGGGTGAAGGCCATATCGTGCGGAAGGCGCGCGCCGGGCAACTCGATGGGAATATAGTGCTTTAGCTTCTGGTCTGCTCCGACCACGCCGTAATGCATGTAAGGTGCCTCTTTTCCGTAGTTGAAAAAGAGCAGGTCCCCAGTTGCGAGGTCGACTTTTGGGTGGGCTGAAATTCCTCCCTCGGGAACCCAGTCGGCGGTGCCTGTCGTTTCTAGCGTTTCCGGATCCAGAATGTAGCCATCGCCGCACATATAGAATGTCGACAATATGTTCCCACCATGAACCACAACATCAGTGGATGATGAGTCTTTCATTCGCCCCCGAGCGCCCCATCCTTCGCGTTCGGATTTCGCAGGATTGCCCGCGATTCCTGTCCATAGGGCATGGCCAGCTTCCTGTTCAGCCTTTAGACCTTTGGTCTGCACGAGCCTGTTCGAGTACTTGGCCTGTCCATTATGGAAAGACATGGCATGGATCATGCCATCGCCGTCAAACGGATGGTAAATGCCGATGGCATCACGGACAGGGTTCTCCGTGTTGCGGACATAGATCCCGGAAATATCTTTTGGAATTTCTCCGATGACTTCCATGTCCACCGCATCCACTTCCTCGCGGCAGGGGGACCATGCGCCGTTGAGGTAAGGATGCTCGTTCGGTGAAATTTTGAATTCAATATTGTTTTTGTAAAGAATAGTCATCGTTGATGTCCGCTATTGGGCTTATTGAGCTACGCGCTGCGCCATGGACTCCGCGAGTCCGTGAGGGTCACGGGCAAGAAATGCGCGTACAGATACCGCGTGTGGATCGGTGTCATGCTCGTTGATGTTGTTCTCGACGGCTATAATCCCAGCCTTGCCAATATCTCGCGGCAGAGCCTGTTTCATATTCTTGATATGAGCAGCCATGCGCGTTTTTACGGAGCCAACAATCAAAGCGGCTACGTGGATGTTTTTTGAGCGAAGTTCTGCGCGCATGCAGTCCGAAGCAGCCCGCATGGCGAACTTGGACGGACTGTATCCTCCCATATTCGGCACTGCGACAATGCCGCCCGCGGATAGAACGTTTACAATCGCACCACCACCATTGCTCTCAATGATTGGAGCGAATGCTCTGCACATGGACATCGTACCAAAGAAATTCACTTCCATTTCGGAGCGCATGTCATCCATGGTCGGGGCGGTCATGAGTGTGGTCATGTGAAACACACCGGCATTGTTCACAAGTAATGTCACGTCCTGAGCCTTCTCAGCGGCCGCCGCAACGTGTTCTGGATCGCTTATGTCAAGTTGGATGATCTCGACCTTGTCGCCGTAATCGGCATACGACTCTGGAATATCGGCCGGATTTCGCGAACCGACATATACCTTTCTTGCGCCCGCATCGATGAGTTCTTCGACGAACCCTTGCCCGATGCCGCGGTTTCCGCCGGTGACCAATGCCGTGCAGCCTTCGACTTTCATTGTGTTTCCTTTCCTGTCTCGTCAATGCGGCCCTTTTGATGCTCTGCATTAACGAGTGCCTGACACTTCTGGTGAAGAGCGGCCTTGTTCCCTGTTGACTTTGATTGGATCAGACCGTCCTGTTGTAGTCAATTGTAAAAACATACCCAGTATAGATATTCAAGCGGAGGACCCATGTTGACCAAGAGTAAACCGGCTAAGCCGGCGTTCAGAAAAGTGAAGTTTCCTGCGGTCGATCTAGACATCGAGACCCGCGCCGACGGAACGATGCTCATGTCGACAAAGGACGAATTGGAGCTGATTGCGCCGAATGTGGCTGTCGGGTTGATGGCGTCTGCACAGAAATGGTCAGACCGAATTGCGATGGCTGAGCGCGATTCGTCCGGTGAGTGGGCTACCAAGACTTACGCAGAGTTTGTTGGTAACGTCCGATCCTGCGCTCAATGGTTGCTGGATTCCGGAGCGACGGCGGAAACGCCGCTCATGATTGTTTCTGGAAACTCAGTGGCGCATGCAACCATGAGATTTGCCGCGCTGTTCGCGGGAATACCAATTGCGCCTGTCAGCGAGAACTATGCCCTGCTTGGCGCCAGTACTGATTTTGCACGCATGAGGCATGCGGCAAACATCGTACAGCCAGAGTTTGTGTTTGCGGAGGGATCACCACATGTCGCGGCCGCGCGTGCGTGTCTGCCGAACGCTCAGATTGTTACTTGCGATCCGGCAGCTATTGAGGACGGCGCAGTAGATTTCGCGGAATTGTGCGCAGGACAGTCCACGCATGCAGTTGATGAAGCGATTGAGAAAATCACGCCTGAAACGCATGCCGCGTACATGCTGACGTCCGGATCCACTGGGATGCCAAAGGCCGTGGTTCAGACTCATGAAATGATGATGGTGTGCGTGTCGCAGAGTTGGTGGGCAATGAAAGATACGGGCACCTGGGACCGCACCATTCTTGAATGGTTGCCCTGGAGCCATGTGTCCGGTCTTTATGTGTCAATCGCCTCGGCGCTTGTCGGCGGATCCTATTATGTTGACGAAGGGCGCCCAATGCCGGGGCGGTTTGAGGCAACGCTTCGGAACATCCGCGACCTGGAGCTCACCACGTTTACAAGCGTGCCAGTTGGCTACGCGATGCTCGTGGAAGAGTTGGAGAACGATTCCGACCTTCGCGACCACTTCTTTTCGAAGATGCAGGTTTTGGTCTTCGGGGGCGCGGGGTTGCCCCAGCCCGTCCATGACCGGCTTCAGGCGCTCGCTGTAGAAGCAACGGGTCATCGTATTCTCATCTCATCAGGATACGGTGCAACGGAGACTACGTCCGGGTGTATGTTTATTTACTTCGAGACGGACCAAGTCGGTATAGGCCTGCCATTGTCAGGCGTGACATTGAAACTTGTTCCGATGGGTGATCGCTATGAGCTGCGGATGAAAGGCCCTTGCGTGATGTCTGGCTACTTGCGGCAACCGGATGCCGCGGCGAGGTCATTTGACGAAGAGGGATTTTATAGCATCGGAGATGCTGCCGAGTTTGCTGACCCAAACGACCCTACGCGAGGTTTGTTGTTCGGTGGCCGATTGTCAGAGGATTTCAAATTGAGTACCGGAACGTGGGTCACGGGTGGATCTCTGCGTGCCGCTCTGGTTCGTGATCTCGCGCCATACGTTGCGGATGCATTGGTGTGCGGTGAGGGATATGATCGGATCGGAATTCTTGCCTGGCCAACGCCGGCAGGCCTTTCGGCCACTCAGCAAGATCTCGTTGAGGCGATTGAGCGGTTCAACAAGTCGGCGAAGGGGTCAAGTGAACGTGTTTGCCGATTTGCTTTCTTGAGCGAGCCGCCGGACATGGGAGCTGGAGAAGTGTCAGATAAGGGATCAATCAATCAGGCGCTGGCGATACGTCGGAGAAAGGAAACGGTTGAGTGGTTGTATTCTGACCCTGTTCCTTCCGACGTGTTGAGCTTTTAAGACATCCAGAGGCGGCGGCTCAGAATGCCGCCGCCTCCGCTGAGTTATCGTGCAGGCGGTCGAGGTAGAAAGCCGCTGACTCTGCGGCGGTAATCTTCGTAATCTGGATAGCGCCGAGACATCGATCGTTCCAGCAGGGCTTTTCCCGACAAATTGTACAGAAAATGGATCATCAGCAGTGGGCTTAGTATTGTCAGGAAGCCCCACTGGCTTTCAAGAGCGACTAACGTCAGACCAGTCCAGACTGCGGCATCTCCAAAGTAATTCGGGTGGCGGGTCCATGACCACAAGCCGCGATCCATCAGCTTGCCTTTGTTCTCTGGATTCTTTTTGAACTGTCTGAGTTGATGGTCGCCTACAGCTTCAAACAACAGGCCGATGACGAAGATCGTAATTCCGAGATAGGCAATGATGCCGAGCTCGCCCTCCGGGAACAGTAGCCACTCGGAGAATCCAAACTGACCTATCTGTACGGGGAGGGACACAAAGAATGAGATGCAGCACTGCAAAACGAAAACGTGCGTTAGGCTGCGCATGACGAAGGGGCCGTCACCGCCGGCTTTCTCGCGCATCCTGACGTATCTGAAGTCTTCTCCGTGGCCGACATTGCGGATGCCGAGGTACAGTCCCAGTCGAAGTCCCCAGATCAATACAAGTGTCGTGATCAAAGTGGCGCGCAATGAGTGCGATTCGGTTTGCAGCCATGTTGTGGCAGCAGGAAGCGCGCAGGCGGGCCCCCAGAAAATGTCAACAATGCTTGCATTTTTAATTTTTACACTGATGGCCCAAAGCGCAACGAATGCTGTGAGTGATATGCCAAAATTGACTAGAATGATCTGTAGCAAGGACGTTCCCCCTCCGAATAATTTGTTCTGTTCGTTATCCGCATTTTCACCCATTTCTATGTGAGTGAAAAGAAGCTTGCAATATAAAACCTATTCTTGGTGGTGGTATTGGTTCTCTCATGTTCACTGCTGGTGACGCTAAGGAAGCAGTTGAAGTAGGCCGTTGAATTGCGCTAACGGTATGGATACGCAAGTCAATGCTGAGGGGAGGTGAGAATTTCTTCCCGGAGGGATACATGGAAGACGTCTACATATTCGAAGCGCTTCGTACGCCGCGCGGTCGAGGTCGCCCAGATGGAGGTTTGCACTCTGTCACTCCGGAAGCGTTAATCGCGGTATTGGTCGACGAACTTGTGAGCCGTACCTCCCCAGACATGCGTGCAAGTGTGTCCAGATTGGTCTTGGGTTGTGTGGGGCAGGTTGGCGCGCAAGGTGGGCATATCGCGCATCTTGCAAAAGCCGAGTCTGGGCTTCTGGGGAATGTTGTTACCCGAACCGTGAACAATTACTGCGTATCAGGATTGTCCGCCATTGGGGATACGTTTCTTGCGGCCAGGGCTGGCGAAAATGGTCTCATGTTGGCTGGAGGTGTGGAAATGCTCTCAAAGGTGCCATTTCTAGCCGATAATGCCCCTGTGTATGCCGATGCTGCGCGATCTGAGGCGCTGGGGTGGCTGGCTCCGATCCTTGGTGCGGAGTTACTTGCAAGTCAAAAGGGGTATTCGAAAAGAGAATTGGACGAAGTCACTTTACGGTCTCACAATCGCGCGGCAGCCGCATGGGACAGTGGGCGCTATAACAAAAGCGTGGTTCCGGTCAGAGGCTCAAATGGCGAAGTTCTTTGTGCTCGTGACGAGTGGATAAATGGCGAACTGACTATGGAGCATTTGGAGCAACGCAAGCCAGCGTTCGCCTCGCTCGGTAGGGGTTTGGCGCAGACGATGATGCTGAAACAGCATCCGGAACTCTCTGAAATCAGCTATGTGCACTCGGTCGCGAATACGCCGGGACTCTCTGACGGAGCGGCGCTCGCGCTGATGGGCGGGACTGAGGCAAAGCAAAAGAGTGGCCTGACCCCTAAAGCCCGCATTCTGTCCTTTGCAGAAGTGACTTGTCATCCGATTGATCAATTCGATGCCGGTCCAATGGCTATGGAAAAAGCCTTGGCGAATGCTGGCCTCCAACTCAACGACCTGGATCTGATTGAGTACATGGAGGCTTTTGCTGCGCCGCCTTTGGCATTTGAGCGCGAGTACAATCCGGACATGGACAAGGTGAATGTTAATGGGGGACATCTCGCGATGGGCCACCCGATGGGAGCAACAGGCGCCATCCTAACAGCAAATCTGTTACATGAATTAGTTCGTCGTGATGATGAACTTGGAATGGTTGTCGCCCTTGCCGGCGGTGGAATCGGAAGTGCGCTGATCATTGAGCGCGTGTGATCCTGCATTGATCTGAACTCGTTCCACTGGAGGAAAACGTGGCCGAAAAACGTGTTGTCTTGATAACCGGCGGCGGCAAAGGATTGGGAAGAGCTTTTGCGTTGGATCTGGCGAAGCGTGGTGCAAGGGTCGTAGTGAACAATCGTGTTCGCGAGGGGCAGCCGGATTCTGCCGCGCACGTCGTGCAAGAGATTGCGGCAGCCGGGGGCAATGGGATCGTCGAGACTAGCGACGTGACGGATGATGGTGCTGCCGAACGCATGGTGGAGCGCGCGCTGCAAACCTATGGGCGTCTTGATGGTATTATCTTCAACGCGGGCATCACAGGTGACGCTAAACGTTTCGTGGATATGGACGCGGCGAATTTTGACCTGGTGATGGCGACCAACTTCGCGTCCGTGGTTCGGTTGACCCGGCACGCGCTTCCGACCCTCAGAAAATCTCCTTCGGCTCGGCTCGTTTATGTTTCTTCGAGTGCAGGCCTGTACGGTGTTCGAGGTCGTTCGCCGTATGCATCATCCAAGGGGGCTTTGCAGGCCTTTGCTTTGAACATGGCGATAGAAGAGGCGCGCAACGGTTGTCGAACCAACATCGTATTGCCTTATGCGCTGACACAAATGACCCGAGGGACCGAGGCGTCAGAGGGTGATCATGCGTTGAGTGCAGACAAGGTTGCGCCTTTTGTCAGCTGGCTGGCGAGCGAAGATTGCCATTTGAATGGAACCGTTTGGACCGCCGGTGCTGGACTGGTGAGACAGGTGCGCACTCTGGAAACCGTAGGAGCAATGCTGCCAAGCGACGGAGATATTAAGTCTTGGTACTTGGAAAACCGGGAAAAGTTGGATGAACTCGATGCATCGTCTCCCCGCACCAAACATGCCGAGCACGCTTTTGAGCAATTCATGCAAGCAGCAGCAGCGAAAACTCATCAGTGATTAAGGTATTGATATGATAGTCACTAGCGCCTAGGTCTGACTTGTTGTCCGCTCGTTATTGTTCGTAATTGTTCGCGTTCTGGGCACTAAGTTTACTCTTGGGCCGGTCTGTTCCGGCCGGAAAGGCGCCAGCGACTGAGGCATGATTGCTGAAGGTTCCAAGTCTGATAACTCGAGGCCCATGATCCGGACCTGCTCGATCTGGCGGGCTTTGGAAGTCGTTGGGGATACTCCGACACTGCTTATTCTTGAGGCGATCTGGTTCGGTCAGAGGCGTTTTGACGCCATTCGGAAAAATTCCGGCCTGCAGAAGGCACTAATTTCGAACCGGTTGAAGAAATTGACTGAGGCAAACCTACTACGAAAGCAGGCCTACACGGATTCGCCGCCGAGGTTTAACTACGTACTTACCGACAAGGGGTTGGCGCTCTACTGGACCTCTTTGATGCTCCTGCGCTGGGAGCAACGCTGGGCGACGCAGGAAAAGGCGGTCGTTCCGAAACTAACACATAGCAAATGTGGGCATGTCACCACGCCTGAGCCTCTTTGCGGGCATTGCCAGCAGGTTATCAATGCGCGTGATGTGAACTGGGAGCAGGGGCCGGGCGTGGGGCTTATGGCGCCAATCTACAGTCGTCGCCGGCAACGCCGCGATGCCGATCAACCCGCGAGAGAGTCGCTACTTTTTACAGCATCGGCCGAATTGATGGGAGACAGGTGGGCTGGGCTCATCCTCCGGTCTATCTTCACGCACCTTCGAAAGTTCGATGAGATCCTGAAAGACACGGCGATTGCGTCAAACATACTATCTGATCGGTTGAGCTGGTTGGAGGAAACCGGCATCATCATTCCTCATAAGTACCAGGATAATCCTGAACGTTTTGAATACCTTCTCACCGAGAAGGGCTTGGATTATTACCCTGTGCTGGTGATGCTGCAGAAGTGGGGCGATACGTATTATGCCTCTCCTGAAGGGGCTCCGGTTATTCTTCGCCACAAACTCTGCGGTAATCCTCTTGATGCCTATGTCGGTTGTTCAGACTGTCTGGAGCCGATGTTGCCTCATGAGGTGACGTATGAATTGGTCGAGAAAAACAATTCCTGAGTAAATCGTACTATAGACTTTCATAACAAAACCCACCATTGTGGCTCTGAAGTATCCAGATCGGATCAAGAGAAGGGTGACGGATTATGAATGGTGGGTCCAGGCAGTACAAAGTCATTCAATGGGCTACGGGCGCGATGGGAAAGTCGTGCCTGCGTGCCATCATTGACCGGCCCGATCTGCATCTGGTCGGTTTGTATGTGTACAGTCCGAAGAAGTCCGGTTCCGATGCCGGCAAGATTGCAAATCGTCCTGAAACTGGAATTCTGGCTTCAAATGACATTGAGGATATTGTCGCGCTGGATGCGGATCTTGTGGTTCACGCTGCGCGTCTAGGTGCTACGCATGACAGTCACGATGATGACATTGTGAGACTGCTAAAGTCAGGAAAAAATGTACTTAGTATCAATGGAAACACGTTCTATCCGAATTGGTCGAAAGCGCGGCGAGACAAACTCCAAGCAGCTTGCGAGGAGGGTGGCGTCAGTTTTGCAGGAACAGGATTGAATCCAGGCTTCGCAGCTGAGCGCTTACTCGTTACCGCAACGAGCGTTTGCTCCGCCGTATCGTCGGTGTCCCTCAGCGAAGTGGTTCTAACCGACGAAATCGCGAGCCCTGAATACGTTTTTGATTTGCTGGGTTTCGGAAAAGAAGTCGGTTCGGTGGACATGAACAGCGACGAATGGGCGCCGGCGCAAACACTGAATGCAATGTTCGAGGATGTTGTCGCGTCGGTTGCACACTCCTTGGGCTGGCAACTGGACGAGATAAAGAGAAAACATCGTATGCTGCCTTCTGGTCGTGATCTCGAAGTTCGTGCTGGTAAAATCCGCAAGGGGACTGCCAGTCATATAGATTGGCGCTGGAGAGGCATGATTGGCGGAGAAGAGAAAGTCTTGTTGTCCATTGCGTGGGCGATGAATGATGAGCATGTCAACGGTGGTGACAAAGACTTGTGGAAGCTCGAGGTTAAGGGAATCCCCAACGTAGCGATTTCATTTGGGGTCGAGCGCCCTGAAGGTATCCCGGGCCGCACAAGCGCGGAACAGATGGCCGTTGCGGGTACTGTGGTCAACGCTATTCCAACGCTCATAGAGGCACCTGCTGGTCTCGTGTCATTGCCTTTAGCGACGCCATTTGAGGTGCTTGGTTGAAAGGAACTCTCGAGGTGCGAAAAACACGCGCTGAGCCCATCTATTTATAAACGTACACGGCAGTTGTGCGAGCTATCGGGGAGAAGAAAATATGCAAATCACACCACAGGCGCGTCTGGATGAATACAGATCAAGAGGATGGTGGGGTAAGCGGACAATCGACGATCTGTTAAAGGAAGCGGTATCTAGCTGCGGCGATCAGTTGGCGTTGGTAGACCCTTCCAATAGGGTCCTTTTGCTGGGAGACGAGCCACAGCGTTTAACATTTCACGAAGTGGATCAGAGTGTTGATGCGATGGCCAAGGCTTTTGTGTCCGCTGGTGTTGGTCGTGATGATGTCGTGCTCACCCAATTGCCCAACATTGTTGAGGGTGTTCTCGCTTTTCTCGCATGTGCGCGAATTGGTGCAATACTCAGTCCGGTTGCGATGGCATTTCGAAAACATGAATTGACGTCGGTGATCAAGCAACTGGAGCCATCTTTGGTTTTGACCGTGAGAGACTTTCACGGATGCGATCACGCCAAACAGATGAAAGAGCTTTCAGATCAAGGAGTATATGACGGCCCTGTTATTTGTGTTGGGGAAGGCGAGATTTTTCAGTCCCTGGAAAGTGCACAATCGGCGGCTGTAAATGTTCAGCTGGCGGATCCAGAATTGCATTCGGGAGAAGTTGCGACGATTTGCTGGACGTCCGGGACAGAAGCGGACCCAAAGGGCGTGCCGCGGCATCATGCGCATTGGGTATTTAATGGTGAGTGCATGGTTGAAGCAGCCATGTTGGGCGAGGGGGATCGAATTCTAAACCCCTTTCCGCTTATCAACATCGCGGCGTTTGGAGGAATGGTTGTCCCTTGGTTGCTTTGCCGTGGTTGTCTGGTGCAACACCATCCATTCGATTTGGCGATCTTTCTGCAACAGTTTCAAGCGGAAGGGATTAACTACACGGTCGCGCCCCCTGCGATTTTGACGATGTTGTTGAAGAAACCGGAATTGCTGAACGGCATTGATTTCGGACAAGTCAAATGTATTGCCTCCGGATCAGCGCCGCTACCTCCCTTCATGGTGAAAGCGTGGCAGGAGCAGTACAGCGTGTCTATCATGAACGTATTCGGATCGAACGAGGGATGTTCTCTTATTTCAACGCCCGTTGTTGTGGGTGATCCTGAGATGCGCGCGGCTCTGTTTCCAAGGTTTGGCGTGCCCGGGCTGGAGTGGGAGATGGGCTTTCCAAAACGCATAAGAACACGCTTGGTAGACTTGGAGACCGGAGAAGACATCAGCGGGCCCGGCATGCCTGGAGAGTTGCGTATTGATGGGGCGATGGTGTTTGATGGATACTGGAACAATGCTGAGCTGACAGCGCAAGCATTCGATGATCAGGGCTATTTCAAGACTGGCGATTTGTTCGAAATTTCGACAGCAGAGGGTGGCCGTTTCTATCAATTCGTTGGCAGGTCCAAGGAAATCATCATCCGGGGCGGGGTGAACATTTCTCCGGCTGAACTGGATAGTCTTATCGAGAGCCACCCCGCCGTGAAGGAAGCTGCCTGCGCAGCTTATCCGGACGATCGGCTGGGGGAGCGCGTCTGCGCTGTGGTGGTTACCCAGCCAGATGCGGATATCGACTTGGAGATCCTGGTGGATTTTTTGAAGTCAAAAGAAATCTCCGTGTACAAGTTACCAGAGAAGCTGATTGTTGTTCCGAGTTTGCCGCGCAACCCACTAGGAAAAGTTCTGCGCCGGGATCTATCTGAAATAGCATCCCGCGACTGATTATCATCAAAATTCTGCTTTTAGGTTTCGTTTAGCAATTTAAGCGAGCCGTTCGCTTCTGACATAATTAAGCGAATATACTTGCGATATCGAAAAAACTAGTAACTTGCATTGACAAACCCACTGGTGCTGTTTAGCAATTTCGTATGGCTAGAACCGGTCACCTAGACACCGGTCAAACCAGAACTGAACGGTCTCGTTTAGAAGACTTACAATGGGAGGAAGAGCGATGCGTCGCTTTGGATTGATGCGAACAAGCGCGATGGCGCTTGCGATAGTTGCTTTCAGTAACACAGCTTATGCTCAGGATGCTGATGTAGATAGTGTCGAAGAAGCGGGCTCAGCGGGGTCTCGTACTCTTGATACGGTAGTGATCACGTCACAAAGGCGAGAGTCGACTTTGCAAGATGCTGCGGTAGCTGTATCCGCGGTTACCGGCGAGTCGCTTCAAAAGGATCGGGTGCTGAGTTATTCAGATTTGGCGCGTAACATTAGCTCGTTGAGTTACACTGAAAACTCACCCTTGGACCAGGAATTCAATATTCGGGGTATCACGAATACGAGACTGGATTCACCTTCCGCCGACCAATCAATCGGTATCTTCATCGATGATGTATATGTCGGTCGTTCGGGCCTTCTGAACTCGGACTTTTTTGATGTCGAGCGAGTTGAAGTAGTTCGTGGCCCACAGGGCGTGCTGTTGGGACGAAACGTTGTTGGTGGAGCGATCTCCATTTATACGGCCAAACCGGAAGAAGACTTCGGGGGAGCGTTCACAGCGGAGTTCGGAAATTATGACAGTCAGTTGTTCAACGGTCATGTGACCGGAACGATTGCGGAGAATTTAACCGGCCGTCTTTCGTTTCAATCCCGCAAGCATGACGGATACAACAAAGACCTCACGCTCAAACGTGACCTCGACAATCTAGATTCCTTTCAGGCGCGAGCGCAATTGATGTGGGAGCCCGACGGGGCTGACCTGACTATCCGCGGCATTGTTGATTATTCAGATGATTCGTCGAACGGAATTCATCGTGTAGCAATTGACGATCCGAATGCGGCGGGTCAGGGGCCATGGAGCACGACCCGGGATGCCATCTCCGCGCTGTTGCCCGGCGGTCTCGACATTCGCGAGAGCCTTCCACAAAGTTATCGGTATACGGGTGATAATTCAGATCAATCCCAAGTCCTTCGTCGCGAAGCGATCGGCGTCACGCTGGATATTGAAAAGGGATTTGGAGATATTGCCACGTTCCGGTCGATCACAGGATATCGAACTGCCGAAGCCTATAGCATGTATGACCAAACGGGCATCGGCTACCGAAACGGTTTTGGAGTAACTCCTACACCGTTGGCATTTTCGTTCCCCGTTTTGGAAGACGAAGAGATTACGCAGATTACCCAGGAGTTTCGTCTTCTATCGAATGGTGATGGTCCTCTGAATTGGCTCGTTGGAGCGTATATTCAGGAAGATGACGTTGACAAGTTCGACAAGTATCTCGCTGAAGTTCCATTGACTGTTCTTGGAACGCTGTCAGGAGAATCCCACTGGATCAATAACGGCGAGACGAGCAGTCGCGCAGTATTTGGGCAGGTTGGATATGAGTTTGCGGACCAGCTGCGTGGTACCGTTGGTGTGCGTTGGTCGCAGGATGAAAAGACCGGAACGGTTTCTGGGCTCCAGATTCAGACCGGCGACAGATACAATCCAACGGACACAGTTCCGTTGTCTCCACTCATCACGCCGTTTACCGATGTGGCTTATTCACAAACAACGGAAGAAGTAACACCTCAGGCCACACTTGAGTGGGAGCCGAATGATTCTATCCTGACGTACCTGACGTATTCACACGGCTACAAGGGCGGTGGATTTGAAGATACGCCAGCGAACCCAGCAGCTGCAACAACCCCATACAATCCAGAAACCGTTGAGAACATTGAGTTGGGGCTGAAACTTGACCTGCTTGATGGCCGGGCTCGTCTGAACACTGCTCTATTCTCTATGAAGTATAAGGATCTTCAGGTCACTCAAACTGACGATGGATGTCTGTGCAACATTACTGACAATGCGGCTGATGCGAACATCATGGGCATTGAGACGGAGATGCAATGGGTCGTGAACGACGACTTGTTCCTGTTCGGGGCGGTGACATTGCTCGACACAGAATATGAAGACTTCGTAGACTCGAATGGTCTGGATAATTCGGGGAACGAATTGCAGCGCACACCGAATTACCAGTTCAACATCGGAGGAGAGTACACGGCAGATTTCCTTGGAAATCCTGACGCGCTCACGCTTCGATTGAGTTATGCGGCGCAGGGTGAGCTTTACTGGCTACCTGACAATTTTCAAAAAGAAGAGGCATACGGACTGATAGATGGGCGTGTCACGTACGCACCGCAAGACGCTGATTGGTCCGTTTCGCTCTGGGGCAAAAATCTCGCTGATGAGCTCTATCGAACAAATATCATTGCCTTTTTGGGGGATGAAGTTTCTACGCTCGGCGCGCCGCGCACATATGGAATTTCATTCGGTTATCAATTTTAGCGCACTTGTTCGAGTGCCCCTTTTGCTCGAGCAAGACCGGCCCGCACCTAACAGGAGCGGGCCGGCCTCCTATCTCTCAACCCATCAGGAATGAATCGATGAAACTCATTTCAAAACTGGCTGTAGCGAGCGCGATGCTCGTGACCGCCTGTCAGACTGCCCCTCAAAATATGGAGACTGAATTGGCCGTGGAAAGCACATTGGAAGCAGAAAGCATTGCCGTTGCAAAAGACATGGTTGCCGCCTGGAATGATCTGGACGTCGATAGAATTGCAAACTTGTTTTCTGAGGATGCCGTTTTGCATTCAATGATGATTGAGCCAATTCATGGTCGCGAAACCTTGCGGGAGCACCTCGGCGCATTGCTGAAGAATGCTACTCGCTTGGAGCTGCAACTCAAGACAGTTTCCGCGACTGGCAACACTGTATTCCTGGAGCGCGTTGATGACTTCGACGTCAACGGCAAGCATGGGGCTGTTCCAGTTACTGGTGTGCTGGTTATTGAAGAGGGCAAGGTCACAGAATGGCGCGAATACTATGACCGAAACGAGCTCTTCACAGAAATGGGCGTCATTCAGCCTGAGCCGGATCATCTCGCTACCGTCAACCAGATTATGGATTCCTGGAAAGCTGGAAACATCGATGGCGTCTTGGCGCATGTCGCGCCTGATGTAACCTATTACTATCGCGTTGGGTCAGAGCCATTGAAGGGTCCTGATGAAATTCGTGCATTCCTTGAAAAGTTTGGCGCCGGGATGAGTAATATCCAGTGGCGTATCAATCGTCACGCGCAAGATGGAGATATTTTGATGGTTGAGGGTGCAGACGATTTTGTTGATGCAAAAGGCAATCGGATTCAGATCCCATATATGGGTATGTTCGAGTTCGAGAACGGAAAGATCCGTTTGTGGAGGGACTACTTCAATCCCGCAATCGGAGACTTGACCCGCAAAGGAGAGCCGGTGCCGGACCACGTGCAGGCGCTGCTGGACGAATAAGGAACCTTTATTGCCGCGCCCCATCTCAATGGGGCGCTCCATTCAAACTACATCAGGACTTTTCCCATGAGTGCATTGGACCTAGCCGAAAAATTCAAGAGCCGCCTGGAAGCGGGTGACGAGCCAGGCGCTCGCGCATGCTTCAAACCAGACGCCGGTATCTGGCACAATTATGACCGCAAGACGCAAACCGTTGACCAAAACATGGCAACGTTCAAGAACATCATTTCGAAGACCAAATCGCGCACGTATGACATCCAGAGGATGGTCGAGATTCCGGGTGGTTGGCTTCAGCAGCATATTCTGCGAGTTGTGACGCTAGATGACAAAACCATAGAAGCTGATGCGATCGCAGTTGTGCTTGTAGAAGACGGAAAGATTGCTCGGATTGAAGAGTATCTCGATCCAACCCCTCTGGCTGCACTACGCTAGCATTATTGTGGATCAGTCAGTCGCCGCCCCCGTGAAGGAAAGCCGAGGATACGCCAATGGTGTACTGGTAATCCTTTTTCTCGTTTACGTTCTGAACTTTCTGGATCGCCAGATATTGGCGATACTGGCCGAAGACATCAAAGCGGATCTCCAAATATCGGATGCCGATTTAGGGTTTCTGTACGGAACAGCATTCGCTGTATTTTACGCGACTTTTGGCATTCCGCTTGGTCGATTGGCCGATGCTTGGAATCGAACTCATTTGATCTCCCTAGGATTGGGTTTCTGGAGTTTGATGACGGCCTTGTCTGGCACCGCAAAGGGGTTTGCTTCTCTGGCAACCTACAGGTTCGGCGTCGGAATTGGAGAGTCGAGCGCGTCGCCAGCTGCCTTGTCGCTGTTGTACGACTACTACCCTCCCCATTTGAGGACTACGGTCGTCGCTTTGTATGCGGGCGGTGTGTATATCGGCCTTGGCTGTGGATTGTTCTTGGGCGGGTCAATTCTTGATGCCTGGGCCGCGACGTACCCTGATACGTCACTCGCTCCGTTTGGTTTGAAAGGGTGGCAAGTGGCGTTCATGGCCGTTGGATTGCCTGGGCTGCTGTTGTCGCTTGTTGTCGCCAAGATTCGCGAGCCTGAACGAGGTCGTTACGATGGCGGCGCCAAGCCTATTGCCGGCTCGCCTTTGAAGGAAGTAGCCGTGTCGCTTGGCAGTATGGTTCCTGTCCTCAACCTTTTCATGTTGGCGCGCGGCGGCGCGAAACCGTCACTCATCGTCGTGAACGTTGTGACCATTGCTTTGCTGGCGGTCTTGGCTTGGGGGCTCATTCTGCTTACTGGAGATGTTACCCAATGGGTAGCGCTTGCAATTGGCGTCTTTGCAGCGTTTTCATGGAGCCAGTCATTTCTGTTGAGAGACCCGGACGTGTTTCATTTGTTGTTCAGGTCACGTGCGATGATTTGCTTGACTATATCGGCCGCGGGCGTGGTTTTCGTCGGTGTAGCATTCGCATTCTGGAGTGTTCCTCTTATTCAGAGAACCTATGAAGTCGCCAATAGTCAGGTAGGAATGGTCGTGGGGCTGTCGAGCGCAGTATCCGGGTTTTGCGGAATTACTTTTGGGGGGATTCTTGCTGATCGGCTTCGCCAGAAATTTGTACATGGGAAATTGGTAGTTTATCTCGCCGCTACAGTTGGGGCGATAATCATGTCCTCGGCCTTTCTCTTCTCGACGACGCTGATTTCAGCCTATGCCTGTCTTGCTGTCTTGTTCTTCTTTACGGCGATGGCAACTGGGCCAGCGATGGCCACGATCAACGATCTGAATGTTCCACGCGGCAGGGCGACGTCCTACGCGTTCTTTACCATGGTTACGACGCTGATCGGAACCGCGATTGGCCCTTACCTCATAGGTCAGGTCAGTGATGTTTACACTGCAGGCGGAGCATCGCCCGCTGAGGCACTTCGGTTGGCGATGATATGGTGCCTGGCCTTACCAGTCGGAGGCTTGTTGTTTGGCATAATTGCATTCCGTGCATTGCCCGCCGATGAGGCGCGCGTGCGGGAACAAAGCGAACGCGAGCTGTTGTCGGTGGGGTAGTTGGGCAGCATCCACGTGGTACGAGGAAAAGGAAAAGCTGCGGCCCCTCGGAGGAGCCGCAGCTTGTTTCGTTCAATAAGAGACGATTGGTTCTGATTCAGTAATTCTCTGCGTCGTCTAGTTCATCAACGATCCCGTCTTCATTCGTGTCCAGAGCGGAGAACATACGAGAGCCGGATGCGTGGAATTCATCCAGTGACAGATTTCCGTCTTCATTCTTGTCCAATACGGTAAACCTGAAGTCGGCTTGGTCGATCTGGCGCGTGCGTTGGTCTTCCATTTGCTTCAAAAGACGGACTTCATACTCGGATACATATTCTTCTGCATGGACCTGCCCGTCGCCATTTGCGTCCCTGCGACGATAGCCATCCTCGCGTTCGCCCATGAACTCGACTTCTGAAACCTTGCCATCTCCGTTGATGTCATATTTATCGAAGAAGGCCGCCTTGCTATGGCCGCGTGCGCTGCTTATCGGCCGGTCTGTCTGCTCTGCGGTTTCAGATGTTGTGGTGGCAATTTCCGATTCAGTAGTCGTGATGGCTTCTTGAGTTGTGCAAGCGGTGAGCGGACCCAAAGCTAGGATGGCTAGGGCGGGCATGGCGTATTTCATATTGTGTATCCGTATTAGATCAGAATGTTATTTTGCGACTTCGAATGTTAGAGAAGTGGTGTGACTATGCTCGTCGACTTCAGCGCCTTCCGGAGCAGGCGAGGCATGGCGAGTCATGATCAGGTATTTTCCCGCTCGATCGAAAGAGAGCGACAGAATTCCGTTTTCGTCGGTTTCAATGTGTTGCTCAAACTTGGCATCCTCATATGCCCCGCCTTCGCGTTTGACTTCGACAGACTGGTTCGCCAATGGTTTGCCGTCGAACAAGATTTCGAATTCAGCACCATCTTCCAAATAGATTTCGTTGGGGTGAGACAACGGTTTCAGAACCAGGCGGCCAAGCGCCAAGTTGACAGGTTCCCACGTTGAGGCCCCCTTTGTGACATATGCATCTGCGACGGTTACAGTCTGGCTACTGATGACTTCAGTGGCATTCTCAGGGACTTGTGCATCGGGTCCGAATACCGGGACCCATTTTCCATCAACAAGCGCTTTTTGGCTTTTCCGACCATAACGTACACCAGTTGTGAGTCGGTATGTGCCTTCATCGCGAAGAGACTCTTCAAGAATCACTACTTGGTGCAGAGGCGTGATAACGTCGAAATCGTCTCTTACGCCATCGGGCAAGACGACGTGGAAATCGTCCGACGCCACAGCGATTTCGGGAACGAATGGGTCTTCGGTGAAAGCGGATTGAGCCGTCACGTATTGGCCTTCGCTTGTCACAAAGACGTTCGGCACGACGTATGATGTGTGGGCATGTGCGGCCCCGCTGAAGGCAATAATGGCAGTGAGCGCGGACGCGCAGGTTTTCAGTCCGTTCATGAAAGGCCCCTAGGTTGAAAATGTATCAGTATTTGGCTTGCACAATATGCAAATGAGATTTAGTTGCAAGTAAGAATTATGCTCCATCGCATCCGCCTCTTGGGTTTCGACGTGATGTGACTGAAGCTTGGCAATTGGAGACCTGATGCTCAGATATACGCTCATCGGATTGGCGGTCGTGTGCGGACTGACCGTCGCCAATCGTGAATTTGCTCATGCTGATACGTTCAAGAGTCATCACGACTACGTGCTGGGAACGTCTTTTGATCTGGTGGTAGTGGCGCCGACGCAAAGTGAGGCAACTCGAGTCGAGACAGCGATACTTGAAGAAATCGAACGACTTAATTCCGTGTTCAGCTTGTACCAGGAATCCGAACTACGGCGACTGAACGCGACACATGAACAACGTGTTTCGACGGACCTCTTGGAAGTTTGGAATAGCTGTGAAGCTTATCGGGTGGAGACAGATCAGGCTCTGAGTTGTCGTGTCGGCGAATTGGTCAATGAATGGTCAGTTGCTGCTAAAAGTCAGACGCTTCCGCAGCGACCCGAACTGCGAATTAAAGCGGGCGAAATACGGCGAGCGGATGTAGAGATTGACGAGGGTCGAGCGACTATCCAGCGTCCCGACATTGTTCAATTCAACATGGATGCATTGGCCAAGGGATACATATTGGATTCAGCTGTTGAAGTTGGTCGAGCGGCTGCGCCAAGCGCAGAAGGCCTACTTCTCAATATTGGAGGCGACATACGCGTTTGGGGCAAGGGTTCTGACGATGGAGGGCAATGGAAAGTCGCTGTAACGTCTGAGTCCGAGCTGGCGGACGGTGCTAGTGCGCATGGAACGATGTTAAAACTCACTGGTGGCGCGGTGGCGACAAGTGCGCAAAGTCCGCGAAGTCTTGAAATCAATGGTCAAGAATTTGGACACATCATTTCGCCAGCTGACGGTTGGCCAGTATCTCACATCAAGTCGGCAAGCGTTTACGCTGCTTCGGCGATCGAAGCCGACGCAATCGCGACTGCGTTGATGGTCATGGAACTGAAGGGTGGTCTTGAATTTATAGAGTCCAAGCCTGGCGTGGAAGCAGAGATCATATCCTCAGACGGGCGACACCACGCGACATCTGGCTGGTCCGGCTTGCTATTGCAGAATGCTAGAAGTGACGAAGTCGGGGCCGTATGGCCGGACGGCACAGAGTTCGCGGTGAGTTTTGAGATACCCGAACACAACGTTGCCGACTACGAGCGCCCATATGTTGCGGTTTGGATTGCGGATGCCGAACGCAATTTGGTTAGAATCCTCATGCTGGCCGGTGAAGAGGCGCGCTGGATGGAAGAGAATTATTACTGGCACAGGCGCTTTGGCCGCAAAGCGGGAAGTCTTGTTGATGCAGTGTCAGGACCGACACGTCGTCCCGGTGAATATACCATGAAGTGGGATGGTCTGAATGACGATGGTGAACCGGTGCCGGAAGGTGAGTACACATTGCACCTGGAAGCTGCGCGCGAGCATGGGGGACATCAGCACGAGCGCTTGAGCTTTACGCTATCCGATCAAGCTATAGCAGAGAAGCTCGAAGCTGGAGAAGAGCTGGGCGCCATCGCCATCACTTTTGGTAAGACGGGATAGTGCTATCTGACTGTTTCTGAACGTCGATAGTCAAGAACGACCGTTATCGGATTAGGTGGAAGATGTTTAGGTGCCTGCAATTTCAACAGTGAACATGGTGTTCACACCAAAGGGTGGCTTCGGATAAGGAGCCGCCTTTTTCACGACAATGATTGCCTCTCTATCAAAGCGTGACGAGCCAGAACTTCTTGAAATCCTGATGCTTTTCACCGCGCCACGTGGGCTGATACGAAACTCGACGAATGCCGATCCCGGACTAGAGGCGCGAGGGCGCCTTTGACGTGATAGATGCTGCATCACCAGGCCCTTGTAATTTGACTCTGCAGCGTTGCCAGGCGCACCTGAATTCGCATCGTTCAGAGTGTCACTTGGCGCTTCGCCCGCGGGGGTGGTCTCGGTTTCCGTCGTGGCGTTTTCAGCATCACTGGATTTTTCCGAGCCGGTGTCCGCCGATACAGCCTGATCGAGGTCCTTTGATGAATCCAGATGCGCGGGGTCTGAAACCAGATTGCTGCTGTCATCCTCTTGTTCGGGTGCGGCCTTAGTTTCGACGACAGGCTCTTGCTCTATTGTTGGAGGTGGCTCCGGAAGAAGTGTCGTATCCGGGAGCAGGGGGGCGGTTTCTTTGTTTGGGTTTGGCGCGGGAGTAGAATCCGGTTTGATGGGTGCAGGCTGTGGTTCTGGTTCCGCCGGAGCCTGCTTTGTAGGCTTTGGATCCGAACTTGGGGTCGTTTCGGCGATGGAGCCCAGTTCCACGCTGAAAGAGTTGCCAGCAATCAATGCCGGCCCGGACAAGGGCTGGGACATCGTATAAGCCAACACAGTCAAATGTGTTGCGGTCGCAGCTGAAAGCGCAGCGGAAAAACGCAGAATATTCTTCTGAATCACTTACTCGTATCCTCGGTAACGATGATGATATCGGTCAGGCCTCTCACGCGAAGCTGTTTGATCCGTTGAAGCAGCCGCTTTGCGGGTAACTCTCTATCCGGCAGCAATCTTAGAGGCTCACTTTGGTCGCGGTGTTCCGCAACAAGTTTATCAATCGTGATCACACCGCCAGACTGGGTGAAATGTCCAAACTCATCTACTGAAATAGCATTCGGCGGGACGCAACATTCAAGGTTTTGCGTCTGAACAAACTTTATAGACGGATCTGGCGGTGACGACAGAGAACCAGCCACCATGAAAAAAATCAGAATAAGGAATACAATGTTGATCAACGAGATCACAGGATCGCGCTGAGGCTTTTGACGAAGACGCTTCATGAGGGCTCCTCGACGACGATCTCAAAGTTTTCGAATGTTCGAATGAGGGACAAAGCATCAATCAGGTTCTGCGTAGTCGCTTGTTCGGTAACGCCTACCGCTACAATGGAACTGCTCTCTGGTCTGATAAGATCTTGAAGCTCAGTGGATAGATTTTCGACATGAATAGTTTTTCCGTACAGGTCGACGCCATTACTAGTAACCAGTAGTTTGATCACATGAGGATCGCTATCGACACCGCCATGGGATTTCGCTGAGGAAATTTCAACTTCGGAGAATTCCGAGAAAGTGGATGCCAGCATGAAGAACAACAACAACAAGAATATCACATCTATAAGAGAGGTGATTGAAGCGCGACGGCGTCGGCGAACCCGTTTTAATGCCATGGTTCAGTTACTCCAGTTTGGTGCTGGTGGGCTCTTCCGATGTAGGAGTGACTAAGACGGTAAAAGCATGCTCTGCCATTGCGCGTTCACGATCAATTTGAGCTTCGAACCATGAGAGCGCGATCGATGTCGGCATGGCGACGGAAAGACCAGCGGCCGTTGTGAGCAGTGCGACCCAAATGCCGCCAGCAAGGGCGGCCGGATCAACTTGAGAGCCGGCGGTTTGAAGCGCCTGAAATGCCTCAATCATGCCCAGAACCGTTCCCAACAGTCCAAGCAGAGGTGCAAGTTGAGCGATTGTGTCCAGAATTCGAAAGCCACTTTCATACGGCTGCAGAGACTGCTCGGCTTCCGTTTCCAAGCGAGGAATCAGGCCCTCGCGATCCCTTAGCGGGATCGCGTCGATCAGGAGTTGAGCGAGCCAATGGCTTGACCCGGATAAAAGCGTGTAGACCTCTCTGACATCACCACGATTCAACGAGGACAGAGCGGACTTGATAGCTTTCAACTGTCCGATTTTGTCAGAGCGAAACTGCCAATACTTGTAAACTATTAACGCCAGAGTAAACGTCGATATTGCGATGATTAGTACGAGGACGGGGCCGCCGACCTGATAAAGGGATTGAAACATGGTGAGCATAAGTATGTCCGTTCACGGTTCGAAAATATCATAATTCGATGGTCGATGTCGTCTGCCGATGGCTGCAAGCACCGAGCAACAGTGCGCTCGGTGCTTGCCTTTCCACGGACTAGAAGGTCGGAGCTCCTTCTAGAAGGATTTTGACACCGTGAATTTGATATTGCGTCCCGCAGCGGTCCGGGTGGCGAGCGCTGGCATGTAGTTCATGTCCAGTGCATTCTCGATTCCGAAGCGGAATGAGGTGCCTTCCAGAACGCCTTCCTGTGGCGTGATTGTGGCGCGCAGATTGACCGTGACATAGCCGGGGCGATCATTAATCTCATCGTCCGCGGCTGCAACAAACTCCGTGGACAGGTCAGCGAGCGGCGAGAATCTCTTGCCAAGTGTCACGCGCATGCTGTCAGCAGTGAGGTTTCGCCAGTCAGACTTTGTGCCGGTCGTGTTGGTTTGCTCACCATCAATGATGTTGGCGTTGACATCGACGTAAGTGCCGTCGCGTCGAGCGTATGACCCTTCCAATTCCAGGCCGGACAGTTCAACGGAATCGACGCCGGAATAGGATGTATTGTCTTCAAGATCGGTCCGGTAAAAATTGGCTTTGATAGATAGCGAGTCATCGCGGCCAAACACGCCGATACGATCATATGAGCCACCGATTTCGACCGTTTCTCCTATTTCAGGCTGGGTCATATAGGTTTCGTTCTCAAGATCGTCGAGGATTGGAAGGCTTTCTGTGTACGCATAGCTGCCGAACAGAGCGATGCCATTGTCGAACTCATAGCGGAGCGAAGCGCCACCCATGAGCGCATCATTATCATAGCTCGCATTGCTGCCGTCATCGAGAACGCCTTCCACTTCTGAAGTCTCGAAGCGAAGTGCCGGAGTAAAGCTCCAACCCCCGCCGAACTCGATATTGTCCACAACAAAGAATGCGTATCTGTTGTCTTCGCCTCCTGGAGCAGAGCTGGCATCCAGACGTTCTTTCAAAATGTACTCGAGGCCAGCGCGAATGTCGTGCGTAAGGACCCCCGCCTCAATGAAGGCAGAGTTCTTCACCGTTAACTTTGAGGTTTCATACTGGTGGTCTGAATCAACTGTCGCGAAACACCCGAATGGCCCGCTGCCAACGATGCAGGTCTGATCGATTTCTTGATTTGCGTATGAGTAGATTACGTCGAGATTGATCAGGTCGTTCGTGAGAGGGTTGTAGTTGTATTTCAGTGCGATGGTTTCTGACGTCGTGTCTCGATCGACGTTACCGAATGATCCACCGGTGGTTCCAAAAGAGTCGTACGGCTTGTCGCGTTCGGTCGTCTCTGTGTTTGTGTAGCTGGCTGTGACACTGTGGTCTCCGGCGGAGTAGCGCGCTTTCACGAGGTAGGACGGCAGCTCAAATTCACTATTCTCGATGACGCGGTCGTGACCATCTTCTTGGTTGTGTTGTTCACGCCAGGAATAGTTTGCCAGTACTTCGAAATTTTCGGTTGGCTGAATTGCGAGTGTTGTTGAAGAGTTGAAGCCATCCATGTTCGTTGCGCCGCCGAGTGTCTGGCGAAGCGCGAAGCCTGGTTCACCACCTGTCAGATCTGACGCATCAATGGTTTCAAGGCGTACAACGCCGCCAATGATGCCGGATCCATATTCAAAGCTGCCGACCGTTCCCCGAATGACTTCAACGCTCTTGTAGAGGTATGGATCGGTAAACAATTGAGTGCCAACACGATATAGTTCTTCCGACCCGACACTCGCACCGTCAATTTGAATGGCAACTTTCTGGTCGGTGCCGTATGTGCCGTTCGCGCCGAAACCCCTGATGTTGATGCCTGAGCCAACTGGCGTGGATCCGTTCACGAGAGATACGCCGGGAACAGAATCGATCAACTCCGCCACCGTACTCGCTTGCCTGTCATCTATTTCCTCTTGATCGATTACCGTAACGGGCGTCGCCGTATCAGCTTGGACTTCGCGCTTACTCTCCCCAAGAGTTAGCGTTCCAAGGAATTCGGCGTCATCGGAACCTGATGCATCCTGCGCCAATGCAGGCGTGCTGAACGCGATGGCTGTGACGATAGCGGTGGCGCCTAGTAGGGTGTTCTTGCGAATAGTGTGGTTCATGGACCCCTCCATAGAAGTAGAAAATGCAACTCAGTCGCAACTAGGCGGCCCGAATACCTCCGCTGCGCTTTTTTTGCAAATGAAAATTACTCGCAATTAGGATTTGCCATCGCGGGGAGGTGTTTGGCGGTTTGTCTCGTATCAGGGACGAAGGAATGGCAACTGTCGGAGATCGTTGAGGTGAGAGGATGTGGCGGCTGCAGCATCGTCTTCGCCGTTCTTTCCAGAGCTATACATTTACCCGGCAGCGACTACATTTGTTCGCATGACAGATCTCGCCCCCACGCTTAAGCAATTGTCTGCGCTCGGACAGGAAACGCGACTATTGGCATTTCGTGCTTTGATGGAGGCGGGACCGGAGGGGCTCCAAGCGGGCGCTATCGCGAGAGAGTTGGATGTCGCGCCTAACAAATTGTCGGGGCACATGAATATCCTGGTCAGCTCCGGTCTCGTAAGCGTCGCGCGTGATGGTCGACATATGATCTATCGCGCAGAGTTCGAAAACGTCAGTGAACTATTGTCGGTTCTTGTCGAGAATTGTTGTCGAGGACGGCCCGAAGTCTGCGGGTCACTATCCAATATCAGCGTCGTCAAATGCTGATTTGATATTTCAATAAACGTTGAAATAATGATCTTGCCGTACTATGTGCGATCCGAAGCTGGCGGAGCGCATTTGTCTTGGTGTCCCGCTGGATCTGGCAAGAGTGCCGATTGGTAGGAGACCTCGATGGGAAAATTTGAACGGTACCTGTCGCTGTGGGTCGCTGCTGCGATCGCCCTGGGCATAGGATTGGGGCAGATGCTTCCCGGTATATTTCGGGACTTGGCGTCGTTCGAGTATGCAAACGTCAATTTTCCAGTAGCCGTGCTGATCTGGGCGATGGTTCTACCAATGATGATGGGTGTCGATTTCTCCACATTGAAGGACGTTGGCAAGAAGCCGAAGGGCTTGATGATAACCTTGATCGTAAATTGGTTCGTAAAGCCCTTCAGCATGGCCGCGCTGGGCGTTTTGTTCTTCCGATACGTGTTTGCAGATCTTATCCCTGCGGAAAACGCCAACCAATACATTGCCGGATTGATACTGTTGGGTGCGGCTCCGTGTACAGCAATGGTATTCGTGTGGTCCCAGCTTACGCGTGGAGATCCAAACTACACATTGGTTCAAGTCAGCGTGAATGACGCCATTATGGTATTCGCTTTTGCGCCAATTGTTGCCGTTCTTCTTGGTGTGACTGAATTGAGTGTTCCGTGGGAGACGCTGATACTATCTGTAGGACTGTACGTCCTGCTGCCGCTCGCAGCTGGTGTGGCGTTGCGTTCGTTTCTATTGGGTCGCGGGGGAGAACCGCACCTGCATCGCTTTCTGTCACATATGAAGCCGCTTTCCATTATTGGGTTGCTCGGCACAGTCATTTTGCTTTTTGGGTTCCAGGGCCGCGTGATTCTGTCTGATCCACTGATCATTGTTCTGATTTCTGTACCAATCCTGATCCAATCATATGCAATTTTTGCGCTTGCCTACGGAGCTGCCTGGGCCTGGAAGGTGCCACACAATATTGCCGCTCCTTGTGCTCTGATCGGGACTTCAAATTTCTTTGAACTTGCGGTGGCGGTAGCGATCAGTCTGTTCGGTTTGAACTCCGGCGCTGCGTTGGCGACTGTGGTTGGAGTGCTTGTTGAAGTGCCAGTCATGTTGTCGCTTGTCGCATTCGCGAACCGAACAAGAGGAAATTTTTCTTCCGACTAGAGGCTGCGTCTGATCCGATGAAACCTTGAGCGGTTCGGAGAGTTGATGAGTTTTAAAGAGGTGAACATGATGACCCGGAAGACTCTGGAAACCGCAGCCCATCCGCGAACAACACCTAGCGAGGCCAGTCAAATAGATCACGCAGCCAAGCGTCGGCGCGAGCAAATGTTGCCCGGTGAGGGGCCAGCCGAACCCGAGAAGGAGGACGCAGTAAGTCACTTTAAGGGAGATGGAGATCCGATTGCCCTCGGCCCGGTACCCACTCAGATTGAACGTGTCGACGAAGAGCCCGACTAACTTGAAGGTCACGCCAACCGGAGGATTGAATCGTGTTCAATTCTCTGCGCAGCGTTTCTCTTCAGACTGTTGAGGAATGTTCCAGTCCACCAATGCACATCGTGTCGTGCGATTTCGTTCCATTGCGACTGATGGCGCTCAATTCGTTCTTCACGGCTCATGCTTGCAGCACTTTGAATCGCTTCTGAGACAGACCCGGGGTCGAAGGGGTTCACCATCAGCGCGCCAACTTTCAGCTGCTCAGCAGCCCCAGCGGCTTCTGAGAGGATCAGAACGCCAGGATCTGCTGGATCCTGAGCAGCAATGTACTCTTTCGCCACAAGATTCATCCCGTCGATGAGGGGGGTCACCAATGCAATATCGGCTCGGCGATAAAGGCCGGCTAGATAGTCCCTGGGCACTGATCGATGAATGTATTGAATTGGAATGTAACCCAGCTCAGCAAACCTGCCGTTTACCTGGCCGGTAATTTGTTCCAGTTCTCGGCGAACCTCCTGGTACGCCTCAACATCTTCTCGCGTTGGTGACGCAATTTGAAGCAAGGTTAGCGGTGAATCGCTTGATGCTCTATCCTCAAGGTAGCGTTGGAAACCGCGAAACTTGTGAGGCAGGCCTTTTGAATAATCCAGTCTATCGACGCCGATAAGCAGTCTTTGCCCTGATGCGATTTGGGGCGCCAGGGGTTTCTGGGCTTCTGCTGTTCGCCGAAAATTCTCGGCCTCAATACCTATGGGGAAACTGGCCGGCCAGATATCCCGACCTTGGCATCTTATGCGACCGTCTGAAAGCATCTGTCCGCCGAATACTGTTCTACAGACTTCAATCATTGCTGACACATCGCGCTGGGTTTGTAGACCTACAAGGTCATAAGCAGACAACCAGTCCAACAGGTTGCGTTTGTGAGTGAGGGCGTGCACATCGCTTGTAGTCGGGAAAGGCGTGTGCAGAAAGAACCCGATCGGGTTTTGGACGCCCAATTTTCTTAATTCTGATGCCAGTGGGATGAAGTGATAATCGTGAATCCAGATCGTATCGTCGTCTGTAATCAAGTGTCTCGTTGCTTCAGCCAATTTTTGGTTCACACTGGCGTAAGCCGCTAGTTGGCCGTGAGCAACGTCCAGTAGGTCTGTGCGTCCATGAAACAATGGCCACAGGACCGAGTTCGCGTATCCCAGATAGTAGTCATTGTACTCGCTCGGCTGCAGATGAAGTGCGTGGCGATCAAACTTTCCGCCATCATACTCTTTCAAGAAATGATCGGAGATGGACTCATCGAGCTTGGTGCCAATCCATACGCCACCTTGGCTCTCCATGGTCTTCTGCAGTGCGACAACCAGGCCGCCAGATGCGGTTTGTCCCAATGGAAGTCTATTGGAGTACACGACTAATCTGGACACGGTATTCCTCATTATATGGTCGAAGCAAAGTTCAAGCTTTGACCACTGCAACACATTTCACTCGGAAAGGTTGCGAGAAAAGATGTGACTATTTGAGCAAGGCACGGGGTTTCGCACCATGAGACGGCAGCGCTTTTGAAGAACTCGTGTGGGTTGTTCTTAAGCCTTGCGCGTAGGGCGCACTATGCGAGCAGAGCAAAATGCTGCGAGCGATCAACCTGTCCCAAAAGGATGGCACCCATCAACCCGGCATTATCGCCTAGATCAGGCGTGGTGATTAGATCCACAGTTGCGTTCCAGCCCATGCTGAGATACCCGCCCATTTGATCATAAAATGCATGACGTATTCGGCCAATCAGGTGAGGCGCAAGCAGCAGGCCGCCGCCAAGTATGATCCGCTCTGGCCGAGCGGTCAAATACAGGCTCCGACACGCTTGAGCCAGATAGTCTGCGGCGATCTCCCAAACAGGGTCATCTTCTGTCAGAAGAGAAGGTTCGCCAACGCGTGCGCCAACCGCCTTCGCTGAAATCATTCCCTCCAGACAGTCGGAATGGAAGGGGCAAAGGCAATCAAACGACTTGTCCTGCTCATTTCGCCGAAGAGGTATATGCCCGAACTCTGGGTGCACTGGGCGTCCCAGAAAGGATCCGTTCGCAAAGATGCTTGCTCCAATGCCAGTGCCAACCGTGACGTACACGGCAGATTTCGTTCCTTTCGCTGCGCCCAGTGTGCGCTCAGCGAGCAGCGCGCCGTTTACGTCAACATCTACTGCTACGGGGAGGCCGATGGTTTTTTCAAAGGCGGCTCGCAGGTTTGTATGTGACCATGCAGGCTTGGGCGTAGACAAGATGGTGCCATAATCAGGCGAACTGAGGTCAACGTCGATTGGGCCGAAGCTGGCTATGCCAAAGGACCTCAAGCGCTCAGATTCGTAGAGCGGGCGAAAGAACTCAAGGCATTGCGAAATTGTCTCTGTTGGAGAGGTGACGCGGACTCGGCATTGCTGAACCAACACACCTTCTTCGTCAGCGACGCCACATTTGAATGTGGTGCCACCGGCGTCGATACCGCCGCGATAGAATTTGCCTCCCATGATATCGCCTCCGCCGGTACAACAAGAAAGACCGGATTTATGTATTGCAATCGATTGTATTATTTAATACCACAGATGGAGAGGAAACGACAAGATGCATAAAAGTGTACAGGAATCGCAGCAGTCGCGACGGACCGGTAGCCATCTGGTGTCGGCGCTTACCTATGCGATGTTCTTCATGTTTGCGATGACCACGGACGCAGTTGGCGAAATTATCAAGATCGCGCGCGTGGATATGAACCTCACCAACACCGAGGCGAGTGCTTTCCATTGGGCAACGATGGTCGCTATTGCCGCGAGCGGTATCGGCCTTGGCTTTCTTGCGGATCGGTTCGGGAGGAAGTCCACAATTATTGGCGGACTGGCCCTGTATGGTGTTGCCAGTGCGCTCTTTATGTCTGGTCAGAGTTTTCAGTTGTACTTCGCATTGCTCTTCATCTCGGGACTGGCGATCGGTGTATTCAAAACATCAGCATTGGCGTTGATTGGCGATCTGGCCGGTTCGACGCAAGATCACACGGCACGAATGAATGCTGTTGAAGGGTTTTTCGGTGTAGGCGCAATCATCGGTCCGCTACTTGTCGTGTGGCTCACATCGCAGGGACTGTCCTGGACGTGGCTCTACATGATTGCGGCATGCCTATGTGGTTTAATGGTTGTTGCGGCACTGGTGACAGAATATCCGCCCATGTCTGGCGAAAAAGAAACGCCAGCCTCGATTGGGCATACACTATCGCTTTTGGGGAATGTGCACGCGCTCGGATTTTCACTTGCGATAGCGCTCTACGTCGCTTGCGAGGTGGCGATATTTGTATGGCTACCGACCTTTCTTGAAGGGTTCACGGGAACAGAGTGGGCGATGGGATTTGCGGCCTATTCGGTGATGATCTTCTTCGTACTCCGCGCGATCGGTCGGTTCATGGGAGCAATTGTGTTGCGGTTCGTTGACTGGAAATTGGTAATGCTGGCTTTCACGGCAATTATCTTCGGCTGCTTTCTTGCGAGTGCGCTTCTCGGAAAAACGGCAGCGGTTTTCCTTCTTCCGTTGTCGGGACTTTTCATGTCGATGATTTATCCAACGTTGAATTCAAAAGGCATCAGTTGCTTCCCAAAAAGTGATCATGGCGCTGTTGCGGGCCTGATCTTGTTCTTCACGGCAGCATCCGCAGCTTTTGCGCCGTTGCTAATGGCAGTTGTGAGCGATCAGTTCGGCAATGGCGATATGAGAATTGGATTTATTCTGGCCACGGCCTTTGCAGGCCTCTTGTTTGTCATGGGGCTGATTAATTGGGTCGCAAATCCAGCTGCATCTGCTCTCGAAGCGGCTGATCAACACGAGTACACTTAGGAAATTTTATGGTTCGTCGTACCGCTCCCATACCAGCGCCAAGCGAAACGCCGTTCGTCGGCGGAATTCGTCATCCCGATCTGTGGCTATGGGATTCCTGGACAGAGAAAACCGAGGATGGTGCGTTGCATTTGTATTGCCTTGCGTTGAGTAGGCGGAGCCTCGATGGAGGCAATATTCAACCGTCGCGGCGCAACGATCACAGCTTTCATGTGCGCCATTTCAGTTCATTGGATGCGGGGGCTACGTGGACTGATTGTGGGGTCGCAATCGAGCCGGGAAGTGCACCAGATGGTGCAGACGCCCATAACGTATGGAGCGGGTCCGTTCTCCAGAACACTGACGGTAACGTGCTGTTCGGATATACCGGCATCCGAGATGTCGCTGACGACCGTGCTTTTCTCCAAACGATATGCATAGGCAAGTGCCAGTCTGATGGCACAGTCGAAAGTGGAAGCGTGCAGACAATTAGTTGCCCCATGCGCGACTATGATAAGATCACGGCGTTGGGTTTCTATCTCGGGCCACGTGATCGGCTTGGAGATAGCGCAGGGGAAGAGGGCGGGCCAATCATGGCCTGGCGAGATCCATTCTTGGTGCGAGACAAAGATGGACAATTGAACGCATTCTGGTCAGCAAAGGTCGGGCCCGCGGTGCCTGCAATTGCGCGTGCGGTCATATATCGGGATGAGGGCGGAAAGGTGAGCGCTGACCTTATGCCCCCCATCCTTCTTCCGGATGCCCATGAGTACAGTCAGTCCGAGGTGCCAAAGCTGTACTATGATGCCGAAACGGACAATTGGTTGCTTTTGATCTCCGCATGCAATCGAATGTATGAGGGGCAGCCGGATAGCGAAGTTGAGATGCAGCAGCGTCTTTATCTTTCAAGTGCGCTGGATGGCTCTTGGCGACCTTGCTCGAAATCCGGGAGTGTATTGGGCGGGCTGGACTGCATGTTTGGTGCGAGCATGCTCTCCCATGATTTGACGAATGGAAGTGCGACGATTGTTGGGCCGTTTACGGAGCGTGCAGGCGAAGATGCACAATTGAGCTTCCCGCCGGTCCGCCAAATAGAGCTGCCAGAATTAGATCTTTCTACTGAGTAGGCTGTGCCTCGCCCGAAGTGGATTCCCGAACAATCAGGCGGGTAGGTGTCAATTCCGATTTGACGGATTCTCCTGAGAGTTGCGCAAGCAGTTTCTCCACCATCATGCGTCCACCTTGTTCAATATTCTGATCAATCGTTGTCAGTGGAGGAGTCGTTGTGCTGGCCTGGCTGATATTATCATAACCCGTCACAGCGACGTCTTCAGGAACGCGGATGCCGCGGGATGTCAGTGCCATCAGGGCAGCCATCGCGAGCACGTCTGAGGCGGCGAAGATGGCGTCAAATTTGGTGCCGGAATCCAGCATTGCGATCACGGCTTCAAAGGCATTGCGGCCGCCAAACTCAATCTCCAGCAATAAGTTGGTGTCCCAGTGCTTTCCATGTTTCGCGTGGGCTTCCAGGAATCCTTGGTGTCTCAACTTTACCTCTGGCAGATTGATGGGCCCAAGAAAAAGTATCTGTGATCGACCAATCGAGATCAGGTGATCAGCTGCAAGCCGACCGCCATCCACATTGTCACTCCCGACGAGGGTGTAGTTTGTGTGCCCGGTCTGTCCGCCCCAAACGACTATTTTCGAAGCAAGCGGGCCTATGTGTTCAAGTCGCTTGGACATGCCAGCCTGGCCGATCACGATCAGACCGTCGGCTTTTCCAGTTTGTAGGAGACGGCGTTCAGCAATCGTTTCGTCTTCTCGCGGAATGCTGACAATCAGATCATATCCGTTGGCGGATGCGGCCTTGCTGACCGCACCGACCATTTCCAGGTAGAACGGGTCCGAGATCGTCTGACCGGACTCCGGCCGAAGGGGAATCACGATTCCCAAGGCTTCAGACGATTGTCGGCGCAGATTTCGAGCGGATGCGTTAACTGCATAGCCGGTCTCTGCAGCAATCTTCATGATCTGCTTCTTGGTCTCTTCCTTGACCAAGGGGCTGTCATTCAGTGCGCGAGAGACAGTGGAAACATCTACATCGGCTAGCTTGGCCAACTCAGCCATTGTCATTTTTCTGGATGATTTTGCCACGTGATCATTCATTTGGCTTATCTTCCCTTCTACTGGCTGTGTCTTGTTTGGCTGGCCGCATCTGACCATGGTTGCGTTCCTGGCGCAGCTATTCGACGCCAGTTACTGACTTGAATACGCAGAATAAATCAAGAAATTACTTATGCAAATTCAATTGGCGTGTGATTCAACAGCTGAGTGTTAGGCCAATACAGTACTGACATGTGGCGCAAATAAAAGGCCCGCCTGCGGGAGTAGGCGGGCCTTGCTGCGCAGGGGGATACGCAGCTTCCTGATCTGGGTGGATCAGAATCTGTAGCGCAAAGTTGCGGTCGCAGAAGTTCCGTTGATGGAGCGAGCTACAATTACGTCGGGTGTTCCGTTGCCGTCCGTGTCGAAAACGCGTCCATTTTCTGCTTCAGTGAACAGCACTTCGTCAAAGACATTGTTGACGCCAATGGAAAGCGTTGCCTGGTCGGTGATGTCCCAATCAGCGAAGAGATTTGTCACCGTGGCACCTGGCATGACGTAGACGTTATCGTCATCGACGTAAGTGTCAGTCGTGCCGGTGAAGTTCACGCCAATACGGCCGAGGCCATCAATTGTATAGGATGGCGTCAACGACCATATCCAATCCGCTTGACGGCGCGGCGTGTTGCCCACATTTGTCGGTGCCGTGTCGCTCGCGTCGATTTCTGCATCTGTGAACGTGACAGATCCGCTAAGGTCGAACCCTTCATAGGCATAGTTGAGTTCTGTCTCGATGCCTTGGGAAACATATGTGTTGCCCAGCGCGGTCATCGTTGTGATCTCGTAGTTGTCTTCCTTCGTTTCAGCATTGAAATAGGTGACGTAGAGATCGAGCTGGCCTGGAACGGCGTCGCCGGATTCCTGCCATTTCAGACCTGCCTCGAACTGTTGGGTTTCATCCACAAAGGTTTCTTCTCCACCTGGGACGAGCCCTCCGCCGGCGTTGAGCGAATTAAACAGTTGACGCTCGCCATTAAAGGCCGCTCCCTCGCTATAGCGTCCGAACACCGACAATGATTCCGAGATCAGGTAGTTTGCGCCAAGCGTGAAAGACGTATGGTCTACTTCGAAGTTCGCTACGCCTCCGAGCCCGGTATTGAGCGAGACCGATGTCTCCGGCGCATCAATGACCCCGTCACCATCGACATCAAATGCGCCGGGTGCACCTTCGGTGCGGGTGCCGGTCTGCTCCAATGTGTCCAGTCGGATGGATCCGTCGAGCGTCAGGCCATTGTCCAGTGCCCAGTTTGCGGCAACAAATGGCGCGCGCGCTTGGTATTCGAGATCATAATTTCGGTTGGTGCCCGTCCATCCGAAAGCTTGATTGTAGCCCAGAATGCCGTTGTCAGTGAAGCCAGCGATGTCGATCAGCGACGCATTGGTATCTGTTGACGTCAGGAAGCGATTCCAATGCCAATCCTGGACGAACTTCTGATTCATGAAGAAATAGCCTGCGGTCAGGTCAAGTGTTGACCCGTCCAGCGACAGAGATTTCGACGCACGCAATTCGCTAGCGAAATTGCTCATATCGTCGAGATCTGTGTTGAAATAGGCGACTTCAGAGATCAGCGAATTGCCAGTTGCAGCGAGCAAGGTGTCCGACGTGACCGGATTGCCCGTGCCGGGGCCGTTGAAAAAGCTTGCTGTCGCGCCCCCATAGGTGCCGGCGAGCAGGGTGTCCGCGTCGCTGACAGCGTGCGTGAAGGGGGCATTGAAATATCCTGAGATGTCTTGGTAGCGTGCCTTGGCGTCCAGATTGATACCTGCGCCGATATCAAAATTCGCCTGTACTCCCAATGACTTGAGCTGGGTGCGGATGCCATCAGCCAGATCGTAGTTGTTGACTGTGTTTTCGCCGTCCACATCGCGACCATTGCGGATGAAGGGGCTATGAAGGCTGTCATTGGTGGCGGAAAGCCCGGCTATGCTGTCAGTGACTTCATTGCCTGACAGACCTGCCGCCTGCGGCATGTAGGTGGCGTCGGCCTTGTCGAGCCATTTTGTATTGACCCTGATGAAGCCACTTTCAAATTCCTTGGTCAAACTGGCGCGAATTTGGCCGCCACTTACTGCGTCAAACCCCAGATCGCGGTAGTCGCCACCTTGCTGCCAGTGGCCACCGACATGGAAATACAGGCTGTCAGACAATGAGCCGCCATACTCGAAATCGGCGCGATAGTCGTCATGATCGAGGCCTGTGCTGAGTGCGATTGATCCGCCTTCGGTACTACCGGTTTTTGAGATGAAATTGATGATGCCGCCGGGGCCATTCGTGGTCAGCGTGGAGGCCGTGCCGCCGCGGACTGATTCTACACGATCGAGCGTGCTGTCAACTTTGTAGAACCCGTCTGCTGGGCCGAAGTCGAAGTCGCCAAATAGAAGGATTGGGAGGCCATCTTCCTGCAGGCTGACATATTTAGCGCCGCCAGTGGACAGTGGCATGCCGCGCACCGCGATATTGGAATTGCCGCCTCCAGCTGAACTTTCAGCGCGAATGCCGGGCAGGGCGCGGAATATTTCGGATGTGCTCCGGGGCGCGGTCTTCATGAGTTCCGACTGGTCGAGACTGCTGACAGAGATAGAGCTGTCCAATCGGTTTTGACCACCAGATTTTACCACGCCGGTCACGACCACGACTTCCTGACGAGCCTCGGATTCGGTGGCCTCAATAGCGTCTTGCGCAGACGCGCCATAAACGAGCGCGACGGCGCCGGCGCTCAACAAAAGAGAATTGCGAGTGATCGACATGACTTCTTCCTCCCTGTCACTGCTGGTGTTTTCACCAGTCGATATCTCATCCGGTAATCCGGCATATTGCCTTATAGGCATCGACTGCAATCGATTGCAACAGAAAAATACAATCGATTGCATAGCGGTCATTTGTATGACGTATCCGACTCGGAAACTCTTCCATGGGCGTGGCGGCGTCCCGCTATAATAATTTTGATTGTCCGTGCATCTCCTGACTACAAGCTTAACCAATAGTCTTCGAAGGCAAGAAATTTTTCGATATGCCGCGTATTCGCAGGATGGACCGAACGTTGGCTCAAAGCCTCAAATGGCGGGATCAAGAACAGCTGAATCTCCCGTGATTTTTCGTTTGATCGCTTGTCTGTCCCAACGACACCTTCTCTAATTCTCCGCGACGATAGCGGACGACTGATCCGTGGAAATGAACGCGTAGGAGGAAGTGTGAATGCCCGGCACCAATATTCTGTCAGATATCAAGATCGCTGATATGACGACCGTGATATTCGGGCCATATTGCACCCAGACATTGGCAGACCTTGGCGCAGACGTTGTTAAAGTGGAGCCGCAGGGGGGGGATGACTTTCGAAACGTTGGTAAGCCCGCCAACAATCGGAACATGGGGCCATGCCACCTTACCATAAATCGCGGAAAAAGGTCTGTCGTCTGGGACCTCAAATCAGATGAGGGGAAGGCGGCCATCCGGAGACTCATCGGTGAAAGTGACGTATTCATTCACAATATTCGGCCAGACGCCGTGGCCCGGCTCGGCCTGACATTCGATGAGGTAAAGGCCATCAAGCCTGACATCGTTTATGTGCACTGTCTGGGCTTTGGGTCTGATGGCCCGTACGCCGGTCGTCCAGCCTATGACGACCTGATCCAGGGCCTGTCCGGCGCGACGATGCTATTGCCCAAAGTTGATGGGAATGAACGCCCCCGGTTCATCCCGACAGCGTTTGCTGACAAGGTATCCGGAATGCATGCAATGTATGCGACGCTGGCGGCCTTGCACCATCGTGATCGAACAGGGGAAGCTGTTCATGTGGAAGTTCCGATGTTTGAGTGCGTCACGCATTTCCTTCTGGAAGAGCATTTTTACGAGGCGGAGTTCGATCCACCAGTTGGACCGTTCCTTTATCAGCGGCAGGTTGATCCATCACGGCAGCCCCTCAAAACGTCAAATGGCTGGATTGTGATCGCACCTTATGTGGATGCTCGGTGGATCAAGCTGTTTGATGTCATGGGGGCGCCGCACGAGCTGGAGGATGAAAGAATATCTGATCGCAAGGGTCGGTTCTTCAACCAAGACTATATGATGGAGCGTGTTCAGGAGTATTTTGAAAAGCAGCCAACTGAGTATTGGCTGGATGAGTTGGGAAAGGCTGACATTCCGGCTGCTCGTGTGAATGACTTTCCGGATCTCCAGAAGGACCCTCATCTGATTGCCACAAACTTTTTCAAGAGACGTGAGCACCCAACTGAAGGCGGATACTGGGAAACCCAACCTCCAGTCGTGTTCCGCGGTCAGCCAGAAAGAGAAATTTCACCCGCTCCCAGAATTGGTGAGCATACAGAAATTGTGCTCTCTGAACTTGGGCTGGGGATAGATTAAACTCCGCCGTCGACCGTGATGATTGAGCCTGTTGAGAAGCTTGCGGCATCGCTCAGAAGGTAGAGTGCCGCCGACACAATCTCCTCCGGTCGTCCTGGTCTGCCTAGCGCGTTATCGGCAGATTGACGGGCCTCTTCTGTCCACGCTTCGGCTATATCCGTCAGGAAAGGGCCGGCGCAAATACAATTCACCCGGACTTCAGGGGCGTACTCTTTGGCCATGCCGACGGTCATGGCGTTAAGCCCTGCCTTGGCGGCGCTGTAAGGAACGACTTGGGCAAGGGGCTGAAGTGCTGCAACAGACGAAATGTTCAGGATACTGCCGCACCCTTGTGACTTCATGCGCTCACCGAGGGCGCTTGCGAGGCGGTAGGGGCCTTTCAAATTCAAATTCAGTATACTGTCGTACAGGTTTTCAGGCACGTCATGGCTAGCCATGCGAGGCCCCATTCCGGCATTGTTGATCAGAATGTCTACACGCCCAAATTCTGTATATGCCGTTTCAACCAAACGATCAATCTCGTCCCATTTTCCGCAGTGCGCGGCGACAGCAAGAGCGCGCCTTCCCAATTTGCGGATATCGTCCGCCGCCGCCTCGCACGCTTCAAGTTTGCGGCTCGCGACGATGATGTCGGCTCCTCTTTCAGCGAGAGCTATGGCCATCTGATAGCCAAGCCCTCGGCTTCCGCCGGTTATAAGGGCAACTTTACCTGTGAAGTTCAGCAATGGATCAGTCATGACGTTTCCCCTGTTTTTTAAGAAGGGGGAGTGTACCGCCGTCAGCCTGCGGCGCCACCTGTGTCCTAGGGAGAGGAATCTACAAAAAGGAATTCAGGTCCGAGATGAATTGGTCAAATTTGTCATGGTGCAGCCAGTGTCCTGCATCTTGATACAGTTTGACTTCAGCGTTTCGGAAATTCTGGAGACGCCCGTCTTTCGCAGGATTCGAAGCCCAACTTTTCTCGCCGTACAGCAGAAGCGTAGGGCAGGTGATCTGACCCCAAAGGTATTCAAGATCTGCATGCGCCATGTCGTATGGTGGAAATGTGCGGAAGTAGTTGTCAAATTTCCAAGACCAGGTGCCATCTTCATTTTGGCTGATTCCGTGGACGGTTAGATGGCGTGCCTGTTCGTCATTCAGATAGCTGTTTTCTTCTTTCATGCGCGTAAAGGCGTCTTCTAGGCTGGCGTATCGTTTTGGCACTCGGCCAGCGATACCGCGCTTTGCTTCGATCCACTCGCGCATGCGTTCGTCGATTGGTCGTCCGAAGCGTTCTTCCAGCATTTTGGGTGAAGGTCCGAGACCTTCGATCGCGACGAGTTTGCGAACATTTTCTGGGTAAATGCCCGCATATCGGAGTGCGATATTCCCGCCATAAGAGTGCGCGACGATTGTCACTGGCGCGAGTTTCTTCTGATGGATCAGCTGTGCGAAATCATAAACGCAAGCGCGCGCAGAATACTCTCCATCTGCAGACCAGGCACTGTCACCATGTCCGCGAAGATCGGGTGCGATAACGTGCCAGTCCTGCCGCAATTCCTGAGCTGTCCAGTCCCAACTGCGGCAATGGTCTCGCCCGCCGTGAAGCAGGATCAGGGGGGGCGCGCCTTCATTCCCCCAGTCGGCATAATGAAGACGGAGGCGTTGCGAAATATATGTTTGCGAAGTGGGACCATGGATCATTCTCATATAGTCAACATGCGTGCATTGAATGTCCACCCGCTCCGTGGCGGCAGGTTAGCTAGTCATAATCCAAGCTCGCACGGCTTCCGGTCCCGTAGAATATTCGAGATACATATTTATGTATTTTTCTCGGACAGGATGAATTGTAAGCGCATATTAATCCTTTTCAGTGCTAATTATTTAATAGCGTGGTTGATCGGATTGGGCGGTCGGGTATGCGAGGGGATTTCGGGGGGAGTCACACATGGGAAAGGCCGCGAGACACTCGCCAGACGTTATCGAACTGGACTTGAAGCGTGGTCGCCAACTTGGGTCAGCACTGCGTGATGCATACGCCAGTGTGCTCAACGAGCCGTGCCCTCAGCATCTTCTGGATTTGCTGGATGAGCTGCGGCTAAAAGAAAAATCCAATCAGGACAAACAGACGAGCTGAAATCAGCCGAGCTGCTGAGATATATCCAGTTTTCGGGATTCAGAAAACGCGTCTGCCTGATCGAGGCGTTTCCGTGCCAAGTCCTTCGCCGCCTCACCTTTGTGACGAGCGTCGTTATTTCTAGAGCGAAGTGTCGGCGTACTCCGACTCGACAGCTGAAGTGAATTCAGCGTCTTGCGCAAAAAGGGAAGTCTCCAAACCATCACCAACCTCCTGCTGTAATGGCGAAGCCTACGAGGGGTGACCCACTCGATTCATCGACGCCAATTCTGGCGGACGGCTTGAAATATCTTCCGCATTTCCTGCGCCTATCCGGCCAACAACTCGAATATGTTAACGTATATTCTTCCGTTGCGCGAGTTCGATTCTATTAAATCGTGGCAAAGGTGATCTATCTCGGTTGGACCGAGCGAATTCCAGCTGCAATGAATTGGCTACCGGCGACCAGTTGGATTGTCCGGTGTAGCCTCATCAGTTCGTGGCAGCTGAACGGCTCCGATTGTGCCGAAGATTTGCTCCCAGAAGCCGAGTTCGCGTCCCCGTGTGGGTGTTTCGCGAGAGGCGTAATTGACGATTTGGCCTGCATTCTCGTCGTATTCTACCACTTCCTCTACCGCGTCATCCTCTCCGAATCGGATGGCCACGATACTGCGAGATTTGACCTTCGGGTTCAAATACGCGACGCGTTCCTGGAGTTCGGACATGTAGATCCAGGTGTTCTCGTCGAAAATGCTTGTCGTCGAAGGCGAGCCGAGTTGCGCCAGAACGCTCGACCGAGTGTCTTCGCCAGGTTTCATTTCCCGGGGTTGTGCCTCATCAGCCACATAGCCATGATAGTCACGCGAGGGCGTGAGGCAGGCTGTAAGAGGCAGAGCCACAAGTGACAGTGCCAGTATCGCGCATCGCGACATAGGACTACTCCTGTTAATTCGACACGAAAGACCTAGCTGTTGGTAGCACGTCTTGGCAAGCGGAGGAGTGCAGGTTTGATGGCGTTTCCCAAGTTTTGGAACAGTGACAGCAAACAGATTCGAAAGTCTTCAGACTCGCTGTATTCCAGTTTGGCTGCGGCATCGCTGAGACCAGATTTGTACGAACAAGGGGCCGCGATAGACAGTTTTGAAGGCCGTGCCGCGATGATTACGGTTCACGCCACGCTAGTGCTCGGCCGTCTCCGGCGAATCAACACGACGCGTGCGAGGAAAATTGCCGAACGGCTCAATACCACAGTGTTGGACCAGTTCGACGCGGCCTATCGGGAAACCGGAGTGGGCGATTCCTCTATTGCCCGCAAAGTCCGCAAACTTGCGGAAGTTCATTACGGTCTTGGGAAGGCGCTTACCGAGGCCGTCTATAATTCCGGCGAAGATTCCACGGGGGCGGTAGTTGCTTGCATCCAGCGAAACGCTTTGAGTGAGGCGGGAAGAGAACGGCTTCTGGCGCTGTACTTGTTACACAACAGACATCGTTTGGATGCCCTTGACGATGATACTGTCCTTGCGGGCGATTTCGATTGGGCACTTCCTGCGGACGACGAGCCCTCCAGCACATGAGCGGCGTTGCCAATGCCCGAGGCGCGCCGTAAACACCGCAAAGTAACCCAAGTGACCTCACGGAGCGTGATAGCCCTATGGCTGACGGCTTGATTCTGGCAATTGATGCGATGGGGGGCGACGACGCCCCGGACGTAACCGTCGCGGGTGCTGAGTTGTTTGTTGCCGCTCGCCCCAATGCGCGCGTGCGTCTTCATGGCGATGAAACCAAACTCGCTTCATTGCTTTCGAAAGCAACAGAAAGAATTGAGATCGTTCATACGGACTTGGCCATTACAAGCGATATGAAGCCCAGCCAGGCTCTACGTCGAGGCAAGGGCTCTTCGATGTGGAATGCGATTGAGGACGTGAAAGCTGGCCGCGCCCATGCGTCGGTATCGGCGGGTAATACTGGTGCGCTGATGGCCATTTCGATGCTTGTCCTGCGCAAGATGGATGGCGTTCACAGGCCAGCCATGACGGCAGCCTGGCCAACGCTTCGTGGTCGCAGCGTCGTTTTGGACGTAGGTGCAAATCTTGAGGCGGATGCGGCACAATTGGTAACGTTCGCGATCATGGGCGAGGCCTATGCACGCGCCATTCTTGGAATTGAGAAACCGACGATCGGAATTCTGAATATTGGCTCCGAAGAGATGAAAGGTCACGACGAGATCCGTGAAGCGCACGAGCTTCTGAGGAACTCTGATCTGGACCTTGATTATCATGGCTTCATCGAAGGCGACGACATTTCGACTGGAACAGTGGACGTCATTGTAACTGACGGTTTTACTGGCAATGTCGCATTGAAGGCTGGCGAAGGCGTTGCGCGGATGCTCGGTACTCGCGTGCGCGAAGCGCTGACATCAAACATTCTTTCCAAGGTTGGCGCGGTACTGGCCATTGGCGGCTTGAAGCAGCTGCGCGAACAGATGAACCCCAGCAATGTAAATGGTGGTGTGTTGCTGGGTCTTGGCGGTGTCTCCGTGAAAAGCCACGGTGGTACAGACGCAAAAGGGTTTGCGCGTGCTTGTGAACTTGCAGCTGATCTCGCGAATAGCCACTTCCGGGAAGAGGTCGCCCACAATCTGAACAAGATCCGGCAGAAGGGTATAGCCGCCGAATAGGCGTCTTATGTAAAGGTAGATCATGGCACGGCGCAGCTTTATCCGTGGAACTGGCAGCTATCTGCCAGCCAAGGTTCTGACAAACGATGACATGTCCCAAATGGTCGATACGACCAATGAGTGGATCATCGAGAGAACTGGCATAACCCGTCGTCACGTGGCCGCTGATGACGAAGTCACATCAGATATTGCGGTTGGCGCAGCGAAGCAGGCACTTGAAGCGGCCGGAATGAAGGCCTCTGATGTCGATCTGATCGTGCTGGCGACTACGACACCAGACCGAACCTTTCCGGCAACCGCCACTGCGGTTCAGGCGAAACTTGGAATTGAACAAGGTGCAGCCTTCGATGTGCAGGCTGTTTGCTCAGGCTTTCTCTTTGCCCTGGCAACTGCTGACTCGATGTTGAAGCAGGGGCTATTTAACACGGCTCTCGTGATTGGTGCGGAAACCTTCACGCGCATTCTCGATTGGTCGGACCGCGGCACGTGCGTCCTGTTCGGTGATGGCGGCGGCGCTGTGGTGCTGCAAGCTGAAGAGTGGGATGGCGCGGAAGATGCCGGTGTGATCACCCACCACATCCGAACTGACGGAACCAAGTCAGATCTGCTCTACGTCGATGGTGGAGTGAGCTCTACAGGGACGATTGGGCATGTGCGTATGGAAGGTAACAAGGTGTTCCGGCACGCAGTTGCCAATATTTCATCGGCAATTCAGGCGGTGCTGGATGAAACCGGGCTGTCCTCCGAAGAAATTGATTGGTTCGTGCCTCATCAGGCGAACAAGCGCATTCTGGATGCCGTTGCCAAGCGCATGAACATCGATGACGAAAAAGTTGTCATCACGGTCGACCAACATGCGAATACGTCTGCCGCATCTATTCCACTGGCACTTGATCACGCAGTCCGCAGCGGTCGCGCCAAACCCGGCGACTTGATTCTGTCAGAAGCGATGGGCGGGGGATTTTCCTGGGGCGCAAGTCTATTCCGGCTCTAGCCTGATCATCAAAAATCAGCATTATCAAAGAACTGACGCAACGGATCCGCTAGGGATCCGTTAACGAAATTCGTTCACTCATTAACCAAAGCGGGAGAATCCCCATGAGCAATCAGACCGTCACCCGGGCCGAAGTCACGGATGCGATCGTACGAGAAGTTGGCGTTACGCGTCAGGAATCGTCCGATCTGCTGGATCGGACCCTGGAACTGATCGGTTCTGCTCTGGAGACAGAGGATGAGGTGAAGCTCTCCCGTTTTGGCAATTTCGTGGTGCGCTCGAAGGCACCACGGGAGGGCCGAAACCCAAAAACCGGGGAGGAAGCCGTGATTGCCGCGCGCCGCGTCGTCACGTTCCGCCCTTCACCAATGCTCAAATCATTGGTGGATCATAAATAGTCAGAAAGGACCTCTCATGTCGGCAAGCCGAGCCCGTATCCATAAATCCGCTCAAGCGTTCCGGTCTATCGGTGAAGCGGCAGGGGAACTCGGTCTGGAGACACATGTCATCCGATATTGGGAAACCAAATTCACAAAAGACGTACGCCCTATCAAACGTGCCGACGGGCGACGTATGTTCCGTCCGCAGGATCTGGATGCGCTCAGAGCAATTCAGATCCTGGTCCACGAAAAGGGACTGACCTTGAAGGGAGCCAAATCGCTGTTGGCAGAACAAGGCGTTGCAGCTGTGCTATCTGGCGCAGCAACACTCGGTACAAGCCCGGCTAGAGAGCTTCAGAAAACGGTTGAAGAGGCATTCAGGTCTGACCCAGCAGACGTTCGAGATGACAAGCTTCAAGACACGCTTGTGGGTCTTACGGATCTGAAGGCTCGTCTGGATGCCGTTCGCCAAGAACGCGCAGCCTGATCCCACATAAGACATTGCGGAAGAGAGGCGGCTTGGGTACAAGCCGCCGAAGTCGGAGCGTGGCGCAGCCCGGTAGCGCACTCGCCTGGGGGGCGAGGGGTCGTAGGTTCGAATCCTATCGCTCCGACCATTTCCGTCCGATCCTGAAGAAGGACCGGACGGTTCGGAATTGCGATTATTCGTCCTGCAGTTTTACGCTCTCAACCTTGCCCATCGCGGCGAGCGCAAACGCGTAGTCCAGTGCGACATCTTTCAGGCCTTCAAAACGCCCGGAAGCGCCGCCATGACCGCCTTCCATTTCAATACGCAGAAAGTAAGGGCCGCCATTCGGAGCATCGTGACGCAGTCGCGCCGCCCATTTCGTCGGCTCCCAATAGGTAACGCGAGGATCGGACAGCCCACCCGTGATCAACATCGGCGGATAGGCCAGATCAGCGACATTGTCATAAGGGCTGTAGGCCATGATCGTATCGTAGTCTTCCGCAGATGTAAGCGGATTGCCCCATTCCGGCCATTCCGGAGGGGTTAGCGGCAGGCTCTCATCAGACATGGTGTTTACCACGTCCACGAATGGCACTGCCGCAATGATTCCGCCGAACAGTTCCGGATCCATGTTTGCTACGGCGCCCATCAACAAGCCGCCTGCCGATCCGCCATAAGCGACGATGTTGCCCTTGCTCGTGTAATTCTGCTCAACGAGATAGTGTCCGGCTGCAATGAAATCCTTGAATGTGTTCGGCTTCTTTTCAAGCTTTCCATCCAGATACCACTGGTAACCCTTCGCCTTGCTGCCTCGCGGGTGAACGATGGCGTAGACAACTCCGCGATCGACCAGGCTGAGGCGGCTTGTGCGGAAGTCTGCCGGGTAGGTGATTCCGTAGGAGCCGTATCCGTAGAGAAGCATCGGTGCAGAACCATCCACCGGAGTTGTCTTGTGTCGCAACAGAGTGATTGGTACTTCCACGCCATCCCATGACGGTGCCATCAGGCGCTCTGCAATATACTCATCCGGGGAGTGGCCGGATGGCACTTCCCGCGTCTTCCGCAGAATTCGTTCATGCGTGTCTAGATTATAATCGAAAACCTGTTCCGGAGTAGTTGGAGACGAATACTCGAATCTCAGAACAGGCGTTTCGAAATCATAGCCGCTATCCAGACCGAGTGAGTACGCTGCCTCTTCAAAACTGATTTCATGACTGGAGCCGTCCTTGCGCGCATGAATGACGATGCGAGGCAGACCGTTTTCGCGCTCAATAATGGTTAAATAGTCCTTCTGTGGCTGCATGCCCAGAAGCAGCGTTCCGGGCCGATGGGGAATAACTTCCTCCCAATCATCCCTGCTCGTCGACTCCATGGGTGCACGCATCAGCTTGAAATCAACAGCGCCATCCAGATTGGTGAGAATGTAGAATTGGTCGTCCCAGTGGGCGACATTGTACTCATTGTCGGTTTCGCGCGCGGCGATGAGACGAGGGGCTGGATCGGCTTCTTCTACTGGGAACCAGTAGACTTCAGACGTCGTATGGCTTGAAGCGCTGATGAAGATAACTTCCTCACTCGTGCTCTTGTTGATGCTCAGGAATACTCCGGGATCTTCTTCGCGGTAAACCAGGGTGTCTTCGCCGGTTTCGAGATCACGCTGCCATACGGAGTCGGGCCGGGCATTCTCATCACGATGGATCCAGAAAATGCGCTTTCCATCAGACGACCACTCGAATGGACCGTAGGCGTTGTCTATATGGACGCCAAGGTCGTCTCCTGACTCGATGTTCTTGAGGCGGATCGAGTAGAATTCGCTTCCTTGAGTATCTGTCGCGTAGGCAATCAGAGTGTGGTCAGGTGAGGTGTCTATACCGCCAAATGAAAAGTATTCCTTGCCCTCGGCCAGTGCATCTCCATCGAGCAGGATCGTTTCTTCTGCGCTGTCGTCAAATGCCTTGTCTGCGGGCTTGCGCGCGATAATTGCATATTCGCCGCCTTCGCGGAAACGGGTATAGTAGGCGTAAGGACCATCGATTTCGGGGACAGAGCTGTCATCCTCCTTGATGCGCCCTCTCATTTCCTTGAACAACTCTTCGCGCAATGCGGTTGTCGGGTCTTCAAGTGCCGCTTTGGTGAAAGCGTTTTCTGCTTCGAGATAGTCTCGAATATCTTGGCGAAGCACGGAAGGGTCGCGCATCACCTCTTGCCAATTCTCATCCTTCATCCAGTTGTAGGGATCATTTCGCGTTCGACCGACTTGTGTGATCTCATGGTCGACACGGGCCGCGACTGGAGGTGCAGGCTGTGAGGTCACCGGCGAGTTTTCAGGTATTGGTGCTGCGGTTTGCGCTTTCTGGGAAGAAGTTTCGGTCATTGTGCATCCGGTGCTGAGCGCTACTGCGGCAGCGCTAATCATTAGAAGGGAAAGGCGCATAATTGAATCTCCGGGGGTATGATTTGCCCGAATAGGATCAGGTGCGCCAGATATTGTCCAGCGCTATTCGGCTGGTCTGAATTCCAGCACCACGCCGTTGATACACCAGCGCTCACCTGTTGGAGGCGGGCCATCCTTGAAGACATGACCTTGGTGCATTCCACAGATCGCGCAGTGGCATTCGGTGCGGGGCAAGATCATCTTGAAATCTGTCTTGGTTGCGACGACGCCCTCGCTGGCAGGTTGCCAGAAACTCGGCCAACCCGTGCCGGAGTCGAATTTGTGTTCAGACGACCAAAGCGGTGTATCGCATCCCTTGCAATGAAAGAGGCCGTCTCGCTTCTCATCATTATGATTGCCGGGCGTAAAAGCGCGTTCTGTGCCTTCACGAATACCAACTCGGTATTCTTCTTCTGTAAGCATTTCGCGCCATTCGCGGTCGGACCGCTCAATTCTGGTCTTGGTCATGACAGGCTCCGTATTCGCGTCTGACCATGATATAGGCGTTCGGCCTGATCACGCCATTGCCAACTCTGCAATGGCGACAAATGGCAAACAAAAAAAGACCGCCAAACTGGCGGTCTTTTCCTGGTATTTATCTCTGGGGCCGGGTCTAGCCGTACAGCACTGTGATAGACTCAGCGACGAGTGCCGGACGGTCCTGTCCTTCGATCTCCACGGTCGCTTCCATCTTCATTTGCTTGCCACCCGCCTTCGGTTCCACAGACAGGCATTTCTGACGCAGACGAACCTTGGAGCCAACGGGGACCATGTTCGTGAAACGAACTTTGTCAGAGCCATAATTGATGCCACGTGTTGTGCCGGAAACGCGGAGCACCTCAGAGCCCAGCATGGGCAGCAGTGACAATGTCAGGAAGCCATGCGCGATCGGGCTACCGAGCTCTTTGGTGGCGCGCTCCACGTCGACGTGGATCCACTGATGGTCTCCGGTCGCCTCAGCAAACATGTTGACGCGATCCTGATCAATCACATGCCAATCGGACACGCCAACTTCCTGGCCGGCAAGCGATTCGAGATCATCGTAAGCAATGGTGCGTGGGTCCGCCATATAATCCTCCTATTGGTTTGAAGATGTTGTGGACCGGGATCGCCCATTCCGCAAGATTTACGGAAGGGCAAGGCGCCAATCACACACACGAACCTTAAACGATCCGGCTTTCTTTCTTGCCCCAGTAACGATCGCGGATCAGCCGCTTGTAGAGCTTTCCGGTTGGGTGGCGTGGCAGCTCAAGATCGAAATCGACAGATTTTGGACATTTGATCTTGGACAGCTCGCTGCGACAGAACTCCAGTAGTTCGGAGGCCAACTCGTCTGATGGTGCAATTCCCGGCATTGGCTGCACAATGGCCTTAACAGCTTCGCCAAACTCTTCATCCGGCACACCGATGACGGCGACATCGGCGACTTTAGGATGTGTGATGAGGACGTTCTCTGCTTCCTGCGGATAGATATTCACCCCCCCTGAGATGATCATGAACGCCTTTCGGTCCGTCAGATACAAGAAGCCATCGTCGTCGACTTTTCCGACGTCTCCCAAAGAGGACCAGTCCGGATGCTTTGGATTGAGCGCGGAAGCGTTCTTCTCCGGGTCGTTGTGATAGTTTGGCGGGGCTGTGCCGCCGAAATATACTTGGCCTTCTTCGCCAACGGGCACTTCGTCGCCGTTTTCATCGCAGATGTGAAGTTCGCCGAATATGGCGCGGCCAACAGTGCCTTTGTGCTCCAGCCATTCCGCGCTCTTGGCCCATGTCATGCCGTTCCCTTCGGACCCGGCATAGTATTCGTCGATGATAGGGCCCCACCACTCTATCATTTGCTCTTTGACCGGGATCGGACAAGGCGCGGCAGCGTGGATGACGAATTTCAGGCTGCTTACATCATATGAATTGCGAACATCTTCCGGCAGTTTGAGCAGTTTCACGAACATGGTTGGCACCATTTGCGTGTGCGTGGCCTTGTAAGTCTGAACGCAGTCGAGGAAGGCTTCTGGATCAAATTTCTCCATCACCACCAGCGTTGCGCCGAGGCGAGTGAATGTCATGCACCAACGTAGCGGCGCAGCATGGTACAGCGGTGCTGGCGACAGATAGACATTGTCCGGCCCGGCCCCGGCAAGTGCGCGGGTGATCTGAAGGAGAACATTGTCTGCATCTATCGGGGTGTTTGGTTCCAGTGGCGGCCGAATGCCTTTTGGGCGGCCAGTGGTGCCGGAAGAATACAGCATATCTGTGCCGGCCATTTCGTCGGCTATAGGTGTTGTGGAAAAAGCCGTCTGATGTGCTTCCAGGCCATCAAAGCCGTCGATATTTCCGTCGATGCACCAGTAGTGACCTAACGATGTCAGTTCCTTCACCTGTTCTGCAATGTCGGCTTTGCCCGCGCTGGCGATCAAGAGAGTGCTACCGGAATCTTCAATAATATACTGAACCTCGGGTGCGGTGAGCCGGGACGATACGCAGACGAAGTAAAGGCCTGAGCGCTGCGCCGCCCAGCAGATTTCGAAGTAGCGAGCTGAGTTCTCTGCGAACAAGGCGATCGTGTCGCCGGGCTTCAGGCCAGCATTGCGAAACGCGTGAGCGATCTGATTTGACCGCTCGTCCAATTCCTTGAACGTGACGGTTTTCCCAGATGGAGCCATGATATAGGCGGGCTTGTCCGGATGGGTTTTGGCGTGGTGACAGGGATGCATGGTTTCCTCCAGAATCGGCGCGGCTACTGTCGAGCGCGTTCGACTTTCAGGAGAAGTTTCTAGTCAGACGTGGACGTTCGTCTACCGGCAACGTCGCGTCAGCTAGGGCTATTTCGGGAAGCCAGGCGAGTCTCGTTTGTCTGGATTGTCTTCCAGATATGCGAATTTAAGCTCGGTTGAGCGATTGTGGTTGCCATCAGGTGACCAGCCAGGCGCATTGATCAGTCGGCCGATCCAATGGTGCGGCCGCCATCCATCAGACGCGCAATCTTTCAAAAGACCGAAAAACTCATGGAACGCGATGACAATTGGGTTGTGATCGTTGAGCGGCTTCACGATTCCGTAAATTGGCTTCTCATCTTCCAGCTCGGGTACGAAAGTACCAAACGCCTTGTCCCAGATAATGAAGACGCCGGCAAAGTTGGTGTCGAGATAGCGGGGATTGGTGGCGTGATGCACTCTATGATGGCTCGGTGTGTTGAACACCGCCTCGAACCACCGAGGCATTTTGTCGATGGCCTCAGTATGAATCCAGAACTGGTAAAGCAGGTTCAGACCGCCCACAAAGAAAATGACGTAAGGGTGGAAGCCTATGACGACCATTGGCAGACCGATCCATATCAATCCAGTGAACGGGCCAAACCAAGGCTGCCTCAGGGCCGTCGTCAAATTGTAGTTGGTCGAGGAATGATGGGTGACATGTTCCATCCACCACCAGCGCGCCCGGTGCGCGAAGCGATGCTTCCAATAATAGATGAAGTCGTAGAGCACGAACCCTGCCAAGGCGGACCAGAGCGTGAAAGGCAAGGTCAGGATACGAAATGGCCAAGCCACGAGCATCATCCAGATCGCGACAGAACCGGTCAGCGTATTGATGATGACATTGCCGAGGCCCATAGCGAGCGAAGCCACAGCATCTTTGGTATCGTATCGCCCCTGAGCGCGACCTGATTTGACCGCCCACCACTCCAAGGCGACTGAAGCGACAAAAACAGGGGCCGCAAAGGTGGTGACGGCGGGCAGGGGATTGAATTCCATCGATCAGCAGACCGTTGAGTAAAATATTAGGTTTACGCCGAGCGTTGCGAACCGCGATCGTCTTCTTCTAATCAGGCTTGGTCGCGTTGCGAAAGGGCCTGCGTCAGTATGCATCGGCAATTGGTTTGCCGTCGCGCTTGTAGACTTTTCCGTCTTTCATGACGAAGTCGACTGACTCGAATAGGGAGATGTCTTCCATCGGGTCCGCTTTCACGGCGACAAAGTTCGCAAAACACCCGACATCACCACAGCCCAGTTTTCCCTCCTGTCCGAGCGCTTCCGCTGCCAGGTTTGTGCCTGCCTGCAAGGCTTGCATGGGCGTCATGCCAAGCATCACCATGCGTGAGAATTGTCGCCCATTGTCGCCATGAGGATAAATGCCTGAGTCAGAGCCGAATACGACCTTGACCCCGGATTTCACTGCCGCCGTGAAGCTATCACGCTGGATCTTCGAGATCGCGCGTTCCTTGGCCAAGGATTCTTCAAGCACGCCATTCTTTTCCCCCTCAGATAGCGTGTATTCTGTATTGTAGATATCCATGGACAAGAAGGTGCCGTTGTCCTTCGCGAGCTTAATCGTTTTCTCGTCGAGGATGCTGGCATGCTCGATAGTATCGATACCTGCCAGAATGGCGTTTTTGATCCCAATCGTGCCGTGCGCATGGGAAGCGACCTTTAAACCACGTGCATGAGCTTCATCGGCGACGGCGGCGAGTTCCTCGAGGGTGCCCTGGGCAGCGCCCAGACTTGTGCCTTTGGAAAACACGCCACCGGTGGAACACGTCTTGATAAGATCCACCCCGTATTTGATATTTCGGCGAACCTTTTCTCGCATCTCCCAAGGGCCGGTCGCGACGTTCTCTCCGACCAGATTGTATTCTGACGGCAGCAGATTGTTGTCTGAGCAATGTCCGCCAAGAATGCCGACGGGCGGCCCTGACACAAACATTCGTGGCCCCGGCACGTCGCCTTCATTGATCGCATCCCGTAATGCAACATCGCTATAGCTTGAGGCGCCAACATTTCTGACTGTCGTGAAGCCCGCCAACAAGGTTTTGCGTGCATTCTTGACGCCTGTGATCGCATCACGTTCGTCGGAAAAGCTCAGCGAATAGTAGGCAGGGTCCTCCGGATCCGATGTCAGATGCGTATGCATGTCGATGAACCCTGGTACCAGGGTTGCATTGCCAAGATCGATTATCTCAGCGCCACGGGGTTTGCGCAATTCGTTCGCGCTTCCTCGTTCGACGACCTTGCCGTCCTCAATCAGAAAAGCAGGATTCTCGATTGTTTCGGCAGCAACTGGATCCACGAAATACTCTGCGGTCAGGTAAATCTGCTCAGCCGAGGCTGTCTGGACTATAATCGCGCAGGCTGTGCCGGCCAGCAAATTGGAGAGTTTCATCTCGGAATCCCTTTAACTGAATGGATGAGACTATCCGGCTGAGCCTTGCGTCCCGTCAAGCGCAACCCTGTGTGCCGCCGGGTAAGTCTTGACGAATGCTGAGGCGCGGGCAGCTTGGCGCGGAAAAACAGCAAAGGGAGTCCAGCCATGGCGCAGCCGAAGCAATTTGAGCAGATCATTCTAGACATCGAGGATGGAATCGCGACGCTCACCCTGAACCGGCCCGACAAGATGAACGCTTTCACGGGCAAAATGATGTACGAATTGATCGAGGCGTTCGACATCACCGATGCGGATGACAGTGTTCGCGCCGTGATCGTGACGGGTTCGGGAGACCGAGCGTTTTGTGCTGGCGCGGACCTTTCCGAAGGAGCCAAGACATTTGATTACGACAAGCGGGCTGCAGATGGAGAGGCCGGCCGCACCGAAGATGTAGACATCCAGCGTGATGGCGGCGGGCGTGTGACGTTGCGTATCTTCGACAGCCTGAAACCGGTGATTGGTGCCATCAATGGCGCGGCTGTGGGCATCGGGGTTACGATGCAATTGCCGATGGACATTCGGATCGCGGCCGACAATGCCCGGTTCGGCTTCGTATTCAATCGTCGGGGCATTAACCCGGAGGCTGCGTCCAGCTGGTTCTTACCGCGTCTTGTGGGAATTTCGCAGGCCCTTGAATGGTGCTATTCTGGACGCGTCTTTCCCGCTCAGGAAGCGATGGAGGGCGGATTGGTTCGTTCAGTTCATCCGCAGACAGAATTGATGGATGTCGCACGCGCAATGGCACGTGAGATTGCCGACAATACTGCGGCTGTCTCAACGTCTCTCACACGCCAGATGATGTGGCGCATGCTCGGCGCCAGCCATCCGATGGAGGCTCACATCGTTGACTCCGCTGCCATCTACTCTCGAGGGAAGACGGAAGACGCAAAGGAGGGTGTGATGAGCTTCTTGGAGAAGCGAAAGCCGGTCTATCCTGTGAAGGTGTCCGACGGTATGCCGAATTTTTATCCTTGGTGGAATGAGCCCGAATTCAAATGGATCGGCGACAAGGATTGAGTCGCGATGACACCAGAACTGAGACTGATAGACACCAACGGTGTCCGGCTCCGCGTTGCGCTCGCTGGTGATGGGCCGCTCGTCATTCTCGTTCACGGCTTTCCTGAAAGCTGGTATTCTTGGCGTCACCAGATCGAGGCGCTGTCGATAGCGGGCTACCGTGTGGCAGCGCCCGATGTTCGGGGTTATGGAGAGTCCGACCGCCCCCATGCCGTAGAAGCCTACGACATGGAGAGCCTGACTGGCGACATTGCAGGTCTTGTGGATGCTTTGTCCCCGAATGATCCCGCTGTTGTGGTAGGGCACGATTGGGGCGCGCCGATCGCGTGGAATACCGCACGCCTCCACGCCGGAAAGTTCAGGGCAGTTGCGGGTCTGTCTGTGCCCTACATTCCGCCAGGCGACGTGGTATTCATAGACGCAGCACGTGCCTTGTTCACGGATCGTGGACTGTTTTTTTATCAGATATACTTCCAAGACGAAGGGCCACCTGAGGCCGAACTCGAAGCGGACCCGGCGGAGACGATCCGTAAATTCTATTATGCGATTTCGGGCGACGCGCCAGCAGGGACGTGGCCCATCGACAAGAAGCACGGCGACACGTTGCTTCACCGCCTTCCGGAGCCGGACATGCCGCTTCCGTGGTTATCGGAGGAAGACGTGGCCTACTATGATGCCCAGTTCCGCAAGTCAGGATTCCGGGGGCCTCTTAACCGATATCGCAATTGGCACCGAGACCATGCATATCTGTCGGCTCATCCCTCTTCTCCGATCATCGCCCAGCCCTCCTTGTACATCGGCGGAACTGAGGATCTTGTCTTGAAGATGTTTCCCGGAGACATGATCGCCGCGATGAAGAAAGCCCTCGCCGATCTCAGAGGGGCGGAGTTGCTCGATGGATGCGGACACTGGACGCAGCAAGAGCGGCCAGTGGAGGTCAGTGAACGTTTGCTGAGTTGGCTCGCCGAGCTCTGAGACTATTCGAAGTCTGCGCCATATCCCTGCTGATCGTGAGACAGATCGCCAAAGCGTGTGACATTCGAGTCGAAGGCGAGTTCGACCCGGCCGATGGGGCCGTGGCGCTGCTTGCCGATAATGACTTCAGCTTTGCCGTAAACCTGGTCCATCCGCTGGCGCCATTGGCTCCATTTTTCGTTGGACGCCGGATCATTCGGGTCTGCGCCTGGCTCAGTACGGGAGAGATAATACTCTTCCCGATAGACGAACAGAACCACGTCGGCGTCTTGCTCGATCGAGCCTGATTCCCGAAGGTCTGAGAGTTGTGGACGTTTGTCATCCCGTTGCTCAACGGCGCGAGACAGCTGTGACAGCGCAATGATTGGAACGTTCAAATCCTTGGCGAGGGCCTTCAAGGATGTTGTGATCTGGGTAATTTCCTGCACGCGGTTTGCGTTTGAGTTTCCGCTCGTGACGGTGATCAGCTGCAAATAGTCGATCACAATCATGTCCAGGCCGACAGACCGTTGCAGGCGACGCGCGCGCGCAGCCAACTGGCTGATTGAGATGCCGCCCGTGTCGTCGATGTAAAGCGGCAAATTCTGCAGTTCTTCCGTTGCCTCGCGAAGTCGCTCAAAGTCGCTCTTGTCCAAGTCACCTTGGCGAATGCGGTGCGTCGTGATGCCGGTGCGTTCGGCGATGATCCGTGTCGCCAATTGTTCGTTCGACATCTCCAGCGAGAAGAACCCGACAATAGCGCCGTCGACAGTTTTCTTGGAGCCATCGTCCTGCACCTCAGCGCGATAGGCTGCCGCCGCGTTGTAGGCGATGTTTGTCGCCAGCGATGTTTTTCCCATCGACGGACGACCAGCCAGAATGATCAGGTCTGAGCGATGCAATCCACCAAGCTTTTCGTCGAGATCGCGCAATACGGTTGGAATACCCGCGATCTTTCCTTCGCGCTTGAAAGCGGCTTCGGCGTTTTTCAGCGACTCGGTCAGTGCTTCGGAAAACGAACTAAAGCCTCGTCCCGAAGATCCACGCTCTGCCAGATCGAACAATTGACGTTCGGCGAGTTCGATTTGTCGCTCACCGCTTTCTTCAGGCGTCGGGTTCAGCGCGCGGCCTTGGAGTTCGCTGCCGATGCCGACCAGTGTACGTCGCATCGCAAGGTCGCGAATCATGCGCGCATAGTCGCCAACTTCAGGGCCGAATGCGGCGGAATCCAGCAATTGCTCGAGATAAAGGGCCCCACCAATCTCTGTGAGCTTTTCGGCCTTTTCGAAATGCTCTCGAAGAGTGACGCCGTCAGCGATCCGGCCCTGCTGGATCATTGTGGCTGAAACGTCGAACAGTTCCTGATGGGCAGGCGCATAGAAGTCAGACGGCCGGAGGATATCGGCAACACGTTGATACGCGTTGTTGTCAAACAGAATCGCGCCCAGCACAGCTGCCTCAGCCGACAAATTGTGTGGTGGAGTGATCGAGGCGGCGGGGGCGTCATCAAGTGGCATCCGAGTCTTTTACCTCAGCCGGGAGGTGAATTCACGGACTTGTTGCGCTGCTGACTGCGCAATTCACACGTCGTCCACAAAAAAGGCCGCAGCTGTGAAAAGCTGCGGCCTTCAATTTTGTGCGAAAGCTGAAGATTATTCTTCGTCTTCGCCGCCAGCTTCTGCGCGCTCTGCAGCAGCTTCAGCGAGTTCGCCTGCCTGCTCTTGAGCGAGTTCCATGTTGGCGGCCTGCAGGGAAGCAACAATGTCTTCGCCAGCAGCCTGACGCTCAGCCTCTTCGGTCGAGCGGGCAACGTTTGCCTGAACTGTGATGGTCACTTCCGCGTGCAGGCGGATCGCAACGTCATAGATGCCGATAGCCTTGATCGGACGGTTCAGGCGAACGCCAGAACGCGGGATCTTGTGGCCGGCAGCTTCAGCAGCATCGGCCACGTCGCGTGCGGTAACCGAACCGTAGAGCTGTCCCGTGTCGCCAGCCTGACGGATCAGGGTGAAGATCATGCCATCGAGCGTGCTGCCTTCGGACTCGGCTTTCGCGCGAGCTTCAGCGTTGCGGGTCTCAATGGCTTCACGTTCCGCTTCGAAGCGGGCGCGATTACGATCATTGGCCAGCAGGGCCTTGCCTTGCGGGATCAGGAAGTTACGGGCGAAGCCGTTCTTTACGTTGACTTCGTCGCCGATCGTGCCGAGGCGTTCGATACGTTCAAGTAGGATCACTTGCATGTCGGTGTCTCCTTACTTCACTTCGAACGGAAGCAGGGCCAGCATGCGGGCGCGTTTAATCGCCTGAGCAAGCTTGCGCTGGTTCTTGAGGTTTACGGCCGTGATGCGGCTAGGCACGATTTTCCCTTTTTCAGAGATGTAGCGCTGCAGCAGTTTCACGTCCTTGTAGTCGATGACCTGCGCGTTCTGACCGGTGAACGGGTCGACCTTGCGGCGACGACCGAACGGGCGGCGGGCAGGGATATTCGTGATGTTCAGTTTCTGAGCCATTTCGAGTGTCCTTCCCTAGTCGCGACGGCGGTCTTTGCGAGAAAGAACCGGGGATGGCTCTTCGCTCAGTTCTTCGACGCGAATGGTCATGTAACGCATGACGTCGTCAGAGATGCGCAGGCGGCGCTCCAGCTCGTGAACCGCGTCGGCAGGGCCGTCGATGTTCAGAAGGGAGTAGTGGCCCTTGCGTTGTTTCTTGATCGGATAGGCAAGGTTGCGCAGACCCCAGTACTCGGTCTTGCCAACTTTTGCGCCTTTTTCCTTGAGGAAGCCGCTCAGTTCTTCGACGAATGTCTCGACTTGAGCAGGCGAAATGTCAGGCCGTGTGATCACGACATGCTCATAAAATGCCATATTTTCAGTCCCATAGTAGAGCCATGCGGCGCCGGACAGCGGGAAACTGCCTGGCGATGGCCCCCCTTCATCTGGCTCATTCCAGTTTACCAAGGGCCGCATGCCTGCGAGTGAAGGCGGGTGTAAAGCGCATTTGCGCCTGTTTTTCAAGCGCTTGCTTACATTCGCGGTCACCTTTAACCACGGGCGCAATCTGGAGAATACTGACATGAAAAAGTTTGCGCTGATCTTTCCTGGGCAAGGGAGCCAGGAAATCGGAATGGGTAAGGCACTGGCGGATGCGTTTCAGTCCGCGCGGGACGTGTTTACCGAGGTAGACGAAGCCCTTGGCCAGGACCTGTCAAAGCTGATGTGGGCAGGAGATATTGAAGAGTTGACGCTGACAGCGAATACGCAACCTGCCTTGATGGCCCATAGTATTGCAGCGGCGCGTGCGCTGGAGAGTGAATTTGGTCTGTCGGCGAAAGATGCGGCCTATGTTGCCGGTCACTCGCTCGGTGAATATTCCGCGTTGGCTGCGGCAGGTTCGATTGGCTTGTCTGACACGGCTAAACTGTTGCGCATTCGTGGCAACGCGATGCAGGCGGCAGTTCAACCGGGCGAAGGCGCAATGGCAGCGCTGCTCGGGGTTGACATCGAGCAGGCTGAAGCAGCTTGCGCAGCCGGACGCGAAACCGGGGGGGCGTGTGACATCGCCAATGACAATGCACCCGGACAGTTGGTCATTTCTGGCAGGAAGGACGCGGTGGAGGCGGCCTGCGCTCATGCGAAAGACAATGGCGTCAAAAAAGCGATGCTGCTGAACGTTTCAGCACCGTTCCATTGCTCGCTGATGCAACCCGCCGCTGATGCAATGGCGGAAGCCCTTGCAGATGTTGCGATTTCCAGCCCTGCGACTGAGCTTGTAGCAAATGTGTCTGCCAGTGCAGTGAACGACCCTGAAATTATTCGTAAAAACCTGATATCGCAGGTCACAGGACGTGTGCGCTGGACCGAAAGTGTGCAATTCATGGTGGCTCAGGGAGTTGAAGCAACCGGCGAAGCAGGCAATGGCAAGGTTCTGACGGTCATGCAGCGCCGCATTGAAAAGGCGCTGAATGGTTTCACGCTCGGCACCCCAGAGGATCTGGAAGCCTTTGCAGAAGCAATGAAGGGATAAGGTAGAATGTTTGATCTGACCGGGCGTACGGCCCTTGTAACCGGCGCATCAGGCGGCATCGGCCGGGCCATCGCTCAGGCATTGTCAGAGGCAGGCGCGAAGGTGGCGCTGTCCGGCACACGCGAGAATGTGCTGGAAGAGGTCGCCGGTACGCTGAAGGGCGAGACGGCCATTGTTCCATGTAATCTTTCAGACGCTGATTCTGTTGATGGGCTGGTTGGGAAGACGGAAGAAGCGATCGGGCCGCTCGACATACTGGTCGCCAACGCCGGCATAACGCGCGACAAGCTGCTGATGCAGATGAAAGATGATGACTGGAACGATGTCCTTTCGGTCAATCTGGGCAGCTATTTCCGGCTCACCAAGAGTTGTGTGCGAGGCATGATGAAGCGCCGTCATGGTCGGATTATCGGGATCACGTCAATTGTAGGTGTGACCGGAAACCCGGGGCAATCCAATTATTGCGCGTCCAAGGCCGGGATGATCGGATTTACCAAATCGCTCGCGCAGGAAGTTGCCAGTCGCGGCATTACTGCCAACACAATCGCACCGGGATTTATCGAATCCCCTATGACGGATGTGTTGCCGGAAAAGCAGAAAGAGGCGCTCCTGGGCCAAATTCCAGCAGGTCGGTTGGGGCAGGGCTCTGACATCGCTGCCGCCGCCGTTTATCTCGCGTCAGATCAAGCCGCCTACGTCACGGGACAGACGATCCATGTGAATGGTGGCATGGCAATGATCTGATTTCACAACAGCAAGCTCCACTCATAGGACTTGGCGCTCGTCCCAAGTGTATGCTAGGCGCAACACAATGGTTCGAATCTGGGCCAGTCCTCAGGCATTTTCAGAGAGGTACTCATGTCTGACGTTCTAGAACGCGTTAAAAAAATTGTTGTCGATAATCTCGACGTGGATGGTGACAAAGTCGTCGAAAGCGCAAGCTTCATCGATGATCTGGGCGCTGACTCGCTGGACCTGGTCGAACTGGTCATGGCCTTCGAGGAAGAGTTCAACATCGAAATTCCGGATGACGTGCAGGAATCCATCCGCACGGTTGGTGATGCGGTAACGCACATCAAGGCTCACATCTAAGTTTCGGGTACTCTATGTCAGACCGCCGCGTTGTTATTACCGGAATCGGGATTGTCTCGCCGTTGGCCAATGGTCGCGAGGCAACTTGGGAACGCCTGATTGATGGCAAGTCTGGAGCAGGGCGTATTGATACGTTCGATCCAGAAGACATGCCGTGCAAGATTGCGTTTCAGGTTCCGTGGGTAACAGGTCGCGGTGGCGGCGAGGGGGACCCCAACGCGTTTGATCCGGATAAATACCTGTCTCCGAAGGAGATACGCCGGATCGACGAGTTTATTCTTTACGCTATTGCTGCAGCTGATGAGGCTGTTGAAGATGCGGCTTGGAAACCTGAGGATGATGAAGGTCAGGAGCGCACGGGCGTTTTGATCGGATCCGGTATTGGTGGCCTTGAGTCGATCTACAGCACAGCAATCACGCTTCACGAGAACGGGCCGCGCAAGGTGAGCCCGTTCTTCATCCCCTCTGCCCTGATCAATCTGGCTTCCGGCCAAGTATCTATCCGGCACAAATTCAAAGGGCCGAACCATTCTGTGGTGACGGCTTGCGCGACAGGCGCTCACGCCATTGGTGACTCTGCGAGACTGATCAAGTTCGGCGACGCCGATGTCATGGTCGCAGGTGGTTCCGAGGCGGTGATCGGGCGAATTGGAATTGCTGGCTTCTGCGCGGCAAAAGCCATGTCCACGAATTTTAATGATACGCCTGAAAAGGCTTCGCGGCCTTATGACAAGGATCGCGATGGCTTTGTCATGGGCGAAGGCGCTGCCGTAGTGGTGCTCGAAGAGTACGAGCACGCCAAAGCGCGCGGTGCGAAGATTTACGCTGAAGTCTCCGGCTACGGCCTGACCGGCGACGCCTATCACATCACGGCCCCGGCCGAAGGTGCGGAAGGCGGATATCGGGCCATGAAGATGGCGCTGAAGAATTCCGGGATCGACCCGACTGAAATCGATTATGTGAATGCACACGGTACGTCGACGCCCAAGGGCGACGAGGGAGAGGCGGGCGCAGTCGAACGCGCCTTTGGCGATCACGCCAAGAACATGTCCATGTCTTCCACGAAATCCGCGGTTGGGCATTTGCTGGGCGCTGCTGGCGCGATCGAGACGGCGTTCTGCGCGCTTGCTATTCGCGATCAGGTCATGCCGCCCACCTTGAACCTCGACAATCCGAGCTTCGAAACAGTACTCGACCTTATCCCGCATAAGGCGAAGAAGGGACGCGTACGCGCCGCCATGTCCAATAGTTTCGGATTTGGTGGGACGAACGCTTCGCTGGTTCTCAAGGAAGTTCAGTAAGCCCGTTTCTCCGGGCTGGGGTTGGCATATAGGCTGGCACAGTCAGGATTCGCGAGGCGTTCATGAAATTTGTCAAAGCACTGCTTTCGTTGCTGGTGTTGCTCCTGTTTGTGGGCGGTGCCGCCCTGGGGGGTGGCTGGCTCTGGTTTCAGAATGAAATCACGAAAGCCGGGCCGTCGACACAAGAACATGTCTTTGTCGTTGAGCCAGGCGAAACCCTTTCTAGCGTCGCGGTACGATTGGAACAGGAAGGCATAGTCAGCGATGATCGGCTGATCAGGCTTAAAGCGCGACTGGACGGTACCGAACTCGCCATCAAGACCGGCGAATTCATACTTGAGCCTCAGGCAAGCATCGCCTCAGTCATGGACGTGCTGATCGAAGGCAAATCTGTGTTGCACAAAATCACATTGCCGGAAGGTCGAACGACTGCGCAATTGCTCAAGATCATTGAGGCAGATCCCATTTTGACCGGCGCGATGCCTGAGACAGAGGTGCCTGAGGGCTCATTGCTGCCAGACACCTATCTTTTCCAGCGCGGCACGACGCGAATGCAGCTGGTTGAACGCGTGCAGAAGGCACAATCTGCAGTACTGGAAGAGCTTTGGGCCGGCAGGGCCGAGGATCTACCGGTTGCGAGCCCGGAGGACGCAGTAATTCTTGCATCCATTGTCGAGAAAGAAACTGGCGTTTTTGGAGAGCGCGCAAAGATTGCGGGCCTGTTTGTTACGAGGCTCAAGCGCGGGATGCGGTTGGAGAGTGATCCAACAATCATTTATGGCATCTCAAAAGGCGAGCCGCTCTACAACAAGCGTGGCCAGCGGCGCACGCTCTATCGCTCAGAAATTGACCGCAAGACAGACTGGAACACCTACCAAATAGATGGACTGCCAAAGACGCCAATCTGCAATCCGGGACGTGAGGCAATTGCTGCGGTCCTCAATCCGGATGAGACGGGCCACATATTCTTTGTGGCAGATGGCAAGGGTGGGCATTTGTTTGCCAAGACGCTCGCCGAACACAATCGAAACGTCGCGGCGTATCGAAAATATGAGCGGGAAGAGATTCAGAGGGAGCGCGCTGGGGAATGAGCGTATTGTCGGGAATGACCGGCTTTGCCCGAGTGGCGGGCGAAGCCGATTGGGGGGGCTGGGCCTGGGAAGCCAAAAGCGTGAACGGGCGTGGACTGGATGTCCGGGTAAACACGCCTCCAGGATTTGACGGCCTGGATAGAGCTGTCAAAGCTATCGCAAGCAAGGCGTTCAATCGCGGATCCTTACAGGTGTCCTTGCGAATTGAATTGAGTGATCAGGCAGGCGGTGCCGTTATCGATGAGGCACTGCTGTCGTCGCTGAAAGACGCCGCAGAGCGCGCTCATGGCGGAGCGCTGTCGAGTGAAGCGATTGCGACGCTTATGACGATGAAGGGTGTGGTGGAAACCGGATCTACGAGCTTGCGAGATGTGGCCGCGGATGAAGGGGCCATGTCTTTGCTGCTCAAATCGGCAGAGCAGGTGATCAAGGAACTGGAAGTCGCGCGGCATGCCGAAGGTGTGTCTTTGGCGTCGATGCTGGGTGAACTGGTCGAGGAAATGTCTGCTGTCACGGATTCTGCGATCTCGCTTGCAGCTGAACAGCCGGCGCTTCTGAAGGCTCGACTCTCTAAGCAATTGGAAGAACTGGGTGCCGAACAAAAGATCGACCCCGACAGGTTGGCTGCCGAACTTGCGCTTACGGCGGCGAAAGCTGACGTTCGCGAAGAACTGGACAGATTGCAGGCCCATTTCCAGTCAGCCCGGGAGTTGATGAGTGCCGGTTCACCGGTTGGTCGGAAACTCGACTTTCTCGCACAGGAACTGAACCGTGAGGCGAATACGCTGTGCTCGAAATCGATCAGCCTCGATTTGACGAATGCTGGACTCAGCCTCAAAGGAACAATTGACCAGTTCAAGGAGCAGGCAGCCAATGTCGAATAGTGGACATCCAAAAGATAGCGGCAAACGCCGAGGGCTGATGCTGGTTCTGTCGAGCCCGTCAGGTGCGGGGAAGACCACGCTGGCAAGGAAGCTGATTGACGAATTTGAAGATGTGAACCTGTCTGTCTCCGCGACGACCAGACCGCCACGGCCAGGAGAGGTGGATGGGAAGGACTATCACTTCCGGTCCGTAGATCAGTTCCACGACATGATTGAGCGCCGCGAATTCCTTGAATGGGCTCACGTCTTCGACAAGTATTACGGGACGCCAAAGGCAGATACCGTCGCCAAACTGGAAGCAGGCGAAGACGTCTTGTTTGATGTGGACTGGCAGGGCGCTGACGCATTGCACGACCAGATGCCGAACGACGTCGTATCGGTTTTCATTCTACCGCCGAGTATCAGTGCGCTGGAGCAAAGGCTGGCCGCGCGTCCCGGTTCGACGCCTGAGATCGTTGCGCGCCGAATGGAAGACGCCAAGCGCGAAATCATGCACTGGCGGCGATATGACTATGTGATTGTGAATGATGACCTGGAAGTTGCCTATCAGCGGCTCTGGCGCATCTTGTTGACAGAACGGCTCAAGCGTTTGCGGCAATTGGACCTTGAGGATCATGTGCGCCAGCTTCTTGGAGAGGCTTGATGGACGACAAGAAAGACGGCCTGGGAAACGTCAAGGCGCGGCCTGTCTGGTTGATCGCGCTCATACCATTGTTGGGTGTTGTCTTCGGTGCATGGTTCGTGCTGAAACACCTTTTCTGACAACGAAAAAGCCCCGCAGTTTCCTGCGGGGCTCAACTTTAATCTGGTCCTGCAGGGATCAGGATTTGGACATGGCTTCCTGGAAGTTCTTGTCCACCGCTTCGATGAAGCCTTCGGTCGTCAGCCATTCCTGGTCCGGGCCGACGAGCAGGGCGAGGTCCTTGGTCATCTGGCCGTTCTCAACCGTCTTGATGATGGTCTCTTCCAGCTTCTGAGCGAACGCACGTACATCCGGCGTGTCGTCCATGCGGCCACGGTGGTCGAGACCACGCGTCCAGGCGAACATGGAGGCAATGGAGTTGGTCGACGTCGCTTCGCCCTTCTGGTGGTTACGGTAGTGACGCGTCACCGTGCCGTGTGCAGCTTCAGCTTCCACCGTGTTGCCATCCGGCGTCATCAGAACGGACGTCATCAGACCAAGCGAACCATAGCCCTGAGCGACCGTGTCGGACTGCACGTCGCCGTCATAGTTCTTACAAGCCCAGACATATCCGCCGGACCACTTCATGGCTGCCGCAACCATGTCGTCGATGAGGCGGTGCTCATAGGTGCCGCCGAATTCGGCGAACTTGTCAGCGAACTCATTGTCGAACACTTCCTGGAAGATGTCCTTGAAGCGGCCATCATAGGCTTTCAGGATTGTGTTCTTTGTCGATAGGTAAACCGGCCATTTGCGCTGCAGTCCATAGTTCATGCTGGCGCGGGCAAAGTCGCGGATCGACTCGTCCAGATTGTACATGCCCATGGCAATACCGGAGGATGGGAAGTCGAAGACCTCAAATTCCTTGGAGTCGGAGCCGTCGGATGCTTCCCATTTCATGGTCAGCTTGCCCTTGCCCGGCACAAGGAAGTCTGTCGCCTTGTACTGGTCGCCGAAGGCGTGACGGCCAACGACCACCGGCTGCGTCCAGCCGGGTACGAGGCGCGGCACGTTGGAAATCACGATCGGCTCGCGGAAGACGACGCCGCCCAGAATGTTGCGGATCGTGCCGTTTGGCGAGCGCCACATCTTCTTCAGATCGAATTCCTCAACGCGAGCTTCGTCCGGCGTGATCGTCGCACATTTGACAGCGACGCCGTACTGCTTCGTTGCATTGGCCGCATCGACGGTGATCTGGTCATCCGTTTCGTCGCGCTTCTGGATCGACAGGTCGTAATATTTCAGGTCGACATCGAGATAAGGGTGAATCAGTTTGTCCTTGATCATCTGCCAGATGATCCGGGTCATCTCATCCCCGTCCATCTCGACGATCGGGTTTTTGACCTTGATTTTCGCCATGTGCATGCTTCCTTTGCCATTCAAACGGTTTGGGCTCGGCTATAGCAGGTGTTTGGCCCGCGTCAAAAGAGCGGTTTGGCACTTCGGCGGTTCAGCTGTCATTCAGCCAAAAAGTGTTTGATCGACCGACGGATGGGGGACGCCGGGATGGTGATTTCAAGATTTCTGTTTGCAGGACTAAGTCTGTGGCTTGGGATTGGTTTATCGGCGTCTGGCTATCCGATTGATGATCTGAGTCTATACGAGAAAGTATATCTGGAAGGCATGGTCACAAACTCGCCGGTGCTGATCATCGATATTGATCGAGCGGGCAACCGGGTAAAGGTGCAGGAAGATGACGGCTTTTCCAAATGGGTGCCTGCTGGTCGCATCATGTCGAAATGGGAAAACCGCACGGATGCCATGAAAAAAGTCGGCGGGATCGGTCTGATCGCCTACTGTGTCTATAAGGTTCCAGATTGCGACTCCGCACGCCTTGGCAGCATGCTGTATCAAAATGAGTATGTTCCAGGCGCCCCTCTGCCCAAGGTAGGGGGTGGCTTCGTTCCGTTCGTTTCTTCGCCACGCGATTCCGATCCGGCGCGGCAGGCAAAATCAGGCGGCGTACCTGATTTCATGAACCCCGACACGTTCGAACGAATTCCCGGTGCCGCGCAAGATGGGGCATCCGGACAATCCGCTTCACTTCCACCGTCTTCGGATCTGTCGAAGTCGCCTGATGTTCCAGAAGTGGGAACGGTCGAGGCTGCAATTAATGCCGGGATGATAAGGTTTCATGTCGAAAATGGGTGTCAGGAGGCGGTGGAGATCGAATACGCATTGCAGACTCCAAACTTTCAACGGGCGTCTCCCTTCGTGATTGCGCTGGATCCCGGCGAGCGCAAAGGTGTTAAGCTTGGGTCCCATTCGGAATTTGATCGAGCTTCGATTCTGTACATCCATGCCAAAAGCCAAGGCCACGAGTGGGGTGGGGCCGAGCTGATCACGATTGACGGCAAAACTCAGAAGTTCATGGAGCCATCCTATACAACACTCCCAAATCAAATTCGCCTCGTTCGACTAACTTGCGAATAGATGGCCCGGTAAGGGCAGCGATGCTTGTTGACGTTCCAGGGCTGAATGGGCACTGGAGGCTGCATGTCAAATCCTGCAATTATTCTTCATTCGCCGCAGCTTGGCGAGAATATCGGTGCCGCCGCGCGCGTCATGCGCAATTTCGGTCTTACAGATTTGCGCCTCGTCACGCCGCGGGACGGCTGGCCGAACCCAGCGGCCGACACGATGTCCGCTGGCGCGTTCGAGGCCGGTGTCACAGTGCAGGTTTTCGAGAACCTCCCGGATGCGCTGGAGGGCATCATGTGGTTGGCCGCCGCCACGGCGCGTCTGAGGGGAATCGAAAAGCGCGTGGGCGACGCTGCCGACGCCGCTGACGCCGCGTTCGAGCGTCTCGGCGCCGGCCAGTCCGCCATCATGTTCGGGGCGGAGAAGTCCGGCCTCCCGAATGATGCGGTGGCTGTGTCGGACTTTCTTATGACCTATCCGGTGGACCCGGACTTCAAGAGCCTGAACCTCGCCCAGGCCGTTTGCGTTTTCTGCGCTGAATGGGGCAAGCGTCGCGAGGATGCGGACCGGGTGATTTCTCAAGACAAGGCGAAACTGGGCGAACCGGCTCCACGCGATGAACTCTACCGCATGTTTGAGCATTTCGAGGACGAACTGGCGCGCGCGGGGTACTTCTTCCCGCCCGAAAAGACGCCGCTGATGAAGGACAATCTGCGCGCCGCGCTGATCCGGGCCGACTGGACACGCCAGGAGGTGCAGACGTTCCGTGGCGCGATCAAGGCGCTGGCCCTGGGGCGCGGCAAGGCCCGGGTCGATCGTGACGATTGACGCCCCGCTCGATGCGGCTGTGATTGGCGCGGGACCTGCCGGACTCATGGCGGCGGAAATGATCGCGGATGCGGGGCGCCGCGTTGCTGTGTTCGAGGCCATGCCCAGCCCGGCCAGGAAATTCCTGATGGCCGGCAAGAGTGGACTGAACATCACCCATGTCGCCAGCGATGCAGACCTTGCGGCAGTCTATCCGAACGCACCCCAGCGCCTCTTGCAGGCCGTCACGGACTTTGGCCCATCCAGAATTCAGGACTGGATGGCACAGCTGGGTGTTCAGCCGCTGACCGGTCCGACCGGGCGCGTTTTTCCAGAACAGATGAAAGCGTCACCCCTGCTCAGGGCGTGGCTGGCACGTCTGGAAAGCAAAGGTGTGGAACTGCATACCCGTCATCATTGGATCGGGTGGGAAGAGTCCGGCGAACTTATCTTCCTCACGCCGGACGGGCAAAGGAGTATCCCGTGTCGTGCCCAGATTTTCTCGCTGGGTGGAGCAAGTTGGAAACGGCTGGGGTCAGACGGTTCGTGGCTTCCGGCATTTGAAACACTGGGCGTTCCTGTATCGCCCTTCCGCCCGTCGAATTGCGGCCTGAGGATCAATTGGTCGGACAGGATGCAAGCCGAATTTGCGGGCGCGCCCGTCAAGAATGTAGCCGTGCGCTTCGAAGACCAATCAAGCCGGGAGGAGTTCGTGATTACCTCGCGTGGTATGGAAAGCGGGGCTGTGTTCACCCTGTCTCTCAGCGTTCGCGATGCGCTAGAGCGCGCATGCGAAGCCACGATCCATCTTGATCTTCTGCCAGATGTTTCTGCTGAAGACGTTCGACACCGCCTTTCAAGGCCGCGAGGCAAACAGTCCCTGTCCAACCATCTTCGCAAGACGCTGAACCTGGCCGGAGTGAAGCGGGCATTGCTTTTCGAATTCGGTGGGCTGGAAGCGGCTGAAGCTCCAGATCAACTTGCCCGTCTGATTAAGCACTTGCCCGTGCCGGTCATCGGCCTTTTTCCTCTGGATGAAGCCATATCGACGGATGGCGGAATATCCTTTGAGGCGCTGGATGACCACTTCATGCTGAAACATCGTCCCGGACGGTTTTTCGCCGGCGAGATGCTGGACTGGGACGCGCCAACCGGGGGCTATTTGCTCACGGCATGTCTTGCCACCGGACGCGCAGCGGGGCGTGGCGCAGTCCGGTGGCTCAACAATGCGGAGAATACTTGACTAACGCCCCTTCCAGACGGGTGCACGCTTTTCGATAAAGGCCTTGGGGCCTTCCTTGAAGTCTTCTGTGCCAACGATGCTGGCAAACGCCTTGCCGCTGTCCTTCCAGAGTTCATCATCGCTCTTGCTGGTAGCGTCCATAGCAACGGCGCGGCTTGCAGACACCGCAAGAGGCGCGTTCGCTGTGATCCTGGCAGCCAGTGCCTCTGCTTCTTTCATCACGTCAGCTTCTGGCACGACCTTGTTGACCATACCAAGCTCATATGCGCGTTGAGACGGAAGTGGATCACCCGTCAAGATCGCTTCGAGTGCAACAGCCCTTCCGATTGCGCGGGGCAGCCGAAACAGACCACCGGCACCTGCAACGAGCGACCGTTTCACTTCGGGAAGGCCGAAGTTTGTATCGTCGGCGCATACAATCATGTCGCAGGACAAGGCGATTTCGGTACCGCCAGCGAGCGCTGAACCGGTGATTGCTGCAATTAGCGGCTTTGTGCGTTCACGACGCGCGATGCCAGCGAAACCACCCTTCTTCGTGGAGAGCGCTGCGCCATTACCTGCAGAAATCTCCTTCAGGTCTGCGCCTGCACAGAATGCCTTGCCGACAGCGGTGAGAATGCCCACCCAAACCTCCGGATCCGCTTCCATCTGGTCAATGGCGGCTTCCATTGTGCTGGCCATTTCGCCATTGATTGCGTTGCGCGCTTCCGGGCGGTTCATCGTGATGATCGCGACATTGCCTTGTTTCTTGTATTCGACGGGCATTGAGTGTCCTCCTTTGATGAAACTCAGCTAGCCAGCTTTACGCTACGGTGTGCAAGACTCAGTTCAATTTTGGTGTTGCCGGACCTTGGGGAAGTCGTTCGAGACTTGTTTCATGGACCTGACACTTAGCCCCGAATATGCCGAATTTCGTGACCATGTCGCGGAAACGCTCAAAACCAATGCCCACCTTGCGCCCGGACCGAACGACAAGGGACTGAAGCATCCGAAACGACTCGCCTGGCAGGCCTTCCTGATAAAGGAAGGGCTCACGGCGAGGACAATACCAACTGAGTATGGGGGGTACGGCGCTGAACCGGATATTCTGAAGTCACGCATCATTGCTGAAGAGTTTGCGCGATCCGGTTTGCCAAGACCGCTTGCCGGACAAGGAATATCCATGTTGGTTCCTACCTTGCTGGAACTCGGTACGCCGGAGCAGAAAGCAGCCTATATAGAGCGAACGCTGAAGGGAGAACTGATCTGGTGTCAGGGATATTCCGAACCCGGAGCAGGATCGGATCTGGCTGCGCTGCGAACAAGTGCGGTGGAAGATGGCGATGACTTTGTCATCAACGGCCAAAAGATATGGACGTCTACCGCACGACAGGCCGACATGATTTTCTGTTTGGTGCGAACCGATCCTGAAGCGAAAAAACATCACGGCATAACCTACATTCTTTTCCCGATGGATATTCCGGGTATCGAAGTTCGTCCGCTCGTAGACATGACGGGTGCTGCCAATTTCAACGAGGTTTTCTTCACAGATGTGCGCGTGCCGAAAAGCGGAGTGGTGTTCGAGGTCAATAAGGGCTGGCAGGTCGCCAATGCTACGCTGACCCATGAACGGGGCATGTTGGGGGACCCCAACGCGACGAAAGCTCGCTTTGTTGAACTGGTCGAACTGATGAAGTCGGAAATCTTCAACGGAGAGCGCTTGATCGACAATCCAGTACTGAGGGATCGATTGATGGCGTTGCAGGCTGAAGTCTACGCCATGCAAGCCAATGGGCTACGTATCATGACCAGTCGCCTAAAAAGAGAGTCCGCAGGAATTGCGGGGCTGATTGTTAAGCTGCAAGGTTGTGAACTCAATCATCAGATCGCGGGGCTGGCGATCGATGCGTTGGGGGAACTTGGCGTGCTCTATGAGGAGGGTGAGCATCTTCGTGCAGGCGGAAGCTGGCAATGGAGATACATGTACGACCTCGGACTGATCATCGGTGGGGGCACAGCCCAGATACAGAAGAATATTATTTCTGAGCGCGGTCTTGGAATGCCGCGTGAACCAAAATTGGTGAGAGGATAAAGCTATGGAGTTTGGACTCTCAGAAGATCAGGTGATGCTTCAGGAAACTATCCGGCGTTTTGTTGCTGATGAGGCCTCCCTGGATACAATTCGCGCAATTGCGGACCAAGAGAGCGGCGCTCAGAATGTTCTGGACGAAAAGATCGCCGCGTTGGGTTTGGATGGATTGCTGGTTCCTGAACCAGAGGGCGGTTCAGGACTCGGGGTTCTTGACGCCATTCTTGTTCAAGAGTGTTTCGGGTACGGACTTGTGCCGTCTAGATTTCTGGCAAACACGGTAGCGGCTTATGCTTTTGGCGCGAGCGGTTCGGAACTTGCTGGTAATATAGCGTCCGGTGCTGCCAAATTTGGTTTGGTTTTGAACGATGTTGTTTCCCGCCGGGACTCCTCCGGTATACAGGTTAGTGGCACGTCGGTAACCGGGAAATCGCTCATGGCTATTAATGTACGCGATGCAACGCATCTTCTGTTCTATTCGGATGATGCGATTCATTGTGGCGCGCCTGACGAGACAAGCGTTGTTAAAACTATTGACCGGACACGTGAATTCTTTGAGGTGGCTGTCGCGGGCGCCGATCCGGACGCAAAGACTGCTGACGTCGAACAAGTGTTTGCGGTTGCATCTGTATTGATCGCTTCGGACACGCTCGGCGCTGCTCAAGCGATGCTGGACAAGGCCGTGGTGTATGCATCTGAGCGTGAACAGTTCGGCCGTGTGATCGGATCGTTTCAGGCCGTCAAGCATCTGTGCGCCGAAATGGCGGCGAAGCTCGAACCATGTCGTGCCTTGCTTTGGCATGCCGCGCACGCAATTGACGAGAACGACGACGAGGCGATCACCATGGCATATCTCGCGAAGGCGCACATGTCTGACGTGGCGACATTTATCGCGCGCACGTCAACTGAGGTGCATGGTGGTATGGGGTTCACGGATTTAGTCGGGCTACACTATTGGTTCAAACGTATCGGCGTTAACCGGCAATTGTTTGGAACGCCAATGGTGCTTCGTGAACGGGCGGCGAGACAGCAAGGCCTCGTTGCCTAGCCTAAATTCAATGTGACATTCAATTGCCGGAACCAATCACTTTCTGTTGGTGAGAACAGCCCCACAAGCCAATCAAGAAACCCATCGGCGCTTTTCACTCTTCGCAAACGCGGAGACTGTGTGAGCCAAATATCCAGGGCGGGAAGACCGGGGATGGGGCAGGCAATGACGTCAGGATACCGATGTATGATATGCGTTGGAAGAATGGCGGGGGATACTCCAGCGCTACAGAACGAGATCATCGCTTCCATGCTGTTCATACGGCGCATCATATCCAGACCCGGGAACAGTGTACGGGATTGTTCCAGTTGGGAGGCGTAGGACGCATGCACGAGCGCGTGCGCTTGGGTTAAGTCGGAAACCGATGCGGGAGTCCCGTTCGATAATTTCCAGTCGGACGAAACGAATGCCGCAAAGTGGGAGCGGCCTATCCGGCGTGAAATCTGGTCCGGGTTTCTGGGGCGATACGTCTGGATCGAAATGTCCCAGGCCGAGTCCTGCGATTCTAACGATGAGTTGCTGATTGAAACATCTATTGTGAGTTCGGGATTGAGTAGTTGAAACTCTGCAAGTCGCGGCACAATCCAGTATTGAGCCAGTGGTTCATTGCAGACGAGGTGGATTGCACGTCCGACGTCGTTTGCCACAGAGCCGACCTCTATTTGGGCAGCATGAATTGTGTCAGCCATTAGATCCGCGTGACGTAACAATGTTCGGCCGGCATCGGTGAGGTCTACGCCGGTATGGTTCCGTTGGAACAGTTCCGCCTGGAGCGCAGCTTCAAGATCGGTCACCCGTCGGCTGATGGTCGGCAATGAGCCGCCCAACACGATTGCAGCGGCGCTCATGCTGCCCGTTTTGGCCACAGCCCTGAACACACGCAGCCTGTCCCAATCGAACTGATCGAACGGCGCTTCACCGCCTATCGTGTGTGAAAGCCCCCGTTTCATTCTGTGCCGAAGTCGCCCGCCTGAAACTGTGTCATGGAAATTAACCATCTAATGGAGAAATTTCATGAATGCAACGCAGACTAGAAAAATGGTGGTTGCGGATGTGGATCCTTTGGCCTTCGAGAGACGAGCAGGCGACTTCGGGTTCAGATTGGCCACACGCAGCGAGCTCGACCAGGCCGTAGCGATGGCTGAAGAACTAATCGACGGGAAGCTGGCCTCCGTTGATTCTATCGCGGATATGAACAATTGGACGGGAATGACGGCTTGGGTCACTGGTGATCCTGTCGACGGAGTTTTTCTCACACTGCCCCTGACAGAGGCAGGAGAAAGCGCTGTGCGAGACGGTTCATACAATCCTGCGAAACCCCTGAAGGCGCACTTGGCCAACATGGGACGGTGTGTTTCGGCGTTTTACGTCGGTGTTTATGCGGGCAAGACGTACGAGGCACGAAAGAAGATCATGACCGTTTCCGCGGTCCTGCGCGTTGAAATGTTCGGGGCATTTCCCGCATATGCGCGCGGCGCGACGGCAGACGGTCGCCGGTCGATGGAAAGTCTGGGCTTTCAGAAATTTGAAGGCGGGCTTCCGGATTTATACGTGCAGCCGCCATTCCAAACGCTGATGGACCAGGCTTCGTGACTGGGGCGCGCAATCGGATCGGAGAGCAAGTATTGCTGCGCCCCGTGCCGCCGGAAGCCTACCTGTCTTACACGGCGGAGATGGTCAGAACGCTTGATGAATATCATCAGGTTAGCGCCATTCGGGCCGCAGTCTTCCTATCCGAGCAAGACTGCCCTTATGAAGAAGAATTTGACGGCAACGATCTATGCGCCACGCATTTCCTGTTAAAGGCGAAGGGGCGGCCGGTCGGAACTTTGCGGATCAGATGGTTTGCTGACTTCGCAAAGCTTGAGCGCATCGTATTGTTGCCCTGCCAACGCGGCCGACCAGGTCTGCGTGTACTGCTCGCGACGGCGTTTGAGCTGGTCGCCCGCAAGGGATACGAACGAATGATCGGCCAGATTCAAGCGCGCTTATGGCCAGTCTGGTCGCGGACGTTCAGGTGTCGTTTGATAGATGGCCGAGCTCCATTCTGGTTCTCCGATTATGAGTATCGGGAGATCGAGATATTCATCCCACGCCATCCTAAGGCACTTCAGATGCTTGAGGACCCGTACCTCATTATCCGACCCGAAGGTGCCTGGGATGAGCCCGGGGTTCTGGAGGCATCTGCCCAGAGGAGCAATTCAGGAGAACAGGCAGCTTAAGGAGACGCGATTTCACTGGAAATGGTGCCCGGGGGCGGAATCGAACCACCGACACGCGGATTTTCAATCCGCTGCTCTACCCCTGAGCTACCCGGGCAGGTCACTGGGGAAGCGCGGTATCTAACGAAGGCTTTTGGTCTTGTCCATGCTGTTTTCAGTCTTCTTCTGACATCTCTTGTCCGGGCGTGTCATCCGCCATGTCAGCGGGCGCCCCGGGAATAGCGTATCCATCCGAGAGCCATTTGTTCAGATCAATGTCGGCACAACGCTTCGAACAGAACGGTCGATAGTCTGCTGCTACCGGTTTGCGGCGACACTGCGCGCATTTTGGCTTGGAAACTTTAGGCGAGATCGGCTTGCTCATGGACTTTTGTAGACACTCGGTTTGCTTTTAGTGAAACCCTGAATGGTCAGTCTTTGACCGTATTTATCGGCCAGTAGGTCTTTCAAGGGGCGACCCACTTTTTCCAGCCAATCATAAGCGCGTTCAGGCAGCTCAAGGGTGTACCTGTCCAGGCGATTCTGTGTCGCCGCTTGTTCAAGTATTCTAAGGCCCTCAAGGCACAAGGTTTCGTCTGAGGCGTCGCCATTGTTGTTTTGAAGGCGGTCGCAAATAGGTGTTTCGCGCCAAGGGAGAGACATTTCCATCAAGCCGAGTTGGGACGGGGCCAGTATGGTACTTGAAGTTAAATCGGCTGCTCTCAGCTCTGACTTCATCGCGTCCTTTATCTTCTGACGCGAGCCAGCATTTAGGGGGGCCACACAGTCCAACACGACAAGTCCACCGAGTTTTCGAAGTTTCAACTGTCGCGCCAATTCGCGGCATGCCTCGAGATTGATCTGAAGTGCGCGGCTCGCGGCGCTTCCGGTTCCCTGGCGACCGGCTGTGTCGATATCGACTGAAGTCAGCGCGTGAGTGCGCTCTATGCGCAATCGTCCGCCTCTCGGCAATGTCAGTGCGCTCGAGAGTGCCTCATCGAAGGCCGCGGCGACGATGGGATCTCCCGGAGCTACGTCTTTAGTAGCTCCGTTCGACCAGACCAATTGACCCTTTGCTGGTGTTTTGTCGTTGAGCAGTTCGGCTCGCGGCAGCTTGTCTCCCCGTGCTTCGGAGGCAATTGTAACACGCACGGCCTGTCCTTCGGTGAGGCGGTGTGCATTCGGGAGACGCATGAAGGCCTCTGGGCCCGTATCGGTTTCGATGAAGGCGCCTCCCTGGTCCGGTCGGAGGGCACGTATTCTGCCGTTTGTTTGCAAGCCGAACGTCAATCTTTGACCTTGGTCTGACCAGCGCTCAAGGTTCAGCGCAACTGGCCGGTCCGCGTTATCCAGCAACACTTGTCGCGTTTCACCGACACAGGTTTCACGGAGAATCCGGATTGCGTCAGTTCCCCGTGATCATTGCGATAAGCGAATTGGTGACTGTGTCCGCGGCCGTCGCTTCACCGGCGACCGCAGGCTTCAGCCGAGAGGCCATGGTCTTGCCACGCTCAACTCCCCATTGGTCGAAAGGGTTCAAGCCCCATAGGTGACCCGCGAAATAGGTCCGATGTTCGTAAAGGGCGACAAGGGAACCAAATGCCTGGGGCTCGAACTGGCTATGTGCAAAGAAAGTCGAGGCGCGTCCGCCCGCATGGACTTTCTGTCGGGCGACTTCGTCGGTCAGATCAGGTTCTTCCTGTTTCACTTCTTCGAGCGTTCGGCCATTCGCGAGTACTTCCGCTTGGGCCAGCGCGTGAGCCGTCAGCGCTTTAACGCCTTCCGCATCGCGATTGCGATCGGGCGCGAGGATAAACTCGCATGGGACGTCCTGTGAGCCCTGATGGAGCCACTGATGATAGGAATGCTGGCCGACCGATCCTTCGCCGCCCCAGAGCGCTGGGGCCGTTGCGCCTGAGACAGCATCGCCGTGCGGTCCTACCGATTTGCCGTTCGATTCCATTTCGAGCTGCTGCAAATACGTCGGCAGCATGCGCAACCGGTTTGCATAGGCGAGTAATACGCGCATCTTCTCTTTGCGAATTGTCGCGTTCCAGTAATCGAGAAGCGCGAGCTGCATCGCCGCATTCTGGGCCATTGACGTCGTTCTGACGTGTTCGTCCATGTCTGCGGCACCCGTCAGGATATCTTCGAATACGTCTGCGCCGAGATAGATCATGCAGGCGAGGGAGGCGGCGGACCAGAGCGAGAAGCGGCCGCCGACGGACAGGGGCATGTCGAAAACATGTGCTTCACGTCCATCAAGCCAATTCTTCGCCCGGTCGGGATTTGCTGTCACCAAGGCAAGGTGTTGTTGCGATTTGTCGCCGATTGTCGCTTCCAGCCATTTGCGTGCGCGCGCGAGGTTGTAGAGTGTCTCCTCTGTGCCGAAGGATTTTGAGACGCCAATGACGAGGGTGCGCTCCGGGTTGAGCCCGGCGATCGCACGATCAAGATCGAACGGGTCGACATTCGCGCAAAATCTCAGATCTATCTCATCCGATGCGTGATCCTGGAAAGCGTCCGCAATCAGGCGTGGTCCGAAATCAGATCCGCCAATGCCGATATGAAGGACGGCGTTGAAGCGCTCGCCGGTGGAGCTGGTGACCGCTCCGGACGCAACATCCCTGGCGAACGCCAGAGCGGGAAGTACGCTTTGGCGGACAGATTCTGCCTCTCCCGACAAAGAGGATTGCGCACGGAGGGCCCAGTGGAGAGCGGGGCGGTTTTCCGACGGATTGACGATGTCGCCGGCGAACATTTTGTCGGCCGCGTCTTGCAAGCCTGATGAATCTCCAAATTGCTGAAGAGCGGCAGTCGATTCGGCGTCAAGAAACTGGCGAGATAAATCGATAGACCAGCCGCAGGCGTTCAACCTGCTTGAGGTTGCGCGAGCATCGGCGAGTTTCTTCAAAGGCGTCCGAGCAAGACGGTCCGCGTGCAGGGTCAGGTCATCGATCATGTCATTGTCCTTGCGTGAATTTTGTCGATTTCGGCTTATCCGTGCTTTGCAGGCGGGGCAAGACGGGAAACCTGACCGCAGTGAACTGGCAATTGCGAGCTTGAAACCCGCGCCGCAGATGGCTATGAGGCGCGTTTAACGGGCTATCCAGCCTGAACGCGTAACCCGTCCGGCGGGCCGGACACCTAAACAGAATTGAGGAGAGGCCCGATGGCCAAGGCAAAGTTTG
>NZ_AWFH01000022.1 GCF_000682715.1 Hyphomonas atlantica corrig. | reverse complement strand
CCTGAAGTCTCAAATACCTGACGACGGACAGTCCCGACCAGGTCCAAGGGTTGCAGGTACCCTTTCCGGCCTGGAATATTGACCCCCAACTGTTCCGTAAATGTATATAGCGGATCATCAGCCGGCTCTTCAGAGAGATGCGCAAATTCGAGTTCAATGTTTGATTGGCTGGTACGCCCAATATTGAGCGACTCACTGAGAATCCAACCATCACTGCTGTCCAATTCCTCTTCGGCAAGCGCTTGCGCGAGGCGTTCAGCAGGATGTTCCATACCCAGGGCGCTTGAGAGCCGCTCAAGCGACGAATCGCGCCTGTATTTTAGGTTGATAGTTCGCTCTTGGGATTGGTGGGATACAATTTCGACTGGAAATGCGAGAGTGGCGGCAAGCGCCACATCGATCGCGTGCAATAAATGGAATCCGGTTACCAGGCGGTCGGATGGACTCGAGAAGTCCTTGTCCGAGCTGTTGAGGGTCGAAAACAGCGTCTCCCAATCCGGTGCCTTGTCGATCACCCTGTCAAACGCTTCATGTGCTTTCCCGATATCAAACAGCCTCAACGCATCTACGCGAATTGGCACTTCGACTTCGGACGGCTTTATGAGTTCTCCTTTCGGAATGCCTTTTGACACAAACGCCATGCGCCAGCTCGGGGTTCGCTTCCTCGAATCGAATTGGCGCAATTCAAAGGCAAGCTCCCTGCCCTTGAGCCAGAAGCGCTTACGACCATCATGCTCCGTGGAAACAAGCATTGCACTCGGGGACAGATCGTCGCTGATCCATCTCAGCTGTCCATCCTTGTCGTCCATTTCCACTTCCTGCGACGACGCTTCCCTCACTGTCCTTGAGAGAGGGCTTGTTTGCGACAAGTTGAAGACAAGGAGCCAGGACGCTTCATTCGCGACCGAGAAGGCTTGAAGGTTAGTAATTATTTCCTTGATGCGTTGCCGGACTTGGGAGCTATTGAAATTGTCGAACAGGCCGGGGGCTCGCATGTCCCTCAGCAGGCGCACTTCGGCGGCTGTTATGTGCTCATGGACACGATGGTCGGCGATCTTGGGGTCACCGAGTCGCTGCTCTTCAATGTTGAACAGGCGGGCAATCAAGAGCGCCAAGTCATGCCAATCCCTAGCAAAGGAAATTACGCCACTATCACCCAATAAATCGTCAAGCTTCTTGTCAGTAGTGCTGCTCAGCCTGAGGGACCATTCGAAACCAGTCAGCTGGAAGTCGGGTTCATCCCCTGCGGACGTCAAGATAGCCCATTCGTCTAGGTTGCGATGAACTATTCCCTCTTTGTGGAGGATCCCGATCCCATCCACGATACAAAGAACATTTTTCCAAATGCGGATGCGGTTTTGGGGTTGGGAGAGCCCGCGCAACCACGCGGCGCGTGAACTTGTACTTTCAAGGAACACTTTCAGTGGGCGGCGTTGGGACGGGCTAAGAACAATATAATAAGAGTCCTTGTCAAATCCGGCTGCAGCAACCTGGCAAATCAGTTCGCTAGCCCCCGGATAGCCGGCGAGCCGATAGAGCTGCCGGAGCTCGTGTTTCCAAATCTCCACGAGATCTTCGTCACCGGCTTTTCGTCGCCACTCGCGAACAATGACTTCATCTCCAGTCGGTGAAAACCCTTCCAGTATTCCCGCTCGGCCACTTCTTGCGTTGGGCGGGACGAGGTATGTCTCGCCAAGCTGGTACCCGTCGAGAAACTCAATTTTTTTCCTTCGCTTTGACGCCGCTTTAGCCAATGAGAGTCGCCTTTGTTGTTTCAACCCCTAGGTAACAAGATTCTCCCGGGTATTCTTCAACTCATTTTCCACAACGCCACAGCGTTGGCAAAACTTCGGCGTAGATACTGGCCCGTTTGGGCTCCTTCCCTATCCTTCCCCATCCTTCGGTCCCCTTCTAGCCCATCTGTGCAGCGACCGGCAACGACGTGATCTTGGTCTCATCAGCGATGAGGACCACGCCCTGCCATGTTTGCCATGCCCCAGCCCAGCGAAACCGAGACCCGCCGCACGGCGATGCTCCGCACCGCCTTTGATGGGCCGGTTGGGGCAGCGCTGGCGGCTCCCGATACGATCGAAATCCTCGCCAATCCCGACGGCTCGGTCTGGGTCGAGAAGGCGGGCTTTGGTTTGCGCTGTGCATCCGAGACGCTCGGCCGCGCCGAACGCGAGCGGATCATCCGGCTTGTCGCCTCCTCCGTCGGAGAAGCCTGCGACCGGTCCTCGCCGATTGTGTCAGCCGAATTGCCGGGCTCAGGCGAACGGTTCGAAGGCATCCTGCCGCCAATTGCCGAAGCGCCCTGCTTTGCGATCCGCAAACCTGCCGGTTGTCCGATTGCTCTTGATACCTATGTCGAGACCGGCGCGCTGACACCCGCTCTCTGCGCCGGACTGCGCCAGGCGCTGGAAGACCGGCTTAACATTGTTGTCGCGGGCGGAACCTCGTCGGGCAAGACGACCTTCACCAATGCGCTCCTGTCTGAGCCCGCTCTGGCAGACGACCGGATTGTCATCCTGGAGGACACCCGCGAACTCCGTTGCTCAGCAGAGGACGTGACTCAGCTCAGGACGCACCGGTCCGGCATCACACTCCGCGATCTCGTGCGCTCAACCATGCGGCTCCGACCTGACCGGATCATCGTCGGCGAGGTGCGCGGCGGCGAGGCGCTCGATCTCCTCAAGGCCTGGAATACCGGCCATCCAGGCGGAATCACCACGCTTCATGCAAACTCAGCCTCCGGCGCACTCACGCGGCTCGAACAGCTGGTCGAGGAAGCGACGACTGCCCTTCCCCATGCCCTGATTGGCGAAGCGGTCGACGTGATCGTCTTCATGTCCCGCGCGAGCGGCGCGCGCCGCGTCGAGCAGGCACTCCGGATTACCGGCTTTGACGGCGCCGAATACCGGACCGAGCCGCTGGCTGCCCCTTTTCTCAACATTGTCAATTAAGGAGACCGACCGATGTTCTACGACCAGATAAAGGCCCTCAACCGATCGCTTCACGCCGGCGTACTGCTGGCTTCGGTGAGCGTGTTATCGCTCCCCGCCCATGCCGCGGGCACGGGCATGCCCTGGGAAGGCCCACTCGACCAGATCCTGCAATCGATCGAAGGCCCTGTCGCCCGGATTGTCGCGGTGATCATCATCACGCTGACCGGGCTGACGCTGGCCTTCGGGGAAACGTCAGGCGGGTTCCGCAAGCTGATCCAGATCGTGTTCGGCCTCTCGATCGCCTTTGCGGCCACATCGTTCTTCCTGACCTTCTTCAGCTTCGGCGGCGGCGCGGTGCTCTGATGCTCGATGGCTACGAGATCCCCCTCCACCGCTCGCTCGCCGAACCCATCCTGATGGCCGGCGCGCCACGTTCGGCCGCCATCGCCATCGGGACGCTGTCAGCCGCTTTGGCCCTCGGCCTCCGGCTCTGGATACCGGGGCTTGTGGTCTGGGTGGCGGGACACTCGCTAGCCGTCCTCATGGCCCGGTCCGATCCGGATTTTCTCGCCGTCGCAATCCGGTCTGCCCGTCACAAGGAACATCTTTCATGCTGAACCTTTCCGAATACGCGGCGAAACCGGCACACCTCTCAGACTACCTCCCCTGGGCGTGCCTCGTCGCGCCGGGCGTCGTCCTCAACAAGGACGGCGCCTTCCAGGCAAGCTTCCGCTATCGGGGCCCCGACCTTGAAAGCTCGACAGAAGCCGAACTCGTTGCAGTCACTGCACGGGTCAACAATGTTCTCCGCCGGTTCGGGTCCGGCTGGGCGCTCGTCTTCGAAGCGGTGCGGGCGGAAGCCGTATCGCTAGAGGAAAGCTCTTTTGAATGCCCGGCAGCCTGGCTGATTGAGCAGGAACGACGCGCAGCCGCCGAAGAGACCGGCGCCCAGTTCGAGAGCGCCTATTATCTCACTCTGCTCTGGCTCCCGCCGGCCGATGCGACGGGCCGGGCCGAGAAGGCGCTGATCGAGCGGCCCGAGAAGCGGGATGGTGAGGACTGGCGCCAGCGGCTCGAACATTTCCAGACACGCGCCGCGCAGACGCTCGATCTTCTTGCGACGGCCCTGGATGAGATCCATCCGCTCTCGGACGAAGAGACGCTCACCTATCTCCATGCCTGTATATCGTCGAAACGGCACAACGTGTCGGTTCCGGAACTGCCAGTTTTTCTCGATGCGGTGCTCGCCGATGAAAGCTTCGCGGGCGGACTGGAGCCGCGGATTGGCGAGGCACACCTTGCGACGCTTACCCTGCTCGGCTTTCCGGCCTCGACCCTGCCCGGCATGCTGGATGAACTCAACCGCCTAGGCTTTTCCTATCGCTGGACGACGCGCTACATCGCGCTGGACAAGGCCGAAGCAGAGAAGCTTCTTGCGAAGAAGCGCCGGCACTGGTTTGCCAAACGCAAATCCGTTGGCGCGGTCCTTCGGGAGACGCTGTTCAACGAACAGGCCGCGCTGCTCGACAATGATGCCGACAACAAGGCACTGGACGCCGATGCGGCCCTGCAGGAGCTCGGTTCGGACCTCGTCTCCTACGGATATGTCACGACCACGCTGACACTGATGGGCGCCTCCCGCGAGGAAGTCGAGGAACGCACCCGCGCCGTCGAGCGGGTGATCAATGGGCGCGGGTTCACGACGATCCGCGAGACATTGAACGCCGTCGAAGCCTGGCTCGGCTCGCTGCCGGGCCATGTCTACGCCAATGTGCGCCAGCCGATCCTCCATACACTGAACCTCGCTCACCTCGTGCCGATCTCTTCAGTCTGGGCAGGTGATGCGTGGAACGATCACCTCGCAGATCGCGCGCTTATAGAGGCCCAGACCGAAGTCACCACGCCGTTCCGGCTCAACCTGCATGTCGGCGATGTCGGCCATACGCTGATCATCGGCCCGACAGGCTCCGGCAAGTCGGTGCTCCTGTCGCTCCTCGCGGCGCAATGGCAACGATACGAGGACGCGCAGGCCTTCATCTTCGACAAGGGCCGTTCGGCGCGGGCGGTGACGCTCGCCATGGGCGGCACCTGGTTGCCGCTCGCGGGCGATGAGCGTCCGGCGCTGCAACCTCTGAAAGACATCGATACCGAGCGCGGCGCGAGCTTTGCCGCAGACTGGCTGCTCGGCCTGATCGAAGCCGAAGGCGTGACGGTCACGCCGGACCTGAAGTCCGTCTTGTGGGACGCGGTGCAGACACTGGCTTCAGCGCCTGTTGCCGAACGGACACTGACAGGGCTCAGCCTGATCCTGCAATCCGATACGTTGAAAGCGGCGCTCCATCCCTACACGCTGGAAGGCGCCCATGGGCACCTGCTCGACAGCGATGCTGAAGCGCTCGACTTGTCATCTGTAGCCTGTTTCGAGATGGACGAGCTGATGCAGACCCCGTCTGCGGTCGCGCCGGTCATTACTTATCTCTTCCACCGCGTGGAAGACCGCTTCGATGGTCGCCCAACCCTGCTTATCCTCGATGAGGCCTGGCTGTTCTTGGATCATCCGGTGTTTGCGGCGCGGCTGCGCGACTGGCTGAAGACGCTGCGCAAGAAGAATGTGGCCGTCGTGTTCGCAACCCAGTCGCTGGCCGACATTGAAGGCGCCTCCATTGCCCCGGCCCTGATCGAATCCTGCCCGACGCGGATCTTCCTGCCGAATGAGCGGGCACTCGAACCGACTGCCCAGGCGATCTATCGCCGCTTCGGGCTGAACGACCGCCAGATCGACATTCTCGCCAAGGCCACCCCGAAGCGGGACTATTACTATACCTCGCCGCTTGGCTGCCGGCTCTTCGAGCTGGGCCTCGGCGAAGTCGCGCTTGCCTTCTGCGGCGCCGCCTCCCCTGCCGACCAGAAGCTCATGGATCAGTGTCTTGAGGCCGACGCGGAAGCGGGCTTCGCCCGGAGCTGGCTGGAGCTGAAACAGCTTGGCTGGGCCGCCGACCTGCTGGCCGAGCAGCCGAGCGCACCCCTCCCACAAATCGCCGCTGAATAGGAGCCCCCAAATGAAAGCCCTTCTGTCTTCCGTCGCGCTTGTTGCCATTCCGCTGTCTGGCCTGATGGCCCCGCCCGCCTCGGCGCAGCTTGCTGTCTACGACCCGGCCAACCACGCCCAGAACATCCTGCAGGCCGTGCGAGCGCTTCAGGAAATCGATAACCAGGTTCGCCAGCTCACCCATGAGATCGACATGATCGAGAAAATGGCGCGCGATCTCGAAACCCTGCCTGTCGAAGTTGCCCGCGCCATCATTGCCGACCGCATCCGCCGCATCGGAGAACTCATGCGCGATGCTGAAGGCATAGGGTACGGCGTGGAAGAGGTCGAGGACGAGTATGAGGACCTCTATCCTGAAACCTATGGCGACACGCCGCCTGCCTCGGATGTGCTGGTCGAGGATGCCCGGGCCCGGTGGCGCCAGTCCCGCAGCGCGCACAAGCACACGCTCCTCATGGTCGCTGAGACTGTGCGCAACAATGCCGAGGATTCCGAGGCACTGACCGGCTTGGTGGATGAGAGCCAGACAGCCATCGGCAATCTCCAGGCCCTGCAGGCCGGCAACCAGATCGGTGCACTCTCGGCCGAACAGCTGATCCAGATGGAAGCGCTGATGGCCGCCCATTACCGGGCCATAGCCTTCGACCGGGCACGTGAGCTTGAAGAGGCCGAACGCGGCCGGGCCCGTCTTAAATCCTTCCTCGGAGACTGACCCGTCATGGAAGAGATGGGCGTCATCGACCGGTTCCTCGAAACCTTCATTGCCTATATCGATTCAGGCTTCGGCCTGCTTGCCGGCGATGTCGCTTACCTGACAACAACGCTGATCGTGATCGACATCACGCTCGCCGGTCTCTTCTGGGCTCTGTCGCAGAATGCCGATGTGATGTCAGGACTGCTGAAGAAGGTGCTCTATGTCGGCTTCTTCGCCTTCATCATCGGCAACTTCACCCTGCTCGCCAATATCGTGTTCGAGAGCTTTGCGAGCCTCGGTGTGAAAGCGGGCTCCAGCACGCTGACGGCAGGCGACCTTATGCGACCGGGTTATATTGCCGGGGTCGGGTTCGAGGCGGCAGAACCCTTGCTGGCCGAAATCGGCGACATGCTTGGTCCAATCAGCTTCTTTCACAATTTTATCCTGATCGCTGTCATGTTCCTGGCCTGGGCGATCATCCTCGTCGCCTTCTTCGTGCTCGCGGTTCAGCTCTTCGTGGCGATCCTGGAATTCAAGCTAACGACGCTGGCTGGGTTCGTGCTGATCCCGTTCGCGCTCTGGAACAGGACCAGCTTTCTCGCCGAACGCGTCCTCGGCAATGTCGTCACATCCGGTATCAAGCTCATGGTCCTCGCTGTCGTCATTGGCATCGGCTCGACCCTCTTTACCTCCATCACCGATGCTTTCACCGGCCCGGGCGACGTCACCCTTGCGCAAGTCATGGGGACCGTTCTGGCCGCCATCGTCTTTCTCTGGATGGGCGTGTTCGCACCGGGCATTGCGTCAGGCCTTGTCACCGGGGCGCCGCAGCTTGGCGCCGGTTCGGTCGTCGGCACAACAGCCGCTGTGGGTGCGGGCGCGATCCTCGCAGGCACAGGCACAATCGCTGCTGGACGCGCCGCAATTGTCGGGGCGTCGGCAGCGGTCAAGGCCGGGGCCTCAATGTCGGGCGCGGCTCGCACCTCGTATGACCTTGGACGGCTTGGTTCCGGCGCCACCGGCTGGCGCGGGCATCTCGCTGGAGCCACAGGTATGGCGCAGGCTGGCTCGGACGCCATGCGGCGCATGGCCGGACGGCCCTTGCAAGGCGCCCGAAATGCTTACAGGCGCGGCAGTGAAGCCGCCTTTGCGGCAACCGGCGGGAGCACAGCATCTACGGGCGTCAGCGATGCCGGAACCAGCGGTTCAAGCCCGGCCTGGGCCCGGCGCCTGCGCACAGAACAACGCCTGCAGCATGCCGGGGCCATCACGGTGCACGCTCTGAAAGATGGCGACCGCGGCATGGCTGGTGAGAACCCGAAACTTCAAAGAGACGAGGACTGATCCCATGTTCAGGCGAACTTCCACCCATTACGGGCAAAGCCCGCATCCCGAAACGCCTTACCAGAAAGCCGGCCAGATCTGGGATGACCGGATCGGATCTGCCCGCGTACAGGCCAGGAACTGGCGGCTGATGGCACTCGGGTTGCTGGTCCTTCTGACGGCCTCTTCAGCCGCCCTTGTTTGGCGCAGCCTGCAATCCACGGTGACGCCATATGTGGTCGAAGTGGACGACACAGGCTCTGTGAAAGCCGTCGGCCCTGCCCTCGCCAATTACGACCCGACCGATGCGCAGGTCGCCCATCACCTCGCCAACTTCATCTCCGATGTCCGCAGCCTTTCCATCGATCCTGTCATCGTCCGGCAGAACTGGCTCGCGGCATATGATTATGTGACCGACAAGGCCGCCATCACGCTCAGCGATTATGCCCGCGACAATGACCCCTTCGCCGAGATCGGACGTCGCTCGCGCAGTGTCGATGTCGTAAGTGTCGTCCGCGTCTCGGACGAGTCCTTCCAGGCGCGCTGGCTTGAGAAGACCTACGAGAATGGCGCGCTGACCGGCGTCAAACGGTTCACCGGCCTCTTCACCCTGATCCACTCCCCGCCGCGCGATGCGCCGACGCTCCGCGCCAACCCGCTCGGCCTCTACATCCACAGCCTCAATTGGGGCGAAGACCTTGTCACAGGAGACAACCCATGATCCGCACTCTCACACTGGTATCCACATTGGCCCTTGCCACCGCCTGCGCCAGCGTTCCGGAGGCCGCGCCGATCCAGCCGGAACTGTTTATCGCCGCCGCGCAGGTCGAGGACGCAGAGCCCCGTCCTGTCGAGATCGTCGAAACACCAACACCTTTGCCGCTTCCCGGCCAGATGAAACCGGTCGACGGGGTCAAGCGCAAGGTAACCCGTGTCTATACCTCGCCCTCCGAGACGATCCGCAAGGGCACATCAGAAGCCCGGATCGAACCGTCCGTGGACGGCTATGTAAATGCCATTCAGGTCTATCCCTATACAGAAGGAGCGCTGTACAGATTGTATGCCGCGCCGGGACAGGTCTCCGACATTGCGCTGCAGCCCGGCGAGACGCTGGTCTCTGTCTCGGCTGGCGATACGGTGCGCTGGATTGTGGGAGATACATCCTCCGGTTCAGGCGGAACAGCACGCGCACATGTTCTGGTCAAACCGATCGGCGCCGGCCTCTCGACCAATCTCATGATTGCGACAGACCGGCGGACCTATCATCTGGAACTGGAGAGCGGTGACGGCACCTATATGGCGGCGTTGTCCTGGCGCTATCCGGCCGACGAGCTCTCGCAACTCATCTCTCGCAACAGCGCAGCGCTCGCGCGGGAAGAGACATCAATCATGCCGGGTGTTGCACTCGACCGGCTGGACTTTGATTACCTGATCGATGGTGACCATCCAGACTGGCGACCCGTCCGCGTGTTCGATGATGGGCGGCAGGTTTTCATCCAGATGCCGGAAGGGTTGTCGACCATGGAGGCCCCGCCCCTCTTTGTCCTTGGCGCTTCTGGCGAGGCCGAACTCGTCAATTATCGCCTCAAGGGCAATTACTACATTGTCGATCATCTCTTCCGGGCCGCTGAGCTTCGCCTTGGTGAGAAATCCCAGACCGTGGTGCGGATCCGCAAACGCGAACCGAGGTCTGGTCTCGCGAGCCTGTTCGGGAGCAAGGGATGAGCGAGCCAGCCCCTTTCCCGCAGCAGGCCGAGGCCCTGAAACTGCGCGCGCGGCCGCGACCCGTCACACGGATCAACCGGAAAGTCCTGATGGTCGGCGCCGGGGTCGGTGTGCTGGGGCTCTTTGCTGCCGCCTCCATTGCGCTCGATCCGCCCAAGGCCGTCGATCCCGCGGCTCGCCAGGAACTTTACAACACGGCCACGAAGCGCGCGCCGGATGGACTGGCAGAACTTCCCTCGTCCTATGCGACCTGGACGCCGTCGCCCGGAACGCCAAAGCTTGGCGCACCCATGGCCGGCGACCTCGGCGGGACAGTGGTTTCGGAGGAACGCGAATGGGGGCTCGATCCGGAGTGGGATGTCGCAGCCTCGGATGATTTCAGGCCCTCGCCTGAAGATGAAGCCCTTCGGGCCGAACGTCTTGTCGCGGCTAAGCTTGCCGACGCAGCGGGCAAATCCTCCGTATTCTTTGACATTGGCGCTGGGCCGAGCATCGGGCCGGCATCCCTGCCGTCTGCCGGAGTTCCGGCCTCGTTCGGCTCTGAGCTGCTGGCGCTCGCTAGCCAAAGCGCCGGTGCCTTGCCGACAGGTCCAGGTAAGGATGACAACTTGCAAGCCCGCAAGATCGCCTTCGCGGACGAGGCACGCGATGGGGCGATTTACAACCCGCATGATCTCGAGACACCGGTCTCGCCCTACCAGGTCATGGCGGGCACGCTTATCCCGGCTTCGCTTGTGACAGGCCTCAACTCGGATCTGCCGGGTTCGGTCATCGGGCAGGTCACCCAGCCGGTCTATGACACCGTCACCGGAGCTTATCTTCTCATTCCGCAGGGTACCCGGCTGATCGGGCGCTACCAGTCTGAAATCTCATTCGGCCAGCAGCGCGCACTATTGATCTGGGACCGAGTGATCTTCCCGGATGGCAGTTCTGTGCAGATATCTGAACCTGCCGCAGACAAGCAGGGTTTTGCGGGCCTTTCTGACCGCACAGACCATCACTGGGACCGGGTATTTGTCGCCGCTGGTCTTGCGACAGTTCTCGGCATCGGCGCGGAACTAGGATCAGACGAGGATGATATCGAACGTGCCATACGGCGCGGGTTCGGCGACAGCGTGTCTGAGGCCGGGGAGCGCGTCGTTGATCGCAACCTCGGCATCCAGCCGACCCTTCGTATCCGGCCCGGCTGGCCGGTGCGGGTCATCGTGACGCGTGATCTTGTCCTGCGGCCTTATTCTCAGGGAGGCCGCTGATGAGCCTTCGCATTGCCCAACTGCCGGATCGCACGCCGGTCAAACTGACCCTCTCTGTTGAACCCGATCTCGCGTCCGCGCTTGCCGACTATGCGGCGATCTATGCCGAGACCTATGGCGCCGAAGAAAAACCCGAAACCCTGGTTCCTGTCATGCTGGAAACCTTCCTCGCATCGGATGCCGGGTTCAAGCGGGCCCGCAAGG
>NZ_AWFH01000021.1 GCF_000682715.1 Hyphomonas atlantica corrig. | reverse complement strand
AACTGATTTCGTAAATTCCGAGCGGTCCGAATTCATCACTTATTGACACAAGTTCGCTCTGTATCGGGATAAAAAAATCCTCGGCTTTGTAAACTCTGTCTTCAGTTTGCCAGCAGCTCGCGAGCGCGAACACAGAAATCAATAATGTCACTCGGCTTCGTATCTGTTCCAATTTGGTAGTATTCCGTTTCATCGCGTTATGGCCACAGAGCCTCTGAGCTTTCTCCAAATTGACCATCTGAACAACTAACCATTCAGGTTATACGCCAGCGTGAGCGCCTCACAGGCATTCTGGTCCCCACAGCGATTGCTACAGCCGTCACCGGTGCCCCAGCCGGCGGCGGACATCGCCGTAATAGGCGATCATGCCCTGCTCCAGTTTCCTGACGGCGGGGCTGTGACACCCATGCTGTTTCATCATGTCATCAAGACCATCGACCAGCCCATTGGTCCTTCGGTCATTCAGCAGCCAGTCCATGAAGCGGGCATCGGAAGTCCGAACATCAGAGCGCCAGAGCGTTCGAAAGTGCGCCTCCAGAGAAGCAGGTACCTTGTACTGGTCACGCGTCGTCCAATTGGTGACGTTCGATATTTCCTGGCCAAATTCATTTCGCGTTACCGTCGACTGGCTTTTCGTCACCTCGAAAACCGGGTCGCTGAATTTCAGGCATTTCGGCCAGGCATCCTGATAGTTCAGGATATAGGCGCCAAATACGCCATGAATAGCTGACAAATTGGCCAGTTCCCTTTCAAGCGCAGGGCCTGCAGTGGGGTTCATCATGGAGAGACTGGCCCCGGCGATTGCAATCATCGGCCGATAGCCGCGCGTATAATGTGCATCAAGCTCTCGCAAACGCGCAAAGTCCTGATTGACCAATGCATTGAGATAATCCCCGCCTTCGGCACCCCGGAAAGGGGCCTCATCGGCGAGGCGCACATCGAGAACCTCTGAGACTCTGCGGACACTCCCCTCCCCGAGATCATCGCCAATGAAGTAGCGACGCTCGAACCCGATCAGCGCTTCGGCCCCTGACAGAGCATCAAGTTCCGCCTGTAGGGGTTTTGCGAGACGCTTCTGCAGCCGCTGGCGGGTATCCGTTACATCCGCCCAGCTGTCCTTGAGTTTTCCAATCTCCAGAAGCTCACCGTAGATCATGTCCATATCCCCGGCGAATGTGACCTGCGTCGCCAGCTGCTCAAGGGAACGGTTGTCCTTGTCAGTGCGTCGGGCTGCGGCCTGTTCGAGAGCCTCAGCGAAATCCTCAGTCATGTCACGCACGCGGTCCTCGAACCGCTTGCCGATCCTGCGACACGTGGCGGGTCTGCTCAGCGGGCACAGTTCGGCAGTTCCGGCCTGCGCAGCCCAGGCCAGCATGTATTCTGCTTCGCTGACAGTGTTTGCGTCGTGCGCATAGACCTCACTCGCGGGTTCAAGATAGGCATCCAGCTTGTCCTGCACCTCAGCCAGAAAATCCTCATCCTGATTTGCGTGATTGCGAGCGACTTCGATCAGCAGGTCAAACCGGTCCTTGTAACGGTCATAGAACGCCAACATGTCGGCGCGGTTTTCTTTCGCCCGCAGGATCGTCCTGCGTCTTTCAATGTCGGTGTTCAGGTCACTGATATTGAATCCATACCGGCTGATCCCGATCCCGCGCCACATCGCGTTCAGCAAGTTGAGCTGCGTGGACGTCATGGGGGTATCGCTCTTCAGGACGTCTGACCTTGCTTCAACCCACCGTCTGGCCGCTTCACTTTCAAACCGCCACAGGAGATGGTCCTGATGCGGCTGGCCCTGCCCTACCATGTAGGCAAGCTGGTTCGTCTTGTCGCCCCGCACCCGGTCATCCGGCCGGCAGGCGCCGCGCAACAAGCTGGCATTCTGCTTCAGCCGCTCTGGGTTAACGGTCTCATATGGCGCACCAAAGGCTTTCCTGAACGCATCAGTATAGAAGATGTCATACTGCTCAACCGGATCACGGCGCGTCTCCCGAAACGTCAGCGCTTCGTCGCGCCATGCCGCCAGTGTGGCGGGGCAGCTTCCCTCCACCATGTCCGGGCGCCAGCCTTCGAAAGCCGCAGACAGAACCGCGATCCGCTCCAGCGCGTCCTTCTCGTCCCGATCCGTCGCAAGTACCGCACGTGCCCGTTGCGTACCGCGTCCATTGATATGGCGTTGTTCAGACGCGACGGCGACGGATCCGACATCGCTCACTGCAACGTCGAAGATCAGCTCGCCGCGGCGATCTCCCGATTGCGTGGTCAGTGACAAAATTCCGATAGCGGAGTCATAAGTCCCTTCAACGGGGATGTCCACGTCAGCCACAGTCAGGCGGGGCACGGCGCCGTTGAGCGATTCAACCCTGAACACGCCCTGCACATCAGCTCCATCGACGCCCAGACTGAGTGTTGCCGGATAGGGTTTGCGCGACTCGATCACAAGGCCAGACCAGGATACCGGCAATTCGGTAATCGTCGTCATCGAATTTGGCTCCGATCGCTCCTCAGCGGAGGAACCACCGCAGGCCGCTAACATCATGATCACGCCTGCACATATGACTTGCAGGACCTGCGCGTCCCATACCTTGCCCTGCCTCACATGCCCAAATGTCCCCCGGCAATTGCCCATGACGTCCCTCTCAATGGCCTGGTTCCATTCAAGCCCATGACTGAGCCTGAGAAAAGGGCCGTCTTCAATAACCGTGTTGGTGACTTTCCCTCTGTGTCCCGCGCCGTATGCTGGCCGCCGTCCCCGATGGCTGCTGACTTGTCGTCCACAAAAAAGGATATCATATGCCGAGAACCGTTATCCTGCTTTTGATCTCGGCAATGCTGTCACTACAAACGGCGTCCGCACAGGGCCTGGAAGTTCACAAAAACGACGATGGAACGCATTCCACTTTCAAATCATCTGAGGATTTTCAGGAGCTGCCCGCGACAATCAAATCAAAGCCTCAGGCAACCACTCCGAAGGATCTTGTTTCCACTTCATCAGACACAAAAGAGAGTGTCGATTATGATGCTGAAATCCAAAAGGCACGTGGCTCAGGAGACCCACTTAAAGCGTCTATTTTAAAGGAATGCCGTGATACGCAGCCAGGCGAAACCCTCACGCTACCCCCGGCGTTCGCGGCGTTGATGCGGCAATATTGTCCGTCGCGCGATTTTCAAATCGCCACTGATAAACGCTATTCGAGCGCAAATGGCACACTGCAAGCTTTGCCCCCGTCTCATCCGGAGGACAACAAGGTAAGAACCGCCGCCTGCCGTGCTGAAGCGCGCAAGTACATCACGACATGCGCCAAGATTACTGACTATCAAAATTGCGAATCATGGGGCTGTCCGGAAATCATCCAGTGCGACAAACGGCTGACCTCATGTGATGATCATGGCGCTCCCTATGATCGCTCCGGTACTTTCTATTGTGATATGCGCGATTGGCGTACGCGCGATTTTGATCTTGAAGCGGTCTTAAAACGTGCCTGCCCTGCGCACTGACTCATAAATGGAGCACAATCATGATGAAGCTGCGAGCCCTCTTAATCATTATCAGTATGCTCACCAGCACGGGAGCCGTCCATGCGCAGGATGCACAGCACTGGAGCACCACTGGAGGCTGGCAGGTTCGCTATAACGCCTCCCCTGAATTCTGGCGGCTATATCACAATGATACCGCCTGGAGAGATACGATCAGTGTACTCTGGGCTGACAGGCGGCAAGGCGTTTCTCTGGCGCAGGCATTTGAACAAGTAAAAGCAACACATGCAGAACTGGATTCGTGTCCCGCATTGCGAACAGCCGAGACTAAAGCCGAATATGAACCCTTCGCTAAGGCTATGCTTGCTCTGACAAAAATCAATGACCCCGAAGCGTATGCTGCAATGGATAAAAACATCCCCATCATTGGCTTTGAGGCGGTGGATGATGTGACAAAGCCGCATTGCGTTTTGATCGCACGCGAATTTTCAGGGGGTGCGATGCTGTATGCACTCATTAAAGAAGATACGGACAGGTTGGGCACACAGCTTGGGACAATCAGATTGGCTGTGCACGATTTGATGGACGAGATCAACAAGCGTGAAGCCACTAAAACGTCGAGCACGCAATCCACTCCGACAATATCAGGCAAGGGCGGTCCGGTTCAGTGTAACGGGCAACGGGCCTATGAAAACTTTGTTGTTTCCTGGTCGGCCAAAAGTGCAATTGTATATGTTCGCAATCCGGCTTTCATTGATTCCAAACAACGTTCTTCGGATCAGTTTCGCCTTGGCGTGAGTGTTGGTGGCAGCATAGATGCGTCAAGCGGCAGAGAAGAGACTTATTACAGCATTATAATTTCTACAAAAGAAAGCGGACAAAATTCCATACCGATAAAGAATACACTAAGTGTTGATAGAGATGTGGTCCAGGAATGGGGCAAAGGCGGTGGGCAGTGGAAAGCTCTATCCGAAAGCACTATGAGCGCACTCTATTCTGGTCAGGATGCTGAGCTTGATACGGTCGAGTTGGGACGTATTCGTTTCGACCTCGATGGACTTGAGACGCATTTGAAACGCGCCGATATCGCTCAACAAAAAGCTGTTATACATACAGCGCTCGGAGCGTGTCCAAGTGAGTGATTTCCCCAAGATTCCCGGTGGCGCGTGCTAACGCCAGGCGTCAGGTTTCGGTTCGTTCTGAGAATTCGCTTTCTTCAGCAAAACCGCCAAGCCATTCTGATTGCACAGTCCCTCATAGACCAACGGCAGGGCTGGATTTAGAGCCCAATCCGTCAGTCGGCTGTTTCGAAATCAGGATGCCAGCACTTTCAGGATACGGACGGCAATACGCAGATTGCCCTGCGTCCGGATGCGCCGGACCCAGAATCCTGCTTCTTCCCGAAGTCTGGTGGCCGGGTCCGACTCGCCTTCCGGCACCGATTTGGAACGAAACAATTCCCCGATCTCGACGCTCAACACCTCAGCGGCCGCACACATCATGCCAGCGCTGAGGCGATTGGTCCCCGTCTCATATTTCTGGAGCTGCTGATGGCTGATACTCATTTCGCTGGCCAGGTCTGCCAGGGTCAGGCCCCGGTCGAGACGCAGGGCACGTATGTTTGCGCCGACGAGTCGGTCGATATCATTGGGGGCACGCGCCGTGCGATTTTTTCGGCGCGTGCCGCTGGCCGGTTTTCTGGTGTTTGGAGACTTGGCCATGGCGCATTTTTCACTCCCTCTTGACGGGAACAACAAGGATTCCGGTCATTTGGGTCATATAGTGCGTATGATCCGGCCCCCTTCGCAAGACTTGGACTGTCGCGACGGGGTCCCGGTCTGCGAACCGCCAGCCGTGAAGCGCTCAGTTACCCCTACCTTTACGTTCTTTATATTTCTCGTTATGGTTGCTTTGCGTTTCTTGAGCCGGACCGCATCATGACCCACGCGCCAGACCTGCCAGATCCGGATCCTGCAACAGGACCTGCACAAGCTCTGACTGCAGACCTGTTCGCGCAGGCCCGGACGGCCTTGCAGTCCGGTGAGCTTGCCACCTGCGCACAGACACTGCACCGGCTTCTGGAGATTTTCCCTGATCATGTGCCCGCCCGCCGCCTGTCTGGGCATGCCTGCCTGCGTCTCGGCAAGCCGGACAGGGCTGCAGCGGCCTATCGGCGCGTCCTGGACCACCAGCCGCACTGCGAAGACTCGCGGCTTGGTCTTGGCCATGCCCTGCTGAGGCTCGGCCAGACCGGTCAGGCGCTGGCAATCTATCGCGACCTCGTCCGGCATCACCCGGATTCCTGGCGCGGATACATGTCCATCGCTGACGCCACACCTGATGAGGCCGAACGGCTGAACGCCCTGTCGGCCAGTGCAGACCTGCTGACCAGGATCCATGCCGAGGTCCCCTCCCGGCAAATCCTGTTCGCCTGCGTCAATGCCCGGATCAATCTGCGCGAGGCCGGCAGGGCGCTGGGCGAATTACGAGAGACCGGGGCGGATCTGACAGGCGATCCCGGCCTGTCCAATCTCGCCTCCCGGGCAGCCTATTTTGCCGGTGATTTCGCGTCTGCCTTCCAGTACAAGGTCCGCGCCCTGACCGGTCTCACACCGAAAAAGTGCCTGTCGGCTGAGGCGCAATCCCCCTGCCTGCCACCAAATGCCCTCAGCCTGGCCAGACCGCTGATCGACCGGCTGCGTGCAGCCGGCCTGATCCTGGTGCCGCTGGCTGGAACCCTGCTTGGCGCGATCCGCACTCAGGGCCTGATCGAGACCGACCGGGATATTGATCTGGGCATCCTCCGCCCGGAGGGCTGTCATGCCGACATGGTGGACATTGTCCGGACCGCTCCGGGACTCTGCCTCAACCGCCATGCACGGCCGGGAGACCGCTACCTCCCCGTGGACGTCGCGGGCGTCAGTGTGGATCTGTTTCGTCTGGACCGGGACAATGATCATTTCTGCTTCGGGTTCAGTGATAGGCCCGGAGACGTGCAGTGGAGACTTCCCGCTTTTGCGCCGCTGGAGGAGGATGCCCAGGGGCTGGCGCGCCTTGACCGCGACTGCGCTCATGCATGCCTGCGTGCCCTTTACGGACCGGGCTGGCGCGTGCCCGATCCCTATTTCAGTTCGGCCACACAGTCTCCCGCCCTGTACGGCACAGACCTTCATGTCCGGGCCTATTATGCGGCGCATCGTGCCCGCAATGCACTCCTGCTCGGACAATCCGCGAAAGCCTGGCACCTGATCTGTTCGTCTCCCCTGCCGATCCCGCTCAGCCGATCGAGGTTCGAGACCATTTGGGGAAAGGGCTCGAGCGGGTAATTTTTATCCGTAAACGCACATATTGAGGCGTCGAAATCGGGACTCGACTCTCTTTTTGGTTTAGTGTATTTTCTACTTGCCGTATTGTTGCGGCGCAGCTTGAAACAGAAAGGATGATACGATGAACAGCCCCACACAATGCCCACACACACCAGCGCCGGACGGCGAGACCGAGACCCTGATCGATCTCGGCGCAGCGTCGGAAGAAACCCGCGGCCGCATCCTGCAGCCCATGGAGTTCGGCGTCTCGTTTACCTCCCGCGATGAAGCCGGCTGAGGCCGCTCCGGACGGGTCCGGGGGCATCCAAGCCATGCCCCCGGACTGCCTGCCGCCACCGCGCCCTTCCTCCCGATTTGCCTATGGCCTGCGCCCTGACCTGCATGTCTGCCAACTGGACTCCACCACCATCTTTCTCGACATAGAAGCAGATCGCTATTTTGCCCTGACCGGCGGACCTGCCGAGACATTCTGGCGACTCTATACAGCCAAAAATCTCGCACCCGCAGGATCGGGCTCCTCCCATGCCGCCTCGCAGGAACTGGCAGATCTGGACCTGGTTCGACACACGTCCGGGCCCCATGCCTGGCACAGGCCTGATTTGCGTCCGCCTCCCATCGGATCAGCCTATGACGGGAGTCGATTCCAACATGGCGCAGGCCATCTGAATCGGACCGCATGCCTCTCTGCCTATCTGGACTGCCTTCGTCTCCGGCATTGGCATAGCTTCCGGCACGCCGTCGCCAAGGCACGGCGCTGGAAGGCCCGTCAGACCTCCCGCGAGAATCTCCTCTACGAAGCCATCGACCAGTCCCGGGCCCTGCATCGCCTGACCCCATTCCTGTTTACCCGGCATGATGCGTGCCTGTTCCGAAGCCTCTTCCTTGTCCGATACCTGCATGCGGTCGGCATTCCGGCAGATTGGGAATTCGGGGTCCGGTGCGCCCCCTTCTGCGCGCATTGCTGGGTCGAATATGACGGCATCGTGCTCAATGATCATCAGGAGACGGTGCTGGCCTACAGAAAGATCCTCTCAATCTAGGACCCCTGCCCATGCCGCCCGCCTTTGCCTGTCTCGCCTGGCCACCAGAGGATGCCGAGGCCTGCGCCGATGCCGGGCGGTTGGCGAGCGCCCTGACGCGCGCGGCCGGCCCGGGCGCCAACAGCTTGCGCCAGGACGGGCTCTATCTGATCGACCTCTCCCGCTCCCGCAACGGACAGGGACGGATCCTGACCGTGCGGACGCGGACGGGTGAGCAGGCCGGCTATGTCTATGGCACCCTGTTTCGCCGGCAAGCCGGCCGCCAGCGCGCCCTCACCGATATCCCTGCCGCCACGGCCGAGCGCATCTGCCAGACTCAGGGCCGCCACCTTCTCACAGATTATTGGGGCCATTATGTCCTCTTCCTGCGGACGGAAAAAGGCGCTGTCTGCCTGACTGACCCGGTTGGCGCGTTTCCGTGTTTCTATCGACGCATTGGCAAATTGGTATGCCTGTTCTCGCATCTCGAGGCCTGTCCGCCAGACATCCGGCGCGGTCTCCCCCTGGACATCGCCTTCCTGAAGCGGCTCTGCCTCTACGACAAGATCCAGACGGGCGAGACCGGATTTGCCGGGCTGCGGGAATTGGGCGGCGGGCAGATGCTCGATCTGGACAGGGCGGACGCCCGACCGGTCCAGATCTGGGACCCGCGCCGGATTGCCGGAACCCCGCTTCTCCTCAGCGACGAGGCCGCGGCAGACTGTTTGCGCGAAACAATTCGCGACTGTGTGACAAGCTGGGCCGGCCATGTCGGCGATGGGGTCATGGACCTCTCCGGCGGTCTCGATTCCTCCATTGTCGCTGCCTGCCTCGCCTCAGCGCCCGACACGGCCCGGTTCGAGATCATCCACCACCGGGTTCGCTCGGGCGACGCGACGGAGCTGGCGTTTGCGAAAGCCACGGGCGACCATCTCGGACGCCCCGTCACCCCGATCGACATCCTGCCCTCGCGCGACCTGCCAGACCTCGACCGGCATCCTGCCTCTGCCCGCCCCTGGCGCCAGTTTCTCGGTCTGGGGTTCCAGAGCCTGCTGCCGGACCGCCTTCGGGATCCGGGCACCGTCTTCTTCACCGGTCAGGGCGGCGATCACCTTTTCCTGATGACCCGCTCGTCGCTCGGATTGGCAGATTGTCTGAAAACGGGTCCGCGCGCCCGGCTCTGGCAGGAATGGCTGAATGCGGCCCGCCTGTCGGATATGTCGGTCTGGCAGGCCCTCGCCACGAATGTGCCTTACCTGCTGGGCCGGCCCGGGCGCAGCCTCCTGGGAGAGGCGCTCCGGAGCCGGGCCGATGCGGCCATCCGCCCGCCCGGTCTGGTACCCTCTGACGTGCTGGCAGGCCTGCCCGACTGGACTCTCGATCCGGACGGCCTGCCGCCGGGAAAGTTCGAGCAGGTCAGCGCCTTGCTGCACATGTTCCTTGTACGTGACCCGCTGGCGGGGTTTGGCGGGCGCCATGTGCTGCATCCCCTGATCTCGCAGCCCCTGATCGAACTCTGCCTGCGCCTGCCCGTCTGGCAATTATGCCTTGGCGGGGTCAATCGCGGGCTCGCGCGCGCCGCCTCTGCCGGCGACCTGCCGGACCGCGTCCGGCTCCGCACGACCAAGGGCGAGGCCACCCAATATTTCATCGAACATCTGTCCGCCAATCATGACCGGATCCGCGACGCACTCCAGGACGGCGCAGTGATGAAGGCCGGCCTGCTGACGCCCCGCGTGCTGGACCGCCTCCTTGCCGATCCGATCCTCGCAGACCTGTCCTCTGCCAGGATGCTGCTCCAGCTCTACGGAATGGAAGCCTGGCTGCGCGCCGTGACCTCAGCCCGCTGACTAGCCGGCATCCCGGTCTTCAACAGGTTCAGCCGAGGGATCCTGCGGGCCAGATGCTTCGACAAAATCGATCATCCGGTCCCAGACATCCCGGATATTGGCCGGGCTGGATATGCCATGCCCCTCTCCGGCATACCAGACATATCGGACGGGATGACCAAACCGGGCGAGCGCCGCATACATCTGGTCGAACTGGGATTTGGGAAACACATCCATGTCGGTATGGATCAGCAGGACGGGCAAGGTGATCTGCTCTGCCTTCAGGACCGGACTGTTGCGTTGATAGAGCTCGGGCGCCGCAAACAGGGTCGCTCCGATGCCGAAATCGCTGCCGGCCCCGGCCTCATAGCGCGGCATGTTTCCCCCCAGCATCTCGGGATTGAGATCGGTATAGATGCCGGGCGGTCCGAGATAATGGCTGGGCAGGTCACTCCAGCCATTCTGGGCGATCAGTCCGGCAAATCCCGACGCCTCACTTGCGACGTGCAGCGCCGCCACCGCGCCGTGGCTCACACCCAGCAGGATAATCCGGTCCGGATCGATCAGGCCGCTTTCGACCAGGGCCTCCCGGCTCGCGGCGACCAGGCCCGGCAGGCCTGCAATCGGTCCCGCCTCCCGTCGGATCAGCTCGCGCGGCGCCGACAGGCGGGCATAGGCATAGCCGCGCGCCGCCCACATATACGGGCTCTGCGGATCGGGATAGGACAGGACGGGCTGTCGCGGGTCGCAATTCGGGCGGGCGCCCGGATAGATGTCGAGCAGGACGGGCGGCGCCGCGCCCGTCCGGGCCGCCGACGGCGGCATCAGCACACAGGCATGAAGATCATGAACAATCCCCGGACGGTCCGGGTCTTCCCATTCAACCTCAACCCGTTCCCACTGGCCCCAATCGACCTGGCGCAGATGGGCATTCAGGACAAGCCGGGGATCCGGGGCGGCGCCGGGAGGCTGAACAATGAGCGTTTGGGTCGCCGCATCGGCGTCGAGATAGACAAGCGTACCGGACCGGGGGCCCGCTGCATCCTGAACGGCGAGCAGATGCGCCCCGCCCGGTATGCCCCTCCCCTCCACCAGGACGGCAGACTCCGAGGCGGCGGTAGCAGGGCGCAGCACGATCCGCGCGCCGTCCCGGTCCGCCTCGATCGGCGGCATGGCCGTCCGCGCCGCTGGCAGGCTGCCAGGCCAGGCCAGGAAGCCCGAGGCATGATGTACCCGGATCCGGTCCAGACCGTCCGGGGTCAGGCGCATGGCCGGCCGTTCCGGATGGATCCTGTAGACTCCGTCCCGCGCGACCACATCCAGGCCCGCTGCACCAATGCGTGCAGGCAAGGCTGTGACGGAGCCAAGATCCCCAGTCAGGATCCGGGGCGGAGAGCCCGGACGCAGAAAATACCAGTCCGGTCGCGTCAGCCCGGCTGGGGCAATGTCCCGATAGGTGAACCGGGCCGACCGGTCCGCTGGGTCCGCATTGGGGCGGGCAAAGACAACCACCCCGTCCGCAAGCGCATAGGCCCGCTCGGGCCGCTGCAACAGGCCACGTTCGCGTTCTGAAACGAGATCCAGCCCGCCATGCGAGAGCCTCCGGGCCGTTCCGGTTTGCGCATCGATCCGCCAGTGCCGCCCCTCCGAAACGGATGCGCCGACCCCCGTGGCGAACACGGTAAGCGCCGGCTCGGTCGGCGACCAGATCGCTCCGGCGGACACAATGTCGAGCTCGGGCAGCGGTGACGAAACCTCCTCCGTATCAAGATCGATGAGGTGGAGGATGTGTCGCACCGAATCGAGACGGGCCGGGTCCCGCCAGGCGCCCCGGGGCATGCGGATGCCACCAAGTGCGGCAAGCGTGCGGCCATCGGCTGACAGGGAGAGATAGGCATGACGCCCCTCTGCCAGTTTCCGGACCTGTCCGGTGCGGGCATCGACGCGTGGTCTGCCTCCCGAAAAGTGGTCCGTTAT
>NZ_AWFH01000020.1 GCF_000682715.1 Hyphomonas atlantica corrig. | reverse complement strand
ATGATTGAAGTGGTTGTATACAGACGAATGGATTGAAGCGAATTTCTGAAGACTTCGCATGCGCCGGAATCGAGACATCGCCCGCTCTCGCCTTCGGAATGGCAAATGAGAGTTCTCGGCCCGATTATTGAGATGACGCCCTGTTTTCTGGCGGCCGGCGTTCCCAATCATTTTCAGAGCAGCTCGATACGATGGGCACTTGTCAGTCACCACGACATGTGGATTGCCATACCGTTTCATGGCTTTCTTCAGGAATTTCAATGCTGAAGCCTTGTCGCGGGTCTTCGTCACGAAGGACTCCAGGACTTCGCCCTCATGGTCGACCGCGCGCCACAGATAGTGAGTCTTCCCACGGATCTTCACGAAGACCTCATCCAGATGCCACTGCCATTGCGGCGATTGCCTCATTCTTTCCGAACGGCGCTTCCGTATTTTGTGAGCGAAGTAAGTTCCAAAACGGTCGACCCAATGCCTCACCGTCTCGTGGCAGATGTCGATGCCACGTTCGTGAAGAAGGTCTTCGACGTTCCGCAAGGACAACGGGAAGCGGACATACATCATAACCGCAAGCTGGATGATCTCGGGCGACGTCTTGAAGTAGCGGAATGGATTCTGGCTCATTTCCGGAGCCTAAGCTCCAGAATGCGCCGTCTCAAGGCCGGTTCCTTTGACAATCCCCCCCAGCCAATCCCGAACAAGATAGCGCCCAGGGCGAGCTTGGTATCGACCTGGCGATTGCCAGGTACCTGAAAACGCTCGGCGAAGACCGGTTTTGGCCTCGTCCAGGCCAGTCTATACCCGATCGCGGTCACGATGAGCGCGCCGCCCATGACGAAAGCGAGCGATGGGTCCCAGTTTCCGAAAAGATCCAGGAAAGCGAGTACTTTCGCCGGATTGACCATTTCGCTGATGGTCAGGCCGAGGCCGAAGACAAGACCCGCGAGCAGAGCAGCGATGTTACGTCCCATGACTTAAGCTCCCAAGACTGATTTTGCGATGGCGACGGTGGCCATGCCTGCGCCCATAAACAAGGCGACGGACGCCATCGACCGTGGCGACAGACGCGACAAACCGCAGACGCCGTGGCCGCTCGTGCAGCCTGAGCCGAGCCGCGTGCCGAAGCCAACAAGCAAGCCCCCGGCAATGATGAGCGGCCAGTTCTGCGTGATTTCAAATGGCGGCTGAGCGCCCCGGGTGAGCGCCCATAGGGCGGGCGCGGCAATCAGGCCGACCACGAAAAGAGTGCGCCAAAGCTTGTCCCCGCGCTCGGCGAAGACCGAGCCTGAAAAGACGCCGCTGATTCCCGCGATACGGCCATTGAGCGCCATCAACAGAACAGCGGACAGCCCGATCAGGACCCCGCCGATTGATGCACTGATGGGGGTGAAATTCTCCATGGGGTATGCCTCCCTTAATCAATTTACAATCTTGTGTTGACATATCTGTAAACTGTATTTTATTAACAGGCAAGCAAGAGTTTTTAATCATGACCGAAACCGATACAGCCCCGCCCCAGCCGCTTACGGCTCGCATCGACGACATCGCGCCGGACTTCACGGCGCGGACCACACAAGGCGAAGTTAGCCTGTCGGGTTATCACGGACGCTGGTTGCTCTTCTTCTCGCATCCGGCCGATTTCACACCCGTCTGCACGTCGGAATTCATCGCGCTGCAGAAGGCGAAGCCGCAATTCGACGCGTTGAACTGCGACTTGCTCGGCCTCTCGGTCGACAGTCTCTATGCCCACATCGCCTGGGTGAAGGACATCGAGGCGCGCTTCGACGTAAAGATCACGTTTCCGATTATCGAAGACATCTCGATGGCGGTGAGCCGCGTCTACGGCATGATCCATGAGGGTTCTGCGACGACGGCGGCGGTGCGCTCTGTCTTCTTTATTGATCCGGAAGGCTATGTCCGCGCCCTGATCCACTATCCGATGAATGTCGGGCGATCCGTCGACGAGCTTCTCCGGGTCCTGCACGCTTTGCAGACCTCTGACGCCTGCCATCTCGCAACGCCGGAAGGCTGGAAGCCCGGCGATGAAGCCGTCCTGCCCCCGCCGCTCGATCAGGCCGAAGCTGACAAACGCTCGGCGATGAATGGCGGCGCGTGGTACCTCACCCATGCCGAGGCGACCCAATGACGCCGCTTTCCAAAGATTTCGCCCCACTGGCTCTTGAAGCGACGGAGCTTCTAAAAGCCCTCGCCCATCCGGAGCGGCTGATCATCTGCTGCCAGCTGCGAGACACAGAAATGTCGGTCGGTGATATCGAAACGACGCTCGGCATCAAGCAGCCGCGTCTATCGCGAGAGCTCTCAAAGCTGCGCGATACAGGGCTCGTCCAGACTCGCAGGGAATCCAAACTCGTCTTCTACACCCTGAGCGACAAGCCTCGGGTTCGGGAGATGGTCGATGCCGTCTGCGCCGTCATGCTCGGGAAAACCGCACCAAAAACTGGCGGCGAGGCCGGCTCCCCAAAACTCAAACCCAATCGCCCCGGCGGCTACGGCGTCTTCGCCCGCACGGGGTCTTAAGCCAAGCCATGGAGACAAAGATGCATAAACCAGAGGTCACCGGTTTCTTCGACGAAGCCACCTACACGATCAGCTATGTGGTCGCCGATCCGGAGACAAAACACTGCGCGATTATAGATTCGCTTCTGGACTATGATCAGGCGTCAGGTCGTACCAAAACCACTTCGGCAGACAAGCTGATCCATTTCGTGCGCCAGAATGGGCTGACCTGCGAGTGGATCATCGACACCCATGTCCATGCGGACCATTTGACCGCTGCACCCTACATCCGAGAACAGCTCGGCGGAAAAACGGCGATCGGCGACAAGATCCCGGTGGTTCAACGCGTCTTCGGCGAAATCTTCAATGAGGGTCAGAGCTTCCATACAGATGGCAGCCAGTTTGATCACCTCTTCAAACCAGGCGAGTCCTACCGGGTCGGCAACATCGAAGCGCGGGCGCTTCCAACGCCCGGACACACGCCCGCCTGCATGACTCATCTCATCGGCGACGCCATGTTTGTCGGCGATACGATCTTCATGCCGGACTTCGGTACGGCGCGCTGTGACTTTCCGGGAGGCGACGCCGGGACACTCTATGACTCCATTCAAATGCTGTTCGATTTTCCCGACGACACACGCATGTTCCTCTGCCACGACTACAAGGCGCCTGGGCGCGATGAATATGTCTGGGAAACCACAATCGGCGAACAGAAGCGCTCGAACATTCATGTGAAGGACGGCACGTCGCGCGAAGACTTCATCAAGATGCGCACCGAACGCGACGCGACCCTCGCCATGCCAAAACTGATCCTGCCATCGGTACAGGTCAACATGCGCGCGGGCGACATGCCGCCACCTGAGGACAATGGCATTCGGTACATGAAAGTGCCGATCAACGCGCTCTAATCTCAAAACAATAAAGCGTCGGGAGGACGAACCTTATGGATATCAAGACGATTGCGCCGGACCTGTCGGTCTCACCACAGATCAGTGTACAGGATGTCGGCATCGCTGCGAGCCAGGGGTTTAAATCCCTGATCATAAACCGGCCAGACGGGGAGTCATCCGATCAAACCGATCATGCGGCGATTGAAGAGGCCGCACGTCGCCATGGCCTGGAGGTGCGCTATGTGCCGGTCGTCTCCGGCAAAGTCACCGACGCTGATGTCGAAGCGTTCGATAAGGCCATGCACGAGCTACCAGCCCCGGCGCTCGCCTATTGCCGAACCGGAACGCGATCCGCAACGCTTTGGGCCCTGTCTCAGGCTGGCCACCTTTCGACCGATGCGATTCTCAAGACCACAGCAGGCGCGGGCTATGACTTGTCGGGCCTGCGGTCGCGTCTTGAGGCCCGCGATAAGGCAGCTGAAGGCGGAATTGGCCCAGTCAAATCCCATGACGTCGTTATCATCGGCGGCGGCGCCGCTGGCATATCGACCGCGGTGTCCATTCTAAAACGACGAGGCGGCGTCGACATCGCCATCGTCGAGCCGCGCACGGAGCATTACTACCAGCCAGGTTGGACCCTGGTCGGGGGCGGCGTGTTCAAACGCGAGCAAACCGAACGACAGATGGCGACCCTGATGCCGAAAGGCGTGCAATGGGTTCGCGCTGCCTGTGCTGGCTTCGATCCGGAGCGCAATCAGGTCATTCTGGAGGATGGCGAGCGGATCGGCTACAAGGTGCTTGTCGTCGCGCCCGGTCTGAAACTTAACTGGGACGGCATTGAAGGCTTGAAGGAAACGCTCGGCAAAAACGGCGTGACCTCGAACTATCTCTTCGACATGGCTCCTTATACCTGGGAGCTGGTCCAGTCGATGAAAGGCGGACGGGCGCTCTTTACCCAGCCGCCCATGCCGATCAAATGCGCCGGTGCGCCGCAAAAGGCGATGTATCTTGCTTGCGACGCGTGGAAGCGGCGCGGTGTCCTGAAGGATATTGAGGTCGAGTTTCACAATGCAGGCGGCGTCATCTTCGGCGTGAAGGAATATGTCCCGGCCCTGATGAAATATGTCGATAAGTACGGCATCGATCTCTGTTTCAATGAAACGCTGGTGGCCGTCGATGGCGCCAAGAAGACAGCCTGGTTCGATGTGAAGGACGCTGACGGCCAAGTGACGCGAGAAGCCCGCGAGTTCGACATGATGCATGTCTGTCCACCGCAAACATCTCTCGACTTCGTCGCCAACAGCCCGCTCGCCAATGAGGCAGGCTGGGTCGATGTCAGCGGCGAGACGCTGCAGCATACCCAATACGGCAATGTGTTCGGCCTTGGCGATGCGGGCTCAACCCCAAACGCCAAGACTGCCGCCGCTGTGCGCAAGCAGGCGCCAGTCGCAGCTCATAATGTACTTTGCGTCCTCGATGGCAAAGCGCCGAACGCCGTCTATAGCGGCTATGGCTCCTGCCCGCTGACCGTCGAGCGCGGCAAGATCGTGCTCGCCGAATTCGCCTATGGCGGCAAGCTCGAACCCACCGTGCCGCAATGGATGCTCAACGGCACCAAACCGACCCGCGCGGCCTGGTTCCTGAAGGAGAAAATGCTGCCCAACATCTATTTCGACATGATGCTGCGTGGCACCGAAACCCTCGCCAAACCAAAGCTCCTCCCACATCGGCCCGCCTCGCATGAGGCGCAAAAGGCCGTTGACTTCAAGGATGCGCCGTCAACAGCGGCGTAGACTTGATCTGAAGAAGGCCTGTCCACGCTCGCGTCCCCCCACCCAGCCAGCCGTCGCAGGCCTTCTTCTTTTCTTTCCAATTCGATGATCAGGCGGCCCGTCCATGAAGCTCGCAAAATACTTTCCTATCCTAGACTGGGGCCCGAAATACCGCGGCGAGACCTTCGTCAACGACATGGTGGCGGCAGTGATCGTCACCATCATGCTGATCCCGCAATCGCTCGCCTATGCGCTGCTTGCGGGCCTGCCGCCTGAGATCGGCCTCTACGCCTCAATCCTTCCCCTACTTGTCTATGCGATCTTCGGCTCAAGCCGTCAACTCGCCGTCGGGCCCGTCGCAATCCTGTCTCTGATGACGGCAGCGGCGGCAGGCAAGATCGCCGCCCAAGGGAGTGCGGAGTATATTCAGGCCGCTGTGATCCTGGCGCTCCTTTCCGGCGTCATCCTGCTCGCCATGGGCCTCTTCCGCATGGGCTTCCTGGCGAACTTTCTCAGCCATCCCGTCGTTTCGGCCTTTATCACAGCGTCTGGCATCATCATCGCCGCCTCACAGATGAAACATATCCTTGGCATTGATGCGGGCGGGCATAACCTCTTTGAAATCGTCGTTTCACTGTTCGAAAAGCTGCCAGAGACGAACCTCCCGACACTGTATATCGGTGGCGCGTCGCTCATCTTCCTCTTCTGGGTTCGAAAGCAGTTCAAGCCATTGCTCAAAGCGATCGGGCTTGGCGACAAGGCCGCGACGATCATCGCCCGCGCTGGCCCGGTCTTCGCCGTCGTGGCCGGTATACTCGTGGTCGCGGGCATGGGCCTCGACGAGCGCGGCGTCAAAATCCTCGGCGATGTCCCTCAAAGCCTGCCTGCGATCGGCGTTCCGACCTTCAATGCTGACATCTGGATGCAGCTCCTCGGCTCAGCGGCCTTGATTAGCCTCATTGGTTTCGTTGAGTCCGTCTCCGTGGGCCAGACGCTCGCCGCAAAGAACCGGACCCGTATCGACCCGAACCAAGAGCTGATCGGCCTTGGTGCGGCGAGCTTTTCAGCGGGCGTCTCCTCTGGTTATCCGGTCACAGGCGGCCTCGCCCGCTCTGCCGTGAACTTCGATGCAGGGGCCGAAACGCCTGCAGCGGGAGCCTTCACCGCCGTTGGGATTGCGCTTGCGACCGTCTTCCTCACGCCCTTCCTCTTTTATCTGCCACAGGCCGTGCTCGCCGCGACCATCATTGTGGCTGTCCTGTCGCTGGTCGACATTCCGGAAGTCATCAAGGTCTGGAAATACTCCAAATCCGACTTTGCAGCCATGGCCGCCACCATCTTCGTGACGCTTGGTTTTGGCGTAGAACTTGGCGTTACCACCGGCGTCGTCCTGTCGCTCCTCCTCCACCTCTACAATACCAGCCGCCCCCATTTCGCGCTGGTGGGTCAACTCCCCGGCACGCACCATTTCCGTAATGTGAACCGCCATCCGGTGGTGCTCTCAGACACGGTTCTGACCGTGCGCATTGATGAGAGCCTCTACTTCGCCAATGCCCGTTTCCTTGAAGACACGGTTTACTGCATGCTCTCCAACCGCCCGGACATGAAGCATCTGATCCTCATGTGCCCAGCGGTGAACCATATTGACGCCAGCGCGCTGGAAAGCCTCGAAGCGATCAACCATCGCCTAAAGGATGCTGGCGTCACGCTCCACCTTTCGGAAGTCAAAGGCCCGGTCATGGACCGCCTCCAGCGCACGCATTTCCTCGACGAGCTGACCGGCAGTGTCTTCCTCAACCAGTATGAAGCCATGCTCGAATTGGACGAGGACTGCGTGAAAACAGCCTTCAGCCGAGATCCCAAAACCACCGAACCTGGCACCGATCCCTGTCCATCCCTACGCCATGCCGGGCTGGAACCCGCAAACGGACGAGATCGTTAGCAAAACGTACCGCACGCCGAGGATTTCGTGCTGCGAGGTTCATTGCTCCAGGCCCAAAAACAGGAACTGATTCACCATGCATCTGGAACGTATTGAAACGACAGGCCTCGCCCACTTTTCCTATCTGATCACCGATGGCGGCGTCGCCGCAGTGATCGATCCGCGAAGGGATGTCGATATTTATCTTGAAATCGCCCGGCGCGAGGGCGCTGTCGTCCAGCATGTTTTCGAGACGCACCGCAATGAAGATTTGATCTCAGGCGCAGCCGCACTTTCCGAGCTGACGGGCGCGCGCGTCTATCATGGCCCGAAGCCGGCCGGAAACATCGCTTATGCCGAGATCGTTCGCGAACCCTTTGAGGTCTCGGTCGGAAACCTGCGGCTGCAAGTGCTCGAAACACCTGGTCATACCGAGGACTCAATTTCTATCGCTGTGTTTGACGAGAGCTATCCAGAGGGCGCTGCCGGTGTCTTTACGGGTGACGCGCTCTTTGTCGGCGATGTCGGGCGCACGGATTTCTACCAGGACCGTGAAGCCGAAATGGCGGGCAAGCTCTGGGACAGTCTTCAGAAGCTTCTCGCTCTGGGTGACCAGGTCATCATCTATCCTGCCCATGGCGCAGGATCGGTCTGCGGGTCTGGCGTCGCAGAGCGCGCCTTCTCGACGCTTGGACATGAGCGGCGCAACAATCGCCGTCTGTCGCTGCCCTCGCGCGAAGCATTCGTGGCGGCCAAAACCGCCGAGCATCATTATCAGCCGCCTTATTTCAGCATTATCGAGCGGCTCAATTTGGAAGGGGCTCAAGCCCGACAGAACAACCTTGCTCCACCGATATTGACTCTTGGTGAGCTACAGTCGCGAGCGCCGGATCATCTGATCGATATCCGATACGTCACAAGCTTCCTGGGCGGCCACGTCGATGGGGCGCAAGCGCTCCCTGTCTCCATGATTTCAGCCTTTGCCGGCTGGTTCATCGCCGAGACCGACTCGATCGGGCTGATCGCAGAAGACGCTGAAGCGGTTAGCGCTGCGATCGACCATCTTGGCCGGATCGGGTTTGACAACGTCATTGGCGCAGCGCTCAGCCCGCTCTCCATGGCCGCGTCCGGCGCGGCGCTGACATCTGTTCCGATCGTCGGTGTCGAGACGGTGGCTGAGCGAAGTCAGAACCAAGACGGCTGGACCCTGCTGGATGTGCGCTCGATCGAAGAGTTCGAAGCCGGGCACGTGCCCGGCGCCAGCCATTTCTATGTCGGCGATGTGCTGGCAGCCTGCGACAAGCCAGAGCTTGCTGGCTCGGCAACGATCATGTGCGGAAGCGGCGCGCGCGCGACGGTCGCAGCGTCCGCGCTTCTGCGTTGCGGCTATAGCGACATCGACGTCTTTATTGGATCGTTCAAAGCCTGGCAGGCCGCAGGCAAGCCAGTTGAACGCGCTTAGTCATGCCCTGCGGACTGCATCGCCTGCTGGGTCGCCTGATTGGCCATAAGCCGCTCGATCAGCACCGGGCCGTCGGCGATCATGTCGGCAAGCGTGACCTTGTCCAGCTCAGCGAAGAAGGCCTTCAGCCCTGCACGGAACAGGACACTCAGCTTGCACACCCCGATCAGAGGACACGTGTTGCTTTCGGGGTTGAAGCACTCGACCAGTTCGAGATCGCCTTCGGTATGGCGGACCACTTCGCCAATCACGATCTCGTCCGGAGTGCGGCCCAGCCGGACACCGCCGCTGCGGCCACGGACATTTTCCAGATATCCGAGCTGCCCAAGCTGGCGCGCGGCTTTCAAGAGATGGGCGCGGGAGATGCCATAAGCATCGGACACATCTTCCATACGTACCAGCTGGCCGGGGTGCAGCGCGCAGAACATCAGCGTGCGCAACGCATAGTTTGTGTAGGCGGTCAGTCTCAAAGGGATCTCCTGGGGTCAGCACGTCGCATGCGACAAAAAGTGTCCTCGAAAATAACTCTTAAAAAGTTAAGTGGTCTCTCGAATGACACTTTTAGGCCCGTTGGTCAAATTCAAAGGGTAAATTCTTATGTTTGAAGCACTCGACGCTGTCCTCCTTGCGCGCATCCAGTTCGCATTCACGGTCAGCTTTCACATCATATTTCCGGCCTTCTCCATCGGTCTTGCCTCCTATCTCATGGTGCTCGAAGGCCTCTGGCTGAAGACTGAAAACCCGGTCTATTTGCGCCTGTTCAAATACTGGCGGAAAATCTTCGCGGTCGCCTTCGGCATGGGCGTCGTGTCCGGCATCGTTATGTCTTATCAGTTCGGAACGAACTGGAGCGTCTTCTCAGACAAGGCGGGACCGGTGATCGGGCCACTCATGGCCTACGAAGTGCTAACCGCTTTCTTCCTCGAGGCTGGGTTCCTCGGTGTCATGCTGTTCGGCCTCGGGCGCGTTTCCAACACGCTTCACTTTGTCTCCACCATCATGGTCGCGTTCGGCACGCTCTTGTCAGCGACCTGGATTCTGTCGGTCAACAGCTGGATGCAAACCCCGGCCGGTTTCGGCATCAATGAGGTGGGCCAGTTCGTGCCGGAAAACTGGATGGAGATCATCTTCAATCCGTCTTTCCCATACAGGCTCGTGCATATGGTGCTTGCCGCTTATCTCACGACCGCCTTCGTGGTCGGCGCGGTCGGCGCGCTGCATCTCCTGCGCAATCGTCAGAACCCGGAAGCGCGCAAAATGTTCTCCATGGCGATGTGGATGGCGGCAATCGTCGCGCCGCTGCAAGTCATTGCCGGCGACTTTCACGGCATCAACACCTATGAGCACCAGCCGGTCAAAGTCATGGCTATGGAAGGCCACTATGACAGCTATCCGGAAGGCGCGCCGCTGTATCTATTCGGGATACCGAACGAAGAAGAGCAGCGTCTCGACTATGCTGTGGGTATTCCCAAACTTTCCTCGCTGATCATCAAGCACGATCTCAATGCGCCCATGAAGGGCCTCGACACGGTCCCGGATGAGCTTCAGCCGCCGGTCCCGATTGTCTTCTGGAGTTTCCGGATTATGGTCGGCATCGGCATGCTGATGGTGTTGGTCGGGTTTGTCAGCCTATTCCTTCGCTGGCGCCGCAAGCTCTATGATGCGCCGCTCTTCCACCGCGCCGCCATGCTTATGGGGCCGTCCGGTTTCGTGGCTGTGCTCGCCGGTTGGATCACGACGGAAGTCGGCCGCCAGCCCTATACGGTCTACGGCCATCTGATGACGTCTGACTCCATCGCGCCGGTCGAAGCGCCTGCGGTCGCAGCGTCGCTGATCGCCTTCATCGTGGTCTACTTCGCCCTTTTCGGGGCAGGCACGCTCTACATCCTGAAGATGATGAACAAGACGCCGGGAGACGTAAGACCGCTTCCAGAAACGCCAACACGCACGGCCGGGACAACGCAGCTAGCTGCCAAACGTCCTGACGTACTGCCCGCTGAATAGGAGGCGCTCCCAATGTTTGATCTACCCACCATCTGGGCCGGCCTCCTTGCCCTCGCCATCTTCATCTATGTGGTGCTTGATGGCTTCGACCTCGGGATCGGGATTGTCTTCCCCTTCCTGAAATCAAACGGCGACCGCGATGTTGCCATGAACTCTGTCGCGCCGGTCTGGGACGGCAATGAGACATGGCTTGTTCTCGGCGGCGGTGGTCTGATGGCGGCGTTCCCGCTTGCCTATGCGGTGGTTATGCCAGCGCTTTATGCGCCCTTCATCATCATGATACTCGCGCTGGTCTTCCGGGGCGTCGCGTTCGAGTATCGCTGGCGCGACAAGGCCCATGAAAAAATCTGGGACCGGTCCTTCTTTTATGGCTCTCTGATCGCAACCTTCTGTCAGGGCATTGTGCTGGGGACATTTGTTCAGGGCATCGAAGTTGATGGGCGCGCCTATGGCGGCGGCTGGTGGGACTGGCTGACCCCGTTCACCATCACATGCGGCATTGCGCTGGTCGCTGGCTATGCCCTGCTCGGAACCACCTGGCTCATCATGAAAACTGAAGGCGAGCTGCGCGAGACGGCCTATCGCTATGCGAAGCTGTCAGCGCTCGCGACGCTCGGGTTTGTCGGGCTTGTCAGCCTCTGGACGCCGTTCCTCTCGCCAGAGATTGCGGAACGCTGGTTCACCTTCCCGCAGCTCCTCTTCGTGCTGCCGGTGCCGACCCTGACCGCGATCCTCGCCGCCATTCTCGGATGGGGGCTTCTCAAGAAGAAGGATCAAGTCGCGTTCCCGACCTCGATCGGTCTGTTCGCACTTTGCTTTGCGGGTCTCGGTATTGGGACATCGCCTTACATTGTGCCGCGGGCGATCACCATTCAGGAGGCAGCCGCGCCCGATTCCAGCCTGTTCTTCATGCTGATCGGCGCGCTCATCCTGCTCCCAATCATCATCGGCTACACCGCTTTCACCTATTGGGTGTTCCGCGGGAAAGTTGATCCGGATGCGGGGTATCACTGATGCGCGAAGAAGACCGTCCTCTCGTCAAAAAAACCGGCCCGAAAGAGATCGCCTGGTTTGTCGGCCTCTGGGCGCTGGGCGTCGCCGTCATCCTAACCGTCGGCGGCCTGATCAAGCTGGTGCTTTAGGAGACAGGCGCATGCAAGCCCTTTCCAATTGGTCCCCGCGCCAGACCCTGAAAACCCTCAGCGCCCGCAAGAAGGAGTTGTTCTGGGTCTGGATCGCCTATCAGAGCATCAAAGGTCTGATCACCACGTCCCTGATCTGGGTCCCACTGATTCTCCTTTGGCTCAAACACTAACGGGATGATGAGAATGACCTGTAAGAAAAGACATCGCCGCCGGCACCGCGCCGGGTTTTGCGCAGCCGCCGCGCTCGCCGCTGCTCCGGCAGCCGCGCATGCCGATCTGCCTGCTTCGGTCGTTGAAGCCATGGATCTTGCCTTGGCCGACGAGCGCCAGGCGCACCGGACCTATTCTGACATTCTTGAAGCGTTCGGAGAGGTCAGACCGTTCAGCAATATCGTCCATGCTGAGGCCCGTCATATCGAAGCGCTGCTGCCGCTCTATAGCGCATACCGCGTCCCGGTCCCCGCAGATGACAGCAGCCACGACCTGGATGTTGCAGTGCTGAGCCTGAAGGCTCTCTGCGAAAAAGGTGTCGCCGCAGAAATCGAAAATGTGCGTCTGTACGATGAAGAGCTGCTCCCGGCTGTCTCGGACTATCCCGATATCGCGGCCGTTTTCACAAATCTGCGCAATGCGTCTGCGGACCGCCATCTTCCGGCCTTCCAGCGCTGCGTCGATCGCGGCGGACAGCCCGGCCGCGGATACAGAGGAGGCCGTTCCTAATGCGGATCAAAACCTTTTTCGCTGGGCTCGCCCTTTCAGGTCTCACCGCCTGCGCGTCTATGCCCCCGACGCCCCCACCCGCAAAGGAAAGGACAGACGCGATGCTGACCATCATTACCAGCGCCGATCCTGAGACACAGCTGATGGCTCTGGTTCTGACCCGAAGCGCCATGGAAGCCGGCGAGCGCCCCCACATCCTGTTGTGTAGCGCTGGCGGCGACCTTGCCCTGAAGGACGCGCCAGCCAGCGCCACGGCACCGCTACAGCCGAAAGGCGCCAGTCCGCAGGGGCTCCTGAAGATGCTCATGTCTGGCGGCGTTGGCGTTGAGGTGTGCGCCATCTATCTGCCGAATCGTCCATTTGGCGCTGAAGCGCTGCTCGACGGTGTCGGGGTCGCTAAACCTGAAGACATGGGCGCGCGGATCGCTGCGCCCGGCGAAACCATTCTGAGCTTCTGATTAGAATGAGCCGGTTTACTTCCATCCTCCTGCTCGGTGTCGGCGTCTTCGCCGGGGCATTCTCAACCCTTGCCTGGACCAAAAGCGCCGCACCGCTAGCGGAACCAGAAATGGCTGAACAAGCACACATCGAAGACGCAAGGACGGTCATCGCTTTTACAGCAGAAGAGCGCCAGCACATCCGGTCAGAAATGCTTGCCTTCCTGCAAGGTGCCCAATCGATTTCCTACGGGCTTGCCGAGCAGGACCGCATATTGATCGGCGAGGCGGCCCGTGAGTTGTCGCGCGGCGCGGGCGACCCGATCGGCGCCAGTATCCGAGCCAAAGCGCCTGAAGGATTTGTCGGCCTCTCGCGTGGTCTGCGCAGCGATTTCGGGGACCTCGCCGCCCTTTCCGAAACTGCTGACTTTGCCGACCTGCAGCTTCAATTCTCCGCAACGATGAGCCGCTGCGTCGCCTGTCATGGCACGTATCGTAGCACCGGAGACGGCCCATAGAGAAAATCAATCGAAGACGTCATCAATATCAATTTCAAAAGTGTGATTTTCTATACTACTTTAAGTGTGAACCTTAGCGTTCCTCCCAACCGGACACTGTCCACAACCTCAAATCAGGAGCACACCATGTCTCTCAGAATCGGCGACACCGCCCCAAACTTCACCATCCCGACCACAAAGGGTGAGATCACATTCCACGACTGGATTGGCGACAGCTGGGTCTTCTTCTTCAGCCACCCGGCGGACTTCACCCCGGTCTGCACCACAGAAATGGGCCGCACAGCACAGCTCTCCCAGGAATTCGTCAATCGCAACACCAAGCCGCTGGGTCTCTCGACCGATACGGTCGAGGAACACATCAAGTGGATCGACGATGTAAATGACACGCAGAACACCGATCTGGCGTTTCCGATCGTCGCCGACGCCGACCACAAAGTGGCTGAGCTCTATGACATGATCCATCCCGGCGAGAGCGAAACCGCTGCGGTCCGTTCGGTCTTCATTATCGACCCGAACAAGAAAATCCGCCTGACCATGACCTATCCGATGAGCGTCGGCCGGAACTTTGATGAAATCCTTCGCGTGATCGACGCGCTGCAGGCTGGTGACAAGCACGGGATCGCCACCCCGGCCGACTGGCTGCCGGGTGGCAAAGTCATCATCCCGCCATCGGTGACCAACGAGCAGGCCAGCGTGAAATTCCCGCAGGGCTGGGACGAGCTGCGTCCTTATTTGCGGTTCACCGAAGTCAAATAAGCCATCAACATGCGCCGGGTCTTGAAAGATCCGGCGCCCCCCTGCCTGGAGGCCTTCCCATGTCCGTATCAGTCCCGCTAAAAGCCGCGCTGCGCGGACGCTGCGGCGTCTGCAGCCAGGGCAAGCTCTTTGAAGGCTTCCTCAAACTCAAATCCAGGTGCGATCATTGCGGTCAGGATTTTACTGTTGCCGATACTGCTCTGCCCCACCGAGGTGGTCCACCGGT
>NZ_AWFH01000019.1 GCF_000682715.1 Hyphomonas atlantica corrig. | reverse complement strand
CAAACGAGGGATTTTTCGGGGAGCAGGTCACTTCGAAGCTTGGTTCAGCGGCATGAGGGGCTGGTCTACTTATTCTCCCAGAGGTGCAGAATACTCAGGAGTGCGGTCACGAATGCCAATGGCTGATCGAGCATCAAATGGTGGCGCGCCTCAGGTACGGCGATAATTGGGATGTCACCGCCCCCTAGCTCACGGATGTAGTCAGCCGAATCCTTGGTAAAGAGCTGACTCTTGGCACCATGAACGATGGTCTTGCGACCCGGCGCATTCACGAGTCGCTGGCCGATAGTGAGCCATTCCTCTGACTTATTGCTTCGCCGGAATACCTCGGGTGAGAATTTCCATGTCCAGTTGTCTCCGTCGCGCCGCATAGAATGATAGGCCATGTAATCTAGGAGGAAAGGCTCGCCAACCGGCTGGGGCGGGGAAAGGACGTATCTTTTGCGCGCCTCTTCATAGCTCGCGTAGGACCGCTTGGGCTTGTCAGGATCACCTGACCCCGGGCTGGAACGGCGTTGGTTCCAGTATTGCTCCAGGAGCTCGGCGCGCATGACCATGAGATCACAAATTACGAGGCCGGAGAAGTGATCGGGCGATTGCGTCACGGCAGTGAGCGCTGCGCCGGAACCGAAACTGTGCGCGACGATGGTGGGTTTGTGGCCATCTGCAAACAGATTGAGCGCCTCGGCAATCTCAACAAATTCGCGCCCTCTCGCTTCTGGATCGGCCTGCCCACGCATCTCCGAGTCGCCCATGCCGGCGAGATCGAACGCGACAACGTCATAGTCTTCGGCGAGGAATGGGGCGATGAAGGCAAAGCAGCGCGCGTGGGAGAGAAAGCCATGTGTCATAAGCACTTTCGGCTTGCTGCGGTCGCCCCAGCGAAAGTAATGCACTTTAGCATTGTCGATCTCCACATAACCTTCCTCGCGCGGCACTTTCAGGGCCGACACAAACCATTCCGGCAGATGCGAACCATCTCCAGCCCAGACGGGGCTGATATCGTCGGGAAAAACTGTCACTTTGGTTAACATACTCATTCCATCATCTGTTCGTTGCTGGTGGGTTTGTCGATCATGAAGCCGCGATACCCCTCGTTCGCTACTTCTTCGCAGAGTGCGACGTATCCAGACACGCTTGGAAAGTTGATCAGCTGACGCTTCCTGCCAGGGATATTTGCGCCCATGTACCAGGAATTCGCTTCTGGAAACAGTGTCATGGCGCCGGCCTGGGCAACCATTTTGGTCCAGTCAGCTTCTGCGGTCGCACAGGCTTCGAATTGATTACTGTCATTGTCCCGCATCCAGACGAGAAAGTCACAGATCCAGTCACCCTGTATCTCTGCGCTGGTCGGGCCGTTCGAGAAACCTGACGGGCTAAGTGGACCGTATGCAAACAGCATGTTTGGAAAGTCTGCTATCGCCATGCCGAGATAGGCGCGTAACCCGTCTTCCCAAGCTTGTGAAACAGACAGGCCGTTCGTCCCCGTGATGTTCATATCGACCATGCCGCCGCGCCCGGCATCGAAGCCGGTGGCGTAAACGATGAGGTCGCATTCCACCTCGCCGTCAGCGGTCTCTATCGCGTGCGGTTTGATCTGGGTGATGGGGGTTGCCTTCAGATCGACCAGATCGACATTATCCTGCGCGAAAATCTCGTAATAACACTGCTCGAGCGAAGGTCTCTTCGTGCCGAATGGATGGGGTGGTTCGGAAGGCGCGAGCTGTTCAACAAGATTGGGATCGGAGATCCTGTCGCAAACCTTGTTTCGCCAGAAATCATAGGCGTAGCGGTTCGCTTCGCGATTGATCAGCAGGTCGGCGAAATTGTGATACCAGAACCTGAGGCCGCCTTTCTGCCACAGATATTCGAAGTGTGCGGTGCGCTCTTTCTCGTCAACTTCGAGCGCCGAAACGTCCAGCGATTGAGATTCGAACCCTCCGCTGGTCTGCTTGCGCGTTTCGAAGATAGCAGCATAATCCTGCTTGTCGCGTTCTTGATCTTCCTTTGATAGCTTTTGCTGCCGCATGGGCAGCGCCAGGATTGGTGTTCTTTGAAATAGGGTCAGCTTCGATGCGGACTTCGCGGCTTCCTGCGCGACTTGCACACCGCTTGCCCCGGTGCCGATCAAGGCAATCTTGCGTCCGCTGAGATCGCCCCCCTGTTGTGGCCAGCGCGCCGTGTGAAACCATTCGCCTTCGAAATCCTCAATGCCGGGAAAATCAGGGATATGCGGCTTTGATGCGAAACCAATAGCGGGCAAGAGGAACCGTGTCGTAACAGTTTCCTCTCCGTTGAGTTGCAGGCGCCATTGCTGCGCCGCTTGCTCATAGTTCGCGCCTGTGACCCGTGACCCCATGCGCATCATGGGCCACAGCTTGAGTGTATTACAAACATGATGGAAATACGCTCTTAGCTCTTTCCATCCGGGAAATCGTTCGCTCCAGGTCCATGATTTCCACACTTCAGGTATTGAGTACTCGTAGATCGGCACCTGCGAATCCACTCGTGCGCCCGGATAGCAATTCCAATACCAGATACCGCCCGGCTCGGCCGCAGCATCCACCAGCAACACGTTGAACCCGGCGTTACGTAACTTGTGTAACAGGTAGATGCCGCTGAAGCCGGCACCGACGATTAGGGCGTCGTAATCAGGAGAAGCCCGCTTGCTCATCACGCGACCGTCAAACGCTCGGCGATTGCTTTCGCTGTTGCATAGTCGGCCTTGCCGTTGGATGCGCGCAGGGCTGTTTCCGTTGGATGGATGGCCTTTGGCGTTTTGTAGCCGGCCAATTGCTGACGAACATGGTCTTTGACGCCTTGCTCGTCGAATGCAGCGTCGCCACTCAGGTGCACGACGGCGATGACGGCCTGGCCCCATTTTTCACTCGGCACGCCCACGACCAGCGCGTCAGCGATGGCGGGATGGGTCTTGAGGACTTCCTCGACTTCTTCCGGATAGACCTTTTCACCAGCCGTGTTGATGCACACGCTGCCACGGCCCAGCAGGGTCAGGCTGCCATCGGCTTCGACCGTGCACCAGTCGCCTGGAATCGAATAGCGCACCCCGTCGATAGTGCGGAAGGTCTTGGCGGACTTTTCGGGATCCTTGTAATAACCCGCCGGGATTGCGCCCTTGCGAGCGATATATCCCGGTACGCCGCTGCCCGGCGTTACTTTCTGGTCGTATTCATCGAAGACATCGCAGAATTCACCGATCCCGAATTTCGCGGTGTTCGTACCCCCATCTGCGGTTGTGACGGAGAGGCCGAAGCCGAGCCCTTCGGAAGCGCCAAAGCTGTCCATCAGCACCGCTTGGGGGATATGCTTGCACAGGCCAGCCTTGACCTCCTTGCTCCACATCACGCCGGATGAAACAATGGAGACAAGGCTGTTTGTGTCCCAGCGACCGGGATTATCGTCCAGCGCCTGCAACATCGGTTTGGCAAAAGCGTCGCCCACAATTGAAATGCTTTCCACCTTGTGCGTATCAACCGTCTCCCACAATTCAAGCGCATCGAAAGATGGGTCCGACAGAGTCACGATGGCACCGCCCGACATGAGCGTGCCGATCGCAGTGATGAAGCCTGTCCCGTGCATTAACGGGCAGGAGGGAAGTGTACGTCTGCCCGGCCCTTGACTGGTGATTAGGGCGACGTTTTCCTCGACTGTTTGCGGAACGGGGCCGAGCAGCTTCTGGGCGTCCAGTTGCGCCTTGCGCATATCGTCGTGACGCCACATCACGCCCTTGGGCATCCCTGTCGTGCCGCCGGTATAAATGAAGAGCAAATCGTCAGGCGAGCGCGTGATGCCGAGCGCTGATCCATCACCTTCCTGCGCGAGAATTTCATAAGGGATCGCAAAAGGTGCGATTTGCGAAGCATCGCCAATTTCAACGAAGGTGTGAACCTTTCCGAGCCGGTCCTTGAGTTCGACGATACAGTCACGGAACTCCGAACTATAAATAATCACCTCGCTGTCAGAATCATCAAAAATGTAAAAAACTTCTTCGGGGCGATAGCGGTAATTGATGTTCACATGAGTCAACCGCCCCTTAAAGCAGGCCGCCATCAGCTCACCATATTCAGGGCGGTTGCGCATGTAGAAAGCCACCTTGGCGCCGTCGCTAGCTCCGCGTTGTCGCAACGCGCGCGCGACATTGTTCGAGCGCGCGGACATTTCGGGCCAAGTGATGATCCGGTCGCCGTGTATCAAGGCCGGAGCGTCTTGAGGCATGGCGGGCTCGATTGCGTCGAGAATGTCGCCGAGATTCCATTCGATCATGTTGCTTGATTCCTTCAAGACTGGGCCGCAAATCTCGCAGCCGTATACAATGAGTGTATTACGGGGCTTTTATCCAACCCTGTAGGGCTGCCAATTCGGCCCGCACCGTTTCGGGGCCTCCAAGCGCTTGCCGGTCGAAGCCAATACGTTTGAACCAGTAATGAAGACCCATCAGGTCCGTAAATCCCATTCCGCCATGCACTTCGGTGGAGGTGCGGGCGACAAAGCGATGGACTTCGCCTGTGTGTGATTTGGCATGGCAGGCGAAAATGGATGCATCCTCCGGTATCGAATCGAAGGCGTGGGCCGCATACCAGACAAGCGAGCGGCATGGCTCATGACGTGCGGCCATCTCCGCGCACATGTGCTTGACGGCCTGGAAACTGCCGATGAGCCGGCCAAACTGCTCGCGCTGGCCAGAATAATCGACAGCCTTTTCGATCATGGCCTGGCCTGCGCCAAGGCTGTCAGCAGCTAAGATCACACGGCCCGCATCGCGCAACCGGGCCGTTGTCGCGCCGTTATCGTCAATAAGCGGTTCTGCCTCTGTCTGTTCGAAACGCAATTCCCCGACACTGCGGGTGCGATCAATGGTCGTCAGCCGGATCGTCTCCAGTTTGAGGGCATCGGCTGTAACGAGGTGCAGCCGGCCGCCAGCGTCGGCTACGATGTAAGCGTCAGCTCCCTCGAAATCCAGGCAGAACAGGGCGGTTCCGCTGAGCTTCCCATCAGCAGAGGAAACGCCCGCCCCGTCGCGCGCCTCGACCGTCTCGGAAATCGCGACAGCGATACGCGCCTCGCCGTTCGCGATCTTCGGTAGCCATTGTGCTTTTTGTTCTTCGCTACCAGCCTCGCTCAGCGCGATAGGCGCAAGTACATGACTGGCGAGAAAAGGCACTGGCGCGACCATATAGGCGAGCTGTTCGGCAACTATGGCAGCGTCGAGAAGGGTCATACCGAGGCCGCCATGCTCTTCAGGTACCAGCATTCCGGGAATTCCCAAGTCCTGAACGGCGCCGAGCACTTTGTCGCTGAGTGGATTGTCCAGTTCGGCGCATTCGCGGACATGATCGAGCGGGCAGGTGTCCGCAAGACAACGGGCAACCGCATCACGTAACATCTGCTGGTCCTGAGATAATCCGAAATCCATTAGGCTGATCCCTGTTTGTGACGCTCTATGTCTGCGGTTGCTTTCGCCGCATCCGAAACCTTTGCGAGCTTCGGTTCGCGCGGCATTTCGAGGCCACGTTCGGCGATGATGTTTTTCTGAATCTGCGCGGTGCCGCCGCCTATTATGAGACCGAGCTGGAACATGTAGTTCCATTGCCACGCGCCTCCTTCGCGCTCTCGCGGGCTGCCATGGTAAAGCGTGCCTATCTCACCCATGGCGTCGATCGCCAGTGCTGAAATCTGGTGGGCAATCTCACAGCTTTGCAGCTTGACGATTAGCTTCGCCATGCCGCCTGACTCACCCTTGAGGCTGTTCGAAAGGATACGCATCCCATTGCATTTCATCGCTGACACCTCGGCCTGGAGCGCCAACAGCCGATCTCGCAGAACCGGATTGTCGATTGCGCGGGCCTGTCCGATACGCTCTTCCTGCATCAGGGCGATCAGTGCCTGTAGCCGGTTTTCGAGCGCGCCGGGATCACCCAGCATTCCGCGCTCATGGCCGAGGGTTGCATTCGCCACGAGCCAGCCCTGGCCCCGCGCCCCTACAATCTGGTCCACCGGAACGCGGACATTGGTGAAGAATGTCTCATTGAATTCGGCGTGGCCTGTCATCGTCTTCAAAGGACGAACCTCGATACCCGGTGTGTCCATCGAGAAGATCAGGTAGGAAATACCGCGGTGTTTTGGTGCGTCGGGCTCGGTCCTTACGAGGCAGAAGATCATGTCGGCCTGCTTCGCCGTGCTGGTCCAGATTTTCTGGCCATTGATGACGAAATTGCCGTCTTCGACTCGCGCCCTGGTCTTGAGGCTGGCCAGGTCCGATCCGGCACCGGGTTCAGAATAGCCCTGGCACCATACGATCTCGCCTTTCAGCGTGGGTTCGATCCAGCGTTGCTTCTGCTCCTCGGTGCCGAGTTCCAGCAAAGTCGGGACGAGCATCGAGATGCCCTGGTTCGTGAGCCCGCCCGGCACCCCGGCCCGTGAAAACTCCTCGGAGATGATGCGCGATTTGAGGATGTCGGGTTCCGCGCCGTAGCCGCCATACTCCGCCGGGATCGTGCGGGCAGTGTACCCGTTTTCGATCAGCAGCTTCTGCCATTTGACGGCTTCGGGTGAAGGGCGGGCTGCCCGAGTCGCACACGGCGGCGCAAGGTGGCTATGCGCTTCGATGAAATCGCGCACCTGTTGACGGAATGTGTCGTATTCGGGGCCGTAATCGAGATCCATATCGCTTCTATTCCTCGCAGGGACGGAAAACGGGCAGACGGAAGTCGTCCCCGATTGTTTCGAATGTCAATTCTACAGGAAGGTCGAGCCTGAGGCTATCATGGTCACAATCGATCAGACGAGTGGCCATGCGTACACCCTCTTCGAGTTCAACCACCGCAGCCACGAAGGGAATGTCGGCGGCAAATGCCGGGTGCAGGGCCTGGTGGGTGATGGTCCAGGAAAAAAGCGTACCCTTGCCAGTGCTGCGCTCCCACGAAAATTCCGGTGAGCCACACTTCGCGCACATATAACGAGGCAGGTGGCGGAGGGTGCCGCAATCGCTGCAACGCTGGAAATAGAGATGGCCATCCTGGCACCGATTCCAGAATTCCTGTTCGATAGGATCCTGCGGGCGCGGTTTCGGCTTGGGCGGAGCCTTCTGCGCCTTGAAGCGCATTTTAGGCGGCAGTTCGTTCTTGTCGCTCACGTAAACCTCCTGAGGATTGCGATACTCCCGTCGCCAAGGTCGCCCCAGCCGGTCACGAGGCCGGTCTGGGCATCTGCGACCTGACGCTCGCCGCAATCGTGGCGCAGCTGGCGGACCGCCTCAACAACATGGTTGAGGCCCCAGACATGCGCTTCGCTCAGCAAGCCGCCATGGGTGTTGATGGGATAGCGTCCACCCAGCTCGATCTGGCCATCAGCGACGAATTCGCTCTGACCGCCGGGTTCGCAGTAACCGAGCGCTTCAAGCTGCAACAGCACGATATAAGAGAAGCAGTCGTAGATTTGCAGAAAATCCATATCCTCGCGGGTGACGCCTGCCATCTCGAATGCGCGCGGGGCGGCATAGCTGAGGCCGATCTTGAAAGGGTCGGGGCGCGAGGGGATGTCGTCGGCGGGATAGGGGTGGCCCTCAGCCGCGCCTGCGATGCTTACCGGCACGTGCCGCATGTCCTTGGCCCGTTCCATGCGCGAGACAACGACCGCACAGGCACCATCGGTTTCCAGGCAGCAATCGTAGAGCCGGAAAGGCTCGGATATCCAGCGCGCCGAGTGATATGCCTCGAGATCGAATGTACGGCCATAATTGAAGGCTCTCGGATTTAGCTGCGCGTGACGGTTACATGCGAGTGCCACAGCGGCCATCGCGTCCGGCCCGACACTGTGGAGCTTGGAATGTCGCATGGCGAGCCAGGCATACATCTGCACCGGCAGGAACACGCCATAAGGAATGTAATAGCCCTGAATGGTGTTGGTCAGAGTGTTCATGTTCATCGGCCGGGTAGGCGGGGCACCGGCCTTGGGCCTGAGTGCGGAATAGCCATTCCAGCCCAGCGTTACGAGAACGTGGTCACAAAGTCCGCTGGCGATCGCCATCGCCGCGTTCTGGAGCGCTGTCGTCGGGCTGGCTCCGCCCATGTGAACGGTAGCCGCATAGCGCAATACGTCGATACCCAGATTGGCGGCCATTTCTTCCGATGTCGTGTAGATCGGCGGCGGAACCATGCCGTCGATGTCGGATGGCTTCAGCCCGGCATCAGCGATCGCCTTGCGGGAAGCTTCGAGCATCATGTCGACCGCGGTATTTTCGGCGCCCTTGATGAATGCCGTTTCACCGACGCCCGTGATTGCGGACCTGTCACTGAAATTGAAGGTGGATGTGGCGCTCATTTTTGATGCTTGTCCTGTTGGCTGGACTGCATGTCTCCGACAAACGAGCGGGAGAGTGCGACTTCCGCACCTTCGACAAGTTCACGCATCACCTCGGCTGCGGGCCGGATCGAATGGATGAGGCCAATTCCCTGGCCAGCAAAGCCAGGCATGATATCCTTGCGCTCAGCCTTGAGGCCTGAAGCCATAACCGGACCTGAAATTATCGACTGGAAAGGCATGGGCAGTGGTTCCTTGCCCGCAGCAACCCACGCATCGGCCCATTTGTTACGGATCATGCGGGCAGGCTTGCCGGTTAACGAGCGGCTTACGACGGTATCCGCGTCACCGCTTTCGGTGATTGCTTCCTTCTGAAAATGCTCGATGCCTGCTTCGTCCGTTGCGAGGAATGCGGTGCCGATCCACGCGCCTTCTGCCCCCAACATCAGCGACGCCGCGACACCGCGCCCATCTGAAATACCACCTGCACCGATCACGGGCACCCGATCACCGACCGCATCCACGACTTGCGGGATAAGCGACATGGTTCCGATAGGTGAATTGTGGCCGCCGCCGTCGTGACCTTGGGCGACGATCATGTCGATACCGGAATCGACCACCTGCTCGGCATGCTTGACCTTGCCGATCACCGCCATGACCTTGGTGCCGTTGGCGTGAAGACGGTCGATCCAGGGCGCGGGATTGCCGAGGCCCGCGGCATAGACCGGCACCTTTTCCTCAATCACCACCTCCATCTGCGCCTCGAAGAATTCTCTCGAGAATAGCTGGAGCTGGCTCTTGCCCATATCCGGCGAACCTGCGGCGCGCATCGCTGCTGCAGCATCGACTTCGGGAAGGTTCTCCCGCGCCATGAAATCGCGGGTAAACTCCTTGTATTCGTCGATTTTTGCCATCGGGTTGGCGGGCGCGTTACCGGATTGCGGCGCCGACCCCCGCCGGACCGAGGCCGGCAGAAGCGTATCCACCCCGAACGGCTTGTCGGTCATCTCGCGGGTCTGACGGATCCAGCTACGTAACTGGTCCGGCGAGCACGCCGCGGCGCCGAGGACGCCTAGCCCCCCTGCATTCGATACCGCGGCCGCGAGCGCGGGGACACTTGCCCCGCCCATTCCGGCCAGAAAGATCGGATATTCGATCTCGAGAATTTCGCATATGCGCGTTTGTAGCGGCATGTTATTTATTCTCCCGTCTTAGACATTGCGGTTCGCAAGTCTTCTAAATTTGTCCCCACCTCACTTTTTGAGAAACCAGATCAGGACTTCGTTCAGCTAAATAATTTGCCGAACCTGACACAAGGCGGGCCATGGCCTGCCGCGCTTCCTGGGCATCACCTGTGCGTACCGCTTCCAGAACGCGGCGCAGGATTCGCAACTGGACTGCGCGCTCCTGGGCGGAATAGCCGAGCGAGCGCGAAAATTCGCGGGTCAGTAAATGCAAGGTGGAGGTCAGAAGGCCGAAAAGCGGATTGCCGCTGGCCCAACCGAGCAGGTCGTGAAACCGACGGTTAAGTTCCTCGAACTGGCTTCCCGCCTCATTCCGCTCAAGCTCTTTAAGGCAATCGGCGAGTGCGCTGAGGTCGCCTGTGGTCGCGCGCTGGGCGGCATAGGCTGCAACATCCGGCGCTATGGCTTCACGCAGTTCGAGCAGACCCCTCAGGTCTGCTTCCATGAATTGCAGGATGAGAGAAAGACTATTTGCGAAATCACCGGACTGCGGGCGCGCAACCACCGGGCCCCCGCCACGGCCCAATTGAAGGTGGATTACGCCCTGAAGCTCCAGGAAGCGGAGCGCTTCACGCAAGGTTGCTCTGGCGACTTCGTACCGCGCGAGCATTTCTTCTTCGCGTGGCAACCGGTCTCCCGCAACGCGTGCACCAGCTTCAATGTCGCGAACGATGTCTTGTGCGAGCGAAAGTGCACGCTTTGCCTTCTTTGCGTTATAGGCCCTGGGCTGCATCTTTGAACCTAATATATTATCATAATTAATCTGATGAACGGCCAAATCAAGCGTTTAGCTTCCATGGTTGTAACTAATCGTCAAGTATGTATGATAATATTTAAAAGTGGCATGTTGCGGGGCCGCTAATTTGCCAGAAGGTGGCGCGCTATTTTCGCGTACGGACTGAAGGATAGAACATGAGTATAGAAACAATTGAGCTGAACACGGCCGAAAAAATCGCGACCATTCCGATCGAGCAAATCGATGTTTCACGGCCGAGCCTTTTTCAGAAAGATACAATTGGCCTGTTTTTCGACCGATTGCGCAGAGAGGATCCAGTCCACTACTGTCCTGAGAGCAAAGTCGGGCCATACTGGTCGGTTACCAAGTTCGACGACATCATGGCCGTTGACACCAATCACAAAGTCTTCTCGTCGGAAGCGAAGCTCGGCGGAATTGCCATTCAGGACATGCATGCGGGGGAAGGTGCGCTTGAGCTTGAAATGTTCATCGCCATGGATCCGCCCAAGCACGATCAGCAACGCAAGGCCGTTAACTCCGCAGTCGCGCCGTCAAACTTGCAGTTGCTCGAGCCGACAATCCGTGAGCGTGCGTGCAAGATACTTGATGATCTGCCGGTTGGTGAGGAAATCGACTGGGTTAATAAAGTCTCGGTCGAGTTGACCACAATGACCCTTGCGACCTTGTTCGACTTCCCTTGGGAAGAGCGGCGCAAACTCACTCGCTGGTCCGACATCGCAACGGCCGCGCCTGAAACCGGTATCGTCGAATCTTATGAGGCAAGGCGCAAAGAACTGATTGAATGCGCGATGTATTTCAAAGGGCTCTGGGATCAGCGTATTAACCAAGACCCCAAGAACGACCTCATATCCATGATGGCGCATTCTCCGGCGACGCGGGACATGCCCTTCCTAGAGTTTCTGGGCAACTTGCTGCTGCTTATTGTGGGCGGCAACGACACTACGCGGAACTCGATCAGCGGCGGCGTGCTCGCCCTTAATCAGAACCCTGAAGAATATCGCAAGCTGAATGAGGATCCGTCGCTGATCACCAGCATGGTGCCAGAGATTATCCGCTGGCAGACTCCGCTGACCCATATGCGCCGGACTGCGCTCCAGGATTACGAGATTGGCGGTAAGCTGATCAAAAAAGGTGATAAAGTGGTGATGTGGTATCTGTCGGGCAACCGGGATGAGTCTGTCATCGAGAATGCTGACCAGTTCATAATCGACCGAAAGAACCCACGTCATCACCTGTCCTTTGGCTATGGCATCCATCGCTGCATGGGCAACAGGCTTGCAGAACTGCAACTTAGGATTATCTGGGAAGAGATCCAAAAGCGTTTCGCGAAGGTCGAAGTGACCGGCGAGCCCGAGCGTCTGTTTTCGAACCTTGTGCGAGGCATCACGAAACTGCCTGTGCGGCTCCACGCTCGCTGACTGGGGACACCACTGAGCCTTTCACGCAAGCGCGAAGCGGTCGATCATGTGGTGGAGACATTCGGCGCAACCGAGCGTCGGGCTTGCCGCGTAATCGGCCAGCATCGTTCCACCCAGCGCAAGCCGCGCGTGCCGCGTCAGGATGAGGATGTGCTGACAGCGGCCATCATCACCCTGGCTGAATGGTTCGGCCGGTATGGCTATCGTCGCATTACGGCCCTGCTGAGACGGGGTGGCTGGCATGTGAGCGAGAAGCGCGTCTATCACATCTGGCGGCGTGAAGGGCTGAAGGTCCCGATGAAACAACCGAAACGTGGCCGTCTCTGGTTGAGTGACGGCTCCTGCATTCGGATCAGACCAATGCACAAGGGGCATGTCTGATCCTATGATTTCGTCCAGGATCGCACGCATGATGGGAAGGTCTTCCGCATGCTGTGCGTCATTGATGAGTTCACTCGCGAATGCCTCACCATCCGCGTCGAGCGCAAGCTGAACTCCCGCGATGTCCTCGACACGCTGGGCGATCTGTTCGTCGTGCATGGACCGCCTGGGTACATACGTTCGGACAACGTCCTACATTCTGAACTTTTGGCAGGTTTCGGGCGCAAAGCCTCGTCCCGTAGTTTCCAGATACGGGTCTTGAAGTCAATTACCGGGTGGGCTTCCGCCGCACTGGAAGAGCTCGCAGCCATAGCAAACACAGGATCCATGCGAGTGAGGTTCGCTGGTCCTTACCGTCCTTAACACGGGATGCCGATCCGAGCGGAAGATCCGAACATTATCTACGAGGTCGCCGATAGACTGGCGCCTCAACGGCGCGCATCAGAGAGAGATTCTCCCGCCCGGTACCGCCCCTTCGTAGAAGGGGCGGTAAGCTTTTCCGCTCTTGATGATGGCATGCGCTGTGCGCGCCATCTTGGCGGTAACCGCAGTGAGCGCTTTGCGCCGGAGATCGGGATTGTCCGGATCCCTGGCGATATAGCGCGTATATTTATCCCTGAAATTGTTCTCCTTCTGGCGGATCGCGACCAGGCCGGCCATCCAGAGCGCCCGGCGAAGCCGTGCGTTGCCGTATTTCGACAGTTTCGTCTGTCCCCGGAAAGTGCCGGACTGATGCGTTGAGAGGTCCAGGCCGCAGAATTTCAGGAACTGGCGATGATGACCAAACCGGCGCAGGTCGCCGGCTTCAGCGAGAATGGTCAGGGCGATGATCGGGCCGATGCCGGGGATTTGCTTGAGGGCCTCGAAGTCAGGGGTTCCGCCCAGAAGGGCTTCAGCTTCCGCTTCGATCGTATTGCGCTGGCGGTTCAGGCTGCGCGCCTCCGCCAGAACCATGCGGAACATCGCGATGGCCCTGCTGTCGACCGGAACCGGCAACCCGATTGATTCTTTTGCGGTTTCACAGATGTCCACGATCAACCTGGCCTTTGAAACCTTCTTGCCAACAATGTCCCAGGCGGCGGCTGAGAAGGCTTCTGGAGACAAGGCCGTGATCGATGCCGGGGGCGGGAACGTCTCGAGCAGGGCGAAGAACCAGTCGCGCCTGGAGCTTCCCAGGAACTTCTCGATCTCGGGAAAATAGAGTGGCAGATAGTGCGTCAGGATCCGGTGAATGGTCTGCGTCCTTGCTCTCGACACGGCCTCATGCGTCTTCGAGAGCTCCTGGATATCTGCGAGGCCGGCGACCAAGGGATCCAGATAGACCTGGCTGAGACCTGTCGCCAGCATATGCAGGATAACCTGGGCATCCTTCGGATCATTCTTGTCCCATCCGTTGTGGATGGCTTCGCGCTGGCGAGCGAGTGCCATGGAAGAGATCAGGCGTGTCTTGATGCCGGCATCGACCAGTCTCCAGGCCAGTGCCCGATGATAATTACCGGTTGCCTCAAACCCCGTAACAACCGGACGGTCGAAAGCCTTCAGCCGTTGAATAAAGCGGTCGTGCTCTGCGCGCTGGTTGAGCACAACAAGACGCCGCCGTCGAGGCGACCCAGGCATCTGTATCAGAACATCATTGCGCTTCTTGGAAATGTCGATCGCGACGAGCACAGCATCCTGTGCGATAGAATGAATCCTGGCCATGGCCGGTCTGCTCCTCTTCGGTGGTGGTTGGAATAACCACTGTAAGAGGTCCTGCGGCCCGGTCATGGCCTCCTGCCTGCGTGCGGAATGCGCCGCAGGCGGCCATGACCTGCCTTGGTTCCGAATGTGCTACGTCCTATGAAAAGAACGAAAGCTGGAATGAGCCAACAGGTCGTTGATGCGTGACGGCGAACCTGCGTCCCGCTCGTTCGTAAAATCACCCAGGCGTCTTCTGTCGTCAAGGAATCAGTTCTTCCATAGCAAATACAGGGTACGCTGGATTGCGGCCCTCACCGTCCTTAAGACGAGATCCGAATACCCAGGCAGAAGACCCGAACATTATCTACGAGGTCGTGACGATGCATGCCTCAACGGCACTTGCAGAGCGGGGTCCTTCCGCCTGGGACCGCGTCCTTCGAAGAAGGGGCGGTAATCTGTCTCGGTCTTGATGACCGAATGTGCGGTGCGTGCGATCGTTGCGGCAACGGAAGTGAGTGCCTTGCGCTTCAGGTGCGGATCGCTGTGATCTCTGGCGATGTATCTTTCATACTTGTCGCGGAAGCCGTTCTCGCGCTGCCGAATGGCGACCTGTCCCGCCATCCAGAATGTCCGTCTCAGCCTGGCATTTCCAAACTTGGAGAGTTTGGTCTGTCCTCGGAATATGCCTGACTGCTGAGTCGAAAGGTTGAATCCGCAAAACTTAAGAAACTGCCGGTGATGCCCGAAGCGGCGCAGGTCCCCGGCCTCAGCCAGGATGGTGAGCGCGTTGATCGGCCCGATGCCTGGGATGGTCCTCAAGCGTACGAAGTCCGGATGTGTTCCAAGCAGGTCGCTGGCTTGCTGTTCGATCTGATCACGTTGGGCAATCAGATGCCTTCCCTGACCGAGAACGAGACAAAACATGCGGATCGCTGGCGTCTCCGGATCGACCGGCAGGCCAATGGAATCAGCGGCTGTGGCGTATATATCAGCGAGCAACCGAGCTATTGATGCCTTCTTGCCGACAACACCCCAGGCCGCTTCGATAAAAGCATCTTCGGACATGCACGTGATCGATCCCGGCGTGGGGAACTGTTCGAGGAAGGCGAGAAACCAATCGCTGCGCGAGTTGCCCATGAAGCGCTCAGCCTCGGGAAAGTAGAGTGGCAAGTAGTGTGTTCTCAAACGATGCCAGAACTCCGTCTTGGTTTGCGATATGACGGCATGTGTCTTCGACAACTCCTGAATGTCGTTCACGCCGTGCACGAGCGGGTCATGCCAGATCTGGGTTAGCCCAGTCTGCATCATATGCAGCATCACCTGCGCATCCTTCGGATCGTTCTTGTCCCATGAGTTGTGCATCGCCTCGCGCGTGCGTGCCAGCGACAGCGAAGAAATGAGCTTCAACTCAAACCCCGCCTGATGGAGCCGCCACGCCAGCGGCCGATGGTAGTCGCCCGTCGGCTCAAATCCGACCTGAACCGGCACGCCAAAGGCGGTGAGCGTCTCGACAAATCTGTCGATATCTTCCCGCACGTTACGAACTGTGAGGCGTTTGCGGCGTCGCCTCCCTGGGACAGCGATCAGAACTTCATTGCGATGCTTTGCGATATCAATCGCTACCAGAACGGGTTGCCCTGTCTTATGGTGCGTCTTGGTCATGGCCGGTCTCCTCTTCAGTTGTGGTCGGCAAAACCACTGTAAGAGACCTGAAGGCTCGGTCATGACCGCCCGCCTGCATGTGAGAAACAAGCAGGCGGTCACGACCTCCGGAACATCGGTTCCCAATGTGCTATGGCAGTGAATTTACCGGCCAGATCGTGGACCTCTGGGCATATCATTACAAGGTCAGAATGGACTTCTCGCGCCCCGGCAAGCCGCAGCAGAATGGCTTCGTCGAAAGCTTCAATGGATCGCTCCGGGACGAGTGCCTC
>NZ_AWFH01000018.1 GCF_000682715.1 Hyphomonas atlantica corrig. | reverse complement strand
GTTAGTGAGGGCAAGATTAAGGGAGTGTCACCCAGCGACACTTAACCCATTGTCTGCACATCTTTTTTTATGTGACCCGGCGCCGGAAGGCGGGTGCACGGATTTGCAATCCGCGGCGCGCTCGGAGCCGTGAGCGACGATTTCGACTTCGTTCCGCGCCTTGGAAAGATCAGGTCGCAGGGCAAGGCAAAGACCCAGCTGAAGCGACTGAAGCGCGTTGTCGCGAAGGGGCGGCTTGGGACACGCGGCCGCAAGTCTCTGCCACCGGGCGCTGTGCGTCATGCAGGGCGTGGAAAAGTACAGGCGGCCCTCGCACGGCACTGGTCCAACCAGCGGGCACGGCGCGTCATCGTGAAGGTGCATATTGCGCGGGCTGGTCCGACTGGCGTGGCGGGCTTTGCAAAGCATGTCGCCTACATCCGCCGAGAAGGTGCCGGGCGGGAGGGCGAACACGGAAAACTCTATGACCGGAGTGTCGATGAGGTCGATGCAAAAGCGTTCAATGAACGGGCTGACAAGGACAAGCGGCAGATCCGGCTGATCGTTTCTCCGGAAGACGCCGAACAGATGAAGGATCTGACGCAGTTCACGCGGGAGTTCATGGGCCAGGTCGAGAAGGATTTAGGCCGCCGGCTAGACTGGGTCGCGGCCAATCACCACGACACCTGTCAGCCTCATGTGCACATCGTGATCCGCGGCGGGAACACGCGGACTGGTGAGCTGCTTATTGACCGCAAATACATCACGCAGGGATTTCGGGCGCGGGCGCAGGAGCTGGTGACACTCGAATTGGGTCAGAGGCGGCTACGGGAAATGGCGGCGGCGAGATCAAACGAGACCGCGCGTGAGGCGCTGACGGCGGTTGATCATGACATTGCCCGTTCGCTGACCGATGGACATTACACGCCGGAGAGTGAGCGGGGCGGTTTGTCGAGGTTTGATAGTGCAGTCGTTAATCGCCGTCTTCGGTTTCTGGAGACGCTTGATCTCGCGGTGCGGCAGGAGGATCGCCGCTGGGCCATGCGAGACGGTTGGCAGGATACGCTGCGGGCCCTCGGCAGGCGCGGAGACATAATCCGGACGCTGGCCAACTTCGAAGGCCGGACGATCGATACGTCGCGTCTGCACGCCCTGCCCCGAGATTTGAACGCCACTGGCGAAATCCTGGGACGGCTTGCCGCCACTTTGCCCGGAGATGAGTTACGGAATGGAACCACGGCACTGATCGAAGGGCTCGATGGTCGGGTCTGGTCAGTCGAGATGACCGAACAGGAAGCGGTTCAATTGCCGAAGGTGGGCGGGATTGTTTCGGTTGGGCGGAAAGCTCTCGAACCGAAGCCTGCGGACAGAACGATTGCTGCGATCGCCGAACGAAATGGAGGTGAGTATTCGGAGGAGCTGCATGAGGCGGCTGAGCCAACAAGTTCGCCGACGTTCCGGCTCGCGCACAAGCGCCGTCTCGAAGCACTGAGGCGGCTTGGTGTTGTGCAGCGGAATACGGATGGCACCTGGGTAGTCCCAGCAGACTTCCAGGAACGTGCGTTGCAGGCCGATGCAAGAAAGCAGGGGCTCGTCGTCGATGTTCGCTCCTGGCTGCCCATTGAAGCGCTTGTTGAACGACATGCAGAGACGTGGCTGGATCGGATGGACTCTGACCTGCTGGATGGCTCAGCCGGATCATTTGCGGACGAACTCAGGAAATCGATCTACAGCCGGATGGATTGGTTGCGGAGCAATGGATACTCGCTTGATAACAACGGACAGCTGACACGGGAGGACGCAGAGCGCCTCAAGAGAGACGAACTCGAAAAGGCGGCCATAGCGGAAAGCGCCCGCGTTGAGCTACCCTTTGCGGATCCGGGAAACTGGGATCAATTTTCAGGGACCTATTCGCGGCTCGTCGAGCTGGCTCAAGGCCGATTTGCTGTGATTGAAGGAAAAGAAGGCTTTGTGCTTGTGCCAGTATCCAGCGAGAAATTGAATTGGCTCGGCAGAAACGTCGAACTCAACCGGTCGCGCACTTCAATTCTATGGTCTTTAGGCAGGTCTAAGATACAACGCTCATGATGGCGCAAAAAGAAGACCTAGACTTGAATGAAGACTCTCCCTCTTGATATAAAGTTAACGACCCTAAATTGATAAATTTCATAGGCGTTTGCAACGTAAGGCGCTTAAATTTAAACGCGCACTATGCGCCTTGAGTATAAGCGGACGACTTGCCCAGCACCCGCCTTAAGTCTGCTGTGAAGGAGGTGCATTGAATTTCTCAGACGTAGACGCCCTCAAGGATATGCTCGCTCTGCTGGCACCGGGCTTCATTATCCTTATGGTTCAGGAGGCTCACAAAGTCGGGCCAAGAGACAAATTGCAGCAAAGGCTCTTTAGCTACGCCGTCGCCTCTACTGCATACTTCGCAGCCATCGCCCCTGTTGTTCGCCACGCGGGCGAGGTCCTAAGCGTCCCCGTTCTTTGGGCGCAGGTTGCTGAATACGCTGTACTTCCAGCTATCCTAGGCGTCATCCTGGCAGTGTGTCGGTCGAGACGGTGGCTCGACAGAATTTCGCGTTTGCTGAAATTGCCGCCGATTCATCATATTCCGACGGCCTGGGACTGGGCGTTTCCCCTGCAACCTAGCGGAGTGTTCGTTATCGCGACCCTGGAGAATGGGGACCGCTTTGCAGGGCCATGGTCTCCGGCCGCTTTCGCGTCTTCGACTAGCGGGGAACGCGACTTGTACATCCCGGAGGTATGGGACGCAAAGGAAGAAGGCCCATGGGAGCGGTTTGAACCAAAACGCGCCATCTTGCTTTGCGGCAAGGACATTAAGACCATCGAGTTTTTCAATGCAGGAGAAAGCAATGACGAAGAAACCACGTTCGGCACCACACCTTGAAAAGAAGGGTTACACAGCACCGCCGCCACAACACCATAAGGTCAATGGCGGCTATCAAGGCACAGGTCAGACCACCAATGAAACCAAGCCGCCATCAGGGGGCGGCGGAGGCAGTCAGTCATCTGGCGGCAAAAAGTAAGACCGTCTGCTTTCGCTTCAGGACTAGACTAGATGTTTCGCTTCGTACACACAGCTGACGTTCATCTCGACTCCCCTCTAAAGTCATTGGCTCTGCGCGACCCTGATTTGGCGGAGATGGTTGGCGTGGCGACTCGGACAGCGTTCCGCCGGGCCGTCGATTTGTGCATCAACGAGCAGGTCGATGCGTTCATCGTCGCTGGCGATCTCTATGACGGCTCGCTGCGAAGCATGAAGACGGCGAGTTATTTTGGAGAAGAAATGCGTCGGCTCACTGAGGCCGGCATTCATGCGTTTATAATTCGAGGCAATCACGACGCGGAATCCATCATCACGCGAGAATTGACCCTGCCAGAAGGCGTGCATGTCTTCTCGAAAACAGATAAGCCGGTCATTCTGAAAGATGGCGCGGTCGCGGTTCATGGCGTCAGCTTTGAGGAGCCGCACGCGCCAAATTCGCTGCTTTCCAAGTTTCAGCCCGGGACACCTGGCGTCATTGATATCGGCGCGATGCACACCAGCCTGGATGGATCGCCGAACCATGACGTTTATGCGCCGTGCTCAACCGCGGATCTCGCAGCCCACGGGTACGCGTATTGGGCGCTTGGTCACATCCACAAGCGGAGCGTGACCATCCATGACGACTGCACCATCGTAATGCCCGGAATTCCTCAGGGCAGGCACATGAACGAGGACGGTGTCAAATCCATAAGCCTGACGACAATTGCTGAGACCGGGGACTGTACAGTTGAAGAAAGATACGTCGCGCCCGTTCGTTTCGAGCGGCAGTCGCTTGATGTGTCGCAAATTGGCGATTGGCGCGAGTTGCTTGAGCTCTCAAACGACGCTTTCAACAAATTGCGAAACGGTCCTGCCGCAGACCAAGAAGTCATTGTGCGGTTGACCTGTACCGGTGACAGCGATTTCGCGCGCAAGATGCGTCACAACCGCGAAAGGCTGGAAGAGGAACTACGATCAGCCGCTTCGTGCGTAGGGCACGTTCATTTGGAACAGGTCGCTTTTGATGCTGCCGTTTCACAAGTGGTGAAGGACAACCGAGTTTCTGAACTCTCTGCTATCGTCCAAGGCGGTCAAATAGACCGTGATCAGATCGCGTTGCGACTGGAGGACGACGTACAGCAATTGATTCAGAAACTGCCGGGCGAGCTTCGCGCACGGTTCGATCCGGCAGAAAATGAAGGGATGGTCCAAGACCTTTCTGAAGAGGGCGTTTCAGACTTGCTGGCGCAAATCGAGGGAGATAGCTGAGATATGCGCTTTAGCGCTCTTCATCTGACTCGGTTTGGTTGTTTTACGAACGAGTCGATCGATTTCGGCAGCATCAGCGACGCGCCCGATTTTCACATCGTCTATGGAGACAATGAAGCCGGGAAGTCTACTCTTCGCGACGTCATCACATGTTTGCTGTACGGCATCCCCGCCCGCACAGAGTACGACTTTATCCACGACTACAAAGCGCTTCAAATTGGAGCCGAACTCGACACGAGCGCCGGTCCACTTTCGACCGTTCGGGTTAAGGCGAACCGAGACTCGCTGCGCTCGCCCGAAGGCGCCGTCTTATCAGAAGACGTTCTGAGGCGGGAGATGCTGGCCCTAACCGAGACAGACTTTATCAATCTGTTCTCACTTGACTTGCAGTCCCTCTTGGACGGCGGGGCGGATATTCTGCAGGCGAAAGGCGATCTTGGGGCTTTATTGTTCGCCGGCGCCTCCGGACTTTCCTCCGTCACTTCGACACTGGAGCACGCCCGCGAGCAAGCTAGAGAGTTCTTCAAGCCAAGAGCGACGTCCACTGCGTTGGCCCAATCGCTTAAGCGGCTCAAGGAAATTGATGGGGAGCTGAAAACACTCGACGTTCACGCACCGGAGTATCGGCGCATGAAGCGAAAGGTGGATGAAGCGAAACGCGCCTACGAAGCCGCTGCCGACGAACAAAAGCAACGGCGCGCCGCATTTGAGAAAGGCAAAGCGGTTTTGCAGGCGATTGAGCCATGGCGCGAACTTCGGGAGCGCCAAGACCGCTTGGAGGCATTTGGTCCGCTTCCTCCGGCCGACGATGAAGCACTTGAGCGTGCACGCCAGCTACAAGCCGAACTGAAGGCGTTGAACGATGCCAAAGATGCGCTGGAGGCGCGCCTAAAGCGTACAGAGAACGAGCTAGATGATCTGAAGCCGCCACCTCATCAGGAGAAGCTGGTTAACGGACTCGAAGCGCTGATCGCCGACGATCGAGAGGCGCGCGCCCGCACAGCGGCACTCGATTTGCCGAGCCGCCATGATGAGTTGAAATCGCTTGAACGGGACATGAACAGCCATCTTGCACGGCTTGGTGAGCAAGAAGAGTCCGAGCCAGAAGCCCTGCTCGTATCTAAAACCGATGCTGCCAATATAAGGACGCTTGCTGAGACAGGTGAAAAACACTCAGCGGCGTTTGAGCAAGCCGTTGCAGAGCAGGACAAGGCTATATCTGATCTCGCTGTCGCGAAGGATGAACTCTCTGCGCTGACTGAACCTATGGATATCGCACCTTTGTATGATGCGATCACCTCTTATCGGTCCGACCTCGATGCTGCCAGACTTGAGGATTTGGAAGCCGACGTTGAAGCTTCGAAAAGAAATCTTGACCGCGCGTTGCTAGGCCTAGCGCCTTGGAGTGGTACGCCTGAAGAACTGCAATCCCTGACGCCTCCGTCCGCGTCTGATCTCGAAGACCTCCATAGCCGGTATGACGAAGTAGCGGCTACTCTAGAACGACTTCAGTCTGACCGCCGCAATCTCAACCGGAGCATCGAAAACGAAACGGCGCAACTCGATGAAATGGATGCCGATCCAGAAATCGTTTCAGACGATACGGCTGGCAAGCTATTGAAAACGCGGGACGATCTTTGGACCGAACATCGCCGCGCTATAGAACAGGGCGTCCTCGATCAGATCAAGCTCAGCGCGACCGCCTTTGAAACCGCCATGGGCGAAAACGATGTCGCCGTTACAAAACGTATCGCGCATGCGTCCAGCATCGGGCAAATCAAAGAACGCCGTCTCAAACAAATAGGCGCGATCGCTGAACGTGAGGCTATCGACAAAGCGATTGAAGAAGACATCGAGAGACTGAGGGCATTGGATCAAGAGCTTGCGCGTCTCGCCGGAACCACGGGTCTGCCAGCGTCAATTAGCGCCTCAGCCATCAAGGCGTGGCGCGGAGCGTGGGGAAGCGCACACGAGGCATTGAACACATATCAGGATCGGCGCGCCTCATTCGAGAAGAAGCAAAAGCGCTTCACGGCCGCCGCTTCCGCGCTCAGGCAAGAGTTGAAGTCTGTTGGCGTGGAGGATTCTGGATCAGACGAAACGGTTCTGGCCGCAGCCCTTAGAACACTAGATGATCTGCGCAGTAGTGCCGAAGCCTACAGGATTGCAAAGGCCGAACATGACACGTTGGCGAGACAGCAACGTCAGCGCACCGATGCGGTTGAAAAGGCAAAGACGACTCTTGAAGAATGGGAAAAAGAGTGGAATCGCGCACTCAAGGAGCTTACGTTCGCGCAAGGTCGTCCGGCCGCGATCAAGGCAAGGCTGGACGATCTGGCCAGTCTTGCCGGCACTCTGGATGAAAGAAAAAGTTTAGCGCGCCGTGTTGCACTTATGGAAGCGAGTGAAACAACCTTCGCTGATGCCGTCGTCCAGCTTTCCTTAAATACCGGGGTTGGTGATAGAAACGCGCCTCATTTTGATTTGCTAGGTACGCTGAAATCTGAATCGAGAAATCTAGATGCAAGGACTGCACAGAGGCTGAAGCTTTCCGAGCAGATAGATCAGAACAAGGAAGAATTGGAAGAGACGGTTCGCAAACTCGCCGCGCTAGACAAAGAGGCGATCGCGCTTTGCGAGCGGTCGAACGCGGAAAACATCGCGCACTGTATCGAGACACTCAGTTCGGCAAGCGCAGCGAGAACGCTTGCTGACGAGATTGGCGACCGCCGCCGGCGACTGTCTAATCTCCTCGCCACCGAAGCCGAAACCGAATGGTCGCAGATGCTGGCGCCGCTACTTGACTCGATGGACGCGTTGGCAGGCGCAGAAGCTGAGCTGAAGGTCGATCAGGCGCAAATTGAGATAGATGAGACCCGCGTGCGAGAGTTTTATGCAGAATGGAAAGACGCCGAGCGGGCGCAGGAAGACATCAACGATGATGAATCGGCGGCGCGACTTCAGCAGGAGCGGACGACTCTTCTTGCAGAGATCGAACAAGGCGCTCGTCGCTATATCAGCTTAAAGGCAGGCGCTTTGATTGTAGACGAAGCGGTTCGGCTTTTCAGGGATCAGCACAGGGGCGCCATGTTGAAGTCCGCCAGTGATGCGTTTTCAAAGATAACCCGTGGGAGGTATCCGAGGCTGGTCACGGTAAGTGCGGACGACCGCGAGACATTGGTGGCTGAACGCGATGACAAGACAACGCTTTCAGCGGACAAGCTGTCCACGGGCACGCGGGCACAGCTCTATCTGGCCCTTCGAATCGCAGGTCACGCCGAATATGCGAAGTCTCAGACGCCGCTACCGTTCATTGCAGACGATATCCTGGAAGCGTTCGATAATCACCGTGCAAAGGAAACGCTGACGCTCTTGTCCAGCATGGCGGAGTCAGGTCAGGTCATTTACCTCACGCATCATGAGCATCTGGTCGATATGGCCCGTACCGTCGCTCCCGATCGCTGCAAGATCCATAGATTGAATTCGAAGGCCGCCGGTAAGGGGATGGCAGCCGAGTAATCCCGGGAACTCTATCGCGACCATTACCAAGAGTCGTCGCATAGCCTCGATGTGACTGCGTCCAGTTTGCCGAGTGTCCAGCCCCGGTCTGCCGCGACGCACATGAGTTCGTAAAGGAACAGCGAATTCTTGTTCAGCTTGGATACACCGCCGCAGAGTGCCCGCGCCTCCCTTTTTGCAGACTCCAATTCCTCACCAGCAACGTCAGAGAAAATCGCCCCCTGGATATCGTTTTGCCAAACGGCCATTTTCGACCCCACAAAGTCAGTGTCGGGGAAATCAGATAGTCCATCTTCGCCCGCCCATTTGAACAGCGCGTTGTTATAGGTCGCGTGCTCCTGACGATTATCTGGTTTGCAATTTCTGTCGCCATCGAAAACCAAGAATGTCGGTATCTCCATTGCTTCAGCAAGAAGACAGCTCCGCAATAGCGCCGACTTTCCATTAACAGGCACGATCGAAACGCCGCGTCGACGGAACTCCTTGTCGAGCCCGACTGCATGAATCCACGTCGTTAGGACGACCTGATCCTCGATGCCCTCGACAAGCACTAGTTTGTCGGTGAAAAGCATCTCGCTCAGCGCCGGCTGCAATGTCGTGTCAAGACGCGCCCGCAGACCCTTGGGCGGCTGGGGAGGCGTCCCCACAATCTCAGCTTCGCGATCTGCTAGTTTCTGGAAAACGGCGACGCAGCTGTAAGCTTGCTCGGCTGCATTTCGTCGGATCGCCCGGACATTTTCGAAGCCACGCCCGGAAACGAAGTACGGGCTATGCGTCGCCGCTATGACTTGTGCGTTTCCATCTGATAGTTGCTGTAGAACATGGGCGAGATGTTTCGCCTGTGGCGGATGCTGATACAGCTCGGGCTCTTCAATCCCGAGGGCGAGTGTTGAAATGTTCTTGTCTCCCAGCGTCGCTAACTCCTGCAAGAGGCTGATAAGATAAGAGCGCTGGAGACCATGACCGATACGCGCCAGGCTGCCTTCGAAGCCTTGCTCGCCGGTTTTGAGACGCGCGGCCGGTTCTTCGATTTTGAATTTTGCCGGATCTTGATACCAAGCGATTGAGACCGTCGCGCGCGGATTGCCCCAGTCTTGCAGGCGTTGCTGCAGGGAAGAGGACAGCTCGCTCAGCGCGCCGTTCTCCGCTTCGATCAGCTTTTCGTACTGCTCCAGGGTCGAGTTTCGTAGATCCTGAATCCGATCGCCGAAATCGACTTTGGACCGAACCGCTCGATCTAGCAGCTTTGAAAAAGCGGTGTTCTTGCTCTCTAGCTCCTCCGTCGCTGCGTCTTTCACAGCGGGAACGTAGACCCATTGAATGTGTTTCTCCAGAAGATTGGCGCCTTTTGAAAAGCCGTAGAACTGAGACTCGCTTTCCAGTTCTTCACAAAGCTCGGGATGGCTTTGTTCAAATGCGTTCAGCGCTTCCTGCCCGACCGCCGCACTCGACCATTTCGGCAGATCCGTGAATGACCCCTGCAGTTCCTCATAAACCGCTTTTTTGTCTTTCGCACTTTGGGCTTCGAAGAAGGCCCTGAACTTTCCGATTCCCATACGTGATCCGTATTGCCGAATGGCGGCGCCGCTTTCCGAGAATTCGGCACGCGCTGTAACGATCAGTTGATCGCTCCGCACATAATGCTTGAGGTCATCTCGCGCTTCGTCGGAAAGATCACCAAATGTGACCTTGATTTCGATCGGTTCGGACGTGTCTTTCTGAAAGAAGTCCTCATCTGAAAGATTCTTGACGTTGGTCGCACTACCATCCTGATAGCCGAAAAAGATGTTCAGCGCGGCCAAGACTGTAGACTTACCAACGCCATTTGCTCCGACCAGACATGTATAGTCATCAAAATTAATCGCGCAGTCTTTGAACGCGCGAAAATTCTTAATGCTGACACTTTCAATTCTCATTTCGCTGTGTCCTTCGCCAACATCTTCTTCCGCATTGCACTCTTCTCGCCGGATTCAACTTGTATTGGAATGAGGTCAAAAAAGTAATTTCAAACGGCTCTTTGTACTCGCCGTATCTGTATGGAGGAGCATTCACTTCACGCCTAGCTTTGAGACTGATTGATTAGGCTCAGAGATGCTCAGCGAGATGTTTTTGAACCTCTCTTGTGCGGTTGCCGAGAGGCGATCTCGAAGCTTTCGAGCATTAGAGTGCAGGTTGTTTGAACGGCTAAAGACCCATTTATCGTGCAATTTTAGGGTCAATTTATAATCTCATTCTGTCTGCTTCTAGGAAGAAACGGCCATCCCCGCTGACGACAGCTTCTGCGATTAGGGTGTCACAACTGACTACTTAGAACTCCCCAGAAGTCCCATCGCAAATCCAAGCCCGAATGGCATAATTGTTCCGCGCGGCAGCAGAGGTGCCAAAACATTACCCCTACAAAGTTCCTTCTAGGCCAGTTCCTGCTGACGATGGTGTTGATTGCCTGCTCGGTGTGGGGGGCGACGCAATGGGTGGCGGGGGTCCTGGATCATCAGCCGCGTTTGGGGGCGCCCTGGTTCGAAGTATATCGGCAGCCTGTCTACAAGCCCTGGCGTCTGTTCCAGTGGTGGTATGCCTATGATGCCTATGCGCCGGACGTGTTTGCCCGGGCAGGCCTGATTGCCTCTCTTGGCGGGATTGCCGGGATTGTGATGGCGATCCTTGCATCCCTTTGGCGCGCGCGCCGTGAGAAACATGCGACGACCTATGGGTCAGCGCGCTGGTCTTCGGTGCGCGATGTGCGCCGGTCCGGCCTGCTGGGCGCCTCAGGTGTCGTGCTGGGACGCTTTCGGGGACGGTATCTGCGCCATGCGGGCGCAGATCATGTGATGGCGTTTGCGCCCACCCGGTCCGGCAAGGGGGTCGGGCTGGTGGTGCCCACCCTGCTCTCCTGGACCGGGAATGCGATCATCCATGACATCAAGGGCGAGAACTGGGCGCTGACCTCGAAGTGGCGATCGAACTTTTCACGCTGCATCCGGTTTGATCCGACCGATCTGGCCAGTTCGCGGTTTAATCCCCTGCTGGAAGTGCGGCTAGGGGCGTATGAGGTGCGCGATGCGCAGAATGTGGCCGATATCCTGGTAGATCCGGAAGGCTCACTGGAGCGCCGCAACCATTGGGACAAGACGGCGCATTCGCTGCTCGTCGGCGCCATCCTGCACGTTCTCTATGCTGAGGACGACAAGTCGCTCGCGGGTGTTGCCACGCTGTTGTCTGACCCGGCGCGGCCGATTGATGATACGCTGGAGCACATGCTGGACGCGAACCATCTTGGATCACGGGACCGGCCGCTGACCCACCCCGTGGTCGCCGAGGCAGCGCGGGAGCTTTTGAACAAATCGGAGAATGAAAAGTCATCGGTCGTCTCGACGGCCATGTCGTTCCTGGGGCTTTACAGGGACCCGGTGGTGCAGAGGGCAACATCAGGCTCGGACTGGCGGATCGAGGACCTGTTCCTTGGGGAGATGCCCGCCTCCTTGTACCTGGTTGTTCCGCCATCTGACCTGTCGCGCACCAAGCCCCTGATCCGATTGATCCTCAACCAGATCGCGCGGCGGCTCTGTGAAGTGCTGCCCGGAGGGCAGGATCAGCGGCAGACGCTGCTGATGCTGGACGAGTTCCCCGCGCTTGGACGCCTGGACTTCTTCGAGACATCCCTCGCCTTCATGGCAGGGTATGGCGTACGGGCCTTCCTGATCGCGCAATCCCTGAACCAGGTCGAGAAAGCTTATGGCCAGAACAATTCGATCCTCGACAATTGCCATATCCGGGTCGCCTTCGCGACCAATGACGAACGCACGGCAAAGCGGGTCTCGGACATGCTCGGCACGATGACCGAACAACGCAACCAGAAGAATTATACCGGCCACCGGCTCGCCCCATGGCTCAGCCATGTCATGGTCTCCCAGCAGGAAACCCAACGCCCGCTCATGACCCCCGGTGAGATCATGCAGATGCCAGCCGATGACGCGCTGATCTTTCTCGCCAGCCATCCCCCGATCAGGGCAAAGAAGCTCCGCTATTATGAGGACCGCAATTTCACCGAGCGCGCAGGCGCGCTGGAGGTGGCGGCTGTGCGTTGCCAGGACGCAGCGCCTGCAGGCCATCACGCATCGGGGTCATCGCCTGTCCGGGCTGATGATGAAGGGCGGGCGCGCACTGTGGAGCAGGACATCGCAGATGACGAAGCGTTCGAACGCGAGAGTGAATCGCCCGAGCAAGGTGGAGGCGAAGGCAGCCGTATCCAGCAGCAGATCGCCAGATACTATGCCCGAGTCCAGAAACATGACGGGCGGGAGCTCTGACCATGTCCGGCAATCCCCGTCTGCATGTCCGGATCTCCGACACCAATCTGCGCAAGCTGCGACGGATCTCCGGCGATCATGGCATCCATATGGGCGCGCTGGTCAATGAGGCGCTGACCCTGTTCTTCACGCCGCCTGAAGAGCGCCCGGATGCGGCGATCCTTGGCCGGCTGAACCGTGTGGACGACCAGGTCGAACGGCTGGAGATGGGCGTGGCGTTCCAGACGGATCTGCTGATCGAGTTCATCTTCGAATGGCTCCGCCAACGACCGGGGCCCAGCCCGTTCGAGACAGAGGCGGATGCCAGCCGGGCCAGGCAGGAGCTGGAAGTCCTGACCGCGCGGGTCGCCGATCGGTCGAATTCGCATATCTGGTCGTGAAACCCAGGATCGAAAATCGGTCTTAAGCGACGCGCCGAAGATTCCCCTGATGTCACCATTGGAGGGGAAGCATGAGAAAACGTCTCTGGCAGGTCGATCAAATTCTCGTCGACCTTGAGGATCGGGATGCAACCGTGTCGATTGTGCACCTGGCCTCACTCAGCGAAGTCATTGTGAAGTTCCGGCTCAGTCCGAAACAGATGGAGAATGGAGCGCTGCCCTTACGCAAGCGAATAGAATGCCTTGCGGCTGACATCATTCTCGATCTGGGATCCTTTCTGGACTCCCTTCCCGACTAGCCTCAGCCTATGATCGCGAGCGCAAACAGCCCCGCACAGACCAGGCAGATGATCACCCAGAGCCAGATCGGAGGCGGTGAAGGCACATAATCGCCGCTTTTGTCACTGTCCCATCCGCCCATATCCCTGCCTCCATCGCGGCCGTCATGTTGGCACGCTCCCAGGGGGAATTCAAAGCCCGAAATGGACACCGCCCCCCTGTCCATGTGCCAGACAACGGGCTTGCCGAAGGAAACAACGCGTCTAGTCTGGCATAATGACGAATCGATCTGGCGTTCTGATCTCGGTCTTTCTGGCGGCCCTCCTGACAGCCTGTTCCGCGCAGAGCGAGACTGACAGACCTCATACCGGTACCGACACGATTGCCGGTGTCGCGTCTGTCGTGGATGGCGACACGATTGAAATACATGGCCAGCGCATTCGCCTGTCTGGCTATGACACACCGGAACGCGGCGCGCGTTGCGGATCGGTGAATGTCTACCAGAAGGCTGCTCTTGCGCTGTCGGATTTCATGGGGAAGCGGACCGTCACCTGCACTGTGACGGATACGGACCGCTGGAATCGTCTGGTTGCGACCTGCTCGGTGGGCGGCACCGATCTCGGTGATCACATGGTACAGGAAGGCTGGGGCCGGGACTGGCCGCAATACAGCCAGGGCCGCTACGCCAAGGAAGAGGCCGATGCCCGCGCGGCCAGGGCCGGGATATGGAGCCTGGAGTGTCCGGACGATTTGTGGGGCGAACGGACCTATGACTGATCGCTCACCTCGTCTTCTGACAGGGCTCGACTGATCTGGTCCGAAGTGGGGAGGCCCAACCCCCCGCATCCTCCCGGCGAGGGGGCGGGGGGCAGGAACAATTCTCGTATTGCTCCCCTTGGGGGCCGATGCCCCCTGATACTCCCGCACCTTTCCCCTCTGTCCCTGGAGTGCCCTGACTGTCCCCGGGCCCCAACTATGCAGAGGTCCTGCGCAAGGCGATTCTGGTCTCATCACGGATGAGGACCTGCCCCTGCCATGTCAGCCCTGCCCCAGCCCAGCCAAACCGAGACACGGCTCACTGCGATGTTGCGCTCTGCGTTCAAGGGCCCGGTGGGAGCTGCGCTCGTCGCAGATGACACGATCGAGATCCTCGCCAATCCCGACGGTTCGGTCTGGATCGAGGCAGCAGGCTCGGGTCTTCGGCGGGCGGCCGAAAGTCTGGGACACGCCGACCGTGAAAGGATCATCCGGCTGGTGGCCTCCTCTGTCGGGGAGATCTGCGACCAGGTCTCCCCGATTGTCTCGGCCGAATTGCCCGGATCCGGCGAGCGGTTCGAGGGCATCCTGCCCCCTGTATCCAAGGGGCCCTGCTTTGCAATTCGCAAGCTGGCCCACCAGCCGATCGGTCTCGACACCTATGTCGAAACGGGCGGGCTGACCCCGGCCCTCTGTATGGCCCTGCGCGCGGCGCTGGCGGACCGGCTCAATATTGTCGTTGCGGGCGGGACCTCAAGTGGCAAGACAACCTTTGCCAATGCACTCCTGTCGGAAGCCTCTCTCGCAGACGACCGGATCGTCATCCTGGAAGACACGCGCGAACTGCGCTGTTCAGCCGAGGATGTAACCCAGTTGCGTACCCACCGGTCAGGGATCACCTTGCGCGACCTGGTTCGCTCGACCCTGCGTCTCAGACCAGACCGGATCATTGTCGGTGAGGTCCGCGGCGGCGAGGCGCTCGATCTCCTCAAGGCCTGGAATACCGGCCATCCAGGTGGGATCACGACGCTGCATGCGAACTCGGCCGCTGGAGCGCTTACACGGCTCGAACATCTGGTCGAGGAAGCAACACCCGCCCTTCCCCATGCCCTGATCGGGGAAGCGGTCGATGTCATCGTCTTCACGTCCCGCGCGAGCGGCGCGCGGCGCGTCGAGCAGGCGCTGCGCATTACCGGCTTTGACGGCACCGAATACCATACCGAGCTGCTCGCCGCCCCCTTTCTCAACATCGTCAATTAAGGAGACTGACCGATGTTCTACGACCAGATCAAGGCCCTCAACCGATCGCTTCAGGCGGGCTTTTTGCTCGTATCATTCAGTCTATTGTCTCTTCCTGCCAATGCCGCCGGCACAGGCATGCCCTGGGAGGACCCGCTCGACCAGATCCTGCAATCGATCGAGGGGCCGGTCGCCCGGATCGTGGCGGTGATCATTATCACGCTGACCGGCCTGACGCTCGCTTTCGGAGAAACATCCGGCGGATTTCGCAAGCTGATCCAGATCGTGTTCGGACTGTCGATCGCCTTTGCGGCGACGTCCTTCTTCCTGACCTTCTTCTCCTTCGGCGGCGGCGCGGTGCTCTGATGCTCGAAGGCTACGAAATCCCCCTTCACCGCTCGCTCGCCGAACCCATCCTGATGGCAGGCGCGCCGCGCTCGGCCGCCATCGCCATCGGGACGATCGCGGCAGCTCTGGCTCTGGGTCTCCGGCTATGGATTCCGGGCCTCATGGTCTGGGGGGTGGGACACTCGCTCGCCGTTCTCCTGGCACGGTCCGACCCCGACTTTCTGGCCGCCGCCATCCGCTCGGCGCGGCACAAGGAACATCTTTCATGCTGAACCTTACCGAATATGCGAAGAAGCCGAAGCGCCTGTCTGACTATCTCCCCTGGGCGTGTCTCGTCGCGCCGGGCGTCGTCCTCAACAAGGATGGGGCCTTTCAGACAAGCTTCCGCTATCGCGGCTCCGACCTTGAAAGCACGACGGAAGCCGAACTCGTCGCCGTGACCGCACGGGTGAACAATGTCCTCCGCCGGTTCGGGTCAGGCTGGGCACTCTTCTTCGAGGCCATACGGTCAGAAGCGGGGCTGTTGCAGGAGAGTTCTTTTGCGTGTGCAGCTGCCTGGCTGATCGAGCAGGAACGGCGCGCCGCCGCCGAAGAGACCGGCGCCCGGTACGAGAGCTACTACTATCTTACCCTGCTATGGCTGCCCCCAACCGATGCAACAGGACGGGCCGAGAAGGCGCTGATCGAACGGCCCGAGAAGCGCGACGGCGAGGACTGGCGCCAGCGGCTCGAACATTTCCAGACGCGCGCCGCGCAGACACTCGATTTGCTTTCGACGGCCCTGGATGAGATCCATCCGCTCTCGGATGAAGAGACGCTGACCTATCTCCATGCCTGCATCTCGTCGAAGCGGCATGCTGTGTCCGTGCCGGAATTGCCGGTGTTTCTCGATGCGGTGCTCGCGGATGAGAGTTTCGCAGGTGGGCTGGAGCCACGCATTGGCGAAGCGCACCTCGCGACGCTGACTTTGCTTGGCTTTCCGCCCTCCACCCTGCCGGGGATGCTGGATGAGCTCAACCGGCTGGGATTCTCTTATCGTTGGACGACCCGCTATATCGCGATGGACAAGGCGGAGGCCGAGAAGCTTCTCGCGAAGAAGCGCCGGCACTGGTTTGCGAAGCGCAAATCCGTCGGCGCGGTGCTGCGCGAAACGCTGTTCAACGAACAGGCCGCGCTTCTCGACAATGACGCCGACAACAAGGCTGCGGACGCCGATGCGGCGCTGCAGGAGCTCGGCTCAGACCTTGTCTCCTATGGCTATGTCACGACCACGCTGACGCTGATGGGCACGTCACGCGAGGAGGTCGAGGAGCGCACCCGCGCCGTCGAGCGGGTGATCAATGGGCGCGGGTTCACGACGATCCGGGAGACGCTGAACGCCGTTGAAGCCTGGCTCGGTTCCCTGCCAGGCCATGTCTACGCCAATGTCCGCCAGCCGATATTGCATACGCTGAACCTTGCCCATCTCATTCCGTTCTCATCAGTCTGGGCGGGCAATGCGTGGAATGCGCATCTAGCAGATCGCGCGCTGATCGAGGCCCAGACAGAAGGCACGACGCCGTTCCGGCTGAATTTGCATGTCGGCGATGTCGGCCACACGCTAATCATCGGCCCGACGGGTTCTGGCAAGTCGGTCCTCCTGTCGCTGCTGGCGGCACAATGGCAGCGCTATGAGGACGCGCAGGTTTTCATCTTCGACAAGGGACGGTCCGCACGTGCGGTGACGCTGGCGATGAGCGGCACATGGATTCCGCTGGCTGGCGAGGAGCGTCCGGCGCTCCAGCCGCTCCGGGACATTGATTCAGAGCGCGGCGCCAGCTTTGCGGCTGACTGGCTGCTGGGTCTCCTCGAATCGGAAGGCGTGCGTGTCACGCCGGATTTGAAAAGTGTGCTGTGGGGCGCCATCCGGTCATTGGCGTCAGCGCCAGAGGCGGAACGCACGCTGACCGGGCTAAGTTTTATTCTTCAGTCTGATACGCTGAAAGCTGCACTCATGCCTTACACGCTGGAAGGCGCCAATGGGCACCTGCTCGATAGTGATAGCGAAACGCTCGATCTTGCCTCGGTCGCCTGTTTCGAGATGGACGAGCTGATGCAGACCCCCTCTGCCATTGCCCCGGTCATCTTGCATCTTTTCCACCGTCTGGAAGAGCGGTTTGATGGCCGGCCAACCCTGCTTGCTCTCGATGAGGCCTGGCTGTTCCTCGACCATCCGGTCTTCGCGGCGCGGCTGCGCGACTGGCTGAAAACGCTTCGGAAGAAGAATGTGGCGGTTGTGTTTGCGACCCAATCGCTGGCCGACATCGAAGGCGCGTCGATTGCGCCTACCCTGATCGAATCTTGCCCGACGCGCATCTTCCTGCCGAATGAACGGGCGCTCGAACCGACCGCCCAGGCGATCTATCGCAAATTCGGGCTCAATGACCGTCAGATCGATATTCTCGCAAAATCCATTCCGAAGCGGGACTATTACTATACCTCGCCCCTTGGCTGCCGGCTCTTCGAGCTTGGCCTTGGCGACGTCGCACTCGCCTTCTGCGGGGCTGGATCTCCCGCCGATCAGAAGCTCATGAATGGGCTTCTGGAAGCCGACATTGAATCGGGCTTTGCCCGTGGCTGGCTGGAGCTGAAACAGCTCGGCTGGGCCGCGGACCTGCTGGCTGAGCAGCCAGACTCACCCCTCCCCCAAATCGCCGCTGAATAGGAGCCTCCGAGCATGAAAGCCCTCCTCTCTTCCATCGCACTTGCCGCGATGCCGCTGCCGGGCCTGATGGCGCCGCCTGCGTCTGCCCAACTCTTCGGTGGCGGCATTGTCTACGACCCGGCAAATCACGCTGAGAACATCCTCCAGGCGGTGCGGGCCCTGCAGCAGATCGACAATCAGATCCGTCAGATCACCCATGAAATCGACATGATCGAGAAGATGGCGCGGGACCTCGAAACACTGCCCGTCGAAATCGCCCGCGCGATCATCGCCGACCGCATCCGCCGGATTGGCGAACTGATGGAGGAGGCTGACGGCATCGGATATGGCGTTGAAGAGGTCGAGCGCGAATACGAAGACCTCTATCCGGAATCTTATGGCGAGACCCCGCCGGCTCCTGTCGTCCTGGTCGAGGATGCACGTATCCGCTGGCAGCAGTCCCGGTCTGCCCACAAGCACACACTCCTGATGGTCGCAGAGACGGTGCGGGACAATGAACCCGACGCCGAGGCACTGACCGGTCTTGTCGAGGAGAGCCAGACGGCGGTCGGCAATCTTCAGGCGCTTCAGGCCGGCAATCAGATCGAGGCGATGTCCGCCCAGCAGCTCATGCAGATGGAAGCCATGATGGCGGCTCACTATCGCGCCGAAGCGCTCGACCGGGCGCGCGAGCTTGAAGAGGCCGAGCGCGGCCGGGCCCGCCTGCAATCCTTTCTCGGGGACTGAACCGCCATGGAAGAGATGGGCGTCATCGACCGGTTCCTGGAAACGTTTATCGCCTATGTAGACTCTGGCTTTGGCCTGCTGGCGGGCGATGTTGCCTATCTTACGACCACGCTGATCGTGATTGACATCACGCTGGCCGGGCTGTTCTGGGCGCTGTCGCAGAATGCCGATGTCATCTCGGGGCTGCTCAAGAAGGTGCTCTATGTCGGCTTCTTCG
>NZ_AWFH01000017.1 GCF_000682715.1 Hyphomonas atlantica corrig. | reverse complement strand
GCCTGAAGTCTCAAATACCTGACGACGGACAATGCAGTGTCACAGGCCCGCGAGCGCGGTGTGCACGTTTCCATTGATCTCAATCATCGCGAACGACTGTGGGACTATGGTGTCAGCGCCTCCGAGATCATGCCTTCGCTTGTGGAGAAAGCCGACACACTGATCGCGGGGAGAGGAGATTGCCCGGCCTGTCTCGGAATTGAAGGTGATGGCGAAAGCGGCTCGGATGTTTGGGCGACATCGCTGAGCGACAAGGTCCTGACATCATTCCCGAATCTCTCGCGCTTTGGCCTGACCATACGTTCATCTTCGTCGGCGGACGAACATCAATGGCGAGCCTTCGTCGGGTCGAGATCTGAGACCGCATTCTCGCGGACATATACGATGAGCCATGTGGTCGACAGAGTTGGCACAGGAGACGCCTTCTGTGCTGGACAGATTTACGCCCTTATGGACAACCAAACGCTGCAAGAGGCGGTCAATTTCGGAGCGGCTGCCAACAGTTTGAAACACTCGGTAGCTGGTGACACGAACCAGGTCTCCGCACAGGAGGTATCAGACTTGGCGTAGTCGAACGCGTTCGGACGTTTGCGCCGATAGGGTTCGATCGATATCGCCGCACTGGTTCCAACGCCGTCTACTTCTCCGTAGTTCGAGTCAGATGGCACACTAATCCGAAGTTTGACAATTCCGCACGCATCCACCCATGACAGCTTGTGAAGTTCCGAGTACGGTTCCCAGTGTGATGGCTTGGGACCACTTCTCCCAATCAGGACCGAAGAAGTTCGCCCCCTGTCTGCGCGCTTCCGAATTACCGCCAGCGCGCGATTATCCATTCGATTTCTGACCGGATCGCCAGTATGTTGTCGCTCTCACCAGGTGTCGATGTATCGGCGCGCCTGGGCGTGACCGCGCTCAGGGGGCCTCATCTTCAATCCCCGCATCACCCAGGCGCGTGTATCGGCCGGATCGATGACCGCGTCTATCTCAAGATATTGCGCAACTGCTGTCGCGCGTCCGACATCATACAATTGAGCCACTTTCCTGGCATACAATTCATCCCGCTCGACGGGGTCGGAAATGGCCTCCAATTCCTTGCGATAGGCCAGCTTCACTGCACCTTCCAGGCCCATGCCTCCGAATTCACCACTCGGCCAGCTGATTGTCATGGCCGTGCTATGAAAGCCTCCTGACGCCATTGCCTGCGCGCCGAGACCGTACCCCTTGCGGAGCACAATAGTGTAGACCGGCACGCGCAACGCAGCAGACACGATGAACATTCTTGCGCCATGACGCACCGAAGCTGTCTTCTCGGATTCCGGCCCGACCATGAATCCCGGCGTGTCGCACAGGGAGACAATCGGCAAGTTGTAGGCATCACATATTTGCATGAAATGCGCGGCCTTGTCCGCCGCCTCGGAATCGATGGCTCCGCCCAGCCATTTGGGATCGTTTGCCATCAAGCCAATCGCCCGGCCTTCAATACGCGCAAAGGCGGTCACGATGCCCACACCGAATTCGCGGCGCAGTTCAACGACCGACCCCTCATCCGCCAACAGATCGATGACCTTTCGGATATCGTAAACTCTCAGCCGGTCCTCCGGAATGGCATGACGCAGCAATCGCTGGTCCGGCGCTTTCCACTCAGGCACATCGCCTTGGAAGAAGCCGAGGATCTGGCGCGTCTTCGCCACCGCTTCGGCCTCATCCTCTACAGCCAGGTCCACAACGCCATTGGCGGTCTGCACATCAATCGGCCCGATATCCTCGGGCTTGAACCGACCCAGCCCGCCTCCCTCGATCATGGCGGGCCCGCCGAGACCAATATTGGCGTTTTTCGTCGCGATCGTGAGGTCGCAACACCCATACAGAACCGCGTTGCCCGCAAAGCAGCGTCCTGCGGCAATCCCGATCCGCGGTTGGCGCCCACTCAGGGCGGCAAAACTGCGGAACGTGGTCACGTCGAGCCCCGAGGCTGTCACCGCATCGACATCGCCGGGGCGTCCTCCGCCCCCTTCGGCAAAGAGCACGATCGGCAGGTCCTGATCATGTGCCAGTTCGACCAGTCGGTCTGTTTTCTTGTGGTTGAGATAGCCCTGCGTGCCTGCGAGCACGGTGTAATCATAAGAAATGCCCATGCAGCGCGTAAGCTCCGGGCCGAACACGTGATTGTTGACCTCGCCAACGCCGCCAATCAGGCCATCAGCAGGCGTGTTCTTCATCAGGTCGTCCAGGCTGCGGCGGCGACGCTGCGCTGCGATCGCCAGTCCGCCATATTCATGGAACGTGCCCGCATCGAACAGATCATCCAGATTCTCGCGCGCCGTGCGCATGCCGGTCTTTCGGCGCCTCTGCACCGCGTCCGGACGTGCCGCGTCCAGGGTTAATCCGATCCGTTCCTGCACATGCGCCAGATCCTCGCGGATATGATCCGGATCAATTTCGGCGTCCAGTGCCTCTGCATCGGCCTCGACCTCGGCCGGTTCGACAAACAGGACCGGCGCGTCTTCCGACAAGACGGCCCCCGCCTCCAGAAGGACCTGCCGGACGATTCCGCTGCCGGTGGCCTCGACGACGTGCTGCATCTTCATCGCCTCGACCAGGGCTACCGGCTTGCCCGGCCATACTTTGTCACCCTCAGTCACATCCACGCGCACAACCAGACCGGACAGCGGCGCCCTGACCGCCACCTGGCCGGGAGGCGGCAAGTTCGCCGCTGGGCGCATGGCGGAGGCTCCGGCCTCACTCACAGGAGACGCCTGCGCCAGTTCAGCGAGGCCGTCCGCAGCCGCTTTCAGTCTGTCGCGCTCACGTTCCACAAATTGCGTATCCAGCTGACCGGACAGCAGTTCCGGCTGTTCCAGCAATGCCAGCATGTCCACCTTGTTGGTTGGCACTCCGGTAATGCCGAACTCGTTCAGCGCCCGCCGGGCCCTCCGGCCGGCACCGTCCAGATCCGGCCCCCGAACGATCAGCTTTGCCAGCAGGGAATCAAATGCCGGGCTCAACGCCATACCCGAATAGGCGAATGTATCGACGCGCACGCCTGCACCGCCGGGTGGGGTGAAGGTATGCACCGTGCCACCGGAGGGACGGATGTCGCCGTCCGGTGTCGTTGTCTCAGCATTGATGCGCACCTGAATGGCTGCACCCCGGATCCCCGGCAGCGGACGGCATCCTGCGTCCTCCAGCGTGGCACCCGAGGCGAGCAGGATCTGGGCCTGAACAAGGTCGACGCCCGTTATTTCTTCCGTAATCGTATGTTCGACCTGCAGGCGGGGATTGGCTTCCATGAAGAGAATTGCCCGACCTGGGTCTGTTTCCTCGAGATTGTAGAGAAACTCCACCGTACCGACATTGTCGTAGCCGGCCTCCCTGGCGAGCCGAACGGAGGCCTCATGCATCGCGGCCCGGATCTCATCCGGCAGATCGGGAGCCGGCGCTATTTCGATCAATTTCTGGCGACGACGCTGCGCGCTGCAATCCCGGTCTCCCAGCGCCACGACATCGCCATGTGTGTCGCCCACGACCTGCACTTCTATGTGGCGGGCACGCTGCACCAATTGTTCGAGATAGAGTTCCCCGGACCCGAAAGCGAGTTCCGCCTCGGCCCGGCAAATCCCGAATGCCTGTTCCAGCTCTGTCAGGGACCGGGCCGGGCGCATGCCCCGGCCTCCCCCGCCTGCAATGGACTTGACCATTACCGCCGCTTGCGTCCCGAGGGATCTGAAGAATGCCTTGGCTTCCTCCAGCGTGACAGCTCCCTCTGTTCCCTGAGGGATCGGCACATCACATTTTCGGGCAATCTGCCGGGCTTCGCCCTTGTCCCCGAAAACGCTCAGGGCGTGAACATTGGGGCCGATAAAGTGGATACCGGCCTCTGCACAATCCGCGGCAAAGCCGCCATTCTCACTGAGAAATCCATAGCCGGGATGAATGGCATCACACCCCTGCTGTGCCGCGATGGCGAGGATGTTGCCACCATCCAGATAAGCAGACGGTCCCGACCCGCCCAGGGCCACCGCTGTGTCGCCAGCCCTTGCATGAGCCGACGCGGCATCGTCCCCGGAATAAATGGTGACGCTTGGCACACCCAGTTCAGCCGCAGCGCGTGCAACACGCACAGCGACTTCTCCCCGGTTGGCGATCAGGATTTTCTTGAACATGTCTGCCTCCTCAAGCCCCGGATGAACCGGCTACCACGTCACCCGCAGGGTGGCGCCATATGTCCGCGGTTCAATGCCATAGCCCTGCACCGTCCCCGGCTGGAGCGTGCCGGCGCCCGTCATTGCCCAGGCATTCTCATCCGTGAGGTTCCGGCCCCACACTTCAAGCGTCCATGATTCCGACTGGCTGCCCAGACCGACCCGGCCATTGAACGTGGCATAGGCCTCCTGCTCATGGGTCGGACCGACAGACGCCGAGAAGCTTACATTGGACTTCGATTGCCAGCGCGCATCAAGATACGCAAAACTGCGCAATGAGGTGCCGGGAAGGTCACGGTCGTAATTCGCCGAGCTGACCAGAGTCCATTTCGGCGCGTTGAAATTGCCGCGGTCCTCCAGATAGGACAGGGAGGTCGGGAAGGCCTCCTCCCCGAAATCCGCATCCTGATAGGTCGCGGCGAAATTCATGGACAGGTTTTCAGTCGGGCTGAACGCCGTTTCAACCTCAACACCCTGGCTGGTCAGCTGCGGCAGGTTTGCCACGACACGCTGGGTCTCGCCACTGGCTGAAGCCTGCACATAGCTGAACTGGTAGTCCGTCAGCTCCGTATAGAACAGCGCGAGATTTGCACGCACCAGGCCGTCCAGGAACACGCCTTTCAGGCCAAGTTCATATGCATCGGCAAATTCTGGATCAAACTCCAGCTGGTCACCGCTCGGATTCGGAATGATCAGACCGCCCCGGTCAAACTGATACCCGCCGGATTTATAGCCCCGGCTATAGGATGCATACGTGCTCAAATCCCGATTGACGCGGTACAGCGCCGACAGGACCCCGGAAAACTCCTCTTCAGACCGGTTGTCGGTGTAACGGCCATCCCGGCGAGTGTCGAAATTTGGAATGCAGACCAGGCCGCGCAATCCGGCCGGTGTGGTTGAGAGCCCGTCACCGCCCGAGGCAATGGCCGCTTCGCAAGCCGGATTGTCCGAGGTCAGATCGGCATCAAGGGATTTCTCGTCCACGGTGAACCGCAAGCCGCCGGTCAGGGAGAGTTTCTCGCTCACCTGGTAGGTGTTGTGCGTGAACAGCGCCACGCTTTCACCATCCTGTTTGAACACGTCATATGCGCCGCCGCCTTCCGGGAACACACTGCCGGCAGGCAGGCCCGTGACCGCCGAAAACAATGTGTCGGACCCGACAAGCAGGCCCAGCCAGGTTTCGAGATCTGCGCCGAACGTGTAGCTGTCCCGGCTTTCAATCTTGTCATTGGCGTAGAAAACTCCCACCAGATAGTCGAGATCCCCGGCCACCCCCTGATAGCGTACTTCCTGGCTGAAACTTTCAAACACTTCGCCATCGCGGTCATCGTACAAGAGGTCTACAGGTCCGGCGTCCGGGTCGAAGGAACGATCCGCATCGAATTTTCGCCAGGCCGTGATTGATGTCAGCGTGCCCGGGCCGACCTCCCAATTCACTTCCGCTGAAATCCCGCGATCCAGAACCGTCTGACCCCAGTCACGACCATCAGTCGGCGTCGTGTAATAATCCTTGATGTCTTCCTGCGCCGTCGGGACGGGCCCGAACTGGCCCAACAGGGTTTCAGCTGCGGGCGTGATGCTGCGATAGACCAGGAAGTTGCTGCCATCCTCGGACTTGTCGGTATAGTCTGCTATCAGACGAACATCGACCGTATCGCTGGCTTCCCAGTATAGCTGACCACGCGCCTGCACTCGTTCCCGCGCGCCGAACGCCTCGCCCGTGAATTCACTCTCGGTATAGCCGTCCCGGTCCATTGTCATGATATCGAGCCGTCCCCCGAGCGTGTCGGTCAATGGCCCCTCAATCGTACCGTCAAATCGCGTAAGCCCCAAGTTTCCGGCTGTGACAGCCGCGCTTCCTTCGAACACGTCAGACGGCTTGGCGGTCACGACGTTGAGAACACCTGCAGTTGTGTTCTTTCCGAACAGTGTGCCTTGCGGTCCACGCAGAAGCTCAACACGTTCCACGCCCGGCATGTCGTTCAGGGCGAGATTGGACCGGCTTCGATAGACGCCGTCGACATAGACTCCTGTGGCCGATTCAAGGCCCGGATTCGATCCACTTGTTCCTATACCGCGTACACGGATCACAGCCCCGTAGGATTCGCCGATCGTATTCGTGATGTCCAGGCTTGGCGCGATGCTGGTAAGCTGCTTGACATCCGAAATACCGGACCGCTCCATCTGCTCGGCGCCGATATTGGACACAGCGACCGGAACATCCAGAATGTCCTGTGTCCGGCGCGTTGCCGTGACGGTCACAGCGCCCAGTCGCCGCGCCTCATCAGGCGCCTGCGAAGAGTCTGGGGCCGTTTCGACCTGCCCGCTTTCCGATACCTGCGCCTGCGCCAGACCCGCCGGCACCAGCAATGCTCCTGCACACACACTTGTCAGCAATACTCTCATAGCACTTCCTCCTTTGGCGTCTCCAGGACGCTCGTTGTTTGAGTTTTTGTCAGGGGTGGTTACAGCGCATCCAGAAGCGCGTTGCGTTTCACCTTGCCCGTATCGGTCAGCGGCATCTGGGCAATGAAGCGGATTTCCGGCACCTTGTAGCTGGCCATGTTCTCGCGGCACCAGGCTGACAAGTCTTCCGCCGTGACGGGCCCGGGGGCGTCGTCATCGATCTGCACGAAGGCGACCGGAACCTGGCCCTTGCGGTCATCGGGACGCCCCACCACACCGCATACGGCAACGGCGGGATGGCGGCTGATCGAGATTTCCAGTTCTGTCGGGAACACGCTCATGCCATTGACCTTCAGCATTTCCTTGCGGCGTCCACGGAAATAGATGCCGCCCCGCTCATCGATCACGCCGGTGTCGCCGGTATGCAGCCATCCATCGCGTATGGGGCTGTCATCTGCTTGCCCGCGCACGCCCCAATAGCCTTTCATGAGCGACGGGGTGCGCATCAGGATCTCGCCCGGCTCGCCATGTGCGACCGGCCGTCCGGTCTCCGGGTCCACGATGATGAATTCAGCGCCCGGGCATGGAAGCCCCACAAAGAGTGGCTCCCCGGTGATGTCGGCATCATCGGCCTGCAAACCCGTCGTGAATGTATCCAGCGTGTTTGTCTCGGTCATGCCGAATGAGGATTCCCGGAGCACGGCACCCGTCAGCGCCTTCCAGCGCCGGCGATAGTCCGGGTTCAGAATTTTCACAAACGACGTGACGACCGTCTCCCGCAGGGAACGCAGATCGAACTCCCCGACATCGGGATGATCCATGATTTCAACAGCGCCATCGGTCAGCGCGCCCATGCCGGTCACTCCGGCCCGGTCAATCGCCGCCATGACCGCGGATGCATCCCATCTGGAGAGCAGGACAAGCCGGCAGCCCGAAACGAGGGGCAACAGGATTCCGGCCACCTCACCGGCAATCCAGAATTGGGGAAGATAGGAAAGAACGACATCCGTTTCCGAGGCAGGCAGGCAGAATGTCGCCGCGCACGCTCCCGTGTAAATCATGTCACCATGTGTGTGCAGGCACCCTTTCGGCAGCCCGGTCGTGCCCCCGGTATAATTGATCGCGGCGATCTGGTTCCACGACACCTCGGCCATTGCCGACTCATCGACGGGGGTCGAGATGGCGGAGGAGAATGGAATCACTCCGTGAACATCGACGGGCTCATCAAGCGCGCCGGCCGGGACGGGATACGCCGGATCGGCTGGAAGGAATTCGCGCAATGCGGTACTGACAATTGTCAGGGCGTTGTCGCGATCGACCTCTTTCACAAGCGGGGCGAGCTTGTCCAGCGCCACAACCAGGCTGGCACCGGAATCCTCGAGATAATGCGATAGCTCCCGCCCCGTGACCATGGGATTGACGGGGACGAGTATCGCGCCCCGCTTCAGAATGCCGAAGAAGGTGATGGAGAATTGCGGGCAATTCGGCATGAACACGGCGACCCGATCCCCCGGGCCCACATCCCGCGTCGCAAGAAAGGAGGCGAAGGCGTCGGACAGGCGATCGAGGTCGGCCCAGCTGACAGGGTATCCATAGAAATCGATTGCGGCTTCATCGCCCTTGCGGTCTGACCAGGCTCGCAGATAATCCGGGACGCAAATCTGACCGAACGGATATACCGGGTCCCGCGGCATGTCTTCCGGCCACGCCGCCGCGATACGTTGTTTCAGATCCGCGAGATATGCCTCTCGATCCGTCTCGACCGACGCATCCATGATGCCTCCAATTCCATCCACTTTGACGAACAATTTTTATTATTTTGAAGGACAATTTCAGCCCGATGTGCATATTGTCAATCAAAATATCGGTATTTTGAGGCTTTTCGAATTCAATTGATTTTTTTGTTCAACAATTCTACACATTGTTCTGCAAAATGGTACAATTTGGCGACGCGCCGAGATCAACACGGGACAATCCAAGAGCATGACCAAGCCCCCCGCCTCCGCCGCCCGCTCGGTGCCGGAATCAATCGCCGCCACCCTGGCCAGCGAAATCGCTGCCGAACACCTGAAGCCCGGCGAGCGGCTGACCGAAATGAAGCTCGCCACCCGGTTCGAAGCCAGTCGGGGATCCGTACGCGATGCGCTGCGCTTGCTGGAACAACGCAATTTGATTGAAATGAATCCCAATCGCGGCGCGGTCGTGATCGGTATTCCGCTGGAAATCATCGCCGATAATTTTGCTGTCACATCCACACTCATCGGACTGGCCTGCCGCTATGTCATACAGCAGGCGCGACCGGACATCATTCATGAGGTGGAGGCCCGCCACGATGAGATTGTGCGATTGGCGAAGTCAGGGTTCACCCCTCCGATCGAGTTTGCCTCCGCATTGGGACGTTTTTTCTCGATCATGATCACATCCAGCGGCAACCGGACAGCGCGCGGCATGATCTCCACGATCCTGACCGAGGCATCCTGGGAGGCGATGTGGGAAATCCCCTGCGACCATCTTACCCTCGACCGTCAGCGCGAGGTTGCCCGAATGGTGCAGGCGGTATGGAACAGAATTGAAAATCGCGACAGCGATGGCGCAGAGCGGGAAATCCGCCTGTTTCATGAGAGCCATCGCGACGCCGTCCTGAAACAATTATCCATTCGTCGCAAACAGTCGATCGACCCGGCAAGACTGGTCACATTTGCGCAGGCGGACGCGCAAACCGGTCAGACACCCGACCTCGAAAGCCGTCTGGACCGCCTTGAGCAGCTTGTCTCACGCCTGTCGCAGCCGACCGCCTGAGCCGGTCAGGCCGGTCGCGCATCCGCGCCGTACAGATCGGCATAGTCAGCGTCATACGCCGCATAGGTCTCCTTGAGCGTGGCCTGATTGAGCAACATGCTGGCCACCAGCTTGTTGTCCGATGCCCGGAAAGCCCGCGATTTGACCCAGAAGCTTTCCGTGCGCCGGCTCCCGCTCAATGCCACCAATTCGCGCTCGACCTCATAGGCTTCGTCAACGAACAACGGTCCATCCATCAGCCGGATTTCCTGGTCGGCAAACAGACCGACCACGGGCTCGCGCACGGGAAAATGCCCTGTTCGGGCCGTGTACTGCAGAAGTACGCTCAACATTTCAAATGGGATGATGGCCCTTCCCCACGGCGTGCCATCGCCCTGATACCATGGAGACGGCTCTGTAATCACCTTCAGTTTCTGCTCCAGGGAGAACGGATACAAGTCTCCCATATGCTGATCGAATGCCATACTCACGGGCACACGGCCGGTGGTCATCCCCACTTTCAGGTCTGCCATGATGACCGGGCGTTCGAGAGGGGCAAGAGACTGAAGCCGGGTTTCCAGGGCAGTTGCGACCGGCCCTTCGCCAATGGATGCCGATCCTCGGAGGACTTCTACCCCATCCTCCTTCTCGGCCCAAATTTCGGCATGGTTTCCGTCCGGCGCCCGCTTCAGACAGGCCCGGATCCTTTCGCCTTCGAAGGCCGGATTGCGGTAATGAACAGACAAGCATCCCTGCGCCAGGAATCTATCCCCCCAAGCAGCATGGCCGAGCGGCGAGAACTGGCTGAAATGGGTCGGCCCTTCGATGGTCCCGCCTTGGAAGCCAAGCTTCTGCGCCGTGGCATCATCATGAATGGAGGCATGATCATCATAGGTCTGATCGCCAAGCATTTGTCGCGGCGATCGCCAGGGTCCCATGAGCACACCATCAACCTCGGTGATGTCTGCAGAAAATGGCGTCTTGTCGGTCACAAGCTTGATCCTCCCTATCAGTCGATTGATCGACATATTTCCAATATTGTTTGACAATCTGTTCGTCACGCCCTCAAGTGTCAACAATAATTAAACTTGCCCGTCATCAGATTGATCGGTGCGCATGACAAGCATCCCGAGATTGTCCTGCAATTTTCTGGTCTTTGCCATGAGCACAGAATGTCGAGCAGGTGACGCCAGACAGACGGCTCCAATGAAGAGCCTTGCGGAGGATCCACCATGCCACCCGTCGAACACGTTCCCGCTCCCCCGAAACCCGGATTTCGGGCCTGGTGGACCGTCGGATTGCTCTGCGGTCTCTATATCATCTCCTACATCGACCGGATCATTCCCAGCCTCCTGGTTGGACCGTTGAAGCAGGATTTCAATGTCAATGACTTCGAAATCGGCTTGCTGTTTGGTGGCGCCTTCGCGATATTCTACGGATTGCTCGGACTGCCTCTGGCGCGCGTCGCAGACACCCGCAATCGCAAGCACCTTGTTCTCGCAGGCGTTGCCCTGTGGGGATTGTGCACAACGTTTTCCGGAATCGCGACCTCCTACGGTATTCTCGTCAGCCTACGGATTGGACTTGCGATCGGTGAAGCTGCCCTGTCCCCGGCAGCCTATTCGATGATCGGGGACATGTTCCCGCCCGAACGCCGCGCCTTGCCAGCCGGCATCTATGCAGCTGCCGGCAGTATGGGCGGATATGGATCCTACATTGTCGGCGCAGCGGTCATCACAGCCCTGTCATCGGGCGGACTGGCAGATCTTCCGCTTCTTGCAGGCTTCAAGCTCTGGCAGCTGGTCTTTTTTACGGTGGGCGTGCCGGGACTGCTGCTATGTGCGGTATTCTTCCTCACAACCCGGGAGCCGGGGCGCCATTCAGCCGAGACGTCGACCACGCAGCCACTCGCTGAAGTGATCGCATATTTCCGGCATCGATGGCGGTTGTATCTTGGTCTGTTTCTGGGCGCCGGCGGGGTCAATCTGATCGTGTTCGCGTACGGCGCATGGGCACCTGAGCTTTTCAGGCGCACCTATGGCTGGACCATCAGCCAGGCCGGGTTTGCCTTCGGGGCGACCGGCATCATCGCAGCCGCCGCAGGCACAATATCCTTCACCATGCTGGCAGAATTCCTTCGAAAGCGAGGACGGCGCGATGGGCTCGTGCTTGCCGCGCTGCTGGCCTCATTGACTGGCTGCACAGCGGCCATTGCCGCGCCGCTGGCGCCTGAGGCGTCGCAGGCGCTTGTCGGCATTGCCATCATGATCTTCGCCCTGTCTGGCTGCAGCAATCTGGCCGTCGTGTCGGTCCAGTTCATCGCGCCTGGCGAGATACGGGCGACGGCCATTGCGCTCCTCTTCATGTGCACGACCATGATTGGTCTCGGGTTCGGACCACCCGTTGTCGCCATGCTCTCCGAAGGCGTGTTCTCCGGAACCGGCGGACTGGCACCCGCCCTCTCCCTGCTCGCCGGCATGACGCTGCCTCTGTCTGCCAGCCTGGTCATGTGGTCACGCCAGCCTTACATCCAGCAGGTTTCCAAGACTGCGTGATAGTATGCGACTGTCACATGCTGCCGCCAGCATCTTGTGCCTAGGCGCTGGCTCTCAAACCAGTCTCGCAGACACTGGCAGCGTTGAGATTCCGGCGTAAGCGCGCCGGTCTGTCCGGCCCGGCTCGTTTCGCCCGACCCGATCCTGGGTCTCCCAATATCTCGGGAAATGCTGCAAGTGCAGCGTTCAGCATCATCGACGGGCTGGGACTGCAATTTTTCAGTGATTCATTGGTTCGAACGCAACTCAGCGTGAAACACTCCCCTGCATCACCAAGTGATCTCCTCATGGACAATTTCCGGAGCCCGTATTTCTCCCCCTGTCAAACGACGAACGAAGAGCACCCCAAGCTTGTCATTTGCCTTGAAGTCCCCCACTGGCATCTGCCCGTCATACGCCCAGGCCAGACCGCCGCCCAGACCCGTTGCCGTCCAGAGATGAACATTTGTCTCGAACAGCTCCGGATACAGACGTTTGGCCACTGCGAAACTCGCCCTGCCCTTCCAGCCCCACAGATACGCCTCATCTCGCGACATCGAAGCTTCCACTTCGCTCATATCCTCTTCCCGGCGATGGTGGTATGGAACAAACTGGTCAAGCTCCGCCGCCGTCGGCAGGCGCCAGTCCGTATACCCTGCCGCATCAATTACGCACTTACCTTTCCTGTAGCCATGCTCGAACGCCGAGGCGGCCCGCTTTCCGTTACCCATATAGGCCATGCTGTTGCCGACATTGTATCCAACGGCTATGCCCACCCCGAAGAGTTCGGCTGCATCGCTCCACCTCATGCGGATAGGTTCGCCAGCGAACCCGCCGCCTGTCCAAACCATGCCCCAGGGGGCACGCAGCCACATGAGACCACTGTCAGCATGAGACACGGTGCCATCATCATTGTCGATGTAATCACCCAATGGCGTCTTGATCCGCCGGGCCACCATGTCCTTGATATGCTTATATTCTACCGCCTTGCCAAAATGCGTGACCTTGGCCGACTTTGCCTCCTGCAGTGTTGGGGGTTCGGGCAATCGGGATGCCGGCCGCGCCGCTCCTCCGGCCTTATATACCACAGGCGCATACGACGTGTCCTGTGGTCCGGCTTTCAGCAGGTCGAGACAGGCAATTACGCGATCCGGATCTGACACCTTCGCCCACACGAGCCGGCTGCGGTCATCGCCAGTCCAGAAAGCAATCGTTCCATAGTTGAGGAGACGTCCGGCAATAGACTGTCCCATATCGGTCTGGACCTTGTCCGTCAGCGGAAATTCCCGCTTCACACGGGAAATGAAGCCGGCGAGCAGGCGAAGCTTTCGCCCGTTCTCGATCTCATAGGCGTGGGTATAGCGGTGATAGACCACTCCCGCGATGATCGGCACCAGTACTACAGCAAGCCCTAAGCCTGAAAGCTCTGCAGGACTACCGAGGCGCTGTGCCAGTCTGTCGAACAGTTCGCGCTTCGCGAACCAAAGGCAGGTCACGACAACAGCTGCGAGGCCGCTCCGCCAATAACTGGTCCATGCTGGGCGCGTTCGAAGAATTGTCTGTCCCTTGCGGGATAGGTGTTTGAACTGACCTGGCTGCACGTTGTGATGTCCCCTTCACACGAGAAAATTCAGACGCTGTGTGGCGTTACGTCCTCACGCTTTCCTGTATCGGCGGATAGGCCGGATGACGCAACTGACCAAGCGGGTCATGTCGGCCGCACGAATGCGATGGTCACTTTCAGTCCCGGAGTCGTGTTAGCGAGCGTCAGCCGTGCCCCATGGCGGATCGCAACCGCCTGGACATGCCTCAGCCCGAAACCATGGCTGCCAGGGCCAGCCTTCCGGCCTGCGCCGGCGAGTTCGGCAATACTGGTCGTCACAACGCCCGGTCCCTCATCCTGAACCGTCACGGTGAAATATCGGTCCGTCGCGGCCAGCACCAGCAAAACCGCCGATCCTTCCGGGGCAAATTTTGCGGCATTTGACAGAAGGTTCGTAATCGCACTGGCGAGCAGGGGCGCCGATGCGAGGATTTCCATACGGTCGTTCAGGGGCAGCTTCAGCTCGAAACGAATGTTCCGGTCTTCGAATGTATCGGCATAGAGCGCGGCCACCGATGCGGTTGTTTCCGAGAGCGAAACAGGCTGCATGGTGTAGCCGGGTGTCGCCTCGATCTTCGCCAGTTCCAGAATATGCGAGACGAGGTCCAGCAATTGTTCGGCATCCTGTGCCGCGCCCGTGTCGCCAGCAGCGAGGAACCGGTCCCGCATGATCGAGACGCCATGGTTCAACTCGTGCGCTGCGACCTGGCTGTAGGAATCCAACCCCCGCATCAGGCGCGCCACTTCCGCCAGCGCCTCGTTCACGTTTGCGCCGAGGGTCGACAACGCGTCTCCCTCAGGCGTGAGAAAACCGGACCCGACCCGCGCGGCGACCTCGCCGGTGCGGACACGGTCGAATACGCGGTTGAGCGCCTGGACACGGCGCTGGTAGCGGCGGTGCAGCAAGGCAAAAAGAAACGTGCTGACCATGCCAAGACACAGGACAGCCCCCACAAGGACCGGCACGTAATTCCGGATCAGTGCCTGCCGCGCCGTCAGCCGGCGACCGACGAGCAGAAAAAATCCCGCATCAACGGCCTCTACCCGCGCGAGGATGTTCCCGGCGCCGAGGCCAAGCTCGGTGGCATCCGTTTCAATCCACCTCTCTTCCAGGCGCGTCTCAGAGGGCCAGGACGTTGCATTTCCGACTATGACGCTTTGGTCGGACCGGACCAGAAGGTAGACGGACTGTGCATCCCCTCCGCCATCCTCGAACAGGCGCTGGCCCAGCGAGGCGGTGAGGCTGGCCACGGGCGGCAGGACGTCCCGGTCTTGCGTCCGCTCCGTCAGCAGGGCGATGTCTCGGCGTATTTCTTCGCGGAGTGTCCGGTCGACCGCGCCATCAATCGCCGCTATTGCTGCGAAACCGGCAATCATGGCAACGCCAAGTGTCACGACCAGATTGATCAGAAGGGATATCTGGAATGGGGATCGAAAACTCCGAATCAAATCTCATCGCCTCATTTTTCCGGCTTTCATCTGTCTCGCTAATCCGTACCGGCAGCGCCCCCATGTGTCACATAACCCCTTGGGTTGGCACCTATTCGCTCGCGAGGGCCGCGCCGACGCTCCGCGCATCGCCGCTGACAAAGACAACGACGCTTACGCGGGACTCGCTCCGATTGGTGATGACAAGATCGATCTCCGTATGCGTGCCCACCGGCACGAAACAGGCAAGGCGCCCACCATCGGAGACCGTCTCGCATCCTTCAGCGGTCATCCCGCCGGATGCCGCCACAGGCAACACCAAAAGCGCCAGATCCGGTACAAAACCGGCGAACTCCCGTGACGGTTCGACAAATATGGTTGTTCCAGCCTCCCTGACGACAGGCAGGCGCAGTTCTTCAGTCATGCCGGCCGACAGAACGATGTCCATCTCCATTCCGACCGTAACATCCACCTTGCGCAAGGACTTGACCATCCGGTTACCGAATAGCCCGGAAAACACGCCCTGCCCGTCTGGATTTTCCATCGCGAACATGCGTTCGATCCGTGAGAGGGCCTCGGCATCATCTGCCGCCATCTGCCGGGTTTCGTCCATCATGATCCGGGTCGATGCAAGCAATGCGTCGCGCTTGCGGGAGTGCAGCCGGCTGGATATGTCCAAGGCCGCCAGCACAGTCATGCGGTCGCGAACCGCTTCGGCCATTCCCACCGCATCGCTTTCGCCGCGGCGGGCGCGGTAAGCTTCCTCGGCGCGGAACAGTGACGAAGCGACAGAAGAATCAACTGGCGTATTCGCCATGTCCAGCGTTGGCGTGACAGCACATCCCGCCAGAAAAAGGCAGAGCATTGCCATCGCGCTGAAATCCCTGAACACCTGCATGCTTCTGCAAACCTCGTTTGTTAGGTGGAGAAACTCAATCGCAGTGCTAGCTAAAAGTGGCAATCCCATAGAGGCGGGAAAACATGGATACACGCAATCACGTGCTCGTTGTGGAAGATGATGCCGACATCGCAGATCTCGTGGTGCACGCGGCCAGCCAGCTCGGATATCACGTCACCACAGCTGACACGGTCAATGGCGCCAAGCGCCGAACATCCGAGCAGATGCCCGACATCGTGATCCTGGACCGCATGCTGGCAGATGGCAGCGAAGGCCTCGATTATCTCGCCTGGCTGAATGCGCTGGAAGGCCCGCGCCCCGGAATCCTCGTCACCAGCCGCCTGACCAGCGTCAGCGATCATGTTGCGGGACTCGAAGCCGGTGCCGACGATTATATCGACAAGCCCTTCCATCCCGAAGAATTGCGGGCGCGCCTGCGCGCGGTTGCGCGCCGCGCATCATCGAGCCGGGTGCCGAACAGCGTGCTCTTTTTCGACACGCTTGAGCTCCGACAGTTGAGCGCGACGGCGCTGGTTGGCGATACAAAGCTGGATTTACGCCCGCAAAGCTTTGCGCTTCTGAATGCCATCGCGACGCGGCAGGGCGAATGGGTCAGCCGGAAGGCGCTGTGGCGCGAGGTCTGGACCGACTATCCGAACCTGCCGCCGCAGGATACCGTCATCAACACGGCCATCAGCAGGCTGCGCCGCGTCCTGTCCTCGGTTGACGGCGCCCCCGGCCTCCTCAGCGAGGATCTCGGCTATCGTCTGGTGCCTGGCTCACAGGCTTAGCGCGCCACATGCCCCGAATGACTGAAGGCATCTCATTAGTTACTGTGGAGACAGCATATGAGCGATGACATCATCGGAATATTCAAGCAATCACGCCCTCTTCAGGTCGGTCTTGCCCTTGCTATTGCATACATCGTGCTGACTTGGGGATTGTATCAGAGCTGGCTGGGTTCGGTCGAATCCTTCCTTGACGGCGCGATGAGCGGGCTCTCACGCAATGATCCTGACCGTACACGGCGCATTATTGATGCAACCGGCAACGCGCCGGAATGGCCGTTCATCCTGAAGATTCTGGCTTATCCGATTCCGGGGCCCGCCACCATCGAGAATGGCGGCGTGATGCCCGTCTGGGCGGTCGCACTACAGGGGATCTGGCTGGGCATTGTTGGCTGGTCGAGCTTCAGCCGGACGAATGGCAGGCTGCTCGTCCTTTCCGCATTTCCCTTTGCGGTCCTCGTGCTGATAAGCGGAAATGTATTTGCCAGCCTGTTTCTGGGCGCACTCGGCCCGATCATCGTGAGCCTTGTCTGGTGGATAGTCAGCCCCTTCGCCAAGCCTGTATAGGCAAGCGCGCCAGACCGCGCGGGGGGCATGTTTCAGTCCCCGTCATATGCGGCGCCCCGGTACGGAATGTAACAATCGGACTCAACCGTCACGAAGTATCGCGGGCGATCCGGATCAAACACCAACGCAGTCAATCCGCCACCATGCACGGCGCCGGTATCGATCCCCGTTGCGTGGGGGAATTCCGTCGGCCCGTCCGGAAAGGGTTGGTGCCCGAAGACAACATGGCCGAATCGCCCGTCATAGACCTCAGCCCAGAACGGGTCTCCTTCGGCCTGCTTGCCGAATGCGAGAAATTCCCCGGTGTCCGCATCAAGGTGCCGCGTGCGCAGGATTTTCTGAAGCCGCTTTGCTTCATGGCCGACGAGCATGGATGCGGCTTCGAGAGAAGCCGGAAATTCCTGCATCGTTCCGGGGATGCCACCATGGACGATCAGCACGCCATAGGCCGTGCAGCGGTGGAAAGGCACGGACCAATCCAGAAATCTTTCACTCACATCATCCAATTGCGACCTCAGCTCCGCGAGTTCAGGTGCCCGCTCAGCCTGTGCCTTCGCCACGGCCGGACGCACAACCAGATTGCGAAGATAACGGCGCATGCGGTCTTCATGGTTTCCTTCTACCAGAACCACTTCGTAGCCCGCACTGCGGCGAAGGTCCTCGACATATGAGATCACACCTGCGGGATCCGGCCCCTTGTCGATCAGATCGCCAACGAAGACGAGCTTGTCAGACGGCTGAAGATTCAACTCGCGGACAAGCGTACGCAAGGGGGCGATCATCCCATGTACGTCGCCAATAATGCATAAGCGGTTCATTCTCCAGCCTCACCCACATTCCAAACAGACCCGGCGCCCCCGCAGGTCAACTGTCTGTACCCTTCACCTTTTCGAGCAGCTCGCCAAGCCTGACCTTTGATCTGACGTATGCACCCTTGCCGCGCGGCCCCTTGTAGGAAAGCCAATGCGGCTGCATCAGACTGAACAGTTCCTCGACAATCACCTGACTGCCTGCCGGCCAATCCGCTACTGGAACATCCTCGAGCATGTAAGCTGCCTTCGCCGCCATGAACGTGTCGGCAGCGCGAAGTCCCCAAGCCATGAAATCACGCCGGTCCTGAGAATTTCTGAGAATATGCACCCGGTCGGATATGACTACATCAAGAATTGCCTTCTGCGTCTTCGTGTACTCCTGCGTTCGCGAAAGCGGCCCGGAAAGCTTCTCGGGAGGCAAACAGCTTCGCGCCCATGCGATAAAGCGCTGGCATTGCTTATCGCTCATGTTCAGGAGCCAGTAGCGAGCGTTGGATAGCGCGAGCTCAGGATAGTGCTTCGAGGCGAAACTCATATAAAGGTCGAATTCGTCCGCGCCATAAAACCAGCCGGCAATGGATATGAGATAAACGAAATCCGCGCGGGATTTGTCGTCCAGTGCATCCTCGATTGCCTTCCGGTATCTTTCTTCCTGGAAAAGGTCGGACAGCGCCTGAATGGACTGACGCAGCCATGGGAGATGATCCGGACCGTCGCCCTCTTGCTCATAGTCGAAGAAGCCTTCGATAATGTCGAACACATAAAAGAGGTCATCGAGATCGAGCTCCGTCTCCGCTATGTGGCCAACCAGCACAGAAAACGCTCTCAGCGCCTCGTCATAATGGTCGTCCTGCTTCCAGAAGAGGGTCTGGGCGGTATCCGCATAGAAAAGCAGGAGATTGAAGACGACATCCCTGCCCGGATACCCTGCAGAGAGCCTTTCATAGAGTTTTTCTCTATACAGATCTTCCAGATAGGTGCGAAGATCGTCTTCTAAGGCGGCGCCCGGCGTGCCAGAACTGGAAAACCGGGTAGCGAATGGATGGGATGATTGCCCGGAAGACATTCTGACAGGCGTCCTTTTTACTTGTCGTGGCTCTCTAGATTGGCGAACACCCCGGGGCGTCGAAATCGCCCTCGGACTGTTTCGGTTCCGGCTCGCGCCGAGGCTTCCTGCGGCAGACAAATGGGCAGATCAGGACGGGTTGGTCGTCATACTCCCTGTCACAGCATGTGCGAACCTTCGACTCCCATGCGGCGGGATCCTCCGATGGCGGCCCTGTCGCACAGGCAGAAAGGACAAGCAGCGTCAGCAAGAGTTTCGGCCGACAATGGGAACATCTTTCATTCAAAATGTACGCCTTCTCAGCAATACGAGGAACAGGAAGCCAACTATTGGCCAAACAAACAAGCCGCATAAAATCCTTTCAGACCCTTTTCACTGGATTCTGATCCGAAATCGCCCAGCATCACTGTTCGAACAGTGCCATTTTGCCTGACGTCGGCGTAGATCTTTAAAGTTCTTGAGCGCATCGCATCTTCTAATGAGAGAAAATTGATCCCCATTCTGGTCAACGCTTCTACGGA
>NZ_AWFH01000016.1 GCF_000682715.1 Hyphomonas atlantica corrig. | reverse complement strand
TTGTCCTCAAAATCTCCGTTCTCGATCAGGTCGGTGCCGACCCAAGAGGGAAGCGTCTCATCCATATTCCTACACCCATAGATTGTCCCGGCACATAGCCACTGGTTTTGTCCCAGCCTGTCAAACAACATCTCCCAAGAGGAGAGTTTTGACCAGACCGCACCGGGCCTGACACGACAAACGTGAACCTTGCGCACGCCTGCCCGCCAAATCGGCGCGGGCGGCACAAAATTTGCGATACTGGCAAAACGCCCAACGGATATGCCAGTATGGCGTCAAAGGGACACACATGATGACCAATCAGGGACCAGCCGTTTCCGGCCAGGCCACCCGACATACCTTGCCAGAGCGCAAGCTGTTCGCCGCGCTGGCACAGGCGCGGGCGACATTCATCCAAATCGGTCTGTTCAGTTGGTTTACAAACCTCCTGATGCTGACTGGCCCCCTGTACATGCTGCAGGTCTATGACCGCGTGCTCAATTCACAATCTGTCCCGACGCTGGCCGCACTTACCCTGTTGATGCTGGTGCTCTACACGGCGTGGGGCGCGCTCGAATGGATCCGGACCAGCCTGTTCAATGCCATAGCATCCCGCTTCGAGGCCTCGTTGGGAAACCTTTCGGCTGATGCTGCCCTCGACCTGAGCGTTTCCCATCCCGGCAAGGCTACCGACCGGCCGCTGCGGGACTTGCGGCTGATCAGGCGCTTTATCGCCAGCCCGGCTCTGACGGCATTGTTTGATGCGCCCTGGAGCCCGATATTTCTGATCGTCCTATTCCTGCTCCATCCGCTGTTCGGCTTGTGGGCGTTGTTCGGGGCTGTGGTCCTGTTCGGGCTGAGTGTCCTGAACCAGGTCCTGTCGTCCAAACTGCTGGAAGAGAACGCCACGCTGGAGCGGCTTGCGCGCCAAAGGGCAGGAGAAATGGTCAGGAGTGTTGAGGTCATAGACGCACTTGGCATGCGCGAACAGGTAAAGGCGCGCTGGAGGCAAGTATTCGATGCATCCGATTCAAGCCTGTTCAGCTCTCGCAACCGCTTGAGTGGCTTTGCTGCCCTCACAAAGGCTTTCCGGCTTTTCCTGCAATCCGCAATCCTTGGCATCGGCGCCTTGCTTGTAATAACCAGTTCCGATGGCTCTTCCACGCCCGGAGAAATGATCGCCGCGTCGATCCTGATGGGCCGCGCGATTGCCCCCATTGAGCAAATAGTCGGTCAATGGCAGTCGATCATATCCGCCCGCAGCGCCTGGCAAGCACTTTCAATGGCCCTGAGCCGCGCCGCACCTGATATGCAGTCAATGGCCCTGCCGCCCCTGAAAGGGCACGTTTCGATCGACGCACTGCATGCTGGCCCGCCCGGGGCGGCCTTTCCCGTGCTCCGGAACCTGTCCTTTTCGCTTTCGCCAGGCGATGTTCTGGGCGTGCTCGGCCCCAGCGCAGCCGGCAAGTCCACACTGGCCAAGCTTTTGACAGGGATCTGGCCGGCATCGCACGGCGTGATCCGCCTGGACGGTGCCGACATTGCGACACTCGACCCGGTCCGTCGCGGCCAGCAAACAGGATATCTGCCGCAGCAAACCGACCTGCTGTCGGGCACAGTCCGTGACAATATCTGCCGATTTGATCCCCATGCCCCGGCCGATGCCATTCTGTCCGCTGCGCACGCCGCCGCATGCCACGAACTGATCCTGTCCCTGCCGGATGGCTATGATACCGATGTCGGCGAAGGGGGCACATATTTGTCCGCAGGACAGCGCCAGCGGATCGGACTCGCAAGAGCCCTCTACAACGCTCCAGCTCTGGTCATCCTGGATGAGCCCAATTCGAATCTGGACACGGCTGGCGAAGCCGCTTTGCAAGAAGCAATCGCCGGACTGAAGGCACGCCAGGCGACCACAATCATTGTGGCCCATCGGCCAGCCCTTTTGCGACAGTGCACCAAATTGCTTCTTTTGGAGGCCGGAGAGATAAAACTGTTCGGACCGAAAGATGAAGTCCTGCGTGAGATTTCTTCGCGCCAGCCGGGCCTGAAAGTACGTACAATCGGCACACGGGGAGAGTCCCATGGCTGATGTCCTGCCGTCTCCTCCAGACCGTGACGTTCTGGCCCGGCGAGCTGCCGTGCGATCCGCCCGCACCGGTTGGCTAATCGTGGGTCTTGTGTTCGGCGGTCTCGCCTACTGGTCAATTTTTGCTCCGTTTGAGGGCGCAGTCCTGAGCCGGGGGCAGATTACTGTCGAAAGCAATCAGCAAGCCGTGCAGCATCTGGAAGGCGGGATAGTGAAAGCCATCCATGTCAGTGAAGCTGACAGTGTCACGCAGGGGCAGGTCCTGATTTCCCTCGACGGCACGGTTGTAGAAGCAGCCACCCGGGCTACTGAATCGCAACTGATTGATTTGCTGGCCACAGAGGCCCGGTTGGTAGCAGAGCGAGACGGAGGCAACACGCTGACGCTCCGCCACGGCTTCTCTGTGCTCCACGACACACCTCAAATGTCGTCTGCGCTGGACTTGCAAACATCCCTCTTCCGCACACGGCGGGCTTCATGGAAAACGCAGAGCGAAATTCTGGACCAGCGCGTCCGGCAATTGCAGGCGCAAATTGAGGGTATGCAGCGTCAAACGGCGGCCCTGGAAGATCAGCACAGCTTGCTTGACGATGAGATCGTCCGCTTTGAGGCCTTGGTCAGTCAGGGAAATGCTAGCGTGGTTCGCGTTCTGGCGTTGAAACGCGAACGCGCACGCCTAGTGGGCGCGATTCAGTCACTTGGCTCTGACATTGCCGCGACACAGGTACGGATCGGAGAGACGCGCAACGAACTGATCGGACTGTCCCAGCAAAGAACAGAACAAATTCTGTCACATCTGACGGAGACGCAGAAGAATATCGACGTGCTGTCAGAGCAATTTAACGCCGACCTGAACAGGCAAAAAAGACTGGTCATCCGCGCGCCCCGCAGCGGACGAGTGATTGGCGTGCGAGCCCATACTGTCGGGGGTGTGATAGTGGCCTCTGATCCTCTCATGTTCATCGTTCCCGAAGGCGACCGCCTGGTTGCGAAAGTCCAGGTCAGGCCGTCCGATATTGATCGCGTGTCCGTAGGCCAGAAAGCCATCCTCCGATTTCCGGCATTCGACCAGTCGGAGACGCCTAAAGTCGTCGGTCAGATTGCCCAACTGTCTGCTGATGCCAAAACAGACCCGGTGACCGGCGCCAGCTTTTTCGAGGCAGTTATCACCTTGTCGGGAGAGTCCGGTCCGGCTCTGGACTTGCTTCCTGGAATGCCTGTCGAGGCCAGCTTGAAAACAGAGAGCCGGAATGTACTGTCGTACTTGGTCAAACCTCTGTCAGACTCCCTGTCCCACGTCTTCCGGGAATAGACTACGACCGCTGGACTCACCTGTCTTGCACCTGAAACCTGGAAAATCCTCCAATCGGAAGGATTGGTGCCGCCCGACAAACACATTGTAAAATGAAAAGAAAAAACCCCGGACGTTTCCGTCCGGGGTTTTTTGTAATTCTGTCAGGTAAACCCGGACTTAGTCGTCCATTGCTTCCAGTTCTGCTTCGTGACGTGCGCGGTCAGCGGCGCCCTTGGCGCTCTCGTCGCGGTCGACCAGTTCCAGAACAGCAACCGGTGCATTGTCACCGTGGCGGAAGCCGGCTTTCAGAACGCGGGTGTAGCCACCATTGCGATCCTTGTAGCGCTCGCCCATCACGTCGAACAGCTTGCGGACAGCATCCTCATTGCGGACTTTCGCGAGGGCCTGGCGGCGAGCCGTCAGGTCACCCTTCTTGGCGAGGGTCACCAGCTTGTCCATGAGCGGAGCCATTTCCTTCGCCTTTGGAAGGGTGGTCACGATCTGCTCATGCTCGATGAGGCTGGCAGCCATGTTCGCGAACATCGCCTTGCGGTGCGATGTCGTCTTGTTCAGTTTACGGTATCCAAGGCGATGGCGCATTGTCGTGTTCCTTAAGGAGGTAGTCAGGCCCCCGATTACTCAGTGGGCTAGAGGTGGTCGTCGTATTTCTTGGCGAGGCCTTCGATGTCTTCCGGCGGCCAGTCCGGCACTTCCATGCCGAGGTGCAGGCCAAGACCGGCGAGGACTTCCTTGATCTCGTTCAGGGATTTGCGGCCGAAGTTCGGCGTGCGCAGCATCTCTGCTTCGGACTTCTGGATAAGGTCACCAATGTAAACAATGTTGTCGTTCTTCAGGCAGTTTGCCGAGCGAACAGACAGTTCAAGCTCATCGACTTTCTTGAGCAGGACCGGGTTGAAGCCGAGATCGGTTTCTTCGGTCTGCGTACCCGTATCAACGGTTGGCTCTTCGAAGTTGATGAACAGTTGCAGCTGGTCCTGCAGGATGCGTGCGGCATACGCAACAGCATCTTCCGGCGTGACCGCGCCATCGGTTTCGATGTCGAGGGTCAGCTTGTCATAGTCGAGGACCGTTCCCTCACGGGTATCTTCAACCTGATAACCCACGCGGCGGACCGGGCTGTAGATCGCGTCGATCGGAATATAGCCGATCGGAGCGTCTTCCGGACGGTGCGCCTCAGCCGGCACATAGCCCTTGCCGGTCGCAACGGTGAATTCCATGCGGACTTCAGCGCCATCATCAAGCGTACAGATCACGAGATCCGGGTTCAGGATTTTCGTATCGCCAGACGTTTCGATCTGACCAGCCTTCACTTCACCCGGGCCTTTTGCCTTCAGCACCATGCGCTTCGGCGTGTCGCTCTCCATGAAGATCGCAACCTGCTTCAGGTTCAGCACGATGGTCGTGACGTCTTCGCGAACACCCTGGATCGCGGAGAATTCGTGAACGACGTTGTCGATCTGAACGCCAATGATCGCAGCACCCTGGAGAGACGACAGCAGAACGCGACGCAGCGCGTTGCCGAGGGTCGTGCCATAGCCACGCTCAAGCGGCTCGATCACGAGCTTCGCCTTGCGCTTCGCATCGTATCCGGCCTGGACGACAGGACGGTTCGGACGGATCAGCACTTTCCAGTTACGGTCGTTGACGTTGGTGGCTTCAATGTCTGCCATGGGCGACGGATCCTCAGAAGTGAGACAGGCGGCGCGCAATTGCGCCGCCGGGAAAAAACGAACTAGACGCGGCGGCGCTTCGGCGGGCGGCATCCATTGTGCGGGATTGGCGTCGTGTCCTGGATCGCAGTGACGGTCAGGCCAGCAGCCTGAAGCGCACGCAGGGCGCTTTCACGGCCAGAACCTGGGCCACGCACGCTGACTTCAACAGTCTGCAGGCCATGTTCCATAGCCTTCTTCGCAGCATCCTCAGCCGCCATCTGAGCTGCGTAAGGGGTCGACTTGCGCGAACCCTTGAAGCCCATCATGCCGGAGGACGACCACGAGATCGTGTTGCCCTGGGCATCCGTGATGGTGACCATGGTGTTGTTGAAGCTGGAGTTCACGTGAACAACACCAGAGGTGATGTTCTTACGCTCTCTCTTGCGGACGCGGGTCGTTTCACGAGCCATTGAAGACTATCCCTATTTCTTCTTGCCGGCGATCGGCTTGGCCGGACCCTTGCGGGTGCGGGCGTTGGTGTGGGTACGCTGGCCACGAACCGGCAGTTTGCGACGGTGACGCAGGCCACGATAGGAACCGAGGTCCATGAGGCGCTTGATGTTCATCGACGTATCGCGGCGAAGGTCACCCTCAACCAGATAGTCAGCATCGATGGTTTCACGGATCTTGATGACTTCAGCGTCCGTCAGATCGCTCACCCGGCGGGTCGAATCGACGCCGACCTTCTCGATGATTTCGCGAGCCATGGCGGGACCGATGCCATGAATGTACCGCAGCGCGATTTCAACGCGCTTGTTGGTCGGAATATTTACGCCTGCAATACGGGCCAAGGCCGGTTCTCCTCAAGCGGACTGTTCAAAACATAAAGAGCGCGCCAAGCCGGAAAAGGTCCGTCCTGCGCGCCGGCGATTAAGCCTAAAGCTAAGAAAACAGGCTTATAGCGATGGAAATTAACGCGTCAACCGCGGAATCCCAGCTTTAAGCCGTCTCTTTCAGGGCCGCGTCGATTGCGGCAGCAACCGCCTCGATAGAACCCATTCCGTCGACTTCTACAAGGATGCCACGTTCGGCATAAATCGGCACCAATGGCGCGGTATCCTCATAGTATTTTTCGAGCCGTTTCGAGAACGTCTCGGGATTGTCATCCTTGCGGCCCTGTTCCTCGAACCGCTTGGTGACACGGGCCAGCAGCTTGTCGTCATCGACAAGGATGCGGACCACGCGATTGACAGCATTGCCACGCGATTCCAGCAGGCGGTCCAGGGCGTCTGCCTGGCCGACTGTGCGCGGAAAACCGTCAAAGATGAAGCCAGGCGCACCGGCCTGGACTTCGAGTTGTTCATCAATCAGGGCGATCACGATCTCATCGGAGACCAGGCCACCCTCATCCATGATCTTGGCAACCTTTTCCCCGAGCTCCGATCCGGAGGCACGTGCTGCGCGAAGCATATCTCCGGTAGACAGCTGGACGAAGCCGCGCTCCTCCACCAGTCGCTTCGCCTGCGTGCCCTTCCCGGCCGCTGGCGGCCCGAACAGAATTAGGTTCATCTCTTACGACCCCCGAGTTTCGACTTCTTGATCATGCCCTCATACTGGTGCGCGATCAAATGCGACTGAATTTGCGTAACTGTATCCATCGTAACAGACACAACGATCAGAAGAGAAGTACCGCCGATATAGAAAGGTATCTCTGGGAAATATCGCCGCAGGAGTTCAGGAAGGATACAAACGAACATCAGGTACAGCGCACCAATGGTCGTCAGTCGGGTCAAAACATAGTCGATATAGGCCGCCGTGTTCGATCCTGGGCGGATACCGGGGATGAATCCGCCATACTTGCGCAGATTGTCCGCCGTCTCCTCAGGATTGAACATGATGGAGGTGTAGAAGAAGGCAAAGAAGATCACCATCGCGCCATAGGACACGATATAGGTCCATGAGCCCGGCGCGAAATTCGTCGCCAGCCAGCCCAGAACGCCGCTCATGGCGCCCGTTGCCTCGGCATCAGCCGGGTTGCCACCCAGGAAGCCGACGGCCGTCAGTGGCAGCATCAGGATCGCAGAGGCGAAGATGGGCGGGATAACACCGGACGTGTTGATCTTCAGCGGCAGGAAGCTCTTCTGGCCCTGTGCCACGCCATGTGCCTGCTGGCGCTTCGGATACTGGATCAGCAGACGACGCTGCGAGCGCTCCATGAACACGATGAACACGACGAGCGCGATCACCATGGCGGCAATCGCCACGACAAAGGCCACGTTCACAGACGTTGTGCGGGCTTGGGAGATCAGGTTGAAGATCGCCTTCGGCATTTCCGCGATGATGCCGGCAAAAATGATCAGCGAGATGCCGTTACCAATGCCGCGCGCGGTGATCTGCTCACCCATCCACATCAGCAGCATGGTGCCGCCGGTCAGCGTCACGACGCCGGTCAGGATGAAGAACCAGGACGAGATGCCGTCAATGCGGAACCCGGCAAGGCCGCCTGCGATGGCAAAAGACTGAACCAGAGCAAAGCCAAGGGTCAGGTAGCGCGTGTACTGGTTGATCTGCTTGCGGCCCGATTCGCCTTCCTTCTTCAGCTTTTCAAGCGTCGGAGACGTGGCGGTCAGCATCTGGATGATGATCGAGGCCGTGATGTAAGGCATCACGTTCAGGGCGAAGACGCCCATACGCTCCACCGCGCCACCGGCAAACATGTTCATGTTGCCGAGCAGGCCGCCAGACTGGCTTTCGAAGTATTGGGCGTATTGGGACGGGTCGAGCCCCGGAAGCGGAATGAAAGTTCCGAGACGATAGAGTAGCAGGATCCCGAGGGTAAACAGGATCCGGCTCTGCAGGTCCTTGGCTTTGGCAAAGCTCCGGAAATTCATGTTCCGAGCCATTTGTTCAGCAGCGTTCGCCATGGGCCGCTTGACCTCCCTGAAAAAGCGTTCGCCGCCTAAATCGGCGGCGAAACAGTATTTGTGAAGGGGTTACCGGTAAAAACCGCCGATTATTCGTCAGCAGCGTCTTTTGCCGGGCCCGTGACGGTCACCTTGCCGCCAGCCTTCTCAACAGCTTCGATAGCCGCCTTTGAAGCACCTGTCACAGTGATATTCAGATTCTTAGGTGCGTCACCTTTGGCCAGCAGACGCACGCCATCGCGCACATTGCGAACCAGACCAGCGGCCACCAGAGACTCTTCAGTCACATTCTTGGCGTCCAGCTTGCCGGCGTCGATCGCCTTGCCCAGACGGCTGAGGTTTACCCAGGCGTGTGTCTTGGAATTGCGTGCGGTGAAGCCGCGCTTTGGCAGACGCATGTAGATCGGCATCTGGCCGCCCTCGAAGCCGTTTACGGCAACGCCGGAACGGGACTTCTGGCCTTTGACACCGCGACCAGCCGTCTTGCCCTTGCCAGAGCCGACGCCGCGGCCAACGCGCATGCGGTTCTTTGTTGAGCCCTCAGCGGGAGACAGTTCGTTCAGTTTCATCGGTCAATCTTTCGATATCGTGCGGCTGCAGATGGCGGCGATTACTCGCCAACCACCTCAACCAGGTGAGCCACCTTGCGGATCATGCCCCGCACGGCTGGCGTATCTTCGAGTTCCTTGGTGCGGCCGACCTTGTTGAGGCCGAGACCCATCAGGGTTTGACGCTGCGCAGGCTTGCGGCCGATTGGGCTGCCAGTCTGGCGGACAGTGAGTTTGCTCTTGGCCATTCTCGTGCCCTTCCCTAGTTCGTCGCGTCAGCCATGCCGGCTTCGGACGCGCCATCATTGCGGCGGCCGACGACATCCTGAACCTTCAGGCCACGCTTGGACGCAACGGTCCGCGGGCTGTTCTGCTCTTTAAGCGCGTCAAAGGTCGCACGTACCATGTTGTACGGGTTGGAGGAACCGATCGACTTGCCGACCACGTCCTGCACACCCAGCACTTCCATGACGGCACGCATCGGACCACCTGCGATCACGCCGGTACCGGGAGGGGCTGCACGCAGCACCACCTTGCCTGCGCCGTGACGGCCTTTGCCGTCGTGATGCAGGGTACGGCCTTCACGAAGCGGAACGCGAACCATGTTGCGCTTGGCTTCTTCGGTTGCCTTGCGGATCGCCTCAGGAACTTCGCGGGCCTTGCCCTTGCCGAAACCTGCGCGGCCCTTCTGGTCACCAACGACGACCAGAGCTGCAAAGCCGAAATTCTTACCGCCTTTAACCGTCTTCGCGACGCGGTTGATACCAACCAGCTTGTCGACGATGTCAGACTGCTCCTCGTCGCGATCGCGATTCCGGCGGCCTCTTCCTCTTTCTTCAGCCATAGGGCCTCTCCTTAGAATTTGAGACCGCCCTCACGGGCGGCGTCTGCCAGGGCTTTCACCCGGCCGTGGAACATGTAACCGCCGCGATCGAAGATCACGTCCTCGACACCAGCCTGCTTCGCACGCTCTGCGAGCGCCTTGCCGACCAGTGCAGCCGCTGCGGTGTCACCACCGGTCTTGGCCGAACCGAGCACGTCCTTCTCCAGCGTCGACGCGGAAGCGAGCGTGATGCCCTTCTCGTCATCGATGATCTGGGCGGAGATATTCTTGTGGCTGCGCGCAACCGACAGGCGCGGACGGCCTGCAGCGACCTTCCGGAGCTTGGTACGAACGCGCTGGGCGCGGCGCAGCATCTTATCGCGTGAGCTTTTCATGGGCTTACTTCTTCTTGCCTTCCTTACGGCGGACATATTCGCCCTGATAACGGATACCCTTGCCTTTGTACGGCTCAGGCGGACGGAATTCGCGGATCTTCGCAGCCGTCTGACCGACAGCCTGCTTGTCAGCGCCGGAGACGATCACTTCGGTCGGCTTCGGAGCTTCCAGCTTGATGCCTTCAGGCGCCTTGAAGATGACGTCATGCGAGAAACCGAGCGACAGTTTCAGGTCCGTGCCCTGCATCTGGGCACGATAACCGACCCCGACCAGTTCCAGAGTCTTCGAATAACCGTTCGACACGCCTTCGACGATGTTCGCGGCGCGGGCACGTGCGGTGCCCCACTGCGTACGGGCGCGGGCGTCCAGGGCTTCAGCGAAGGTTGGCAGACGGCGACCACGAGCCTTTTCAGCCTCGATGCGGTCGTTTGCAGCCTGAACCAGGTCTTCGCGCGGCGAGACGGACAGCTCGTTGTTTTCGAGCTTCGGCGTGATCAGCTCGGACAGGACGAGAGACATCTCACCCTTGGAGCCTTTGGCCTTGATCGTCTGGCCTTCGACCGTGACGGTCGTGCCATTCGGGATTTCGATCGGGAGTTTACCAATACGTGACATGATAGCTCTCCTAGAATACGCGGCAGAGCACTTCGCCGCCCACATTCTCGCTGCGGGCCGCATTGTCAGACATCACGCCTTTCGAAGTCGAAAGGATCGAAATGCCCAGACCATTGCGCACCAGCGGAATGTCGGAGACAGAAGAGTACACTCGGCGACCCGGCTTGGAGACACGTTTGATCTCCGAGATTACCGGCTGGCCTTCATAGTACTTCAGCTCGATTTCAATATTCTTGTGGCCGTCTTTCTCGACTTCGGTAAAGCCGCGGATGAAGCCCTCGTCGATGAGGACTTCCAGCACGCGGATGCGAAGCTTGGAAGACGGGGTGACAACCTTTGACATGCCGCGCATCTGAGCGTTACGGATGCGGGTCAGCATATCACCGAGGGGATCAGAAATGTTCATCTTTGATATCCTCCTCTCTTACCAGCTGGACTTCACGAGACCGGGGATCTGACCGTTTGAGCCAAGCTCACGCAGCGCGATCCGCGACATCTTAAGTTTGCGATAGTAACCACGCGGACGCCCGGTCACTTCACAGCGATTACGAACCCGGTTTGGAGCCGAGTTGCGCGGAAGTTCAGCCAGCTTGAGGCGAGCCTTGAAACGCTCTTCCAGCGGAAGATCCTCGTTCATGGCGACGGCCTTCAGCTCAGCACGCTTCGCAGCGTACTTGTCTACAAGCTTCTGACGCTTCTTGTTCTTCTCGATTGCGCTCTTCTTTGCCATATCAGCAGATCTCCTGGCGCTAGTTCCGGAACGGGAAGCCACACTCGGCGAGGAGTGCCTTGGCTTCTTCGTTGGTTTCAGCCGTAGTACAGACAATGATGTCCATACCGCGAACATCTTCCACCTGATCGTAATTGATCTCCGGGAAAACGATGTGCTCTTTGAGGCCCATTGCGTAGTTGCCCATGCCGTCAAAGCTTTTTCCGTTCAGTCCACGGAAGTCTTTCACGCGTGGCAGCGCAATATTGGTGAGGCGATCAAGGAATTCGTACATGCGCTCACGGCGCAGCGTAACTTTCGCACCGACCAGCATGCCTTCGCGCAGCTTGAAGCCGGCGATGGATTTGCGTGCCTTGGTGGCGACAGGCTTCTGGCCCGCGATCAGCTCCAGCTCAGCCAGGGCCGACTTGATCTTCTTGGAGTCAGCAACAGCTTCGCCGACACCCATGTTGATCACGACCTTGTCCAGCTTCGGAACCTTCATCGGGTTCGAATACTTGAACTGCTCCTGAAGTTTCGCGCGGATTTCCTCGCGGTACTTCTTCTTGAGACGGGGTTCATATGCATCAGACATCGATGGACTCCCCTGAGCGTTTGGCGAAGCGTGTCTTGCGACCATGCTCATCCGTTTTGAAACCAACACGCACCGGCTTGCCGTCACGCGGGTCTGCGTGGGCCACGTTGGAAACGTGGATCGGTGCTTCGAAAGACTTCAGACCGCCGGGATCCATCTGGCTCGGCTTCTGGTGCTTCTTGACGACGTTCACACCGCGGACGACGACGCGATTGTCATCGACCAGCACCTTCAGGACTTCGCCCTTGGTACCTTTGTCGCGGCCAGCGATCACGACAACCGTGTCGCCTTTTTTGATCTTAGCAGCCATCTTACAAGACCTCCGGGGCCATGTTCGCGATCTTGACCTGGTTCTTGCCGCGAAGTTCGCGCGGAACCGGACCAAACACGCGGGTACCGATCGGCTCACCATTGTTATTGATGAGTACGGCAGCGTTTGTGTCGAAACGGATGGTCGTGCCATCCGGGCGGTTGATGTCTTTTGCCACGCGAACGACGACAGCCTTGCGGACGTCACCCTTCTTCACGCGGCCGGTCGGAATTGCTTCCTTCACGGACACCACGATCACGTCACCGACGGACGCATACCGGCGTCCCGCACCACCCAGCACCTTGATGCACTGGACGCGGCGCGCGCCGGAATTGTCGGCGACGCGAAGGTTTGATTGCATCTGGATCATGCGTCACCTTCCCCGCCGGTCACAAGTTCCCAGCGTTTCAGTTTGGAGTGTGGAACACACTCCTGGATCGTTACGGTTTGACCCTCGACAGCGGCGTTTGCCTCATCGTGGGCGTGATACTTCTTCGAGCGACGAACGATCTTTTTCATCACCGGGTGGGTGAAGGTCCGTTCGACGCGGACGATTGCGGTCTTGTTCTGTTTGGCGGAGACCACGACGCCTTCCATAATACGCTTTGGCATGATCGCTCTCCTACGCCTGACCTGCTTCGGCTTTCTCGCGAAGGATCGTCTTCACACGCGCGATGTCGCGGCGAACTTCCTTCACTCGGGCCGTTTTTTCCAGCTGGCCGGTGGCCGTCTGGAAACGCAGGTTGAACTGCTCTTTCTTCAGCTTGACGAGCTCATCCTTGAGCTGGTCGACGCTTTTCGTTCTTACATCCTGGGCTTTCATGATCAGATACCCTCGATCCGCTTGACGACTTTCGTCTTGATCGGAAGCTTCGCAGCGCCGAGACGCAGGGCCTCGCGAGCGATTTCCTCAGACACGCCGTCGATTTCGAACAGGATGCGGCCAGGGGCAACGCGCGCGACCCAACGGTCGACGGAGCCTTTACCCTTACCCATCCGGACTTCAATCGGCTTGGCAGACACTGGCAGGTCCGGGAATACACGGATCCACACTTTGCCCTGACGCTTCATGTGACGCGTGACAGCCCGGCGGGTTGCCTCGATCTGGCGAGCGGTGACCCGCTCCGGCTCAAGAGCCTTCAGGCCGAACTCGCCGAACGCCAGGGACGTGCCGCCCTTGGAGTTGCCCCGGATCTGGCCCTTGAAGGCCTTACGGAATTTGGTTCGCTTCGGTTGACGCATCTCTTACGCTCCGGCGGCTTGCGCACCGGTGGCCGGTCCGCGCTGGTTTGCATTGGCACGGGCACGGGACTGGCCGGAAGATTCCTGACGCTTGTCCTGAGCCATCGGGTCGTGCTCCATGATCTCGCCTTTGTAGACCCAGACCTTGATCCCGATGATGCCGTAGGTGGTTTCGGCTTCTGCGGTGCCGTAATCGATGTCGGCGCGCAGCGTGTGCAGCGGAACAGAGCCCTCTGCATATTTTTCGGTACGTGCGATCTCTGCACCGCCCAGACGGCCGGATACCATGATCTTCACACCGTCAGCGCCCAGACGCATTGCGGACTGGATGGCGCGCTTCATGGTACGGCGGAACGAGGCGCGGCGCTCGAGCTGGCGAGCAATGTCGTCAGCGATCAGCGTTGCGTCGATTTCCGGCTTGCGGATTTCGACCAGGTTCACGCGAACTTCGTCCTCGGTCATCTTGGACAGCACTTTGCGCAGGGCTTCGATGTCGCCGCCCTTCTTGCCGATCACGAGACCCGGACGTGCCGTGTGGATCGTGATGAGGCATTTCTTGTGCGGACGTTCGATGATGATCTTCGAGATACCGGCTTGCTTGAGGCGCTTGCGGATTTCCTTGCGGATCGCGATGTCCTCATGCAGCAGGCGGCCATAGTCAGCCGTGTCTGCGTACCAGCGGCTGTCAGACGTCCGGTTGATGCCAAGACGCAGGCCGATCGGATTTACTTTCTGACCCATTATGCGGCCTCCGCTTCAACTGAGGTGTCACGCAGGATGATGGTCATCTGCGCAAATGGCTTCTGGATGCGAGCAGCGCGGCCACGTGCACGGGCACGGATGCGCTTCATCACGAGGTTCTTGCCGACATGGGCTTCCGCAACGACGAGGCTGTCGATGTCGAGGCCGTGATTGTTCTCGGCGTTCGCGATGGCGCTTTGCAGCAGCTTGCGGACATCCTGGGCAGGACGCTTCGGCGAGAACTGCAGCTGGGCCAGTGCGCGCTCGACCGGAAGGCCGCGGATCTGCTGGGCCAGCAGGTTCAGCTTCTGCGGGCTGGAACGGTACATGCGCAGAACAGCGCGGGACTCGTTGGACGCCTGCTTCGGAGGATTCTTGGCTTTAGCCATGACTACTTCCTCTTCGCTTTCTTGTCCGCACCGTGGCCATAGTAGGTCCGCGTCGGCGCGAACTCGCCGAACTTGTGACCGACCATTTCCTCGGAAACGGAAACCGGGATGAATTTGTTGCCATTGTGGACCTGGAAGTTCAGGCCGACAAAGTTAGGCAGGATCGTCGAACGGCGCGACCAGGTCTTGATCACGACGCGCTTTTCAGAGGCGCGCGCTTCTTCTGCTTTCTTGAGCAGATAGCCGTCTACGAACGGGCCTTTCCAGACAGAACGTGGCATGTCTTGCGGCTCCTCTTAGCGTTTCGCGTTGCGGCGACGGATGATCAGGCGATCCGTTGCCTTGTTGTTACGGGTCTTGGGACCGCGTGTTTTCTTACCCCATGGCGTGACCGGGTGACGTCCACCGGACGACTTGCCCTCACCACCACCGTGCGGGTGATCGACCGGGTTCATGACAACACCCCGAACCGATGGGCGCTTGCCGAGGTGACGCTTGCGGCCAGCCTTGGAGAGAACCTGGTTCATGTTGTCCGGGTTGGACACGGCACCGACAGTTGCCAGGCAGCTGTCCATCACCATGCGGAGCTCGCCGGAGGTCAGCTTGATCTGGGCGTAACCACCGTCACGGCCAACCAGCTGAGCGTAGGTACCGGCAGAGCGAACCATCTGCGCGCCCTTCTGGGGCTTCAGCTCGATGTTGTGAATGATCGTACCAACCGGGATGTTCTTCAGCGGAAGCGTGTTGCCCGGCTTGATGTCAGCAGTCTTGGACGTGATCACCGTGTCACCCACTTCAAGGCGCTGTGGCGCGATGATGTAGGAGAGCTGGCCGTCTTCGTACTTGATCAGCGCGATGAAAGCCGTGCGGTTCGGATCGTATTCCAGGCGCTCGACAGTCGCCGGCACGTCCCAGCGGTTACGCTTGAAGTCGACCTTGCGGTACAGCTTCTTCGCGCCGCCACCGATGCGGCGAGCCGTGATGCGGCCCTTGTTGTTGCGTCCACCGGACTTGGTCAGACCTTCGGTCAGCGCCTTGACGGGCTTGCCCTTGTGAAGGTCGGACTTGTCCACCAGCACCAGCTGGCGGCGTCCTGGGGAAGTCGGATTGAAAGTCTTCAGTGCCATGTTTCTCGTCCTTCTCCCCTAGAGGCCCGTCGTGATGTCGACGGACTGGCCCTCGGCGAGCGTCACGATGGCTTTTTTCATGTCGTTGCGACGACCTTCATAGCCACGGAAACGCTTCGTCTTGCCCTTCTGGAGCAGGGTGTTGATCTTGGTTACTTCGACCTTGAAGAGCGCTTCGACAGCCTCTTTGATCGCTTTCTTGTCAGCGTCGATCGCCACTTCGAAGACAATCTTGTTGTCTTCAGCCACCAGAGTGGATTTCTCGGTGATCAGCGGGCGACGGATGACGTCGTAGTGATGTTCTTTGATGTCGGCCATGATTACTTAGCCTCCTTCGCGCCGTCGAAACGGGCCTTGATGCCTTCGGCCGCTTCCTTGGTGATGACGAGCTTCTTGCGGCGCAGGATGTCATAGACATTCAGGCCGGCGACAGGCAGCACGTCGACGTTCGGGATATTGCGAGCCGCCTTGGCGAAGTTTGCGTCCACGGTCGAACCGGAGATGATCAGCGCGTTCTCGATGCCGAGACCGGCGAACTGGCCAGCCAGTTCTTTCGTCTTTGGTGCGGACAGGACAGCTTCGTCCAGAACGATGATCGCATCATCCTTTGCCTTGGAAGACAGGGCGTGTGCGAGCGCCATCTTGCGGACCTTTTTAGGAAGGTCGTGAGCGTGGCTGCGGACTTTTGGTCCGTGCGCAACAGAACCACCAACAAAGATTGGCGCGTTCTTGGAGCCGTGACGTGCGCCGCCGGAACCTTTCTGGCGGATGTACTTCTTCGTCGTGACGGAGACTTCACCGCGGGTCTGGGTCTTGTGCGTGCCAGCCTGGCGCTTTGCCAGCTGCCAGCGGACCGTGCGCTGCAGGATGTCACCACGGATCTCTTCGATGCCGAAGATGGCATCATCGACCGTGATGTTTCCAGCCGCCTTGCCGGCGAGGGTTTTGACTGCGAGTTCCATTATTCAGCACCCTCTTCAGTTGCTTCAGCCGCCGGAGCGTCTGCTGCGCCCGGAGCCTTGAAGGAGCCAGCTGCCGGAGCGTCTGCCGGAAGAGCTTTCTTCACAGCGTCGCGAACTTCGACATAGCTGCCGTCATGGCCTGGGACAGCGCCCTTGACCAGGATCAGGCCGCGATCAACGTCGGTGCGAACCACTTCAAGGTTCTGCGTGGTGACACGCTCGACGCCGTAATGACCGGCCATTTTCTTGTTCTTGAACACGCGGCCCGGATCCTGGTTCATACCAGTCGAACCGTGTGAACGGTGAGAGATGGACACACCGTGGGAAGCGCGCAGACCACCGAAGTTCCAGCGCTTCATCGCACCCGCGAAACCCTTACCGATCGTGATGCCGGCGATGTCGACTTTCTGACCCGGAACGAAATGGTCAGCCAGGACCTCGGAGCCGACTTCCGGCAGGTCGCCGGATACGCGGAATTCCTTGAGCTTGCGCTTCGGCGCAACACCGGCTTTCGCGAACTGGCCGCGCAGCGCCTTCGTGGTGCGCTTCGCCTTCTTTTCGCCAATGCCGAGAATAACAGCCTTGTAGCCGTCCGTGCGGGTGACGTCGCCACCCTTCTTGGTCTTCACGGCGCGCTCTTCTTCAGTGCGCACGCCTACAACCTGACAGCCATCAAGCGACAGGACGGTGACCGGCACGTGGCGGCCATTCTCGTCAAATACGCGTGTCATGCCAACCTTGCGGGCAAGCACGCCGGAACGGGGTGCTGGCAGAGCCATTAGCGGCCTCCCTCAAGTTTGATTTCGATGCCAACGCCGGACGACAGGTCGAGCTTCATCAGCGCGTCCACGGTCTGCGGGGTTGGGTCTACAATGTCGAGGATCCGCTTGTGGGTGCGGATTTCAAACTGCTCGCGCGACTTTTTGTCGATATGAGGAGAGCGGTTAACGGTGAAGCGCTCGATACGGGTCGGGAGCGGGATCGGACCTTTGACCTCAGCGCCGGTGCGCTTGGCCGTGCTCACAATCTCTTTCGCCGACATGTCGAGGGCGCGGTGATCGAAGGCCTTTAGCCTGATCCGGATATTCTGTCGTTCCATCGTCTCGGTCCGTCCGCACAAAACACGTTAGCCCCAACGAGGCCAACCTTGGCCCAGGGCGTTACGTGGGATTAATTGTCTGTTTCGAGGGAGCGTTCGCTATGTAAAGCGCTGCCATCCCGGCGAAGTCGGGGGTTTATGGGATCGGCGAGCGCCCGTCAACTGAGTCGTGACGCTTTTATGCAGAAAGAGTCACAGGCCCACGACGCCGGATATTCCCCCGGAATGGCGCCTGAAAGACTATGCGATCTGTGCCAGCGCCTCGCACACATCATCGGGCGCTGTGTGAATCAGGTTCAGCGCATGTCCCGGCAGGATCTTCAGGTCCACATTTTCCCGATGCCCCAGCAGGGCCTGCACATGCTCCGTCGAGATCACCGTGTCTTCCCCGGCTTTCAGCCAGGTCAGCGGAATCGTGACCGAATCCAGATCCGCGCGCCAGTCGGCCATCACCGTCGAGCCGTCGCGGGTCCAGGCCTCTGTCCCCTGCTCCACGGCGTGATAAAGGCCCTCAGACAGCACTTCTCGCAAGATCGGGTCGTCCAGTGTTTCCAGATCGCTGGGTGAGCGCGCAAACTGCTTCTTCAGAAACGCTGTCGTTCCGCGGCGTCGATAGACAGGCAGGCCGACAGACAGCGCCATCTTCATGACCGAAGGCGCATGACGCGACGCGGCTGCCGCAAAGCGGCTCATCGGGTTCATACCGGGGAGATGGGTCTCTTCGTCGAACGGGATCGTCCCGCCCACGACCAACATGCCGCCCAGCCGGTCGCCGAGGGCTTTCGCGATGCGGAACCCATGCGGCGCGCCGCCATGATGGGCGCACAGGCTGATCCGGGTGTGGCCGAGATGATAAAGCAGGGCGAGCGCGTCGCGTACCACAGTCTGATCATGGCTGTCGCGCGTCCGGCTTGGGCTCGTATAGCCAAAACACGGCCGGGACGGCGCCATCAGGCAAATATCTGCCTGCCGCAATCGGCGCAGGAAATCCGGCGTGAAGAACGGCCCCTGCATGTAGCCATGTACGAACAGGACGGGGCGGCTGCCGGATCCGATCCTGTACCATGCCAGTTGTCGGCCATCCGGCAGGTTCAGGAAGGACATGCCGCGCGTCGGCGTCACCCAGGTTTCCGCGCTTTGGGTCGGCGCTTCGCTCGGCAATTGCCGCATCAGGAACGCAATGCTGGCGCATAGCTGCACCACGTCGGACATGCGCGCACAGCCCGTCTTCCGAAGAATACTCTTTGACTGGCCCTTGATGGTTTCCAGCGCCCGCCCTCTTTTACCGGCAATCTCCTTCTGGCTGAGATTGCCCAGATACCCTTCGAGGATTTCCGTCTCGCTCGCGGTCAGCCCAAATGCGGCCCGCAATCTCGCCATCAGTTCCGTCGACCAGTGGATATACGACAGCGACACCTGAACGATGTCGTTCAAATCCTTCGGCCTCTGGATCAGTGCGAGGCAGGCCCGGGAACGATCCGCCTCCATGTCAGACTCGACATCGGTCAGGACGATGCGATCCTGGGTCTGGGGCTGGTTGGTCCGTTTGGCCTGACGGATCATCGCGATGGCCATACTGTCCAGGGGCAAATCATCCAGTCGGCACGGAAAGGTCTGCCCGGTCAGCTGCGCCGCCGAATCGTTGCCGGTCACCAACCCTGTCCGCGCGGACACTTCCAGCACGGCATGGAAACTGTCGGCCCCCGCGACCTCCCGGCGAGAGGCCTCTTCAATCAGCGCGCTGATCCGCTCGCGATGGGATTCCAGCTTGGCGTCATCCCCGGAATGGCGCGGCACATCCTCGGCCAGCTGGCCGTTGCCGTCTTCGTCTCCGAAGAAATAGGCCATGGCCGCATCCAGGAAAGCGTCAAACCGGTCGGCTTCACTCGGCACCTCATACGCTGCGCCGAGCATTTCGAAATAGCGATGCGTGTGGGACATAAAACTCCGAATGCGCGCGGCATGGGGATCTTGTCTCCATATTAACCAGGCTGCGGCCTGCGACAAGCGCCATGTTTCGGCCTTGTTTTACAGAATACCCCCCCAAGGGGGCATGCGGTAAATTGGCGGTCGCGTTTAAGCAGAACCCTGATCGCAGGTCTGGGTGGGGGGACGCATGCAATCCATTGCGTTCGAGGGACATTCAAGACCGCATCAAGGGGGCGGGGCTTCACACACCCTGCCCTCACACACACCAGCTACCCTGGTCCCATCCCAATAGCGCCCGCGTCTCGGCGGCATCGTGTTCAAACACACGGCGCAGATAGTCTCGGTCATCCTGGCTCATCCGGTCATTGTCCGGCGCGGCATTCAGCCGGTCGGCGACCTCAAAGCGATGCGGGGTAAGGTTCAGGAAGTGGCACACCTGATCCAGCTGGGACTGCGGCGCATCTGCCAAATCCTCACTGCGGAGAAACAATAGCTGGTCGTCGGAAAACAACCGGCGCAATTCCCGGATCTGTGGCGCATAATAACTGCGCGCCAGATAGGAGCGTTCACGATCCTGCCGAGGCAATGCCCTGCGCGCCCGCTCCCGCTCCTGCCGGATCGCTTCCGGATAGGGCATCGTCTCGCGCCCGAGTCGGCAATCCATCCGGTAATGGCTCCAGGCCCGTTCGACCGGGTCACGCAGAATGATAATCACCTGAATCAGCGGGTTATAGGTCCACACCCGTTCCAGAGCCCCATTCCACCAGGTTATGATCGGTGTCGCTTCGCCCAGAACACATCCGTCGCGCCAGGCTTTCCAGTCGAACTGGCGATGATACAGCCAGTAATCGAGTTTCGTAATGCCGGTCGGCGGACGCTTGTCGAAGAAATGCGGCTCCTTCTTCTTTGCCATGCAGATATCCGGATGCTGGCGAAGATAGGAATCGAGCGATGTGGTGCCGGCTTTCTGAACGCCTGCAATGAGGAAGTCGATGCGCTGAGTCATGCACTCGTATTAGCGAGCAGCTCTTGCAGCAATTTGGCGGATATCTCTGGAAGTGTCGCAGAATGTTGCAGATTTCCCGCCCCCCAAGAAAAAAGGCCGCCCCGGATG
>NZ_AWFH01000015.1 GCF_000682715.1 Hyphomonas atlantica corrig. | reverse complement strand
GACTCTCAATTCAAATGCGGGACCAATCGGGGCTCAGGTCAATACCCGCGTTGAAGCAACGCCTTAGCGACACGCTTTTCAGGCGCGGCCAATGAGCCTTGTTTTGATCGCTTAGCCATTTCAAAAAACTAGCACAGATCTCTTAAGAGTTGATTTTTTGATTTTCTTCAACTCGTCCGAGTTGCGGACGATTTGGCTAATTGAACTCAGATTGGCGTTAAATCGAGAGGCAGCGATGAGCGCCCTAGTTAGAGCGTTTGGTGTGACTTCGCACCATTATCCGAAAACGAAGCATGCCAGATCATCAGAACTGATACACCGGCGCAAACCCGCCGCCGCTGGTGCGGAAGTTGGTCGTCTGTCCCTGATAAACGCGGGCAGCCAACAGCAGTGTTTTCCCGGCATAAGTGTAAAGCCGAACGTCATACTTCAGTGCAACCGGCTCTTGGTCGACAGTTACGGCGCGCACCGTCGGCGGGACCAGGGCTTGAGCAATATAATCCCCTTCCAGGATTGCCGACCAGACGCGTTTCGTCAGTTTGTCACCACGATAAGCAGCTCGGCTGCCAAAACCCGCGGCGGGTTTAAAGAAGTATCCTCGCCGCGCAGCCCAAAGCTCATCAGCGACGTCTTCGGTGACGTGCCGCGTATCGGGGATCGCCGCAAGCACCTGTCGGTCTGCGTCATCCGCACCGAACGACTTAAGCCAATCTGGATCGCTGAGCCAAATGAGATTTCGTTTGTTGGCATAGAGCGCGTGGTGGCGCGGTGCCGGACTGATAACCACCGCCTCGTCGAGGAACGCGGCGCGCAGCTGTGCATGACCTGGCTCGGACAGATCAAAATCCGTTAGCCGGTTATAGACCATGTCGATAGCTCTTCCACCGTGCGCAACGACGCCGTTCTCATAGGTGAGCGCCTCGGGGTTAAGGATCAGGGTTTCGATGCCGTTGCGGGCCAACAAGTCTTTCGCGAGCAGCATGTCCGGATAAAGATACTGCTCAGATGCGTCCTGGTCGAGAATAGCCAACCTGCCCGGACGGCCCTCCCGTCCCGTTGCCTGCCACTCAGAGATAAAGCTTTCAACAATGCCTGCATCGATTGCGTCCGAATCCGCGAGACGCGCATCTCCGCAAGCCTCAGCTTGTTTTGCCGTGGCGCGCTGGAGCTCGCTGACCAGGAAGGCTCCACCAGCATTTGTATTTATCTCAATGAGTTTAGGTCCGTCTTCAGAGATATGAAAATCGTATCCCATGAATAGACCGCGCGCGCCGGTCTGAGCGCTAAAAATAATATCATTTGAGCGTGCCAGGGCGACGTCATGATAAGACGCGAGGGATGCAACCGCTTCAATCGCAGACACTTGCGCCTGCATCGCCCGCAGGTCCGATGGTGATACAAAAACGGCCGTGGCTGCAAATAGATTTGGCCGCGCAGCCAGAAGCACCGAAAGCTCATCATTGCCAGCATGAGCCAAGATCGCTTCATCTAGATCGGCCCGACCAAGCGTCATGCAAAAGCAGGACCTATTAAGAGCAATCAAATCACTTGCGCCAGGCAGTTCGCAGGTTTTATCGCACCGCATCAAAACCCCTTTCTGGGCGAGACTGAACCATCACACTCATCGCCTTTCTCCTGCTTATAGGCTGCGTTTCTGGACCGCGAAAGCCAGCCTGAATCCACGCAAATCTGATCGTGAGGGTTTGCCCGCCACGCGCCGTATCAAGACTGCTCACCTGATTTTTGATGCGCGAACTGGCAGGGGGATATCGACGATCATGACAGAACAATGGACCAGCGGATATGGCGTGATCGTCCATGATACCGAGACGCAGCAGCGACTTCAGAGTATCTTGCAGAACGCCGACCGCGGGCTTTTGGCGCTCACACAAACCGAGGCCGCAGACGTGTTCTCGGCGACGGACAGACTCGCGAATGCGGCAATGTGGCTCATCGCGCACATGTCATATGCACGTCGCGTCGACCTGTCTGGCGCACCCCTGAAGGCGGGGGATTTCAAACCCTCGCCAGAAGGCCATATGGGCGGATCGTTTAACATGGCGATCGCATTTGCAGGCTATCTCGCCGCCAATGCGTTGAGTGGCCATACCCGTGCTTGGACCCTTGGGCAGGGTCATTGCGTCGCTGCAATTGAAGCCATCAACGCGCTCACAGGCGATGTCTCAGCCGCGCAGCAAGGACGCTATGATCGCAGTGAAGTAGGCCTTTCCCGGCTCGTCAACGACTTTTACGGCTATGCGATCACCCCCGATGGCCGCCCCGGCGTGCCGCTCGGTAGCCACGTCAATCCGAATACAGCTGGCGGGTTGTCGGAAGGCGGGTATCTTGGATTCACCAGCCTTCAATATATCCACATGCCATTGCCGGGCGAGCGCCTTGTCGCCTTTCTGAGCGACGGCGCATTCGAAGAGCAGCGCGGATCCGATTGGGCGCCGCGCTGGTGGCGCGCCAGCGATAGTGGTTTCGCCGTGCCTGTGATGGTGCTGAATGGCCGGCGGATCGAACAGCGTACCGAAATCAGTCAGGAAGGCGGACTTGATTGGTTGGTCAAGCATTTGACCTTAAGCGGGTTCGACCCGATCATTGTCGATGGCCATGATCCCCTCTCTTATGCATGGGGCATATTGGAAGCGGAGGCCCGGCTTTCAAAACTGAGCGATACGGACGGCCCCTACCCCGCGCGGCTGCCTTATCTGATCGCGCCCTGCATCAAGGGTTTTGGGTTTCCAGGAGCTGGCGGAAATAGCGCCCACAATCTCCCACTAGACGGAAGTCCGCATACCAATAAGGGCGCACGCGCGCTCTTTAACGACGGCGTACAAGCGCTCCACACACCGCCTGACATGCTTGAGGATGCGGTCCGGACGCTAAGCGTCCATAAAATGCAAAACCGCGTGCTGGAAAGCCAGAACGCCCTCGCCGTTCGCAAGGTATCTGATCCCGTATTGCCTAGGTCGGACGCGCGTTCGCTCGGCACCCCCGGCCTAAATTGCGCAATGGACGCGATCGATCAGTGTTTCACCGAAATTGTGCGCGCCAATCCGCATTTGCGGGTCCGCGTTGCAAACCCTGACGAGCTTCGCAGCAACCACATGCCGCTGACGCTCGAGATGCTCAAGCATCGGGTCAATGCGCCTGAGCCCGGCACGCCTGAATCCAAAAATGGTCGCCTCATCACGGCGCTGAATGAAGAGGCTGTGATAGCTGCAGCCCTTGGCAATAAGGGCGGGCTGAATCTCGCAGTGAGCTACGAGGCCTTCGCCATGAAGATGCTCGGCGCGCTGCGCCAGGAGATTATCTTCGCGCGTCGACAGAAAGAACTCGGTCAAATTCCGGGCTGGATCAGCGTCCCGCTTATTGCAACTTCGCATACTTGGGAAAATGCCAAGAATGAACAATCCCACCAGGACCCGACACTGCCCGAAGCGCTGCTCGGAGAAATGTCGGAGACCGCTCGGGTGATCTTCCCGGTCGACGCGCCAAGCGCTGCTGAAGCGCTGCGCAACATCTATCGTGGGCGCGGCGAAATCGCCTGCCTCGTGACACCGAAACGAGATGTCCCAAACCTTCTATCCGAAGAGGAAGCCGAACACGCGCTGGAAAATGGAGCGCTCCACATCGCCGGTGATATCATGGCAGCCGACATTCAATTGGTCGCGATCGGCGCTTATCAGGCTCACGAAGCCCTCGCCGCATTCCAGCGACTCACTGAACGCGGCGTGCCATGCTGTGTCACCTTGATCCTTGAACCGGGCAGGTTCCGCATGGGACGCGACGCAATGGAGCAGGCATTCACAGCGAGCGAAGACAGGCTTGAAGCCCTTTTCCCGCGCGGGCTGGCAAGAGTGCTGCTGACGCATACGCGGCCCGAACCGATGACGGGTGTGCTGAGACGACTGGATGGCGGGCCGGAACAATTGCGCGCGCTCGGCTACATTTCTCGCGGCGGAACATTTGATGTCGCAGGCATGCTGTTCGCCAATCGCTGCACCTGGGCTCATACTGTCGATGCCGCCATGGCGTTGCTGCCGAAAAAAACTCTCGATCTCCTTTCGGAGGATGAACGGCGCGCCATTGATGGGCAAGGCGATCCATCCGCTCTCGAGCGCTCAAAACCTGTCCTGCGCCGGGAGCACGCATCATGACCCTCACCCTGACCAGTCTTGGCGGGGCTGGAACCGTGACCGGCTCACGCCATCTTCTTGAATATGAAGGTCAGCGTATACTGATCGATTGTGGTCTGTTCCAGGGCTATAAGGCGTTGCGCCAGCGCAACTGGGCGCCCTTCCCGATTGATCCAAAATCCATCGACGCCATTGTCCTCACGCACGCCCACATTGATCATAGTGGTTATCTGCCAAAACTGGTCAGAGAAGGTTATCGCGGTCCCGTTTATTGCTCGAGCGCGACCAAGGATCTTTGCGGAATCCTGCTGCGCGACAGCGCGTATATTTCAGAACGAGACGCCGAGCGGGCCAACCGCCTTCGCTACACCCGCCACAAACCGGCTCAGCCACTTTATACGATCGCCGACGCCGAAGCGGCGATTGAAAAGCTCACCCCAATCGACTTTCACCAGGACGTTCATCTCGCGATTGGGGCCGATATCTATTTACGCCGCGCCGGGCATATTCTTGGGGCATCGACCGTTGAAGTCCGTTGGGGCGGCAAAACCATTATCTTTTCTGGTGACCTTGGCCGCTATGACGACCCTTTCATGTTTGACCCTGAGCCGGTGCAAAATGCCGATTACGTCGTCATAGAGTCCACCTATGGAGATCGCACTCATCCGAAGCTCGATCCCATGGAACAGCTGGGTGACGTGATTGCACGCACCGCCAGGCGCGGCGGGACAGTGGTTATTCCAGCCTTTGCGGTCGGGCGCGCTCAACTCATTCTCTACCATATCTGGATGCTCAAAAAAGCGGGACGGCTCGAGAATGTCGCGATCTATCTCGACAGCCCAATGGCGATAAACGCAACTGAACTTCTCTGCACACACCTCGATGATCACAGATTTGCGCGGCAGGTTTGTGAAGAGACTTGCGCGATTGCGACTTATGCGCGTGACGTCGACGCTTCAAAAGCCATTACCAATGATCTGATGCCAAAGGTTGTGATCGCAGCGAGCGGTATGATCACAGGCGGCCGCGTTCTGCACCATATTCAGGCATTTGGTGGAGACCGGAAAAATACGATCCTGTTTGCTGGATATCAGGCCGGTGGCACGCGTGGAGACAAGATTCTCAAGGGCGCAAGCAAGGTCAAAATGTTCGGCCACGACGTTCATATCGGCGCCGAGATCGCCAGCCTGCCCGCTTTGTCAGCCCATGCGGATGCCGACGAGCTGATCTCCTGGCTTGGCGGCTTTGAAAAGCGTCCGGCAAAAGCATTTATTGTTCACGGCGAACCCGATGCATCAGAGGCGCTAAGCACGCGTATGCAGGATGAGCTCGGCTGGCGCACTGATGTTGTTGCCATCGAGAAGGCCTATGAGCTTGGAAGCGGCGACGAATGACGCAGGATAATCAACCCCACGCCGCCACGACCCTGTCCGCGCGACGCCTGAAATGGCATGCTCAGGACGAAGCGATCATTCTAATGCGGACCGACTGCCCGGTCTGCCGTTCAGAAGGACTGACGTCGCGCGCCCGTGTGCTGATCAGTTGCGACGGGCGGGACGTGGTCGCGACCCTGCACCAGATCGACGATGATTGGCTGGCCCTTAGCGAGGCTGGTCTTTCTGAAGCGGCTTGGAGCCGGCTTGGTGCCGAGCCCGGCGCAGATCTTAAAGTCAGCCACGCTCCAACGCTTCGGTCTCTCTCTGATGTGCGTCAACGGATGACCGGCAAACGGCTGCCAAGCGATGGATTTGACCGGATCGTGACTGATATCGCCGCCGGACTGTATTCTGATATTCATCTGGCCGCCTTTATCTCAGCCTGTTCCACGCTGAGCCTCGACATAGACGAAATCACCTCGCTGACCGGCGCCATGGTGAACGTCGGAGAGCAACTCGACTGGAATACCGACATGGTCATCGACAAACACTGCGTGGGCGGCCTACCCGGAAATCGCACGACGCCGATTGTTGTTGCGATCTTGGCCAGCCTGGGTTTGACGGTCCCAAAGACCTCCTCGCGCGCCATCACATCGCCCGCCGGAACTGCAGATACGATGGAGACGCTCACCCAAGTCGATCTGTCACTGCCAGACATCAGGCGGGTTGTTGAAAAGGAAGGTGGATGCCTTGCCTGGGGCGGCGCGGTCCAGCTCAGCCCGGCCGATGATATTCTCATCCGCATTGAACGGGCCCTCGACATCGACGCCGAAGGTCAGCTGATCGCGTCTGTTTTGTCAAAGAAGATCGCCGCCGGCGCGAGCCATGTGGTGCTCGACTTGCCCGTCGGACCAACCGCTAAACTGCGTAGTGCTGCCGGTGCCCGCGCCCTTGCCCAGCACATGACGATCGTTGCACGTGGGTTTGGCCTCAAGACCCATTGCGTGTTCAGCGACGGGCTCCAACCCGTCGGGCGCGGCATCGGACCGGCGCTCGAAGCCTGGGACGTGCTCAGGGTCTTGCAAAGAAGCAAAAGCGCGCCGCCAGATCTTCGCGAACGGGCGCTGACGCTGGCTGGCGCCGCCCTTGAACTTGCGGGCCGTGCCAAACCGGATACCGGAGCGGCCATGGCTCAGGACGCGCTCGACAATGGATCTGCCTGGTCGAAGTTTCAGGCCATATGCGCCGCTCAAGGCGGTTTGCGCGAACCACCACGCGCAGCGCAAACTGCGCCCGTCGCGGCAATTCGGTCAGGGGTCTTGAAAGCAATCGATAATAGAAAGCTCTCCAGGCTCGCAAAACTTGCTGGTGCTCCCGAACGCCCGGCCGCTGGTCTGACCGTTCACAAACGCCTAGGCGAACAAATCACGATTGGTGAGCCGCTTCTCACCATCCACGCAGAGGCGTCGGGCGAGATCGACTATGCCATGAGCTACGCTCACGCCAATGCCGGCCTCTTCACCATTGAGGGTTAACCCATGACGATTTACATTCCGCTTCCCGGTAATGAAGCTATGGCTTCTGAGCTTGCCAAAATCACAAGTTCTGAACTTGGCACCCTTGAACACCGCAGATTCCCGGACGAAGAGACCTATGTGCGCCTCACCTCAGATGTCTCTGGAAAAGCAGTCGAACTGGTTTGCACGCTCGCCCGGCCTGACCCGCAATTGCCAGGACTTCTTTTTGCCGCTTATACAGCGCGCGAGCTTGGCGCCACATCGGTTGGGCTGATTGCCCCCTACCTTGCCTATATGCGTCAGGATAAGAGATTTTCAGACGGCGAGTCTGTGTCATCAGGACACTTTGCCAGATTGCTCTCAGGTGCGTTTGAAAGGGTGGTCACCGTCGATCCGCATTTGCACCGCATCCACGATCTCAATGACGTTTTTTCAATCAATACAAAGGTTGTGCACGCCGCCCCGGCACTGTCCGATTGGATCAAGGCCCATGTCGACAAGCCGCTCATCATTGGCCCGGACGCTGAGAGCGAGCAATGGGTGTCCGACGTGGCCGACCGAGCGAGCGCCCCGCATCTTGTGCTCTCCAAAGTCCGCCATGGCGACCGCAATGTAGAAGTGACAGCGCCTGGCCTTAAAAACTGGACCGGCCATCAACCCGTTCTTGTCGACGACATTGCCTCTTCCGGGCGAACCATGATGGAAGCGGCCCGCCACTTTGAGACCGCTGGCTTTGCAAAACCGGTCTGCGTGATCGTCCATCCGCTCTTTGCCGGCAATGCCTATGAGGACCTTAAGTCTGTCTCGACACGTGTCGTATCGACCAATGCGGTCCAACATGCCTCAAATGAGATTTCGATCACGCCCTTACTGATCGGCTAGCCGCTGCAAAGAGGGCGCGCAGTTTGACCGGTCCCAACGGTCTTTTTGATAGAAATCAAACCGGCAGGGTCGCCATGCTTTATCAAACAAACCGGCTTTGGAAAAAAACGCCTGACCGTTTCACGGTCAGGCCTTCATGGAGTGTGTCATGAAACACAAAGCTACACGTCTTATCTCAACCTTGCTCACCACTTCGTTACTCCTGACGAGCATTGCCGCAGCTGAAACCCCAAACCCTCAGCTGGAAAAAGAACCAGCGGCACACATGACAGAGCGCGACGGCGTTCGACTGCACCTTGGCCTACGCAGCAGGATGCAAGAACACGATCTTGACGGTGACAGTCTACTCAGCCGCGCAGAGTTTGATGCCTGGCACAGCGCGAATTTCGCGCTGATGGATGCCGATGGCGACGGTCTGACGCTTGAGGATTTTCAAGGCGCGCAGCTCGGACCAGGCCCCTATGGCGCCGGCCATCATGCGCGCCGGGCGAAAATGCGTGAGCAGGCCGACCTGCGCAAGAAAGCACGTTTCCGACTCATGGACAGCGACGGCGACGGTGTTGTGACCCTCAGCGAGCATGACGCATTCACCGAGCACGTGTTTCTGGAAGCAGACGCCGATGATGATGGGTATCTCACTTTTCAGGAACTGCAGCAGCACAATCGCGGCATGTAAGGCATGCCAATCGGTTAAGTCCTACTGACCTCGGCGACAGTATTGCCGAGGTCAGCAAAGCGTTTTCAGAGCAACGCTGCTATTGAGCCCGTTTTAACTACTCGCCTTAACACCGAATGAAACAAGCTCAACATCGCACTAAAATCCGCAATACGCATTGCAGGCATCAGATCTCAAAGAACCCCTTGATACGTTCAGAATTGGTATCCCAGGCCATTGCCGGCCCTCCGCCGAGAAAAGCGCGTGAAAGAATATTGTTGCCGGCGACACAGCTCACCTCAGGTATCATGATGCAAGCCGGGCATGCGCCCCCGCGATGGTCGCATAGAGACCCTGATCCGCAGCGCAACGCGCGCGGATGATCAAGCGCGCTGAGCACTTCTAATCCATAGTTGCGCCACATCGCAGCGATATTACCCAAATCGGGCGTCATGCCTTTCCGGTAGATGACAAATGCGAGATCCGCCGGGAAAATGCGTTCTCCGAACGAGCCCAAATCAAGCCCGCTATACTTTGAGCAGGCATGAATAAGTTGATGCGAGAGCGTATGAAGGAGACCGAACACAAATACGGGCACATCCCGTTCCCGCCGTCCCGTTGTCTCAGAATAGGTTTCAGCAAACCGGCCAAAATCATTGTAGAGTTCAATGAGGCGCCCTCCGAGCTTTTGCCCGTCTTCCATTTGGAGGTCATCGCCAAGACCATTGTCGATCAGCCAGGTCCGCACGCGCGCTTCATCAAGTTTGATGTAAAGGGCTTCATTGCTTTGGCGAAGCACATAGATGGGACGCTTGCCTCCATCGATCTTCGGAAAACCGCAGAGGCGCACTGGCATTTGCATATGTTTCTGCATTGTCGTCGGCGTGGCTGACACACGGCTATATCCGAACGAATATTGAAGCATGTTCAAATTCCGCAGAAGCTTAAGCTCGGTAAATCCAAGTTCTGTCTTCCTGAGGATCACCTTTTTGAGTTCGGCGAGGCGCGCGGCGCTGTCGCCGCTTGGCTGAAGATCTTCATCTGGACTGGTTAAGTCCACGACTGGACTAATGGCATCTTTGGAGACGGGCACATCAAGCTGCTCTGAGCGCAAGGTCTCATGCTCAACCCCGAGCCGTATTGGGTCGAACTTTCGGGCATATTGTGACCGATGTCGAATTTGGCGTGAGAGCGCGGCAGGCGGTTGCGGTCCACCTTTTATCCAGCCTTGATCGAAAGCAGTCTGCCGATAACCCGCAAGGGACGTTTTTAGTGCCTCGATCGCCGCTTGGATACCGCTCGCTTCAACGGTCGCCAAGGCTTTTCCGGCTTCTTCGATCTTCGCGGCGAGATCGAGTGCGGCAGGCTGGTTCACGCCCTGCAACGCCTCGATAATTGCCCCATCATCGGCAATCTGCGCGGGATAATCGTAGAGTTTTAGAAGCCTGGTCGTAAGCTCCTCAATTTTGTCATCTGCCATTAAATCGATGTGCTCGGTCGACTCGTAGGAGATCATTTGTTCCGATTGCACATAGTACAGACTGTTGGCCCGGTATGAGACCGGCAGCATATTGATTTCTTTGAGCGTTGAGCGATCCTGCACATAGCGATCATGCAGCCACTTTAGCGAGTATTCGTCCTTCTGGATCAATCCGCGTTGTTCGCCGCAATGACAATGGAAATACCAATCCCGGAACTTTCCGGACCGGCCTTTGTGAAGCTTGAACGCGCATTTCAGGCCAGCAGCGCAACGGCCGGGAAATTGCTGATTGATGCCTCCATTCGCATCGGAGTCTTTTCGAAATGGCGAGAGAGGATCAACCCGCCCCGACCAATGCGCAAATACGACATCAAGTTGTCTCCACTCATGGACACCGTCGCTGGCGTCTTCGCACGGCGCCACATTCCTAAATTTTCCGTCGGCGTGCGCGAGTTCTTTGAGCTTTACTTCGTGCACAAGTGAGCAGTTTGCGCACACCAAGAGGAGTGGATCGGGCCGATAGGCCAGCCTGTCCGGTTTGCAATATTCGAACCTCGCGCCATCGAAGCCAGGTTTGCCGTCATGATCGAGAAAAACCTGATCATCAAGCGCTTGCCGGTTCTGAACAGGCGGATCCAGGCGGACAGTTGCTCGGCGGAGCCAGTTTTGAATAAATTCTAAAACGCCTTCGTGAATCTGATTTTTTTCAGCGCGTGTTATGCTTGTATCCGGGCGTGCAATCGGCACAGAGCGGCATGCGCCGACGCCCCCCTCAAAGGTGAAGTGCTTGTCGGGGGCATAGGTCGTCGCGATCTGATTTTGCGATCGCTGCATCGTGAGTTTCACCATTTATCTAGCCTCCAAACTCGTCGTCTAATTCTGATCCGTCACCGCGTTGCCGACGCAGAAACTTCATCGCCTCTTCGATGTCTTGCTGATAATCGGGGTCGTTGCGCATCGCTGGACGAGACGCTGCAGGCGTGATGAGCCCAGCATCTTCCACATCACGCAGGGACATCATTGGGCGACGTACTTCTGTCGTACTGTTCCAGAATTCATGGAGCTTTCCGCCGAGTTCGGCTGCATCACCTGTAAACATATCGTACATGGCGTGCGCCTCCCTTGTGACCAGCGTTCGGTAGTAAGCCGTATTGGCTGGTAGTCCGATATGAGCCGGCCCCCGCCCTTCCACGCCAATAGCGCCAAGTACGAAGTCGACGAAATTCGGAAGCAGTTTCTTGCGACGTTCTACAGGATCCAAATAGGCGTGAATGTGATCCAGGCGCCAGAATTGCGGTGCCTTTGTCTTGTCCGGCGCGTTCGCAAAAAGCCGCGGCTCAATAACGCCCATGAGCCAAGCCTGGAACAGGCTTGGCATAACGCGTTTGACGGCATGCGCTGCCCACCGATCTATCGCAGGCGGCGAAATCATCCGCTCCAGGAAACGATGAAAGGCTGTATGGGTTTCGACCACATATCGGTCGCGGCGTGATTGTGGGGTCGGCACAAGAAGGCTGAATCCAACATGGGTACGCCCGACCCGAGAGGATGCCTGAATGTATTCTGCGATATTGCTTGGAATGCCGGCAAAAATCATCGCATTGAACCGGTCAACATCGACGCCGTGAGAAATTGCAGACGTCGCAACAATGTTTCGCAGGCTCTCTCCCAGCGGAACAAAGTCTCCACTCGCGGTGCGGCTGCGCTCGGCCGCGCGCATGACGCGCTCTATCCCTTCCATATCGACACCGCCAGAGATCAAGTCGAGCTTCAGCTCATCGGCTGGCAAAGCATCATACTGATGGGTCTCGCGTGAGACGGCCTGGAGCGCGTCAAGGACGACATCTCCGCCCTTTTTATTGGTGACATAAGTCAGTGCGACCCGATGCAGATCAACAAGGCTCGCGATTAGATCAAATCGCGCCTGGTTTCGCTGTTCCGTTAAAAGCTGGCGCCGCTGCGACGAAACCGGGTCGGCCTGCGTCAGCCCCCTAATCAAGAGGTCGACAGCGGCAACCTGTGTGCTCGTATCACCTTCGTTCCAAAGGTCTGTGAGCAGCCCGGTGAGCGTCGCGTGCAATGCTGCGAGGATATTCACACTGGTAATCGTGTGGGTCCCGCCATTGGTCATGAATGAGACGTATACCCGCGACCAGGGCGCAAACGTCTCAATATCTTTCGTCGTCTCCAGCTGCGCACGGCGATCTGTCGCTTTTGGCGCTTTGGGCTGTGAATAGAAGGACGCATAAAGATCAGGTCCTGGATACGGAAACTGGCGGCACGCGCGTTGATAGAGCATCTTGGTTTGCCGGGCCGGGTCCGACACTGTCGCGGTTGCGGCAATCACTTTGGGCATCCGAGGCAGGCCGCGCGCTCCATCTGCGCTGGATCGCCGTACCACCATATTCCCGAGCAGATCGCTATTGTGTTTGAAGACTTGTTCCAATGTGGTTTCGAACAGCCCCGCAAAAGCTCCGAGACTTTCTTCGAGAAGATGCGCCTCGTCCTGAATAATCAGCGCAGGCAAAGGGTCGAAGAAGAGTTGGTCGCCATCCTCATACAATGGCTGAAGGCTGCGGCGGCCTGTTGGAGGATTGTGGCTCTTGATGTCTCGCGGCGCTGATATCCTGTCCTGTCCGTTTATCGCCCATCGCCCGAGGCCAAACATTCCGAACACGCTCGAAATTGTGCTGTGATATTGTCCAATCAAAGCGAGCTTATCGATCGTCCCAAGGACAACAGCCGGCGCACGGGCATAGATGTCCTCATCCACGAGAAGAAAGGGCAGCGGTTCAAAGCCCTGGTCGGCGGTTTGAGTATTCCACTGACAGGTTTTGTTCAAACACAAGAGCGCAAGTCGATAGCGCTGATCTCCGCCCTCCGAGCGAACTCGGCGCAGCTCCGTCGGTTCGCTGCAGAACGGGCAAGTGGGCACCTTATTCAGCGCTCGGCGAACAGATTTATAGTCAGCCTCTTCAGCGCTTCCGGCAATTAGCGGCGACGCATTATCAAAGGGAACAGCCGTCAATCTCTCATCCATCAACCCATTCGGCGTATTACTTTTTCCAACCCAAAAACCCAATTGAAAAGGCGCACCTGGCACATTGTGAGATCGCCTCACCAATTCTGCATGAACAAGCAGTCTGAAGAGACGCCGGGCTTGTTGTACCGTGAGCAGACGAAGCGGATAACGCACCAGAGCGCTCACGCCGAACGTCTTTCCGCGCAACCTGTCCATGAACAAGAGGAAGGTTAGAGCCCCAAAGAATGCCTCTGATTTGCCGCCACCCGTCGCGAAATAAAGCAATGATGCGGTATCCTCGTCACGATCAGGGTCAAACCAGTCAGCATATGAATTTAGTCTTGAGGCAAAAGCAGGTAGCTGGGTCAGGATGAAGGCCATTTGGAAGAGCCGCCAGCTCTCAAATTTGACGTTGCCCTCTTCATCCTTGCCGGCCTCACGAAAACTCTCATTCGTCATCAACCAGGCCTTGTAAGGCACAGCCTTCTCGCATTCGCGATCATCCAAAAACGCTTGCCGAGCCTCAACCAGGATATCAATTCCTCGCTGGATATCTTTTTGCTCGGAGCGATAGGCCTCTATGTCGCGTTCAAAATTGCGCAACTCGTTTGCTTGATCGCTTGCCGATGTCACGCCTTCGGTCGGATCGGTATTTGCCGAAACATATTCAATCCAAGTGCCATATTCCTCAGTCAAGCCGGCGAGTTGCGCAGGATCGAAACCAGGGTCTGAAAGTGTGGCATAGTCGCGTGGAATGGCAGAATTTGAGCGCGGAACTTGCCGAGGCAGCACATAGCGCGGCGCCCAGCTTGTGCGCAAAAATAATTTATCACCCTGGCTCGCAGCAGAGACGCCGCAATTCACACCGATCGCTGGCTGGCTCATATATCGCTGATAGCGGTAACTCGGCTTCACCCGGTCAAGCGGCATCATGATCAAGGCCTGCGACGCCAAAGCGACTTTTAACTCAATTTGGAAACAGGCGGGTTCGATCAGCGCCTGCTGACTGCCAGCCGCGCGTTTGCCGCAATGCTCCAAAGAAACTCGAACGAGGCTTTGATTATCGTGCCGACGGTCAAAACTGGCGCTGACCAGGAGGCGCAAGTCAAACGGATCCGGCAAGAGCTGACGCGCATCCACGCTTTGGTGTCTCGCAGTTTCGAGGAACGCTTCCCAGCTTTCACGATCGACGCAATTTGAAGGTGCGATCCGCACATCACGATAAGCGCGCTTTCGTCCTTCGTCTGTGTCCAGCCACGCCTGAACGCTTGTCTTTATTCGCTGTTCAATCTCATTGGAGATAACATCACTTTGCAATGAGAGATCGTCTGACAAATTGATGGCCCAGGGCCCGAGTGAAACAGGCACGCGTATCCAGACTTCCGGCGGGCGTTGGCGCTCGGCGAGCGCGTCGGACAAGTTTGGCACAGCGCGCGCATAAATGCGGTCGGACTGATCGCTGCTGCTGTTGCTGTCCTCCTCATCCTCAGGGTCTGCGTTGATATCGTCTTGTTCAACATCTTCTGTGGCCCGTTCAGGCGCAAGTTCCTCGAGATTTGCGCTCGGTGCCGGAAGGCCAAGCCGAGAACAAGCAGCAGCATATGCGGCCTGTTTGTCCGCGAGGTAGTCTTCGTAGGATCCGCGGCTGCGCCCATTGCTGTCACGTTTTGCCATGTGTTCACGCACGGCGGCCCGCAGCTCACGTTGAATTTCAGGTGTGGGCTGAAAAACAGGCACCAGACCATAGCCTGGAGTCTGGATCTCATCCCACTCAGGTAGCGCCCGCACATAAACCGCAATCGAGGCGGACACTTCAATCTCGTCTGCCTCTGAGCGCGATACCGTAAAGTCGAGTCCATGCGTGTTGATCCGGATATCACTGGTCTCATCATCCTGACCGGTCGGGTCGAAACCTGGCGCCAAAAAGCCAGACACAAAATGTCGACTTGGTTTGCGGCCAAAAACCATGGCACCGGTCGGTCCAAAACCACTGACCCGTTCAAAAGTCAGATTGATCAAACTATCGCATACAGCTTCTTTCAGCGTTTCGAGATCCCCATGGGCGGCATCATTCAAGACAACCGGCTTCATTGTACATCCTCCTGGGCCAACGCGACCTCGGCGATTTCTGTAAAATATTCAGACGACAGATCATGTATGAACTCGATCAGCTCGCCAGCTGCTGGATTGTCCCGGCGCAATGCATCTGGATCGACAAGTGCAGCAGTATAGAGCCGCCGCATCTGGAACCCTGAGCGGATGCGCGTGCTTCGGGTCGCTAGAATGCCGTAATGCCAATAAACATCCCCAAGCGCTTTATCGACCTTGAGCACGTTCATAAGGGCCGCAAAATGGGTGTATGTTCGCGGCGCTTGCGGGATCCGTAGCTCAACAGGGATATCACCCTGCCGGTCAATATCGATCCACCGCTCGACGCTGGAGACGGTCGGTTGATCGCTGGCCGTTTGCCCAAATTCGGGGTGTAGGCGCTCTGCCTTTTGCCGCAAGCTTGCGCCGGGTAGCTGCGCGGCGCGCTGGCGCACAAGTTCATGATAGTCAGACAAAAGCGGTACAGCAGCGGCCCGAAACGATTTAGCTGACGCAATCGCATCGATAAAAGCTGGGCGCGGGACCAGGACTTCCCGGCCAGCCGTAACAGATTTTCCAAGCAGAAACTCGAACGTATCGAGCGACGCTCTTTTGCGCGCAACAAGCTGAGTTTCTGGTGTCACCCGAATGTCTTCGCCCTCGACGCTCATCAGTCGCAGAACCTCTGAACCACCAGAATAAGAGCGTCCGGTGAGGTCGGTTACGACACCTGCCGCACGAACGGAGTCGCCAAGATCAAATTGCGGAAGTGACGCGACATTCCGGTCAAGCGCGGAACGAACCCGCGTGATCATATGGGATATGCGAGCATGAGGCGGCGCGGTCTTTGGCGCAAGCTTGAGAACCGCAGCGCCATAGTCGGCCAGAAACTTCCCGCTGGATGCATCACAGAGAAGTTCCACTTTTTTCGGGCACTGGTCGCCGGCAAATACAGCAAGGCAAACCTGCGGGGGCGGCGAGAGAAGGAGGAGATGCCCAAATGGCCGCGTCGAGGCCGCCGCGACAGCTATTTCCGCGGCAGCTCTTTGCGGTGCGCTAATGTCGAACTTCTGACCCAACTTCTCCAGAACGGGTTCCAGCGAAGGGTCGTTTTCGATCCAGGTCTCCAATGCGCGGGCCGCAGCTCTGCTTTGGGCAATCACCAAGGTCCGTGTCGCGCGTTTGGGAAGCGCACGGAGCCGGTTCATTAAGTCTTTGCCGATGGTTTCGCGCGCGCTTCGAGACAAGCCACGAGCAAGTTCACCAGCCCGCTCCGCAAGCGCTTCAACCGCCGCTTCGTATCGATCCGCCTGCGGCGCAGCCGATCTTAGATCAGCCAAAGCGCCAGTGATATTGTATGCTTCAAGAATTCGGCGCTCAGCGCCTGTGTCCCCGGTCGCGGTGAATAATGCGCCAAGTTCGGACTGTGAATACGGCGCGTTCGCCATCGCGCGCAGTTTAGACAAACAAACGCTGATCGCTCGTGCGACCTTCCCATCTGCGATCTTAATTGTGTCGGTTCTCAGTTTGAGCGCGTCAGCGGCAAATTTCGCCAGATCACTCGCGAACACGTCGACAACCAGCTCAGGTGCCTCAACTGTCGCGAGTGCATCATTATTGACCGGCCCATCCTCGATTAGTCCCAAGGCGGTCTGGTGATTGAACCGAACGGGTAAAGGTTTTGTACGACGACCCTTTTTGGCTTGGGGCGAAAGCTCGTAGCGCGCAAACTGCGCGACGAATGGATCATCGGTGACGGCAATCACGGGCAGATCTGTGTCGCCATGGCGCAATCTAGCAACTGCATTGACCACATTTGCTCGCCAGGTTTCTCCGAGTCTCGCTCGGGCTGGATACTGTAAATCAATCAAAAGAACGTCCGGCTTGCGCTTGGATGGCGCGCTATAAGCGATCCAACTCCCCGGGGCGCTCGCGCCGTGCAAAGTCGAGATCAGCCATGGTGTCAAAGCTTGATCAACGGCCTCAATCCGTTGCCAGTCTTCCGCTCCTCCTTTGCCCATCAGGAGGCGCGACAGCCTGCGGCATCTGTCAAGAAATGTCTGCTCCGGCCCGACCAGCTGACCATTGGGCTTGATTGAGCGTCTTGCAATGATTTCGTGGAGTGTTGGATGGCCGCGGTCGCGTGTGCGTTCAACAACCGCCTGACCTCGCTTGAACTGCTCTAAAGCATTCGGCCGTAATTCACTCATCAATGAGAGAATGGCGTGGTAGCGCGCCCTTATATAGTCGTCATCTTTTTCGGTCTGCCGGAGCGATTTAAAGGTTGCATCCAGCCAAGGCCGATTGGTTTCAAGCAGCCATTCCCGATCAACAAGCAGACTCTTTTGATTACCGCCTGTCCGTGCACTGGCGGGATAGAACAAGGTTGTCAGACCTGCAAACCTGTCTGGACCCTCAGCCAATTCGCACAATACCGACAGCCCATGAAGGGCTGCCACACCTGGCAACCGGTTCGGCCAATTGAATATGACAGTCGACTGGCGATCTCGAACCGCACTGCGAAACTGCTCCACCGCTTCTGAGATATCAGGTTCAAGCGTTGCAGACTGCAAACTCGCCGGGCGGACAAATCTCAATCCGTCAGCCCGAAAGAAGGCTTGGGGCGGACGATCTTCAACCGGATCTTTGGACACCCGGCGAGCATTGGCATTAAGCCGCTTTTGCAGGGCTTCGAGCTGAGCCTTTTTCCGATCGGCGTCAGAATGGTCACCGGGGGCTGGCTTTGAATGCCTTCTTCGCCGTGCCATTACTTATACGCCTTCTCGAGGGCGGCCTCAAACCTTGCAAGGTCGGGCGTCTTAAAGATGGTCGTTGAAAGGCGAGCCAGATCGGGCAGCGCCAACGTGCGCAACGCCGTCACGTTGACGCTGTTAGACGATAGCAGAGACCGCAACCTCTTGTCCACAGCACCTGACGAAAGCACTCTCAAAAGCGATTGCAAATCGACAGCTTGATCTTGCCCCTCAAGGGGGGAAACGACAACAACGTGGTTCTCACCATAAAAACCGCCATAGGTATCGATCCATGACCGATCGACGATTCCAGCGCGGATACGCCGAGCCTGATCTCCGCTCGTTGTTCTTTGGAGCACGATTGAGGGTTTGACGATTGGCGGGGTTGCGCGTTTCGTGGAAACGAATGTGATTTTTCCTTCTCCGGGCGGCGAACGGCGCGAAGCTGGCGCAACTGTAGCACCGGGTTTGATAACGTGTCCCCATACGAGCGGAACGGCATGTTTTCGTTTGCGTCGGATCCCCTCGCTCAATCCAGTATCTCGATTGTGCACGATAGAACCGCATGTCACGGCATAGCCATACGATTCCAGTGTGACGTGTCGCGCAATACCGGCTACGGTCGGACGCGGCAGCCAGGGGTCGGGCGCGCCAGGCGAAATTTCATAGTCCTCAGAAGCAACCCAGTTGAGATCGCGCCCAACCGCTCGCGCGGACGCGCAATGGCTTTGAGGCGCGCTGGTCTTGCGGCAAACAAGCAAACAAACATCTTGAGAAACGTCGCGAAAAAATTCTTTGCGTTGCACGATCGTATCAATTGCAAGAACTTCGGCATGTGAAGAAATGTGCGCCCGAAGAGACGAGAAATACATGCCCGTGATAAAGCTCGTCGGGATCAATAAGGCCATTGTTCCGCCGTCCCGGAGCAATTGCAAACTCCGCAAAATGAACAAGGCATAGAGATTTGCGTAGTTCGCGAGCGTCGACTTTGCCCAGGCGGGCATCCGTCGTCTTTGGTGTGGTGACAAGACGCGGTAAGGTGGATTGCCGATAACACAGTCAAAGCTTGCTTCTGCGCCAAGCTTCAAGCCGTCTCCAGTTTCAACCATCGGTGTGGCATCAATGCCGACAACACTGCGCGCCGCCGCACGGGCGAAGTCCGCCAATCCAGGATCGATCTCAACACCAAAAACAGTATCAAGAATGCTGTCCGGGGCGGCGCCCTTAGTCAGCTTACGGTGTGCGATCGGCCCAATAAAAGATGCTCCGCCTGCCGCTGGATCAATAAACCGGTCACTTTGGAAATCGACACCAAACTTTTCAACGCGGTCTAAAACATACTCGCTAAGCCGCGGCGGCGTGAAAAACATTGCGAGCCGTTTCCGGCGCGCGGGTGGCTGAGCCAATGCGTAAACAAGCGAAGCAGAATAAATCCGCTCCAGAGTGCTCAATGGCTCGCAATAGCGCCGTATCGTGTCATTTTTCGCCTGTTCTGATGCCAGCAGCTGTTCGCAATATGTCGCCCATGCCAGATTTCTATCGGTCAGATTGAGGCGTCCCGGCTTGTCCGACCGGATCGTCTCAGCGCCAGACGTCAGGGACTCGGCGAGAAACAGTGCTTCAGTCAGTTTCAATGATGCCCTCCCTTGTGTCTTCGTGAAGACCCGGCCCGTCTCTATTACGCCGCCGCCGGTTCGTCCCCCTACTGCATGATCAACGCCCCGATGTTTCTTTGCATGAGTCGCATCCATTTTGCATAAAGCCTGACAAGCCAACGCACAATCTAAGCGCGAACTTATTTGCGGTTAGACTGAAAAATTATCTTCGCGCTGCCGTTCAAAACCCGACAGTATTATCGGTTTACTTGCCGCGTGTATTTCTGAGCTTAAAGACGAGCGCCGATGAAAGCGCTGGCCGGGCGCTCAGTTCGGCTCGAGGAAGATAAACGGCGCTGGCTCTTTCAGCGCCCAAGGATCTTCGTCATGACCGGCGATATCGTCCCAGTTTAATTCGCCGGTTTCGCAGCCTTGATGAACTGGGAAATCGAGACGCTCGCCTGGTGTGTCGGGCAGCATCATTCGGATCTCAAACTGTTCATACGCATAATCTGGGAATGTTCCGCCCGACCAGGTCACGGAACCAACGACGTCTGTCACTTCAAACCCATGTAACAGGATCGGTTTATCCAAAGTGACCATCGATACTTCGACAGTCCACCCTGATATGGCCCTTGGGGTCACGCGGGTGACCCCTTCCGGAATGATAACAGTAACGCGATTGGTCGGCTCGCCGTCACAGCCGTGCATCACGCGCAATTGAGCCGTATGAAACGCACCCGCCGCAGCTTCGGTCTCGTTGAAAACCACATGGGCTTGCGCCGAACTGGCGATGGATAATGCGGCGATCCCCAATTTGAAAAAGTGCTTCACAAAAAGCTCCTTAAGCTGATTATACCGCGCCGGGTCCAGTCAGAGTTGTCGCAGCAGCAATGACCAAGAGAATACCCGCAAAAACAAGAATGTCAGCGCCAAGCGAGCGCTTGAGACTCGCCACGCCGCTTGGCGCATCGTTCTTCAATAGATGCGTGATCCGCAATTTATTCCAGGCGCCAATCGCAAGCGCCAGAGTGGCGAGCAGAAGCTTTGCAAGCAGCAGCTGCCCATACGAACTGGAAAGTATCGCTTCAAGGGATCCAGCCAGTCGGAGGGCCAACCATATACCAGAAACGAATAGGAACGGGACACACCAGAGCGCAATTTTGCTGAAACGCTCCATTCGCGCATGCACGAGATCGGCATCTAAACTGGCATGGGGCCAAAGCGTAAACGGCGCGACGATCCAGAAACCAGCTATCAGCGCATGTACGCCAGCAAACCATGGTGCCAGGCCCGGCGTATCAAGCCCTTGGGTGTGTCCGCCGAGCCCAAAACCGGCGGCGATAAGGAGGGCGGCAGGTAGCCTAAGATATTTCAGAGGCGCCAAGCTTGACGCCGCGATCAGGCCCCCGCCAGCCAAGAACGCCATCGCCTGGGAGCGATTGGCGGGCCAGATCCAGCTAAAGGTGTCCGGCGAGAAGGCTGCACTCAAACCGCCCGCCAGTTGTGCATTCAAAAGAGCGAGCCGGAGAGAGACGGCGATGATCAGGCCAAGGCCAAGGATGACCAACCATCGCCGAGGCGTGACGATTGCCGCAGCGCTATGTAGCGCCGCGCCAAGACCCATAAGCGCGGTGAGATAAAGTCCGAACTTCGAAAACAAGACCAGAAGCGTCAGCATTCAAGACGCTTAGCCGGTGATGGTGAACGATACTTCACCTTTCATGACGTGCCCATCTTTAGCCACCGCCCGCCACTTCAAAACGTATGCGTCTGCCACGAGGGGCGGCAATGCGACGGAAAAATCCTTTTGCATGCCCCGGGGGGGATCAAAGCTGATTGCCACCGCTTCACCGGCCAGGGTTTCAAGCTCGAGCCCGGCGAGACCAACGGCGCTACCAAAACTGAATTCAAATGCCGACGGCGCGCCCGATAGAGTCGCGCCATTTTCAATATTGGCCGCTTGTATCGTTGTGTGAGCCAGAGCCGGCGCGGCGAAGAGAATTGCTGCGATCGCTGCCATTGCGAACATTTTTCTGCCAAGCTTCATGTTGGTGCTAGTCCTTTTATCGGTTCCATCCAATATCTGCATACGCCGGTCACGCGTCGTACCCTCAACAAAAAGCTATATCAGACCCGCGATTAGAGTCATTGACGGAGTCTCAGCGTGCTCTTGACGCGGCACGCGCTTTAATCATTATACCCCCAAGAGGTATTTCAATGAAACCAGATACGCGCACAAATGTCACACGCCGCCTTTCCCGGATCGAAGGACAGGTTCGCGGCGTTGCTAAAATGGTCAATGAAGATCGCTATTGCGTCGACATTGTCCGTCAGGTCCAGGCGATCAAGGCCGCGCTGACCAGTCTTGAGACGGTGATGCTGGACGATCACCTGGAAAACTGCGTCGAGAGCGCATTGAAAGGCAACAGCCTCAAGGCAAGGCGAGAAAAGGTCGAAGAACTAGTCGCCGTATTGGGTGGACGTCGAAAATAGCAGCGCCGTTAGATCACATGCCCGTATGGGGTATTTGTTTCTTTAGACAATTCGGGTATAGGCGATGCAATGATGTCATTTGCCCGCCTTCTCTCTGTCTTTGCGATAATCGCAATGATCAGTGCGCCGGCAATGGCCTGCTGTTTGACAGGCCATGATGACGCCGCGCATGTAGAAATCGCCGCTCATCACGACAGCGCGGCGAAGTCCGACACTGATACCTGCCATGATCATATGGCTGGAATGCAGGTCGATCAGACGCCTGCCGCTCCTTCGGACCCTGATTGTACGGGATGTTTTGACTGCGAAACCACGCTTGCGAGCGCTGATGACGCGCTTCAGCCCACATCTTTTAGCGCGGCTCAGAGCGCCGATCTGGTGACCATGCTCACGGCTCGGTTTTCGGGATTTGACACACCGCGCCTCGTTCTGACAACTGGTCCGCCCCTATTGGACCTTGTCGCCAAACCAACACTTGTTGAACTCAAGCAAATCCTCCTGATCTGATTGACGTGAACACGCCTTGCCGCACGGTCGCTGACCGAGTGCGGCTTTTCCGTTGTTCGCTCGCCTCCTTTGATTGGAGATCAGGATGTATAAACCCCCTATCTATTCCCTACGGCCTGCACTGACTGCGCTCGTGCTGGCCACACTCGGTCCCTCAGCCATCGCCCAAAGCATGGACGAACTTGAAGCGCGGCTATTTGATCATCCTGCTCTGGACGCCATGCGCTATGGTTCAGATGCTGCGCGCGAACGCGCCCAAGCCGCGACAGGCCTGCCTGATCCAGTGGTCTCGCTTGGGATCAATAACTTCCCAATCTTTGATCCCTCTTTCGATACATTTTTGCCGACAAATAAGGCGATCGGCATTCGCCAGCAGATTCCAAACAGGGCGGGCCGAGAGGCCCGATCCGCAGAGGCTCTGCGCCGGGCCGTCCAGAATGATGCCGCGACAGATATGCGATTCGCTGAGTTGCGCGCTGCATTGCAGATTGCGCTGATCGAGAAACGGCGGATTGAAGCTCAACGTATCCTGGCGGAAGAACGTGATGCCAAATATGCGGAACTCGAAGAGATCGTCCAAACAGAGATCGATTCTGGGCGACCGGTTGTTTTTCGGCTGGCTGAGATTGATGTCGAAAGGGCTGAGGTTGCCCGAACCCTGGCCGAGCTGGAGGGGCAGCTAAGCCAGGTCGACGCTCAGCTGATCGACCTCGTGGGTTTGGTCCCGGCAACGCCTGCTCCGGCGCTCACGGTCCTGGACTGGAACGGAGACGCTCAAGCCTTCCACCTTGTCCGCGTCGCCGACAAGGCGATCGATGTCGCCGACGCGGGCGTTGACCAGGCGGAAGCTGACTACCAGCCCAATTGGGGCGCGCAGCTGACTTATCAGCAACGCGATCAAGGCAGCGGCGCACCGGGGTCGACCTTTGCAGGTGACGATTGGGTGTCCGGGGCGGTAACATTCACGATCCCGCTCTGGGCCGAAAGCCGGCAGGCCCCTGCGCTACGCGCGGCAAAGGCCGACCGAGAGGCGGCTCGCGCGCGCTACATGGCCGCCGCAAGAACGGCCTCAGCGCAATATGCCGCTTTCGATGCAACGCGCCGCGCGGCTGATGAGAGTATTGCAGTTTTCCAACAGAAAATTGACGCGATCGCCGACCAGGTCGCCGCGCAACTGACCACATATGAGTCCGGCATTGGCGACTACTCTCCAATCATTGATGGCGAAATCGCCACCATCGCCCTTCGCGCGCAGATCGCGCTTGAACAATCCCGCCGCGACAATGCGATCGCGCGGATGAACGCTCTATTGGTGACCCGATGAAACAGACACTTCTCCTTGGCGCATCCGCGCTCGGTCTCCTGCTCTCCGCCTGCAGCGGCGAGCAGGCGCTTCCCATCAGCCAAACCGCAATGGCGCAAGCCGACAGCCAGCCCGGACAGGCGCAGCAATATACCTGCCCGATGCACCCCCATTACATCTCAACCGACCCCGACGGCTCATGTCCAATTTGCGGCATGGATCTCGTCCCTGTTGCAAGCGACGGCGCCGCGACCGGCGATGGCTCCATCGTCGTCGCTCCGGAAATGATCCAAACAATGGGCGTTCGGGTGGCGGTGGCGGAAACGGCGTCCTTCGGACAAACCGTGCGCGCGTTTGGGACCGTGGAAGCGGATGAACGGCTGGAAGCTGTATCTGCGTCCCGTCTCGAAGGTTGGATTGAAAATCTCACCGTTCGCGCTGAAGGCGATACGGTTCGCCCTGGCGCCCTGCTCTACCGCGTTTACAGCCCAGAACTGATCGCTGCCCAAAAAGACTATGTCGCCTCGCTAGCCATCGGAAATGAAAACCGGATCGCAGCCGTCCGTCAGCGTCTGCGATCGATCGGCATGCAGAATGCCGCGATTAGCCGTCTTTCCGAAACCCGCGAAGTGCTTGAGCGTGTCCCGGTCTATGCCGAAGCTGGCGGCACAGTCGATAAGCTTCAGGTGCGCGAAGGCGATTACGTTAAGCCCGGTACGCCAATTCTGCAGCTTCAGTCCTATGCTGATGTCTGGGTCATTGCGTCCATTCCCGAGCAGGATTTGGCATTCATCGATACGGGCATGCCCGTCTCGCTCGACTTTCCGAGCGCGCCTGATGCGGCGGCAACGGGCCGGGTGGATTATATTTATCCAACCATTAACTCGCAAACGCGAACCGGCGATGTCCGTATCGAGATCGATAATTCACAAGGCTATCTGCGCCCGGGCGCATATGCTGACATCCGGTTCGACCTTGGCGGCGAGACGCGCCTGGCGGTCCCGACCGAAGCGATCTTGCGCGATAGCCGCGGAGCCCATGTCATTATGGCCCTCGGCGATGGCAGGTTTGCCGGGCGCGCCGTACGCACCGGCGTCTCAGCAAATGGCCTCACCGAAATTCTGTCGGGATTGGTTCCAGGGGAACAAGTCGTCGCCAGCGGACAGTTCATGCTCGATAGCGAAGTCAATTTACGCGAAGGATTTTCCAAACTTCAAGCGCCGCCCGCTTTTGCCGCCGGGCCGGATACGCCGCTCTCACAGCTTCCGGTGGATGCCACCACGCTCGCAGAGATCGATCACTTTACTGACATGGCGCTCTATTTTCACGAAGCGCTGACCGATCGCTACAAGATCGATCCCTACTTCGTGGATCCGGCCCTCGGGCTGGGTGAAACACTGCGTACACGATTTGCTGACACCAAGCTGGTCGGCATTCTGGAGCCGGCAGAAACAGCTCTGCGGGCCGCGAAAGCCGCCCGTGAAGGCGATGCGCTAGCCGCAACGCTGGCAGACTTGATGACGGCGCTTGAACCTTGGTTGCTGGAGGGCGCGCCCGTTCACTATCAAACAGCTGGCCTGGTGCTTTACCGCGAGACCGACACAGATCGCCTCTGGGTGCAGGAAGGCGGCGCGGCCCGCAATCCGTACGGAAACGGCGCTGCCGAGACCGTTGATTGGCCCGACCCCATGGCGGGGATTGAAGTGCCCGACACCGAGCGCGGCCCTATCGATCCGCATGCTGGTCATCGGTAGGAGCACGCCATGTCAGACCCCCACAGTGACGATCTTGCCGGACGTGATCCCTCCAAATCTGGGATCGCGAAGCTCATTTCTTGGTCGATTTCAAATCAGCTGATCGTGCTGACACTGGCCGCGGCGCTGGCCATCTCTGGCTGGCTGGCGCTCGATCGGACGCCGCTCGACGCGGTCCCTGATTTAACCGATACCCAAATTATCATCCGAACAGACTTTCCAGGCCAAAGCCCGCAAATCGTTGAAGACCTGGTCACCTACCCACTCTCAACCAACATGCTCGGTCTTCCAAAAACAAAGGATGTGCGCGGCGCATCCATGTTTGGCACCAGCTTTGTCTATGTCATTTTCGAAGATGATGTGGATCTGTATTGGGCCCGCTCACGGGTCGTCGAAGCGCTTTCGCGGCTTGGCTCAGAGCTTCCGCCAGGCGCGGTGCCGCAAATAGGTCCGGACGCCACGGGCGTTGGCTGGGTCTATCAATACGCACTGGTCGACAAGACCGGTGGCACCGATCTGGCGCAGCTGCGATCCTTGCAGGACTGGTTTCTGAAACTGGAGCTGGCAGGAGTTGAAGGTGTATCCGAGGTCGCCTCGGTTGGCGGATTTGTGCGGGAATATCAGGTCCTGATCGACCCCAACCGGCTACGCGCCTACGATGTGCCGCTTCGCCGTATCAGTGAGGCTGTCAAAGCCGCCTCCAGCGAAGTCGGCGGACGCGTTCTGGAGCAAGGCGAAAGCGAGTTCGTCATTCGCTCATCGGGCTATGTTGATGACAAGGCCGATCTTGGAAATGTGGTTGTTTATGCCCTCGACGGAACGCCGGTTCTTCTGTCTGACGTGGCGCGCATCATAGAAGGTCCGGCGCTCCGGCGCGGTATTGTCGAGCTGAACGGCGAAGGCGAAACAGTTGCCGGTATCGTCATCATGAGAGATGGCGAGAACGCCTTACAGGTTATTGAGCGCGTCAAAACCAAGCTTGCGGATCTTCAACGCGGCCTCCCGGACGGGGTGGAGATCGTCACGGTCTATGACCGCGCGCCCCTGATCGAAGGAGCGGTGGAATATCTTCAACACAAATTGATTGAAGAAGGGATCGCGGTCGCGCTCGTCATCCTCATCTTTCTCCTGCATGTGCGCTCGTCTTTTGTCGCGATCATCACTTTGCCACTCGGTGTCCTGGGCGCATTCTTGATCATGTCCTTTCAGGGCGTGACCGCAAACATCATGTCCCTTGGCGGCATTGCAATTGCGATCGGCGCGATGGTGGATGCCTCGATTGTCCTGGTTGAGAATGCGAGCCGAAAGCTCTCAGAACTCGATGAAAAGCCAGATGCCAAATTGCATCGCCAAACCGTGATCGCAGCGGCCCAGGAAGTCGGCCCGGGGATCTTCTTCTCGCTCTTGATTATCACAGTGTCTTTCTTGCCCGTCTTCGCCCTGACCGGTGAGAGCTTCCGGCTGTTTTCCCCCCTGGCCTTCACCAAGACCTATGCGATGGCGTTCGCCGCGATCCTGTCCGTTACGCTGGTGCCCGTTCTGATGCTTTATCTGATGCGCGGGCGAATGCGCCGCGAACAGGAGAATCCGGTCAACGCCTTTTTTGTTTGGGTTTACAAACCGATTATTCACGCCGCGCTTCGCTTCAAATGGATCACGGTTGCATTAGCGCTCGCCCTCACCGCAAGTGTCATCGTTCCGATCCAGCGTCTCGGCTCGGAATTCATGCCGGCGCTTTATGAGGGCGAACTGTTATACATGCCAACGACGCTGCCTGGGGTATCGTCCACCAAGATGCGCGAAATCCTCGGACAGACGAACCGGGTAATGATGACCGTGCCGGAAGTGGAGCGTGTGTTCGGGAAAGCGGGCCGCGCCGACACAGCCACCGACCCGGCCCCGCTGACGATGATTGAGACCTGGATCAAGCTTAAGCCCAAGGATCAATGGCGTTCCGGCATGACCGCTGATCGGATCATTGAAGAGCTAAACTCAAAACTGCAAATGCCGGGTTTGGTGAATTCCTGGGGGTATCCGATCAAGATCCGAATGGACATGGTCTCGACCGGCGTGCGGACCCCTATTGGCGTGAAAGTGACCGGTGACAATCTTGTCGAAATCGAGCGGATCGCGCGCGATATCGAGACTGCCATTGCCGACGTTCCGGGCACGCGATCTGCGTTCGCAGACCGGGTTCTTGGCGGCAAGTATCTTGAAATCATGCCCGATCGCGGCGAACTCGCTCGGCGCAATATCGATATGGGCGTTTTCCAATCTGTTGTGCAAACGGCCCTTGGCGGTATGCGCCTCGCCGAAAGCGTCGAGGGCCGGGAGCGATATGACATCATGCTCCGATATGATCGCCCGTTCCGCGAATCCAGCGAAGACCTGGAAGATATCCTCGTTCCGACCCCTACCGGCGCGCACATTCCACTCGGCGAGCTTGCGAGCATTACCTTTACGGAGGGACCTCCCATGATCCGTTCTGAGAATGCTCGTCTGACGGGCTGGGTTTTTGTCGATATTGCGGGCCGTGATATTGGCGGGTATGTCGCTGAGGCGCAAAGAACCGTCGCAGACGGTGTCGATCTACCGCCTGGTTATGCCGTATCGTTTTCTGGGCAATATGAGCAGATGCAAGAGGCAGGCGCGCGTCTTCGCGTCGCCATTCCGGCTGCGATTGCACTCATCTTCCTTCTGCTCATGCTGCATTTTGGGCGGCTCGATCGCACCGCCATCATCATGCTGTCACTGCCATTCGGCCTGATTGGAGGGCTCTGGGCCGTGTGGCTCGCAGGTTACAATCTGTCAGTGGCCGTTGCTGTCGGCTTCATCGCACTTGGTGGCATCGCCGTCGAAACCGCTGTGGTCATGCTCCTCTACATTGATGCTCAGGTGCGTGAAACGCAGCCGAAGACCAGGGCAGAATTATTCGATGCGGTCAGCGCAGGCGCTGCCATGCGCGTGCGGCCAAAACTGATGACGGTGACCACTATTTTTGCCGGTCTTGCGCCGATCTTCATTACCGAGGGACTGGGGTCCGACGTGATGCGGCGGATCGCTTTGCCCATGCTGGGCGGCATGACCTCTACCCTTTTGCTGACTCTGATCGTGATCCCTGCGGTCTACTATATCTGGGTCGGACGCAGCCTTTCCGCGCGCGCCGGAAACGCTTCCAAAGAAGCGCGCGCCATTCCCGTCTTACCTGAAGGAGACCAAGCCTAATGAAACTCTATACCTTACTTACAGTTAGCGCCGCAGCGCTGACCCTCGCCGCATGCGGTCAAACCGACAATGACGCGCCGGCATCCGATACAGCTTCCCAAACAGAGCCCCCAATGGAGATGGAGATGGCCGACGGCGAGATGATGGATCATTCCGACCACGACATGGGATCGAGCGATACTGGTCACGCCACCGGCGTCATCAAATCCGTTGGTGCCCAGGGCGACTTTTTGACGATCGATCATGGCCCGATTGATGGCATCGGCATGGGCGCCATGACCATGGGGTTCGACATCGCGGGTGATGTCGACCTTTCCGGATTCGAAGACGGCGACACCGTCAGCTTTATGGTCAAGAAAGGCCGTGACGGCTCTTACAGGATCACCGCAATCTGTGACACCGGCGCGGCGGGCGATGAATGTCTCGCAGGCATGATGGACCATTCCGGTCACGAGTAACACGACTGGGCGGCGCCCGTGAAAGCGCCGCCCTAACGGGAGGGTTGGACATGGCGGTTCTGAGATGGGCAGTGCGTATTCACAAATGGGTGGCGCTGATTGTCGGCCTGCAGATCGTGCTCTGGGTCGCCGGAGGCGTCGTCATGAGCGTCATCCCAATCGAGCAGGTCCGGGGTGAACATAAAATTGCGACGCAAACAGCGACGAGCGTTTCACCTACTGATATTATAACTCTGCGGAAGGCAGCGCAGGCCGCTCAGATTAATCAAGTCGCCGAAGCTTCAACAGGAACTGTGCTGGGTGAGCCGGTTTGGCATCTGAAAAGCCCGGACGGTATTTCCTTCACAGTTGACGCCAGGACCGGCGCTGTTCTTTCACCGGCGAGCGAGTTGCTGGCAACTCAAATCGCTCAGGCGGATTATTCTGGAGACGCAACACTTAGCGACGTAACCCTTCTGACCGACCCGCCATCGGAATACGGTAGGCCGGGCCCAGTTTGGCAAGTCGTATTTGCCGATCGCGACAGTACGACTCTATACGTTGATCCGGGACGTGCAGAGGTTCGCGCGCGCCGCTCGTCTACCTGGCGCTTCTACGACTTCTTTTGGAAGCTTCATATCATGGACTATGACGACGGAGATGATTTCAATCATCCTCTTCTGATCACAGCTGCGGGCGCAGCGATGTTTGTAGCTCTCTCAGGGTTCATTCTGCTGATTATCAAAATGCGACGTTCATTACTCGCCTGGAGCCGGCAGCGTAAGTCTTCGTCATGATCGGGACAGGTGATTTCAAAATTTCTCTACGGATTAAGTTCACCTTCAAATGCCGGTACCGGACGTGCTTTGGCGGCCTCCTCTGACAGCGCAAGTCCGTTAGTTGTAATATCATCGATCAACCATTTCATTTCCTTAATTTCGCGCCGCTGCGCTTTGATAATGTCGTCAGCCAATTCACGCACCCTTGGATCTGAGATGTCAGCCCGCTCGCTGGTCAAGATGGCAATCGAATGATGCGGTATCATAGCGCTCATCCAGGAGCGATCCTCTACCGTCGACTGACTGCGAACCAGCCAGAGGGCGACCACAAACATAAGACTGGCACCGACATATATCCCCAGGTTGATACGCCTGTCCTTATACATACCAAGCATAAAGCTGAGCATGATAATGGCCATCGCTGCGCCCATCACAAAAGCCATGTAAAATCGGGTCTCGCTCCATGTAAGGTGCGCCCATGTGAATGTGTTGAAGTACATGAGCAGCAGCATCACCGCTGTTGAAGTCGCGATCATTGCACCAAATTTCCAATAGGCTGACATGGAACTAACCCTCCGAATTTGCGTTGAACTCTAAAGCAAACACCTGAGGAGACATTCGGTTCCAGCCAAATTCAATCTCAGACTCTATTGACGCGTCAGGGAGCATAGCTATATACCCATACGGGGTATATGTTATAGGAGACATGATATGAGCAGCCTGGCAAAGCCAAGCAACGATACCGGGCGAAAGTCCGCGCAACTCTTTCGTATGGTGACTGAAGATCATGTCTGCCCCTATGGCTTGAAGGCTAAAGCTTTGCTGGAGCGCAAGGGTTATGTGGTACAGGACCATCACCTGAAAAACCGGGATGAAACCAACGCATTTAAGGCTAAGCATGATGTCCAAACAACACCGCAGACTTTCATTGGCGAGGACCGGATCGGTGGCTACGACGATTTGAAAGCTCATTTCGGAAAGCCAGTTAAAAAGGCTGGTCAGTTAACTTACACGCCAGTTATCGCGATCTTCGCCGTTGCGGCATTGATGGCGCTTGCAATTAGCTGGGCCTCATCTGGAACACTGCTCAGCATACGCGCCATTGAGCTCTTTATTGCTGTCAGCATGTGTATTCTGGGTGTTCAGAAACTGCGCGACCTATCAAGCTTCTCAAGCCAATTTCTCGGTTACGACCTCTTGGCCCAACGTTACGTGCGATATGCATACGTCTATCCGTTCGCTGAAACGGGCGCGGGCATCTTAATGATCGCAGGCGCGTTGACCTGGATCGCAGCACCAACCGCTCTGTTCATCGGTCTTATCGGTGCCGTTTCAGTCTATAAAGCGGTCTATATAGACAAGCGCGACTTGAAATGCGCCTGCGTCGGCGGCGACAGCAACGTGCCGCTTGGCTTTGTGTCCTTGACCGAAAATTTGATGATGGTGGCCATGGCCGTCTGGATGGGTACAAAGGCATTCGCGCTCTAACCACGGCGATTGCCAGAGACTTAAGAGCGGTCTGTTCGCACAAATTGTTCCCCGTCAGCGACCATGAGACAGATC
>NZ_AWFH01000014.1 GCF_000682715.1 Hyphomonas atlantica corrig. | reverse complement strand
CACTCAACAGATGCGACTTTCTGGTCGCACCGTGAATTGCCCACTCTTCCGCCTCTTCAATCGGTGAGTCTTTGAGCATGTCTGAGACGAGCGCCCAGATTGCTGCGGCGCTTTGGTTGGCGTAGATCCAGCGCCCGTGCAGGTGTCCGTTATTGTAGCTGGCTAAGCAGGCGACATAGATTCTGATTTCATGTGTTTGGTCTTTCATTTCACTGATCTCCCGTAGGGTATGGGTTGCACATGCAACCGACGCCTCGTGGCGAACAGCGGGTGTCCAAGCGGAGTGGAAAATCGACGGCGGGCGCAAGGGCTTTGCCCTGAGCCTCGGGAGACCGTCTATTTTTTGCGAAGTGCGGCGAGGGCAGCGCCCTAAGCCCTTGCGCGAGGGATGGACGCCCAATGGCCAAGACCCTTGCGGGCTTGGTTCACGACAACCCGGGCTGGAAGGCGCGCCAGGATGATCTAATCGTGACTGATCTTTGCAAGTGCGATCTTGCGAGCCGCTTTTTTGTTTACATATATAAAGACATAATGGCCGTGTGTGTCTATAAATAGATTGACAAATAAGGTTGACTTGTCTATAAATATACGAACAATTGTGTATGATCTACAGCCATAAATGTGAACGCTATGAGTGTAAAAGACATCGCCAGAAAGCAAATGCTGAGCCGGATCAATGAGACGGCTGCTGCGCCTGTGGGGCAGCTTCATACCCCGAAAGAGGGGTGGATTTCCTTTGTGAGGAAAGCATTGGGCATGTCCGGCGCGCAGCTCGGCAAACGCTTGTCCCTCTCACGCGGACGCATCTCTCAGGCAGAGAAGTCCGAAATTGAGGGCGGCGTGACGCTGCGCTCGATGCATGAGATGGCTGAAGGTCTTGGCTGCCGTTTTGTCTATGCGATCATACCGGAAAGCGGTGATCTTAAGGATGTTATCGAGGCGCAGGCCCGCAAGAGAGCCACTGCGCTTGTGAAGCGCGCGGCAACGCACATGGCCCTGGAAAAACAATCCTTGAGAGATGAGCAGAACAAGGCCGAGATTGAGCGTTTGACCAGAGAGCTGATCCAGAATCCGCCTTCCAACTTCTGGGAGGCGGAATGAACGGAATACTCGGCGAACCCGATGGCGCAACACCGCTTGATCCTGACGAATTGGAGGGATTGAAGTTCGATCACATCACAACGCGCGGCGAATTGGATGAGTTAGAGCAGGCCAATATTCAAGCCGGCCTGTTGTGGCTTGGACGCCGCCGCAAAACCGATATCCTCACGGATGATTTTTTGCGCGAGCTTCACAGGCGGCTCTTTGGCGATGTTTGGGGATGGGCGGGAACATACCGCTTGCGGGAGAAGAATATCGGCATTGATCCGATGATGATCGGGGTGAGTATTCGCCACCTCCTGGGCGATGCTAAATTCTGGGTCGAGAACACCACCTATCCGCCTCTGGAAGCGGCGGCGCGTTTCCATCACCGCCTTGTGCAGATTCATCCATTTGCAAACGGAAATGGACGCCATGCACGGATAGCGGCAGATACCTATCTAACGGAGTGTTTTGAGCATGCGCCGATAGATTGGGAAAACGGTGCAGACCTGACCAACAACAACGAAAGACGGGACGCCTATATCGCGGCGCTCCGCGCTGCCGATGGTCACGATTACGACCCGCTACTGGAATTTGTCGGGTGTGGTGATTGTAACAACGACAATGGTTGATGGAATGGTAGATGGATCAACGACCTCGATGTTGACGTAGTCAATGACTTTTCACCATGCAATTTCACAAACTACTCAGATGGCGATGCTTCGACAAGTGAGCGCACAAGGTCTCTATACGCACATTTTTCTCCTTTGAGGATGGGTTGGACATGAAACCTTGGCTTGTGGCGAACATCGGGTATCCAAGCAGAGTACAAAACCAACGGTGGGCGTAGGCGCTTAGCGCCGAGCCTCGGGGTTCGTCTATTTTTAGGAAGTGCAGTGAGGACAGGTCCGGAAAGAAAATTATCGAATTGCAATGAGAGAAGCAAGCTGGTACAAATAGTGAACGTTTGGTCGTGGTTACAGAAATGTTAACGGAAAGAGAAGATGCTAAGGGCTTTGTTGGGAGGTCAGCATGGCGGAATCGCAAATTGAATGGACAGACTCGACTTGGAACCCAGTTGCAGGCTGTTCGATCATGTCTAGTGGTTGCACGCACTGTTACGCTATGCAGATGGCGAAGCGTCTGGAGGCAATGGGTGTCTCAAAATATGAAGGCCTGACGCGAAAGAGCGGTAAACGCACTGTATGGAATGGTGTGGTTCGCGAAGATCATAGCGCTCTCCAAATTCCGAGACGTTGGAGAAAGCCAAGAAAAATCTTCGTAAATTCGATGAGTGATTTGTTTCATCCTGAAGTGAGCGAAGATTTTATTCGGAAAGTTTGGGATGTGATGGAAGATACACCTCGCCATCACTACCAGATTCTCACTAAGAGACCTGACCGCATGGCCGCGATACTCTCTGACTGGGATCGCCCATCCTTACCGAATGTCTGGTTGGGGACAAGTGTTGAGAATAAAGAGGTTGTCGAACGAGTTGATTACCTGCGGGAAGTTCCCGCAGCTATACGATTTATATCTTTTGAGCCGCTGATTGGTTCAGTAGGCAAAGTTAATCTGAGCAGTATTGATTGGGCGATTGTCGGTGGAGAAAGTGGTCATGCTGCCCGCCCAATCAAAACTGAATGGATCGATGAGATTTATGAGCAATGCCGCGATGCGAAAACGGCATTCTTTTTTAAACAATGGGGTACTTGGGGGGCTGATAACAAAAAACGCTCCAAGAAAGCAAATGGACGTTCTTATCGTGGTAGGACGTGGGATGAGATGCCCACGGCGGTCCTCGTAGCAACATCATAACAGGATTGAGGGGCGAGTGGTTGCAAAAGTATACGAGTGGGAAGATGGCGCTGAGCTTGATGAACACTCCAAGCGTAAACACAAAGTACTCAGAGAGTATTTCTCTGACTACCTGCGCATTCGCTGTCAAAATCCGAACCAAGAGCGATTTCGGATGGCAATCGTGGATGGTTTCTGCGGTGCAGGGAAATATCGATGCGGCGCGCCTGGCTCACCTCTCATTTTTCTGGAAACCCTCTACGCTGTGTCCAATTCCCTAAATATTGAACGAGCGGCGCAAGGCTTAAGAGCTATCCAAATCGATGTTCTTCTAATCCTAAATGACGCGACTCCCGGCGTTGTTGATCTTTGTAAGGAAAACATTGCCGGACAGCTCGGTGAAATCAGGGAACAAGCCGACAAGCTCAATATTGAGGTATTTTATCTGAGCCAGGAGTTCGAGGTAGCATATCCGAGCATCAAGGCCACGATTGAAAATCGTGGTTATAAGAACTCTGTTTTCTTTAATTTGGATCAGTGCGGACATAGTCTCGTTGAGCTTGATACAATTTCAGACATTCTGACTTCTTTTGCTGCGCCAGAAATTATTCTAACGTTCATGATACAGGCGCTTCTTACCTATCTTCCAAAAACAGATCAGGACGCTTTGCAAAGGCGGCTAGAACGATTTGGCGTTAGCGTACCTTCCATAGACAACGTGGAAGAGTGCATGACTAATCAAGCATGGTTAGGTGCTGCAGAACGTACCGTTTACAATGCAATGTCGCGCTTTGGAGTCTATGTCAGTCCCTTTTCGATTAACAACCCCACTGGGTGGCGTTACTGGCTCATTCATTTCGCGAAGAAAACCCGAGCGCGACAAGTCTACAATAACATCCTTCATAGAAACAGCAGTGCGCAGGCCCACTTCGGACGTGCCGGCTTGGATATGCTGCATTATGATCCGAATGAGGATGCGACCTTGTACCTTTTCAAAGATGAGGATCGCAAACGCGCAACCGAGCAACTTTATGATGATATTCCAAGGCGTCTGGCCAATTCAGGGGACGCTATCCAAGTCGAAGACTTCTATCAGGATATCTACAATCACACGCCCGCACATTCGGATGATATTCATCAAGCTATAATCAAAAGTCCGGACTTAACCGTTATTACGCCCAATGGAGGGGAGCGGCGCGTTGCAAATACGATTCATCCTGGCGATACGCTCAAACTTAAGCCGCAGCGCAGCTTTTTCAGCATCCTCTTTCCAAACGGCAAGGCGGATAAAGAGTGATGTTTGATCGATCCCTTTGGGCCGAGCGCTACACAACCGTACCAAGTTGGCCTTGCCCGCGATGCGCTATTGGTCAACTTCAGCTTGTAGAAGGCAGCCTTGTAAATGAAGAAACAGGTTGGTCATCTACAGCACATTCACACGAGGCATGGGAGCCAGACTGGATCGAGAAGAGATACTCAGCACATTTGAGGTGTTCTGATGCTCAGTGCGGTGAGAGAGCTGTAGTCGTCGGCACTGTGAAATGTGATCTTGATTACGGATATGACTATGATGGCCAAACAACGATGGAGGTCGTGGAAATATTCTACCCGGAATTTATCCACCCAAGCCCATCTCTCATTGCGCTCGTAGAAGAAACGCCAACGGATGTTTTTGAAGAAATCCAGAGGGCCTCATCGTTGATTTGGATCGATACGTCTTCGAGTGCAAACAAGCTTCGTCTTGCCGCTGAGCGGGTTCTAACTGCGCTGAAAGTTAACCGCACAAAAATCCAAAAGAGTAAGCGTAGGCCGCTGATGTTGAACGAGCGTATCGGATTGCTTGGACCCCAGTATGCCGAAATCGCCGATCTACTACATTCAATTCGCTTTCTTGGAAATCACGGAAGTCACGAGAGTGCGGTGAGCGTAGATCGTAGTGATTTGCTGAACGCTTTCGAGATTATGGAACATGTGATTAGTATTGCGTTCAGCACCAAAGCCAAGCGAGTAAAAGCAGCTGCGAAGGACATAAAGAGGCGGAAAGGCAAGCCACCCGTACGCAACAAGAAGTCGACCTTATAGGCCTTTGTCGCTTGCGTTGTGTAATTGCTTCAAACCGATGTGCAATAGAAATTCTGTTGGGTATCGGGTCACGAAAGACCTGATCGGTATCCAATTCGCGCAGGGTTGGTCTCAATAAAATTGTCGCGCTGAAAGCGTCTCCATGAAATGGTCAGGGTTTCCAAAGGGGCTTGAAGGCTCCTTGGTCGATGGGTGCAGGGAGAGCGAAGTCTCCTGCTCGGGATCAAACGACGAAAGCGTTTGTCATGGGGTCTTTAGGGGTAGCACGAAGGCTCTCCTGAATGGCGGGTGTCGGGGGCCAAATGCCCTGACGAGTGATTGAACGGCGATACGTTCTGATGGCTCTGGATGGGTTTGTCCCCAGGAAGAGCCAGGGCCGGAGGGATGCAACGGGAACGCGCAGCGGGTTCCCTTGCCAAGGTGTCTGGTATTACCAGACTACACCTTGCGCATCACGCAAATGCCAACCCCGTGCATTGTACTACCAATTTGAACTCTGAACCCTGTCCCACGCACCGAACCGCTTATGACTTCGCCTTCAATACCGATATTCTCAGACTATAGATCGTCATTCGATTTCAGTTTTGCTTTTGCAGCCTGTCTGATCTCTTCCGGCGTCCTTTTAGAAAACCCGCTTTCCTCGGCTGCGATGAGTCGCGCCCGCAATGCTTCTAACTCGGCAGTCCGCTTTTTTTGCTGCTCGCTGATAGCGCTGTTCTCTTCGCTCATGCTCATTTCCGGCCCTCCTTGGCCGTAAGATAATTACCAGTTCATCCCACCATATCTCATGCGCTGTTGGAAAGAATTTCGTGCTTCTGTGGATGCCTTTGCGCGCATGATGGAAGTCTCTCCCCTCAATCAGTTATCATCACCGGATGAGACGGAAACTCAGCAAAGAGCTAAAACGAACAGGGCTGACCCTTCGGGAATTCGGGCATATGGTGGCCCGCAAATATCGCAAACATGTAGAAGCGGAAACGGTCAGGGCGCTTATACAAGAGCAAAGCTCTCAAATTTCCTCCAACGCGTTTGAAGCTCTGCTGTCGATTCTGTCTGCGCTGCCCGATAGACCTGCTCATGTTCCGAAATCGACATACAGCAAGGCATCCAGGCGTATCTCTTTCAATGAGGATATGCGGGTACAGCTCATTGCCGAACTTCAGCGCACACAGATTGTAATTTCTGATCTTGTCAAACGGCTTAAGCATGAGCGGGACCGCAAAGCCCTTGCGCATCGCCTTACGCGATGGAAGCGTGGCACGGTAGACACGGTTCCCGAGGATGAATGGTTGTCGGTGATAGAATATCTGGGAACAATACCGGATGCGATCAAATCTACCCCGTCTGTAACGCCCGTGGAATCGCAAAGCGTGGAGGTGGTGCGTTCCATGCCGCCGATTGCCAAGCCGGCCGGCGCGCAAAAGAAAGCGGCCCTGACGAATATGGATGATACGAGAGCGGTTCCCGACCTCGCCCTCAATGATGTAGGCCCTGCTAAACCCAGAGCGCGCATGAAACGCTATCGTCTCGGGGAGAGCTTAAAGCGGCTCGGCTATATCGTGATTTCCGACGAACTTTATAACCGTCTGCATGAAGAGCGAAAACGCACGCTTCTCTCACCAAGGCGGCTTCTGGCATCGGCAACGCGGCCCCCGCCGGATCTAACCTCAAAACAGGTTCGGGATTGGTTCCTGGGCAATACATTGGCTGCGGAGAAAGAGCATCTGGAGTGGGTGCTTAATGCTTACGCCGATCTGCCGGATGCCAATGATGTGTAAATAGATAAAAGTTGAAATAAATCCAACGAAATATTTACATATTACTAAAAAATACTCCCTATACTGACTAGGAAAGCGAAATGGTGCTGTGCATCAAAGTTCGCTTTTACTTGAAAATTATACAATCGAGCGCGTGAAAAGCCGCTTAAAAAGCCGACAAGCCCGATAAGAGGCAGGCATGGGGAGATATGTGTGGGATGGCAACGCCGGAAAGCAAAATAGAGGAATTTAAGGCCGTAGGCGCGTCGATCGCGGAGCCGATAATTGGAGCGATGGCACCGCCACCGTTAGAAACGCTTGTGAATGCATTTGCGGTGGCGCATGGCGGCGAAAGCCAGCTCTTCCAAACAAACCTTGTGCGTCAGGTCTGGGCGGGGATTATTGATCCGTCACAGATGAGTATCCGTGTGAACGGCGTGGACGCAGCAGCGTTAGCCGCGCAGGTGCAGGCATCAGAGGCCAAGCGGGCAACTGATAATCATATGTTCCTCATCACATTGAGCCAATTGAAGGACGCTATCGAGCGAATGGAGGCTCAGGCTGATGAAATGGAAAAAGGCTTTGAAGAAAAGTACGGGGATAGTTGGCGCGAAGATCTCGCTCTTGAGATTCTGGATGAAGACGAAATCCCGCAACGCATGGATGGTGAAAGCCTGGAGGATTATCGTGAACGCGTAGAACAAGCGCTCATCGATGAGATGATTGATGAGAACGGAAATATTAAGCCGGAATATAGGGATCATCCAAAATACGGAGATCGCGCGGAATGGGCAAAAACGCGTTGGGATATCAGGCAGGCTGAAATCGAAGCGCAGCAGCTGGAAGCGACCTATAACGACCCTGCAGCGACCGAGGCCGAGCGTACAGCAGCGCGTGAAAGCGCATCTCAGGCGGCTGTGAGGCTTGCTAAGCACAATGCCTCCGATGAGGACGTTGCGGCAGAAATGGATGCTGAAATGGATGCCAATACCGATAAACACCTTGAGGTGGCTCCGGCGCTTGATGCGAACAGCTTTATGTCACTGACAGGTCAGACCTAATCGTATGACACCTCAGATATGCTTGCAGTCTGAAGTAGCTCTTGATTGGTTTGAAGATAACGGGCAGCCTTTTGAGTTGAGGGAATTATCTCATCAAGGTTGAGGGGGCCTTCGAATACGTCATCGTAATACAAAGCAAAGCCAGTATGCGGAACGTCATTTTGTTCGAAAAAGAACTCAATATCTTCTATCCCCCCACTGTTCGCAATGTTTGTGAGACCTGTCCTTAACTGCTCAGGTGTGAGGTCGGTTTCAGTTCCCATGTAAACCGCAACACCGATACCCTCCGGATGAATCGCATTCCACGCGGTTGCGGCATTGTCTGCGTTTTCAACATAGCTGATGGTCGTGGCGGCCACCGCTGTTGTTGGCGCTGCGGGGGGAGCATCGTCGGCATGCGCTGCGAAGGGAAGCGACGACGCGGCGAGTGCCAGTAATCCTGCTTGTGCTGTTCGTTTCATGGGCAATAGCCTCAAATTCCATCGGGCTACTGCGCTGTAATCATTTGCAAATTCCGGTCAGAAAAGGACCGTTTTTCTTGCAAGGCAACTGAACTTTGTGTTACGTTCCGTATTGAATAAGAAGTCTTTGATTTAATTGGACTTCACAACAAGTGCGGGTCGTTGCGAATCGTAACCGTGCAAATTCAACAAAAACGGTCGTTTTTTCGGGTGTGTCGCCAGCGTTGCTTTGGTGGCCGCTGGCGTCGTTTCACATGACAAACAAGGACGCCCGAAATGACAAAGACATATGGCTATTACCGCGTCAGCACGGCTGACCAGAATCCTGAGCTGCAAATCAATGCGCTTAAAGATGCGGGTTGCTGTGAAATCCTCGGTGACATTGGGTTCTCCGGCGCGAAGACATCACGCCCTGCATTTGACGAGATCATGAACAAGATTGGCGAAGGCGATAAGCTCGTCGTTTGGCGGCTGGATCGCATGGGCCGCTCGCTCCGACATTTGGTGGAGGTCAATGAGACATTGGCTGAACGCGGGGCGCAGTTCGAGAGCCTGACCGAAAAGCTGGATACCTCAACCCCGATGGGGGAGTTCGTGTTTCATATCCTCGCTGCCGTAGCGCAGCTTGAGCGGCAGATTATTCGGGAGAGAACATTGGCGGGGTTGGCCGTCGCCGCCACGAAGGGGCGGTTTCCTGGGAGACCACGCAAAGATGAAAGGTGGCGCATGGCGGCTTAAACCCCTTCCATGATATTCCGATATGTTAGACACGCGCTATCGACAAATTAGAGGTCAAGATGAGTGACAAAAAGAACCAATCTCGTAGCGAGACATCGGGATACACGGTCCAGCATATTGAGACGTATACGCTTGTTGCTGGCGAGGCTTATAAACCGTGGTATGATGGATGGCAGGGAAAGAGAGTACGGCAGCGTCGTAGTCATGGACCCTGTGGATTCGTTGCGGTTTTACTCAAGGAAACACCAAAGCTCTACATCGCTACGAAAGAGCCGAATGAAGACAGCCCTGTGCATTATAGGATGCATCTAAAGAAGGAACGTTTTCACGTCGAGCCGTGCGCGAATTGTCCAGATTACTGAGAAGCCACATAGGGGCGCTCAAATGTTTCAAAGCGAAATACGAATGATTGCTTGCGCCCACAATTTCAGCTTTTAATCGCCAACACTCAAAAAAAACCGATAATTCAGGTTCTTTTTTTGTGGGGCGGCCTGATAGTCTCCGATTCCGGTCATTGGAGGTTGATGGATGAACATAGAAAACAGGGCCACGCTTTCCAAAGAGTCTTTGGCAACGCTGAACAGCGACCTCTACGATCTGAGCAACAAACTGTTAGCTGCGGATTTGGCCGGCTTGAAACGCTACGGAAAACTCACGGACTCCGAACTTGCACATCTGGTATCCAAGGCCTCGAAGTATACATATCGCGCAAACTCAAAAACCTCCAGCGCACCAAACATTGCGGAAGCAACAATCAAAACCTTCCTTGCTGGCAAAAGGCGTCCACAGAGAAGGATATCGAAGGCGATTCTGGATTTTCTTAGAACATCATTCTCAATTCCACAGCAGGCGTACGTTTTAGATAGCTCACTCGTCTTTCAAGCTAAATCTGAGTCCAGACGTTTTCAGACAAGCCATGCTAGCAAAAAATTGCTGAAACTTGCATCCGGATGGCTCTTGTTCGATTCCGGAATTCGTTCGAACGCATCTGCAATTCAACTAATTCATTTAGAAGACTGGAACGTAATTTTATGTAGGGGGATTCTTGTCTATGATGAAAATTGGGACGCCACTCAAAAATTCTACTTAACTGGTTTTGCGACCGTCACAAGAAACCACATTGTGTTGAATTTGGCGGATCATGAACTCAATAGCTTCATTATATATATTGACGTTTCCATGGGGCCTTTTGATCTTGATGATCAGGTAAGCCAAGAACCCTACTTTGCGATAAAGCAAGTTAGGATGGTTGCCCCTTCACATTACCATATATCAAGAACTCCGATATTTATGAGTCCGAGGGATTTTGAATCGCGCTTACAGTATATTGAAAAATTATCAGATGCTGCATGCAATGAATTCATGCCCATGAAATTTATTCATGTTGGCCCCGTCGAGGCCAAAGTATGCGTGCATTCTGCCGAAATTGACATGGGAACCGCAATTAATAACACCTTCCCACTACTTGTTTCGAATTCACAAAAGCTGCCACTCGAAAATAGAAACACGAAACTCGATGGGATGCTTACTCATAGAAAATTATCTGTTCTGATTCGGCGTGTCGAAGCCGAAATTCGGAGAGACTTCAGCGCAAGAAGTCGAGTATTACAGCAGTTTCCAGAATCGGATATTTTTATTCCCTAGGCAGAATAAACTAGTCCGTATAAAGATCGGTATGTTATACTGAGGCATGGACGTTAGATTTTGCCAGTTATTTCTTATGATATCAAATCGAGAAAATGAGAAATTTCAAAAAAGTATAATATTGCCTGATGATTTGAGGAAAGCAGATCCGTATTTTCAAGGTAGTCTTTTGCAAGAATCCATCAGAAGCGGCAATAGAGAGCTTTTCGAATGGCTTTTGCTTCAAGATGGACATGACTTTGATGTCGTTGATGCCAACAGTAATTCTCTGTTGGATATCTGCGACATGACAGGGCGCTTGGACTGGTGGCCGAAAATTCTTGAATCTTGGGAGCGTCCTGGCGAGCCAATGCCATCTCCTTAAAAAGACAAGAAACTTCCTATGGTTTTTTCTTAGCCCTCCATGTGAGTTTGATTTTATGGATCAACAAGAAACTCAGCGTGGGAGTCTAATTTGAGCATGTGTGTTGGATGTATTTCGAGGCAATACTGCAAGCGTCTAATTTCACCGATTTTCAGAGATGATGAATTACGGCGTCCATTCTTTCAGGCTGACTTAAAAGCCTTCCTGCTCGTCTACACATTCAAGCACCGCCTTTGCTTTAGCCAATGGCATGAACATCTGTGTGGGTTGTATCGGGACTACAGAGGATGGATATCTGACCAGGCTGGCGATGAAGTTTTTCTGGATATGGAAGTCTTCGAGCATCCCAATATCCGTGAATGGTTTCGTGACTACATCCGACCAGTACCGCTCGGCGTGAGGCCCCGATTGCGCAGAGAAAGCAAGGAACGGGTTCGCACCCTTGCTACCATTATGCGAGCCTATCATCCCGAAGAGGCGATGATGTGGGGCGTCCGCGCGGCCAATGACAATTAGTGCGAAGACGATCTTATTCAATGTCCTCAAATTGGAGCGCTTCGGCGCTCTTTTTTTGTTTATCGCCCTGACCGCGGGTTAGCGGCTGATACCTCTTTCGTCGAGCCAAGTTGCTCGGCAATCGAAAGGGACTGCCATGCTCACAAATGAGAAACACAAGGCCGCTGGGCAGTCGATCTTTATGGGATCGGTTGTTGGGTTGGCCAATACGCTTGCGGCGGTTGCGACATTTATTGGTGCGCCGCCGTTGTACGGGAGAACCGTGGAAATTGTGCAGGATTTTACGTCCAACAATTACGGCCACGGATATCAAGACGTAACGGCTTTCGCTTGGGGCGTGGTTTGCGCTGCACTCGTTTTCTTCGTCTCCCGCGCATCAATTTCAACCGCGTTGGTAATGGGCGGTCTCGCGCTCGCCAGCCGCATGTTCTGAAAAGAAAGGAGGTAAATCATGGCTAAATACGAACACGACCGATCAATCCACCTGTTCAAGAAAAAGAAAAATGACAACGGTTGGATGTGGGCCGTCGGCATTGTGGTCTTTCTGATCATTCTCGCCGCTGCGTAAGCGGGCAATTCAACTCATCAGGGCCGCCATTTTGGCGGCCCTTTTCTTTTGGAGACACCACAATGAAATTACGAGACAACCAAGCCGAACGTTTCGGCTCAGCCGCTTTTAGCATTGAGCAGGATCTCCGCCGTGCCGGTATGCTCAAGCAACATCCGCACTCGCTTCTGATCGGATTCTTGGGCAATGCGCCAATTTGGTATAGTGGCGCTGGTGGGCTGCTTCTGATTGCAGGCGCGCGGGGCGGAAAATTACGTGATTTGCTTTCCTATAATCTGTGTGCGGGCATCCACTCGCCTTCGATGCTTGTGCTGGATATGAAGGGCGAGCTGGCCGCGATTAGTCAAAATCAGACTGTGGACCAAAAACACTGCATCTATTGGAACCCTGCGGGCTTGCACGGCTTGCCGCAGCATCGGATCAACCCTGTCGATTTTGTGCGTATTGGAAGCCCTAGCCTGATCTCAGATGTCAAAGTATTGGCGCATAATCTTATCCCGCCTTCTGTGCGTTCGAATGCCGACTATTTTGAAGGGCGGGCGCGCGAATTTCTCGAAGGTATTATCCTGACACTGGTTCGATTGCATGGCGTTTTGACCTTCAAGCACCTCTATGATGCCGTGAATCTCATTCCAGGGGGCGGCGAGAAATGGCTCGATTTTGCGTTCGAGATGAGCCAGTCAGGCTTTGCGATCTCCGAGCGTATCGAAGAAGAGATTGCCAATGCGCGCGTGGATGGCGCAAGCACAGGCTATCAGGGGATTGTGGGGGAACTCTTCAAGGCACTATCGCCGCTATCTGATCCCGTCCTTATGGACGCTGTTTCTCCGCCTTTTGATTTTTCGATGGAGCAACTGTGCAGCGAGCAAGCGGTGCAGCTCTATATCATGCCACCTGCCGAATTTATCGAGCCGTGGGCGCCCGTGATCAAAGCCTTGTTCGTGGCGGGGATGATCTATAAGGCACGCATGCCGCAAGCCCCGCGCCAGACATGGATTTTGGATGAGTGCGCGCAGCTAGGCGGCTTTCCTCTGGTGGAGAAGCTGTTCACTTACGGCGCAGGGATTGGCATCCGTCCGTGGGCGGTGCTTCAATCCGTCTTTCAGATGGATCGTTTGGGTGGCGGCGCAAAAAACATCATCACTTCAAGCGCGCAAATCCAAAGCTACTTCGCTGTTCGTGATATCGATACCGCGCAGGCCGTGTCACGCATGCTTGGTTCGCAAACGCTCGAATATGATGATGAGCTGATGCAACAACGCGCGCGCCATGCCAAGCATCAGGCGATGCAGTCATTGATAAACGGCGGCGACCCCTTTGCCGCAGGCATGAGTATGGCGCATCATGCGCGGGAAGCGCAGCAAAAGAGTAAACAGCACCGCTTGCTCCGTACCGCCGATGAAGTGCTGAACACGCCTAAAGACCAGCAATATATCTTCACGGATGATCTTCCCAAGCCACTGCTTTGTAACCGTAAGCCCTATTACGAGCAGCGTTTCATGGCGGGGCGCTATCACCCCAATCCGTATCACCCTCCGCAGACCCGCGTGCGTGTTAAGACCCGCTGGGGCCATGCTTGGCGGCGTGTCGTCACAGAACCCGTGCCGGAGCGTTTTGCTCACTATCCGCAATACGCAAACGGCCTCTGGTCCCGCATTGAAGACTAATCCTCATTCAAGGAGCCATAGAATTGAGCCACCCGAAAATGGTCACATCTGCTGAAGCGGATCGGCTTGAGAGGCATCGCGCCGTGCCGGATGCGATTCCAACGCTTACACCAGGCGGAAGCCTCCAATACCAAACCGACTATGACATGCAGCGCATGCGGGAGCGAAGGATTGCTTTCATCCGCACTCGTTTGGCGCAGCAATCGGAGAAGAGCCACCGCGATCACAGGCAGGCTGTTTCTCACGACCCGTTTTAACCCCACCCACTCAATCAGGAGACATGATGAAAGAAGACAAAGCAAACACCCCTCAGAACAGTGAGAGTGCCCCCAATTTTGTTTTGCGTGATGGCGCGTTGCGCAGCGCGACATGGAGAAGCGAGGGAGAGTACGGCCCGCTTTTTAATACCCGTATCACCAAGCTCTATCGCGATGAGGATGGCAATCCCCGTGAGACTGCAACGCTTAACTCGAAAGACCTTCTTCAAGTCAGCGAGCTTGCCCGTGAAACCCATCGGGAAGTGCTGATGCGCAGGCGTGCGCATTCTCAAGAAAAACAAAAGTCAGAAACGAGAGATGAACAACGGGATTTTGCCGAAGACTGGCATGATGAGGAAAGCTCCCGCCAGGACATTGCGCGCGAGCGTTTCAAGGAGGAGCGCAAGCCCTCACGCGGCGCACGCCGTGCTAAACCGCGAGATAGGGCGGCCCGCTGAGAAGCGGGCCTAAAGCCACTTAGATTCTTCTTGCCAAAATTCAAAAGTGAGCGTATGTTCACTTTATGTTCTTTTTGCCCTTGGCGATCCCGTCACAGTGCAACGCAAGAAGAGGAAAGGACGAAACGAATGAAATCACCCTAGACGACAAGGACAACAAAAACGATGGCAAAGGACCACGCAAAGGAGACTATTCACCCACCTCCGCACAAAGAGGGTAAGACACGCGCAGCGGTAGGCGCGGATAAGACAATTCAAAGCGATACGAAACGCGTTGAATTTGACTACGACAAGTATGCAGACTTCTTGGCTGACGCCGATTTGAGCGAGGCCCAGAAGCTGGAACTTCTTCAAGCAATCTGGAACATCATGAGCGAGTTCGTCATGCTCGGATTTGGTGTTCATCCTATTCAGCAAGCCTGTGGAAAAGTCGATTTTGAGGACACGGCGCCCCCAAAGTCGCGGTCAATTCTGCTAGGCTCTGAGCATAAGCACCTCATAACTGAATTTGATGATGTCGCTGCTCATTTGGATGAAGCGGCTCAGGAAGGAGTCGAGGCATGACCAGAGCGCACTACCATTCAACCAAACCACAAAAGGCTGTCATTTACTGCCGTGTTTCGAGCAAGTCTCAGAGTACGGAAGGAAGCGGTCTGGATTCACAAGAGCATCTTTGCCGCGAGCATGCCGCCAGTAAAGGCTATGAGGTCGTTGCTGTCTTTCCTGACGATATCAGCGGCTATGGTGATTTTATGAAACGCCCCGGCATGGTGGCGCTTCTCAAGTTTCTCGATGATAATCCGTTCGATAATTTCGTGGTCATCTTTGATGATCTGAAACGCTACAGCCGCGATACGGAATTCTATCTCAAGCTCAAACGTGAGATGGAAATGCGCGGAGCTATCCGCGAATGCCCGAACTTCAATTTCGAAGACACGCCGGAATCCAAATTCGTTGAGACCGTGCTTGCGGCTCAAGGGGAGTTGGAGCGCGAGCAGAACCGCCGTCAGGTTCTCCAGAAAATGAAAGCCCGTGTAGAGCAAGGCTATTGGGTGTTTCACGCGCCTAAGGGCTACATCTATCAAAAGGCCCAATCTGGCGGGAAAGTGCTTGTTCCTGATCCTGTACTTGGCCCGATTGTGAAAAGCGCTCTGGATGGGTTTGCATCAGGCCGCCTTGGTTCGCAGGTCGAAGTTCAGCGCTTCCTTCAATCTCAGCCCGAGTTCGCTGCGCAGTCTCCCAAAGGGCGTGTGCGCCCGCAGGCCATCGTCCGACTTCTCAGCAACCCCGTCTATGCGGGGATGGTCTATGCCAAAGTCTGGGGCGTGTCGTTGCGTCCAGGCAAGCATGAAGGGCTTGTCTCGCCCACAACGCACCAGAAGATTTTGGAAATTCTTGAGCGCGGTGTCTATGCGCCCTCGCGCGTTGATACGACCGAGAAATTTATCCTGCGCGGGGCGGTAAGCTGCGCCTCATGTGGCAAGCCCATGACGGCGGGACACTGCAAGGGCAAGACCAAGACCTATGCCTATTTCTGGTGTGCGCAGAAAGGTTGTGATCAGCGCAGCAAGACGATCTCACGCGATAAGATGGAAGCTGAGTTCACGGACCTCCTAAAAGAGCTGCAACCCACTCAGTGGCTTCTGAGGCTCGCTGAGGCGATGTTCAAAGATCTTTGGGACCGTGAGAACAGGCAGGCGCATGAGCGCGTCCTTGCCTATCAGAAAGAGGCGGACGCGGCTGAGGCGGAAATTCAGGCGCTTGTGGACCGCATTGTCGAAAGCTCGAACGCGCGTGTTATCTCGGCTCTGGAGCGGCGGATTGATGCCGAAGAGCGCCGGAAGATCATCGCGCTGGAACACGCCAGAATAGGCGTAAAACCGTTGATACCTATGGAGAGAGTTTTTGAACTCTCCCTGAAGTTCCTGAAAGCCCCGTATTTACTATGGGAATCGGGGCGGCTGGACCTGCGCAGATTGGTGCTGAAACTGACGTTTTCGGAGCATTTGCGCTACCGCAAAGGAGAAGGCTTTAAACCCTCACCCTTGTCGTTACCATTCAATATTTTCAATGAGTTAGGAGAGAAAATGGCCCAAATGGAACCCGCTGTTGCGGGGAGTGATGCAATGGTGCCGCGAGGGAGAATTGAACTCCCGGCCTCATCATTACCAATGATGCGCTCTACCACTGAGCTACCGCGGCACATTGCAGGAATGGAAAGCGGGCTTTAGCTTATGCTGGCAGACATGAAAAGACCGTTTTGCCGCGAAAAGCACCTCACATGACAGACAAGCCAAACGAACAGGAAAAAGCCGCACGCCGGGCCGAGGCGTTGAGGGCCAATTTGCGCCGGCGCAAGGCCGCGACTCGCAAGGAGAAGGCGCCCTCGGCGACAAAGCCAGACAGCGGTGAAAAGGGGTGAGCCTTCCGCTCAACTCGCAGGCCTATCTGCGTGCGCCGCAGGATTTCCTCGTGCCTGCGCAAGGCGAAAGCTTGTTCATCACTCAGAAACTGCCCTTTCTGGGCCGCTGCACGCTGGTGCTGGGCCATGCGGAGTGCCAGGAATTCCTGAAGGATTCCGACCGCTTTGCCGTGGACGCGCGCAATGCGGGCGCGGACTCGCCCTTTGGCATGAAATTCCTGCCGAAATCCCTGAAGCGCCTGTCAAACAATCTGCTGTCACTCGACGATCCGGACCATCGACGGCTCCGGCGCTTGGTCGACCAGCCTTTCCGGCGCGTCTCCATTGATGAGCTGAAGCCGCGTATTCGTGAGGCTTGTGACGGGTTGGTGCATGACATGGTCAAATCAGGAGAGCCGGATTTGGTAGAAGGCCTGTGCCGACAACTACCCTTGATCGTGATCTATGACCTGCTGGGTTTTTCGGGAGCGCTGCGCGAGCGTCTGGACTCCCTGCTTCAGGGCCTCACAGCGACCGCGAACATCTTCAATGTGCTGCGTGGACTGACCCTGCTCGGCCCGGTCCAGCGTATGCTGGAAGACGAATTCGAGCGCGTGCGCCGGGAGCCGGGGCCTGGACTTGTGACGGAACTGGTCCATGCAGAGGCGGATGGCGAGCGCATGAGCGACGATGAGCTTGTCGCGATGGTGTTCGTCCTCTTCATCGCTGGGCACGAAACGACAAAGCATCTCATCTCGACCGGGCTGTATACGTTGCTCACGACGCCGGGGGCGGCGGACGCTTACCGCGCGATGGACGAGGATGGGCGCGGCATCGCTGTGGACGAACTTGTCCGCTATTGCGCGCCGGTTCAGATGACCAAGCCGCGCTACGCACGGGAAGACACGGAATTTCACGGCCTGCACTTGAAACAGGGGGATCGGCTGGTGGGGATGCTGGCTGCGGCAAATCTCGATCCCCGCGTCTTTGAAGACCCTGTGTCGCTAGACCTGACGCGCCGCCCGAACCGGCACATGGGATGGGGCGGCGGCCCGCATATCTGTCTCGGCCTGCATCTGGCGCGCGCCGAGGCGCAGGCTGCGTTCGACTGCCTTCTGGACGGATGGCCGGGTCTGACGCTGGGCGTTGATCCAGACAGGTTGAAATGGATCCCGCGATCCGGCCTGCGTGGCCTGAAACAACTGCCGGTAATATTTGGATAAACTCTGTGCAGCAGATGCCACATTCAGGCCCTTCCAAAGCCGCGAAGCGCTGTATAAGGGCAAGTCATGGATAGATTGCACATCAAGGGCGGCGCTCAGCTGAACGGCCGCATTCCGGTTTCCGGCGCGAAGAACTCCGCCCTGAAGCTGATGGTTGCGTGCCTGCTGACCGATCAGCCGATCACGCTCACCAATATGCCAAACCTCGCTGATACACGCTTTCTGGCGCAGCTGCTGGAGACGCTGGGCGTGGAAGTGTACTGGCCGAAGGGCGAGTCGACCTGCCATCTGAACGCCGCCGAGCTGAAAAGCACGATCGCGCCTTACGATCAGGTCCGCAAGATGCGGGCGAGCTTCAACGTGCTTGGCCCGCTTATCGCGCGGTCTGGTCACGCCACGGTATCGCTGCCGGGCGGGTGCGCTATCGGCGCGCGACCTGTGGATTTGCACCTTCAAGCGCTGGAAGCCATGGGTGCGGATTTGCGGGTTGAGCAGGGCTATGTGAAGGCGGCGGCCATTCACGGCCTGAAAGGCGCGCATATCAATTTTGCCATGCCAAGCGTTGGCGCGACCGAGCATGCCATGCTGACGGCGACGCTGGCGCAGGGCGTGACGGTCCTTGAAAACGCGGCTCGCGAGCCGGAAATCGAAGACTTGGCGAATTGCCTCAATTCGATGGGCGCCAGGATTACGGGGGCGGGCACGTCCAAGATCCGTATCGAAGGTGTCGAGACGCTTGGCGGCACTACCCACGCCGTGATGCCGGACCGGATCGAGGCTGGCACGTTTGCGATGGCAGCCGCGGCTGCCGGCGGGGATGTCACGCTTGAGGGCGCGCCGGTTGCTGCGCTCGGTGCGATGAATGCGAAATTGCGCGAAGCAGGCGTTACAGTTGAGGCGGATGAAGAGGCCGGCACGTTGCGCATCGTACGCAACGGATCGCGTCTGAAATCCGTCAGCGTGTCGACCCAGCCGCACCCCGGTTTCCCGACTGACTTGCAGGCGCAGTTCATGGCGCTGATGAGCCTTGCCGATGGCACGAGCATCATTCGCGAGACGATTTTCGAGAACCGGTTCATGCATGCGCCGGAATTGTCTCGCCTTGGCGCCGACATAACTGTACGCGGGCAGGAAGCTGTCGTGAAAGGGGTGCCGCAATTGACCGCTGCGCCCGTCATGGCAACAGATCTGCGTGCTTCAGTCTCACTCGTGATTGCGGGGCTTGCCGCAGAGGGGGAGACTGTGGTGAACCGTATCTATCATCTGGATCGCGGATTTGAGCGACTGGAAGAGAAACTTAACGCCTGCGGGGCGAGCATTGAACGCCGGTCCGAGGATGAAGACTGAGAACTGATCAAGGGGCGCTGATGGCCGACCAAACTTCACTGAGACTCCTCGCTGAGACAGCGGAGGATTTGGAAGTCATTTCGGCCGCCATTCAGGACAGCGTCGTGAAGGCCGGAAACCTGAAATATGAGTCCCGGCGCAACCGATTCACATTGGAAATCAACAGGTTCCGCTGGGAAGCTGGCGCGAAACGGGGCGATGGCGAACGCGTGCGTTCCCTGTTGGCGTTCGATGGTGTGATGGGGGTGAAAACCCGCGCCGTGAACAAGATCGACCCGGAAATGATCCTGTCGCTGCTTCAGGTCAGCTTTACCCCGGCGGATGAACCGCCGGGCGGGAAGGTGACGCTGCTGTTTGCTGGTGATGGGGAAATCGAACTGGACGTCGAAGTTCTGGATGCAACCCTGCTCGACAGTGACTATGTGTGGCCGACGCGCCATCTGCCCAATCATGAGCGGCGCCGGAGATAGACATGGTCCGCAGGTTTTACGCCTCCACTGATGCCTTTAATGGCGAATTTGCCCAATTCCTCGAACAGGAACGCGGCACAGGCGCCGATGTGGCTAAAATCGTGGCGGATATCATTGCAGACGTGCGCAAGCGCGGCGGTGAAGCTGTCGCGGAATACACGGCGAAATTTGATGGCTTGCAGCTGGATCCCTCCACGCTGAAGTCGGACAATGTAGATCTGCACGCGCTGGCGGCTGAATGCCCGCAGGATCTGCGCGACGCGATTGATTTCGCGCATGATCGTATCGCTGCCTATCATTCGGCCCAGCGCCCGAACGACCACAAATTCACCGACGATGCCGGGGTTGAACTCGGCTGGCGCTGGACCGCGCTGGAAAGCGTTGGCGTTTACGTGCCGGGCGGGCGGGCCAGCTATCCGTCATCCGTATTGATGAATGTCGTTCCGGCCAAGATTGCGGGAGTGGATCGCATCGTAATGGTCGCGCCAGCCCCGAAAGGCGAATTGTCGCCCGCTGTCGCCTATGCGGCGCTGAAGGCTGGCGTTGAAGAGTTTTACCCGATGGGCGGAGCACAGGCCGTGGCGGCACTGGCCTATGGCACGTCCAATCTTGCGCCAGTCGACAAGATTGTCGGGCCGGGAAACGCTTTTGTCGCTGAGGCCAAGCGCCAGGTCTTTGGGCGAGTGGGTATTGATACGATTGCCGGGCCTTCAGAGATTCTCGTCATCGCAGACCACACGGCGAATCCGGACTGGGTGGCCGCAGACCTGCTCTCGCAGGCAGAGCATGATCCGAGCAGCCAATCCATTCTGATTGTTGTGGATGAGGCTGTGGGAGATTCTGTGGAAAAGGCTGTGGAAAACCAGTTGAATTCCCTCGCCACAGGTGAGCGAGCGCGGGAGAGCTGGACAAATAATGGCGCCATCGTCGTGGCGCCTGATCTGGACGCTGCAGCAAGCATTGCCAACCGTATCGCTGCCGAGCATCTGGAGCTCTGCATCGAGGATCCCGACGCGCTTCTTCCGCTGGTACGTCATGCGGGGGCGGTGTTCCTCGGCCACCACACGCCGGAAGCGCTGGGCGACTATGTCACCGGGTCAAACCACGTGCTGCCGACCAGCCGCGCCGCGCGGTTCTCGTCCGGCCTGGGGCTATATGACTTTTTAAAACGGATGAGCGTACAGCGGGCCGGGCCGCAAGGCTTCGCTGCGATCGCGCCAGCCGCCTTGCGCCTTGCCGAGGCCGAGCGCTTGCCGGCGCATGCGCGATCCATTTCCATCCGAACGAACCGGGACGCCGACGGGTGAGTTCGGACAGGCTCATCGGTGTCGATATCGACGATGAGACCCTGGGCGCTTCCGGCCCGGACGCTGAGCATGAGCGCCGCGTCGCCATCTTTGACCTGTTGGAAGACAATCATTTCAAGGTGATCGACAAGGATGAGGGGCCGTATCAGCTCAACCTCTCCAAGGCCGAACGCCGGCTCGTCTTCGCCATCCGCAACGAAGCGGGCGAAGATGTTCATACCTTTATCCTGTCGCTTGGCCCGTTCCGGGGCGTGATCCGCGACTATTTCATGATCTGCGATAGTTATTACGACGCGATCCGGACGCAATCACCTCACCAGATCGAAGCTATCGATATGGCACGGCGCGGCATTCACAATGAGGGGTCTGAACTCCTCGCCGAGCGCCTTGAAGGGAAGATCGACGTCGACTTTTCCACGGCCCGACGCCTGTTCACGCTGATCTGCGCCCTCCACGCCGGACAAACCCGCGCCGCGGGATAGGGCGCGCTCACAGAAACATTGCAATTGAAATGTTTTTGGCTATCGTCGCGTGAAACGATGATGGGAGGAATATGCAGTGCTGAGACCTGCTTTTTGGGCGGGCCTGATAATGGCTTGCGCTCTTTTGGTTGCGTGCGAGTCCGCGGCGACGAAAGGCTACACCGCCTCGCTTGACCGCGTACCTCAGGCCTCAACGATCCGGACGATCGCGCAAGGTGAGGTGATTGGCACATTTGGCGCGGCGGATACGATGGCCTGGTATGGAATTCCATTTGCTGCGCCGCCGGTCGGAGAATTGCGCTGGCGCGCGCCGCGTCCGGCGGAAGCTTGGGCAGGCCGATATGAAGCTACCAAACCTGACCGCGAATGCGTTCAGTACAGCAATCTGTTTGGCAGCGCCGATGCGGACTGGACACTGACTGGCTCGGAAGACTGCCTCTATTTGAACGTTTGGGCGCCATCGGATGCGGGTGACCGGCCTTTGCCGGTGATGGTCTGGATCCATGGCGGCGCGAACATTGGCGGCTCGGCGGGCATGTATGAAATGGGCCATCTGGCGACGCAGGGAGATGTGATCATCGTCGCCATAAACTATCGCCTCGCCATGCTGGGCTGGTTCGCGCATCCGTCCCTGGTCGCGACGGCGGAGACCGATCTGGACCGATCCATGAATTTCGCGCTGCTGGATCAGATCGCTGCGCTGGAATGGGTGCAGGAGAATATTTCGGCTTTTGGGGGCGACGCTGAAAATGTCACAGTGTTCGGACAATCAGCAGGCGCGTTCAACATCGCTGCGCTGATGAGTTCGCCCCTCTCCGATGGCTTGTTCCACAAGGCAATCATGCAGAGCGGCGGGTTCCAGAGCGCCGCCTATGAAGACGCGGTGAGTGGCTCCGCCAGCAATCTGGCGAATAGCGTTTCAGCCGACACCTTCATTGAGGCCATGGTGGAGGCAGGCGGGTTGCCGCCTCAGAACGAGGTGACGCCAGAAACGCTGGCCGAGCATTTGCGCGCGCTTCCCCTCAAGGACATCTTCGACACCTACCAATCCTTTCCGGCGGCGATGGACATGCCCGGCCTGATCAGTCCCGTGGATACCGCGAATGACGGGATCGTCGTACCCGAAATGGGCATTCAGGCCGCTCTGCGTGAGACAGGCGGGTTAAGGGACCTTCCATTGCTGATCGGCACCAATCGCAATGAACTTCGCGGGCTTGGTTTTGCAGACAAGGAGATGATGCGTAGTCTGTTCAACCTTGCCTTCTGGCCAAGGGACAAGGGCGTTTACGCCGCCTTTGGGGATTATCCCGATACGGTCTGGGCGTATCACGGCGTGCGCGCACCTGCCGAAGCCTGGGCCTCTGTGCGTACAGCGCCGGTTTATACGTACCGCTTTGACTGGGACGAGCAGGGAAAGAAACTGCTGACAGATATCAGCTTTCTTGTGGGGGCTTCACACTCGCTGGAGATGCCCTTCATCATCAATGGGTTTGACCAGAAAGAGACAGACCCGGCTGGCATCTTTTTCTCGAAGAAGAACAAGGCCAGCCGCGAGACGCTGTCGGCACAGATGATAGAATACTGGTCCGCTTTCGCGCACCATGGTGCGCCGGGGCGGGGCTTGTCTGGCACTTTGCCGCGCTGGACCGCGTGGGCGGAGTCTCCGGTAGAGCAGAGCCTGATGCTGCTGGATGGCGAGAAGGATGGCGGCGTGCGAATGGGGCCGGCCACCCCGACCCCGGACACTCTGTTTGAGAGCTTTCTGAGCGACTCACGCATGAAGACGGATCATCAGCGCTGTAAGACGGCGAATATGGTGATCGACATGGTCAGCCGCGTGGGTGGCACGCTTGATGATTGGCGAGAGTTTGTCGAGGAAAGTTGCGAACAATAGAATTCGAACAGCAAGTTGAGCGAGGAAAGGGCCACGGCCTGGTGCCTTGCAAAGAGAGCTTCATCCGATAATGATACCGCTATCATAAAATAGCGGAGGATTGTCATGGTGAAGCGTATTCTGGCGGGAATGGTAGGGCTTGCGTCCGGTTTGGCGCTCGGCGGCTGCAACGCGATGGGAGAGGCTTTGCCGACTGCCGCGCCGCTGGAAGCGCCGACGGAGGCCGCGCTGGAACAGCACCGGGTTGTGATCCTGACGGATATGGAAGCTGATCCGGACGATACGCAATCCCTGATCCGCCTCTTGCTCTACGCCAACGAAATCGACATCAGGGCGCTGGTCGCCACGACTTCCATCTGGAAGCAGGAAAATCTCCGCCCGGACTCTATCCGTGCCACGCTGGGAAAGTATGGCGAGGTCTATGACACGCTGAGCCAGCATGCCCCGAACTATCCAACCGAGGCAGAGCTGCAAGGTCTCGTGATGAATGGCCAGCCCGGCTACGGAATGGAGAGCGTCGGGACTGGCCAGTCGACCGAGGGGTCAGAGGCGATTATCCGCCTGCTGGAAGAGGAAGATGCGCGACCGCTTTGGATTTCCGTCTGGGGCGGGGCCAACACGCTGGCGCAGGCGCTGCATGATATTCGCGAGACGCGCTCAGAAGCAGAAGCTGCGCGGATGATTTCAAAGCTCCGTGTCTATACAATCTCTGATCAGGATGACAGTGGCATCTGGATCCGCAGGGAGTTTCCAGACCTGTTCTACATTGTCAGCCCCGGCAAGTATGATCTCTCTACCTGGACAGCCATTACCCGTTCGTTCCCCGGCTTTGAAGATCACATCTCGAACCAGTGGATTGCCGAAAACATCCAGCAGGACCACGGGCCGCTCGGCGCGCATTATCCTGATGTTGTCTGGGGCATGGAAGGCGATACGCCGGCCTATCTCTCACTGATCCCGAATGGCTTGAATGTGCCGGACCATCCGGACTGGGGCGGCTGGGGTGGCCGGTATGAGCTTTATACACCGAGCGCGGATGAGATTGGTGTTGGCCCCGGAAAACTCGGATCGGGCGGTGTGCCGCTGGAGCCTGAGCCGCGCCCGATCTGGACGAATGCGACCGACACCTACACGCCCTGGGTGCCGCAAAAGGATGGCCGTGCTATCGGCCCGTCAGATGAGACGTATGAAGGCAACAAGGTTACGCTGCTGCGCTGGAAGAGTGATTTCCAGCGCGACTTCGCGGCGCGTATGGATTGGACCATTTCCGATTATGAGGACGCCAACCACCCGCCTGTGGTGAAACTGGCCCATGAAGCGCGGCTGACGGCAAAATCAGGCAAGCACATCGGTCTGGATGCCTTCGGCACGTATGATCCCGATGGCGACAGCCTCAGCTATCATTGGTTCAACTATGCCGAGGCGGGCACGCTGGAGGCGCCCATAGACATGGGCCATGCGGTGAATGATTTCGATGTCTGGTTCAAATTGCCGGAGGTAGAGCAGACGGAAACAGCCCACTTCATTGTGAAGGTGACGGACAAGGGCACGCCCGCTCTCACCCGCTATGCGCGTGTGATTGTCACAATCGTGCCTTAAGCTGAGGAAAGTTCAGGTAAATTGGGCATATCTTGCCCTTGCGTCCGGTCTTTGTGACGCAACGACAATGTGTATGATCGGACAAAACATTCCGGAGGAAACATGCACTACACTGAACTCCTGAAAGCACGGGAAGAACTGACTGGCCCCGGCGGCGAATTCGAGATCGTCGAGGCGGAGGTTCTGGGCAACCGGCTCCGCGTCTACAAGAACGCTCCGCCCAGTGTGCGGGAAGTCTGGCTGTCGACACTGCAATTCCCTGAGCGGGACTACCTCGTTTACCAAGATGAGCGCTGGACCTACGCCGACGCGCATCGCGATGTGGCGTCTGCCGCGGCGTGGATGGCCGAGCAGGGCGTGAAACCGGGCGACCGCGTGGCGATTGCGATGCGCAATTATCCTGAATGGATGTTGCTCTACTGGGCCTGCGTGGCGACGGGTGTTGTCGTTGTCGGCATGAATGCCTGGTGGACGCCAGAGGAAATGGACTACGCGCTGAAGGATTCCGAACCCAAAGTCCTTTTTGCGGACTCAGAGCGTCTGGAACGCGCCCTGTCCATCGATGGCGTAACGGACCGGATGAAAGTGGTCGGCGTTCGCGCGCCGGACGCGCCTGCGCCTGTGATCCAGTGGTCAGACGTGCTCGCGCATGGTGGGGATCTGCCGCAAGTGACCGTGGACCCGGATTCCGACGCCTGCATCTTTTACACGTCCGGCACGACCGGGTTCCCGAAAGGCGCGCAGCTGACACATCGTGGCTGCGTCTCCAATTTGCTGAACATGGCGTTCTCGGCAGCATCGACCATGCTTGCCACGGCTCGCGCGACTGGCGAAATGCCACCGCCACCGGAAGAGGCACCCGTACCGGTGGGCCTGATCACCACGCCGCTGTTCCACGTCACGGCCAATAATTGCGCGGCCTATCTGATCACGGCGGCGGGCGGAAAGATCGTGCTGATGTATCGCTGGGATGCCGGTGAAGCGCTGAAACTGGTGGAGACCGAGAAAGTCACGGCGATGAGTGGCGTGCCGATCATGGCGCGGGAACTGATCAACCATCCAGACTTCGCCACGACGGATACATCCAGCCTGCAGACACTTGGCGGCGGCGGCGCGCAATTGCCGCCGGACCTGGTCCACAAGATTGATTCCTCGGTTGAAACGGCTCGCCCGAATACCGGCTATGGCATGACTGAAACCTGCGGCATCATCACATCGGTGTCGGCGGACTTCTTCATCGACAAGCCGGACAGTGCTGGCCCGGCCATGCCGAACTTCGAGGCAAAATGCGTCAACGAGCTGGGCGAAACCCTGCCTCAGGGCGAGGTAGGCGAGCTTTGGGTGAAGGGGTCTTCCGTCATCAAGGGCTATATCAATCGTCCCGAGGCGACTGCTGAATCCATTACGGATGGCTGGCTGCACACAGGCGACATTGCGCGTATCGACGAAGATGGCTTCATCTTTATCGTCGACCGGAAGAAAGACATGGTGCTGCGTGGTGGCGAGAATGTGTATTGCGCCGAGGTGGAAGCCGCCGTCTATCGCCATCCATCAGTCGCTGAATGCAGCGTGTTCGGTGTGCCGGATGATCGTCTGGGCGAAGAGGTCGGCGTGGCCATCGTGCTGAAGCCGGGCGAAGACGTTTCCGCCGACGCCCTGCGCGAACATTGCGCCGGCATCATGGCGAAGCACAAGGTGCCGCGTTATGTCTGGTTCCTCACCGCACTTCCACGCAATGCCAGCGGCAAATTCGTGAAGCGCGATCTGAAGGAACAATTGACCAAGGATCTCGACAGCGCGCAGGTGAGCTGACGCCTGAACGATACTGAGAGACCACGACAGGGCTCCCGATTTCGGGGGCCTTGTCTCGTTTTGGAGAAAGTATTGAGCCAGATCGCAACGCAATGGCGACCCCGGCAGGATTCGAACCTGCGACCGTCCGATTAGAAGTCGGGTGCTCTATCCAGCTGAGCTACGGGGCCGGAACGCCGCCGGCGGGCACCCTAGTGTGTCCAGGGCTGCTTGCGATTTGCGTCGAAATTAGCGCTGTAGGACTTTACAAGCCGTTTCCGCTCCTCAGAGGGCGTGACGGTGAAGGTGAGGCCTTCGCTCTTGGCGTATTCGATGGCCTGTTCCTGTGTGTCGAAGGAGAGGCGGACCTGGCCAGACGTGTCGTCGATGCTGGTCCAGCCCATGACCGGGTCGGCAGAGCGCTTCGCGTCATTCTTCACGAATTCCAGCACCCAGGCCTTGGTCTTGCCGCGTCCTGAGGTCATCGCGCTTTTGGCGGGCTTGTAAATACGCGCTTGCATTGATCGACCTCACCGCTGCGAAAGTGAATGGTCGGAGCGAGAGGATTCGAACCTCCGACCCTCTGGTCCCAAACCAGATGCGCTACCAGGCTGCGCTACGCTCCGGACTCCCGTAATAATGGGGTCGCGCTATGGCGCAAGCCCCTTTCGGCTGTGAATTCAGTCTTTTGTGCGCAAGCGTCGCACCAGACCCTCTTGTGCAACACTCGCGACGAGGTCTCCGGCCATATTATAGATCATTCCGCGGTTCAGTCCGCGGCCTTTACCGGCGAACGGGCTGTCCATGGAGTAGAGGTGCCATTCATCGAACTTGATCGGCGCATGCAGCCACATGGCGTGGTCGAGGCTGGCAGACATCAATTCCTTGTGGTTCAGCCAGGTAATGCCGTGCGGGCGATAGCTGGAGCTGAGCAGGCTCATGTCAGACGCATAGGCCAGCAGGCAGTGGTGCAGGGCAGGCGGTACATCAATGGGGCGGCTGACGCGGAACCACAGATTATGGCGGTCATCCGCGATTTCTGGATGAATCAGGTCCAGCGGGTCTACATCGCGGATTTCGATATCGCGTTCGCGGGTGAAATCCTCGCGCATTGCCTCCGGCACCTTGTCGAGAATCTGCATGCGGCGTTCGCGCAGCTCTGGCAGTCCTTCCGGGCCTTCCACGTCCGGCATCTTGTGCTGGTGTTCCCAGCTGTCCTCGTCGGTCTGGAAGCTGGCGGCCATGTTGAAGATCTGCTTGCCATGCTGGATCGCAACGACGCGCCGCGTGGTGAAGCTGCCACCGTCGCGCGAATGGTCGACCTGATAGATGATCGGCACGGTCGGATCGCCCGGCCGGATGAAATAGGCATGCAGCGAGTGACAGGTGCGGTCGTCCGGAACGGTGCGATAGGCCGCGACAAGTGACTGCGCGATCACCTGACCGCCGAATACGCGCTGGCTGGCCCGCTCATCAGGGCTCTGGCCCCGGAACAGGTCCAGTTCCAGGCGTTCAATGTCCAAAAGGGCCAGAAGGTCTCCGACGGGGTCTGCCATGCGAGGGTCTCCAGATTGTGTTGGATGGAGCTAGCAGAGGCAGGAATGGATGCAAACTGTGCAAGTGCGCGCGTCCATTCGAATTTTGACCTTTCTGGTCACTACATGTTCACCACATTCGGGTATTGCCAGTTATTATGGTTAATGCTGCCTCACTCCGCACCGCCGTGCCGTTCCACGATTCCTTTTCCCAGATGAAGCGGGATCTGGATTTCCTGCGCATGGCGTATCGCATGCACAAGTTGATTGGCGATGTGACGCCAGAGACTGAGCAGCTGGTTGCGGATGATTTCGAGACTAGTGCGGACAAGTTTGCGGCCAATGTCGCCTTCCGGTTTGAAGGCGGGCTGACGACCTATGCTGAGTTCGACGCGCAAGCGAACCGCATCGCGCACTGGGCGCTGGCGCACAATCTGAAAGCGGGTGACCGTGTTGCGCTCTGCATGGAGAATTGCCCGGATTATGTGGCGATCTGGGTTGGCCTCGCAAAAGTTGGCGTGGTCACAGCCCTGATCAACACACATCTGGATGGCGACGCGTTGCGCCATTGCCTGACCATTTCCGAGGCAAGCCACATCATTGCCGGGGCGACTCGCGACAAGGCGGTCACGGAAGCTTCCGCCACGATGGACGGCCCGCCACAAGTCTGGACTTGGGGCGGGGAACATGGCGAAGACATCGCGGCCATGCTGCCAAGCCTGTCGGCCGAGCGGCCATCACGTGACCTGCGCGCGCATCTGCGCGGCAAGGATGACTGCCTCTTCATATATACATCAGGCACAACGGGCCTGCCCAAGGCGACGAAAATCACCAATTCCCGCCTGCAGATCATGATGCGGACCTTTATTGCGCCTTGCTACACAGGGCCACGTGATCGCGTTTACATCACGCTGCCGCTCTATCATGCGACGGGCGGCGCGTGCGGTATTGGTCAGGCGCTGATGACGGGTGCAAGTGTCATCCTGCGTCGGAAGTTCTCTGCGACCGCTTTCTGGGACGATGTCGTGGATGAGGGCGCAACCTCGATTGTCTATATTGGCGAGCTTTGCCGATACCTTCTGAACCAGCCGGTTCATCCGAAGGAGCGTCAGCATCGCCTGCGCACGGGGTTTGGCAACGGCCTTCGCGCTGAAATCTGGACGGAGTTCCGTGAGCGGTTCAACATTACCAATCTGGTCGAGTTTTATGGCGCGACAGATGGCAATGTGAATCTCATGAGCATTGACGGCACGGTCGGTGCTGTCGGCCGCATTCCCAAATGGTTGAAGGCGCGCTTCGATCATGTCGAGTTCGTGAAATACGACCTTGAGAAAGAAGATGTCGTTCGCGGTGAAGACGGATATGTGATCCGTGCGGCAGCGAACGAAGTGGGCGAGATGCTTGGCCGCATGTCCGACGAGGAATTCGAATTCGCCGGCTATCATGACCCCAAGGCGACCGAAAAGAAAATCCTGCGCAACGTGTTCGAGCAGGGCGACCGCTGGTTCAGAACGGGAGACCTCATGCGCAAGGACGAAGACGGCTACGTCTATTTCGTGGACCGCACAGGCGACACGTTCCGCTGGAAAGGCGAGAACGTCTCTACCAGTGAAGTCAGCAATGCCCTGTCACGCGTGGAGGGGATCGCCACCGCCAATGTCTATGGCGTCGAAATTCCCGGTACAGATGGCAAGGCAGGAATGGCCGCCATCACGCTGAATGGGGATGTAGACTTCGAAAGCCTGCACTACAATCTGTCAAACAGTCTGCCGGCCTATGCCATCCCGATATTCCTGCGCATCCAGCGCGAGGCAGACACCACCGGCACCCTGAAATTCCGCAAGGTCGAACTGATGAAGGAGGGCTTTAGCCCGGATCTCGTCGATGATCCGATCTGGATGTACCATCCCGAGCGTCGCCAATATGTGCCGTTCACTCAGGATCGCTACGACTCCTTGAAATCTGGCGCGTTCCGCTTCTAGACATCAGGTGACCCGGCCCATGCGCTGTTCCAGGCGTGTGGAGAACCAGGATATGATCCGTCGCCAGAGTTCGTCTTTCAGGACGGCGCCCTCAACATCATGATCGATCGAAGGGTTGTCGTTGATCTCGATGATCACGACGCCCTTGTCGGTCTCCTTCAGATCCACGCCATACAGGCCGTCGCCGATCAGGCGCGCCCCGCGCACCGCGGCGTCCACCACCTCGGGCGGGGCATCCTCGACCGGGAAGGTCGCGAACCCGCCTTCGGTCGTCTTGCCATCGGGCCCGTGCTTCACGATCTGCCAGTGCCCACGCGCCATACGGTACTGGCACGCATAAAGCGGCTCGCCGTTCAGCACGCCGATGCGCCAGTCGAACTTGGTTGGCACGAACTCCTGCGCGATGATCAGTGCCGTTTCCTTGAACATCTGCTTCGCCCCGGCGCGCAGTTCCTCAAGCGAACGGGCCTTGACCATATTCGTGCCGAACGACCCATCCGGCGTTTTCAGGACAACCGGGTTGCCCAGCTTTTCGAACACGGCGGCCAGGTCTGATTTCTCGTCAAGGATTTCCGTCCTCGGAATGGGCAGGCCCGCCTTCTCCAGAATTTCCTTGAGGAACACCTTGTTCGTGCACCGGATCATGGATTGGGTGTCGTCAATGACGGGCATGCCTTCCTGTTCGGCGCGGCGTGCGAATTTGTAGGTGTAGTTGTCGATCTGCGTCGTCGCCCGGATAAACAGGGCGTCGAACTCGGCGAGGCTGGTCAGGTCGGATGGCTCGATTGTTTCGACCTCCACACCCATCTTCGCGGCAACATCAGCCAGGCGTTTGATGGAAGAAGGCTTCGAGGGGGCAGTCTTCTCATGCGGGTCCACCAGCACGGCCAACGCCCATTTGGCCGGGGCCTTTGTTTTCGGTTCGCTGATCCGGCCGCTCGTATAGGTGCCCATTGCCTCAAGGAAAAAGTCCCGGCGCGCACCTTTCAGCTTGTGGGGCGGCACCATCCGGACACGGCCAATTCCGTGGGGAGATTTCGGATCGAACTCAACCTCCAGCGCTGGCACGCGGAACCAGTCCGAAACTTCCCGGGCAAGGCGTTCGTAGCCGGGCGTGTCCGGCTTCGAGAAGGCGACGAACAGGCTTTCCTGTTCTGGCGCGCCTTTCGAGATGGCTTCGCGCAGGCGTTCGCCAAGATCGGGCAGGGCGTGTTTGTAGAGGCCCTTGGCTGACAGCTCTACCATCGTCTGTACGCTGGGGCTGACCCGATGGCCGCGCGCTTCAGCGAGCAGGGAGGCGTAATAGCCCTCTGACTGATAGCCGTAGGATCGGCAGAGGTTCAGGATATAGGGCCGCCGTCCGCTGAACAGGGCGGGCTTGGTGATATAGTCTGCAACCTTGAGCACCTTGTGAGGCGTTTCAGCCTGCGAGATGTCGTTGGCGGATTCGACGAGTACGACCCAATCGGTCATTGATCCTCTCTCGAGAGGCCGACCAGCGGCTTCTCCATTCTAAGTGCGGCCTCCCCGTCCGGGTAATAGCCTGCGGCGCGCGCCATTACGCGATAATCATGGCGTTCGTAAAGACGCTTTGCGCGCGAATTTGTTTCGCGCACTTCCAGCCTTATCGCAACACAGCCCCGCTGCCTTGAAATCGCTTCGCTTTCGGACAGAAGTTTGTCGGACAGGCCCGTTCCACGCGCAGTTTCTGCGACGGATATCGAGTAGATTCGCGCAATGCGGCTGGTCTTGCGGAACAGGAGGACAAGCGCGCCATCGAGCCCGGCTTCTCCGTCGGATACGAGGATGGCTGAATTCCCGCGCAACAGCCTCTGCCAGGTGCGCCGGGAGAAGCGGTCTTCCTCTGGAAACGCCAGCTCCAGCTCGGTCAGCGCGGCGACGTCTTCCGGTGTGGCAGCGCGAACAGTCTGTGTCATGGCGGTCTAGCGAACCAGGACCATGTCGTCCCGGTGGACAATGGCTGGGCGTCCGCGATAGCCGAGGATTGCTTCGACTTCATCGCTCTGGCGGCCAATGACGCGGGCGATCTCGGCCGAGCCATAGGCGGTGACACCCTTGCCAACCATCTTGCCCGATGGCGCTTTCAAGGCCACCGCTGCGCCACGTTCGAAATTGCCGGTCACGCCGGTTATGCCCACGGCCAGAAGGCTCGCCCCGCCGCGCAGGGCCTTGGCCGCGCCTTCGTCCAGCGTGATCGCGCCTTCAGGGGTGAGGTGCCCGGCCAGCCAGGCCGCACGTGCGCTTGCCGGTGTGGTCGCCGCCGAAATCAGCGTGGCGCGGGCGCCGTCTTCAATCGAGAGCAGGGGATGGTCCCGATTGCCGAGTGTGATGAGAGTTGAGCAGCCCGCCGCATGAGCGATGCGCGCGGCGGCGAGCTTGGTCGCCATGCCGCCGGAGCCCACCCCGGCATCGGCATTCGCGCCCGTCGCCATGGCATCATGCTCCGCCGTCAGCTCGGCAAGATGAGGAATATGCGCCGCGTCCGGGTGGCTGCGCGGGTCAGCGGTGTAGAGCCCGTCTATGTCGGACAGCAGCACCAGAACATCCGCGCCCATCATCTGTGCCACGCGCGCGGCGAGTCGATCATTGTCGCCATATCGGATCTCATCCGTCGCGACCGTGTCATTCTCGTTGATCACCGGAACCGTCCCGGATTCCAGCAGCGTCTCCAGCGTCGCGCGCGCGTTCAGCCAGCGGCGGCGGATCTCGGTGTCGCTGAGCGTCAGCAGGGCCTGGCCGATGGTCACGTCGTGCGGCTCGAACGCGGTGGCGATGGCGGACATGAGGCGAAGCTGGCCGATGGCGGCCGCGGCCTGTTTCTGGTCGAGACGATTGGCGACAGATCCGGCGACACTCTGGCGACCCAGGGCGACAGCGCCTGACGAAACGAGCACGATCTGCAACCCGCGGCGACGCAGGGCGACAATGTCCGACGCCAGCTTTTCAAGCCATTCATGGCGCGGTTTTCCGTTTTCCGCTACGAGCGCCGAGCCGGTTTTCACCACGATGCGTTTGGCTGAAGAGAAGGGCGTGTCAGTCATGAAGCGGAGCGATACACTGCTGCGACAAATGCCGAAAGCGAAAATGAAGTCGTTGACAATCAACGGCTTTCGCCGTCACGACAGATGAAAAGAAGAGGTTTTCGCCATGCCCCAATTCGACATGATCCTTCTGACACCGGCTCAGGTACAAGGCGCCGAAGTGCTGGAGCACACGGCCGGATCGCCTGCGCGTGAAGGCGGTGGCGACGAAACCTATCGCTGCGGCTCTTGCAAGACGAAGCTGCTGGTCAACGTGGCCCATCATGATGCGCACGGCGTTGTCGTGAAGTGTGGCAAGTGCGGGCGCTTCAACACCGAACCGCACCACCATCACCACTAGAGCGGCGACCAGTCGGCATCCTCATCCTCGCCTTCCTCGGCGGCGATGATGCCCAGATGACGCGAGACTTCGGACAGCGCCTTCTTCACGCCTGCACCCGTGACACCTGAAATGCGCAGCGGCTCACCGCCATACACGGTTTTCAGCTGCGCAACCTGTTCGTCGACTTGTTCCGGCAGCAGCGCGTCAATCTTGTTCAACGCGACGACTTCAGGCCGTTCGGCCAGTTCGGGGCTGTAGGCCTCCAACTCGTTGCGAATTGTCGTGTAGGCGCCTGCCACATCGTCTTGCGTGCAGTCGATCAGGTGCAGCAGCACCTTGCAGCGCTCGACATGTCCGAGGAAGCGGTGGCCCAGGCCGGCACCATCTGCGGCCCCCTCGATGAGGCCGGGAATGTCCGCCATGACGAATCGGCTGCCGGGGCCGAGGTCCACAACGCCGAGGCCGGGATTCAAGGTGGTGAAGGGATAGTCTGCGATTTTCGGCGTGGCTGCAGTGACAACGCTGAGGAAGGTGGATTTGCCGGCATTGGGCAGGCCCAGCAGGCCCGCATCGGCGATCAGTTTCAGACGCAGCCAGATCCAGCGTTCTTCGCCCGGCTCGCCCGGATTGGCGCGGCGAGGGGCTTGGTTCGTGGAGGTCTTGAAGCGCGTATTGCCCCAGCCGCCATTGCCGCCGACGGCCAGCAGGACGCGTTGGCCGACTTCAGTCAGGTCTGCGACCAGCGTTTCCTGGTCTTCTTCAAAGATTTGCGTGCCGACCGGCAGTTTCAGCACGACATCATCGCCGCCAGCACCGGTGCGGTCCTTGCCCATGCCGTGGCCGCCGCGCTTCGCCTTGAAATGCTGTTTGTAGCGATAGTCGATCAGCGTGTTCAGGCCTTCAACGGCCTCCGCCCAGACGTCGCCACCCCGGCCCCCATCGCCACCATTCGGACCGCCATACTCAATATACTTCTCGCGCCGAAACGAGACACAGCCAGACCCGCCGGTGCCCGACTGAATGAAGACTTTGGCCTGATCGAGGAATTTCATGACGTACTATCCAGCTTTCAATCAATGTAGGACATGTTGATGTGATCTGAAGCTTCGCCCCGACCGAGACTGAACACTCTACCACGTCCGGAGGGGAGAAATCCGATCTTTTTCAGAACGCGCCCTGACGCGGGATTGTCAGCAAAGTGGCCTGAGGTGAACGCGCGTTCGCCGCGCCCCTTCAGCCAATTCTTCACGGCATTTGCGGCTTCGGTCATCAGGCCGCTGCCCCATTCGGTGGGGGCGAGCCAGTAGCCGATATCAAATGCCAATCCCGCACCCGGGCGGTCCGCGCCGATCACGCCCACCAGTTCAAGATCCTTCTGAAGGGCAAAGATGTGGTTTGTGTCGTTCGCCGCCCCGGCCTCATGTGTCGCAATCCATTCCTGAGTGCGCTCCAGGCTTTGATCCGGTGTGATGCTCGCGACCATGCGATAGATGCGCGGGTCGGCGATGCACTCAGTAATGCGCGGCGCATCCATTGGGGTGATGCGCCGTAAAACCAGTCTGTCTGTCTCAATCAATTCACACATGGTGCGTGCCCTTCCGGGGCAATTGCAGGGGAGACAAAACAAAGGGGAGGCAGTGGCCTGCCTCCCCTTGGAAACTGATCGTCTGAAGCGATCCGGCCACGTTCCCGCGGCCGCGCTGTCAGCCGCTATTCTGCTGCGTCTGCGACCGGCACAATGTTTACGTAGAGACGGCCGCCCGCCTTGCGCGTAAACTCAACCTTGCCTTCGGAAAGGGCAAAGAGGGTGTGGTCACGGCCCATGCCGACGCCGCGGCCTGGCCATTTCTGGGTGCCGCGCTGACGCACAATGATGTTGCCCGGAATGACGTGCTCGCCGCCAAATTTCTTGACGCCAAGATACTTCGGGTTTGAGTCGCGGCCGTTACGGGACGAACCACCTGATTTCTTATGAGCCATGGTTTGCTCCTGATCCTCTATAAAGGGCTTATAGCGCCCTTATGCGTCCTTGGCGAATTCTTCGGCCTGCTTGATCCACTCGTCGCGAGTGATACGGCCTGGGAAGCTCATCTCTTCTTCGAGATCAGCGATCTGGTCTTCTTTCAAGGCAGCGACCTGCCAGAAGAAGTAGATGCCGGCTTCATGCAGCTTTTTCTCCAGAACCGGGCCAACGCCGGAAATCTTTTTCAGATTGTCGGGCTTGCCTTCCAGATTGGCGATACGGCCGCGGGAATCGACTTCCGGCTTTGCGGCGGGTGCAGCAGCTTCTGCAGCAGGCGCTTCAGCTTTTGGAGCCGCTTTCTTCGCTGCAGCTTTCTTGGCTGGCTTCTTGCCGTCGGCGCTGATGCCGGTGATCTTGACGACCGTCAGGTGCTGGCGGTGGCCTTGTGTACGGCGATAGGTCTGGCGCTGACGCTTCTTGCGGATGATGATCTTGTCACCGCGCGTCTGCTCCTCGACTTCACCGAACACGCTTGCGCCGTCTACCAGCGGGGCGCCAACAGTTACGTCGTCGCCATTGCCCAGCATGAGCACGGTGTCAAAGGTTACGTCCTTGCCGGCTTCGGCGTCCAGTTTTTCGACGGTGATCGTATCGCCTTCCGCGACTTTATATTGCTTGCCGCCTGTTTTGATGACCGCGAACATGGGTCTCGTCCTTCCGGAATACTAATCGAAATGAATTGCGCGCGAAGCCGTTGCCGGATCCGCGCTCGAAGCGGGGGGTAAACACCAATCAGGCCGCGCTGTCAAATGTCATCTTCAGGCGATTTCAGGTGCTTGCATGACAGGCGCATATTATATAGTGCAGGCAGCCGTCCACGGGCTCCGCGGAGAGGTGCTAGAGTGGTTGAATAGGCTAGTCTCGAAAACTAGTGAACTCGCAAGGGTTCCGAGGGTTCGAATCCCTCTCTCTCCGCCAGCCCGCCTCCCTCAACATCCTGATACATCCCTGAATATACTGAAACTATTCGGTATTTCGGAATATCCGCGCTTCTGGGAATCTTGATTTGCTGCACATTTTGCTGCACAATTTGCTGCACAAAAGGGATTCGGACATGCCCGTATTCAAGCGTGGGACGACCTACCAGCTGCGTCGGCGTGTTCCCCGCCGGTATCATGGCGTTGAGACAAGACGCACCGTCTGGATCAGCCTGCATACAGATTCCGAAAGCCTTGCGCAGAGCAAGGCAATCCATGCTTGGGAACAGCTCATCGAGGCGTGGGAGGCGCGTCTGGCAGGCAGGTCAAGCGATGCTGACGAACGCTATGCCGCTGTTCAGGAACTCGCCAGCCTGCGGGGATATCGCTATCTGCAGGCGGACAGGGTTTCGCAATTGCCGCTAGAAGAACTGGTTGAGCGTATCGAAGCCATACAAGGTGGGGGCGACGTGCCGGATGCGGTCGAGGCTGCCTCTTTGCTGGGAGGTGTCGAGAAGCCGGAGCCGACGCTTGAAGCAGCGCTCGACCTTTATTGGTCCCTGGCCCGGGAAAAGGTAATCGGTAAGAGTGAGGACCAGATCAGGCGCTGGCGAAATCCCCGTATCAAAGCAGTGCGCAATTTCGTGTCCGTGATCGGCAACAAGCCGATTGCAGCCATCACACGCGATGACATGCTGGATTTCAGGCAGCACTGGCTCGAACGGATCGAGGCAGGCGAGGTTACGCCCAATACCGCAAACAAGGACCTGATCCATCTCGGTGATATCCTGAAAACGGTGAACAGGATGAAGCGGCTCGGGATTACGCTGCCGCTCGGGGAATTGTCCTTCCGGGAAGGTGAGAAGCGGACTCGTCCACCATTCAGTAAAAAATGGATTCGTGAGAAATTGCTGGCCCCGCATGCGCTGGACGGCCTGAATGAGGAAGCCAGAGCCTTGCTGCTCGGCATGATCAATACCGGATACAGGCCCTCGGAAGGTGCAGCTCTGACCTCCGACACGATCCGGCTGGATCATGACGTGCCGCATGTCTCGATCGAACCGGCGGGCCGGCAGCTCAAGACCCATTATTCCAGGAGGATCATCCCCCTGGCCGGTGTGTCCCTGGAGGCATTCAGAGCCTTCCCGAATGGTTTTCCGCGCTACCGCAACAGCAGTGCCACCCTGTCTGGGGCCGTCAACAAATTCCTGAGAGAGAATGCCCTCCTGGAAACACCGGAGCATTCTTTCTATTCTATCCGTCATGCGTTCGAAGATCGCATGATCGCAGCTGGCGTAGATGACCGTATCCGCCGGGACCTGTTCGGCCATCGCCTGGATCGCGAACGCTATGGGAAGGGCGCGTCCCTTGAACATTTGGGCCGGGTCGTGAAAGACCTCGCCCTCTAGGGGGCAAGGTCTTCTGGCTCGATGCGAGATAATTGGACAACCGGATCTGGCGGGACTGACGCAGATCCCGCTCTAACTCGAGGCGTTCGAGGATGGGCCAATACATCTCCCCTGTTTCCTGGATCAGGAGCGCGACCGTCTGAATGGCCCGTTCAATCCGGTTCAGTTCGATCATATCCAATCCTGATCCGCTGCTGCCGCTCCCGGCTCAGTTCAGTTTCTGCCGGTTCCAGACCAGCACGCCGCTGCCATCTTCTTCCTTTTCAAAGAACGCAGCCCGCAGGGGCTTGTCGAATCCCGGATCGTCAAGCTTGACGGCGAGATAAGGCGTCTCGCCATCCTTGCTCTCCTCGCGCCAGGCCGCGCCGAGTTCTGCGCCTCCTGCGAAGATGCGGTAGTCCGGACCGGCCTCTGCCTTGTCGGTCACCGGGACCATCTGGGCCTTCACATTGATCGTCATGGTCCGGATCGTTCCGGTCCATTTGCCATCCTTCTGGCGGAATGTGCCAATCGTCGCCATCATGTATCTCCTTTGCTGGCTCTGGCATGAAGGGCCTTGCGGGCCCGCTTGAACCCGGCATCCGAACTGAGGAACATCTCCAGCATGACGGGTACCAGGGTTTCGGGTTTCTCTTGCGCGCCATAGGTTTCGGCATAGATCGCGGCATAATCGGCGAGTGCGCAAGCGAGGTCTGGCTCGACGGACACGCTAAGTTTCACAGGCGTCCTGTCCGGAAGTTGTCCTATGCGAAGACTCATGGCCGGCCTCCTTCGGAATAGGGCCATAGCACCAGATCACGCGTCACGATCACCCGAACGGGCCAGCCGGGCCGGATACGGATCGTCGGCTGAATGCCAAGGTTTCGGTCTACGACGCGCTGACCGGCCTCGGAGACGCTATCCCCGAACCCGCGCCGGATCGCCCGCTCGATATCATCGGCATCGGAACCGAGTTCCGACCCGATGCCGAGCAGGGTCGCCAGTCCTGCGGCAGCAAACACGCGGTCCCAGTGATGGTCCGTCCGGTCAGACACGCCCGCATATCCCTGCGCATCGGCCGCCGGTTCGGAAATCTGTAGCGAGCTGCCATCCGGCAGGATGATCCGGTCCCAGACCAGCAGCGCGCGTTCCTGACCGAACGAGACGTCGGACTGGTAGCGCCCGATCAGGCGCGCCCCCTGGGGGATGAGCAGATGCGCACCGCTCACCGTGTCATAGACCGGCTGGGTTACCTGCGCGATGACATTGCCGGGCAGATCGGAGTTCAGCCCTGTGACAAGCGAGGCCGGGATCAGTGTACCTGCCATCACCTGATAGGGTGAGACCGGGGTCTCGACATCATGCGGGTTGTAGATGTCGCCATCCCGCTTCTCCGCCGCGAACGCGATCTTCTCCGCCTGAAGATTCTGGTCCGGCGAGTTCCCAAAACCTGGCGCGCCTGTGCTCTGGGCAGCCAGCGCCAGCCGTTCCGAGCCAAGCGTGTTCGAGAGGCCGCCCGGTGCAGACACCGACCCAGCAATTGACTGCCGGTTACCGACATCGAAGAAGACACCCGCCTTGCCAGCTGCATCTGCGAGTTTGGCATCCGCCAGCCTCTGCGCGCGGATGGCCTCATCCTCGGCCGAGGGCCGGAAATCATCAGACGGCGCCACATTCCAGTCGGGCTCAAGACCCCATTCTTCCTCTTCCGACACCATGGTGCCGCCAAGATCACCCGCCATGGGCGCCCCGAGTTTCGGCGTGTCGCCAGCCGGTTGCCAATTGAGATAGGAGTTTGGCAGGTCCGCCAGACCGTCCGGCGCGCGCTTGGTCGCCGTATTGTAGAGTTCCTGCCTGTCTGCCGGATCGACAGCCTTGGGTGGACCGAGCGCGATGGAGGCGGCGGCGAACAGGCCCAGCACGCCAAGACAGGCGCCCGCCATCAGGACCTTGCGGTTGATCCGCGTGACAGGCCGGGGCCTGGCACGGAGCTTCAACTCGTCCGTCTGTTTCGGAAAGGGGGCCGGCTCGTTCATCCCTCGCCCCCGAACAGGCTGGCGAGGCCGGAGCGTCGCACCCTTTTGCGGATCCGGACAATGGTCTGATCCTTCTCGCCGATCCGGAGTTCGGCGGCCCGGAAGAGATGATCGACGATGTAGTAAGTGCCGCGCAGGCGATAATTGACGAGCTCGGCATCGCCGGATGGGCCAAGTACAAATAGCGGCGGCGCTTCCATGCTCGCGAGACCCGCCGGCATCTGGATGAAGACCTGCCGGCCATCATCGAACACGCGTACGGGCCGCCAGGCCGGCGTGTCGCCCTCTATGACATAATCGAAATCGAGCCGGTCCACAGCCACCCCAGGAGCGATGAGGGCATCTTCGCGACGGGAGGCCACCTTGTTGCGCAAGATGAGTTCGGCGAGCTCATCGGCCGGATAGCGCCAGGACAATGCGGCCATATAGGCTGCTTCCACGCTTACCAGTTCGAGGTGATAGGTCCGCCGGTCGGTCGCGATCATGAGATTCGTCGAAAGGCCCGCCGCGACCGGTTTGACGAGCACATGCGCCCGCCCTGTGTCGCCAGAGCCGGATGACGTGTCGCCGACTATCCAGCGAACCGTGTCCCCGGCCGACACTGAGACCAGAATCTCACCCGGTTGCAGCGCAATGTCGGAGACCTGACCCGGCGCGGCATAGAGCCGGTAGAGGGCGCCTTCTGTATAGGGATAGATTTGGATCGCGTTCACATAGCCATCGACGGAAGGTTCGATCCGAGCCTCGGTCGTGCCCTTGCGGATGGTCTCCGTCGGCGAGGTATAAACCCGCGTCACTGTGCGTTTCGTACCGTCGACCGGTTTCATTTGGCCTGGGAGCGGCAGGACCGTCGGCGTCTCGACAATCTCGACAGGCCGCACTGGCATGTCTTCGACGAAGGCCGCTTCGACAAAGGGCGTATCCTCGATAATGGGCTCGGGCGGCACGCTCGCGCAGGCCGTCGTCAGGGCGAGGACAGATGCAAGGCTCATTATGCGGATCATTTCGTGTCTCCTGTGACAAGGTCTTCGCCCCAATTGAAGCTGTGGATGTAAAGGCCGAGAGGATTGGCGCGGAGCGTTTCGGCATCGCGGGGCGGGGAGTTCACAATGGTGAAAAGCCCGGTGAAGCGTTTGACCCCGGTGAGCGCGCCATTCTCATAAGTCTTCTCGAGCCATCGGGCCTGGAAGGACTCGTCCGACACCCGCACGACACTCACCACATCGACACTGCGCGAGCGCCGTCCGATCTCGGCAAAGGGATCGTTGTCGCGGGCATAGTCGCTGAGTGTGATCGCTGCCTTGTCGGTGACATAGTCATAGGCGGCGAGCCAGTTCTGGCGGACAATGACCGGATCGATCGACAGGCTGCGGACATCGGAAATGAAGTTTGCAAGGTGATGCGCGATCTGCGCGTCAGTCGGCTCATAGCGCGCAAGCGCAGGCCCGACCGCCTTGACGGCCCCTGTATCGTCAACCTCGACCACATAGGGGGTGACCGTCGACTGCAGGCTGCGCCAGACAAGGGCAGCAGAGGACGCCGCCAGAAGCCCGAGCAGTCCCAGTGCCATCAGCCGCCAGTTCTTGGCCTGAACGCGGGCCGAACCAATCCGCTCGTCCCAGACCTGGCCCGCCTTCTGATATGGCGTTTCGGGGTGGGGGCTTAGTCCGTAATGGGGTGAATTGCGCCAGAAGGCCATGTGGGTCAGTCCTCTTTGTCCTCGAGTTTCGGATTGTCGCCGGACATGCCGCGATCACCGTCCTTCAGGGCATGAAGTGTGATGGCGCCGGCATGCTGAAGGCGTTGCTCTGTACGAAGGCGCCTTGCCCAGGCCGGCTTTTCAGAGCCGGGCGCAGACGCATCCCCAGACGCTGCCGCCATGGTTCCGCCCGTTGCGGCAAAAGCCGCCTCGCTACCGCGCCGATGGGCATCGCCGACAGAGGCCAATGGCCGTCCCGCCATCCGGTGCAGCGTATCGCCGCCAGCCTGCGCGACGCCGGCCATGCCGGCTGCCGCCCCGCGCCATCCAGAGTGACCGGACGCCATGCGGCCAAGATCGTAGGAAGTGCGGGCGCCGCCGGTCGTGGATGCGCCGGCCTTCACAGCGCCGGACACGCCGCCGAGCGTTGCGCGTCCCGCCGCAACCGTACCGGTCGTCGCCAGTACCGTGCCTGCGCCAACAGCCGCGGTCGTGCCGACCACTGAGCCGGCGCCAAGCTGCGGCGCGCCGGTCACGAGGCCAGAGGCAATGCCGGGCGCGAACACGCCCATCCAGAGAAAGACAATCGAGGCGAGCACCGTGCCCATCACTTCAGCGAGTGTCACATCGCCCGGCCCGCCAAAGGCCTCGGTGATCGACGTGAAGAGCGTCGAGCCGATGCCGATCACGATGGCGAGCACCATCAGCTTGATGCCAGAAGTGACGACATTGCCGAGTACGCGTTCAGCCAGGAACGAGGTCTTGTTCCAGAGCGCGAAGGGCACGAGCACGAAACCTGCCAGCGTCGTCAGCTTGAACTCAAGGATGGCAACGAAGAGCTGAACCGCCAGCACGAAAAAGGCGACGAGAATGATCGCCCAGGCAATCAGCATGACCGCGATCAGGATAAAATTATGGAAGAAGCGGATCGGCCCCAGCA
>NZ_AWFH01000013.1 GCF_000682715.1 Hyphomonas atlantica corrig. | reverse complement strand
CTGGTGGATCACCCCTGTGGGGCAGGCCAAGTCCTTCGTGTCGAATGCAAACAATTCGCATCTTTGGTCGATGGCGATTCAGAGATGGAACGCAGACTAGGCGACCTTACAGGTGAGATGCTTCATGCGCGCCTAGCAGATAATGTTGAGCCAAAAGGCAAGTTGTCCACCGATTGGGTGACCATGTCGGTCTTGGTCGGAGCTGGCTGCTGGTTAATTCTAGCTGTGATACTAAAAACTCAATTTGGTTTTTCGTTTGGCGTGTCAGCGCTTATCGGAGCTATCTTTGGAGCGATGGCCAGCATATTTCTATTGATGAATAATCCCAAGTTCTTTTACCGATCAATGTTTCGCCTCACTCTATTGGCCGGATTGGGGTACGCCACTTTTGGCGGAATCGTAGTTGCTGGTGGCACCAGATTAGAAATCCTGCCAGGCACATCCGGTGACCTCGGTAGCTACATCATCACTCTGATTTTTGTCTTTCTGATCTGTATGCTCTGCGTTTGGAAAGATAAATCATCTTAGCTTGTGCCCACCTCACCGTTCTGGTGAGTAGAGAAAAGCGGATCACCTAGCTTCTCGAATGTGATCGGAAAGCTGAGTTCATCCTAAATGAAGAGTTTTTGTTCCCTCTTCATCCCGCGAAATCCATCGGTTCGAAACGGCGAAAGAGAGTAACTTTTCAGCCTGTCGAACGAGAATTTTTTTCATCACTCCCACCAAGTTCCTCCTTGGCCAGTTTCTGCTGACGCTTTTGCTAATCACCTGTTCGGTGTGGATCGCGACGCAATGGGTGGCGGAGGTTCTTGACCATCAGCCTCGCTTGGGCGGTCCTTGGTTCGAACTAGCGGGTCAGCCTGTCTACAAACCCTGGCGGCTGTTCCAGTGGTGGTATGCCTATGACGCTTATGCGCCGAATGTATTTGCGCGTGCGGGTTTGATTGCCTCGCTGGGGGGCATCGCCGGGATTGTGATGGCGATCATCGCGTCGCTCTGGCGGGCAAGACGTGAGAAGAATGCGACGACTTATGGCTCCGCGCGCTGGTCATCGGTTCGGGATGTCCGACTATCCGGCCTGCTTGGCTCGTCAGGTGTGGTGCTGGGACAGTTCAACGGACGCTATCTCCGGCACGCTGGCGCCGAGCACGTAATGGCCTTTGCGCCAACCCGGTCGGGCAAGGGTGTGGGCTTGGTGATCCCTACCCTTCTTTCCTGGACCGGCAATGCGATCATTCATGACATCAAAGGAGAGAACTGGGCACTGACATCGAATTGGCGATCGAGCTTCTCTCGCTGTGTCCGTTTCGATCCGACGGATTTGTCGAGTTCGCGGTTCAATCCACTGCTGGAAGTGCGGCTCGGCGCGCACGAGGTTCGGGATGCGCAGAATGTGGCAGACATTCTGGTCGATCCGGATGGATCCCTCGAGCGGCGAAGTCATTGGGACAAGACGGCGCATTCACTGCTGGTTGGTGCAATCCTGCATGTTATCTACGCTGAAGATGATAAGTCGCTCGCGGGCGTGGCGACCCTGCTGTCCGATCCGGCCCGGCCGATCGATGACACGCTGGAGCGAATGCTTGAGGCGAACCATCTGGGAAGCCGTGACCGGCCATTGACGCATCCGGTTGTGGCGGAAGCAGCGCGAGAACTCCTGAATAAGTCTGAGAATGAAAAGTCGTCGGTCGTGTCGACGGCGATCTCGTTCCTGGGGCTTTACCGCGACCCGGTCGTGCAGCGGGCGACATCCGGCTCGGATTGGCGGATCGAGGACCTGTTCCGGGGAGAGATTCCAGCATCGCTCTACCTAGTCGTTCCGCCGTCTGATCTCTCACGGACCAAGCCGTTGATGCGGTTGATCCTCAACCAGATTGCGCGCCGGCTTTGTGAAGAGTTGCCACATGGGCAGGACCGTCGGCAGACCCTGTTGTTGCTGGATGAATTCCCGGCGCTCGGACGGCTGGACTTCTTCGAGAGTTCGCTGGCCTTCATGGCTGGGTATGGGATCCGTGCCTTCCTGATTGCCCAGTCCCTGAACCAGGTCGAGAAGGCCTATGGGCAGAACAATTCGATCCTCGACAACTGCCATGTCCGGATCGCGTTCGCGACGAATGACGAGCGCACTGCCAAGCGCATCTCCGACATGCTAGGCACCACGACAGAGCAGCGAAACCAGAAGAACTATACCGGGCACCGGCTCGCACCCTGGCTCAGCCATGTCATGGTCTCACAGCAGGAAACACAACGCCCGCTCCTGACGCCCGGCGAGGTGATGCAGTTGTCGGCTGATGACTCCCTGATCTTTCTGGCAAGCCATCCGCCAATCCGCGCAAAGAAACTGCGCTACTATGAAGACCGAAACTTCACCGAGCGGGTCGGCGCGCTACCGATTGCGGCGACCGATGCGCATACGTCGCAGTTCGGCGGGCACAGCTATGCCGGCCCGTCGCCGTCCAGCGAGAATTCCGGCGGACTGGCGCGGTCTGTCGGTCCGGATTTCGGAGATCAGGAGGAGGCCACACAGAACATAGCGGCGGAGGCAGAACACGTCCCGCCTGAAAGAGGCGGCATACAGGACCAGATTGCCCGCTACTACCTGCAAGTTGACGCGTCTCGCGGACGGGAGGTCTGACCATGGCGAAGAACCCTCGCCTACATGTGCGGATCTCTGAAACAAACCTTCAAAAATTGCGGCAGATTTCCGGAACGCATGGCGTCCATATGGGCGCCCTGGTCGATGAAGCCCTGACCCTTCTCTTCTCTCCACCAGGCGAACGTCCGGACGCGGCCATCCTACAGCGACTGGACCGCGTTGAGGACCAGAGCGAGACATTGGAAACAGGCACAGCCTTCCACACCGACCTGCTGATTGAATTCATCTTCGAATGGCTGAGGCAGAGGCCGGGCAGGAATCCATTGGAGACGCCTGCAGATGCAGCGCGTGCGCGAACAGAACTCGAAGCTCTCACCCGGCGCGTCGTTGACCGCGCGAACCCGCACATCTGGCACTAGAGCCCTGATTTTCTGACACATCCGGGGAATGAGACGTTCATACCTCTGATTGAACAATCGGAGGTGAAATATGCGCAAACGTTTATGGCAGGTAGATGCGGTTGTCGTGGACCTCGAGGACCGGGATGCGACCGTCAGCATGGTTCATCAAAAGTCCCTGAGCGAGGTCATCGTGAAATTGAGGCTGTCCCCCCGCCAGCTCAATGATGCCGCAACGCCTTTGCGAAAACGCATAGAAACACTGGCGGCAGATCTCGTCCTTGATCTCGGGTCCTTCCTGGACTCGGTCTCCGATTAGGACGAAGAGACTACCGCAAGCACCATGACGCCCGCAATAATGAGGCCAATAAGCCCCCAGAACCACAGGGGCGGTGGCCGCGGGACATAGTCTCCCGTCTCATCCTTGTCCCAACCACCCATGGCACGCCCTCCCATCCGGGCCGAGTGTGCCAGCCAGGACGAAAAATTCAATACGAGCCGGCGCGTGGCTCACCGCATGATGTTCGAGACTGTCTTGCTGTCCTGGACGGTCCGGCTAGGCTGATCACATGACGAATCGCCCCGGTCCCGTGACGTCAGTGATCCTTGTCCTGACGCTCACCTCCTGTTCCCCGCCGACCAATACGGAGACGGTCACTGGAGCCGCGTCGGTTATTGATGGCGACACAATCGAGATTCATGGACAGCGCATCCGGCTGTCCGGGTACGACACACCGGAACGCGGCGCACGCTGCGGGACGGTCAATGTCTACCAGAAGGCTGCCTTCGCCCTCTCAGACCTGATTGGCAATCGGACCGTGACCTGCGCCGTCACTGACACCGACAAGTACGGCAGAGGCGTGGCCACTTGCTCGGCGGGTAGTGTTGATTTCGGAGACCATATGGTCGCAGCAGGTTGGGGCCGGGACTGGCCACGTTACAGCAGACGCCGCTATGCAGACGCGGAAGCTGAGGCGCGTGCGAGCAAAGCCGGGATCTGGGGACTGAATTGCCCGTCCGACCTCTGGGGCGACCGCACCTACAATTGACGAAGCTCACCCTGCTCGTCCAGGGCCTGCCGGAACGTGCGGGCGGCCTCTGGGGTCCGGAACATGAAATATGCCGTGTGCTCTCCTTTCCTGAATTTGCCATGGAGCCGCCACTCGTCCCCGAACGTCTCGTTGAGCCAGCTCGACAACACATCGAGCCGCTTGCCCAGTCCGTGACCGGGAATGGGAAGTTCGACATGATGGCGGAAATCGCGCGCATCCTGCTTCGCCCTGAGCACTGATTTGTATCGTCCCATATCGTCTCCACCTATAAATTTTGTTCTTGTTTTGTTTCTCTTCGCTTTCTGGAAGAGTTCAAGTTCGGCAGGGCGGAAAGATGTGAATTTCCCCTCTGTGTCCTCCTGGCTCCCGCAGGTGCCTTTCATCTCTTCCGGCCCCAATTGTGCGGCGGCCATAGATGGCCTGATGCTGGTCCCATCACTAATGAGGACCACGCCCCGCCATGCCTGCCCTGTCCCAGCCCAGCGAAACCGAGACCCGCCGCACGGCGATGCTCCGGACAGCATTCGATGGGCCGGTTGGCGTGGCCTTGGCCGCTCCCGATACAATCGAAATCCTCGCCAATCCCGATGGCTCGGTCTGGGTCGAGACGGCCGGGCATGGATTGCGGCAGGCGAACGAGACGCTCGAACGCGCGGAACGCGAGCGGATCATCCGGCTGGTCGCCTCCTCTGTCGGGGATGTCTGCAGCCCGGCCTCGCCAATCGTCTCGGCAGAGCTGCCCGGCTCCGGCGAGCGCTTTGAAGGCATCCTGCCGCCCGTCTCGGAAGCGCCCTGCTTTGCAATCCGCAAACCCGCTGACCGGCCCCTTTCGCTCGATGCCTGTGTCGAGACGGGCGCGCTGACGCCGGCGCTCTGCGCCGGACTGAAACAGGCGCTGGAAGACCGGCTCAACATCGTCATTGCAGGCGGCACGTCATCCGGGAAGACGACGTTTGCCAATGCCTTGCTGTCTGAACCTGCTTTGGCCGAGGACCGGATCGTCATCCTGGAGGATACCCGCGAGCTGCGTTGCAAGGCTGAGGATGTCACGCAACTGCGTACCCACCGGTCCGGCATCACGCTGCGCGACCTTGTCCGGTCAACCCTGCGGCTTCGGCCGGACCGGATCATAGTCGGCGAGGTGCGCGGCGGCGAAGCGCTCGATCTCCTCAAGGCCTGGAACACCGGCCATCCGGGCGGGATCACGACGCTACATGCCAATTCTGCGTGCGGCGCGCTCACTCGTCTTGAACAGCTGGTCGAGGAAGCGACGCCCGCCCTGCCGCACGCCCTGATTGGCGAGGCAATTGACGTGATTGTCTTCATGTCCCGCGCAAGCGGCGTACGCCGCGTCGAACAGGCGCTGCGAATTACCGGTTTTGACGGGGCGGAGTACCGCACCGAAGCGCTCTCCACCCCGTTCCTCAACATCGTGCATTAAGGAGACCCATTGCATGTTCTATGATCAGATCAAGGCGCTCAACCGATCCCTGATGGCCGGCCTGCTGATGGTTCTGGCAGGTATCCTGGCCCTCCCGGCGCGCGCGGCCGGCACGGGCATGCCCTGGGAAGACCCGCTCGACCAGATCCTGCAATCCATCGAAGGCCCGGTCGCCCGGATCGTCGCGGTGATCATCATTACCCTGACAGGCCTGACCCTCGCCTTTGGGGAGACTTCCGGCGGATTCCGCAAACTCATCCAGATCGTGTTCGGCCTGTCGATCGCCTTTGCGGCCACATCCTTCTTCCTGACCTTCTTTTCCTTCGGCGGCGGCGCGGTGCTCTGATGCTGGACGGTTACGAGATCCCCCTTCACCGGTCGCTCATTGATCCCCTCCTGATGGCCGGTGCACCGCGCGCCGCAGCCATCGCGATCGGGACCCTTGCGGCGGCTTTGGCCCTTGGGCTCCGTCTCTGGGTTCCCGGCCTCGTCGTCTGGCTGGCAGGACATTCGTTCGCCGTCCTCCTGGCACGGTCGGACCCCGACTTCCTCTGGGTCGCAATCCGGTCAGCCCGGCACCGGGAGCATTTGTCATGCTGAATTTGACCGAATACGCTGCCCGCCCCCGACACCTCGCGGACTATCTCCCCTGGGCCTGCCTCGTCGCGCCGGGCGTCGTCCTCAACAAGGATGGCGCGTTCCAGACCAGTTTTCGCTATCGAGGCCCCGACCTTGAGAGCTCGACCGAAGCCGAACTCGTCTCGGTCTCAGCCCGGCTCAATAATGTCCTGCGTCGGTTCGGATCGGGATGGGCGCTCTTCTTCGACGCGGTGCGATCAGACGCCTCACCGCTCGAGACCAGTGAGTTTGCGAGCGCGGCGGCCTGGCTGATCGAACAGGAACGGCGCGCATCCCTCGAGATGACGGGCGCACAATTGGAAAGCACCTACTATCTCACCCTTCTCTGGTTACCTCCGGCCGATGCAACCGGCCGGGCGGAAAAAGCCCTGATCGAACGTCCTGCAACACGCGGCGGCGAAGACTGGCGGCAGCGGCTTGAGCACTTCCAGACCCGCGCTGCACAGACGCTGGATCTTCTCTCCACCACTTTCGACGACATTCATCCGCTATCGGATGAAGAAACGCTGACTTATCTCCATGCCTGTGTCTCCTCGAAACGGCATACCGTTTCGGTTCCGGAACTGCCAGTCTTCCTCGACGCCGTGCTCGCTGATGAGAGCCTTGCCGGCGGGTTGGAGCCGCGCATCGGCGACACGCATCTTGCAAGTCTCACCCTGCTTGGCTTTCCGGCCTCGACCCTGCCGGGCATGCTCGATGAACTGAACCGGCTCGGCTTCCCGTACCGCTGGACGACCCGCTATATCGCCATGGACAAGGCCGAGGCCGAGAAGCTTCTCGCCAGGAAGCGCCGGCACTGGTTTGCGAAACGGAAATCGATTGGCGCAGTGCTGCGCGAAACCCTGTTCAACGAGCAGGCTGCCCTGCTTGACAATGATGCCGACAACAAAGCCGCCGACGCCGATGCGGCCCTGCAGGCCCTCGGCTCTGATCTGGTTTCCTATGGATATCTCACAACCACCCTGACCGTTTGGGGCGCGTCGCGCGAAGAGGTCGAGGAGCGCATCCGGAATGCCGAACGCGCGATCCACGGACGCGGCTTCACGACAATCCGCGAAACCCTGAACGCTGTGGAAGCCTGGCTCGGATCACTCCCTGGTCACGTCTATGCCAATGTCCGCCAGCCGGTCCTGCACACGCTCAACCTCTCCCATCTGGTTCCGGTCTCTTCGGTCTGGGCCGGCAATGCGCGCAATGAGCATTTGGCAGACCGCGCCCTGATCGAGGCACAAACGGACGGAACGACGCCGTTCCGGCTCAACCTCCATGTGGGAGATGTCGGCCATACAATGATCATTGGCCCGACAGGCTCCGGCAAGTCCGTGTTGGTCTCGCTTCTGATCGCGCAGTGGCAACGCTATGGGGGCGCACAGACCTTTGTCTTCGAAAAGGGACGGTCCGCCCGCGCAATGACCCTTGCTCTGGAGGGCACCTGGCTGCCGCTGACCGGCGATGCGAGGCCAGCGCTCCAGCCCCTGAAGGACATCGACACAGACCGGGGCGCCGGCTTTGCGACAGACTGGTTGCTCGGCCTGCTCCGGGCGGAGGGCGTAATAGTCACGCCGGCTCTGAAATCGGATCTGTGGGATGCGATCAAATCCCTGGCGTCCGCCCCCATTTCCCAGCGGACCCTGACCGGGCTCGCCCTGATTCTGCAATCGGATACGCTGAAGGCCGCGCTCCACCCTTACACGCTGGACGGCGCGCATGGGCATTTGCTCGACAGCGATACAGAGACGCTGGACCTGTCATCGGTGGCCTGTTTCGAGATGGATGAGCTGATGCAGACCCCGGCAATCGTCGCCCCGGTCATCACCTATTTGTTCCACCGGCTGGAAGACCGGTTCGATGGCCGCCCGACCCTGCTCATCCTGGATGAGGCATGGCTATTTCTGGACCATGCGGTTTTTTCTGCCCGGCTGCGCGACTGGTTGAAGACACTGCGCAAGAAGAATGTGGCCGTCATCTTTGCGACCCAATCGCTGGCGGACATCGAAACTGCCTCAATTGCCCCCACCCTGATCGATTCCTGCCCCACACGGATATTCCTGCCAAATGAGCGCGCCCGCGAGCCGTCAGTCTCGGCGGTTTATGAGCGGTTCGGCCTGAATGAGCGGCAAATCGACCTTCTCGCAAAGGCGACGCCGAAGCAGGATTATTATTATGCCTCGCCGCTGGGCTGCCGGCTGTTCGAACTCGGCCTCGGTGAGCTAGCGCTCGCGTTTTGCGGCGCCGCTGCACCATCTGACCAGACCTTGATGGACACGCTCCATCCGCCGCCGGCTCCAGCCGATTTTGCCCACACCTGGCTAAAGCTCAAACAGCTCGGCTGGGCAGCCGACCTGCTGGCCGGAGTCACAGCGCCATCCTCGCCCATCGCTGCCGAATAGGAGATTTTCCATGAAAGCCTGCCTCTCATCCCTCGTCCTGGCCGCCCTGCCTCTGACAGGTCTTGTCGCGCCGCCTGCCTCGGCCCAATTGTTTGGCGGCGGGATTGTCTACGATCCGACAAACCATGCAGAGAACATTCTGCAGGCCACACGGGCCTTGCAGCAGATCGACAACCAGATCCGTCAGCTTACGCATGAAATCGACATGATCGAAAAGATGGCGCGGGACCTGGAGTCGCTGCCTGTCGAATATGTGCGGGCCATCATCGCCAATCGCATCCGCCGGATCGGCGAATTGATGGAAGAGGCCGAGGGCGTCGGCTACGGCGTCGAGAAGGTCAAACGCGACTATGAAGACCTCTATCCCGAAACCTATGGCGAGACGCCGCCAGCCAATGCGGTTCTTGTCGAAGACGCGCGGGCGCGCTGGCAGCAATCCCGGTCTGCGCACAAGCACACGCTACTGATGGTGGCCGAGACGGTGCGGGACAATGACCGCGACGCCGAAGCGCTGACCGGGCTTGTCGAGGAGAGCCAGATAGCTGTCGGCAATCTCCAGGCGCTTCAGGCCGGCAACCAGATCGAGGCCATGGCAGCCCAGCAGCTCATGCAGATGGAAGCCATGATGGCGGCGCATTACCGCGCCGAGGCCCTCGACCGGGCGCGCGAGCTGGAAGAAGCCGAGCGCGGCCGCGCGCGCCTCCAGAGCTTCTTCGGGAACTAGACCGTCATGGATGAAATGGGCGTCATTGACCGGTTTCTGGAGACCTTCATTGCCTATGTCGATTCAGGCTTCGGCCTGCTGGCAGGCGATGTCGCCTATCTGACAAGCACGCTGATCGTGATCGACATCACGCTGGCAGGCCTGTTCTGGGCCCTCTCGCAGAATGCAGATGTGATCTCGGGTTTGCTCAAGAAGGTCCTCTATGTCGGCTTCTTCGCCTTCATCCTCGGCAATTTCTCCCTCCTGGCAAACATCCTCTTTGCGAGTTTTGCCAATCTGGGTGTGAAGGCGGGCGCCTCGACACTGACAGCGGAGGATTTGATGCGGCCCGGCTATATTGCCGGGGTCGGGTTCGAGGCGGCGCAGCCGCTGCTCGAGGAGATCGGCGACATGCTGGGGCCGATCCGCTTCTTCCATAATTTCATCCTGATCGCCGTCATGCTGATTGCCTGGGCGATTATCCTCGTCGCCTTCTTCGTTCTGGCGGTCCAGCTCTTTGTCGCGATCCTGGAGTTCAAGCTGACGACGCTGGCGGGCTTTGTGCTCGTGCCTTTCGCGCTCTGGAACAAGACCTCGTTCCTTGCCGAGCGGGTGCTCGGCAATGTCATCACGTCCGGTATCAAACTGATGGTGCTCGCGATCGTCATCGGGATTGGCTCGACGCTCTTCATGTCGATCACCGAGGCCTTTGGCGGGCCGGGCGATGTGACGCTGGCGGAAGTCATGGGCACGGTTCTCGCCTCCATGGTTTTCCTGTGGATGGGTGTGTTCGCGCCCGGCATTGCCTCCGGCCTTGTCACTGGCGCGCCGCAACTAGGTGCCGGCTCCGTTGTCGGCACAACCGCGGCTGTTGGCGCAGGCGCTGTGCTGGCGACGACGGGAACGGTTGCGGCAGGGCGTGCGGCCCTCGGCGGCGTATCCGGCGCGGTGAAGGCCGGAGCATCTATGTCGGGCGGTTCCCGCACTTCTTATGACCTCGGCCGCATGGCCTCTGGAAAAACAGGCTGGCGCGGGGCAGCGGCGGGTGTTGCCGGCGTCGCGCAGGCTGGCGGTGATACGCTCCGCCGGATGGCAGGACGGCCCTTTGCCTCTGTCGGCAATGCTTATCGGCGCGGCAGCGAAACGGCATTCGCCGCGACCGGCGGCACCATGGCAGCCGCATCAGGCGATGCGCCGTCTGCCGGCTCTGCCAGCCCGGCCTGGGCGCGGCGCCTTCGCACAGAACAACGCCTGCAGCATGCCGGCGCAATCACGGTTCACGCCCTGAAGGACGGTGATCGCGGCATGGCGGGCGACAATCCGAAACTCAGACAAGACGAGGACTGATGAGCATGGCCTTCCGGCGATCTTCCACCCATTACGGGCAAAGTCCGCATCCCGTAACACCCTACCAGAAAGCGGGCCAGATCTGGGACGAGCGGATCGGTTCGGCCCGCGTCCAGGCAAAGAACTGGCGGCTGATGGCGTTGGGTCTGCTAGGGCTCCTGGCGGCATCCTCCGCAGCCCTTGTCTGGCGCAGCCTGCAGTCGACGGTCACCCCCTATGTGATTGAGGTCGATGAGATGGGCGCCGTGAAGACAATCGGCGAGGCGCTGTCGGACTATCAGCCGACGGATGCGCAGATTGCACATCATGTCGCCAATTTCATTTCAGATGTGCGGAGCCTGTCGATTGACCCGGTTATTGTCCGGCAAAACTGGCTCAGCGCCTATGACTATGTGACCGACAAGGCGGCGATCACACTCAGTGACTATGCCAGGGACAATGATCCCTTCGCAGATCTCGGCCGGCGCTCACGAAGCGTCGAAGTGGTGAGCGTCGTACGCGTGTCAGAGGAAACATTCCAGGCGCGTTGGCTCGAAAAGACCTACGAACATGGCGCGCTCACCGGCGTCAAACGGTTCACCGGCCTCTTCACCATCGTCAATTCCCCGCCGCGCGATGCGGAGACTCTCCGCGCCAATCCCCTCGGCCTCTACATCCACAGCCTCAATTGGGGCGAAGACCTTGTCACAGGAGACAACCAATGATCCGTACAATGAGCCTCGTATCCGCCCTTGCTCTGGCCGCGGCCTGCGCGAGCGTTCCGCCGGGGCCGGTCATTGAGGGCGCCGCCATTATTGAAGCGGCATTTGTGGAAGACGTGCTGGAGCGCCCTGTCGAGATTGTCGAAACCCCGACCGTGCTGGCGCTGCCCGGCCAGATGAAACCGGTGGACGGCACGAAGCGCACTGTTACACACGAGCAGACGACACCGACCGAGACAATCCTCAAGGGCACGAACGAGGCCAGGGTCGAACCTTCCGTCGATGGCTATGTGAACGCGATCCAAATCTATCCCTATACAGAAGGCGCCCTCTACCGGCTCTATGCCGCGCCGGGTCAGGTCTCCGACATTGCGCTACAACCGGGTGAGAAATTGGTCTCCGTCTCGGCAGGCGATACGGTCCGCTGGATTGTCGGGGACACGTCCTCCGGCTCAGGCGGCACGGCCCGCGCGCATGTGCTGGTCAAACCGATCACCGCTGATCTTTCGACCAATCTGATGATCGCGACCGACCGGAGGACCTATCACCTCGAGCTCGAAAGCGTCGCCGGCACCTATATGGCAGCTCTTTCCTGGCGCTATCCGGCGGATGAGCTGGCAGACCTGGTGTCACGCAACAAACTGGCGTCCGTGCGTGAGAATGCCTCCATCGCGCCGGGCGTTGCGGTTGACCGGCTCGACTTCGATTATCTGATTGAAGGCGACAAGCCTGCCTGGCGGCCTGTGCGCGTGTTCGATGACGGGCGGCAGGTCTTCATCCAAATGCCCGCAGACCTTGCGACGATGGACGCCCCGCCGCTCTTCATCCTTGGAGCATCAGGCGATGCCGAACTCGTCAATTATCGCCTGCGCGGCAATTATTACATCGTCGACCATCTGTTCCGCGCTGCAGAACTTCGGATCGGTGAGAAGGAGCAGATCGTGGTGCGGATCCGCAAGCGGGTGCAACGCTCCGGCCTTGCGAGCCTGTTCGAGAGCGAGGCATGAGCGAGCCGGCTCCTTTCCCGAAACAGGCGGACGAATTGAAACTGCGCGCGCGGCCGCAGCCCGTCACGCGGATAAACCGCAAGGTGCTGATGGCGGGCATATGTGTCGGTGTGCTGGGCCTCTTCGCCGCCGCCTCCATCGCGCTTGATCCACCAAAGGCCGTCCATCCGGCCGATCGGCAGGAACTCTACAATACGGAGACCAAGCGCGCGCCTGACGGGCTCTCGGACCTGCCCAGCTCCTACCTCAATTGGCAACCGGCTGCCGGCACGCCAAGACTTGGCGTGCCCATGGCGGGTGATCTCGGCGGCACTGTCGTGGCGGAGGAGGAAGAATGGGGCCTTGAGCCTGACTGGAATGTCGCGCCGTCAGATGATTTCCGGCCATCGGCAGAAGATGAGGCCCTCCGCGCGCAGAGACTGGCGGATGCGAAGCTGGCGGATGCGGCTGGCAGGGCCGACGTGTTCTTCGATGTCGGCAATCGGCAATTACTGGCCGGGTCAGTGTCTGAAACGGGGCGTCTGCCGAACAGTCTCGGTTCGGATTTTCTGAAGGTCCCTGCGCAGGGCGCAGGTCCACCCGGCTTTGCGGTCGCACCCGACAGGAACTTCCAGGCAGAGAAGATCGCGTTCGCGGCAGAGAAGCGGAATGGTGACATCTACAACCCTCATGATGTCGAGACCCCGGTCTCGCCCTATCAGGTCATGGCAGGCACGCTGATTCCGGCCTCTCTTGTCACAGGGCTGAATTCTGACCTGCCGGGCAGTATCATCGCGCAGGTGACCCAGCCCGTCTATGACACGGTGAGCGGCGCGCATCTGCTGATCCCGCAGGGCGCGCGCCTGATCGGGCGCTACCAGTCGGAAGTCTCCTTTGGCCAGGAACGCGCGCTCCTGGTCTGGGACCGGATTATCCTGCCAGATGGTAGCTCGCTGCAGATATCTGAACCTGCTTCAGATGCGCAGGGTTATGCGGGTGTGTCGGACCGAACCGACCACCACTGGGACCGCGTGTTTGCGGCCGCGGGGCTCGCGACGCTGCTCGGTATCGGCTCCGAACTCGGCTCGGACGATGATGATGTCGAGCGCGCGATAAGACGCGGGTTCGGGGACAGCGTCTCGGAAGCCGGTCAGCGTGTCGTCGACCGCAATCTCGGCATTCAGCCTACAATCCGCATACGACCAGGCTGGCCTGTGCGGGTGATCGTGACGCGAGACCTCGTACTGAGGCCTTATTTGGAAGGAGCTCGGCCATGAGCCTCCGCATCGGACGCCTCCCGGACAGGACCCCCGTCAAGCTCACAATATCTGTCGAACCTGAACTTGCGTCTGCGCTGGCTGACTATGCCGCGATCTATGCCGAGACCTATAGCGCGGACGAGAAACCCGAAGCCCTGGTGCCCGCCATGCTGGACATGTTCCTCAGCTCGGATGCCGGGTTCAAGCGGGCCCGAAAAGCCCTTCATGCCAGAGCCAGCAAAGGAGAATAGCAATGGCAACAATCGGCACCTTCAGCCAGAAGGATGGCAAATGGACCGGAACCATCCGGACCATGACGATCAATGTGAAAGCCCAGATGGTCCCGGTGACCGAGAAAACCGAAAGCGGACCGGATTACCGGATCTTTGCCGGCGGCGCAGAGCTCGGTGCAGCCTGGCGAGAGGAGAGCAAGGATGGCGAGACACCTTACCTCGCCGTGAAGCTCGATGATCCGGGGTTCGAGAAGCCGCTGCGGGCAGCCTTTTTCGAAAAGGAAGAAGATGGCAGTGGTGTATTGGTCTGGAACCGGCAGAAGCTGGACTGAACCATGGGCCATGCCAAACCTGTCACCGTCGGCGATATTGAGGACGTTCTTGATATCGCCGCGCGCGTGATCGACAAATTTGGCTATAAGTATTGGCCGATCTTTGAGCGGCTCGAGGCGGAGCTGGAATGCCGCTCCAGCCGGGAGGAGCGGCTAAAGGCAAGGCTGGATCGTTCGGTTGCTCCGTGACAGCGGTTGCTTGCACAGCTTGTCCCTATGCTAGCTCAATGAGTGAAGTCGGAACGAACTCAAACTTCGGGCCACTTTGCGGGTGTCAGACCAGATCCCCTCTCGCCGGTACAGCTCGGTAATGGAAGGTTCTCCGCGCAGGCCTTCCAGCGCGACACGGTTCCTCTCGTTGGCGGAGAGTTTATGTCGGATCCTGCGGCGTAGTTCTTAAACATGTCCTTCAGTCGATCCGTCCGGCCCGGATTTCTGTCTCATCTTCGCCGCCTTGATGGGCTACGTTGTGCCAGAAATCCTCCTAGAGCAATTTGGCCGGTCTGCCTCATGGTCGCTGACGCGGACAACCAGAACAGATGCAACTTGGTCTCCACTCAGCACCTCGTGAGTAAAGTGCCGATGCCATATTCCGTTTTGACGGCCACCAGCAGGCACGTTACTTCCCGAGACCTATGCATAGAGAATGGCAGATCAATCCCTCGTCGCTAGTCGCAGCGCTCATCTTTCTGGGCATTCTGGGCCGGCTTATCGAACTCGTCCTTCCTGTCTTCGTGGCGGCAGCGGGTCGCGATCTGAGCTTCAGCAATGACACACTCGGTATCATTGCAGGTGCAGAGCTGATCGGCACGGTCGTCTTTTCGCTTTTTTGCGCAAAGTCTCTATCGCTACTCGGGGCCAGAACCTTGGCCTGCATAGGTGTGGTCTGTCTTACCCTAGGTAATTTCCTCACAGGATTAGCGCACGGTGCCGGTTCTCTCATTGGGTTGAGATTTCTTGCTGGTTTGCTGGGGGAAGGCCCTCTTCTCGTCGTCGCAGTAACTCTGCTCGGACAGCAAAAGAACGCAAGCCGCGTTTACGCCCTGTTTATGGGAAGCCAAATGATCATCGGTGGCCTGGCGCTCGCCTTGCTAGGATGGATCGACTCATTGGCCGGCTTTCGAGGTGTCTCATTCTCCATGACGGCTCTGACGATTGCAGGCCTGGCGGCGGCGCTCTTGACGCCATCTCAGAAAAGCACCGCGAAGGCTGAGCCACCTTTGGATCGAATGTTTAAAATGGACGCTGCCACTTTGGTCCTCATCGGCATGGCAAGCTTCCACATCTCTGTCGCCGCGGCTTGGACGTTCCTGCAGCAGAAAGGGTCATTTATCGGATTGGATGAAGCTGAGAGCGGTGCATTGCTCGCCATTATGTTATCTGGTGGTCTGTTTGGCGCTGCCTATGTGGCGCTTCTGCAAACTGGGCGAGTCTGGGTCCTGATCTCTTGCGCGACACTTGCTCTCAGTGCGAACGCCGCGCTTTTGACAAATTCTCCAGTGGTCTACGCCATTGCCGGAACCTGCCTCATGATTTCATGGAACATCGCTGTACCCCATCAGATCGCTCAGCTGGGCGAGGATATTGGCGCAAAGAGACGGCTGGCACTGGTGCCCGGTGCGCAAGGGCTGGGTCTGGCCGCAGGTCCCGTGCTTGCCGGTCACATATCCGCACCAGGTCAATACATTGGAGTTGCCTGTCTGGTTGCTTTGAGTTTGGCGGTTGCGTACTTTTGTTTCTGGATGGGATACAAAAGTGTCCGGGGGGATTGAATGTTTTACGAAAAACACTGCAGCAAGCTGATTACAGATATGACACAAGTTGTTGTGGCAGTAGGCTTGGTGTCTATCACTGCGAACTATGTCAGAACGAGCAGCGCGGAAGTCACGTTGCTCCAGAATCCGGACTTTTGGCATCGGTCCATACTTCTCGGTCTGACGGTTCTCTTCTCTGCCTATCATTTGCTTGTCTACATCGCTGACAGCCAAACCAATGCCAGCGGAGACACGAGTTGGGCGCGGGAGTTTGAAAGTCCCCTTGTTGTCATCTTCCTATTCTTGTTGGACCTTCTGGCGCTCGCAGCTATGGGCGCAATGTTTGGTGTCCTGGCAATCGGACAACCCGCCCCTGATCAGGTCGTGGATGTGTTCGCGGTCAGTTGGCGCACGCTGGCCTTGCTCGCCGGACTCGCCGCCACATGGCACATAATGATTGGGCTTTGGCACATTGCAGCCAGGTCAAAGATTTTTGCGAGCTTGAGTCACCTCACCTTTGCAGTCGCCCACATAGGTTTGTCGATCGTCGCGGGCTTGAGCGGAGCAGTCGATGGGACGAATGTATCGATGCAGCTCTGGACCTTGGCGTTCGGTCTTGTGATTGCAGTGCTATATCTGTCGAGAGGTCGAAGAGTTCTCAAGCAAGCGATAGCTCATTCAGCTGAGTCATGACCCGTTTGCGGTGGCTCTGCCGCCCGCTCCCACCCGGGTGGATCCAATATCTTCGGCTCAAACCATCGAGAACTACCGGCACAGTGAACCCTATCGAATGGTGGTGAACCGATACATAGGAAGATGCCACGCGTTAACAGTCAACGACCACGTCATGCCGGAACAGGCCATTGGTCGGGCCCTCCTCGAAAGGCCGAAAATCGCCGATAGATGACAATCGATGTTCGGCAATAATTGCGCGGCGGGATCATTTTGATCGTGACAGGCCTTATAAAGCGGAGCTCAATTCTCCAGCACGCTGAGCATGATCCGGGTGAGCGCCGCGATAGCGGCCTTGCGGCTGATACGTCCGGGTATCGATTCTTGCGCCAACGCATCAGCCGCGCCGATCAGGCCGAGCATGACTCCTTTTTCATCCTTTTCAGAGAAGGTCTTGTACGGCGCGAGAGCTCGACGAAATAGATCCGTATACGACTCTCTTAACTCATGACCAAATGCGTCCTGCGCCCCAGTTGCGGCCAACGCAGCAGTGATTGATGTGAACTCCGGACCACTCTCGAACGCGCAATCAATATATGCCATCGCGAGCACATCGACAGCGGCGCCGAGACTGTCGGCGTGCTGTTCCAAGTCTGCTAGAGTGGCATCAATACGGTGCGCATCAAAATGGCGGTAAAGGGCCTTCAGCAATCCGGTGCGGGACTCGAAGTGTTCATATGCAATAGGCTTGCTCACACCAGCCCGCTCGGCAACGCGAGCAAGTGTCAGCGCATCGGCGCCCTCGTCCCGCACAATCCCCGCAGCCGCATCGAGCAATTGTTTTCTCCGCTGATCGCGCGGCAAACGTCTCCCTGCCATGATTTCCCGTTGACTCCCTACCTACGATACGTAACTTACACATCGTAACTTACGTTTGGTAATAATTCGTGGAGATGTACATGGCAAATGCGACAGTGCAAGCTGAAGCCTTGAGCGAAAGCGACAAGATGCGGTTTGCGCCGCTGGTTGCGCAGCTCGTGCGCGCCACCGGACCGGTCAGCTATGACTACCAATTTGGCACCGATGGGCTGCTGGAGCGGCTTGTGGCAGTGTCATGGCCCCGTCCTGAAACACTGTTTTGCGCCGCCTGCTCGACCACCATCATCGACGAAGGAGACTTGCTGGGCATTGAACTCGGCTTCGCGGGCCCGAACTTCTACGCATTCAAGGAAAACCTTGCGGCGCTGGCGCAGGGCCTATTGGCCCGGGGCGAGGCAAGCTATGAGGAGCTGGCGGGCTTGATGGTGCGAGCCAGAAAAGCCAGCTATCTCAACGCCTATATACCCGATGATGTGTATTACCTGCATGCTCTGGCCGCCTTTCCCCGGCACCGGGGCAAGGGACTCGGCAAGGCATTGCTGCAGGCCGCCATCGCACGGGCGCGGGCGCAGGGCTTCCGGGAACTGCAACTGGACGTGCTCGCCGACAATCCGGCCGTGAGCTTCTACCAGGCGATGGGCCTTTCCATCGTCTCAGAAATCAGGTCTCCTGAATTATCGAGGGATCACGGCTTTCCGCCTGAATACCGCATGGCGGTGTCGCTGTGAGGACGCGCATTCTGATTGCCGGCGGTTGGGGACTTGTCGGTTCCCGGATTGGAAAAGTTCTGCGCGAAGCGGAACATGACGTGGACCTCGTGCTGGGGGGCCGCAATCCTGATACCGGTAAGGTGCTGGCCGCGAATCTCGGCGCCAGCCTCGTCCGGCTGGATGTCGATGCTCCCTTAGAAGGCCTCGCGGCGGCCGGCCCTGTGGACCTGGTGATCGCGGCCCTTCAGGATCCAGACGATACGCTTCTGGCTGCCACCCTCCATTCCGGGGCAGGTTATATTGGCATCACCCGCACTGTCGACAACATGGCCTCGAGCGCGATCATAGCCGCCAACTGCGCCCAGCGACCTGCGATGATTCTGGGTCACTGGCAGGCGGGCGTGTTGACTCTTGCCGCCCTGTCTGCCGCGCGCCGCTTCGACACTGTCGACCGCGTCGAGATGGCCGCACTCTATGACTATGACGACCCGATTGGACCGATGACTGAAGCTGACGCCACCGGCTTCGTGGGTGAGGCCCTGATCCGACAAAACGGCCGCTGGCAAAAGGTCCTTGCACCAGATGCGGCCCGGTCGGTTCGCAGTGCAGGCCAGGCATCTTTTGATGCCATGCCCATGGGCGTGCTGGATACACCGGCTCTGACTGCAAAAACCGGCGCAAGGGATGTCCGGTTCGATCTCGGGTCCGGCGACTCACTCGGAACAATTGCGGGACGCGCAGCCTCGCACGATCTCTATATCGACATCACAGGCAGCAGGGCGGGTACTCCCGTCCATGATCGTACCCTTGTCTCCGATCCCCTTGGACAGGCTCACCTGACAGCGCTCGGTGTGCTCATTGGTGCAGAGCGGCTCCTCGGGCTCGACGGCGATCGGCCGCCGGAAGGACTGATCTTCCCTGAATCCATAATCGATCCCGACAGGGCGGTCGCCCGCCTTCGGAACTTTGGTGTCCAAATCGAGCCCCTGTCATGATGCGCGCCCTTGCGGTTGATCCTGTCACGCATTCCTCACGCATGGTAGATGTACCGGTTCCGAAACCGAAGCCAGGGCAAATCCTGGTCGAAGTGACAGTGGCCGGGGTCAACGAGATGGATGTCGAGGTCCGGGCGGGAGGCTGGGCGGCACAGGTGAAGCGCTTCCGGCGCGTTGGGCCGGTGCTCACGGGGTTCGAATTTGCAGGTATCGCTCGGACATCCGGCAAGCGCATTCGCGTCGGTCAACGGATCATGGGATACTCTCCGGTGCTGAACGGGCCGCGGGTGCATGCGCAGTTTGCCACGGTTCAAGAGAGAAGTATCCTCGCAATACCGGATTCTCTGAGCGATGAATCAGCCGCGGCACTCTGCGTTATGGGCCTGACCGCTGTGGAAGTCCTGGAACGCCTCTATCCGTTATCTCCTGCGCAATCCTGCTTAGTCATCGGCGCTGCTGGCGGGTTCGGCACCTACGCCGTACAGCTTGCCGCCAGCCGGGGCGCCCAGGTAACAGCCGTCGCCTCGGCAGCCAATGAAAGGTGGGTGCGCGCGCAGGGTGCGCAGGAGTTCAGGGCTTATGAAACGGCTCCCGCTCTTCAACCGGGTGACACCTACGACCTCATCATCGACACACCAGCACACCTGTCGTTCCACACCGCCGCACCAAGCCTCAACCGCTCAGGCATGTACGTATCCAGCGATCCAACATCAGACCTAGTCGGCCTCGCGCGGTCCAGCATTTCGCCCCGCCGTTCAGGCTTCCTTTTGATGCTGAAGACGTCCCCGTCCCGCCTCACCCGGCTCGCAGAACTTGCGGGTAAAGGTTCACTGCACGCTGCAATCGACAGCGTCTTCGACATTGCGGAGGCCGACAAGGCGTTCGACCGTTATGCGACGCGCGGGAAACAGGGCCGTGTGCTGCTCAGGATTTGAACGACAGGATGACGCCGCCTTGAGAAACACGGATTCGAAATATCAGAATGCTGGAAAACATACGTCACAAACACGTATGGACTGAATGGCAGGAAAGGGCCAATTCCGGTCTCTCACCCGGCTCGGCTCTAATGTCAGCTTTTTCATCCCCCGCCGCCGAATATTTCCTTGGAGAACGGGTGCGCAATTCTCGACAATTGCGCCCGCCGAAACGACAGGGATCCTCCCTGACCGTATTCTGGCCGATTGTTCTTGTGGCCCATCAGGGCGCAGCGCAGGCCATAATCAAGATTGCCTTCCAGCATGCGGTCCTCGAACGAGTGACGCAGCGAATAGATGACATGATCCTTGGTCGGCAGGAGTCCACGTTGTTTGAAAGCTTTCATCAGATTGGCTGAGACAAGCGTGTTGCGGTCATAATAGTGCTCAAACCCGGTTGGACAGAGCTTCATGGCGGGAAGCGCGATACCGACAAGCGGGATCTCCCGCTCTGAATCACTCGTCTTGAGTTCGCGGTTCTGCTCCGGCCGGATCACGATGTGGGGGATTTCATGGTCGAGCCGGATATCGTTCGGTCTCAGATTGACGATCTCACTGAGACGGGCACCGGTCTCAACAAGGAGATAAATGATCACCCGCAGTTCGAGACGAAGGTCATCGAACACACCTGGCGCAAGGATTTTCTCTCTCACCCATGCGTCACTGAATGAAGCGCGTTTTACGCGGGACTTGCCCGCGAAGAAAAAGCCACGGAACGGGTCATCGACATCGGTCTCACCGCGATATTTGAAGTAACGCAGATACAGCGAGCGCATGTTTCCGATATGGCGATTGACCGTGTTCGGGGTGAAGGGTTTTGAGCCATCCGTCTGAGGCAACATGCGTGACTGCCACCAATCACGGTAGCGTGTCGCAACATCCCTTGTGATGTCTAGAAGCGGAATGTCGCCTTCCCGATCAATGAAATAGTCTATCGAAACCTGCTTGCGCTTCTGCCAGGCTTTCCGCTGGGCCTCTGATTTGTTGAACTGGTCATCGAATGCGATTTTGGCGACGTAGAGCTCGAACGCTTCCGAGACCGTCGTACGGTCCTTTGCGGCAGGTGCACCGCCGAGTAATGCTTCAGCCTTCTCTTCGGTTGGCGTATGTCCCCGATCAACTTCCCTGAGCCGGGCGATGAGTTCGTCGAGATCTGGCAGGGCGGCGATTTCATCGACAGGACGATAGACAAAGCCTTCCGCCATGGCGCGGGCGACCGCAGCGCGATGGCGTTCGGTCGCGGCCCGGCTTCTTGACCGTTGTGTACCTTCTCTCTGGAGAGCCAGGCTGTTCCAGAGGGCGGCGTCGGCTTCTGCCAAACTGTTGCGGCGCATCATGGCCACTTCGAGAGACTGGGTGCGCAAGGCGATCTGGATCAGGCCGCGTTTGTCGACGTCTTTGAAGCGAGCCGGAACGCGCCTGACATAGTGCCACCAACCGCCGCGATCCTTTAGAAATTTTGATCCGAGTGAGAAATGCTTCATCGCCGTTTGTAGTGCAAAAAGTTTGCATTTTGTGGTGCAAATTGTAGTGCACGACCGGCGGAAAGGCGTGGAAGACCCGTAGATTCTCCAAGACTTTCAATGATTTCAAGGGATTTGGCAGTCGCCATCTGAAGAGAAATGGCGCGAGTGACGTGCCACATTCCATATTTTTTATCCATATTTTTCAATCACTTACGGGAAGTGTAATCGATTCTTGGTCCTCAGCTCGGTCTGATTTTGGTCCACAGTTTTGTAGACCGCTTGAGTTCGACGCCGCTCACCGGCACCGATAGCCATAGTTAACGCGGATTGTACTCCCTGCCAAATCAAGCTTGATCTATAGAACTAGATTTCACCGCTAACTACAATGCACAGAGCGCCGAAACTCAACACATCATACTAAAGTCAACACCTAGCGCTCGACCGATATCCGCATCATGCCCAGCAATCCTCCAAGAACGATATCGCCGCCCGGCAGGAGGTGAATGACAGAGTAAGCGCCATTGTAAATGTGGCTATCACCAAGGCGAAGCCGTGTAACGGCTTCACCCGTCTCCCAATCAAGACCTGTGACCTCCCATTTTCCGTCTACGAAACCATTGACATAGACCTGTTGGGCGCCGCCAGAAATCATGGGGACGGTTGATGGGCTCGATACAGTGGGATTTGCCCAGGCACGCACCCAGCGGTCAGCTTCAACGTCCCATTCAAACTTTTCAGCACCCGTCGGTCCTTTGCGTAGTCTACCAGACATGACAACATTCTCCAGCATTGTTGGCAATGGCGATGGCAATGTGTTGTTTACCACCAAGGCACCGTAGCCATATACCGCAACGGATTGCTCAGACTGGGCGCGCTCAAGGTCAGACTTTCCGAAACTAACCTGAATCTGGTCGGCAATTCGACGCGATTTGGTCCCTGGCTTCTGGACGAAATCCTCTGGAATATCGTCGCGCCAGAAGGCGACGACATTCATAATCAACTCTCCGTCCGTGATGACAACAAGTTTGTCTTCCTCGTCTCCGAAGCCCATAAGTGAGGGCGTAGAGCCTGATCCGTTGCCGAGACTCACGCCGCCAAGTTTGCCGGTGAAGGAATCGTATTCTGATGACCACGCGCCATACCCTCTAGAGTGAAGTGTTTCCCCGTCCCAAACCAGTTTATGGAGCCTCCTATTTGAGAGAACATAAATGCCACCACCCTCATCAATGGCGATCGAGTTCGTAACCTGCTCATCGTCAGCCAACTCATGAATGATCGGTGCCTGTTCAAAATTTCGGTCTACGATGACGACAACGCCGCCCATCGTCACCAGCGCCAGCATGCCATCATAAGTCAGATTCAATCCGAACACAGCATCAGGGTCTTCCAGTGTTGGATTGAAATATTCGCGCGGCAGCTGAAAGCGGCGCTTTTCCACCAGTGGTGACAGCGGATTGCCGGGTTCGGCATCACCATAAACGACGACATCGTTGTTGACGACAGTGTAGAAGTCACCATTGCGGTCGACGACATTATAGATTGCTGCTCTGGCGACGACCCGCTCAACATAACGTGGATAGTTCCGATTGAGATAGCCAAGCAGTTCAGCTTCTGAGGCCGTACTATCCATTTCGACGGCGATACGTTCAGCATCCTCGACAGACATGAAGGGTTGACCTTCCACAGGCAGAGCATTGATCAGTTGAAACTTGCCATCGCTAATCAGGATTTTGGAGATACGATTATTGTTGGCGGAGATGGCCACCTGCTCACCTGAAGGATAAGTTGGTAATTGCATAAGCGTGAGGTTCACCAACCCTGCCGGGACCCTTTGAATACCCTCATCATCAATCTCGTGAATACCGACCGGCCCAGCAAACGGAAGGGAATCCTGTTGAGCCGGATTAAAATGCGTGGTGGCAAGCTCGCTGTCCACCAGATTTGGGTTCATTGGAGGAAACTCCGGACCCGACGCATCAAAGACTGGGATAGTGGAGCATGCACCAAGCACGGCTACGATTGCGACTGCAGCAGCAGCGATATGAGGTTTCATTTGTTGTCTCCCAGAGTGACAGATTTGTACTGGTTTAGCGAATTGTCAGAATACTATTCAGCTTGAGACGTCGACTGTTGCTCGTCTTGAAACGCCATCCAGGCTCGAGAGAGGATGAAATCCTCAATATCATCGACTTCCTGTTGGCTTAGGCGGCCGGCGAAGTTGGGCATGCCAATCGCTTCGCCGGCCCCTTGAAGGAGGAAAGCATCAAAAGTGTCTATCCCGAGAGTCGCTGACTGCCTCAGATCGGGGAGCGTTCCGGACGAAATGGCCGCGCCGCCATGGCAGACACCGCAGAATCGACCGTAGAGGTCTGTGCCCCGTACAACCGCTTCAGCCGAATGCGGCTGTCGCGCTGGCTCAGGCGTTGCCTTCTGCGGAAGCGCGGCGACGTTTAGCTCGCCCTCTCCGCCAAGTTTGAAGGCAAGTACATGGCCTTCAACCGGGCCTCCTGTCTGCCCGACATAGAAGCCGGCGAGCAAATTGGCACCACTGCCCCAACCAGCTGATACAGCAACATACTGCTCGCCATTGACCTCATACGCCACAGGTCCACCGACCATTGCGACACCAACCGGATACGACCACAGTTCTTCGCCTGTTTTGGCGTTGTAAGCATTGAAAACGCCGCTCGTCGTGCCTTGGAATACCAGATCTCCAGACGTTGTCAGCGTACCTCCATTCCACATTCGCTCATGCTGAACACGCCAGACTTCTTTCTGAGCTACCGGATCCCAGGCAGCAAGATGTGCTTGGACAAGTTGGCGCAGAAGTGTGCGACGTGCTTCTTCTGTTTCCGGTAATGCGTCTGTCAGGCTGACACCGATATTGAATGCGTCTCGGTCAAAGCGGGCAATCTCGCCCTCGATCTGATCGGAATAGAGGAAAGGAACATCTTGTGCGGGAATATATACCAGCCCTGTTTCCGGATTGAATGACATGGGGTGCCAGTTGTGGGCACCAAATGGGCTGGGTTTGACGAGCGCAGGTCCACCAGACAGATAGCGCGCCTCGGGGTTTTCAACAGGACGCCCGGTCTCCATATCGATATGTGTGGCCCAGTTAATGGGAACAAATGGCTCTGCGGAAATAAGTTCGCCGCTTATTCGGTCGATGACATAAAAGAAGCCGTTTTTCGGCGCTTGCATCAGCACCTGACGAAGCTCTCCCTCGATCTCAAGATCAGCTAGAATGATATTCTGCGTAGCTGTGTAGTCCCAAGTTTCGCCCGGCGTCGTCTGATAGTGCCAGACATATTCTCCTGTGTCTGGACGTAACGCGACGATTGATGACAGGAACAGATTGTCGCCGCCGTCCGGGCTTCGTACTTTCTGATTCCAGGGCGAGCCGTTTCCAACGCCGATATAGAGGAGGTCCAGTTCAGGATCGAATGCCATGCTGTCCCAGACAGTCCCGCCACCGCCCAGCTTCCACCATTCGCCTGTCCAGGTCTCAGCAGCCATCTCGATGGCTTCGTTTTCGAATCCATTATCCGGATTTCCCGGCACAGTGTAGAACTTCCAGGCCCGTTCACCTGTTTCAGCATCATAGGCTGCAACAAATCCGCGAACGCCGAACTCACCACCGCCATTTCCGATGATGACCTTGCCTTTCACAATGCGAGGCGCCCCTGTGATCGTATAGGGTTCTTCGAGCGGTACAGTACGGGTCTCCCAGATCTGTTCGCCTGACTTTGAATCAAGAGCGATCAGACGACCATCCAGCGACCCGAATATGACCTTGTCGTTATAGACAGCCACGCCGCGATTGACGACATCGCAACAAGCATGTGCGCCCTTTGATCGGGGAACCTCCGGATCGTAGCGCCAAAGAATTTCTCCTGTGGCAGCATTAAGCGCCAGCACTTCGCTCCACGAACCCGTAGTGTACATGACACCATCAACAATGATCGGGGTTGCCTCTACGCCACGATAGCTGCCAAGCGGTGCCGCCCAGGCAAGATCCAGCTGGTCGATTGTTTCCAGATTAATGGCGTCAAGCGCGCTAAACCGCGTTTCTGAAAACGTGCCACCATGAGTAAGCCAGTTATGTGGTTCGCCTGCGGCATTGAGCAAACGTTCCTCATTGATCCCCTGGGAGGCTTGTGTGGAAGCGTCGCCAGAGTCGACCGCCCCTCCACAGGCAGCCAGAAGACCGATCGTAGCGCCCGTCAGAATGACTTTCAGCGCTGTAGCGGGCATTTTTTTGCCGTTCATTTTGTCCTCCCGGACACCCCAGTGGATGAGGTTCTGGATTTTTTCTCATACCAAGCAAGATTGCACTGGAACGGCGAAGTTTCTCAAGCCCCGCGCAACGCCAATGTTCCGTCATTTTGTGCCAGCGACAAAGCCTGGGACACCTACTTGCAACGGATCTAGTTGCGGGTTTTCAACTCCTTGAGCAGCTCTTGCTGGTGCTGACCATGCTCAGGTGCTGGACCGGGGATTGCCTGCACGTTCGATTGGAAACGCGGGGCCGGAACAGCCTGAACATAACCCTGGCTGTTTTCAAAGATTCCGCGCGCCAGATTATGAGGGTGCAAAGGTGCACTGATCGGACTTTCCACAAGGCCAAAGCATGCATCGGTCCCCTCTAGTAAGTCTTGCCAGTATGCAGATGGTTCGGTTGCGAAAAGAGCACGAAACTTCTCTGACTGCTTCGACCAGCTATCACGATCATACTGGTCTTCGAAGTCGGGATCGCCTGTAAGACCGAGGCGCTGTAGAAGTTCTGCGTAAAATTTCGGTTCTAGCGCGCCAAGCGTGATGTCACGCCCGTCTGCACAGCGATAGGAACTGTACCAAGGGGAATCATCCAGAAAGCCGCGCCCGCGCTCGGCTTGCATCATGCCGCTGGGCAGCAAATCGAAGATGAGGTTCATCATATGCGCCGACCCATCGACAATCGCTGCATCAATCACATCGCCCTCACCGGTGGCTCTGGCCTTTAGAATGCCCGCGAGAATGCCAATCGTCAGATAGTTCGCACCGCCGCCAATGTCCCCGACCAAGCCTGGTGGCGGCAGTGATCGCGTTCCAGTTGGGCTTGCAAACCAGGCAGCTGAACTGACGGATACATAATTGATATCATGTCCAGCCGCCTGGGCGAGCGGTCCCGCCTGCCCCCAGCCCGTCATGCGACCAAAGACAAGCTGTGGGTTCCGCCCCAGACAAACTTCCGGACCAAGGCCCAGGCGTTCCATCACTCCCGGCCGCATGCCCTCGATCAGGGCGTCCGCCGTCGCAATCAGATCCAGCGCGACCGCGCGGTCTTCAGAGTCTTTCAGGTCCAGAGCGATCGAGCGCTTGCCTCTTTTCAGAATGCCGACAGGCAAAGTCGATCCCGGATCGGAGCCCTTGGTCTTTCGCTCTATGAGAACGACATCCGCGCCCAGATCGGCCAGATGCATGCCACAAAAGGGCGCCGGCCCAATGCCCTCGATTTCGACAATCCGAATGCCCTGCAGAGGCCCTTTAGACACGGGACGTCACCTGAACGCCGAGACGCCCGTCAGGCTCCGCCCGATAAGGAGTTTCTGGATCTCAGTCGTTCCATCCGGAATGGGTGCGATCATCGCTTCGCGGGCGAGGCGCTCGACAATGAACTCCTTCGTGACGCCATTACCGCCGTGAATCTGTACTGCCTGGCGCGTTGCACTGACAGCGATTTCGGTACCGTACCATTTTGCCATTGCGCACTCCTTGTCGCAGCGCTGTCCGGCGTCAATCATGCCCGCTGCGCGCAAAGACAACAGGCGCGCTGCATCGATCTCTGTGGCCATTACAGCTAACTTTTCTGCAATGAGCTGGTGGCCGGCAATTGGTTTGCCATGCTGCGAACGGTCGATTGCATATTTTATTGACTCATCAAGCGCGCGCCGCGCCATGCCATAGCCCCACGACCCGACGTGAACTCGCGCGCGTTCGAACAGGGTGAGCGTGTTCTTCAGACCCGAGCCTATTTCACCGATAGTATTCTCGACCGGAACGCGCACATCATCGAGAAAAACCTGTGATGTTGATTGTCGATTGAGCGCGATCTTTGGAATACCGCGGACTTCATAAGGATGCTCATTGCGATCGAGCAGGATATGGGTCAGTTCGTTCTCGCCAGTTCGGCAGGTGCAGATGAAAAAATCTGAGTACTCACCATTGGTGATCCATGTTTTCTCACCAGAAATCACCCAATGGTCACCATCTCGCACAGCCCTGGTTTTCGCCGCCGCGACATCCGAACCGACATCCGGCTCGGAAATGCCGACAGACGCAAAAAGTTCCCCCGCCAACAATCTAGGCAGGTAACGTGTCTTGATGTGCTCCGGCGCGAGTTTGACCAGCATCGACGCTGCGCTGCCATTAACAAGTGCGGCTATCGCCAAGTCTCCCGAACTATAGGCAAGCTCTTCAATTAGTTGAACGTGCAGCTTCCAGGACAACCCCAGCCCGCCGGCAGATTCCGGCTGTGGGGCGTTGACGAGACCAAATTCTGCCAGCTTTTGCGTCCAGCTTTGCATTTTGTCCTTTGGAACGAAGTCTTCCCCATGCGCAGCCAGTTCCGGCTCCAGCTGCTCATCAAGATAGCGACGCAGGCTTTCGATTGCGGCGAGCTCAGCCTTGTCAAAGAAAATATCTAATCCCCCAATCATGCATTTGCCCTCTTGAAAATGTTGACCACAGCAACACCCTCCTCAATGCCAATTAGGCCGCCGCTGTTTTCGTGGATAGCGTGTCGGGCACCATCAACCTGGCGCTTTCCAGCTTCGCCGCGTAATTGGGTGACAAGCTCATGAATTTGCCCCAGCCCGGTTGCGCCGATGGGGTGGCCTTTGGACTCCAGCCCGCCAGACGGATTGATCGGGATTGAGCCGCCAATCGTGAAGTCCCCGCGTTCCGCTGCCGGGCCTGCTTCACCGATCGGAACTAACATCAAGTTCTCGGCGTGCATCAACTCACCAATCGCGGTTGCATCGTGCACCTCGGCAACGTCCATGTCTTCTGGTGAAAGGCAGGCCATTTCATACGCCCTCTCAGCGGCAATTCGCGCAACATGGCGTTCCGGTGCATCGGCGCTGCGCGCGGGGTTTCCACTTGCAACGGCGCTGGCCATAACCTGGACGGCTCGTGACGTAGTGGCACCAATCTTCCTCAAGCCTTCCTCATTGCAAAGGATGACCGCTGCAGCACCATCCGAGATCGGTGAGCACATTGGCAGCGTCAAAGGGTAAGTGATGGGAGGTGCTGAAAGAATTTCATCAATCGTGTAAGGCTGACGGTATTGCGAATACTCATTGTGCTCTGAATGCTGATGATTTTTCGCGGCTATCGCAGCAATCTGGCGCTGAGTCGTGCCATAGCGCTTCATATGGTTCCGGCCGAACGCTGCGTAGATTTTCATGAATACGCTATAAGGGCGTTCAGATTCCGATCCCTCCGGTTCGGCAACACCTTCACCCAACTGGAGAAGCCTTTTGGCATTCTCCTCAGGTGTCTCAACATCCCAACCGCCATCGAACACAGCGAACATCCTCGCCTTGTCAGGCACGTTCATTTTCTCGACACCCGCCGCCAGGACAACGTCCTGCATACCAGCCTTAAGCGCCTGAACAGCAAGGTGAAAGGAGGATGAACTGGACGCACAGGCGTTTTCAATATTGAATGCGGGAATACCTGTCAGCCCGATCTTGCTGAGCGCAACCTGGCCAGGAACAAAGGTTTGTCCCTGCAAGAAACCTTGGGTCGCACTGGAATGGTAAACTGCCTCCACGGCGGCCTTGGTGCAGCCTGCATCATCCGCCGCACGCAAAATGGCGGTGTCCAGCAATTCAGAAATACTTGTTTCCAGATGCCGCCCGAAATGCGTCATGCCGACGCCTACAATATAAATCTTACTATCCGACAAGACTCTCTCCCCATCTACAGATGGCCGCTACTGGCCTGAATATTTCGGTGTTCGTTTCTCACTGAAGGCTGAAAGCCCTTCGAGGAAGTCAGCGGATTTTGCATGCGCTTCGAGATGGCGCATTTCCAACGCGATGGCTTCGCGCGCGGACAAGTGTGCGCTTCCGGCAACCATCTCCTTCATACGCTGAAGTACAAGCGGGCTTTTCTCCGCCAGCTTTGCAGCAAGCGCCTCTGCAGCCGATGACAAGTCGTCATCCTCAACAACTTGGCTTACAAATCCGGCTTCACGAAACGCTTCCGCCGACCAATGATCGCCGGAGAATAGGAGATAATTCGCTTTCTTTTCGCCAACATACCTCGGCAAGAGAGATCCCCCGCCGCCCGGCAGAACACCAAAATTGGAATGGGCGTCGCCCAGCCGCGCACTGCGCGCCGCCATCACGACATCGCAGGTCATGGCTAGCTCCAGTCCGCCGGCCAAAGTCAATCCATTGAGCGCTGCAATTGTCGGCTTCGGCAAAGCACGAATAGCCAAAAACACGTTCTGAATGTCGCGAAGGAAGCCAAGAAACCCGGTATTGTCACCAGCCTGAACTTCCCCCAAAACGCCCTTCAGGTCAGCACCGCAGCAAAAGGCGCGCCCGCTCCCAGTGATAGTCAGCACTCGAATCTCATCGCGCTCGGCAACATCTTTCACACATTGCGCAAGTTCATTCACCATTAGAGCGGACAGTGCATTCATGCTGCCCGGACGCGTCAGGGTAATTCGTGCACACGAATCTTCCGCCTCAAATTTCAGGGTTTCAAACGACAATTGTCCAATTCCAAGCATTGGGCCGCGTTCGCTCCAAAACTTGGCCCGTTCCAGATGAGGCTTCACTTTATCGGGCCAGAAAACTTATTGAACATCAGACGCATGTCACCGTGCGCCAAAGCGTCGTCAGTCGAGCCGCCCAAGGCAATGCAGAGCTCTAGCGATGTCAGCTGTCGTCCAGCTGGCGCTCATTCTCGAGGAATTCCTGCGGGGACTGCCCCGTTAACCGGCGAAACGCACGGGAGAAATTGCTGGGGTCCTTGTATCCCAACAGATACGATATCTCCTTGATGGACCGACGACCTGTCCGCAAATAGCCGATAGCGAGATGCTGGCGAACATCGTCGAGCACGGTGTTGAAGGTTGTGCCCTCATCCTGTAATTGGCGCTGAAGACTTCGGTTACTTGTATTTAGCTCTCTTGAAACCGACTCCAGGGAGACAGCTCCATCCGGTAGCATTTCGACAATCGCCGCCCGGATCCGCGGAATAATTTGTTGTTCATCGAACCGGGCAATGTATTCCATCGCAATCTGGTCATTCCTTCGAACAATGTCGGAATTCGCGCCGCGCAGCACGCGCGTATAGTCCTTCTCGGCCACATGCAGCTCTAGACTGTCGTGACCATATTCGATCGGACAACAGAAAAAGGCATCAAATTCATCCATCGCGACCTTACCAGGTTTCGGACGACGCATTCTTACCAAAACAGGAGAATAGTCCGCTCGGTAAACCATTCTGACGAAGCGAAGCACCGTCGCCAAAAAAACATCCTGGCGGACCGGCGGCACGTCTTCCTTGAGTTCAATGGAATGAATGAGGCACCCCTTCCTGATTTCAGACCTTGTCTCAGCAGAATGAGAAATTAGCCTGAAAAAACGATCAAACCGGTGGAAGAATGTTTCCAGCGTTCGGCTTGAGAACAATGAATACCCAAGCGCATGCATTGAGCCGGGCGTATTTCGCTCGGCCAGCTTCAGCCCGATCGTCTCATCACCTGTCGCCTCTACGATGAGCTCAATGAAGCGACTGAATCGTCTAGACCGCACCCTGGCATTCGGGTCCTGGAGAATATCAGGATCAACTTCCGCACGCCGGAGTAGATCTGGCACATCAATGGAAAAGTCAAATTCGTCCAATATGGCCACAATCTGTATGAGCCAGGATGCAATGACTGACCGCGTCTCACTCAATTCTGGTTGCGCCTTACCTGATGATGTGTTGTTCAAATATCGATTGTCCTGTACGACCGTCTTCGATGACGAGCTTTATCGGTTCATGACGGTTTGTCCAATTTCTGAACAGGATTGTACACGCTTCAACCAATACTGCGGACCTGGCCGCCCCAGTATTTCTTACGTACATCCTTTCGCAACACCTTACCAACGACGCTCAGAGGCAGTTCTTCCACGAACAACACGGATTTTGGTGTTTTGAAAGATCCGATCTGCTCTTTTACATAGGCGATCAGGTCAGATTCGGCCACCTCAACAGAGTCATTAAGGATGACTTCCGCATGTACAGCCTCGCCCCATTCTTCGTGGGGAACACCGACAACCGCCGACATCAAAACGCCAGGATGGGAGTTGACTGCGGCCTCAACTTCAGTCGCATAGACATTAAAACCACCCGTGATGATCATGTCCTTCTTCCGATCAACCAGGTAGCAATATCCGTTTTCGTCCGTATATCCGATATCCCCTGACTTCCAGTATCCGTTGACGAATTCCTCCTTCGTCTTCTCTGGATTGCCTTCATAGCCAAGACAGGTTGAGCGCGATCGCAAATAGAACTCGCCGAGTTCGCCTACAGGAACTGGATTGCCATCATCATCGCAAACCGACAGTTCGATCCCGGTTGAGCGTCGACCCGCGGACGCGAGTCGGCCTTCAGTCTCGGAGTCTACGATATGATCTTTCTTGCTCAGGCAGAGGGTTGCCGCCAGGTGTTCCGTGGAGCCGTACACTTGTGTGAATATTGAACCGAACCGCTCAACCAGGAGCTTAGCCTTGGCCGGGCTCATGGGGGCCGCGCCATACAACACCGTGCGCAATGAGGACAGGTCATATTCTCGGGCTTCGGGCATTTCCAAAAGGCGGTACGCCAGAGTCGGTACGATGAAGGCGTGGGAAATCTTTTCTTGCTGGATATAGCGGCACCAGTTCTCCAGACTGGGCGCGTTCATTGTGACCGTGCAACCACCGCTGAACAGAACCGGCAAAAGCATCATACCGCTGCCATGGCTAATGGGAGCTATATGCAGCATGCGGCAGCCATCGAAGAAATCCGGGTCTGGAAGTGTCAGGAAACTATCGCGGCACCCCAGAATGTTGTCGATTGAATACTTCGCGCACTTGCTGTCACCAGTCGTGCCTCCTGTAAAGCGCATGAGCACGACGTGCGTTCGATCATCGATTTCAATATCTGTGTTCTCTGTCGACGCGTTCGCCAAAAGATCGGGAAGGGCCAACACGCCTGAATATGGCTTGACCAGAGCATCCATCACAACAATCTGAATGCCGCGTTCGGTAAGCGGGCCAGCATGGGAGGCCAGGAGGTCATTCTCGATGAACGCGACTTTGGGCTTGACGATGTCGATCTGGCCGAGATGCGTTTCCAGGCTGTCGAGGTAGTTGGCATGACAACATGTTGCATAAGCTTTTGCAGCTGACCCCCAATGGAACAGGGAGAGATTGTCATTTTGCAGCATACAGACATATCGGTCGCCCGCGCCGAGATTCAGGTTTCCATTGAGAATATGTGCAATCTGATTGGTTATGATGTGATAGTCACGAAAACTCAGCCGGCGGCCACGCTCAAGATTCACAATCGCCTCACGATCCCCGAAGGATTCCGCGAGCCCTTGCATGATACGGCTGTAATTTAGTCGCCCGCCTTCTGTCGAAACCAATGCTGCAGCAGAACTTGGAGCGACGTCAACAGGCACCAGTTCACGGTCATTGCGCTTTTTTGAGAAAATTCCGAACACAGAGACTGTCCTCCCTTTTGTCTACACCACCCTAAGATTGCCGCGTACAGGATCGATTTAGAGCAGCTTTCTAAATAGATTCAGCAACCGGCCCGTCTTCGAAGAATAGGGAGGCAGCAATTGGCTAAGCACACTGATCTTCGATTGTGAGAACACCGGCTTCAAATGACTGAACCGCTCGAAACTTCCCGGCCCCAAATAGGATCCGATCCCGCTTTGCCCGATGCCGCCAAATGGAAGACGGCGCTGGAAGACGTGCATCACCGTGCCGTTCAGGGTCACGCCGCCAGCATGAGTTTCGCCAAGGATTTTTCGTCGACCTGCACTATCTTTACCGAAATAGTAAAGTGCCAGTGGCCGCTCGCCAGCATTGATGTACTCGATTACTTCGTCTTCCGTACGATAGGTCAGGATCGGCAGAATCGGCCCGAAAATCTCTTCCTGCATCAGCCCCATATCGCTTGCAACATTGGTCACAACCAGCGGGGCTATTCGATGAGCAGCCTCGAACATGCCATCACCACTGCCTGCGAGATTGGTCACTCCGGCACCTTTTGCGCGGGCGTCATCAACCAGTCCCCGCAAACGGTCAAACTGCCGGTGATTTATAATGCTTGTATAGTCCTGATTGGCTTCGATCTCGCCAAAACACTTGTGCACCTGCCTGGCGAGCGCTGACACAAAGTCTTCTACGCTCCCTTCTGGAACGAATGCGTAGTCGACACCGATGCACGTTTGTCCTGCGTTGAGGAGCTTGCCGAAAACAAGGCTCTGCGCGACTTCTGGAAAATGAGCACTTTTATCAATGATAATGGGGCACTTGCCGCCAAGCTCAAGCGTCACTGGTGTCAAATTGGCTGCGGCCGACTGGGCGACTTTTTTACCTGTATTGGGCGAACCGGTGAAGAGAATATGATCGAATGGAAGAGACGTCATCTGCTGCGCGACATCCGGGCCGCCGGTTACCACTGCCATCTCTTCTTCTGAAAAATACTTGCGAACAAGACTCTGCGAAATTTCAGCTGAATGAGCCGAAATTTCACTCGGCTTGGCAATAATCCGGTTGCCAGCCGCCAACGCACCCGCCGCACCGGCGAACACTGTGCCATAGGGATAGTTCCAGGTTCCGAGAATGCCGACGACCCCAAGGGGTTGCGGAATTAGGCGCGAAGATCCCGGCAATCCAAACGTGTCGGTTTTGACACTGCGCGGCTTCATCCATTGTTTCAAATGGCGCCGCGCGAATTTTACGTCCGACAGGACCAACATGATGTCCGTCAGTATGGTTTCATACCGGCTGCGCATACCGAAATCGGCAGCGACGGCGTCGATCAGTTCGTCTTCATGCGTCTCGAACATCTTGCCGAGCCGGGCGAGCAGGTCCATGCGCGCCTCATAACTGCGCGACACCTGCTGACGCGTGAGGCTGCGCTGCAGGGCGAAAACCCGCTCAAGCTCGGTGATGCCGCTCTCAACACCCATTATCTCGCCCTCAGCCGTGTCGCCGCGTCCAGCCGGATCGTCTCGCCATTGAGGTAACCGTTCTCGACGATAAACTGGCATGCGTGCGCGAATTCCATCGGGTCTCCAGCCCGGCGTGGCGCCTCGATTGTATCGACCAATGAGGCAACCACTTTGTCGCCCAGGCCTTTGACCATCTGTGTAAGGAACAAGCCCGGCGCGATCGCATTTACCCGAACGCCGACGGCTCCGAGCTCCCTCGCCGCCGGCATGTTCATGCCGATCACACCCGCTTTGGACGCCGAATAGCCAGACTGACCGACTTGCCCTTCATAGGCGGCACCGGATGACACATTGATTACAACGCCGCGCTCGCCTTGATCATCTGGCGTGTTCTTTGCCATCTCGGCAACGCATTTGCTCATGACATTAAACGTGCCGACCAGGTTGACCATTATCACCTTTGTGAACTTGGAGAGTTCGCAAGGGTTGCCTTCCCTGTCGAGAATTTTGGTCGGGGCCGGAATGCCCGCCGCGTTGACGGCAATATGAACTGCGCCGAACTGATCTCTCGTTTTCTCAACTGCCTCAGCAACTGACTGATCATCGGTCACATCGACCTTGAAGAACTGGCAGACCTTGTTTCCAAGTTCGCCACAGAGCGCGTTTCCTGCGACTTCGCTCAGATCGAAGAGCGCGACGCGTGCGCCCTGCTCAACAAAACTGCGCGCCGCAGCAGCGCCTAGTCCAGAGGCACCACCTGTAACCACAGCGACTTTTCCATCGAGTTTCATGTTCGCAAGCTCCTGACCTGTTATTGTAAGCTTTCAACTGCTCAAGTCTGGAGCAGCCTCCCTTCGATGGAAAGGAGGCTGCTACAAGACGATCAGAAATTTATACGGCCTTCGGCACCAATCACGCGCGGCTCTTCGATCCAGCCAACATACACGCCCGGGCTGAGTGGCGCGTCGACCGAGGCGGTATAGGTGGCTTCATCGGTTAGGTTGCGACCGAATACACGGAATCCGTAGCGGCCAAACTCCACCCCGACATGAGCATCGAATTTCGTATATCCTTCCTGAAACGCGTTCGGGTCGAGGTCGCCATCCAGGAACATCTCGTCCTTGAAGTTGGCTCCAATCCGGGCATTCAGATCGAAATTCTCGAAACTGCGATTGAAGGCGAGATAGACGTTACCACTGAACTCGGGCGCAAAGGCCCCGCGTTCGCCGGCAAGGTCCTTGGTACCCACACCTGCAGAATCCGGGCATGTGCCCAAGCCCGTTTCGATGACTGAACACCCTGCCCCTGGGAAGGACTGGAATTCGTGATCGAGATAGGCGAACGCACCGCCAATCTCGATTTCGTCGCTGAGAAGGAACTGGCCATCAAGTTCCAGCCCCTGCACTTGAAGTTCAGCCGCGTTCCCAACCACGAAGCTTGTCCCACTCCACGAGGTTACCTGCAGGTCTTCTAACTCGCTTCGGAAAATGACTGCCCCGATGCGAGCACGGTCACCCATGAACTGGTGCTTGATACCAGCTTCCCAAGCCGTGACTTTCTCATCATCAAATTCATGACCCGGACGCGGGCTCCCATCCGGTTCCGCCGTGTCAGGACTGAAATTGTAACCACCAGATTTATAGCCAGTGGAATAGGAAATATAGGCCGACCCGTTGTCAGCATACTGCCAGCGCAGTTTTACAGATGGATCAAAATGATCTTCTGTTCGCGTATCGTTGAGGTCAGCAGCAAAGCGGTTGAGCAATGCGGCAAAAGTCGTTGCAGAGTTCAATCCATCTGCACCTCCAACAGTAGCGGCGGCGGTTAGATATTCGGTTAGATCGGCAGACCCGATCGTGTCTGCGGGTGTGACAAGGCCAACGAAGTCTCGGGGTGTGCCGGCTCCAACAACAACACTCTTATCGATGCTCTTCTCATCTTCGGAGTAACGCAAACCTAGTTCAAGTGTGACGCTGTCGGTCAGGTCAATGCCAAGCTCGCCAAAAAGCGCAATCGTTTCGGCTTGTTGATCGAAGAAAGTGCGTTGAGCAACGTTAACAATACCGCCGGGCAAAATCGATGTTGGCAAAACGCCAAATGTGCCATTGAACGCCGTTGTCTCTTCAATATAAGCATCCTGGTTTTCATAATACAGCCCGCCCAAGAAATTTATGCGCCCATCCCAGTCTGTGGCAATGCGAAGTTCCTGGCTAAACATGTCCAGTTCTTCTTCATCAAGATTGTGAATGAAGCTGACAGGCAGAAAATCCACATCGTGATGTTGAGCGAAATCGAAAGAGGAGTAGCCAGTAATCGAAGTGAGGGTAAAGTTATCGAACTCCCATTCTGCCTTCACAGATCCGCTCAATGATTCGGTTGTCTCCGTGTCGGAGATTGGAGGATCGCCGACACGGAATGCGGGATTGCCGCTGAAGCTGACATAAGCGGTATCGCCAGTAGAAACTCCAAAGTCTGGATGAAGCATTTGTGAGAGCGCTATCGTGCTAGGCGTCGGCAGGCGATCATCAATCGCATTAATGGTAAGCTCCTTACCGACCCCGTCCATTTCAAGATAGCTCAGTTTCGTCTCAACGTTTAAACTCTCCGTTGGTTGCCAGGCGAGCGTCGCCCGGGCGAACATGTCTTCGCGCTCGGCTTCGTCGCGATCAAAGACACGGTTCTCAACATATCCGTCAGTTGTCGTATAACGAATTGCCAACCGGCCTGCCAAATTATCCGCCAAGCCCGCGGAAAAGACGCCCGAGTAGCTTTGCGTATTGAATTCTGGTTCCCAGGTGACACCGACCCAACCATTGAGTTCCTCTCCGACTTCTGGCGAGGCCGTTTCAAGCTTGATCGCGCCAGCAACCGTGTTCTTACCGAATAGAACGCCTTGGGGCCCACGCAGAACCTCGACTTGCTGCAGGTCGAACTGGGACTGTGAGAATTGGCGGCTGCGCGGCTGATAAACGCCATCCACATAAAGGCCAACCGATTGCTCGAATCCCTTGTTGATACCAGATCCGACACCTCGGATAAAGATGTTCGAGGTTTGCGCTCCCCGACCGACCTGCAGGCCCGGCACGCGCGCGGAAATCTGCTCAAGGTTCGTGACCCCTTGCGCTTCCAGCTCTGCTCCGGAAACGGCGGTCACGGCCACCGGCGCATTGATCAGCGTCTCGTCCCGTTTACGTGCCGTAACAGTCACTGTTGTCAGTCTTGCTTCCCGCTCCGCTTCTGTTTCGGCAGGGACATCTGCCACTTGCCCATAGGCCGGCGTGGCAAGGGCAATGGCGATCGGCAAAATTGCTGCGCCGCTCAAATTGAGTCTAAACTTCTGGTTCATATATATCCTCCCAAGAGCCCTTTTGTGCTCCGTGTTTCCGTTCCCGCTATGATGCACAAGGACGCGAAAGTAGATTATGAACTCTGGTGAAAGATGGCTCTGTTAGAGTCATACCAGTTCACGCCAACAGATCGTCATTCCGCGATACGAGAGGGCCTTATCCTGCTCAAATCCTTCCATGCCCGACATCCGCGATCGTCCGACCAGATGACCTAGCCCCCTGAACAGCCTAGTTCTATAACTAAAACATGGCTGCAGTTCAGGGGGCTAGGTCACTCGGATATGGCGATATCACCCCTCAAGGGCATTACCCTCAAGCCGCCGCCGCGTTCGAGGCGGTCATTGGTGTTCTGTATACGGTAATATTGTTGTCTCGGTTGGTGGGCATGTACGGAACTCGCACCGCAACGAAACCATCGAGCCAGCGCCTGCTCGTGTGAAATGTATCCATACTTCCGAATCAAGACTTCTGAACCGAGAATTATGATGGGTCCATTTCTCCCGTCTAGGCGGCCGGCTCAGGCGCGGCAGACATTTTGCTGCTCACCTGCTCATTGAAATACTCCAATCGCCTCTGCCCCAGCGCATGCGCGATATCACGCTCCCCCTCAGGAATAGGTTCGGTCCGCGTAAGCCAATAGTACACAAAGTGCGACAGCGTGGCGTAAGTGTAGGCTAGGTCCTTTTCCATATCCGCCTGATGCTGATCGAAGGCGTCCATGCGGGCGAGCAAACGCTCTTCCAGCACTGAACGCGCTTCTGGATCGAACCATGCTCTCAGTGCGTCTTCAACGATCGCCGTTTTTGTCACCCCTGGCTTGTCAGCTGCCTCACACAGTTGCGCATAGAGCTTTGTCGAAATCCGTATGTTGACGCGCGGCTTTCCCATCCACTCAGAACCCCGGAAGGACGTCAGGGTCGCCGCGATCCGCAGCAACGGCGCGTCTTACGGCTTCGAGGTTTTGATCGCTGGTCGGATCAACCTCATCGTCGATGTCGGCATCAACGCTTGGCTCGGCAGTGCGTTTTTCCGGCAGATCATCATTCGTGTGCTCAGGTTCTCGAGTCCGTTTCAGCGACACACTATCAGGATGTTCCCTATCCTCAGCCTCCGGCTCCTTGAAGGGCGGCGCTGCAACAATGGATGTCCACTCTGCGTCACACGCGGCGTCGTCCCATTCGACGGGCGCTGGCGACAAGACTCGTTTCGTAAAATTTGCGTCTTTGAAATAACAAAGCTTCCTGGCGAGCACGGGCGGCGCTCCGGACACCATGATAATTTCATCACTGGCAGAAAGTTGCATGACCTCGCCGGGCGTTATAAGCGCGCGCTGAGTTTCCTGGCGTGAAACCATCAAGTGAGAGAGCCAGGGCGCAAGCCGGTGACCGGTATAGTTCTTCTGCGAGCGGAGTTCCGTTGTTGTTCCGAGCGCATCAGAGACGCGCTTGGCGGTGCGTTCATCATTGGTCGCGAAAGCAATGCGCACATGACAATTATCCAGGATCGAATTATTGGGCCCGTAAGCCTTTTCGATCTGGTTCAGGGATTGAGCGATCAGATAGGCGCGGATGCCATAGCCTGCCATGAAGGCGAGTGCACTTTCAAAGAAGTCCAGCCGCCCGAGCGCAGGAAACTCATCCAGCATGAAGAGCAGTTTCCGGCGGTTCTTTTCGGGCAAATCTTCCGTCAGCCTGCGTCCAATCTGGTTAAGGATCAGCCGGATCAGCGGCTTCGTCCGAGACAGGTCGGATGGCGGGACGACCAGATAGAGCGAAAGCGGGCTCTCCCCTTCAACCAGGTCCTCGATGCGCCAGTCTGATCGGCTGGTGACTTCCGCGATGACTGGGTCACGATAAAGCGACAGGAAACTCATGGCCGTGGACAGAACCCCGGAGCGCTCATTTTCAGACTTGTTCAAAAGCTCGCGTGCGGCTTGCGCGACAATCGGGTGAACGCCTCTATCTCCCAGATGCGGCGTCGTCATCATGATACGGAGTGTGACGGCAAAGGAGCGTTTCGGATCGGATAGGAACCGCACGCAGCCGCTGAGCGTCTTGTCTTCTTCGGCATAAAGCACGTGCAGGATAATGCCGACCAGCAAGGCATGTCCGGTTTTCTCCCAATGATTACGGCGCTCGAGTGAGCCTTCTGGATCAACCAGAATGTCTGCAATGTTCTGAACATCGCGCACTTCGCGCTCGCCGCAGCGCACAGCTATAAGCGGATTGTATTTCGGCGAGCGCCTGTCGGTCGGATCAAACCGAATGCAGCGCGAAAAACTTGAGCGCCAGCCAGAAGTGAGTTCCCAGTTTTCGCCTTTGATGTCGTGGATGACGGCGCTGCCGGTCCAGGACAGCAAGGTCGGCACCACAAGCCCCACGCCCTTGCCTGAGCGTGTTGGCGCAAACGCCATGACATGTTCAGGGCCATCATGACGCAGATAGCGCTTTTGCCAACGTCCCAGGAACACGCCCTTGTCCGCAAACAGTCCGGCGCGTTTCAAATCGGGTGCGCTGGCCCACCGCGCCGAGCCGTAAGTGGTGACATGGCGCTCGTGGCGACTGCGCAAGACAGAACCAATGATCGCGGCCAGAAATCCGAGCGCCGAACCGGAGACCGCGATCAGGCCGCCACGTGCGAACACTTCCGGCGCATAGGCTTCATAGGCGTACCACCATTGGAACAGCCGCCAGGGTTTATAGATTGGTGTCTCGCCTGCAATGAACCAAGGCGCGCCGAGCGCAGCCTGATGGCCAAGCGCGTCAGCGGTAATTTGTGTGGCCAGCCAGACCGCGCCAATGATCAGTGCGAATACCACCATGATCTGGCCAATGAGTATCTTTGTGCCGGTCACGGCGCGCCTCCTTGAAAAAGCAATTTGTCTTCTCCCAAGGATGATTGCTGAGACTGGTCCTGGACCAGCGGGATTCTGCGCCATTTCCTGCATCGCTCTGCAAAGCCATCCAAACCGTCTAGCGGGACAGCCCTCTGGAACGCCCTATATCCACGCTCCAACCAATACCTGACGCGGTGCGCTTGATGGTCATCTCGCGCCCCATTTGCCGACCAATACTGCCACGCCATGGCACCAGTGCGAATTCCTTTGCGTTGCCAATGATCGCCATACGCCCTGCTGCAAGATCGACATGACCTTCGAGTTTTCCGTCAAAACGGTCGCCTTTCGCTAGCTGAACAGGGGTTCGGCCTGAGGCCGCCCCGATCGCGTCCCGCTCGCGCTGCAGTTCCAGAGCGCGCAGCTGGCTTCTCTGCTCTTCCATGAGTTCTGGTTGGTTGGAACCCAGATAGCCTTGTTCGCGGAGCCAGATCTCCCGACGTGCTTTCAAGTCCTTCAAGGTTTGCTGCTGCGCTGCTGCACCCTCTGACAGGTCGTCGATCCAGGTTGCGCCAAAGCGGTCGATCTGCATCTCCGGTGAAAGCCAGGACAGGACACTCATTTTGACGCCGCCGGATCCGCGCGCCTCATATGCCGCTGCGCGCTCCAGAAACTCTTCGCCGACGTGCCACTCGCCGGTCGCAAGGCGCTCCCCAATTCCTGCCCGTCGCAAGGCTTCGAGCCGCCGCTTCAAGCTGAGATGATAGGCCGGTTTTGATCCAGGATCATGGCGGGCGTGCAAGTCTTCCGACCAGATACCGCCGGTTTGCTCTGCGACCTTGGCAATAGCCTTGTCCGAGGCACGCGCCATGGCTCTTGCTTCGGAGAGCTCCACCACAGCGCCTTGCGGCGGTCGGGCGTGAACATCGACCGTTGCAGCGGGTACATGCCAGATACCGCCATCAAAATCTTCAACGAGCAGATAGCGCGTATCGCGAAGTTCATCCTCCGGGCCATAAGCCTTCACGATCCCACGAATGGGAGCGGCATCTTTTGCGCGGTCCTGAACAAATCGAATGTCGGGCTCACGCTCCCCGAATTCAGCGGCAAGTGTGCGGATGATATCACCGCGCCGCGCCCGGCGTTTCAGCTGTTCTTGCCAGTCCTGTTTCATTCGCCAGGAGAGCGTTCTGTCCCGTTCAGCAAGTCCAAGGGATTCAAGGTGCCTGATGCGCGCGAGTCGCAAGGACCGATCAAACCGCTCTTTACTTGAGCTTGCACCACCTGGACCGAATACGCCGTTCTCCAATCTCGTTTCGATCTCATGATCGAGCCCGGTCCAGCGGTCCTGATCCACCTGCTTCTGGCGCGCACCCGCAATCTCCAGAGTACGTCTTGGTCCGAGCCTTTGGGTGGCAAGCTCTTCGGCAGCTTCGCGAAGGCCCTTTGTGAGATAGTCCCGCGCGATGACGACATCCTTCATCCGGGCGTCGCGACCCCGCACAACAATATGGGTATGCGGATGACCTGTATTGTGATGATCGACGGCGACCCAATCGAGACGTCGCCCGACATCGCGTTCCATTTTGCCCATGAGCTCGCGGGTTGACTGTTTGAGGTCACCCATACGCGCACCATCCTCCGGCGAAACGATGATCCGGAACTGGTGGCGGTCATGCTCGCTGCGTTCCAGAAAGTCGCGGGGGCTGATCCCCTCCTGGTCGCGGTCATAAAGCACGCCGCCTTCTCCCTCGCGATCGACACCGTCGCGCTGCAGATAGCTGACATGGGCGCGAAAGAGGCCCGGACCTGCGCCGCGCGCTCTTGCGATATGCACTTTGACAATGACGCGGCGCATTTGCTGGCGGGACAAATGCCTGTAGCGAGAACCGCCGGTTCGGGCCGCGCCACCCGTGCCATAACGTGCGCCGGTAAAGGCAGACTTCCGAGAGACTTTAGAAAGTCTCGCTCCGGTCTTGTTCAACTGTCGTGATAGACGCTTGCCTGCAGGCGCGCCTTGATCGCGTATGCGTCCGAGTCGCGGCGTGAAAGGTCTTTCCTCGCTCATTGCAGGCCGCTCAATCCGCACACCATGGAATTCGTAGTAATTTCAACGCGTTTCCAGAAACACATGCACCACAATGCTGTGCAAAGGGCGCCAAAAAACAGATGTGCAGACAAGGGGTTAGGCGCCATGTGGTGCCATAGCTTCAATCTTGCCCTCACTAACCCCGGCCTTCCTG
>NZ_AWFH01000012.1 GCF_000682715.1 Hyphomonas atlantica corrig. | reverse complement strand
CAAACTTTGCCTTGGCCATCGGGCCTCTCCTTTAGTCTAAATTCAGGGCCGGATATCCGGCCACAATTGCTTAAGAACCAGCGACTTCCGAAATGATCTTCTGGGCTTCGGCACGTGGCACTTCATCATAGTGATCGAAGAGCATCGTGAACTGGGCGCGACCCTGCGACATGCCGCGAAGGTCAGACACGTAACCAAACATGTTGACCAGCGGGACGAAGGCCTTGATCGCGACAGCGTTGCCGCGTGGCTCGGATCCCTGAATCTGACCCCGACGGGAGTTCAGGTCACCAATCACGTCACCCATATAGTCTTCCGGCGTGACAACTTCCACTGCCATGACCGGTTCCATCAGGCGCGGATCGCCCTGGCCTTTCAGTTCGCGGAACGCAGCGCGCGACGCGATTTCGAAGGCGAGAACCGATGAGTCCACATCGTGGAACGCACCGTCGACCAGCGTGGCCTTGAAGTCCGTAACCGGATAGCCAGCCAGAAGGCCGTTTTCCTTGGCGCTTTCCAGACCTTTTTCGACGCCCGGGATGTATTCCTTCGGAACCGCACCACCGACGATCTTGCTTTCGAAGATAAAGCCAGAGCCGGATTCGAGCGGTTCGAACTCCAGTTTGACGCGAGCAAACTGACCGGTACCACCGGACTGCTTCTTGTGCGTGTAGTCGATCTCTGCACCGCGGCCGATCTTCTCACGGTAAGCCACCTGCGGCTGACCGATATTGGCCTCAACCTTGAATTCGCGCTTCAGGCGGTCGATCAGGATGTCGAGGTGAAGCTCGCCCATGCCTTTCATGATCGTCTGACCGGATTCGTGGTTCGTCTCGACCTGGAAGGACGGGTCTTCTGCGGCGAGGCGCTGCAGACCAACCGACATCTTCTCCTGGTCAGCCTTGGATTTCGGCTCAACCGCGATCTCGATCACCGGATCCGGGAAGGTCATGGTTTCCAGAACGACTGGCTTGTTCGGGTCACAGACCGTGTCGCCGGTCGTGGTTTCCTTCAGGCCGGCGATGGCCACGATGTCACCTGCGAAGGCTTCCGTGATCTCGTCCTGCTTGTTGGAGTGCATCATGACCATACGGCCGACGCGCTCTTTCTTGCCCTTCGTGGAGTTCATGAAGCTGTCGCCCTTGGAGAGCGTACCGGAATAGATCCGCGTAAAGGTCAGCGTACCCATGTAAGGGTCGTTCATGATCTTGAAGGCAAGACCGGAAAATGGCTGGCTGTCGTCAGCCTTACGCTCGATGTTGCGGACTTCGTCCTCGTCGCCCGGTGCAAAGCCCATGTAAGGCGGCACGTCGAGCGGACCTGGCAGGAAATCGATCACGGCGTTCAGCATCGGCTGGACACCTTTGTTCTTGAACGCGGAACCACACAGAACCGGCACGAAGGACAGGCTCAGCGTGCCCTTCCGGATCAGCGTGCGAAGCGTGGCTTCGTCCGGCTCGTTGCCTTCCAGATAGGCTTCCATCGCGGCGTCGTCCATTTCGACGGCGATTTCGATGAGCTCAGCGCGCATCTCTTCAGCCTTGTCCTTCAGCTCAGGACGGATGTCGCGGATTTCCCAGCTTGCGCCGAGATCTTCACCGGCCCAAACCCATTCCTTCATGGTGATCAGGTCGACATGGCCTTCCAGCTCGTTCTCAGCGCCGATCGGCATCTGGATCGGAGCCGGGATCGCACCGGTGCGGTCCTTGATCATCTCGACGCAGTTGAAGAAGTCAGCGCCGATCTTGTCCATCTTGTTGACGAACACGATGCGCGGAACCTTGTAGCGGTCAGCCTGGCGCCAAACGGTTTCCGTTTGCGGCTCAACACCGGCGTTCGCGTCCAGCACGCAGACCGCGCCGTCCAGAACAGCCAGGGAGCGCTCGACTTCGATGGTGAAGTCAACGTGTCCGGGCGTATCAATGATGTTGAAGCGGAACTTGGCTTCCTCTGGCGTGTCGCCATAGATGCCAGTCGGCGTCTTGCCGTCTTCGGTGCGGAACCAGAACGTCGTGGTCGCAGCGGACGTGATCGTGATGCCACGCTCCTGCTCCTGCTCCATCCAGTCCATCGTGGCGGCGCCATCGTGGACCTCACCGATCTTGTGAGACTTACCGGTGTAGTAGAGGATGCGTTCGGTCGTGGTCGTTTTACCAGCATCAATGTGAGCCATGATGCCGAAGTTACGATAGCGATCCAGCGTGTATTCGCGGGCCATGAGATAAACCTTCGTGTCTGGTTTCCGGGAGGAAGTTCGGAGCGATTTTCGGGCGCGTTACCCGCAATCGCTCCTCAGTTCCAGTGCTGATTACCAGCGGTAGTGTGAAAACGCCTTGTTGGCGTCTGCCATACGGTGGGTGTCTTCCCGCTTTTTCACGGCGTTGCCGCGGCCCTGGGAGGCATCCATCAGTTCGCCAGCGAGGCGCTCACGCATGGTGTTCTCGTTGCGGCCTGCAGCAGCAGCGGCCAGCCAGCGAATGGCCAGGGCCTGACGGCGCTCAGTACGAACTTCAACCGGAACCTGGTAGGTTGCACCACCAACACGGCGGGAGCGAACCTCAACAGCCGGGGCAACAGCTTCCAGTGCTTCGTGGAAAACCTCGACAGGGTTCTTCTTTGCGCGGCCTTCGACCAGGTCAAACGCACCGTAAACGATACGCTCGGCAACGGACTTTTTACCGTCGCGCATGATCTGGTTCATGAACTTGGAAACAACCACGTCCTTGAACTTCGGATCCGGAAGAACTTGGCGCTTCTCAGCGGAGTGACGACGAGACATGCTTCGGCTTCCTTATTTCGGCTTCTTCGCACCGTAGTGCGAACGACGTTGCTTACGGTCTTTGACTGGTTGGGTATCGAGGGCACCACGCACGATGTGGTAGCGCACACCCGGAAGGTCTTTCACACGGCCGCCGCGGATCAGCACCACAGAGTGCTCCTGCAGGTTGTGGCCTTCACCCGGAATGTAGCACAGCGATTCGAAACCAGACGTCAGGCGAACCTTGGCCACTTTACGAAGCGCGGAGTTCGGCTTCTTAGGCGTCGTCGTGTAAACGCGCGTGCACACGCCGCGGCGTTGTGGGCAGGCCTTGAGGGCCGGTGTCTTGGTACGCGTCGGCTTTGGCTGACGCGGCTTGCGAATGAGCTGTTGAATCGTTGGCATTCGGGCCTTCTGTCTCTTCTGATATCAAATGGCCCGATGGGCCGGTAACGGATTGTGCCCCGAATGCCGCGATTGGCCTCCGGGACGGACGAAAACTTGGGGGCCAGATTGACCGAAACCACCTGTTCCGGTGCGGCAGTCAGCCTTTTCAAGCCTTCCGCCTCTCTGGCGATTGGTGGCGTGTAAGCCTCTCAGGCGCTGGCGTCAAGGGCATGCTGCTGTCTGGCTACAGCTGTTTCGGTGCCGTGACGGTCTGGTCAAAAGGGCAAACCGATCCGCTGCACGCAAGCCGTCTCTGCATCAGACCCCTCACCCGCCCGGAGACGGGCCTCCAGAGCCGCCAGATCAGGGTCTGTCACCTCCCCTTCCGAAGACGCGAAATCGCCCGTCCGCAACAGGTCGCGGCAGTCGCTGCGGGCCCACGAATCCAGCGTCAGGAACGCAATCACCCCAATGGCCAGCACGGCGCAGGCGGCCCCGATCATGTCTTTCCGGTCAAAATGGCTGTCTCGCATGAGGCACTCCGATGGGTCGGGACTTCCTGCCCCAAACGCAGGAAAGCCTGCCGAAACTGGCAGGCTTTCCAATTGGGTTCAAGCTGGACAGCTGGCCTATTCGGCCGGTGTCTCGGCTTCTGGTGCCGGCAGGGCGGCCGGGGTTTCCAGCGCTTCCTGCTCCTTGGCCGCAGCAGCAGCCCGCTTGGCGCGGAGCTTGTTGTCGCGATCGGCAGCCACGCGGCGGAACTGGCGGATGCCACCACCGGTACCGGCCGGGATCAGGCTGCCGACGATGATGTTCTCCTTGAGACCTTCCAGCGTGTCGACCTTGCCCATGATCGCCGCCTCGGTGAGGACGCGGGTGGTTTCCTGGAACGAGGCAGCCGACAGGAAGCTGCGGGTCTGCAGGGACGCCTTCGTGATACCGAGCAGAAGCGGAATGGCTTTCGCCTCTTCCTGGTCCTTCTTGCGGGACTTGCGTACCGCTTCGTTGGCCTGTTCGAACTCGATCACGTCGACATGCTCGCCCTTGATCAGGCCCGTGGAGCCCGGATCGGTGATTTCCACCTTCTGCAGCATCTGACGCACGATGACTTCGATGTGCTTGTCGTTGATCGGCACGCCCTGCAGGCGATAGACCTTCTGCACTTCGTCGATCAGGTAGTTGGCCAGCGCCTCTACGCCCAGCGTCAGCAGGATGTCCTGCGGGGCCGGGTTACCGTCCATGAGGTATTCACCACGCTTGATGAAGTCCCCATCCTGAACGGCAAGGTGCTTGCCTTTCGGCACCAGGTAATCGATCTGCTCCCGATCTTCCTCCAGCGGAACGATAGAGACGCGGCGCTTGTTCTTGTAGTCGCGACCGTAGACGACCTTGCCGTCGACTTCCGCGATGATGGCGTGGTCCTTCGGACGACGCGCTTCGAACAGTTCAGCCACACGCGGCAGACCACCGGTAATGTCCTTGGTCTTCGCACCACCGGTCGTGACACGGGCAATCGTGTCACCGGCAGCAATCGTGTCGCCGTCACCGACAGACAGGATGGCCCCAACGGAGAGGAGATAGACCGCATCGCTGCCATTCGGCAGTTTCACCGGCTCGCCATTGTCGCCAACGATCTGGACGGACGGCTTGATGTCAGCCGACTTGGTCGCAGAGCGCCAGTCGATGATGACGCGCGAGGAGATACCCGTCGCTTCGTCTGTCTCTTCGCGAACGGACACGCCGTCGATCACGTCGACCAGCTTGATCTGTCCACTGACTTCGGAAACGATTGGCTGGGCGAATGGGTCCCAATCGGCGAGCAGCGTACCGGCTGGCACCTTCTCACCGTCTTTCACCATCAGGCGCGTACCATAGGCCGGGCGGAAGGACTGACGGGTACGGCCATCGCCGTCCACCAGTTCCACCTGCATACGGCGGCCGACAACAACCAGCGTCTTGTCCTTGCGGGTCACGAACTCGGCATCCTTGAAGCGGATCGTGCCTTCGAAGCTCGATTCGACAGAGGACTGGTCCGCCACCTGCGCCGCACCACCGATGTGGAACGTCCGCATGGTGAGCTGTGTACCCGGCTCACCGATGGACTGGGCCGCGATGACACCAACCGCTTCACCGCGGTTGACGACGGTACCGCGCGCCAGGTCACGACCGTAGCATTGAACACAGATACCGTTTTTGGTTTCGCAGGTCAGTGGCGAACGTGCCTTGATCATATCGACACCGGCCTTCTCGATCGTATCGGCCAGTTCTTCGTCGATATAGGTGTTGGCCGGAACGACCAGCTCGCCGTCGACATTCTTCACGTCCGTAGCCGTCACACGGCCCAGGATGCGCTCTGCCAGGGAGACGACCACGTCGGCGCCTTCCAGGACAGCAGAGATGTCGATGCCATTCTCCGTGCCGCAATCATCTTCGTTGATGATGCAGTCCTGAGCCACGTCAACGAGACGGCGGGTCAGGTAACCCGAGTTCGCCGTCTTCAGAGCCGTATCAGCCAGACCCTTACGGGCACCGTGCGTCGAGTTGAAGTATTCAAGAACGGTCAGACCTTCCTTGAAGTTCGAGATGATTGGCGTCTCGATGATCTCACCCGACGGCTTGGCCATCAGGCCGCGCATACCGGCCAGCTGTTTCATCTGGTTCTTCGAACCCCGCGCACCGGAGTCGGCCATCATGTAGATCGAGTTGACCTGGGCCTTGCGGTCGCCCTTGGCAGCCTGTGCCTCGGCGGCCGAGTCCATCATGGCGTCAGCAACCTTGTCGGTACAGGTCGACCAGGCGTCGACCACCTTGTTGTACTTCTCACCACGCGTGATCAGACCATCAGCATACTGGCGTTCGTACTCGGAAACCTGTTCCTTGGTTGCGTCGACCAGTTTCTGCTTGGCGGCCGGGATGACCATGTCATCCTTGCCGAACGAGATGCCGGCTTTCGCAGCTTCGCGGAAGCCCAGCTCCATCATCTTGTCACAGAAGATCACCGTCGCCTTCTGTCCGCACAGGCGATAGACTTCGTCGATGATCTTGGAGATCGTCTTCTTGGTCATCGTCGTGTTGACGAGGTCAGGCTGGATGCCCTTCATGCGTGGCAGGATGTTGGCGATCATGAAGCGACCCGGCGTGGTGTCGATCACGCGGCGCCACGGATTGCCCTCATCATCCACGCCCTCATACATCGCCTTCACCTTGGAGTGCAGGCTGACGAGGCCGTTGTCGATGGCTTGTTCGATCTCTGCGACGTCCGTGAACATCATGCCCTCGCCCGGCTCGCCATCGCGGTCCAGGGACAGGTAGTAGAGACCCAGAACAATGTCCTGAGACGGAACGATGATCGGCTTGCCGTTCGCTGGCGACAGGATGTTGTTGGTGGACATCATCAGGACGCGCGCTTCCAGCTGGGCCTCAAGGCTCAGCGGCACGTGCACGGCCATCTGGTCACCGTCAAAGTCGGCGTTGAACGCGGCACAGACCAGCGGGTGAAGCTGGATGGCCTTGCCTTCGATCAGCTTCGGCTCGAATGCCTGGATACCCAGACGGTGCAGCGTCGGCGCGCGGTTCAGCAGAACCGGGTGCTCGCGGATCACCTCGTCCAGGATATCCCAGACTTCCGGCTTTTCCTTCTCGACCAGCTTCTTCGCCGCCTTGACCGTACCGGCCAGGCCCTTGGCGTCGAGGCGCGCATAGATGAACGGCTTGAACAGTTCCAGCGCCATCTTCTTCGGCAGGCCACACTCGTGCAGCTTCAGGCTCGGGCCAACCACGATGACCGAACGGCCGGAATAGTCGACGCGCTTACCGAGCAGGTTCTGACGGAAGCGGCCCTGCTTGCCTTTCAGCATGTCGGACAGCGATTTCAGTGGGCGCTTGTTGGTGCCCGTGATGGTGCGGCCACGACGGCCATTGTCGAACAGGGCGTCGACGGATTCCTGCAGCATCCGCTTTTCGTTCCGGATGATGATGTCCGGCGCGCGAAGCTCCATCAGGCGCTTCAGGCGGTTGTTCCGGTTGATCACCCGGCGATACAGGTCGTTGAGGTCAGAGGTCGCGAAGCGGCCACCGTCCAGCGGCACCAGCGGGCGCAGATCCGGCGGGATCACCGGGATGACCTGCATGATCATCCATTCCGGCTTGGCGCGCGACATCAGGAAGGCGTCGACCACTTTCAGGCGCTTCGACAGCTTCTTCGTCTTCAGTTCGGACGTCGACTCGGCGAGTTCCTCGCGCAGCGTCTCGGCCAGAACCGGCAGGTCCAGGCCCTGAAGCAGTTCGCGGATGGCTTCCGCACCGATCATGGCGGTGAACGCGTCCTCGCCAAGCTCGTCCTGCTTGTCCATGTATTCTTCTTCGGTGAGCAGCTGCAGCGGCTCAAGCTCGGTCAGGCCCGGCTCGACCACGATGTAGCTCTCGAAGTAGAGCACGCGCTCCACATCCTTCAGCGCCATGTCCAGCAGCGCGGAAATCCGGGACGGCAGCGACTTCAGGAACCAGATGTGGGCAACCGGTGCAGCCAGGTCGATGTGGCCCATGCGCTCACGGCGCACGCGCGCCAGGGTCACTTCAACGCCGCACTTCTCACAGGTGATGCCGCGATACTTGATGCGCTTGTACTTGCCGCAAAGGCACTCATAGTCCTTCGTCGGTCCGAAGATACGGGCACAGAAAAGACCGTCCCGCTCCGGCTTGAAGGTCCGGTAGTTGATGGTTTCAGGTTTCTTGATCTCGCCCGAAGACCAGGACCGGATCTTTTCCGGGCTGGCAATCGAGATCCGGATCGCCTCAAAAGTCGGCGACGGGGTATTCGGGTTGAAAATGCTGGCGACGTCCTGGCGCATGGGTGTCTGCTCCTTGGGTGGGCGGTTGTTATGGGGCTGGCGGGCCCCTGCCCTATGAAATCTCAGTTTCGACCGATCTGCCCCGCCAGTCCAGCGGGGCAGTCCGGTTTGGTATCAGCTCTACTCGGCGGCGACGGGGGCTTCCTCGTCACTATCGCCATCACTTCCTTCCTCGATCAGCTCGACGTTCAGGCCGAGGGACCGCATCTCCTTGACGAGCACGTTGAAGCTTTCCGGAATACCGGCTTCGAACGTATCGTCGCCGCGGACGATGGCCTCGTAGACCTTGGCGCGACCGGCCGTGTCGTCGGACTTCACGGTCAGCATTTCCTGCAGCGTGTAGGCTGCGCCATAGGCTTCGAGCGCCCAGACTTCCATCTCCCCGAAGCGCTGACCACCGAACTGGGCCTTACCACCCAGCGGCTGTTGCGTAACGAGTGAGTATGGTCCGGTCGAACGGGCGTGGATCTTCTCGTCCACCAGGTGGTGAAGCTTGAGGAGATACTTGTAGCCGACGGTGACAGGACGCGAGAACTTCACGCCGGTCCGGCCATCGAACAGGTTGACCTGACCCGAGGAGTCGAGCCCGGCACGTTCCAGCATCGCGTTGATGTCGCTTTCGCGGGCACCATCGAACACCGGCGTTGCCATCGGCACACCATTGCGCAGGTTTCCGGCGAGTTCGATGATCTCGCCATCTTCCCCCGGCAGCTCCTGCTCTTCGCCATAGGCGGTCTTCAGGGCGGCGCGCAGGCCTTCCACGTCATTGTTCTGCTGGAACTCTTCGAGCGCGTTCTGGATGATCCGGCCAAGACCACGGCAGGCCCAGCCTGTGTGGGTCTCGAGGATCTGACCAACGTTCATCCGGGACGGAACGCCCAGCGGGTTCAGCACGATATCGACCGGCGTACCGTCTTCGAGGAACGGCATGTCTTCCTGCGGGTTGATCTTGGAGATAACCCCCTTGTTGCCGTGGCGACCAGCCATCTTGTCGCCCGGCTGAAGCTTGCGCTTCACGGCCAGGAACACTTTGACGACTTTCATCACGCCCGGTGGCAGGTCATCGCCGCGCTGGACCTTCTCAACCTTGTCGTTGAAGCGAGCTTCCAGCTCCTGGATCGACCCGTCGAACTGCTCCCGCAGCGCGTCGAGTTCGGCCTGTGCCTTTTCGGACTTCAGGGCGATATCCCAGAGCTGGGTCTCGGTGAGGTCTTCCAGGGAAGCGGCAGAGATCTTGCCCGGCGTGAAGCCTTTCGGCCCGGCCGCAGCTTCCTTGCCGATCAGCAGGTCGCGCAGACGGTTATAGGTGTTGCGCTCCAGGATGGCCTGTTCGTCTTCCTTGTCCTCCTGCAGCTTCTCGATCTGCTCACGCTCGATCTGAAGGGCACGCTGGTCCTTGTCGATGCCGTGGCGGTTGAAGATGCGGACATCCACAACCGTACCGGCGTCGCCCGGAGGCACACGCAGGGAGGTGTCACGAACATCGGACGCCTTCTCACCGAAGATGGCGCGGAGAAGCTTCTCTTCCGGCGTCATCGGGCTTTCGCCCTTCGGCGTGACCTTGCCGACGAGAATGTCGCCAGCCTTCACTTCGGCGCCCACGGCCACGATGCCGGCTTCGTCGAGGTTGCGGAGCGCTTCCTCGCCAACATTCGGGATGTCGCGGGTGATTTCTTCCGGGCCCAGCTTGGTGTCACGGGCAGCGACTTCGAATTCCTCGATGTGGATCGAGGTGAAGACGTCATCCTTCACGATCCGCTCGGAGATCAGGATGGAGTCCTCGAAGTTGTAGCCGTTCCAAGGCATGAACGCGACGAGCACGTTCCGGCCAAGCGCCAGATCACCCAGATCCGTCGACGGGCCGTCAGCGATGATGTCGTTCTTGGAGACGACGTCGCCCACGCGCACGATCGGGCGCTGGTTGATGCAGGAGTTCTGGTTCGAACGGCGGAACTTGGCCAGGCGATAGATGTCGACGCCCGACTTGGAGCCTTCGAGATCTTCGGTGGCGCGAACCACGATGCGCAGCGCGTCGACCTGCTCGACCACACCGGAGCGGCGGGCCGTGATGGCGGCGCGGCTGTCGCGGGCCACAACGGCTTCCATGCCGGTGCCGACGAACGGCGCTTCGGACTGGACCAGCGGCACAGCCTGACGTTGCATGTTCGATCCCATGAGCGCGCGGTTGGCGTCATCGTTTTCGAGGTATGGGATCAGCGAGGCAGCAACCGAGACAACCTGTTTCGGCGACACGTCCATGTACTGGATGTCATCGCGGGAAACCATGGTCGCTTCGCCAGCCACGCGGGCGTTGACGAACTCGTTTTCCAGCTGGCCATCAGCGTCAACCGTCGCATTCGCCTGGGCGATGGAATAGATGCTCTCTTCCATGGCGGACAGGTAAACCACTTCATCGGTCTGCTTGCCGTTCACGACCTTCCGGTAAGGGCTCTCGATGAAGCCGTACTTGTTGACGCGGGCATGCGTGGCCAATGAGTTGATCAGACCGATGTTCGGCCCTTCCGGCGTTTCAATCGGACAGATACGGCCATAGTGGGTCGGGTGCACGTCGCGGACTTCGAAGCCAGCGCGCTCACGCGTCAGGCCGCCCGGCCCAAGCGCGGAGAGACGACGCTTGTGCGTGATCTCTGACAGCGGGTTGGTCTGGTCCATGAACTGGGACAGCTGCGAGGAACCGAAGAATTCGCGGACAGATGCCACGACCGGCTTCGCATTGATCAGGTCATGCGGCATCACCGTATCAATATCGACAGAGCCCATACGCTCCTTGATCGCGCGCTCCATGCGCACGAGACCGATGCGGTAATTGTTCTCCATCAGCTCACCGACAGAACGAACGCGGCGGTTGCCGAGGTTGTCGATATCGTCGACTTCGCCCTTGCCGTCTTTCAGGTCGAGGATGACCTTCATGACGCCGATGATGTCTTCATGGCGCAGCACGCGCATGTCGTCTGCCGCAGCTTCATAGCCCGGCACGCCGACGTTCAGGCGCATGTTCATCTTCACGCGGCCAACAGCGGACAGGTCATAACGCTCCGGATCGAAGAAGAGCTGGCCGAACAGGGCATCAGCCGCTTCCTGGGTCGGCGGCTCGCCCGGACGCATCACGCGGTAGATGTCGGACAAGGCCTCGAAACGGGTTTCGTTCTTGTCCGCCTTCAGCGTGTTGCGCAGCCACGGGCCACGGCCAGAGGCGTCAATGTCGAGCACTTCGATCGTGTCGATGCCATACTCGCGCATTTCGGCGAGCATTTCCTCTTCCAGCATGTCGCCGGCTTCGCCGAAGATCTCACCGGTTTCGGTGTTCACCACGTCACGGGCCAGGAATTTGCCGACCAGCGCGTCAGACGGCACCAGGATCTCGTCCGTGTTGGCTTCAGCGATACGCTTGGCCTTCAGGGCGGTGATCTTCTTGCCGGCTTCGGCAACAGCCTTGTTGGTTTTCGCGTCGACCAGGTCGAATTCCGGCTTCACCCCTTTCCACGCATCGGCGCGGAATCCGGTGATCCAGCCAGCCTTGTCGAGGCGGTAGATGGAATTGGTGTAGAACAGGTCGAGGATCTGCTCGGTGTCATAGCCCAGCGCGTAAAGCATCGTGGTCGCCGGCAGCTTGCGCTTGCGGTCGATCCGGATGTTCAGAACATCTTTCGCGTCGAACTCGAAGTCGAGCCAGGACCCGCGATACGGGATGATGCGGGCCGCGAACAGCAGCTTGCCGGACGCATGGGTCTTGCCCTTGTCGTGGTCGAAGAACACACCCGGCGAACGGTGCATCTGGGACACGATCACGCGCTCGGTGCCGTTCACGACGAACGTACCCTTGTCGGTCATCAGCGGGATGTCGCCAAGATAGCATTCCTGCTCTTTCACTTCCTTGACGGAGCGAGCGCCGGTATCTTCGTCAACATCGAACACGACGAGCTGGAGGCGAACCTTCAGCGGCGCCTGATAGGTCAGGTCGCGCTGGACGCACTCTTCCACGTCGAATTTCGGCGTTTCAAATTCGTAAGAGACATATTCGAGCGTCGCCCGCTCGGAGAAGTCAGTGATCGGGAACACGGACTTGAACACACCGCCCAGGCCATCATCCGTCCGCTTTTCAGCGGGCGTGTGCATCTGGAGGAAGTGTTCGTAGCTTTCGCGCTGAACCTCGATCAGGTTTGGCATTTCGATGGCTTCGGGAATGCGCCCGAAGGATTTGCGGATACGTTTCTTTTCCGTGAAGGAGAGTGCCATCCCAGGATCCCATTTTTTGTGTCGACAGCCACCGGGCTGAAGACTTTATCGCCAGAACGCGAGTTCGCGGCGGCCTCGGAATGAGACCGCCGCGCAAGACTTTGAAAGAGCAGCGCCTCGCGCGAACGCCGCCCGGTTTTGAAGTCGCCGGAGCTTACTTGAGCTCGATGGTTGCGCCGGCTTCTTCGAACTTCTTCTTCAGCTCTTCGGCTTCTTCCTTGGTCGCGCCTTCTTTCAGCGGCTTCGGAGCGCCTTCGACGAGCTCTTTTGCTTCTTTCAGGCCGAGGGACGGCTGAACTTCGCGGACGAGCTTGATCACGTTGATCTTCTTGTCGCCAGCGCCGGTCAGGATAACGTCGAACTCGTCTTTCTCAGCGGCAGCAGCGCCGCCAGCGTCACCACCTGCGACGGCTGCGACAGCAACCGGAGCAGCGGCGGAAACGCCCCACTTGTCTTCGAGCAGTTTTGCCAGCTCAGCCGCTTCGAGAACGGTGAGGGCGGAGAGGTCTTCGACAATCTTTTCGAGATCTGCCATTTTTCTAATTCCTGTTAGGTTCGGTGTTTGTAGTCTTTAATGTGCGAAAACGGGTGTCTTATGCGGCATCCTTGGAGCCGTAAGCCGACACCACGCGAGCGAGCTGTCCAGCCGGTGCCTGAACGACGCCAGCAACTTTCGTCGCCGGTGCCTGCAGGAGGCCAACAAGCTTGCCACGAAGCTGGTCGAGAGATGGCAGTTTCGCGAGGCTTTCGACGCCATTGGCATCGAGAACTTCCTCACCCATCAACGCGCCGATGATTACGAGCTTGTCATTTTCCTTGGCAAACTCGTCAGCCGCTTTCGCAGCCGCCACCGGATCGGGAGAATAGGCAATCGCCACAGGCCCCTGGAACAGGGCCTGGGCGGCATCACCGCCTTTACCGTCTAGTGCGATTTTCGCGAGACGGTTCTTGACCACCTTAAGCTGTGCGCCATCCTTGCGGAGCATGCCGCGCAGCTTGGTCATTTCCGCAACGGTAAGACCGGTATAGTGCGTCACGACGACAGCACCGGACTCGCCAAAAACCCCCTTGAGGGTTTCGAGAGCCACTGTTTTTCCAGCTTTATCCATAGCGGGTCTCCAGTTTGAGGCGCCCGGACCATCCGGCCGCCCTGGTAATCGCCTTCTGGCCGAAGCCTTCCAGCGCCTGCCCAGGGATTGGCCTGCCCGGCTTTTCAACAAAGAGCGCTAACCCCCTGTTTCCGAACCGTTTATACGCCTCACCCCGTCTGCATAGGTGACAGTGGACTGTCTTTATCCCTCCAAATGGTGGGGCCTATGGTCTAGGACAGGAAAACGGGAGGCCCCCGATGCATATCAGAGAACTCCCGTCAAGGGGCGCTTGTTAACGCTTCTTGTGGAACCCTGCAACCCCCCAGAGTCATAAAATGTCAAGGGTGGGCACCAGACCCGGCAGGACGGCCCGTGGCAACGGCAAATTTCGCGTCCGGTAAGAATGACGAGTTTGCGAAATCGGGACTTACAAAGCCTGTGAGTTCTCCACCACGAATCATCTATGCGCACAAGCCTCCCCTATCCCACAAACCCGCTCACCCTGGTCCCAATCAAATCAAGCGCTTGCGAAATAGTTCGGGAAACGTGTCCCCCTCCGCCGAGACGGGGCGATACTGGCAGGCATGGAATTCGAGACCGATCCCGATCTGCCGACGCCCGAGCAGCCGAGCGAACTGGAATTGTTTGCCTATCTGATGGTGGGGGATTTGCTGGGGCCGTTGATGGCGCTGGTGGGGCAAGGCCGGGCGATGGCACAGCGGGGGTTTGACCTGTTGCAGACCGCCGAAATGCTGTTGCGCCGGGTGATCTATCTGAAGGCGCTGCGGATCGAGCTGCCCGCCCCGGCCAGCGCTACGCCTGCTGGCCCCGCCGCCGCGCGCCCGGATGAGACGACCCGCAAAGCCACCAAGCCCGACACGCCCCGCTTCGCACTGATCGAAGCGGAACTGGCCGATGCCACCCGCCCGAAGGATCCGCGCCCGCTGTTGAGACCGGAAGACTGCCCGCGCATCTCGGTGATGGACGAAAACGCCCGCCCCTACATTCCGCCGCCCGAGCCTGAGCCGCGCAGCGTGACCCGCCCAGATTTCGAAACCCGGTACCGGCACCGCGCCCACGCGCTGGCCCGCGCCTTTACCAATCTTGACGGCGAAGCCCAGCGCCTTGCCCGCTGGATCGCCCGGCAAAAGGCCAGGCGCGCAGAGCGCCAAAGCCCGCTCGGCCTGCCGCCCGCGCCGGACGACGCAGAAAAAGCAAAATCCGATCCGGCCTGGCCGGTCCTGTCGGACATCTATCTGCTGGCCGACAGCGTGCTCCACCCCAACACGAGCTGATCCGCATCCGCCTTTGTGAGTCCCCCACAACGCCCTGGCCCCGGCCTGCGGCGGCGAAACTGCTGCGCGCGATAATCTGGCGGTGTCCCCCGTGTGCAAGTGTCGCGTTCGCATCTCCGCAAGAGCGCGCTATAGCCCCGCCCCATGCCTGCCCTGTTCCGACATCTCCGTATGCTTGCGCTCCTGGTCCTCGTGGCCGGTATCGGCGTGCGCGGAACGGTTCCGGCAGGCTATATGGTCGACACGGCTGAGGATGGCGGCGTCATCATCCGCATCTGTGGCGACGGGGTCGGCGCGCTCATGCGCCTCGATCCGGAGGCAGGCACGCTGGAAAAGCTGCCAGACGATTACGATCCGGATGCGCCCTCGCATGACAGCGACCTGCCCGATACGGCCACCTGCCCCTTCGCGCTGACCGCCATGTTCGACCTGCCCCAGACGCCTGCCCTGCCATCGCCGGCCGCGTTCGGCCTGCCCCGGCTTGGCGCCAGCCTCTATGTTGTGCCGCTGTCGCAGCGCCCGATCGACACCCGCCTGCCTGCGCGCGGGCCACCCCTCTCTGCCTGATCTGACTTTTCCGACAATTCAATCAGACACCGCCTGACCGCCCCCCCGGCAGGCGAAGAGGACTTACACATGAAACGCATTCTTTCTGCTGGCACGGGCCTGCTCGCCCTGGCCACCTGCCCCCTGCTCGCCGCTGCCGAGACGCCAGACCCGGCGCTTCAGGACGTGATCATCATCACCGGCCACCGCGCCACGACCGCCACGGACTCGGCACTTTCGCCTGAAGCCGCCCCACTGGACGGCGTAGACATCACGCGCCTCACCGCCCGCACGCCCGGCGCGGCCCGCATCGGCAATGGCGAAATGTCCGGCCAGATGCAGTATCGCGGACTGTTCGGCCCACGCCTGAACCTGCGCATTGACGGCCACAGCTTCGCCTCCGGCGGCCCGAACCTGATGGACCCGGCCCTGCATTATGCGCCAACGCCGCTTGTCTCCGCCGTGCACATTGACCGCGGCATCAGCCCGGTCTCCGAAGGCCCCGGCATTGGCGGCGGCGTCGATGCCGTTTTCAAGAAGACCGACTATTCCAATTCGTCGGATGCCAGCCTCGGCTATGATCTGACGATTGGTGGGCGCAGCGTGAATGACAGCGTCTCCACCGGCGGCATTATCGGTGCCTCCACCGACACCTGGCGGGCAAACCTGCTTGGGGCCTACGAAGAAGGCGACGATACCGAATACAAGGACGGCACGATTGGCGGCTCCGAATTCCAGCGTAGCATCTATGGCCTCGCCACCGGCCTGCGCACCCATCTCGGCGAGTTCAGCCTCGACTGGCGTCGCCACAATACCGGCTTTTCCGGCAACCCGCCTTTCGGCATGGACATCCGCTTCGTCGATACAGACGTGCTGAAGGCCGGCTATGAGAAAGCCTTCGGAGACGTGCTGGTCGAAGCGTCTGCCAGCTACACCGACGCCGCACACGGAATGAATACGTTCGACCTGCGCCCGGCCATGATGCAGCGCGAAGCCTTCGCCTATGCCATCACGCGGAAAGCAGACATCGCCGCCACCTTCCCGGCCTTTGGCGGCAGCCTGCAAATCGGCGCAGACACAGCCGAGGAAGACCACAACGTCCATGTGGTCGACCCGGGCAATCTCGACAATTTCGTCTACTCCCTGCCAGACATCGTGATCGACCGCACAGGCGCCTTCGCAGAATGGACGGGCGCGCTCGGCGCCTTCAATGCCGAGCTTGGCCTGCGCGTCGATGACTATGACGGCACAGGCGGCACGGCGACCTTCGGGGCGGACGCCTCGATGGGCCAGAAGATGCTGGCCGCCAGCTACAATGCATCCGACCGCAGCACGGACGCGACCACACTTGACGTTGCCGCCCGGCTCTGGCGTCCGATCACGGATGATCTTACCTGGCGCGTAACGCTGGCCCAGAAATCCCGCGCACCATTTTACCTTGAATGGTTCCAGTGGCTTCCCTCCGGCTCCAGCGCGGGCCTTGCTGATGGCAATGTCTATCTGGGCGACCAGTCCCTCGATCCGGAAGTGGCCCTGATTGCGGAGACCGGCTTCGACTATGTAACCGAAACGGCCTATATCCGCCCGACCGTCTACATTCGCCAGATCGACGATTTCATTCAGGGTACGCCGTTTGATGATACGCCGGGCGTGGTCGACTCGATGGAAGAGATGATGGCCAGCATGCATGGCAGCTCCGCCGCCCTCCTGCGCTTCACCAATGTCGAGGCGCGCCTGATCGGCTTTGACCTCGACGCAGGCATCGACCTGCCCGGCCCGCTGCGCGCCGATGCGGTCTTCTCCTATGTGCGCGGGGAGCGCCGGGACATTGACGATGATCTCTATCGCATCGCCCCGCCCAGCTTGACTGCCGGCCTGACCTGGGAAGGCGCCAACTGGTCCACCACGCTGGAAACCCGCGCCGTCGCGGAACAGGACAAGGTGTCGGTCACGAACCTCGAAGCGGAAACGCCGGGCTATGTCACGCTCAGCCTGTATGGCGACTGGCAGGTGAATGAGAGTGTGCGCCTATCGGCAGGCGTGGAAAACCTGCTCGATCAGGTCACCCGCGATCACCTGTCCGGCTATAACCGCAATGCCTGGAGCGACGTCGCCGTGGGCACCCGCCTCCCCGGCGCAGGCCGCGGCGCCTTTATCCGCCTCTCCTTCGTGGGCTGATGAATACAAACCCTAACGAAAAAGCCCGGCGCATTTCTGCGCCGGGCTTCATTCTGTTCTCTCTCTAATCCGATGTCGGACTTAAGCCGTCTGGTTGACTTCCGCCGTGTCGATCATCACGCCTGCGCCCATTGTGGAGGACAGGGAGATCTTGCGGATGAACTGGCCTTTCGCGCCGGATGGGCGGGCCTTGGACAGCGCTTCGAGGAAGGCTTTGACGTTGGTCTCGATGTCACCTTCGGAGAAGCTGGACTTGCCGATGCCAGCATGGATGATACCGGCCTTCTCGACGCGGAACTCAACCGAGCCGGACTTCGCGTCCTTGACGGCCTGAGCCACGTTCGGCGTGACCGTACCAACTTTCGGGTTCGGCATCAGGCCGCGCGGGCCGAGCACCTTACCGAGACGACCGACAACCGCCATCATGTCCGGAGACGCGATGACGCGGTCAAAGTCCATGAAGCCGCCCTGGATCTTTTCCATCAGGTCCTCAGCGCCGACGAAATCGGCTCCGGCTTCCTTGGCTTCTTCTGCCTTGGCGTCCTTTGCGAACACGGCGACGCGAACGTCCTTGCCGGTGCCCGACGGAAGATTGACCACGCCGCGGACCATCTGGTCAGCATATTTCGGGTCAACGCCGAGGTTCACAGCGATTTCGACGGTCTCGTCAAACTTCGCCTTTGCGTTCGATTTCACCAGAGCAACGGCTTCGGTGATCGTGTAGGCCTTGTCGGCATCCACGGATTCGAGAATTGCGCGGGTACGCTTACCTGGTTTCGCCATGTCGCTTACTCCGTCACTTCGATGCCCATTGCGCGGGCGGAACCGGCAATGATTTTCGAGGCTGCGTCGAGGTCGTTCGCGTTCAGGTCTTCCATTTTCATTTCCGCGATCTCGCGAACCTGAGCCATGGTGACCTTGCCGACCGTCTCATAGCCCGGCTTGTTGGCGCCGGAAGCTGGCTTCTTGCCGAGCTTCAGCTTGGCAGCCTTCTTCAGCAGCACAGTGGCCGGAGGAGACTTCACGACGAAGGTGAAGGATTTGTCCTGATAGTAGTCGATCACGACCGGAACGGGCAGGCCCTGTTCCATGTTCTGGGTCTTGGCGTTGAACGCCTTACAGAATTCCATGATGTTGATTCCGCGCTGACCGAGCGCCGGGCCGACAGGCGGCGACGGGTTGGCTTGGCCGGCAGGAATCTGGAGCTTGAGGTGCCCCAGCAGTTTCTTAGCCATATTGTCCTCTCGAACGTTTCAGATGGGGCGGTGGTCTTTCGATCCGCCCGGTTACTTTGGAGGCCCGTGGTCTGGCCCGGCTAGAGGCCTCCCACGGAAGCGGGGCGTATGGCGGATATGCCCTGAAACGTCAAGGGGATGCGGGCAGCCATGCTCCCTGCCCCCCAGACCCAAAAAGGCCGTCCCCTTTCGGAGACGGCCTGTCTGACAAAGTCTTAAAAGTCGTGAAGACTTAAGCAGCTTCGATCGTGTCGACAGCGGTCTTGCCGCTGCGTTTGTCGACAGCTGTCGTGAAGGACACTTTCTGGCCTTCGGACAGGATGCGCATGCCGGCGCGCTCAAGCGCGGTCGCGTGCACGAACACATCATTGGTGCCGTCTTCAGGCTGGATGAAGCCAAAGCCTTTTTGGTCGTTGTAGAATTTTACGGTGCCATTTGTCATGAAACACTCCTGATTGATTGCGGTCCTGCAACATGCGGGTCCGCGGAACACGAATTTTGTTTGGGAGGTCTCTGAAAGGAACAGCCGGGCGATGCCCTTGTGTTCGTTGCCTGATCGTCCGGCGAAAAGTCGAGAAACACACATGGTGCCACGCGCACCAAATAGCAATGGCTCGCCCGCAGCGCTTCAGACGCCAATCCACGAAAAAGCCCGGCTGCACAGGGCAACCGGGCTCAAATAAAAATCGCAATTGCCTACATCAGGGCATAGCCCTTGGCATTGATATAGCGCTTCAACTCCTCGGCGCGGCGCAGCGGGTCCGGGTGGGTGGACATGAATTCCACCGGGCGCTGGCCTTCCGATTGGGCGGCCATCAGCTCCCAGAGGCGCACCGACTGGCGCGTGTCATATCCGGCATTGTGCATGTAATCGACGCCCAGCTTGTCAGCCTCCAACTCGTGCCGGCGGCTATAGGGCAGGATCACACCGAACTGCATCGCCGCGCCGCCCAGCGCGCCGATCGTTGTGCCGTACTTGCGCAGCTCTTCTGACTGGGCCACGGCAATCTGGCCCGCCATCAGGCCGACCTGCGCAGCGGTCGAAACCGACAGGCGCTCAGCGGCGTGGCGGCCCACAACATGGCCCGTCTCATGGCCCAGAACGGAAGACAGCTGGTCGTCATTCTCGGTCAGTTCCGTGATGCCGCGATAGATGCCAACCCGATTGCCAGGCATGACGAACGCGTTGACGTCATCGGTATCAAACACGGCCACGTCCCAATTGGCGTTCGGGTCGATATGGCCCGCTTTGGCCGCGCCTGCGGTGGTGCGTTCCCACACATTCAGAACCTGGTTCTTGAGGCGCGTATTGGACACGACCGGTGTCTGGGATTTCATGTCGGTCCAGGCGGTTGCGGCCATGCTGGCCACTTGATCCTCACCAAACAGGATCAACTGGCTGGACCCCGTTGCCGGATTGGTGGTGCAGCTGGAAATGAAGGGGAACACGGTGCCCGCGGCAATGCCGGTAATCAGCGCGCGGCGTGACAGGCGGACATTCGGCGCCCCGGCCAGCACTTTGCTATCAAATTCGACCAGTTCAGCCATCTCAAATCTCCCTGTCACCTGAGTGGAAACGTTAGCCGTCCCCTCTCAAAAAGCAATCGCACCCCTGCGCGAATGGTTCCCAGATTGAAAGATTCTGCCTGAATTGGCCGTGAACACCGCGTTGCCTACGCGTCCTCATCCACCGTGTCGCCAGCCAGGATAGCGGCCTGTTGCACCCAACCTTCGCGCACGATTCGGCCGGAGAAGTTCAGCTCATGATCCACCCAGACCACATTGTCCGGTGTCCAGGCGGCGATCTGATCATAATGCCAGACACCCATCGCGTTCAGCAATTCCTGGATCTTGGGCCCAATGCCGCCGATCTCTGTCAGATCGTCGGGCGAGTTTTCAACCGGCTTGTCCAGCGCGATCGGGCGGACACCCTTCGCGGCATCATCCGCCGCGTCGAACTCTGCGTCATCCTCGTCAGCCGCGTCTGCTTCGACCTCGGCGCCCTCTCCATCATCATCGTCCAGTTCCAGCGCGGCGAGAATGGCCCGGCTGGCCTCCTCCGGCGTTGCCACCGCTGACTCTTCTGCCTCTGTGTCAGCGCTGTCTTCTGCGTCGCCCGCAGCCTCCGTTTCCGTCACCGGCACGGCCACCTCTTCCGAAAAGCGGTCCTCGATCTCGAAGGTGGGCAGATCCACATCGGCGTCAGGGTCTGCGGCAACTTCTTCCGGGGCCTGAGGCTCGGACTCGTCCAGTTCCTCGGGCTCATGCAGCACGTCGTCTGCCGTGAAGCCGAATGGATCAGCCACGATCTCGGCCTCATCTTCGGCCTGCTCTGAATCCTCGGCCTCCGCCGCAGCATCAGCTTCAATCTCTGGGACCTCAATCTCAGGCTCGGCATCTGCCTCAACTTCGATTTCAGGCTCGGCCTGCTCAGCGTCTGCGTCTTCTCCGTCCGCCACCGGATCGTCCGCAACCTCGAAGGTAGCCGCGTCGAAATCGGCTTCGGCCTCGACTTCTTCGATGTCTTCCGGGTCTTCTTCCGGCTCAGACAGCTCCGCTTCGGCTTCTACGAATACAGGCTCGGGCTCGACCGCATCCACTGGCTGAGCCTCAACCTCGGGTTCAGCCTCAACCTCAGGCTCAGGCTCAACCGTTTCGGTGGCCTCGACAGGCGCTTCGGCGTCTGCCGTCTCGGTCTCGAGTTCAGTGTCGCTGTCTGCCACATCAGCCAGAGGCGCGATGACCTCTTCTGCTTCATCCTCGGCCTCCTCGGCGGTCTCCGCATCCGCCGCGACGGCTTCATCGCGCGCGTCCTGATCGCCCTCGAAATAAGCGAGACGCCCTTCCAGATACCGGTTGCGCCAGCGCAGGCGGGCGAGCTCTTCATCGACCTCGTCCTGTGCTGCCGGTGCAGCTTCAGCAGGTGCCTCGACGACCGGCGCCTTCACCTGAGCCAGCTCCGCCTCCAGCGCCTCGACGCGCTGCTTCAGGAAATTGTGTTGCCACTCGGCTTTTGCCTGTTCGGAGTCAGACACGTCGCTTGCCGCCACAGGCGCGGCAGCCGGTACGGCCGTCTCCACCGCCGCAACGCCCTGAGCACCTTTTTCCAGCATGCCTTCCAGATGGCGCACGCGGCTTTCCAGATGACGGTTGCGCCAGACCAGTGCCGGGTTTGGATCGGACGCGCCGCCAACAGCCGCCAGCGTCCCTGCCGCAGATGTGGCCGCAGCCACACCCGCCTTGGCAACGCCAACGCGCTCGGCTTCGTCAGCCTTTTCTTTCAGGGTTTCCAGTTCGCTCTTGGCGCGGGCCAATTCATCTGTCAGGCGCTGCAGTTTGACGTTCTGCTCAGCCTGCACTTCGCGCGGATTGAAATTGCCAATCGGCTGGCCCCGCTGCGCCGCATATAGGCTTTCGATCTCTTCGCGGGCCTGATCAAGTTCGGTCAGCGTCACATCGCGCTCGACCACCGCCTTGCGCATCTTGTTCACCAGCAACATGCCGCGGATGGACCAGCCCAGCAGCAGCCCGAAAACGGCCACGCCTGCCAGCGCAACCCACATATGTGCCAACAGCCACGCCATCACTCGCTCCGTTCTTGAACCTTGAACCCAATCCGGCGATTCTTCGCCCGACCTTCCTCAGTGTCATTATCCCGCACAGGTGCATCAGGACCATACCCAATTACAGCCACCCTCGAAGGGGAAAATCCGGCTGAAACCATATAATCTCTTACAGCTTGCGCCCGTGCCTCACTCAGCATCAGGTTTGCCTGCCGATCGCCCGTGGAATCAGTATGTCCGCCCACTTCAATGACCAGATCCGGCGCGCAGCGGCCCGACACGGCCATCACCTTGTCGAGCGTGTTGCCACTCTCTCGCGTAATGCTGGCTGCGCCCGTTTCGAAATACACCTTGTTGGTCTCCATCACCGAGTTAAACGCCGCCTGACAGGCCGCAACCGGGTCCGCCTCGAAGTCGATCTCGCGAATCTCCTCAACGGCCACCTGAACCGTATCGGTGAAAACTGTGACAGGATAAGGGCTATCCACTGTGGCCAGGTCCTGCTGGAGATAGGCGAGCGTGGAGCCGGTGGCCTCCCCCTCGAAACTCAGCCCCGTCTCTTCAGGCTCAAACGCCATGACGCCGGTCTGAAAGCCGCCCGCGAAATGCGGAAGGCCCACGCGCACACCGTCCAGCCAGCGGGGATGGGCCTCACCCGCCACCTGCATCTCGTCGCGCACGGTCTGCGCGTAGTATTGCCGGGCAATCGACAGGATCTCGTCCCGCTCGGCCTCGCTTGCCACTGAGCCGGAGAGGATCAGCTCTCCCTCGCCATGCGTCGCACTCCACAGCGCCGGGCCGCGCAGGAATGGCTCGCCGCGAAAGGGCGCAGTCACATTGGACACATCTGCAGATAGGCGCGCTCGTATCGCCGAGTCCATCGACACGCCGCGCAGGCGCAAACGCGTATCCTGCAGTCTCGCCTCGCCCGAATTCAGCTCTGACAGGCTTTCCAGCGCCAGCTTGGCCATACCCTGCCAGTTCGCTGCCGGCGCACCATTCGCCACAACCATCCGGTCATCGACCTCTGCTTCACCGGCACGCGCCTCGGCCATCGCCAGCAGGTCTGACCGTACGCTGCGCGAGGGCACATGCCCCATCAGGATGAATGCACCGGAATCTGTCTTGATCGCGCGCCAGACATAGGGAGACACGGCGGCTGCTGCGCCGACTTCGCTCTCCACCAGGGTGACGCCGCCCATGATGACGCCGCCCGATCCGCTGGATGTGATGACCGTTTCTGCTGCCGCGCGAACCGCGTCCACGGACGGGGCCTTGCCGGTCAACCGGGCGCGCTGGCCATTCATCTCGACCTTTGCCCAGTCAAAGCCTGCCTCGGCCAATGCCGCATTGGCGTTGGCCTCCAGCCGCGCTTCGAGGTTTACAGGCGTGTTGCCGGACTGATAGACGGCCCACCAGCCTGTGAAAATCAGGCCGATCAGCGCCACGCATCCAATAAGGTAGTCGAGCAGTCTCATAGAGGCCCCACGACCTCCTCCATTGATAATCCCCTAGTAATCAGGGATGCCCTATTCAGCAGGTCCTAGCAAGGCTTGCCCCGCATAGTCAGAAACGCCAGAACCCTGCCATGACCCGCCCTTCAGAGACGATAAGCAGCGCTTCAAACCCGCTCGTCAAAACCTTGAAAAGCCTGGAAAGAAAGAAAGGCCGCACCGAGACCGGCCTGTTTCTGGCCGAAGGCGCGCGGCTGATCGGTCAGGGGCTCGCCAATGGCTGGAAAGCGGACTGCGTTGTGGTGGCCGCCAGCATGGCGGAACGGCCCCATCTGGCTGACCTGATCCGGCAGGCCGAAACCTCCGGTGCGCGTGTGGTTCTGGCAGCAGACAAGCTGATGTCGCGCATCACGCACAAGGACAATGCGCAAAGCGTGGTCGCCGCCTTCCGTCAGCGCCATCTCGGCCTTGATGCCCTGCCCCAGACCAAGGACGGCCTGTTCGTGGCGCTCTATGAAGTACGTGATCCCGGCAATCTGGGCACGATCCTGCGGACAGCGGATTGCGCAGCTATTTCCGGCGTCATCCTGGTCGAAACCTGTTGCGACCCCTACAGTTTTGAAGCCGTGCGCGCCTCGATGGGGTCCATCTTCGACATGCCCTTTGCAAGCGCCAGCTTTGACCAGTTCAACGCCTGGCGCAAAGGCCTTGGCCTCAACATGAGCGCGGCATCGGTCAATGGCACGGCCCGACATGACCGCACCGATTTCACCGGGGGCTCCGTGATCATCATGGGCAATGAACAATCCGGCCTGCCTGCGCACGCCGAAGCCGCCTGTGACCAGCTCTGCCTGATCCCCATGCGCGGCGGCGCCGACAGCCTCAACCTCGCCCAGGCCACGGCCATCATGACCTATGAGGCCTGGCGCCAGAGAGATTTCAAATGAAGACCGATACCCGCCTCCTGATCGCCGATGACTGGGATGATTATGCCCTGCTGGACAGCGGCCACCTCCAGAAGCTGGAACGGTTCGGCAGCCAGACCGTGATCCGCCCGGATCCGCAGGCCTTCTGGGAACCGGCCCGCCCGGTCAGCAGCTGGCGCGCCGATGCCCGCTTCTCCACCAAATCTCAGGATGATGATGGCGCCGGAAACTGGGAAGTGCTTTCGCCAAACGCCCGTGACAGCTGGCCGATGCAATGGAACGGGCTGACATTCGAAGCCCGCCGCACCGCTTTTCGCCATATGGGCGTGTTCCAGGAGCATTCGGTCCATTGGCAGTTCGCGCAGGAAAAGATTCGCTCGGCGGGCCGCCCGATCAAGGCGCTGAACCTGTTCGGCTATACCGGCATGATGTCACTTGCCTGCGCCGCCGCCGGGGCCGAGGTGGTGCATCTGGATGCCAGCCCGAAATCTAACGGCTATGGCAAAGACAATCAGGCGATGAGCGGCCTGAATGATCGCACCATTCGCTGGATTGCCGATGATGCGATGAAGTTCACCGCGCGCGAGATCCGTCGGGGCAATCAATATGACGCGATCATTCTCGACCCGCCAAAATTCGGCCGCGGCCCGAAGAACGAGACCTGGCGGTTCGAGGAAAACCTCCCCGCCCTACTCGACACGGTGAAGACACTGCTGAGTGACCGGCCCCTGTTCGTGATCCTCACAGCCTATGCCGTCCGCCTGTCCTATCTCGCCTTGTCACAGGCCCTGGCCGACCGCCTCTCCCCGCTTGGCGGCATCATGGAGACCGGCGAGATGGCCCTGCCCCAGCAAGGCGGCGAACGCCTGCTGCCGACGGCAATCTACGCCCGCTGGCATTCCGGAAGCTGATCGACAGCTCCTGCCTCTCCCAGAAATCAAACAGCCTTGAGCCTGGTTCAGGTGAGTGCCCGTCAAGGGCGCGATACGGAACCCGCCCAAAATGCCCTGAGCCCGGTTCATGTGAAGCGCAAAGCGCTGATACGAAACCCGTTCAAAACAAAAACGGCGGCCCCGAAAGGCCGCCGTTCCTATTTCTTGATGTCCGTCAGACTTAGAAGTCGAACGTCGCACCCATGAAGATGTAACGACCGAATGCGTCGTACACTTGTGGGTAGGTGTTACCGTTACCCGGTGCCGTACCAACCACGGAGGAGAGCGGTGGCTCTTCATCCGTCAGGTTGTTCACGCCAAGGCGGAAGGACATGTAGTCCGTAGCAGCCCAGGAACCGGTCAGGTCGAGGTAGTTCTGAGCGTCGAGAACGCCGTTGATGGTGCCATCGTCACCACCTTCGATCTCAACTTCAGAGAAGTAACGCCACGTACCGGTGACGCTGAACTTGCCATCAGCATCAGCCCAGGTGACAGAAGCCTTGTGACGGTATTCCGGAGAGGAACCGTTCGCAACTTCTGTACCACCACCGGAGGCACAGCTGCCGCCATAGTAGCCAACACAGTCGAAGATATCAGCAGCTGGCGAATTCGGCAGCGGCTTGGTTTCGAGCGACTCAAGCAGTGTACCAACATAGTCGAACGTCAGACCACCACGGGTGTCGAGGTCGAGATCGTAGCTTGCGAGCAAGTCGAAGCCGGATGTCGACAGCGAACCGGTGTTGATATTGGTCGCAACGATGTAGCCAGTCTGGTTAGCCCAGAGCGTACCACCGGAACCACGGTTGACCAGCGAACAGAAGTACTCGTCGCCTGTCTCAAGGCAGGTGTCGAGTGCCAGTTCCTGCGGAACCGTACCAACGAGGTCTTCAACAGTGATGTCGAAGTAGTCGAGCGATACGGTCAGGCCCGGGATCATGGATGGTGTTGCCACAAAACCGATGGTGTAGGTGTCGGACTGCTCTGGATCGAGGTCCGGGTTACCACCGGTCAGCGTGTTGAACTGGCCAGCCGGGTTGTCAGCAATGTTCCGGTACTGGTCCGGTGTCACGCCAGTGTTGGCACACTGAGCGAGCGTTGCTGTCGGAGCTGCACCGGCACACGGATCGTAGATGCCATTGGAGCCCTGGGTCAGGTCAAACAGACCGATCGACTGGGTGGAGAACAGTTCGAAGATGTTCGCAGCACGGACAGCGCGCTGGAACGAACCGCGGAAGCGGATGTCTTCGACCGGAGCGTACTCCAGACCGATCTTGTAGGCGTCCGAAGACACAGCATCATAGTTCGAACGACGATAGGCCAGGTCAACGCCGAGAGATTCGACACCTTCATAGCCTTCGATCAGAGGTGCGTTGACCTCGACGAAGTAGTCATAGACTTCCTGCGAACCTGAAATCGGGTTCGTTGGGCCGCCTTGACCAGCACCGTCGCCAGACTGGAAGTTGCTGTCTGGATTGGAGTCCAGCGTGTCACGACGATACTCGGCACCGAAAGCGATTTTCACGCCTTCTTCGGCCATCGGAGACGTCATGCCATAATCAGCAAGGTCAGCATACATTTTGGCCGTAACAACTGTCTGTGTGACGTCACCATCACGGAACAGTGGCTGGCTGATGTAGCTCACCGCAGCGTCGGACGGGCCGTTGGGTCCGAAGATGTCGTACGGTGCACAGTTTGGATCATCGTTGGTCGGATCGTCGTCAGCATTGATCCGGCAAACGATTTGGTCGGTCGGGTTGCCTTCATCATCCAAGGCGTAGGCGGCATCAAGTGCCAGACCGATTTTGCGGATTGACAGATCGTTCTGGTAAATCTCGGAACGATGGTTGTTCGCGTAGATTGCGCTGATGTCGTAGCCCCAAGGCGTATCGCCGATGGTGCCCTTCATGCCGATCACGCCACGATAGGTCGTGTGGCGGATGTCATTGAAGCGATTACCGCCTTCGACGTTACGACGCAGAAGCAGAATGTCCGCGATGCCGTCCGGGCCAAGCGCGGCCTGGTCGGGGTCACCATCGAAACGCGCAACGAAGTCGTCCTGATCAGCCAGCACGTTGCCAGCAGCGTCCGTGTACTCACCATCGAGATTCGTGTAACGATCGATCGCACCGTCTGCGATTTCGCCGCAGAGATAGTCAACCTGCTGAGCGGACAGGAACGGGTTGTTACAACGAATGCCGCCAGCACCGCCACCGATACCATAGCCGAACACACCGGAAGGTGCGATCTGAGACTTGGTGCGGTTGTCCATGAACATCAGTTCGGAATACACATTCACGTACTCGTTGATGTCATAGTTTGCGAAAGCGCCGAAGGAGTAACGCTCGTTCGGACGCTGATAGTGGTTGTACGGGTTATAGTTGAACGTATCGGAAACGAAGTTACGAGGTCCGATTTCGCCCTGACCATCGAGCACGCGCGCCCAGCCGGTTTGCGTCTGGCTGGTCGGGTCCACACCACCTGGGATCGTGTAGCCTTGAGCAACGTCCAGAATGTTGGCGAACTGGTTCGTTGAAGAACCGGCACAGGTGAAGTCCTGACCTTCATTGGTCGTCGACAGCGCACACTGTGAATAGTCGCGGTTTGCCTGAAGGATTTCCTTCGTGTTCTGGAAGCTGACAAAGGCAGACGCGTGGCCGCGGCCATTGTCGAACTTGCCACCAACAGCAGCCGTGATGTCGAAGGTTTCACCGTCAGAGGTGGAACCACTCGGCACAGTGTACTGGCTCGGGTTACCAGCAGCAAAGTCAGACAGGATGTCCTGAATGTAGCTGTTGGAGTTGTCGTGCTGGTAGAAAGAATAGTTGGAGTCGATGCGCAGACCTTCGAACTCTGTGTCGAGCACGAAGTTCACAACACCGGCAACAGCGTCAGAACCGTAGGTCGCAGATGCACCACCGGTCAGGACGTCAACTTTCTTGACCATGGCGGCCGGGATGAAGTTGATGTCCGGAGCAGCCGTGTTCAGCGAGCCGTATGGCAGGCGGCGGCCGTTCAAAAGGGTCAGCGTACGGGATGCACCGAGACCACGCAGGTTGACCGAAGACGTACCGGTCGAGCCGTTGGCCAGGTTGGAGCCCTGAGCGCCGAATGCCTGTGGCAGCGAGTTGATCATGTCTTCCGCACGAACAACACCGCGGACGTCGAAGTCTGCGGAGCCGAGCGATGTGACCGGGCTGGTTTCAACCAGGTTGCCGCTTTGCGGGATCAGGGACCCCGTGACAACGATGGTTTGCTGGACAGCGGCTTCTTCGTCGCCTGCTTCCGTTACTGCGATGACTTCGTCTTCTTGTGCATGTGCCGGCAACGCAGCAGCGGCCGCGAGTGCAGCCCCCGCAAACACCGACGACGCCAGAAGGCGTGTCTTCAAGTTAAGTTCGCTCACCTGAACCTCCGAGTGGGATTATTTTGAAAAATGCCCGCGTCTCACGACGGGCAAACCTGGCCCCCTTCGACCAAGTCTTACGTGGCAGTAAGAAATGTGCGCCGCAGATAGTCAATCGGATGCAACGGTGCTTTTGGGTGAAATGACAATGGTGTGACAGAAACGCATCACCTTATTGGGTCATTTTGAGCATTATTATCCTAATTCCCTAGGGGAATGACGAAAAATTGCCCGAACTGTCGCAATCACTGCTGTTCAGCCGCGCCCAACAATTAGGCATTTTCGGGCTATTCTCGCGTCATTCAGCTCCGGAAATCCGGATTCGCGTAGGTTGAATGAAACTTTCGAATAATTGCCCGGATCAGGTCAGCGCAAACGATACGGCAATCAACAGGGCCAACAGGATGATGAGGACGATAAAACTCGAAAAGAGCAGAATCAGCGTCCGCAGCATCGCCATGATCCGGCCTGTTCCGTAGGTCACGCGCAACTGTTTGTAGAGATATACGATCAATGTCAGAACACCGAACAGGACCAGCCAGCCGGTCATCGAAGGCCTGACCGCCGCAACGACCAGAAACACCGTCGCCGTCATGTAGATGAACGTCTGCACATGCAGCGCCGTGATCACATGATCATAAATGTACCGGCTGCGATGCCACGCATAAAGCAGAGTCAGCATCAGCGCGAGAATCGGCATGAACATCAGGCTGAATCGCGGCGCCCATTCGCGTATTCGCGCACCATATCGGTCCTGGTTCTCGTAAACAGTGGCGGCATGGTCGGCGGCGCGCCAGGCCTGTTGGCGCTGCTCAACCGTCGCATTCTCGTCCAGACGGGCATTGACCTCATCATAGAGCGCGTCGCGATTGATCCGGCCATCATCCTGCAAGATACGCTGGACGGTGATGCCATGCTGCGCGTCGTTCAGCGTCTGCTGCAGTTCGAGACGCGCCTCCTCATCCAGGTCTGCGCTGTCGAGTTGCTCGCGGATCTCTGCCAGCCGGTCTTCAGACACAATGGGCGTGGGCTCACCGGTCTCATCCAGACCGAGATCGAGCCCCTCCTCCAGCATGTCATTGATCTTGAACGTATGGTACCAGCCGAGTTGGTCGCCCAGCGTGAACAGGGTGAGGAAGAACACGACCGACGCCAGCAGGAACATGCGGAATGGCGGCACATAGCGCGCCCGTTTGCCTTCCAGATAATTGCGCGTCATCCGCCCCGGACGAAAGAACAGCAGCGGCAATGACCGCCACAGACGCCCATCAAGGGCGAATGTGTCGGCCAGGCTGCTCATGACCAGATCCCAGACGGGGCGATGGAAATCAGACGCCAATTGCCCACAGGTCGTACAGAACCTGTCTTCGACAATCGCACCGCAATTGGCGCAGGGCAGTCCGGAATTTACCGGATGATGGTCCCCGGTGGTCAGGCCACTGCCAGAGGCAAGGCCTGCCGCTTCCATCTCATGTTCCATTCCAAGACCCCCGTCCTGTTACCCCTACTCGCTTGTGCCAAGCCCATCCCGGCACAGGAAGCGGGAGCGGTTCTGGTCCTTCGCGTTGTCGATCCATCCCGTCAGCGACGGATCGACCAGATTCTTCGTCACCTGGAACCACATCGGCGTGATCGGATAATCTTCCAGCATCAGCTGTTCGGCCTCCGCGAAGATTTCCGCCCGCTTGTCCAGGTCCAGCTCCCGATTGGATTGCTGCAGAAGGGCATCATACTCCGGATTGGAATAATCGCCATAATTCTGCTGGCCGGTGTTCGAATCCAGCAGATAGAGGAAATTGATCGGGTCGTCGAAATCCGCCACCCACGCCGCGTCGGAAACTTCAAAATCCGATTGGCGCAGGCGGGCATACAGAACCTTGGTATCCTGCTTCACAATGATCGGATCGACCCAGGGCGCAATGTCGGCCCAGTTTGCCTGAGCGACAGGGGCAACCTTCGGATTGTCGTCCGTCGAGCGATGAATGAATTCGAAGCTGAGCGGATTATCTGGCCCGAAGCCGGCTTCCTCCAGAAGGCGTTTTGCTTCCGCAAGGCGTTCGGCGCGTGGGAGATCCTTCCATTCGAGTTCAGGACGGGTCACCGCATAATTGTCCATGCCCGGCGGAACAAAGGAATAGGCCGGTTCAAAGCCAGGCGTCAGCACGTTCTTGACCATGAATTCGCGATCCAAAGCCATCGCCAGCGCCTTGCGCACGCGCATGTCGTCAAACGGGGCCTGCTGGGTGTTGAAACTCCAATAGGTCGTGTTCAGGGATGGCGTCGTGCGAGGCCAGCCCGGCAGTTTCGCCTCGATCTCCTCGGCGCGGGCGCCATCGAAGGCATTGTTGATGTCCAGCTCGCCCGCCTGGATCTTGTTTTCAACCGCAGTCAGGTCTTCCAGTTCGAAATAGACGACCCGGCCGAAACAGGCTTCGTCCGCCCCGAACCCGGTCGGGTTCTTGTCGGCGACGAGCTGGTCGCCCGTGCGCCAGTAGACGAGCTTGTACGGGCCGTTCACCACAATATTGTCCGGCTGGATCCACGCATCGCCATAGGTTTCGATAGCCTGGCTCGGCACAGGGAAAGTCGTGTAGTGGGACAACAGGCCCGGCAGGTATGGCGCGGGATATTCCAGCGTGATCTCGAGCGTTTTGTCGTCAATCGCACGCACGCCCAGTTCTTCTGGCGGCAATTCGGTCGCGTTCACCTTGGCGGCGTTCTTGATCAGATAAAGCAGCGAGGCATATTGCGAGGCGACTTCCGGGGCCTGAATACGGCGCAGCGCAAAGACGAAGTCGTTTGCCGTTACCGGTGTGCCATCTGACCAGTTATAGTCGCCAAGATGGAAGGTCCAGACGAGACCGTCCTCGCTGGTTTCCCAATGTGTCGCCATGCCCGGCTCCGGGCGGGCGTCCGGCCCATCGGTTGTAAGGCCGATGAACATGTCGCCGATGACGATGTTTTCCCACTGGGCTGAAGACTTGTGCGGATCGAGCGTATCCACCTTGGCTGAAATTCCGCGCCGCAGTGTTGGCACATCCTCACCCCCGGAATTGCCGCCGCCTCCGCAGGCAGCGAGGGTCAGGGCGAACACAGCGGCCATGCCGCTGCCGATCAACGCATTCAGCTTCATTGTTTTTATGTCTCCAAACTCTTTTCGGCTTTCGCACGATTTGCCACAGTGCTGCCAGACCGCGAGGGATTTGCAAAGCCTTCGTGCCGGTTGAACGACATGAGGTGAGAGAAATGACCCGCTTTTGGTGCATCACAGGAATGATTATTGCGCTGGGCGCTCCGGCCGTGGCCGAGGAAATCTCCACGGAAGATGTCTATGCCTGCACCGCGATCGAAACAGATGCTGAGCGCCTGGCATGCTATGACGCTGCCGTAGGGCGTCTCCAGGCAGCCGAAGAGGCGGGCGAAGTCACAACGGTGACACGCAAGGAAGTCGAGCAGGTCCAGAAGGATTCCTTCGGCTTCTCCATCCCGTCCCTGCCCTCTATCGTGCTGGGCAAGTCTGGTGAAGATGGCAACCTGACGGAAGTGACCCAACCCGTGAAATCCATCCGCGGCGGGCGTGGAAGCTTGATCGTCTACCTCGAAAACGGGCAGATCTGGCGCCAGACGGATTCAAAGGCGATACGCAATAGCGGCCAGTCCGAAGCACAGATCTATGAAGCCGCCCTCGGCAGCTACAAGATAAAACTGGATGGCGGTCTCGCCTTCCGGGCTGAGCGGATCAAGTAACTGCATCCATCTTCGGCACGATCTGCCCAGCAGGGCCGCATTCTCACAGGTTTGCGCGCAACCTGTGCTGCCGGGCTTGCTGGCAGCGTGAAACCTTTGAGACGCTGATACGTACCCCGTACACACCGACACAGGGGAATTGCGTATCCGAACGAAGATTGATGCCCGAGCCAAAACACGCTGGCTGAAACGATTTCGCCCGCCAATCCTGTTCGCCCTGTGCGGTGCGGCGCTGGTTTTCCTTGCGCCTTATCTGCCGGACTACGTTCCTGATCATTTCCTGACAGACGAGCGCGCAGAGGCCATTTCCGAAATAGCCTCCGGCGTTCTTTTCATTCTGGCCCTCGGCTGGCTGGTCGGTACGATCGTGGACGCGTTGATCAAACGACGCCTCGCCGGACTTCACCTGGATGCCGAAGACAATCTGGAAGCGCGCAAATCCGCGACCCGGCTGGATGTGGTGCGCCGCGTCTGGATCGTTATCGCCGGTATTGTAACCATCGCCGCGGCCCTCACCGTCATTCCAGGCGTAAAGCAGATCGGCGTCAGCCTGTTTGCATCTGCCGGAATCGCAGGCATTGCAATTGGCCTTGCCGCGCGGCCGGTGCTGAGCAATCTGATTGCGGGGCTGCAGATCGCCTTTACCCAACCCATCAGATTGGACGATGCCGTCGTTGTCGAAGGGGAATGGGGTTGGATCGAAGAAATCGGCCTGTTTTACGTGGTCATCAAGATCTGGGACTGGCGGCGCCTTGTTGTGCCCCTATCCTACTTCATCGAAAAACCCTTCCAGAACTGGACCCGCAAGAGCGCATCGATCATTGGGCCGATCTACTGGACAGTGGACTATCATGCGCCGATTAGCCGGATGCGGGAGAAACTCGAAGAGATCTGCAAATCCACGCCGCTTTGGGATGGTGACGTGGTGAATTTGCAGGTGACCGAAGCGTCTGGGACGTCGGTCACCGTGCGCGGTCTGGCCTCCGCCAGCACATCTCCCAAAGCATGGGATTTGCGCTGCCTGATCCGGGAACAGATGATCGAATGGCTTCAGACTGAACACCCTGAGGCCCTGCCCCGCCTGAGAGTTGATACGGCGATAGACATGCCGGACGAATTCAGCGGATTTGCGCCTCAACGCGAATAGGTGATCACCAGGGGTGAGTCTGGCCTTCATAATCAATGAACCGAAGCTCTTTAGACGGACCAGCCGAGGTCAGCACATTGTAAAGCCCCTCTGCGCTATCGACCGGGCGCACCGGAGCGTCAGCGCCGCCCATATCCGTATGGGCCCATCCCGGATGCAGCGCCAGCACTGTAACGCCTCTCTCCGCGAGTGCCGGAGCGGCCGACCGCAGGGCCATGTTCAGTCCCGCCTTTGAAACGCGATAGACAAACGCAAAATCGTTTGTGGTATTCTCGATTGAGGCCACCATGCTTGACAGGCCAGCCGCGATCTTCACCTCACTCGCTGCAACATTGTCGAGCAGGACGTCCATGATCCGTACCGGGGCAATTGTATTGACTGCCAGCATTTCGGCGAACACATCGTAGTCGATGTCCTTGAAACCATCGAAGGTACAGATGCCTGCATTGTTGATCAGATAGTCGATCGGCTCGTCCCCGAGGGTCGACTTCAGGGCTGCCACCGAGTCAGCATCTGTCACTTCCAGCGGGTAGACACGGGCGCCTGTGGCGTTCAGCTCAGTTGCCGAATCTGGGTTTCGAGCGGTCGCAATGACGTCATGACCTTCAGCGAGAAACTTGCGAACCAGCTCAAGGCCAATGCCTCGGTTGGCTCCGGTAATAAGGGCAGTAGGCATTGCAGGGCTCCATCACACTGGCATCTGATATTGATATATCATTTTACTCGCCAATGGGGCCGTGTCTAGCTTTCCGATATGATCCGGTAAACAGCGGTAGCCTTCATCACGGGTTGGTCGCCCTGACGGGCCGTGCCACCGGTAAACAGAACAGTTCTTGTGCGACGGTCGATCCGCGGCTCAAATTGTATGTCCGCCGCGTCCGTCGCAGCAGATGAAACATCAAACGTAACGGATACCATCTCGACGGTATTCGGGGCACAGGCAGCTTCAGCATCGGCACGAATGGCCGCCATCAGGTCAAGGGCCAATTGCTCGTCCCGTCTCACATTCGTGCTGTCCTGCATATCTCGAAACCCCGCTTCTTTTGTTCTGGTCGCAGCACTTAGACAGGCTACCCTCAAAAGAAAAGGGCCAGATCGGCTGGGGGGAAGAGAGGGGGAAACCGATCTGGCCTTCAATGTAATCCCACGCAGCAGCTGACGGGGGTGAGTCAGGGGGGGGTGCTGCGAGGTCCTATCAGTACGCACCACAATCCATTTGGTTCACAGGAATTTTCGGCAAACACAAAAAAACCGCCCCGAAGGACGGTTTCTTTCAGAATGATCGCTGGATTAGGCGGCTTTGGCCGCCGCCGTCACTGCGTCCAGATCAGAGCCGATCAGGTCGCCCAGATGGCCAAACCCGACCAGTCCATGATGCTCGTCCATATAGGTGGAAATGCACGGCAGCAGCTGGCCGATGGCTTTGTGGTCCAGGCCAATCTTGTGCAGCTCGGTGATCATGGATTGCGCGACCACGCGCTTGCCGCCGGGTGTCTGTTCGATCATACGGGCGATTGTGCCGGTCGGCGCGCCGATGGCGCTGCCTATACGGGCCGACAGGGCGCGAGCACCGGGAACCGTCTTGAACATCGCCGTGGCGAAGGGTGAATCCTGGCGCTCAGCCGCGTTCAGGACGATACCCAATGCACTTTTCGCCGTCTCTTCAGACAACTCATTTTGACGGGCGATATGGGCAGTGATCTCGTTCAACATGTGCGGCTACGCTCCGGCAAGGTTAACACCTATAGAGCCCCTATTAACGCTGTTTGTGCTTACCGCTTCGTTACCTTAACTGCCGGTATGCACATCAAACCCTGCCAAGAGCGTTAAGACGCGTTAGGTCCGGGTAAACAAATGGGGCCGATTCGTTTACGATTTGGCCAAATCCCACTTCAAAGGAGCAGACATGATCCGCATTGGCATCCTCGGCGCCGCCAAGATCGCCCCCAAGGCCATCATCGACCCAGCCTCGTCCCGCGATGATTGCATGATCCACGCGGTCGCTGCGCGAGATGTCGAAAAGGCCCGCGCCTATGCGCAGGAACACCATATTGAGCATGTCGAAACCGATTATGAGGCACTGGTTCGCCGCGATGATCTGGACCTGATCTACAACGCCCTGCCCCCTCACCGCCACGCTGAACTCTCCATCGCAGCGCTGGAAGCTGGCAAGGCGGTACTCTGTGAAAAACCATTCGCGATGAACTCCGCAGAAGCGGCGCGTATGGTCGAAGCCGCACATAAGGCGGACAAACCCCTGATCGAGGCTTTTCACTATCGGTTCCACCCCGCTTTCCAGCGTGTGATGGAGATTGTGGCAAGCGGCGAGCTCGGCGACATCAAGACCATGCGCGCGGTGTTCAATGTGACCATTCCCTATCGCGAGGGGGAACTGCGCCACACACTGTCTGTCGGCGGCGGCGCAATGATGGATTTGGGCTGCTACTCGCTGCATATGGTCCGCACACTTGCCGGGGCCGAACCGGAAATCCTGTCAGCCGAAGCCGTCTGCGAACGCCCCGGCGTCGATCTCAGCATGCAGGCCAATCTCGGCTTCGCCAGCGGCGCATCTGCGAGCATCGAATGCAGCATGGCAGACGGAATTGATCGCAACATCGCACTGGAAATTGACGGCAAGGATGGCAGCCTCGTCTTTCTGAACCCCGTCCACCCGTACCGAGGGCACCAGATCCGCGTTCGTCGTGGCGGCGAGGAAGCCATTGAGACCATTGATGGCAAGATCACCTATGAGCACCAGCTGGACCATGTGATGGACGTGTTGACGGGACGCGCAGCTGCGTTGACCGGCGGCGCAGATGCCCTTGCAAACATGGCCGCCATTGACGCGATCTATACGGCGGCGGGCCTCTCCCCTCGCGGGCTCTGACACGCTTGTCAGCCGCTGGCGATTGATGGTAATCGACAGGCCTCACAACAGGCGCTGAGCGCGGTCGCGTCACGAAGACGAGGCAACCGCGGCGCAGGATAAGTCCTGTGTGTGCGCCGAGACCGGCACTCCCCCAGGACGTCAGAGCCAGGAGTGCCCTATGAAGACCATCATTGAACCCTTCCGCATCAAATCAGTTGAGCCGATCCGCATGACCACGCGCGAGGAACGCGAACGCCTGCTGCGCGCGGCAGGCTACAATCTCTTCAAGCTGCATTCGGATGATGTGCTGATCGACCTGCTGACCGATAGCGGCACTTCCGCCATGAGCGCCGCGCAATGGGGCGCCGTGATGACGGGCGATGAAAGCTATGCTGGCGCGCCCAGCTTTTACCGGTTTGAAGCGGCCGTGCGTGACCTGATGGATTTCAAGCACATCATCCCTGCGCATCAGGGCCGCGCGGCGGAACATCTCCTGTTTTCCCTGATTGCCAACCCCGGCCACGTGATCCCGTCGAACACGCATTTCGACACGACGCGCGGCAATATCGAAGCCGCAGGCGCGGAGGCGCTGGACCTGCCCATCGCAGAGGGCAAGGTTCCATCTCTCGAGCACCCCTTCAAAGGGAACATGGATCTGGAGGCCCTCGCTCGCCTGATGGACGAGCGAGGCGACGCCGTACCCTGCGTGATGATGACGATCACGAACAATGCCGGCGGCGGACAGCCGGTGAGCCTGGCCAATATTCGCGGCGCAGCAGAGATCGCTCACCAGCATGGCAAGCCGTTCTTCATTGATGGCTGTCGTTTTGCGGAAAATGCCTGGTTCATCAAGCTGCGCGAGGATAGCCAGCAGGAACGTTCCATCAAGGACATTGTGCGCGATACTTTCGCTGTCGCTGACGGTATGACGATGAGCGCCAAGAAGGACGCCTTCGCCAATATCGGCGGGTGGCTGGCACTGAATGATGACGCACTGGCCGAACAGGCGCGCACACGCCTTATCCAGACCGAAGGCTTCCCCACCTATGGCGGCCTCGCCGGGCGCGACCTGGACGCCATCGCGCAGGGACTGACCGAAATCGTGGATGAGGACTATCTACGCTACCGCGTGCGGACGAATGCCTATATCGCCGAACGGCTGGATGCGCTGGGGGTGCCGGTCATGAAACCCGCCGGCGGGCACGCCGTATTCGTCGATGCCCGCGAATGGCTTCCGCACATTCCGCCACTCGAATATCCCGGCCACGCGCTCGCCTGCGCACTCTATGAAGAAGGCGGCATTCGCGGCTGTGAGATCGGGACCGTCATGTTCGGACGCAAGCCGGACGGCAGCGAGGAACCTGCCCGCATGGACCTTGTCCGCCTCGCCATGCCGCGCCGTGTCTACACTCAATCGCATGCGGATTATATCGTCGAAGTGTTCGAGGAACTCGCCAAACGCAAGGACGAGATTCGCGGCCTGAAAATCGTGAAAGAACCGCCGATGATGCGCCACTTCACGGCTGAGTTTAAGCGACTTTAGGCAACGCGGCGCTCAGGGGAAGCCAGTAGGAATCGCCCCTAGCCGGTCTTCGCCATTTCGATCCATTCTTCGACTTCCTCTTCAGCGAGGTAATCGTCGTCACGGATCACGCGGTCGCCCTGCGGAGTTTGCAGGAACTCGCTGGCCAGCATGAACAGGGTCCGTGCCGGCGCTTCGGCCAGTTCCTTGCGGTTGCGGATTCCCGCGCCGACAAGGATCTGGGCGTCGTGCACACGCAGGCCCGGCACTTCCATCATCAGAATGGTCTGGTCTTTCCAGTCATTCAGCGTGTCTACGTCGATATAGGCCACGTCGACCTGGAAGACGGTTTCCTCCGTGTCGCAATCAAGCAGGTCGCCAACGGTGGTGATGCCCGCGCGTCCGAGACGCTTGGCTGTCTTCTTGCCGATGCTTGGTGCCTCCACTACAGGAGATTCCCGCGTGATGCGACTGCGTCGGGCGATGTCGCCGGACTCTTCGCCAAGACCCTCTGGTTCGGCTTTCGCCGTGACGGGCTCTGGCTGGGCTTCGGTTTCGGGCTCAGGCTCGAACAGAACTTCCTCTGCCTTGGGGGGTGCCTCTTTCCGGGTCGCAGGTGTTTCTACGGCTTCAGCCGGCGCGTCTTTTGCGGTTTCCGGCTCAGTGACCGCCTCAACAACCTCTACCTCTTCTGAAGCGATTTCGACCGTATCGACGGTCGCTGTCTCTTCCTGGGCCATCAGCTCATTCAGCAGGCGCTCTTCCACGGCCTTATTCTTCGACCCGATCGGACCGATTTCCTGTTTGTCGAGCTGTTTGAGTGGCACGCGCAAAACCTGTTTGGCGTGCATCTTGCGGATTTCCTTGTCGTCGTCCGGCAGCGTGCGGATCACTTTTCCGGTCTTCTGGAATTCCTTGTACATGCGCGTGACTGTGCGCTTGTCAGCGGCATCGGACAATTTCGCCGTGACCCAGCGGATCGGGATGTCCAGAGTCTCGATATAGCCCTGCAACGTCAAGTTGGTCTTCGGTGCGCTGACAGCCGCTTCCTCGATGGCGCGGGAAATGATCGCCCCGAAGCCAGCCGTAGCATAAGCCACCAGCTCCACAATCGCATCGAACATGGTCTCGTCGAGCCCGGCGGGCGGATCCTTCACGCCGACGTCCAGATCATAGTGATCAATGAAGGTCTGATAGTGCGGGTGCGACAGGCGCGCGCCGTTGCGCACCATGTCCGCCACGAAACCTGCGCCCTCTGGCACGGGCACATCGGGATAGCCTAGCGTCTCGATACGCGCGTCAATCTTGTCGCGAGACTTCGCAATGCTCCACTCGACCGCGCGGTGCATTGTGCCTTCTTCTTCCGTCTGCCCCGTATGGAAAGGCTGGATCGGGTCGGCGTAATAGTGGCTGAGCACGCCGAGCGCATAGGCAGCCTTGCTCCACTGCTTGCGGCGCAAATGATCAACGGCGGTGGCATACCATTCCATCGCCTTGCCCGGCGCGCCGCCCCACTCCCCTTCAGAAATGTGCAGGACGTGGTTCTTGAAATCCTTGAACTTGGAATCCGGCGCCTTGGCCCCTTCCAGCAGATGTTCGTGATGGACGAGGAACAAATCCTTCCACTTGTCCGCCTCATCCGAAGCGATCAGGGACAGCGCGTCCATCGCGATATAGTGGTGCGTCGAGCGACACCGATGGCCGCGAATTACCCGTTCGAGCAGAGACATCCGAGTCTCCCTTTCCCGCCTGATGTAAACTGGATCAGATGAGAAATGCCTAATGATAGTTACGCGATCATTAACCATTCGCGCGGGAGGGGAGTTTTGTTGCCTCTCTACCGCACAGCAAAATCCGTCGGCTCAGTGCTTTTACCTTTTGAGTCCTTTTCGCCCTTGGCCTGGCCGTGCTTGTTGGGGCCCATGAAGCCGAACAGGTGGCCGCCCACTTTCCGCATCTGGATCTCTTCCGAGCCCTCCGTGATTCGATAGCGGCGGTGATGGCGGTAAATATGCTCGAACGGCTTGTGGCGGGAATAGCCCATGCCGCCATGCACCTGCATCGCCCGGTCAGCCGCGTTGCAGCAGAGCCGGTTTGCCCGGTAGTTGCACATCGACACCTTGTCGGAGAGGTGGATCGCCACTTCAGGCTTTGACATCTGATCCATTTCCCACGCTGTCTTGAAGATCAGCAGGCGCAACATTTCAGCCTCGGTGGCAAGCTCTACCAGCGGGAACTGGATAGCCTGATTGGTGGCCAGCGCCTTGCCGAATGGCTTGCGTTCGCGGGCGTACTGCACGCTCTCATTGATACAATACATCGCCGCGCCGACGGAGCTGGCCGCCTGGCGAATGCGGTTTTCGTGGACGAAGTGCTGAGCCAGGGCCAGCCCGCCTTCCGGTGGACCAAAGACCGCATCTTCCGGCACCCAGACATCCTTGATGGTCAGGCGCGGATGGTCCGTCGGCATATTGAACGTCCACATGTATTCTTCGATGATCACGCCCGGATCACGCGCCGGAACAAGCAGGCAGGTGATGCCCTTTGCATCGCCATCCTCACCGCTGGTCCGGCAGAACAGCATGATATGCGTCGCGACATGCATGCCGGTGATCCACATCTTCTCGCCATTGATCAGCCAGCCATCCTTGCCATCGCGCTTCTCACGCACGGCACGCGTCTCCATATGGGTTGCGTCAGAGCCGTGGTCCGGCTCGGTCAATCCAAAACAGGCTAGGAATTTCCCGTTAAGCGCGTCCTCTGCCAGATGCTTCTGATCCGGACGGGCGAAATCCCGCAACATCAGGATCTGCGGGAAGTTGCCGACGATGGAATGCTCGTTCTGGAGATCATTGTGCAGGCCGAGCCCCTGTTTCGCAAAATGCTCGCGGATAATGGCCATGCCGAGATTGGAGCCGTCCTGACCACCAAATTCTTTCGGCAGAGCATAGCGCAGATGCCCCGCCTTGTCGGCGCGGCGCTTCGCTTCCCTGAGCAGCTCTTCCCATTCGGGGCGAGGCAGGCCGCCATTCTCGAAATCGGTGCGCGCCCACTCACGGCGATGGTCGAAGAAGCGGATATTGTCGTCTTGCTGCTCTAGCGGACGAATCTCGTCTTCGATGAACTGGTCCAGCACGTTCAGATAGTCGGCAATGTCCTGCGGGATATTGAAATCCATGGGTCCGGTGTCCTCTCCTCGGCGGTCGCATTTGGCGATCTCGTTTCCACCAAAGAGAATAACGCGCCGATGCAACACGGCAATTTGTGCCGCCACGGCAGGAAAGACACAAAAAAATAATCAATGAACAATTGACATTTTGTTCATTGATTATAGTTTGGATACACGGTCATCACCGGCCGCAACTGCAAGAAGGTTTCCTCCCATGCCGTCTTCCCGTCTTTCCCTGCTTACAACCGCCGCGCTTCTGGCCGGCATTGCCTGGGCCGCGCCTGCAATGGCCGATCCGGCACAGTCCGTTTCAGCTGAAATCCAGTATGATAACAGCGCACTGCACACGCGACTCGGCGCGGCCTCCGTCCTTGATTCCGTTGAGGATCAGGCTGTTTCCCTGTGTCGCTATGAGTTGCCGGTGTCGAGCGCACCGCGCGTCGATGATCACTGTGTGTCGCGCATTGTCGCCGAGGCTGTGAACAAGATCGACCATCCCAGCCTGACCGCCGCCTATATGTCCAAGTCAGACCTCGCCCCGCGCATGGTGGCGGATGTTGGCGGCTAGCTGAACTAAGGAAGGCTGAATGATTGACGTTTTCGTCAGCAATCGTTATGGGGACGGTACGGACACTTAGGGTCCGGCACCGTTTCCAAAGTCCACGTACCGAAAGGTTTTCTCCCATGATCCGCTCAGCCCTGACTGCTGCCGCTTTCGTCGCGCTCAGCGCACCTGCATTTGCAACCACATTCACCTTCGAAACCGCCGAACCGGTGAAAGACGGCCAGGTTGTTGCCATCGGCACCGTCTGGCTGTGCGAAGGCACTGTTTGCAAGGGCGACCTCGACCGCAAGAAAGCCTCTGTTCGCGACTGCAAGAAAATCGCGAAAAAAGCTGGCGTGATCGTGTCCTACGGCAACGACAAATCTGAATTGGAAGCTGACGACATCGAGTCGTGCAAGAAATCTGCACGCTAGATCGTCAGACTGACTAGCAGTCCTCTCCTCGGGCCGCTCTGGTGTTTCGCCAGGCGGCCATTTTTTTGCGTTATGAGAACCGATCCGGCGCTTGCGCGTTCAATCCGCAAGCACGAGGAAGGACATGACCGCACCACAAAGCGACCCGCTCGAAAACGTTCTCGAAACCGCCGTTGAAGAAGGCGATGATGGCGAGGTCTCCATTGGAGACCTGCTCGACATGTTCGGGCAGCGCTCTTTCGGACCCATCATCACCCTGCTGGGCTTGTTGGTCGTGCTGCCGCCGCTCGGCGGCATTCCGGGCCTGCCAGCGATTGTCGGTTTCGTGATTCTTCTTTTCAGTCTGCAGATCCTGTTCGGGGCCAGTCATATCTGGATGCCCTCTTTCATTCAGAACCAATCTATCGAAACTGAAAAGCTGGAACAGGCCGAAGACCGCGTGAAGCCATGGCTGAAACGGGTGGACCGGATGATTACGGAGCGACTTTCCTGGGCCGCAGGGAAAGCGGCGACCTATCTGGCCGCAGTCGCCGTCTCCGTTCTTGCAATCCTGATGATTCCGCTGGAACTGGTCCCGTTCGCTGTTGCGGCCCCAGGTGTCGCGATAACCTTGTTTGGCCTCGGCCTCGTTGCGCGAGATGGCGCGGTGATGCTGGCGGGTTTCACCGCCACTTTGGCGGCACTGACCATCACGCTGCTGTTCGTGCCATGGGGCAAGGTTGCGGGCTGGTTCTGATCCGTCAGACTGCGGGCTCGGACTCGATTGGCTGCCACAGCTCGATCTTGCGGCCATCGGGATCCATCACCCAGGCAAACTTGCCATAGCTCTCGACCATTGGCTCTCCCTCCACCGAAACGCCTTCTGCCCTGACCCGCTCGATCATGCCGTCCAGATCGTCCACCATCAGATTCATCATGAAGTCGCTATCGGATGGCTTGAAATAGTCGCTCTCTGCCTTGAAGGGCGCCCAGATCGTGCGGGCCCCTTGCGGGAATTGCGCGGCAGCATCAGCCTGCGAAAAGCTGGACCCGCCATAATCATCAATCTCGATGCCCAGAACGCGCGTGTACCATGCGCGGGTTGCGTCCACGTCCTTGCAAAGAAAGAACAGCCCTCCGAGCCCGATCACTTTTGCCATTGGTTCTTCCCCTCTCAATGTTTCCCGCCGACACGATACCCTGTTCCAAAACATATCCAAAACAGGTTCGCGGTGCGGGCGCAGGCATACTCCTGATAAGATAACTGACATGAGTGATTCTGATTCCCTGCCCGGCGCCGGTTGCGGCGCGGCCATTCGCGACGATTCCGGCCGCCTTCTCCTGATCCAGCGCCTGAAAGAGCCTGAAGCCGGAGCCTGGGGCCTGCCGGGCGGCAAGATCGATTTCGGCGAACGGGCAGAAGACACGGCGCGCCGGGAAATCGAGGAAGAACTCGGCATCCAGATCGAGCTGACCGGGCTCGCCTGTATTGCGGAGACCATCGACAAGGGCGATGGTCGGCACTGGGTCGCGCCGGTTTATTCTGCGCGGATTGTCACCGGTGAACCACGCGTGATGGAGCCGGAAAAGCATGGCGGATGGGGCTGGTTTGCGCTGGATGATCTGCCAGATGATCTGACAACACCCGTGCGGGATTATCTCGCTGCGCTGGCAGCGCCTTCTCTAAATGACTAACACTGCAAATATGGAGCAGATGTTGCACATCCGCTCTAGCGGCGGACAGCGAGTTGGTGATTATAGCCCTTGTGATTCACCGCATTCGAACCTTGTTGATCTGGCTGGTCGTAGCTGACCTTGTCGCGACGCTATTGTTCTGGGGCGTGACACGCCTTTCAGATGAAACCGGCAAGCTGTCTGGTGGGCGGGGCATCATTTTCTATACTGACAATGCGGCCGATGCGTCTGCCCGGATAGACAAGGGCGTCGCCCTTCTGAAGGCCGAGAAGCTTGACCGGCTTCTCGTTGTCGGTGGGCACCGGCCACAGGAAGGCCGGCTCGGCAGCCAGGAGATGGCATTGCTTGCCGCCCGGCGGTCTGGCCGTGCAGAAAAAGTCAGCGCAGATGTCGAAAGCCGCGACACGATTTCCGGCCTGGAAAACCTCGCCAACACGACCAGCACCGCAGAAAGCGGCAAGATCGTCTTCATCTCCAACTGCATGCACATCCTGCGCGCAAAGGCGGTTTATGCCAGCCATCCCGGCAATCAGGCGAAAGCATATGGCGCCTGCCCCAGAGGTGGGTTCAACCCGCTCGATATCTGGCGTCGCGCCCATTATGAAGCAGGCGCGTGGACTTTGTTCCTGATGCCGGAAAGCTGGCGCGATGCGATCATTGACCGACTACGCGGTGATGATGAAGACGCCTAGCTGAGCGGCCCGCAGCGGCGCTCATATTCCGCGATCGCATCCGGCATCCATTGGCGGAAATTCTCTGCGCGCGTTTCAGAAGCCGGGTGTGTGGACATCCATTCCGGCGGACGTTGCCCGCCGCCAATCTGCCCCATCCGCTCCCACAGTTCCGGCGCTTCACGTGGGTCGTAACAGGCACGAACCAGCAGATCGAGACCGATCTTGTCGGCTTCTGTTTCATGCTGGCGCGAATAGGCCAGCATTCCACCCTGCGCCGCAACGCCGAAGGCCTGCATGATGGCGCGCTGCTGGGAGGCGTCCATGTCACCCAGGCCGACACCTACAGCGATCTGGCCGAATTGAACGACCCGCTGCTGGCTGACACGCTCGGCACCATGATGGGCGAGCGCATGGCCGATCTCGTGCCCCATCACGACCGCCAGTTTGTCGAGGTCTTCAATGTCCGCGGTGCTGACCGAACCGTCGTAATTGCCGGTCACATCCAGGATGCCGGTATAGATCGCCACGTATCCGCCGGGCAGGCAGAAGGCATTCGGCGTTTCCGAGTCCACGACATAATAAGTCCAGTCGAATTGATCTGCGACGGGCGTGAAAGAAGCCCCCTGGCGCAGCAAATCCTGCTCCAGCTCGACAGCAGCAGCCTGAAGGCGCAGACCGATGTCGCGAACGGCTTGCGTGTATTCAGCGGCCTCGCCAGCGCATACCGTGCCCGACGCGCAGAACACTTCATTGCCCCTGTCCTGCTCCTGATTGAGGATCTGGAGATAGGATTGCTGGCCGAGTTGAACTTCTTTTTCAATCGAGACCGTGTTCAGCTGTTTGCGCCCGGTGAAGGGCACTTCGCTCTGATTGGCTTGCCAATAGAGAAACACCAGGAACAAACCCACCAGAATCAGGCTGAACCTGCTGCGCAACAATCCGCCAAAACCGCCGCTGCGGGTTTTGTGGCCATAGGCGTGGCGCGGCATGCGCATGGGCAGTCTCCATCTCGATTGCTCGTTAACCCATTTAAACCAAAGCCCGGCGCAAGGGAAAGCACGGTTACACCTTCACGAATGCGGTGGGGATCGCTATTTCTGGACGCATGACAGACCAATCCTCTCAGCCGAAGCTCGAAATCCGCATCATCCCGGTGACGCCCCTGCAGCAGAACACGTCCATGATCTGGTCCACAGAGACCATGGAAGGCGTGTTCATTGATCCCGGTGGTGAGGTCGACAAGCTCATGGGCGCGGCTGACCAGTTCGGCGTGAAGATTGTCGGCGTGTGGCTGACGCATGGCCATCTGGATCATGCGGGGGCCGCGACCGAGGTTTCGGAGCGGACGGGCTGCCAGATCATCGGACCACATGAAGATGACCAATGGCTTCTGGATGAACTGGAAGCGCAGGGCGCGAAATACGGCATCACCGATGGACGCAATGTGAAACCGGATCGTTACCTGCATGACGGCGACGAACTGGAACTGTCCGGCAACAAGTTTGGCGTCGCACATTGCCCTGGTCATACGCCTGGCCATGTCGTGATCTACAACAAGGCGGGCGCGCTGGCCTTTGTCGGCGATGTGCTGTTCCGTGGCTCCATCGGGCGGACAGACTTTCCGCGCGGAAACCACCAGCAACTGATCGACTCCATCACGGGCAAGCTCTGGCCGCTGGGCAATGAAATGCGCTTTGTGCCGGGACACGGCCCCCTCTCGACCTTCGGTCAGGAGCGCCAGGACAATCCGTTCGTGGCAGACTCTATCACTGGCTATCAGGGCGCGGCGACACAGAATGCGGACGCGACCAGCCAGAAGCTTGCCAAGCGCTGGAGCTGACCCCCTTTCCCTCGCAGACCTCAAGCCCCGACTTTTCCGGAGACCGATCATGACCATTCGCCTTAGCATTCTGGCCGGGGCCTGCGCCCTTGCGCTCACCGCTTGTGGTGCGCCCTCCAGCACCGAAGCCCCTGTCCCTGGCTCGTCAATAGATGCCAGCGCCGATTGGCATCTGGTAAGCGAGGAGTCGCGGCTGACATTTGTTTCCACAAAGGCCGATGAGCTAGCCGAGATTCACACATTCAAGACGATGACGGGCAGTGTGACCCCCGAAGGGGCGGCGACGATTGAAATCGCGCTGGACAGCGTGGACACGGCCATTGAGCTGCGGGACGAGCGGATGCGCGCGATGCTGTTCGAAACCGAAACCCATCCCACGCTGACCATTACGTCCGAGACAGCGCTTGATGCCTTCAGTGAAATGGAAGAAGGCGACCGGAGGCGGATCGAGGCTGACATCACTGTCGGCCTGCACGGTGCGGAGAATGCATATTTCGCAGACCTGTTCGTAACACGGGTTGGCGCTGACAAGGTGCTGGTGGAATCCGCAAGTCCGGTTCTGGTACACGCCGCTGATTTCGAACTGGATGCGGGCCTTGAAGCCTTGCGCGAAGTGGCGGCTTTACCGTCCATCAGCCCGGCGGTTCCAGTGTCGGTGTCCTTCGTCTTCGAGCAGTAGCCGGGGCACACGCACAGCAATGCGTGGAGATTACGATACGGTAAGTGTCTGATATTCCACGGAACCAGCGCAACAAGGGGACGTTTCTCTGCCGTACAATACGGAAAGGAATGTCCCATGACCGCTTATCTGAAACTCGCCGCAGCAGGCATCAGCGCCATCGCTCTGGCCGCCTGCACCCAGACCGGCACAACCGAACGTAACGCAGCTTATGGCGCTGCTGCAGGCGCTGCGGCCGGCGCAGTGATCGGCAACAATGTCGGCGATGGTGACGCAAAGCGCGGCGCAGCAATTGGCGCGGTTCTGGGCGGTGCAGGTGGCGCGGCCAAAGGCTGTACCGAATCCGAAGATTGCGACATGCCGGGCGTGAAAGACCAGGCCGACGAAAAAGACGCTGATGGCGATGGCTATGCTGACGCCTATGACCGTTACCCTTATGACAGGTCGCGCTGGTAATCCGATAAGGACGTTGGTGTGATGGTGAGGCCCGTATCCAAATGGATGCGGGCCTTCCTCTATGGACTCCGGGCGCCGGTCTTCAGGGATTCGTCGCCATCAATTACAGTGAATCCCGGAAACGCGACCGTTTAGCCTTGCCCCCGCCCCCGACTCCCAGCTATGAGGCAGCCGTTTGGCCGGTAGGAGACATGTAATATGCCGAAGCGCACTGACATTCGCTCTATTCTGGTCATTGGTGCGGGTCCGATCATCATCGGTCAGGCGTGCGAGTTCGATTATTCAGGCGTTCAGGCAGTCAAGGCGCTGAAGGATGAGGGCTACCGGGTCATTCTGGTAAACTCCAACCCGGCGACGATCATGACCGATCCGGAGCTGGCCGACGCTACCTATATCGAACCGATCCTTCCTGAAGTCGTCGAGAAGATCATCGAGGCCGAAAAGCCGGACGCATTGTTGCCAACCATGGGCGGCCAGACAGCGCTGAACTGCGCGCTGGACCTGCACTATGCCGGCATTCTTGAAAAGCATGGCGTCGAGCTGATCGGCGCAAAGGCTGAAGCCATCGAGATGGCCGAAGACCGCAAACTGTTCCGCGAAGCGATGGACCGGATCGGTCTGGAGAATCCGCGCGCGGCGATCATCTCCTCTCCCAAGAAGGAAGATGGCAAATACGACCGGATCGAAGGTCTGAAGCGTGCGATGGAAGCGCTTGACGAGGTAGGCTTGCCCGCCATCATTCGCCCGGCCTTTACACTGGGCGGAACAGGCGGCGGCGTTGCTTACAATGTCGAGGAGTATGAAGAGATCTGCCGGTCAGGCATTGCAGCCTCCCCCATGGCGCAAATCCTTGTCGATGAGAGCCTGCTCGGCTGGAAAGAGTACGAAATGGAAGTTGTTCGCGACAAGGCGGACAATGCGATCATCATCTGCTCCATTGAGAATATTGATCCGATGGGCGTGCACACAGGTGACTCGATCACTGTTGCGCCAGCCCTGACGCTGACCGACCGCGAATACCAGGTGATGCGGAATGCCTCCCTCGCCGTGCTGCGCGAGATTGGCGTTGAGACGGGCGGCTCCAACGTGCAATTCGCCGTGAACCCTAAAGATGGCCGTCTCGTTGTCATCGAGATGAACCCCCGCGTGTCTCGCTCCTCGGCGCTGGCATCCAAGGCGACCGGCTTCCCGATCGCGAAGATCGCAGCCAAGCTGGCCGTGGGCTACACGCTGGACGAGTTGGACAATGACATCACAGGTGTCACACCCGCCTCATTCGAGCCGACGATTGATTATGTCGTCACCAAGATCCCGCGCTTTGCATTCGAAAAGTACAAGGGCGCTGATCCGGTCCTGACCACAGCCATGAAGTCCGTGGGCGAAGCAATGGCAATCGGCCGCTCCTTCCAGGAAAGCCTTCAGAAGGCGCTCTGTTCTTTGGAAACCGGCCTGTCAGGTCTTGATGAAATCACGTTTGAAACTGAAGCCGACCTGCGCAATGCGCTGGGCGTTCCATCGCCGAACCGGTTGCGGGTTGTCGCCCAGGCCCTGCGCCAGGGGCTCAGCGTCGACGAGGTCTATCAGGTCACCTCAATCGACAAATGGTTCCTGCGGCAGATTGAAGAATTGATGCAGATCGAAGCAGGCGTTCTGAAGGATGGCTTGCCCGCTGATGCAGACGGTATGCTGCAGCTGAAAATGGCGGGCTTCTCGGACAAACGTCTGGGCAAACTCGTCGGCAAAACGGAGGCAGATATCCGTGCACAGCGCCACGGCCTGAACGTGCGCCCTGTCTACAAACGTATCGATACGTGTGCGGCAGAATTCGCGGCGAAGACCCCTTACCTCTATTCGACGTATGAGCATCCTGTTTTCGGCGCAGACGAAGCCGAATGCGAGGCCCTGCCCTCGAACCGCAACAAAGCCATCATCCTCGGCGGCGGCCCCAACCGGATCGGACAGGGCATCGAGTTTGACTATTGCTGCTGTCACGCCGCCTTTGCGATGGAAGATGTTGGCATCGAATCTATCATGGTCAACTGCAACCCGGAAACGGTGTCCACGGACTATGACACATCCGACCGACTCTACTTCGAGCCGCTGACGGATGAACATGTTCTGGAGACCATCCACAAGGAACAATCCGCCGGCAAGCTGAACGGCGTGATCGTTCAGTTTGGCGGGCAAACACCGTTGAAGCTCGCAAATACGCTGGACAATGAAAACGTCCCAATCCTCGGCACCAGCCCGGCCTCTATTGATCTAGCGGAAGATCGCGAGCAATTCGCGGCCCTGCTCGACACGCTGAACATACAGCAGGCCCCCTCGCGGACGGCGCGCTCAGTTGAAGAGGCTGAGGTGAAGGCAAACGAGATCGGCTATCCGGTCATGCTGCGCCCCTCCTTCGTACTCGGCGGACGTGCGATGGAAATCGCCCGCAATGACGAGGACCTGCGCAAATTCGCGTCTGAAGCGCTGGATGTGGCCAAGGATTCCGGTGACGCGTCGCTCTTCATTGACCGCTACCTGTCTGACGCAATCGAAGTGGATGTGGACGCGCTGTGCGACGGTGAGAACGTGCATGTCGCTGGCATCATGGAGCATATTGAAGAAGCCGGCGTACATTCCGGCGACTCCGCCTGCGCCCTGCCGCCCTATACGCTGTCCAAAGAGCTGCAAGCCCGCCTCGCAGAACAGACCATCGCATTGGCCAAGGCGCTGAAAGTGCGCGGCCTGATCAATATTCAATTTGCGGTCAAGGATGACGAGATCTACGTTCTGGAAGCCAACCCGCGCGCCAGCCGGACCGTGCCATTCGTCGCCAAGGCTGTTGGTGCCCCAATCGCAGCCATCGCCGCGAAAGTCATGGCCGGATCCAGCCTCACCGAATTTGACCTGACGAACGCCAATCCGCGCCGTGTGGCCGTGAAAGAGGCGGTGTTCCCGTTCGCCCGCTTCCCCGGTGTTGACCCGCAACTGGGCCCGGAAATGCGCTCCACTGGCGAAGTCATGGGATGGGATGATGATTTCGGCATGGCCTTCCTGAAAAGCCAGCTTGGGGCCGGGGTCCACCTTCCGGACTCAGGAACTGTATTTGTCTCTCTCCGCGATGCAGACAAGGAAGGGATTGTTCCGACGATCCAGAAACTCGTGGACCTTGGCTTCTCGATTGTTGCGACAAGCGGCACAGCCGCATTCCTGGAAGGCAAAGGCCTGCCGGTTTCTCGAATCAACAAGGTTCTGGAAGGCCAACCGCATATCGTTGACGCAATGATCAATGGCAAGGTTCAGCTCGTGTTCAACACGACCGAAGGCGCCGCATCCCTCGCGGATTCAGCCTCCATCCGCCGGACAGCTGTGAACGGGAAAATCCCGTATTTCACAACTCTTGCCTCCTCAATCGCCTCGGTACAGGCCATTGAAAGCAAGAAAGACCGGGAAATCTCGGTGCGCGCCTTGCAATCGGCCTGATCAGCCCCACTTGACGCCATTACCAATTAAGACAACGATTTTGCCGCCAACAATAGAGGTGACACAGATGGACCGCATTCCCATGACCGAAGAAGGCCATGCTGCGCTTCAATCCGAGCTCAAGACGCTGAAATCCGTTGAGCGCCCGAATATCATTGCGGCGATCGCGGAAGCCCGCGCGCATGGAGATCTGTCGGAGAACGCTGAATACCATGCCGCCAAGGAGAAGCAGAGCTTCATCGAAGGCCGTATCGCAGAGATCGACGACAAGCTGGCCCGTGCAGATGTCATCGATGTCAGCAAGCTGACCGGCGGCAAGGTGCGCTTTGGCGCCACCGTCACCCTGATTGATGTCGATACGGAAGAAGAAAGCACCTACAAGATCGTTGGCGAAGATGAAGCCAGCGTGAAAGATGGCAAGATTTCCATCACCTCCCCGATTGCCCGTGCGCTGATCGGCAAGGAGGAAGGCGACGAGGCAGAGGTGGCCGCACCATCCGGTGCGCGCGCCTATGAGATCGCCAAGGTCGAGTACCGTTAAATGGCAGAGGCGGGGTCGCTCGGACCATCCGTCTGGGCGGTCTCCGACGGCCGCGCAGGCAATGCTGCGCAGGTGCGCGCCGTGCTGCAGGCACTGGGCGACACGCGCCGGTGGATTCAGATCGCCCATATCGCGGGCGAGGCTCACCGTGCCGACCCATTGGTGCTGACTCCACGCATCCCTTGGCGTTGGCTGCCGGCGGACAAATGGCCAAATCCTGTAGTCGCTCTGCCCAAGGATCAACGTGACCTGCTGGGGCCACCCTGGCCGACTGTATGGGTTGCCGCCGGACGGCGCTCCGCTGCGCTGACGCGTGCCGTACGCGAATTGTCAGGCGGAAAAACCCTGACGGTACAGATCCTTGATCCGAAAATTTCGCCAGACAATTTCGACCTTCTGGTCACACCGGCGCATGACGAGGTCAGCGGACCGAATGTCATTCAGACAATAGGTTCCCCCTCCTATTTTCCGCCAGACCTCATTGAACAGGCAGGCCAGTCCTTTGCCGACCTTGCAGATGAACGTGGCAAGAGTGCCATTGTGATTCTCGGCGGGAACTCCAAGGCGCACACTTTCACGGATGCCGCCGCAGAGCGCCTCGACTCCCAATTGCGCACGCTCGCTGGACAGGGCTGGCGTCTTCGCATCACCACATCCCGCCGCACACCGGTTCAGATCGTCGCCAGGTTTCGTGCGATGGCAGATGAAATTGGCGCCCGCTTCTGGGCGGGGCCGGAAGACGGCGAGAATCCGTATCTCGCATGGCTGGTCTTTTCCGATTGCGCCATTGTGACCGAGGACAGCGCCAACATGCTGTCTGATGCGGCCTGGCACAATCTGCCGATCCACATTGCCCGCCTTGAGGGCCGGTCCGAAAAATTTGACAAACTGCATCAGAGCCTTATCGATCATGGCGCCGCGCGGCTCTTTGGCGGCGTCCTGGAAACCTGGACGTACCCTGCCCTGCGCGAGGCTGATCGCGTTGCCGATGCCATTGTCGCAAAACTTCTGGAACGTCATCCTCAGCCCAGCATGGGCGGAGACGACACCAAGGTCGCACCACCGGACTGGATGGAGTGATGGCGCGCGCCCCACGCTGACGGCATGAAACTGTTCTGCCTCACCCTTCTGGCCATGATCGCGTTCGCGGCCAATTCCGTGCTGAACCGTCTCGCGCTCGCAGGAGAACTGATAGACCCGGCGAGCTTTGCGGTTATTCGTCTTTTCAGCGGTGCGATAATCCTTTGCCTGATTGTTCTGGTACGTTCTGACAATCGCACCTCCCTGTTCACGTGCAAGCGCAATCTCAGTGTTGGCGCGCTGCTCGCTTATATGCTCGGTTTCTCATTCGCCTACGTGTCTCTCGACACCGGCGTAGGCGCCTTGATCCTGTTCGGCGGTGTACAAATTACCATGTTCGCCGGCGCAGTGATCGCGCAGGAGTCAGTATCCCGACTGAAGTGGATCGGTGCGCTGCTCGCAGCTTCCGGCCTTGCCTGGTTCCTGTGGCCAACTCCAGATGCAGAAATCTCTCTAACGGGCGCTGGCCTGATGGGAATTGCAGCGCTCGGCTGGGGCATTTACTCACTGATGGGGCGCGGCGCAGAAAATGCCACGGCGGAGACCGCAGCCAATTTCACGCTTGCCGCCCCGTTCAGCCTGCTCGCCCTGTTCGCCCTGGCGCCAAATGTAACATTCGAGGGCTTCGTCCTGGCCTGCCTGTCAGGCATTGTAACATCCGGTCTCGGCTATGCCCTTTGGTACGCTGTGCTACCCCGTTTGGCATCGTCCACAGCCGCCGTTGCGCAGCTCAGCGTGCCGATCTTTGCCACGCTTGGTGGAGTTGCCTTCCTGAGCGAGGATCTGACACTACGCTTCGTGATGGCCGCACTGATTGTTCTCGGGGGCATTGGCCTGTCAGTCGTGAAACCGCGTTCAGTCCGCTAGGCCGCCACGACGCGATCGTCTGCCGGGATGGTCTTGAGGATGAAGCCGCCGCCGAGAATGCGCGTGCTGCCTGCCGCGTCATAGAGCACTGCGGCCTGACCGCGCGCGACGCCCTCTTCCGGGTCATCAAACCAGATCGCCGGCACGCCATCGCTCCAGCCAATGCGCGCTGGTACCGGTGGGCGCGTCGACCGCACACGGACCAGCACAGGTGCGTCTGAATTGGCGGCTGCCTCAAGCGTGCCATCCCCGATCCAGTTCGGTTCCTCGAGCAATAGGCCCGATGTCATCAGCGCCTCGCGCGGACCCACGATGACACGCCGCTTCGGCGCATCAATCTTCACCACGTAGAGCGGATCGCCTGTGGCCACGCCGAGGCCCCGGCGCTGGCCAATCGTATAGTGGATCACGCCATTATGCTCACCCAGCACGCGGCCATCAAGATGCACGATCTCACCGCCACGCCCGGCACCGGGGCGCAGCTTCTCAACCACATTCGCGTAAGAGCCTTCCGGCACGAAACAAATGTCCTGACTATCAGGCTTGGAGGCAACCGGCAGATTGAACTGGTCCGCCAGTTCGCGCACTTGCGTTTTCGGCAGATCGCCCAGCGGGAAGCGCAGATAGTCCAACTGTTCCGCCGTGGTGGCGAACAGGAAGTAAGACTGGTCGCGGCTGGCATCAGCAGCGCGGTGCAATTCGGGCCCGTCCTCGCCATCTGTACGCCGAATATAGTGGCCGGTCGCCAGGCAGTCCGCGCCCAGATCCCGCGCCGTCTTCAGCAGGTCAGAGAATTTGACCGTCTGGTTGCACCGGATGCAGGGAATGGGGGTCGAACCCGCCAGATATGTATCAGCAAAGTCTTCCATGACTTGCTCACGGAACTTCGACTCGTAATCCAGCACATAGTGCGGAATGCCGATCTGATCAGATACGTTGCGGGCATCGTGGATATCCTGCCCCGCACAACAGGCGCCCTTCTTCTCGATGGCGGCGCCATGATCGTACAGCTGCAGCGTGATGCCGATGACATCATAGCCCTGCGCCTTCAGCATGGCGGCCACAACGGAACTGTCGACACCGCCAGACATGGCGGCGACAACGCGCGTTTCCGCAGGCGGTTTGGCAAATCCAAGAGAGTTCACACGGCCATCCCAGGCCGGCGGCAATTCATAAGTCATGTCTCACTCCATCCGGGGTAAAGGCCCGGAGCAGTTTCAGGAATGGGGGCATATAGCGCGAGGCGCGCCAAATTGCGAGGGGGTCAGGCCGCAGACGCCTCAGCGTTGGCAGTACCCGCCGCGACCCAGCCACCGCGGAATTCGCGCGCGGGCTCCAGCTTGTCGGTCACGCCGAACATGTTTTCACCGCTGCCCATCAAGATCATGCCGCCGGGCATCATCTGTTTCGCAACGCTTTCTATCACTTGTGTGCGGGCTGGCCGGGCCATACCAGACAGGACATTGCGACACAGGATAACGTCGAAATTGCCAAGCCCGTCAGCCCGCTCAAGCAGATTGTGCTGGCGGAAACTGACGCGGGAGCGAAGCGCATCTGACGCCTCCCACTGCCCTGTTTCCAGACGTGTGAAGTGTTTGACCAAGCGGTGAATGGAAAGGCCCTTCTGCACCTCATAGTGCCCATAACGGGCGGTGCGGGCTTTCTCTGTTGCCACCTTGCAAATATCTGTCGAGAGAATGTCGATCTTCGCCCCGCGAAGGCTGGCGGGCAATTCGTCTTCCAGCAAGATGGCCAGCGAATAGGCTTCCTGACCTGTCGCGCCACCCGCACACCAGACCTTCAGGCGGCCTGTATTGGACGCTTTCAGGCGCTTTGGCAGCACATCTTCAACGATACGCTGCAGCGCCTCGCGATCTCGGAAGAACCATGTGTCCTTGGATACAAGCGCTGCGGCCACTTCTGCAGCAAACACGGCATTTGCGCGAGATTTCAGGCAATGGACGAGGTCAGCCATCGTGCCGAAGCCCTCGCGCCGGGCGATCGCCGCGAGCCGTGCCTCAATGAGATAGGATTTGGATTTCGGAATCGCCTGACCGGAGCCTTTCAGCGCCAGTTCAGCCAGTTCGTTGAATACCTCTTCCTGCATCTGACACTCCGAATCGGACATTCTGCCCCTAAACCTTATGCATTAGGTAAGGTTTGTTAAGAAATGCTTCAAACGAGCCCGACTTCTACAAATTTGCTTTCAAGAATATCCGCGTCGAACGGCTTCATGATGAACTCGTCCGCGCCCGAACTCAACGCTTCATTGATATGCTCAGCGTCGTTTTCGATGGAGCAGAACACAACCAGCGGACGCTTGCCCTCTTCCTCGCGGCGCAGCGCGCGCAGGAAATCCAGCCCGTTCATCACCGGCATGTTCCAGTCCAGGAGGATGGCATCTGGCATCTTCTCGCGGCAGTGGCGCATGGCTTCCGCGCCGTCTCCGGCTTCCACGACATCGAATTTCAGGTCGCGCACGATACGGGCCGCAACCTTTCGGACAACGCGGGAATCGTCGACGATCAAACAGGTTTTCATGATGGATCCTGTGCGCAGCAGTATTAATACGAATCTCAAGGGCCCCGGTTAAGAAACCCTTTCCAAAGTGTAAATTTTCAGCGCCCCGCAATCAGCCTTCGGCGCGAATACCTGCCGCCATGATGATGACTGTCTCATCATTCTCGCTGGCCGTCAGCTCGCCGCCCAGACCATCACAGATGATCTTCGCAAACAGCGGCTGGATCGTCTCCGGACGCCAGCCATCCTCCGGCTCCACTTCCTTGATTCCATTGGCAATGTCAGGACGCAGGCGCGCCCGCTTGCCCTTGCAGGTGAGCGCAATGGTCAGCCCCACGGGCTCATTGCGGATGCGTACCTGGATCACACCACCGCGCGGCAGGCAGTCAATGCCCATCATCACCAGATTCATCATCAGGCGCACATGGGAGAAGCTGAGATGATCGGTCTGAATGTCGAACTCGATGCTCGGCCGGTGGCTGGCGACGAAATTCTCGGTGATCTTGCGGGCTTCGTGAATATCCGCTGCCCCGGAATTCAGGCCAATCGAACCGAAGGCGTAACGCAGGAACTGGATCCGCGCCCCAGCCTTTTCCGCGCCGTCATGCAACAGGGCTTCGGCCTGCGCTTTCATCTCTACATCGCCGGGATCATTCAGCAGATCGAGCGCATTCGTAACCGAGGACACAGGCGAAACCAGGTCGTGGCAGATGCGCGAAGCAATGTACGCGGACAAGCGTGCAGGATCGATCATGAAGTAGGCAGCCCCATTCTGGAAATTGAATTCCGTGCAGAATTGTGTGAGCCGCCCTGCCTGTCAATCAAAGCTGTATGAACTATTGGCGATAATCAATGTTCTGATCAGTTCGGTCCTCGGGACGGTCAATCTCGTCATAGCCGTGGCGTGCGCTGTGGAATGTCAGCAGGAACAGCCCCATGGAGAGTGCGAGCGTCAGGACTCCGCCCAGCACATAGGCGACCCAGCCATGCCCGGACAGGCCATCTGCGTTGCTTTCCCACAATCGCGAGATGCCCCAGAGCATGGCCCCGAGGAACAGGAAGCTGGCGACAACCCAGAAGATCAGCTTGCGTGACATGATCCGGTATCTATCCCGGCTTGGGCTGCGAACAAGCTATTTCTGCTTCCAGCTGCCACTCGCGTCCATGTACCACTGGCCGCGGCTCAGTTTGGAAATCTGCTTTTCGCCGGTAATGCGGGCAACTTCAGCGACCGTTGTGCCGGTCTCAGCAGCGACTTCGGCGTATTTTGCGGCGCGCTTGTTGTTGATCTCCTGAACCTTGCGGATCAGTGCCGGATCGGCCGATCCGATCACGCCCAGGCGACCGTCGATGCGCTCACCAACCTGACCAGATTCAATTGCGGCATCAATCACGGGATCACCCGCAAAAGCTGCTGGCGCGAGCGCTGACATGCCGAAAACAAGGGCAAGTGCAGCGAAGAAAGTGCGAAGGGATTTCATGATTTCGTCTCCGGATTTCGCAAGACTAGAACAGGTCCGGGTTATCCGCGATCAAATCTTCGACTTCCTTGTCGAGGATCACGCGGACTTCCTGGGTGATATTGACGTTCAGATCGATCTTGATCGGCTTGTCGGACGGTTCGATGCGCACGGTCGGCGTACATGCCGCCAGAGCTGCTATGCCCGCGCCAATCAGCAAGGCTTTTGGAAATTTCATCAGGATTCGCTCCTCAAGGTTCGGACGGACCATGCCACACGCCGCCTTAACGTCAATGAAGTTGACCGTTGTGCGCTATTCACGTTCGCCTTCCTCCAGCCGCTTCGCCGTGACCTGTTTGACGACCTCGTCAGTCAGGCTTTTCTGGCTGGTATAGTATTGCGCATTGCGTAGTAGCTCACCCAGTGCGGAATTGACCGTGATATCAAACAGGAAGGGCTGACCATTGAGCACCTGATTGCCATTGCCATAAGCAATGCCCTTGCGGCTCTGGCCCTCCAGGATCAGGGAAATCGTCATCCGGTCGCGCACGTTTCCATCCAGCCCAAGCTCCAGCACGGTGAAATCAAAATCCTGTAGCGCTTCAAACGCCATCTTCGCATTCGGATCGGCCGCTCCGGCGGAGTCAGCGGCGGTGCCCTGATAGGAGATGTAACCGCCTTCCTCATCGGCCTTCAGGCGGGCATCACGCACGAAGATGTCCGTGCCCTCGACGTTAATGGGGAAGCTGCCGGAGACGGTGCCCGTGGCGCGCGTGTCTGGCAATTTCAACACCTCCACCAGTTTCGACAATTCAATGCCGTTTGCCGTTACCTCAACAGTCTGCTGCTCTCCCGCGAGGGACCAATTCAGTGGCGACAGCGCCAATGTGCCACCCGCAAACGGGAATGATGCGGATTCCACGTTGAACTGATTTCCATTGACCAACTGGAACGTGATCTTGCCACTCTCGAGCGGCACACCGGGGTTCAGCCGCTCTACCGAGATCACCTGCCCCGGCTCAGTGGTGAGGGCGATGACGTCACTGAACGTGACCTGTCCATTCACGCCCTGCACCCGCCCAAGCCGCGTGGTCTGGAACCCAAACTCCGAAACAGTCACATCGGCCGTTCCACCGATCTTGCCGCCCTCGATCTCGAGCCGCGCAGAGGCAACGAGATCACCCCGAGCATCCGTGAACACGCCGCGCAGTCGGTCTGACAGACGCCAGGGCTGAAGGCCGCCCGGCTCAAAGGTCAGGTCCCGGCTGTTAACCGCCGCCATGCCCGTCAGCGTGGCGATATCGAGCCGCAAAAGCGTGTCCGCCACGGTGATGCCATTGGACGAAAGTTTGAGTGGACCGGTCATGTAGAAATCAGGTCCATTCAGCGTCGCATCCAGATCTGCCGTCAATGGCTGATAGAGCGGATCTGCCCGATAATCCCGGATCATGACGCCATCTGCGCTGAGGCCGCCTTTCACTCCACTCTCGCCTGTTGTTCCGTCAAAGCGGAAATCCGTGGAGCTGACATCGGCAGGAATGAGCGATCCGTCGAATTTTGTCGCGCCCAGTCGCGCAGACAGTGCGGGGGGCGCATTGGAGCGTGTCGCAAGGCCCAGCCGCAATGTCTGCCCATCTATCGTCAGCGATTGCTCGCCTATGTTCAGGGACAGGGACAACGCATCCGCAATGGCTGAGACGCTGGCCGTCTTGCCGCCGGTCCAGTCGATTTCCGCATTGGTGAAACTGACGCTGCCAGTATTCGACGAGAAGGCAATGGGAATGGAAATGTCGCCAAGTGTCGTCGATCCGGCAAAGGCCTCGCCGGGTTTGATGAACTCGTTGCCCTCCGGGCAAATTGGGGTCTGGAATGCGCCAAGCTGCACAGATCCGAAACGAACACCCTCGCTGTCCAGCTGCAGGCAGGAACGTTCTGTCGTCGCAATTCGCCATCCGTCGTCGCTGGACGACACGATGAGATGCCCCGTCACATGCGTCGAGGCCAGATCGAAACCAGACACATTTCCGGCGATCCCGATCTTGCCTTCCGCTTCGAGAGTGAGCGCCCCTTCGCCCGAGCGCAAAAGGTCAAAGCTGGACAGGTCCGCAGACAAGCTACGGTCACCAGCGCGCCACGGAGCCAGTTTTACATCGCGCGCATGGATTTCGTTGAGGCCATTCTCAGTGGTCCTCAGCGACAGAGTAGTCTCAACATTGGGAAAGCCGCCGCCGCGCATCGCGAGCTTGGCATCGAAGGAGCGCGACTGTCCTTGCTGAGTGAACCAGGCGGTCTCGGCAGGCTCGATGTCGAGCGCGAGTCCAGTTCTCGAGGTCACCTGGGCCGGTCCGGTCGCGGACATGCTCCAGCCGCTTTCATCGCGCTGCGCATCAACCGCGAGCGACGCATCAAACCCGACCATTGCCCGGCGCAGTGCGTCTTTCAGGCTGGCTTCGTGAGCCGAGAAGATGTCTGGCAAGTTGATCAAATCTGTAAGCTGGCCGGAAGTGCCGGAATTGAGCGCGACGCCTGCGGTCGTGATCTCGGCCTCAATACCGATGCCTGCATCTGCCGTACGCCGCAATTCCCCCCGAACCGTGGCGGTATCTCCGCGGCCCTGGGGAAGCTCAAATGCGTTCGCCACTGCGAGGAACGGACCAGAGACGCGGCCGGCTTCACCATTCAAATCCAGCTCGGCAGCGACATCGCGCCCCGCGAACGCGCTGCCCGAAACTTTTCCGACCATTCCCTCAGCCGACAATCGGATCAGGGCATCGAGAACCGAGTTCAGATCTGCCGACGGTAATTGCGCGAAAATAGCCTGTCCGTTCGTCTCTGCATCGGTCACTTCATAGCCGGTCCAGCTGGCGCTCGAAATGGTGCCGTCCCAGACGAATTGGGTCTGCCCTTCTCCGCTGATCGGCGAGTTCAGGATGGCTTCGAGCTGGACTTCCCGGGCCTGCACGCCGCGAATTTCAGCTTGCTGAAGATCAAGGAAGATGTCCCCTTCCAGTTGCCCATCCTGCGCGACGACGTCCACCCGCCCTTCAGACCACACAAGCGTCCCCTCAGGCCCCGACAGCGATATCGGGTCCAGCCGCATCTGAAGCGTGCCGGATGTCGGGAACTCGCCTTCCAGATCAATAGAGGCACCAATGTCACCCGCGCTTGTGGCAAGCGACACGCGCCCCGCACTGACCTTCACGGGCGGCAGCGCGCCGCCGCCACCGCTGCCAGACCCGCCGACGCTTTCCAGCCCGTAGAATCGCAGGCCGCGATCGTCCAGCGTTCCGCGAAGCTGTGGTGCGACGACGGACACGCCTCCAAGAGACGGCACAAAGCCGCTCCATTCGAGATCCGCAATCACCTCATCCGCCGCAAAGGGCGTCTCACCACCCGAACGGATGCGCACATCGGTCAGCATCGCGCCACCAGGCCCCAGACTTTCAAAGGTCGCCTGGCATTCCAGCGATTGTTCATGACACCATTGGGCGAGTGCCTGCTGGGCGATGTACTTCCGACCCAGCCAGACCAGAGCCGCAAACAGCAGGATCAGCGTCAAAACAGCCAGAGCCAACCAACGCCCCCATTTCAGGCGCTGTTTGCCCGGTTTCGAGCTATCGACCTCTAAATCTTTGTAATGTGGCGTATTCACTGAGGCTTCCGGCTTGCTTCTTGCTTTGATTGGCTACTAGGATTTGTAGAGAAGCAAGAAGGCCAAATTGAGCAAAAATGTCGTTTCTTAACGTGTAAGCGGTATAAAAGGTCCTTCTTGCAGTCACAGTCCATAGAGACGAACGGTGTTGGGTGGCACTAAGTGAGTGAGGGAAATCGCGCCATGGTGCATGACGTGAACAAGAATGAGACAACACACGCCGACACAGCACGCACTGTGTCCCACGGCGTGAAAAGCCTGATCGTGCTGGGCCTTCTGGGGTCGGTATCGGCAGTTCTGGGAGTCGTTTCCATCGGCCCGGACAGTGAATCCGGCGGCATTAGCGCGGCGCACGCATCGCCCGTTCCGCCGCCGCTCGCTGCAACACTGCTGTCGGCGACCGAATTCGAGCCTGTCCTCGGCGCGCCAACGCAGACAAGCGACACGCTGAAGCGCAGGGAAACACTGACAGAACTGGTCACGCGCCTCGGTGCGGAGCCGTCTGACGCAGCCGCAGCCCTGCACACGATCTACGAAAAGGAATTCCTGGATCCGCGCCGTCTGCGCCCCGGCGTGAAGGCAGACGCCTTTCTCACCAATGGCAAGCTGACCGCGCTGAACATCAAGGCTGACGCCGAGCGCAACCTGTTCATCACGCGAACAGCCACCGGCGACTGGACCGCAAGTGAGCTGAAGGCGCGGTTGAGCCCGACCTATCACCGGGTGGCTGCACCGATCGAAACTTCAATCTATGACGCCGCCCGCAAACTTGGCGCGGGCGACCAGCAGGTCGTCGATTTCGCCAGTGCGTTTGCCTATGATGTCGACTTCCAACGCGAGATCCATCCCGGCGACTCTTTCGAAATGGTCTATGAAACCATGGTGGACGAGCGCGGCACGCCCGTGAAGAATGGCGAACTTGTCTTTGCCAAACTGAATGGTCGCGCCCTGACGCGGGGCTTCTACCGGTTCACGCCAAGCGATGACGGCATCGGCGACTATTTCGACGAAAAGGGCGAGAGCGCGACGAAATTCCTGATGAAGACGCCCATCAATGGCGCGCGGCTTTCATCCTCTTTCGGCAACCGCCGTCACCCGATCTCGGGCTACACCCGCCTGCACAAAGGCACAGATTTCGCGGCACCGACCGGCACACCCATCTATGCGGCCGGCAATGGCACGATCGAACGCGCCAGCCGCTATGGCGGCTATGGCCACTATGTTCGCATCAAGCACGCCAATGACTACAAGACCGCCTATGCGCACATGTCGCGCTATGGGCCCGGCGTACGCGCTGGCAAACGTGTGCGGCAGGGCGATGTGATTGGCTATGTCGGCTCGACAGGTGCCTCCACCGGTCCGCACCTGCATTATGAGGTCTACATCAAGGGCAAGCCGGTAAACGCCATGTCGTTGAAGCTTCCGACCGGGCGCAAGCTGGCCGAAACGCCAGAGATGCTGGCCGAGTTCGAGCTCCGCAAGGCCGAGATCGACGCCATCCGCTCCGCACAAGGCGCACAATTGCTGGCATCTACCGCAGAAACCAATCCGCCTTCGCCCTAGTCAACGGACGATCATTCAGACGAAAAGAGCCCCGGTCAATAGCTTGACCGGGGCTCTTTCTGTTTAGCGCCATCTAGTTCAGGGCTGCGGCGCCTTTGGCGAAGTCGTTGGGCACGCCATTGATCGCCAATTGGTCACCTTCGACGCCGATCTCGATGGTTTCCCCATCGTGTATGCGCCCTTCCAGAAGGAGACGTGCCAACGGGTCCTGAAGTTCCTTCTGAATCACCCGTTTCAGGGGCCGTGCACCATAGACCGGGTCATAGCCGCGTGCGGCCAGCCAGTTGCGGGCGTCGAGGCTGAGCTGCAGTGTCATCTTGCGGTCCTTCAACAGGCCTTCGAGACGTTCCATCTGGATATCGACAATGTGGTCGATCTCGCCGCGGCCCAGCCGCTTAAAGAAGACAATCTCATCGATCCGGTTGATGAATTCCGGACGGAAATGCATCCGGATCGCGCCCATGACAGCCTCCTTGGCCGCATCGGACACGTCGCCCTCTTCGCCGCTCGCCAGCGCATCTGCGCCGAGGTTCGACGTCATGATGATGATCGTGTTCTTGAAGTCGACCGTGCGGCCCTGGCCATCCGTCAGGCGACCATCATCCAGAACCTGCAACAGCGTGTTGAACAGGTCCGGATGGGCTTTCTCGACTTCATCGAACAGAATGACCTGATACGGACGGCGCCGGACGGATTCCGTCAGCACACCGCCTTCATCATAGCCGACATAGCCGGGAGGCGCGCCGATCAGGCGAGCTACCGAATGCTTCTCGGAGAATTCCGACATATCGAGCCGCAGGATCGCCGTGTCATCATCGAACATGAACTCGGCCAGCGCCTTGGTCAGCTCTGTTTTACCCACACCGGTCGGACCGACGAACAGGAAAGAACCGATTGGGCGGTTCGGATCCTGCAAGCCGGCGCGTGCACGGCGGACGGCATTGGAGACTGCTTCCAGAGCCGCGTCCTGGCCGACGACCCGCTTGCGCAGCTCCTCTTCCATCTTCAGCAGCTTTTCGCGTTCGCCTTCCATCATCTTGTCTACCGGGATGCCGGTCCATTTGGAGACGACGGCAGCAATATGCTCTGGGCGGACGACTTCGGACACAAGGCCACCATCACCCTTGTCTTCTTCGCTGCCTTCGACTTCGGCAATCTGCTTCTCCAATTGCGGAATAGTCGAGAATTTCAGTTCCGACGCCCTGCCGAGATCGCCCTGTCGCTGAGCTTCGGCCATATCGGCATAAGCGCGGTCGAGCTGCTCCTTGGCAGACGCTGCGCCTTTCAGCTTGTTCTTCTCGGCGGACCATGTGGTCGTCAGTTCGTCGGATTTTGTCTGTAGGTCTGCGATCTCACCTTCCAGTGTTTTCAGGCGATCAACAGATGCCGCATCCTTTTCCTTCTTGAGCGCTTCGGCCTCAATCTTCAGCTGCAAAAGACGCCGGTCGATCTCGTCCAGCTCTTCCGGCTTTGAATCCACCTGCATGCGCAGACGGGACGCTGCCTCGTCCATCAGGTCGATAGCCTTGTCCGGCAGGAAGCGATCCGTGATGTACCGATTGGAGAGCCCTGCGGCAGAGACAATGGCGGCGTCGGACACGCGCACGCCATGATGGGCCTCATAACGGCCTTTCAGGCCACGGAGGATCGAGATCGTGTCTTCAACCGTTGGCTCATTGACGTAAACTGCCATGAAGCGACGGGCGAGTGCGGCGTCACCTTCGACATACCTCCGGTACTCATCCAGCGTGGTCGCACCGATACAGTGCAATTCGCCACGCGCGAGCGCGGGTTTCAGCAAATTCGACGCATCCATCGCGCCGTCTGATTTGCCGGCACCGACCAGTGTATGCATCTCATCGATGAACAGCACGACACCCCCTTCCGCCTGCTGAACTTCGTTCAACACGGCTTTCAGGCGCTCCTCAAACTCGCCCCGGAATTTTGCGCCAGCAATCAGCGCGCCCATGTCGAGCGCGAGCAGGCGCTTGCCCTTTAGGCTTTCCGGCACATCTCCATTCACGATGCGCAGGGCCAGGCCTTCCGCAATTGCGGTCTTGCCGACGCCTGGCTCACCGATCAGCACCGGATTGTTCTTAGACCGACGAGACAGGACCTGAATGGCGCGGCGGATTTCTTCGTCCCGGCCAATAACGGGATCCAGCTTACCTTCACGGGCGTCCTTCGTCAGGTCCCGCGCGTATTTCTTGAGGGCTTCATACCCCTCTTCCGCGTTCTCGCTGTCAGCTGTACGCCCTTGGCGCAATTGTGCCACCGCGCCTTCCAGAGCAGACGGCGTCACGCCAGCCTGAGACAGCACCTCCGCTGCCGGATCATTTTTCAGTTTTGAAACAGCCAACAACAGGCGCTCTACCGTTACGAAGCTGTCACCGGCCTGTTTTGCCTCAGCTTCAGCACTCTGAAACAATTGCGCGCCAGCCTGTTCCAGACGCAATCCCGAATTTGTGCCTTGCACTTTGGGCAATTTTCCAAGCGCAGTATCAATGCCCTGCGCTACGAGTTCCGGCCGGCCTCCGGCCGCACGGATGAGGTTCACGGCCAATTGATCGCGATCCTCCAGCATTGTTTTCAGGATGTGCGCAGGCGTCAAAACCTGATGCCCGCTCGCGAGGGCGGCCGTCTGTGCGCCTTGTATAATTGCGCGGGCGCGTTCTGTGTATTGCTCAATATTCATCTATATCCCCTTTGAAAGGCAGATCATGGAAGTTGATGGATGATGGCCCCGCTCAGCGGCAGCCGGTATCCGGTTCTTTCCTGATGTGGGATGCAGTGACGGTCGTTGCAAGCGCACGGAATACAGAATTCGCGCATGAAAAACCCGGCCAGTGCGATCCGCAGGCCGGGCAATTCAATACGGTCAGATAGTCAGGACTATTCAGCAGACTCTGCCGACGCCTCTTCCGACTTCGCCGAATCATCTTCTTTCGGCGCCGATTTGCGCCGACCGCGCGAGACGGTCTTCAGCACGCCGTCGGCTTCGCCATCCGCGCTATCATCGGCCTTGTCCTTCTTGGCATAAGGCTTCCGGCGTGTGCGTGTGCGCGGCTTCGCCTTGGCGTCGTCGTCCGATGCCTCCGAAGAGTCCTCTGCAGACGATTCGTCCGATGCCGCCTTTTCATTCCTGGACTCATCCTGATTGTCTTCATCCCGGCTCTTGTTGCGGGACTCGACCTCGGCCTCCTGCTTTGGAGAGGCGTCATTGTCAGAATTGTTGTCGTCATTGTCGTCGCGATCATCGCGGCGATTGTCACGGCTCTGCTGGCGCTGCTGCTGGGCGCGCTCTTTCGCTTCCTGCTGCTTCGCAACAATGCGCTGATAGTGTTCTGCGAACTGGTAATAGGCTTCTGACAGGATGCGGTCGCCACTTGTCTGGGCGTCGCGCGCATACTGTTGATACTTGTCCAGAACCTGCTGGGCAGAGCCACGGATCTTCACGTCCGGACCAACACTTTCATAGTGACGATTCGGATTGTTGTGATTGTTCTGGTTATTGCCGCCTGAGCGACGATTGCGCCCGCGTGAGCGTTTCATGAAGATCATCCCGTTACATGCGCCTGCTCAGTTTGCAGGCAGTTCCCAGCGCAATTGGCCATCTGAAATAAGCGGCCACAGCCCTAGATTTGCGCGAGTCTCGTGAGAGGGACATGCTGTTACACTTCGTGTGGTCGCCGTCTCACGAGAATCTTCTAGCGTGACTTTCCCAATCCGCCAAGAAGAAATGTAAGTATTACACAATTGGCCGTTTTGCCGCGATAGCGCGATCATTTCCGCCGAGGTCTTTGCGGCAGGTGATTTCGTCAAATCCGGCCTGATCCAGCAGGGCGCTGACCGCTTCTTTCTGGTCGAATCCGATCTCGAACACCAACCATGCGCCTTGCTTCATGCCTTGAGCCGCGAGGCCAATAATCTCCCGATACGCATCGAGCCCGTCCGTTCCGCCATCGAGCGCCGACATCGGATCGTATTCGCGAACCTCCGGCATCAAGCCTTTGATTTCGGCGCTGGCGATATAGGGCGGATTCGAAATGATCAGATCCGCCTCAGCCCAATTCTGCCAGCCCGTCCACGAGCCACGATGAACGAGGCTGCGATCGGCCAGTCCAAGGCGTGTGAGGTTTTCGCCAGCCAACGTCGCCGCCGCGTCGCTGGCCTCTACCCCTTCCCCCCTCGCCAAAGGACGATTGGCCAGCAGGGCTGCGAGCAGGCAGCCGCTGCCCGTGCCAAGGTCTGCGACGAAAGCGGGCTGCTCCCTGGAGATACGCTCCAAGGCCATCTCAACCACGATCTCGCTATCCGGGCGGGGGATCAGTGCCCGCGCATCACTGAGAAATTCGAGTCCGTAGAATTCGGTCGTGCCAAGTATATGCTGCATCGGCTCGCGCCCCTCACGGCGAGAAAGTCGATCCAGAAATGCTGCAATGGTCTGTTCGGGAACCTGATCGGGCCCACGACTTATAAGCTCTGAATGCTGACATCCTGAAACATGAGCCAACAGCCAACGGCTTTCAAGCCGGGCGTTGACGATACCAGCGCCCTTCAACCGTGCAGTGCCATCAGCCATCAATTGATCATATGTCATGTCAGGCAGATCAGCTGGCCTCCATCGCCGCCAGTTTGCGCGCACGATCTTCCGTGATCAGCGCTTCGACCACATCATTCAGCTTGTCGCCCGTGATGATCTTGTCGAGCGAGTAAAGCGTCAACCCGATCCGGTGATCCGTGACGCGGTTCTCCGGATAGTTATAGGTGCGCACCTTCTGGCTGCGGTCACCTGAACCAATCTGGCTGGCCCGCGCCTCGGCGCGTTCGGCGTCGCGTTCAGACCGTTCTTTCTCGTAAAGACGAATTTTCAACTGTTCCATCGCCTTCTCGCGGTTCACGTGCTGGGACTTTTCCGAACTGGTCACAACGATGCCCGTGGCAAGGTGCGTGATACGAACCGCTGAGTCCGTCGTGTTTACGTGCTGCCCGCCAGCGCCCGAAGACCGCATTGTATCGATACGGATGTCTTCTGGCTTGACGTCGATTTCGACATTTTCCGGTGCAGGCAGAACGGCCACGGTCGCCGCGGACGTGTGAATGCGCCCCTGCGTCTCCGTTGCGGGCACGCGCTGCACCCGGTGCACGCCGCTCTCCCATTTCATATGACCGAACACGCCGTCGCCGGATACGTTCGCGACGATTTCCTTGTAACCGCCCGCATCGCCTTCAGAGGCATCGACCACTTCGACCTTCCAGCCCATGGTCTGTGCGTAGCGCGTATACATCCGGTAGAGATCGCCCGCGAAAAGTGCCGCCTCGTCCCCGCCCGTTCCGGCGCGAACTTCCAGCACGATGTTGGCCGCGTCATCGACGTCTTTCGGAAGAAGCAGAACCTGCATCTCCTGCTCAAGGTCCGGCAAGCGATCCTTGATGTCCTCGAATTCCATTTCGGCAAGTTCTGCCATCTCGGCGTCGCCGGACGACATCAACGCCTCGGCCTCTTCAAGCCCCTTGCGCGCAGCCATCACTTCCCGCGCCTTGTCGACCACGGGCTTCAGTTCGGAGTGCTCCTTCGACAGGGCGATGATTTCGTCGGTTTCCGTGGTCGCGCCCATGCGCGCCTCGACTTCCTCGAAACGTTCAACAACCTGCTGGAGTCGGGAGAGGGAAAGAGTAGCCATCCGCGCCATTTAGAGTGCTTTTGGCCGCCTGATAAGTCCCCCTCCGCTGTCAGCCCCCTATCCGGTGGTTATGCGCAGCACTTCCTTGCCGGCCAGCACGATCAGCGTAATCGATGCAAGCGCGAAGACCAGGAAGCGCAGCGTTACTTTTGGAGACAGGATCTGAACGAAGGAGTGCAGGACCCGCAAGCCGACATAGATCCACGCCAGCAGGGTCGCGAAATGATCGCCGCCCCCCGTTAGCGCCGCGAAGAACATCAGCGCATAGAAGACGGTCGGTTGCTCGTGCAGGTGGTTGTAATTGTCGGCGACCGAGCGAACATTTGCCGGCAATTTGTCCCCATAGGTTCCCGGATGGCGGGCATCGTCGGGATTGATCTGCGCCTTCTGCATGGCCGGAATGCGCGTGGCATACATCCAGAGCCACATGACCAGTGTCCAGACGATCAACGCCAGGACGGGGTGAAGAAATTCGACATTAATTGGCATTTTGGCCTCCCACAGCTTTTTCGTTCCGCAGGAAGCTTATGCCCTATTCTGCAGCCTGAACAGCACTTTGGTTAATGCCCGCATCGGAAAAATGCGCCTGCACGAAGGCGATGAACGTGTCGATATCTTCAGACACGACGCTGTGCCCGCCCGGCCGGAGCCACCATGCAATTCCGGCATCGGCATCGAAATCCTGTTTCATGCCGCCGCCTGGAAGGCCGGTTATTCCCGCCGCCTCGTAAAGGGATGACGCTGCCTGCGCCGCGCGGAATGAAGAGTTTGGATCTGACCAGACATCCCGCCGTCCATTTCCGAGCAGCACGGGTGTCGGCGCCAACAATCCCAGCAATTGGTGCTGGTCGACCGGTAGTTCATCCACACGATCAAACCAGTCCCGAGCCTGGGGTGCGAGCCAATGCGGATAGGATTCTCCCATCCGTTTCAGGCCTTCGCCGGTTTGCGAGCGCGACAGCGACGCCCCGGCAAACCCCGCCTGATGCGCGATGACACCATCAATGCGATTGTCCCACACACCCGCCAGCAACGCCGCCTTGCCGAAACGGGAATGGCCGAGCAAAACTGTGCCATCCGGATCGATATCTGCCCGGGTCTCCAGAATTTGAGACGCTGCCGAATAGGCATAGGCCCACGCCATCAATGTGCTGGTCGGCGCGACGGGGCCTCCAAGATTTGCCATCACGTCTCGCGCCTCTGCCCGACGGTCAGAGACGAAATCCGATCCATAGAAGCTGGCATACGCGATGCCGGCATCCATGAACCGCTCCAGCGGCACTTTGGCGATGTAGGTACCGAATATCTGTGTCGCGACGAAGCCAAACGCCCCTTCCATCTCGCTGCCATCGCAAATCGTGTCGTCTGTGGCGGTCACCGGATAGCCGGGAAACGCCGCGCAATTGCTGGAAAAGGTCTGACTGATGATGACTGGGTGTGGCCCCGGCGCAGCGGGGGTGGCGACAACGAGATGAAACAGGCTGGCGCCGTCGCCTTGTCCGATCGTGACCGGAATTTCCTCCAGTCGTCCCTTACCGCCAAACAGGCTCGCATCCACCAGGCGAGACTCGCCCCAGCTGACCGGCAAGCCTTCTGGCCAGGGCCCATAGAGAACTGCTTCGAACCTCTCCATCATCTGACCGCGATAGGCATCGTCTCCGAGCATCGCGGCGACATTGATTTCCGGTTTCGGAACGGGCTTGTTTGCAGTTTCGAGACTCGCATAGTTCAGGCCCAGCATCGTGCAGCTGCTCATCACAAGCGCCGTCACGAAAATTAGCAGGATCAGTGGCAGGCGCACGAGAAACCAGACGCAAGCACGAAAAACTGAAAGCATGAGCCACTCCGACAAACCAAGCCTGAAATCTAGCGACATTTGGCTGAGCGCCTAGCCCCTCACGGAAAAGTGGTTACGTCGCCAACTTGTCTTCATACTGCGCGCGATAGCGGCGCGAGCCTGGCACTTCGGCACCCGTGTCCAGCCGAAGCGTCACATCGCCTTCCCCTGTGGGTACGATCTCGCTGACACGGTCCAGATTGACGAGGTGAGAACGATGAACGCGGACATGCCGGTCGCCCGCCGCCTGCAGAAGCCGCGACAGCTCGGTCAAAGTCATGCGCGCCAGATACTCCCGCCCTTCGGTAACAACTTCAACATAATTGCCGGCCGCCTTTGCCGAGATCACGTCTGGCGCGTTCACGAAATAGCTGCGCCCACCGGATTTCAAGGTCAGTCGATGCAAGTCTGTGGCGTCGCGCTTCGCCCCGCGTTCGTCGAGCGCACGTTGCTCCACCATGCGGTTCAGCCAGAACAGGGCAGCAATCAGCGTGTAGGTCAGAACGTCCTTGCGGAATTCATAGAGCCAGACCGACACATCCGTGAGGCCAAACTCATACGGAACACCGAAAATGATCGGGCTGAGAAGCTTGCGGATCGCGACCATTGCGAGAATGTGCACGACAGAAAAGGCAATCGTCGCGGTCGCATGGACCAGAAGATTGACCTTCCACGCCTCCGCCGTCAGCGGGAACCGGCTGAGCATGAAAGTGATAAACGGCGTCAGCGCCAGGATCACTCCATGCGAGCTGGCCTGACTAAGCCAGGGCAGGTTTGGATACGGGTCGCCCGTCCGCAGCAACACGTGCTGATCGGACAGGGATTCCACGACGAAAGACGCAAACAGGAAGCACGCGAAGTACAACCACGTTTTGCGATCTGCGCGCCGGTCGGCCTCCAGTTCCGGATGTGTTGAGACGATCTCCATCGGGGTTTCCTGCCACAGCCCACGTCATAGCCGGAACACAAATATCAGAATTTCGTCCCCGAACGCCGCCATTTGTCCCGGGCGGACACAACTCGTCACCCCTGGCCACCTGATGCCCCACTCCAGCTGACTTGGTGCCTCTTGAAAGCGAGGGTCACGCCAGCCCCTCTGGAGACCGCCATGCCACACGCCCCCGCCTTCCCCCGCCGATACGATCTGGACTGGCTACGTATCATCGCGTTCGGCCTGCTCATCCTCTATCACTCAGGCATGTTCTACGTGACTTGGGGCTGGCACGTGAAAAGCGTCCACGCCGGTCCCGAGGCCGAATGGGCCATGCTGCTGCTGAACCCCTGGCGGCTGTCGCTTCTCTTCTTCATCTCCGGTGTGGCACTACGATTTGCGGCGGACAAACTCGGTGGCGGCAAACTCGCGCGGGAACGTTCGGTACGTTTGGGCCTGCCTATCCTGTTCGGCATGGCGATTGTCGTAGCACCACAGAGTTGGCTCCAACTGGTCGAGTCCGGGGAGTTCTCCGGCAGCTTCTGGGCTTTCTGGCCCCAATACCTCGATTTCAACTCAGACTTTTCCATCACGACACCAACCTGGAACCACCTCTGGTACATCGTGTACCTGCTCGCCTACACGCTGTTGCTGGCCCCCTTCGCTGGCCGTATCTCACGCCTGATGCGAGGGCCGGGCGCGCGCGTGACGCAGGCGCTCTTCGCTGGCAAATGGGGACCGGCCACGGTGCTGGCCCTTCCGGTCCTGCCACACATACTCTACCGCCTGACGCTCGATCCCTATTTCCCGATCACGCATGATCTGACGAATGACTGGGCCAACCACGCCCACAGCCTGACCATGCTCATGCTGGGCTTCGTACTGGCAAAAGATGCCCACTTCTGGTCGGCCATCCGCCGCGCCCTGCCCGCCGCCATCGCCCTTGTATTGATCCTCGGGATCGGGCTGTCGGCCATTTGGGCACAGTGGGAAACCCTCAGCACCTCTGGTGAGTGGGACTGGATCATCTGGCCAGCGCGAATGGCCAGGCTTGCCTATGCCTGGATCGCAATTGCTGCCCTGCTCGGGCTCGCCCAACGTTTTCTAAACCGTCCGAGCCGCGCGCTGACCTATATGACGGAAGCGATTTTCCCCTGGTACATCCTGCACCAGACGCTGACAGTGATGCTCGGCTACTGGCTCACCCGCCAGGGCCTGCCGGTTGGATTGGAGGCCGTGCTGGTCGTTGGCGGAACGTTTGCCGGATGCGCCTTGCTGCATGAACTCGCCATCCGCCGCGTCGGCTTCCTGCGGCCCCTGTTCGGGCTGAAGCCTGCAAGCCCGTCCGGGGCGGCTAGAAAGGCGAACGCGGCAAGGACAGTTTGAATATGATGCCCAACGCCCGAAGCACGAAAGCAGAGACGAGCCCCAGAATGAAAGCGAGGAATTCGTCACCGAGCCAAAGACTGGTCAGGAAATAGACCAGAGATCCCAACAAGGCCGCCGTGGCGTAGATTTCGGACTTCAACAGAAGCAGCGGCTTTTCGTTTGCCACAACGTCGCGCAGCAAGCCGCCGGCGCTGGCGGTCATTGTGCCCATGATCAGCACGACCGGCCAGCCATGCCCCAGCGCCGCAGCCTTTGCCGCGCCCGTCACGGCGAACAACGCCATGCCAATCGCATCTGCCCAGCGAAGGGGCCGGAAATTCTCCAGCCAGCGATGGAAGAAAAACGCTGCAAGACCTCCCGCGATCGCAAAACCGAGCGTTTGTGTGTCCTCTAGCCAGAACACTGGCTGTGAGAGGATGAGGTCACGCAACGTACCGCCACCAATCGCAGGCAGGAAAGCCATCACGATCACGCCGAACAGATCCATCTCCTTGCGTACCGCGACGATGCCGCCGGAAATCGCAAAGACGAACACACCGATACGGTCGGTAAACAGGAACAAGAGATCAGGATTCATGCGCCGATTAAGACTGGCGACGGCACCAAATCAATCCCTGCGATGCCTGCGGCGGTGATGATCATGATCATCGGCGCGCGCCGTATCATAAGCACGATTGCGCTCCCAGCAGCCGCATTCCGTGCTCCATGTGAAGCCCTCGCCGCGGCCATTTACCTTCAAAGAAGATGAAGTCATCTCGCCCGTATCGGTGTTGCCGAACATGTCGACATAGCCGTCGCCATTGGTATCGCATTGATAGAAACTGCCGGTGTTTACGCACTCATTGTAGCCGACCCATTGCGTGGTGTCGTAATTTGTCGCCCCCGCACCATAGGGAGTCGCGCCGCCATAGCCGGTCGAACCGTAGGGCGAATATTGCATGTCATAGCTTGCCTGAGCGAGCCCCTGCGAGATGGCCTCCAGCTCCGCCGTGGTGCAGGCCGACAGACAGAGAGCCGCAGAGCCCGCCACAATTCCGGTAAACGTCCTGATCATTGCGCGCGTCCCCTTTCCAGCCCGCTCGAACAACATTGCCAGACTGTAACCTTGGCAAGATGAACACAAGTCAACGAGCCAGGCCGGGCCGGAGCTTTGATCATTTTGCGAGATCGTCTTGTGAAGTGATGCCTGGCAGGCCTATTATTTGACGAAACAGGGATAGGCTTATGAAATCACTCACCAAATTCGTGCTCGCCAGCATCGGTGCATTTCTGGCGCTGTCGCTTCCGGCGCACGCGCAGGGTACGTGCCCGAAAGGCCGCGAGCTTGTGAACACGCTGATCAATTCGATCAACGCCATTCCGGGCGATCCCAACAAGACCAAGGCCTATGCGATCATATACTGGAAGCGCGCGACCTATCAGGTCTTTGATGAGCCAGAGATCATGTCCCAGATATCCCGCTGCACCTATCCCGCGGGGAGTTGTGGGCTTGAGGCAGACTATTCCGGCACGCGGTTCAACAAGCTCGTCGAATACAAAAATGCTCTGACCTCGTTCAAGAATGGGAATACGAGCGTGGAGCCGCGCCAACCCATTGATGCGCCATTTCCCGATGACGGCATGCTTGAATGGGCTGAAGGGGTTCTGGGCTGTACCACATCCGAACCTGCACCCGCCGCGCCTCAGCAAGCGGCGCCGGACCCGGAATGGGTTGGTTATGACGCCGCACGTCAGGCAGGCGGCGACCAGTTTTACCAGTGGTGGCGCAAGAACTTCGAAATGCGTTCCACCACAGACGCGTTTGAGCTTTGCCGCACATTCGGATCTTCCAGCTATGAGTGCAGCCTGGTCGCAGAGTGGACCTATCTGAATTCAGGTCGCAATCCCTATACGGGCGGCACCACCCAGACCTTCAATGGGACCTATTCTGATCAGGATCGCGGCTACAATGCAGGCTATGAAGGCACGGTGCCGAAGCCGACCTATACCCCGCCAACGTCGAACGAGCCACGCTGCTATGATCAGGGCGACGGGACGGAAAAGTGCTTCTACGACTGAAGACGGTGCCTATTCCGCCGCGACGGTCTCAGCAGCCTCCCGCTGGGCTTTCAGGCGTTCGGCCTTCTTCTCGACCAGCTCGACGATATGCTCGACCATGTCGGCATTCGACACATTATGGTCCGGTCGACCGGACACGAACATCTTTCCGCTTTCCTTGCCACCGCCGGTAAAGCCGAGATCGGTCATGGCGGCTTCACCGGGGCCGTTCACGACACAGCCGATAATGGAGAGCGAGATGGGCTCTGAAATATGGGCTAGGCGCTGTTCCAGTGTTTCAACTGTCTTGATCACGTCGAACCCCTGACGCGCGCAGCTTGGGCAGGCGATGATGTTCACGCCGCGGGTACGCAGGCCCAGTGACTTCAGCATTTCGAAGCCGACCTTCACCTCTTCCACCGGATCAGCAGAGAGCGAGACGCGGATCGTGTCACCGATGCCGGACCACAACAATGTCCCCATACCGATGGAAGATTTCACTGTTCCCGTCCGCAGGCCGCCAGCCTCCGTGATGCCGAGATGCAACGGCGCGTCCGTCGCCTCGGCCAGCTGGTGATACGCCGCGACCGTCAGGAACATGTCTGAGGCCTTCACCGAAATCTTGTATTCGTGGAAGCCGAGATCATCGAGAATGCGAGCATGGTCCAGAGCGCTTTCGACCATCGCATCCGGACAAGGCTCACCATATTTTTCCAGCAGGTGACGCTCCAGAGATCCGCCATTCACGCCGATCCGAATGGAACAGCCATTGGCCCGCGCCGCGGCAACCACTTCCTTCACTCGCGCAGGAGACCCGATATTGCCGGGATTGATCCGCAAGCAGGCCGCACCAGCGTCAGCTGCTTCAATACCGCGCTTATAGTGGAAGTGAATGTCCGCCACGATCGGCACCGGGCTTGCCCGGCAAATCTCCGGCATCGCCGCCGTTGATTCCTCCGTTGGGCAGGAAACGCGCACAATGTCCGCGCCTGCCTCAGCGGCACGCTCGATCTGCGCGATCGTTGCCGCCGCATCTTCTGTCGGCGTATTTGTCATGGTCTGAACCGCGATTGGCGCGTCTCCGCCAACCAATACATTGCCTACGCGGATCTGACGCGATTTGCGGCGCTCGATGCTGCGCCAGGGACGAATGGCATTATGAGACATGGGCGCGAAGTCCTGTCCGGTGACTGTCGTGCATCACATGGCCGGTCCGGCGACGCATGGCAAGCCTAGCGCGACGCCTTGTTGCCGCCATTGGCAGCCATCGCCGGGGCCGCCGCATCTGCTGCGCGGCTGATCTGTTCATCAATACTGGCGGAAAAGACCGGAGTTGCTTCTGGTCCGAGGGGACCGACCGTTACATCGCCAACGCGCCATTCAAACGCGCTGCCATCACGCGCGGAAACCGTCCAGCCTGCATTGAGGCGCGGGAAATAGCTCTCACCCTCAGCCATCACACGGCTGCGGAAGATCGTGCCATCCGCGCCGCGCACTTCCAGCCAGCCCTGCTTCACGGCGACCAGCTCCAGGGGCAAATCCTTCGGTGCCGGGCGTTTGGACGTTTCAACATCTGCAAACAGGCTGTCGCGCGCGCCATTCACGGCGACGACGCCAGCCTGGGGCTCAAGCTCCACATTTGGGCGAACCAGTTGCGAAACGCCAATCGCGCCCGCCCCCAATACGACCAGAAGTGCCGCCGCAGCGACAGCGAGCGGCCATCTCGACTTCTCCGGGCCAATCTCGCCAATCTTCGGAACTGGAGCATCATTCTGCACTTCCTGCACCGCGCCGCATTCCTGACTGTAAACGCGAATGACTTCTTTTTCGGGAAGCTTCAGATATTTGGCATAGGTGTTGAGGATCGCGGTCAGATAACCGCCGCCTGGAAGTTCACCGACTTCCATACGCTCGATCCACATCAGATAGTCCTTGCGCATCAACGTATCGCGAGACACGTCCGCAATCTCAAGGCCCAGCGTCTCACGCACGCGGCGCAGGACCTGACCCATGCGCAGGGCCTCGCCTTCAAACTCGCGCGCCTTGAAGATCTCCATTGCCCGCTCATGCGCGCTCACGCCATCAGCGCTCGGCGCAGCCGTTTCCGGGCCGGTTTCAACAAGATCTTCGCGGGTCAAATCGTCGTGTGCCATATTCATCCAGCTTATCGATACAGCGAGGGGGTCCCCTCCCTGCACCGCAATATCTGGTCCATGAATGTGGTGATTATATGGGCCAGAGCGTATTAACCATCAGAAAGCTCGATCCCATGATCGGCTGCCAAGGCTAACACTTGGTTACGGAAATCCTGCTCGGGCGCATCCAGCGCAGCCAGAAAGTCCGGCTGGAACGCCTGCAGATCCAAGGACCTTATCATTTGCTTGACCGGTCCAATAGATCCTGCCGACATCGACAATGCAGTGAATCCGAGCGCGACGAAGCAGAGCGCTGACAACGGCGTTCCGGTCGCCTCGCCACAGGCCGACATGCGGATGCCGTGCGTCTTGCAGGAATCCGATACCTCTTTCAGGAAACGCAGGCCGCTGGGTGACACCAGATCGTAGCGTTCCGACACATGCGGCGTCATCCGATCTGCGGCGAAGAAGAACTGCATCAAATCGTTCGTCCCGACCGAAAGGAACGATGCCTTTCCGGCCAGTTCCTTCAGCCCATAGGCAAGCGCCGGCGTCTCAAGCATCACACCAACTTCTACTTTAGCCGGGGTGCGGCCCGTGCGCTGCGCAGACCATTCCACTTCCTTCATCAACAGATCCCGCGCTTCCTCGAATTCGGAAACCACGGTCACCATCGGGAACATGACGGTCAGCGGGCGATCCCCTGCCGCGCGAACGAGTGCCCGCAACTGACGGCGGAACAGGCCCTTATGGTCGAGCGCGAACCGGATGGAGCGCCATCCGAGGGCCGGGTTTTCCTCCCGCTGCAGATTCAGCGCGGGCAGCACCTTGTCGCCGCCGAGATCCACAGTGCGGAAGACGACCGGTTTGCCTTCAGCCTTGTCGAGCACCGTCTTGTAGAGCTCGATCTGGTCGTTTACCCGCGGCAGGGACTCAGACACAAGAAACTGGAACTCAGTCCGGAACAGGCCGACCCCATCGGCGCCTGCCTGTTTCATCATGTCGAGATCCAGCTCCAGGCCTGCATTCAGCATCAGGGACACATCGGTCCCGTCCTTCGTGCGCGCGGGCAGATCCTTCAAGGCAGCATAGGCCGCCTGACGTTCCGAGCGGAGGGAGACTCGACCCTTGTACGCATCGTACAGAGAGTCATCCGGGCGAATGTGCAGCGTGCCTTCTTCGGCATCCACGATCACCCAGTCCCCCTGATCAATCCGCGTTGTCAGCCCCTTGATGCCGCCGAGCGTGGGGATACCAAGCGCGCGCGCCACGATTGCGGCATGAGAGGACGCCGCCGCCTCTTCCATAAGAATCGCCCGCAGGCCCGTGTTGGAGTATTCCAGCAACTCGGCAGGCCCCAGACGCCGGGCGACGAGAACGCTACGTTCTTCGCTGATTTGCGGCTTGCCCTCTTCCCCGCCAAGGATGCGCAGCAACCGGTTGTCGAGATCTTCGAGATCGTGAAGGCGCTCTCGCAGGTAGGGGTCACGCGCACTTTGCAGGCGGGCGCGGTGTTCGCGGCGGGCACGATCTACCGAAGCCTCTGCCGAGAGGCCGGACTTCACGCCTTCCTGCAGCTTCTCGGCCCATGACGGGTCATGCGCTAGCAGCCGATACGTCTCCATCACATCGCGCGGGTCTTCGCCAAGTGCGGCGCCGTCGAGCGACATCATGCGATCAATCGAGGCCTTGAGTTCCGCCATACCTTCCGACAGGCGATGGCTTTCCGTCACCTGATCCGCTGCGAAGAATTTTGCGGCGGGCACGACCGGATCATGCAAAACGGCGCGGCCATAGCCGAGCCCTTCGCAGAACACACGCCCTTCCAGTGACGCAGTGTTGCGCTCTCGCTTCTCATCCGTGCCGCCATTGTTCAGGGCGTCCGGATTGATGCGATCGACGATCTCTGCGAGCACCATTGCAATGGTCTGCAAATTGTCGACTTCTTCATCATCATAGGCCCGCTCGGTGCGGTTCTGGACGGTCAGCACGCCAATGACGCGGCCACCACGCAGGATCGGCACGCCAAGAAAGGCGTGGAACGGGTCTTCTCCGGTCTCTGGTCGGTAGGAAAAGGATGGATGACGCGGCGCGTCCTGAATGGCCATCGGCTCAGCGCGACGCGCAACAAGACCGACAAGCCCTTCATTCGCGGTGAGGCGCGTTGCGGCGACCGCGTCAGCTTTCAGACCTTCAGTAGCGATCAGCAGCAGGCCGCCATCCTGCAACCGCAAATAGATGGAGCAGACATCTGCAACCATTGTGGAGGCAATCAGCCTTACAACCTTGTCGAGCCGCGAACGTGTTTCGCCTTCCTCCGCCATGACCTGGCGGAGCCGGTTCATCAGCAGTCGCGTCGCGGGCAGATTATAAGGCATGGTCAGCCTGTTTGTCGCAGCCTCTGTCAGGCAGCGTCAAGGCCGAATGCGGTATGAAGTGCCCGAACGGCAAGCTCAGTGTAGGCATCCCCGATCAATACAGAGATTTTGATCTCGGACGTGGAAATAACATCGATGTTGATGCCTTTTTCGTACAATGCCTTGAACATGGTCTCTGCAACGCCGGTATGGCTGCGCATTCCCACGCCCACGATGGAGATTTTGGAAACATCGCGCACGACTTCGAGGCGCTCATACCCGATTTCTTCGTGCATGCCTTCCAGCGTATCCCGCGCAATCGGGCTGTCCCGATCGGTACAGGTGAACACCATGTTGGCCTGCTCAGGTCCACGTGCCTGCGCCTGGACGATCATGTCCACGTTCACGCCAGCCCGTGCAAGGGCAGAGAAGATCTTGGCGGAGATACCTGGTTTGTCCGGAACTCCGTAGAGCGTGACCTTGGCTTCATCCCGTGAATAGGCAACGCCGCTAACAACCTGTTTTTCCACGATTTCTTCCTCTGAGCAGACAATGGTTCCGGGATTGGGCTCACCAGGCTTCAAAAAGCTGGACAGCACCCGGACAGGCACATTGTGATTCATCGCCATTTCTACAGAACGCGTCTGCAGAACCTTGGCACCGAGGGATGCGAGTTCCAGCATCTCCTCAAACGAGATTTTCTCGATCCGTTGCGCCTTGGGCACGATCCGCGGATCGGTCGTATAAACACCGTCGACATCCGTATAGATGTCGCAAACGGTCGCATTCAGCGCAGCAGCCACAGCCACGGCGCTGGTATCGGAACCGCCCCGGCCGAGCGTGGCGACACGTTCATCATCGGTTACCCCCTGGAAACCGGCAATAACGGCGATTTCCCCCGCATCCACCGCATCCGGCAGCATGGAATCGTCAAAGCCCATGATCCGCGCGCGGCCGTGGCTCTTATTGGTTTTCAGGCGCAATTGCCATCCAAGCCAGCTGCGCGCTTTCAGGCCTCGACGGCGCAGGGCCAAAGCCAGAAGACCCGCAGTAACCTGTTCACCTGAAGCAACCACGACATCGTATTCATCGTCGAATTGCTCGCGTGGCAGATTATCCCCCGCCGCGCCCTCGGCATAGCCGACCAGCTTGTTCGTTTCGCCCGACATGGCAGACACGACGACAGCCATGTGCTCGCCCTTTGCCGCGCGATCTGCCACAATGTCTGCGACATTCGCGATGCGGTCGAGGTCTGCGACCGATGTGCCACCAAATTTCAGAACCGTGCGCGCCATTTCGCCCCATAACCTGTCGTCTTCTTGGGATATCCCACTATATTCGCTCTCCATAGGGGGTGTTCCCCGCCGGATCAAACAGGTTTCTTGAACTATGACAGTAGCAAAAGACAGGGTGAACGACGCCCCCGCCACGCCGAGCATTGATCCGGACGAAGTCGCCAAGTTCTCAGCAATGGCAGCAGACTGGTGGAATCCGCGTGGCAAGTTCCGACCGCTCCACAAGTTCAACCCCGTTCGACTTCGCTTCATCCGCGAGACTGCGGAACAGCATTTCAACATCTCGCCCAACGCAAAACGCCCACTGGAAGACCTGCGCTTGCTGGATATTGGTTGCGGCGGCGGACTGGTGTGCGAGCCGATGACCCGGCTTGGTGCGTCCGTCACCGGCGTCGACGCCTCTGAAGCGAACATCAAGACCGCCTTGACCCATGCACAGGAACAGGGGCTGCAAATCGACTATCGAGCCGGCACCGCCGAAGGGCTGATCGAAGCAGGCGAGCCGAAGTTCGACATTGTTCTCAATCTGGAAGTGGTCGAGCATGTCGCAGACCCGCACCAATTCCTGAAAGATACCGGCGGGCTGGTAAAGCCAGGCGGCCTGATGATTGTTGCCACGTTGAACCGCACGGCGAAGGCGCTCGCCACGGCAGTGATTGGTGCAGAATATGTGCTTGGCTGGTTGCCGCGCGGCACGCATGACTGGTCGAAATTCGTGACGCCCGAAGAAGCCGATGCCGGACTCACCGCGTCCGGACTGATAACAGAGGATCCGATTGGCGTGTCGTACAATCCGCTAGGCGACAGCTGGAAACTCTCTGGCGACACGAAGGTGAACTATATGATCGTTGCCCGGAGGCCAGCAGAATGACGAAGATCCCGACGCCCGCAGACGTACTGGACTATTGGTTGGGGAACACGCCAAACTCCGTCGACGGACTTGAAGAAAAGCACAAGCTCTGGTTCGGAAAATCTGACGCAACGGATGCCGAAATCCGGGATAAGTTCCTGCACCTGCTAGAGGACGCCTCTCACCTGCCCTTCGCGGATGACTGGGCTGCCGAAGGCCCGCGTGGACGCCTTGCCGCCATCATCGTGCTTGATCAGTTCAGCCGCAACCTTTTCCGGAACGACGCACGAGCGTTTCATCAGGATTCGCTGGCGCTTCGTCTGTGCAAGGACGGGCTAGCACTGAAGGAGGACGAAAAGCTCTGCGAGACTGAACGCGTATTTTTCTATCTGCCGCTGGAGCATTCGGAGGTTCTGGAGGACCAGAAGCAAAGCGTCGCTGTATTCAAGAAACTGGCCGAAGATGCCCGGCCTGACTATCGCAGCTTTGCTGAGAACACATACGACTACGCTATCCAGCATTTGAAAGTGATTGAGAAATTCGGGCGCTTCCCGCACCGCAATGCTGCGCTCGGCCGGGAGACGACACCTGAAGAGGCCGAATGGCTGGCCAAAGGCGGCGGGTTCTAGTCCAGCATCTCAGGCCCGCGCGGGTCGAGGCTTTTGCTGATGTCCTGCTGCATGGCTCGGGTCAGCGTGTAGCGCGATGCGACCAGTGCTGCGAGCCCGTACAGGATGAATGGCAAGACACAGAAAACCAGCAACAGGCCATGCAAGGCGTCTGGTGAATTGACTGTTCCCGGCTTGAACCCGGCGACCCGGCCGAGAACGAAATATCCGATGCCGAACGCAAGGCTGCTGCCGATCTTGTAGGCACTGGTCAGCAGGGAATAATAAATGCCGGCCCGGTTCTCCCCGGAACGCGCAGCCTGATACTCCACCACATCCGCCGCCATGGAGCGCGCGATCACGACAGGGGCGCTGAAAGCCGCACCATTGACGAGCGCACCGACAAGCAACGCGCCGAAACCGCCCCCTGAACGACCGGCAATATAGTAAATGATGTAACTGGCCATCCCCATGATGACGGCGCAGAGGAAGGCTGTGTGCTTCTCCGTCATCGCCGAGAATTTCAGCCATAGCGGAAGCGCCGCGACCGCCGTCGAGAAGAAGATCATGAGGATGACGCTGGCCATGGAATCCGACAGGCCGAACACGTATTCCGCAACGAACAGATAGTTTGATGCGGTGATGGCCACAGCCGTTCCCACCAGCAATTCCATCGAGAGGACGACACCGAGAAACTTGTTTCTCAGGGCCGCGATCATGGCCTTGAGGTCAAACTTCATGGCTTCGCCCCGGTCGCCCCGCATCGGATTGTCGGGAACGAATGTGCACGACAGGAAGGCGACAATCGGCAACGAGATGAGCAAGGCCCACCCCATCACGGCCACTTGTCCGAACCGGTCGACTTCAAAACCCGACACCGCCAGGATTGCAGGGACGGCCAGCAGGGCCAGCATGGAGACGATGCTGATCACCTCCGCCCAGGTAAAGAAGCGCGAACGGTCGTCATAGTCTGTTGCAATGGCCGGAACCCAGGCTGATCGCGCCGTCTGCAAGAGGGTAAACCCGACATAGAACAGGATCATCCACACCACGAAGTAGGCCGGCCCTGCCCCCCGTTCCGGCATGTAAATGAAGTAGGTCGCGATCCCCAGTAGTGGAACGCTGAGCACGATCCAGTGGCGCACGCGTCCCCACGGGCTGCGATAGCGGTCCACCACAAAGCCCATGATCGGATCGGTCGTGATGTCCCAGAAGCGGAGCACCATGAACAGGAATCCTGTCAGCTCCAGCCCTAGCCCCACCTCGTTCGCATAGAGCGGCGCGAGATAGACGGCCAAGGGCAATCCCACCCCTGCCAGCGGTATGCTGAGCGAGGAGAAAGCAAGCACTCTCGGTAAGGACAGGCGCGGGCCACGTGCGTCAGTCATGGGCTCAGCCTGCCCGCGAAAAACGTGACGGCCAAGTCATTTTTTTATTTGCACAAAGCTTGACGTCGCGGCGGTCGGGCCTGACACGGGAAGAAAGATACGTTTGGAGGAAGCAAACCCGATGCTGAAGAAAATCCTGTTGGGCCTTGTCGCGCTGGTCGTGATTCTTGTTGCAATCGTCGTGTTCCGCACCTTTACCTATGGCGGCGCGGCGTCGGGCGAACGTGTTGACCTTCCTACAGTGCCAACGGTGTCGGCAGACAGCGCGGCAACGCATCTGAGCGAAGCAATCCAGTTCCGCACCATCACAGTCGCCGCGGGTGACCCACGCCCCGGACAGAAAGGTCCGTGGCTGGACCTGCACGCCTGGCTGGAGACAACTTATCCCGCCGCGCACAGCGCCATGAGCAAGGAACTCGTGCCCGGTACACTGACACTGCTCTACACTTGGCAAGGCACGGACAGCTCGCTCGACCCCCTATTGCTGATGGCGCACCAGGATGTTGTGCCCGTGAACATTGGCACGGAAGACGACTGGACCGGCGCGCCGTTTGCGGGGGAGATCGTGGACGGTTACGTCTACGGGCGTGGCGCGCTTGACGACAAGGGCAGCCTCGTCGCCCTGATGGAAGCCGCAGACGCGCTGGCCGCCGATGGTTTCCAGCCAAAGCGCACCGTCTATTTCATGTTTGGACACGATGAAGAAATCTCGGGAAGTGGCGCAGAAGCAGGTATCGCCCTTCTGAAATCTCGCGGCGTCACGCCGGTCATGGCGCTGGATGAAGGCTTCGCAATCGTCGACCCCTCTCCCCTGACTGGCAAGCCGATGGCCTTCATCGGCATCTCTGAGAAGGGGTACCTGACGCTGACCCTGACTGCACTTGCCGAAGGTGGGCATTCTTCAACGCCTCCGCGCGATTCCGCAGCTGTCCGCCTGGCCCGTGCGATTGTGGCACTGGACGAGAACCAGATGCCTGCCGACTTCTCGAAACCTCCGGTCTCAGACCTGTTCCGAGTATCTGCACCTGACCTGCCATTCACGCAGAAAATGGCCTTCGCCAATCTGTGGCTGTTCGGAGGTTCGGTCGAATCTGCAATGGCGGGCATTCCTGCCGGCAACGCCATGATCCGCACGACCACCGCACCGACCATGCTTGTTGGGTCCGCCAAGGAAAACGTGCTGGCCCAACGCGCCATGGCGACAGTAAACTTCCGGGTCCATCCGAACAACACTGTGGAAGATGTCATCCAGCACGTGAAGGATGTAACATCCGACATCAAGGGGATCGAAGTCACCGTCTCTGATGGCGGGATCAGTGGCAGTGAAGCCTCGCCCGTCTCACCAACGGACAACAAGGCGTACGCCGTTCTGGCCAGTGTGGCAGAAGCGGCTGGAAACGGAGCGCCAGTCGCGCCGGGTCTTGTTCTTGGCGCCACGGATGCGCGCTATGCCAGCGCGATCACCAATAGCGTCTACCGGTTTGCACCTTCCGTTCTCAACCCGACAGATCTGAACGGATTCCACGGCACGAATGAGCGCCTTGCCGTCGACAACATGAAACGATTGTCGGAAGGTTATGCGCAGATCATCGTCGCCATGGATGAGGGCGACTGATCCACACGCCCACAGAAGAAACCTAGTGTTGCTGGTGCCTGTTCCAGCGAAACAGGTGCGCGCCAGCAAGGCAGCACGCGCCTATGACGGTGAGATGCGTTTCGTAATCGTGCAGGGACTCTACAAAGGCGCCCGCAACCAGCAACGCGCCCCCAAATGTGGCCAAGGCGCCGAAGACCAGACGAGTCGTGGGGCGGCGGGTCTGCGTGAATGCCAGAAGCGCAATCGGCAGCGCAATCATGACCAACGCCTTGTGCACCCATTCGGCCTCCGCCACCGTTGTCATCAATGGCATGACCGAGCCAAGCACTGGCAAGGCCAGACAATGCACCAGGCACAGGCCTGAAAGACCAACCGCCATCGTATCTGTTTTCTGAATTTTCACCTGAGAACACCCCAAAATGTTATAGTGTATCTTTTAGGGATTCCTCAGCGCAGGTTCAACCCACCAAATCAGCCGATGAACATGAAAGCGAACCCTCGCCGCGCGGATGCGGGCGATCATTCAGGTCTGTGGAGTTGGTCTCTCGTGGAAAACGTTTGATGCCCCCCGCCCCCAGGCAAACCCGCGGGAGGCATCAAACTCCCCTCCCACCGTCATGCAGTCGCGGGTACTGCAGGACGGTAAGCTTCAGCATTCGATGTGAACTCGGCATGGCCGTAGCGTTTCAGCAGGCGGCGAATGCGCGCAGTCAGGCGACGATCGGCCATTTTGCGCAATCCGGGCACGGACAGCGCAAACCGGTAGAGCGCCATCTTGGTCGCAATATAGGGAAACAGTACCGCCGCGACAGCATATTCACTTGCGCCAACGGGCACGCCAATCTCCCGGGCGCGATCACTGTCCCCGTTCAGGAAATGCTTCACCAGGACAAGCCGGGCGAGCCGCTTTTCCAGGGCATTGAAGATGCGATGCCCCACTTTCTGATCCGGCGGCAAATATGCGTCCAGCGTCGCGCGCACCAAAGTTCCACACGTCTTGTCGTCAAAGCCTTCGCGGATTGATGCGCCCCGCGCATTCATGATGTCGACGATGCCTTGCGGTGTGTCCATCAACAGGTCTTCCGGCAAGCCTAGCAGGTAACAACGATAGCGGCTGAACTCGACCCGCGCGCGCTCTTCTGCGGTAAACTCGGTCCGTCCTTCATCCAGCATCTGATAAGCCAGAAGGAACACGTCGATCAGTCCGGCTGGCATCTGGTCCACTTGCGGCACCGGAATGCCGTAAACGGATTTATCCCAGCTTTTCATGCGGCGCAGAATATTGAACCGGACCATGGAATGCATCAGGCGCACCATGGCGGCGGCCTTGAACCCTTCACCGCGCGGCTCCAGCGCGCCCGGCAAGGTCGTCACAGTGAAGAAGGTCGCGGTTTCGTTCACACGGCGGGAGGCCGTGGAATGACCCAGGGTGCCGGTCATCGCCATTGGCAGGGCGGTATACTTGTTGAGGAAAGTTGCCAGAAACGCTCCCCGGATCATCCAGGGCGATGTCACTGCCATCGGCAGGCGGTTCAGTCGCGCCCCTTCCCGCACAAGGTCCATGTCCAGCCAGTCCGGCCGGGTTTCCATTTCCTCGATCAGCGCGACCAGTTCCTTCGGCGCATCCGGCACAGCGTCGATGCCGTGGTCACACGCCGTCGTCAGCATGTCGACCAGACGCTTAAACCCGTATTCTCCCATCAGCGACGCGTAGGCATCCGCTGTAATGTCCCCCAGCATCGTGTACGCCTTCACACGCTCCTTCATGTCGGCGGGCGGTGGCGGCAGGTGGCGCAGTGATTTTGGCAGGGAACTGTCTTCGACCTGCTCTGTATAGCGTTCCGGAGTTGCGGAAAAATCCACGTCACCATACATCACCGGCAGAGCGGTTTTCTGGCAGGCAATCCGCTCCTGAACCTGGGCGAGCGATGGGTGCATCAGACTGTTCCTGTCGTATTACTTGCAGTTCCAGATACATAATGTAAGCAATCCTCATATTTTCCACTCGCATCGCAAACGATGGGTCAGATTTCGGATTGAGGACTATAAGTGACTGAAAAGTCTAGAAGAAAACCAAGGCAAGCGCGTGCGCAGGCCACTGTTGAAGCAATTCTCGAAGCAACGTTTCAGCTTTTGGAAGAGAGCGGTCTCACGAAATTAACCACAAATCGCATCGCTGAGCGTGCGGGCGTCAGCATCGGCACGCTGTATCAGTATTTTTCTGATCGCGAGGCCATCCTCTTTGCGCTCAGTCAGCGCCAAAGCGATAATGTGCGCAAGAAGATCACCGAACTCGTGCTCGAAAACCCGGAAACATCTGCCGTCCGGGCGATCATTCGGGCCCTCATGAACGGACCGACCGGGTCACACCAGACGCGGTTGATTTTGTCGGATGCCCTCTTCCGCTCAGGCGGCAGCGATGTGATGAGCCGTCAGCACTTCGCCTTTCTGGACTCTGTCAGCGGACAATTGAGCTTCGACTTCCCACACGGGCGCGAAGCGGCCTTCATCCTGACCCACACGGTTGTGCAGCTCTTGCGCGCCGCGGCTGCCGAGCCGGAGCTGGACCTCAATCCTGAAGTTCTGGAAGATGAACTGGTCCATTTGCTGGAAAGCTACATCGAAAACCTGACGTCGCGCTTCGCTCCCGCGAAATCCTAGCCGCTGTTGAAGTGGCCCCAGATGCGTTCTGCCAGCGCCTCGCTGACACCTTCTACGGCCATCAGATCGGCCACTTTAGCCCGCGAGACTCCCTTGGCCGACCCGAAATGGTGCAGCAGGGCTTTCTTGCGCGCTGGGCCGACGCCCTCAATCTCGTCCAGCGGGGAGGATTTGATCGCGGCGGACCGCTTTGCCCGGTGCGCACCGATGGCCCAGCGGTGAGCCTCATCGCGCAGGCGCTGGAGATAGTAGAGCACCGGAGCTGTTTCCGGCAGTTTGAAAGGCGCGCGGCCCGGCCGGAAAAACTGCTCCCGACCGGCATTTCGGTCCACACCCTTGGCGATGGAAACGAGGTTCACGTCCTCCGGGGTCACACCAATTTCGGCTAGCGCTTCGATCACGGCGTTCAGCTGTCCCAAACCGCCATCAATCAAAACCAGGTCCGGCCAGTTTGCACCATTGCCCTCTTCGCGTTCCTTCAGGGCGCGAGAGAAACGACGCCGCATCACTTCGCGCATCATGCCATAGTCATCGCCAGGTTCGATGGCCGTGTCCTTGATATTGAACTTGCGATAGGCGTTCTTCATGAAGCCTTCCGGTCCGGCAACAACCATTCCGCCTACGGCGTTTGAGCCCTGGATGTGGGAGTTGTCGTAAATCTCGATCCGGTCCGGCGAGGCGTCCAACTCGAACACTTTCGCCACTTCCGCCAGCAGGCGCGCCTGGCTCGCCGTTTCGGCCAATTTGCGCGACAGGGCTTCTCCCGCGTTGCGCGAAGCCTGAGCCACAAGGTCTTTCTTGCCACCGCGCTCCGGTCGGCGCACCTCAACCTTGCGCCCGGCCTTCAGCTCAAGCGCTTCCCCAATCAACTCGGCTTGATTCGGCAATTTGTTGACAAGAATCAGTTTCGGCGGTGGGCGCTTGTCGTAGAATTGCACAAGAAAGGCTGACAGCACTTCCTCTGGTGTCTGTTCCCGTTCGTGACGCGGATAATGCGCCGTCGCGCCCCAGTTCTGCCCGGCGCGAATGAAGAAGACCTGCACGCAAGATACGCCGCCATCCATCTCGATGGCGAATACATCTGCCTCTTCAATATCTTCCGGATTCACATCCTGGCTGGCGCGCACATGGGCCAGCGCGCGAATCCGGTCTCGCAATCGCGCCGCGCGTTCAAATTCCATTTCCTCCGCAGCTGCTTCCATGTCTGCCGCAAGGCGCTTCTGAAGGTCTGCCCCCTTCCCGCGCAGGAAATCTGCCGCCTGATCGGCCAGCGCCTGATAATCCTCGGTCGAAATCAAATCGACGCAGGGCGCAGCGCAACGCTTGATTTGGTGCAGCATGCAGGGTCGGGTGCGGACACTGTAGACGCTGTCCTCACAGGTGCGCAGAAGGAACGCCTTTTGCAGCGTATCGAGCGTGCGCATCACGGATCCCGCGCTGGCGAACGGACCGAAATAGTCCCCCTGATCCATCTTCGAACCACGATACTTCTTTATCTGCGGGGCTTCATGATCGCGACGGATGAGAATGTAGGGGAAGGATTTGTCGTCGCGCAGCAAAACGTTGAAGCGGGGCTTCAGGCTTTTGATCAGACTGGCCTCGAGCAGCAGCGCCTCAGTCTCGGTCTCTGTGACGACGAATTCCATCCGCTTGGTCATGGAGATCATGCGCGCAATTCGCTGCGTATGACCGCCCAGCCGCGCATAGTTCGACACACGTGCCTTCAGGTCTCGAGCTTTGCCGACATAGAGCACGTCATCATGCTCGCCGAACATGCGATACACGCCGGGCTTGCTCGGCAGCCTTTTCAGATTGTCTTTGATGACATCGATGCCCCGCAGGGACGTCGCGCCGGAATCAGTCGGGTCCATAACTCAACAGATAGTCCGGCTTTCCGCCGGATGCGAGCCTTAGCCGAAGTTCAACATGTGATGAAGCGCAAACCGGGAATCCAGCATCCAGCCCGCGCCGAAGCTGAACAGCATAACCAGCACGATAGACGATACGAAGGACCGCCCCTTCTTTGGCGTATGCTTGCGGTTCGCCGCCTTCACGAGAATGAGGAAGAACAACAGCGCAATGAACACCGCCATGAAGAAGACTTTCTCCATGTCAGAGAGATGGTCGACCCAATCGGTGACGTCCAGAATGATATCGTTTGCCACTTCCGCGATCTTGTCGAGCATCGCATTCAGCAAACTCATGTCCAGTGATACGCTCATGTCTCCCCGCAAATTCCCGTCCTGGGAACGCTTTCATGCTTGTTTCAGGAACGAGGAGTGTCTCACACATGGCTAAAATCCAGCCCTAGACCGGCATATGAATTTACCGCATTCGATTCAGGCATTGGAAAGGAATTTTCCCGGCTGCGGCGGTTTTCCCCCTGCCCGGCTCTTGCCGCGCGCCAGCCGCAGGATTAAGCCGACGCAAACGCCAGCCGAGCATGACACGCACAGGAAATACTCATGTCTGAAACCCTTCGCCTTTCTGAAGCCCTGGACCGCGTAAAGCCTTCCGCCACTATCGCCGTCACCACAAAAGCGAATGAACTGAAACGGGCCGGACATGATGTGATTGGCCTCGGAGCGGGCGAGCCGGATTTCGATACGCCGGACAATATCAAGGAAGCCGCCATGCAGGCGATCCGCGATGGCAAAACCAAGTACACACCCGCCGATGGAATTCCGGAACTGAAAGAAGCAATCTGCGCCAAATTCCAGCGCGAGAATGGCCTGACCTATACGCCGAGCCAGATCCATATCGCGCCGGGCGGCAAGCCGGTCATCTATAATGCCTTTGTCGCGACGCTAAATCCCGGCGACGAAGTCATCATCCCGGCGCCATATTGGGTGTCCTATCCCGACATGGCGCTGATGGCAGGCGGCACGCCCGTGCCGGTCGCCTGCGGACCGAACGCCAATTACAAGCTGACGCCGGAAGCGCTGGAAGCTGCAATCACGCCGAACACCAAATGGCTGTTGCTGAACTCACCGTCCAACCCGACTGGCGCCGCCTATACGAAGGAAGAGCTGCGCGGCCTGGCCGATGTGCTGCTGCGCCACCCGCATGTCTGGACGCTGACCGACGACATGTATGAGCACCTCGTCTATGACGATTTTGAGTACTTCACGATCGCGCAGGTCGAACCGAAACTGTTCGAGCGGACGCTTACCGTGAATGGCGTGTCAAAGGCTTATGCCATGACGGGTTGGCGCATCGGCTATGCTGGCGGACCGGAAAAGCTGATCACAGCCATGCGCAAGGTGATCAGCCAGACCACATCCAATCCCTGCTCCATCAGCCAGTGGGCCGCGGTCGAAGCGCTGAACGGGCCGCAGGACTTCTTGCCCGAACGACGCGCCGTTTACCAACAGCGCCGCGACATGGTCGTGGCTGGCCTCAACGCTGCCGAGGGCATCACCTGCGCGACGCCAGAAGGCGCTTTCTATGTCTACCCGTCCTGCGCGGGCGTGATCGGCAAGACCGGCCCTTCCGGAAAAGTCATTGAGAGTGACAAGGATTTTGCTTCCGAACTGCTCGAACAGGAAAAAGTCGCCATCGTCTTCGGTGAAGCTTTCGGCCTTTCCCCAGCATTCCGCGTATCCTACGCGACCTCCACAGAGGCACTGCAGGAAGCCCTGACCCGCATCCAGCGCTTCTGTGCGAACCTGTCATAAACCAATGGTATAGAGGGGCTCTATATCGGGTGTTCCACGTATTGATTTGAATGGAACTTTCCCCGTTCTTACGTGCTGAACAAGAGAGCACAAAGGAGCCCCTCATGCCTGTAGACATCGGTCTGAACGACGACGCCCGAAACACATCCGCCGACGCCCTGCGCGTCCTGCTGGCGGAGACATATGCATTGTACTCCAAGACGCACGGCTACCACTGGAACGTGACCGGCCCACGCTTCAACAGCCTGCACACCATGTTCGAGACACAATATAATGAGCTGTGGCTGGCGCTGGACGAAATCGCTGAACGCATCCGCGCGCTCGGCCATTTTGCCCCAGCCTCTGCCAGCGAGATGGTCGAACCAGCTACGATCAAGCCGGACAATGGCATTCCGGATGCTGACACGATGGTCGAAAACCTGGTTAAAGGTCATGAAGCGGTCAGCCGCGCAGCGAAAGCCGGCCTGAAAATCGCGGAAGATAATGGCGACGCCGTAACGGCCGATCTGATGACGCAGCGCGCCGCCATCTCGGAGAAGACCGCCTGGATGCTGCGCGCCAATCTCTAGGGAATCCGCGCCTCTGGCGCATCCTGTATATTGCACTGCACAACAAGTGCCGCGTTTCATGGGCTTGACGGTCCCGCTGAGGCGCGGCACTCTTTCATTTGTGTAATGAATGGGTCAGCAAGAGCCCACCGGAACAACCCCGGACTGCGCGCAAAAAAAGGCCCGGCAGCGAGTTAACGCGCCGGGCTGTAAAGTATCGGGTCCCGTAGGGGGGAGGAAACGCCCAATCGGAGGAAGGATTGGGTTAATGCCCGGGACCCTTGGCATGCGTGTTAAATAAACACTCCAGCCCTGTTTTCAACCTACGAGACAGCAAAGCTTTCATGCAATTATGCATGAATGTCGCATTTCTGACTAATTCTGACGCATAGCAGGACGACGCAGGATTTCGGTCTCTGCGGTGATGAAATCCCGAAACGCCGCAATCCGCTTGGAACGGCGCAAATCACTCGGATAGATGAAGTAGAGATCGAAGATCGGGCCGACCGTTTCCGGCAACACTTTCACAAGGCGCGGCATTGTCCCGGCCATGTAATCCGGCACATCCGCAATCCCCAGACCAGCATCCACCGCGCGCAACATGGCAAACACATTGTTCACCTTCAGCGCGGCCTGGCGTGGCGGGCTGTCATCGCGACCGACCCGGCAGGCAAAGCTCATCACATCCAGCATGGAAGTTTCGTCGCCATAGGCGATGATGCGGTGATTATCCAGATCCTGCGGCGTGCGGGGCATGCCATAGGCTTTGAGGTATTCCGGCGAGGCATAAAGGTTCGTCGCAACTGTGCCCAGCTTGCGCTGGATAAGGTCTGCCTTGTCCGCAGCCCACAGGCGGATGGCGCATTCGGCCTCCAGCTTCAGCAAATCATATTCGCGGCTGTCATCAAGACGAAGGTCCAGATTCATGTCCGGATGCTTGCGCATGAACCCGCCAAGGCGCGGCACAAGCCAGGTGGACCCGAAAGCCACTGGCGCGGCTACGATCAGTTCACCCTGCGGGGTTTCCTGTTGGTCCTTCAGCAGCGTATTCGCCGATTGCGCGGCGGTGGCCATTTCCATGGTCGAACGGAACAGGGTGTGCCCGCTATCGGTCAGCACCAAACCGCGCGCATGCCGCTGGAACAGGGACACGCCAAGCGCCTCTTCCAGCGCCGCAATCTGGCGCGAGACAGCCGACTGCGATATGCCCAGCCGTTCCCCTGCCGAGGTCAGGCTGCCAGCTTCTGCCGCCGCGTGGAAAGATTTCAGTTTACCCCAATCCATGGGGAGCGTTTGTGACGCCTAAATGACCCCACGGCAAGCAGAGAATGCGGCAGTCCCTCCCACCCGCATACTGTAGGGCGGGTTGAACAAAGCGATGCGCGCCCGTTCCACGCTCTCTCTGTGATGTGGTGTTGGTGGAATCCTGTCCAAATTCGCACCCAAGCCACTACGTTCCCCAACGTGACGCCCCACTGCCATGCCTGTTCTTCTAGTTTCCGGGTGATACACTCCTCATCGGGAGGAATATCAGATGCCACGACTGAAACAGGCGGGGCGCGAAGCGGAAAATCCGTTCGCAAACCGGATTTTTGACATCCTGTTCGGCGAACGGGACCCGATTGCGGAGCCTGGAACCGAGACCGGAACGCCCGGTAACTGGTGGACTGTTTTCAACATCGTGCCGGATGCATTCAAGCACACAACTGAAGGGTTTCAGTTTTACCGGTCAAAAAATCGGAAGCTGGATCCGAAACTGCGTGAACTCGGACAGACCCGCGCAGGCTTTGCCGTTGGCTCACAGTTTGTCTTTTCCCAGCATTGCAAGGCCAGCCGCGACGTCGGCCTCACCGAAGACCAGATCGCCGCCATACCTCATTGGCAGGTGGCATCCTGCTTCAGCCCGCTGGAGCGCGCAGTTCTCGCCTATACGGACGGACTTGTCCTGCAGCGCGGCCGCATTCCGGATGGCGTGTTCGATGCGCTGAAGTCCGGGCTGTCGGATGAGGAAATTCTCGAGCTCACCTACATCACCTGCACCTATATGATGCACGCGATCATGAGCCGCGCACTGAAGCTGGAGTATGATGATGTGGATGAGCGTATTGTTGAGATAGCCGCACCAAAAGATGCGAACACGGACGTCATGTCGATGGTCGACAAGGGAGGAAACTGAACATGGCCTATCATCATCTCGCCCTCGCCGCGAAAGACATGAAAGCAACGCACGCATTCTATGAAGGCATCATGGGGTTTGAGCTGGTAAAGGTTGAAGTTGCTCCCATCATGACCGGAGGCTGGGGCAAGCATTTCTTTTACCGCATGGATGGCGATGACAGCCGGTTTATCGCCTTCTGGGAACTTCATGACACAGAGGGCAGCGAAGACTATGTGTATGACATCAACGCCGCCGCCAAACTGCCGCCGGGCACGAACCATTATTCCTTTTCCGTTGACTCGAAACAGGAGCTGAAAGACTGGAAACAGAAATGGCTCGCAGCCGGTCTGGACGTATTCGAAATCGACCATAACTGGTGCCATTCGATCTATACCAGAGACCCAAACGGAAACTCTGTCGAATTTTGCCTGACCACAGGAACGTTCACCGAGACCGACAGGCAGCGCGCGCTCGACGCACTTTCGGAAACAGAGTTCACCCCCTCCCCGCCCCCTGCCTTCATGCAATTATGGAATGCGAAAAAGGTAGACAGCCGATAGATCGCCTACTGACTGGCCCAGAGGATACGGGCGATCCAGGCGATCTCGGACGGCTTGAAACTGCGCGTGGGATAGGCCGGGTTCAGAGAGGCAAGCTCCACCGCGCGCGAATTCCGCCGCGCAAGGATTTTGGCCATCACTTCACCTTCCAGCGTTTTCGCCACAACCCGGTCACCAATTTTCACCTCGGAGCCCGGCGAGACGATGATCCGATCCCCTGCGCGGTAGGCTGGCTCCATCGAATCTCCGCTGATCTCCAGCGCATATACAGACTCGGTCTCAAGCCCCGGAAAGCGAACCTCTTCCCAGCCGCCCCCAACCGGAAACCCTGCATCGTCAAAAAAGCCATCCTGCCCGGCTTGCGCAAAGCCAATCAAGGGCGCAATCGCGCCGCGCCGCCCATCGACCAGCGCCGCGAAATCCTCAAACCGACTGCCAACTGAATCCAGCACACGCGCAAGACTCTCCGTAGACGGCCAGCGCGGACGACCATCCGCCGCCTCCCGCTTCGACGGATTAAACGCCGTCGGGTCCAGCCCGGCCCGCCGCGCAAGACCAGATGGGGTCAATCCATGATGAGCGGCCAGGGCATCAATGCCTCGCCAGATGTCACGATGTTTCATGGGATAATTTTCCCAACTATTGCCTTGCTCGCTAAATAGGAATATCCACCTATTGTCAAGTCAGCTTGGGAGTCAGGCATGAAACTTTTCATTCATGGCGTGCCGGATACGCCGCATTTGTGGGAACCGTTGATTTCCGTGCTGGACCTCAGTGAAAACGACTATCGTGCGCCTGCCCTGCCCGGTTTTGGGTGCGCCCGTCCGGCCGGGTTCTCTGCCACGAAAGAAGCTTATACAGATTGGCTTGTCGGCCAGATGGAAGACATTGGCGGAGGCATAGATATCGTTGGCCATGACTGGGGCGCCTTGCTGACCTTGCGGGCCGTCTCTCTGCGGCCGGATCTTGTGCGCACCTGGTGCGTTACCAACGCGGTGATCGATCCCGAATATCGTGGACATGCCATGGCCCGCCGCTGGGCTACACCAATCCTGGGGGAGTTGGTTATGCTGGGCATGCGGAACAAGAAGCGGCTTCTTCCCGCCATGATCGCTGGCGGCATGCCGAAAAGCCTCGCGAAGAAAGAAGTTCCTCTGATTGACAAGACCATGCGGCAGAGCATCCTCGATCTTTACCGCTCAGCCGACGGACTGCGGTTTTCAGATGACTGGGTCAACGGCCTCGCAAATCTGCCACAGCGCGGACAGCTTTTCTGGGGCGAGACTGATCCTTATGTTGACCTTTCCGTTGCCAAACGGTTTTCAGAGCGATGGAATGTCCCACTTCACGTGGAGACCGGTGCGGGGCACTGGGCCTGTGCAGAGCGGGCGACGGAATTCGCCACCCTTCTCCAGTCACATTGGGCGTGAACTTCAGGCGGCCTCTTTTTTCGGGCTGCCAAGCTCCTGCTTCACACGCTCTGCCAACTGACGAACAGTAAACGGTTTCGGCAGGAAGGAAACTGCCCGGTCATCATCCAGCTGCTTGGCAATATCGCGCTCTGCATAGCCAGAGATGAAGATCACACGTGCATGGCCAAGCAACTCCTTGGCCTCGCGGATCAGCGTCGGACCATCCTTACCCGGCATGACGACATCTGAGATAACGAGGTCGAAACTTTCCGGATTGTCTTCCAGAATCTCCATTGCCTCTTCGCCATCGCAGGCTTCCTCAACCTCATAGCCGCTCGAGCGCAGCAGAGAGGCCGCAATGCCGCGAACACCGTCTTCATCCTCGATCAACAGGATGCGACCACGGCCGGAAATATCCACTGGCTGGCTCGCGGCGTGCTCGACCTGCGCCATATCCACTGGCTCTGGAATCTCTTCGGCGGCCAGCGCTGGCAGGTAGATGTGGAAGGTCGTGCCTTTGCCCACGCCAGAGGTGGTGCAGATATAGCCGCCGGATTGCTTGATAATGCCGTACACAGTCGCAAGACCAAGACCCGTCCCAACGCCCGCTTCTTTCGTGGTGAAGAAGGGTTGGAAGATCTTGTCCATGACATCCTTCGGCATGCCGTGGCCGGTATCTTCCACTTCAATCAGCATGTAGTCGCCATCATTGACGAAGGAGAAGCCCTTCTCCTGAGCTTCCTTGCCAGTCGCCCGCGCCGTACGGATCGTCAGCTTGCCGCCATTCTTGTGGCTCAGCATCGCATCGCGCGCATTGGTGGCAAGATTGAACAGCGCGTTTTCCAGCTGGTTCTTGTCAGCCTTGACGTATGGCACATCGCGGCCATGCTTGACGTCCAGTTCGATCCGCTCGTCCAGCAATTGACGCAGGAGAATGGAGAATTCGGTCATGAAGTCTGTCACCGCGAAGACTTCGCGCTTGAAGGTCTGCTGGCGCGCATAGGCGAGCAGCATCTTCACAAGATCCTTCGCACGGATCGAGAATTCGTGGATCGACTTCAAATTTGGATAGGAAGGGTCGCCCAGCGGATGGTGGACCATCAGCTGCTCATTGTTCAGGATGATACCCTGAAGCACATTGTTGAAGTCATGCGCCACGCCGCCGGCAAGCTGGCCAATTGCCTGCATCTTCTCGCCATGCGCCAAACGCATCTCCAGCTGGCGCTGTTCTGTAATATCCATGACATATGCAACCGACGGTCGACCCGCGCCGTCCAGCGCCACGAAGACGTTGACGTGCTTTGGCTCCTGCCCGGCAAGCTTCAGGCTGATCGGCTTGTCGATCGCATCAACGAGGAGACCACTCAACGCCTCCTGCCCTTCCTCGGCGAGGAAGAGGTCAGAGAATTTTCCGCCCGGCGCAGCCTTGCCTTCGGTCAAATCCATCAGGGAGCGGTTGGCATCCATGATGATCGCGCTGTCGACGCTGCCGCCTTCCAGACGCACAGCACCAAAAGGCGCGTCATCAAACATCGGGTCGCCATCCGGGCGCGGCGGACGCGAAGCGGTCGATAGGCGGAAGCCTTCCTCGCCCGTATTCATCACCTGTTGGCTGGCCAAGATGATTGTACGACCGGTCGCTTCGGCGCCCTTGCCAGACCAAGTCGTGATCGCCTGAACCGGACGCTCGACACCATCGCGGCCGCGCAACTGAATATCCACCCGGCCCGGCACGCCGGATTTGCGATCTCGCGACAGCATCTTCACAAATTCCGGACGCATGATGTCATCGATCCGGATGTTCTTCGACATTTCCGGCAGGCCGAGCATATCGCGCAGCCAGCCATTGGCGTAGGTAATCGTACCGTCCGGGCGCGCGGCAAAGAACCCCATTGGGGCGTCTTCGACATAAAGCGACTTCAAGTCGGCCGCACCAGTCGCTTCGCGCTCGCCTGCGATCGGGCGGATGCGCCACAGAACCTTGTCACGTGGCAGCGGAGAAACAGTGATCTCGAACTGCGCCGGTACGCGCTCAGGGCCAATCGTGATCGGTGGCAGGATTTCGCGGCGCGCATGGCCGACTTTGGCGTCCTTGGAGAGGCGATAAACGGGCGCTGCCAGACCGGGATTAGCCCCGAACAGGCGGTCGACAGTGACAGGCGCACCTTCGGCCTGTGAACCAATCAGAGCCAGCGCGGTCAGTTCGCGGTAAGATCCATTCGCCGCCATTGGCGCGCCGCCGCGGTCTGCAATCAGAACAGATTCATCCAGCGCTTCGATCCAGCCATAACGAGGAGTCGCCGCCTGCGCTGCACGAGCAATCGAGCCGCGCTCCGGAAACAGGCCCAGCATCCGACCGGCGCCGCGCACACTCCACAACAGGAAAACCAGACCACCAGACGCCATTGCGATCAGAAGGATCGGTCCCGGCGCGCCCGATGCGTTTGGCCAGGCAAGCGCTACACTCGCAGCGGCAATCGACACAAGCAGGCAGATCCAGAATGACAATTGCATCCAGTCCAGCCGTCCACGCTCAGACAACGCACTCAGTTCAGCGGCAGAATCCTGATCGTCAACGGGAGCAGCATTGGCCTGCACTTTTAAATCCATCGGTCGCTTTACACTCCTGCTGCCAGCCGCCAAGGTCGCGCCAGCACTTTACGCCTATTTCCGTCCAGCATCGCTGGCGACTCAGTCATACGGAATCCTAGTCTACCAAATGTGGCACGACAAAGGTTAATGAAGTGGGAAAAGACGTTAAGATGAACGTTGAAAATTGCAGAAATCACAGTGGAATCGGAGGTTTTCATGAGACGGACTTCAACAGCAATCGCAGCGCTCCTGCTGCTCGGCGCATGCCAGAGCGAGCCCAGCGACACGCTTCCGCCGCCAGTTGCCGAGATGCCGCCAGCGCCGGCAATTCAGGACCGCGCTGAAATCGTTGCTGCAGAAAGCGCCCGCCTGAACCAGTTCTTCGAAGACAAGTTCCAGGCCACGCTTTCGCGCAATCCGATGTACCAGACCTATCTGGGCGTGAAGACCGATTATGACAAATGGAACGACGTCTCTGACGAAAATGCCGTGCGCGAAATGGAAATCCAGCGCGCCGACATGGAAGAGATGAAAACCCTGTTCGACTACGACCTGCTGGACGATCAGGCCAAACTGTCCTGGCGACTTGCGGAATATGAACTCGCGCAGGCGGAAGCGGCCTTCCCATTCCGCCATCACAGCTACACGTTCGATCAGATGCGGGGTGTGCAGTCGAGCATTCCGGCTTTCCTGGTCAACCAGCATGGCGTCACCAGCCTGTCAGACGCGGAGGCCTATGTTTCGCGGCTCGAAGGCATCTCAGCTTATCTCGATCAGCACATTGAAAATGCGGAGTATTCGGCGAGCCTTGGCATCAAGCCACCGGCCTTCGCCTACGCCTATGTCCTGAACGATTCCAAAGGCGTCATAACAGGATACCCGTTCACGTCGGACGTTTCCGATGGCAGCGAAGACAGCCCGCTGATGAAGGATTTCCGCGGCAAGGTCACCAAACTGGTCGAGGCTGAAACCATTGGTCAAAGCCAGGCGGACGCATTGCTTTCGGATGCAGTTGCGGCGCTGACATCATCCGTCGGCCCAGCCTATGAGAATGTGATCACGGTCATGGAGGCCCACGCCGAAACCGCCACGACAGATGATGGCGCGTGGAAGCTGCCAGACGGCGACGCCTATTACGCGATGCGCCTGAACCAAATGACCACGACAGGCATGAGCGCAGCTGAAATTCATCAGCTGGGTCTCGACGAAGTGGCGCGCATTCACGGCGAAATGCGCGGAATCATGGCGCAGGTCGGATACGAAGGCACGCTCAAAGAATTCTTTGAATTCATGCGGACTGACGAGCAATTCTACCTGCCGAACACGGAAGAAGGTCGTGAGGCTTACTTGTCCGAGGCACGTCATCAGATCGAGCTGATGAAAGAGGACCTGCCGAGTGTGTTCAACACATTCCCGAAAGCCGACATGATCGTGAAAGCGGTTGAGCCGTTCCGCCAAAAGTCCGCAGGCAAGGCCTTCTATTCCCGCCCTGCCCCGGATGGCAGCCGGCCCGGCACCTACTATGCAAACCTCTACCGCATGCAGGATATGCCGACCTATCAATTGCAGGCACTTGCCTTCCATGAGGGCATTCCGGGCCACCACATGCAGATTGCCATCGCGCAGGAACTGGAAGGCATTCCGAGCTTCCGGAAGTATGGCGGCTACACCGCCTTCTCCGAGGGCTGGGGCCTGTACTCGGAATACTTGCCGAAGGAAATGGGCTATTATTCCGACCCGTATGATGATTTCGGCCGCCTCGCCATGGAGATCTGGCGCGCTGCCCGTCTCGTCGTCGACACCGGAATTCACGACAAGAAATGGACCCGTGAACAGGCAATCCAGTATCTTCTCGACAATACGCCGAACCCCGAAGGCGACGCGAAGAAAGCCATTGAGCGCTACATCGTGATGCCGGGTCAGGCGACAGCCTACAAGATCGGCATGATCAAGATCCTGGAGCTTCGGGAAGCAGCCAGAGCCGAACTTGGTGATGCATTCGACATCGCAGAGTTCCACGATGTTGTGCTGAAGGATGGCCCGGTTCCGCTCAGCATTCTGGAAGAGAATGTGAAAACCTGGGTCGCTTCCAAACAGGAAGCCTGATCCGAAACGCCGCGCAGCCCTTTGCAGACTTTCCGCATTTGGCGGGAATGGCGAATACGCTGCGCGGCGCTTTCTTGGGAACTGATAAAGTCAGGCGACGTAACTTGATCTGAACGTTTGACCGTCCCTATCAGGGGACTGGACCAATTTGCCATCAGGAGATTTGGGGATGCTGGGTGAAATCATGACGGAGGTCTTCTCCGTATCGGGCCTGTTTACGCTGTTGATGTTGTTGATGCTGCAGGCCGTGCTCGGCTTCGACAACCTGCTCTACATTTCCATCGAATCAAAACGCGTTGGCGAAGAGAAAGCGCCGATGGTTCGCCAATGGGGCATCGGCCTCGCGGTCGCTTTCAGGATCATCCTGCTCTTCATCATCGTCGCTCTGTTCGATGCATTGGCCGAGCCGCTGTTCGGATTTCATCTGACCGGGTTCTTTGAAGGCGAGTTTACCTTCCAGAGCCTCATCACGCTCGCGGGCGGCGCGTTCATCATCTACACCGCGATCAAGGAAATCACCCACCTGCTGACGGTCGACCACATTGAGCACAGCGAAGGCGGCAAGGCCAAATCGGTCATGCAGGCCATCACGCTGATCGTGGCAATGAACCTCGTCTTCTCATTCGACTCCATCCTTTCCGCGATGGCGATTGCAAACGTCGAAGTCGCAAACATTGTATCGGCCAGCGGCGAGGTGATCGACACGTTCAAGGGCACCGTGACGGATTGCAAGTCCGCCCTGATCAGCACGCCCATCGAAGGCGCTGTCGGCTGTCGTCCCGGCAAGGATTATCAAGTCTGGCTGATGGCGATCGCGATTATCGTATCCGGTATCGTGATGGCACTCATGGCGGACGCGGTCGCTGAGTTCCTCAAGAAGAACCGGATGTACGAAGTTCTCGGCCTCTTCATCCTGTTCCTGGTCGGGGTCCTGCTGGTCACTGAAGGCGCCCATCTGGCTCATATGAAACTGTTCACCTTCACCATCGAAGCCATGAGCAAATCGAGCTTCTACCTCGTCATCTTCGTACTGGTGGTCACCGACATCATCTCGACCAACTACCAGAAGCGTCTCTGGCGGCAGCGCGAAGCGGAACTCCAAGCCCACGGAGAATCCGAATCCGTTGTCGCTGCGGTTGACGATGAAATGGATAGGAAGCCGCCGATCTTCACAGGCTTCAGACTGTAAGGAACGGCACTACTGGACGCCCTGTTGCCGACTAGCGCAGCAGGGCCGTCCGTCTGCTGATGCGCAGGGCCATCCTGTTGCCCTTGCGTCCGATCTGGCCCTCTGCAACCACAGCGCCGTCGCGGCCACCAGTCAGCAATTCGACAGGCTGGTCTGATGGCAGGCCAAGCAGCAGGGTCGAGCCTGGCTTGAGGTCTGCAAGACGCGAGAGTGGGACGCTGAGCGATGCGATACGCGCGGTCAGAACGGCTGTCATCGCCCCTGCCCCCGCTGCTGCTGGTACACCTGCAGGCGCACTCAAAGCCATCTGGCGAGACCGGACAGGCGCCGGTTCACTCGCGCCATCGAACAGGTCGTCCTCCGCCATGATCAGACGCGCTGGCATCTTTGCGTCATTCACGCGTACATCGAGGTCAAGAATCGTGGTCTGCCCCGGCCCGGCCAGCGCGGACGCAAATTCCGGATCCGTCTCGATACGGGAGAATTTCAGCGACGACGCCAAGGCCGCGCCCAATGGCCGAACCAGCCCTTCCAGCAGCGCCGCATCCATCGGCGTCAACATGCGCGCCTTCTGCTGGGATGGGTGTCCACCGCACGCCGTTTCGATCAAGGCATTCGCCAGCGGCGCGCTGATCACCAGCATCGCGGCAATCTCTCCGCCGGGCGCGGTGAAGCAGGCGATCGCTGATCCCGTACCTGCGCAATCTGTCTGAAGACCCTGGTCGAAACTGCCCCGTGCACTCGCGCGCGCCAGAGCGGCGGCCTTCAGGCCACATCCATCACGCAGGGCGAGACTCAGGCGAGACGCCATCCGGCGTGCCTCGTCGGTCACATCGGTCGGTTGCGCTGGCGGCAAGGCGAGGTCGCAAACCTGTACGTCTTCCACCTGCTCCGGCTCGGGTTCAGGCTCCGGCATGTCATCCAGATTGGGCCGCAGCAACGCTTCGATTTCCGCCGCGCTCAGAACACCGCGCGACGTCGGCAACGGACGATCGGGCGTGATCGGCTCGAACGTTGTTGGCATGTCCAACATGATGTCGGACTCACGTCGAGGTGACATGTCCCATCCATCATCAGCAGCAAGAGGCAAGTCGGTCTTCATGGAGCGGTCGGCCGGTTCTTGGGTTCCTGACCGTTTTGCGCCAGATACGGTTAACGACTGGTTAGGAATTTCCTCTTTCGTCCGCTCATCGTCAGCCATGATTCTACCCTGGTCTCCGTTGGGATTAATGCAGGCGCACTTCACGTTAAGTATCACGAGCTGGCGTTAAGGCCTTGATTACGATGCTGTAAGACATCGTTTGGACCTTCATGCCATTATGCCTTCATCGCATGAGGCACCAAGCATAACCGCCGAAGCGTTGGGTAGATTGGGCGAAAGAAAACGGCGGTAATCCGATGCCGGATTACCGCCGTTGTTTTATTCCGAACTGGAATTGAGTTAGTCGTCTCGCAGCGTGCGCTCTTTGCGCTCATGGCGCTCCTGCGCCTCAAGGCTGAGCGTGGCGGTCGGGCGCGCTTCCAGGCGACGCAGACCAATCGGCTCACCCGTCACTTCGCAATAGCCGTAAGATCCATCATCGATGCGGCGCAGCGCCGAGTCGATCTTGGAGATCAGCTTGCGCTGTCGGTCCCTCGTGCGCAGCTCAAGCGCCTTGTCGCTTTCGGCAGACGCGCGATCCACGATGTCCGGCAAGGATCCTGACTCACCCTGCAGATTGTTGATCGTCTGCTTTGCGCCATCAAGAATGTCAGCCTTCCAGTTTTCCAGAAGCCGACGGAAGTAGGCGAGCTGGCGCTCGTTCATGAACTCCTCGTCGTCCGAGGGGCGATAGTCGTCCGATAGGTCAACACTCATCGCTTATTCACCTTACTCTGTTTGGGGGCGGATATAGACCGCCTAGTGATTCTCTGCAATTCCTGCCGCTGAGTAATTTTTGCCAATGTTTTCAGTCAATTGAGGCAAAATCATGTAATCTTCATGAGATTGTTACCAATCGACGGCGTCGTATTCCGAGAAATTCGGTGCAATTTACAGGCCAGCCCTTGATCTTTCTCGCGACGATGCGCTGAATGAAATCTGTCCCAAACACTACGGATGCATTGGTTTCAGCGTACATGGCCCGACGCCGGAAAACTATGGATAAGACGTCCGGCTGGATGCAGGCAGTTGTCTTCAACTCGCTGCTGGTCCTCATGCCTGTCATCGCCGCGCAGAGCCTCTCAATGGCATTCTCCGGCGAAGGGTTCTCCGACACACCCACCATCGAAGCCATCGACCAGACCCGCCGCAACATGGACGAGTCCTTTGCCTCCATCTCTCCGCGCAGCGGCGGCGACAAATACAAATTCTGGCACGACATCGTCGAACGCGAACTGACCGATATGGACGTTTCCGCAGCGCGTGGTTTCCTGCTGGCTGCGCCCGAAATGCTTGACCGTGAATCTGTGCGGGAGCTTCAGGCAGATTCAGACGGGGTGAAGATGGACCGCGCGGATGATCGCCTGGCCGCTGCCGCCTTGCGCAAGCTTCCGCTCGATATCGGCCTGAAATTCGAAGAGGCAGAAGCTGCCGCTGGCCGCAAGACATTTGCATCCGCATCGACCGCTCTGGACGAAACAGATGAAGCGGAAGCGACGAACCCGGACACGGACGCTGAAACGGCAGACACGTCGGACCTGGGCGAGGAAGCCGAAACCGAGGTGACCCTTGCGGCGAGCGCCCGCTCGGCCGACCGGCGCTTCATCCTGCTCGGCACGTTCGCGGACCTTGCCAACAACTCAGAGCGCTGGGTAAAGGGCGACCGGGTTGATCCGATTACGCTGAAAGTGACGGCCATCGGCCTCATCGGTGCCGAGAGCGCGGATGGCGTGGGCGACGGGAACGTCCGGGCGGCGTCCATCCTGAAGTCCGCCCGGCGCGCCCGGCGAATGACCCCGGAATTCACGACCTATATGCGCAACCGGCTGAACGATGCGATTCCCGACTCGGTACTCCGCCCTGCCCTGGAAGACGCTTTCGACGAACTGGCCACAACCAGCGTGCGTGTTGATCGGGTGCGCGACGCCTATATGAACGCCATCGATCCGGCGGGCCTGCAGCAACTCGAGGCAGACCTCGTCCAGATTGACCGGATCGGCATGCTGACGAGCACGCCCGCAGCCATCACTTTGATCGAGCATTTGAAAGACGAAGCGGATCTGCGTCGCGCGCGCCTGCTGGCCGAGGCTGGCGGTGACCGCTCTGTTGCTCTGGTGAAGCAGAATGGCGAAGACGCCCTGCGCATTGCCGACACCGGAATCAAGTGGACCCGCGACCTGATGTTTCAGGTCATGGGCCTTACTGCGTCTGGGCTGGCCCTGCTCTATGTGATGATCGCAACGTTCCGCCGGAATGTCCGCCTTCCGAAAAAGCGTATCGAGCCGACAGGAATCTGATCGCTAGAGATTGAATGCGCCGCGAATGCCATCGATCAGAAGCTGAACGGACAAGGCCGCAAGAATGACGCCCAGGATCCGCGTCAGCGCGCCCGCAACACTTGCCCCCATAAGTCTGACCAGTGGCCCCGCAGCCAGGAAGATCAGAAGCGTCAGCGCAAGGTTCAGGCCGATCGCAGACAGGACAATCCCCTTCTCGATCCAGTCGGACTTGTCAGACATGTAGAACATGGCCGTGGCGATCGTACCTGGCCCGGCTACCATTGGAATGCCAAGCGGGAACACGGATACATCATCCGGCTCGGGGTCTGCTGCGTGGCTGTCGATATGCTCTTCAACGCGGTTTTCGCGACGTTCCGTCCGTTTCTCGAACACCATGTCGAGCGCGATCATGAACAGCAGGATGCCGCCGGCAGCCCGGAACGCATCAATCGAGATGTGCATTGCGCCGAGTAGCCAGGAGCCGCCAAACGCAAACCCATAAATGATAATCGTGGCGACAATAATCGACTTGATCGCCATGCGGCGACGATAGGCGGCATCACCACTCGCCGTCAGCGTCGCAAACACGGGCGCGACGCCCAAGGCGTCGATCAGGACGAAAAAGGTGACAAAGGATGCGGTAAAAAGAGAGATCAGTTCGGCGCTCATGCGCGCGACCTAATCTTTTTGGTCCGCTGCGTCGAGGATTTCCTGCACGAGCGGCGCAACAATGACTGCATCTCCCATGCCCGCGAACCGGGACAGGTCGGCGCCGCCAGAGGCCAGGGACATCATCATGCGATGGCCGCGCAGACGCTGCAGCAAGCCTTCCTCACCACGATGGCCATCTGCTGTGGCTGTGCGGCCGTGTCCGAGATCCACCAACAAGCCTTCACCCTTCCCGGCCTCCAACAGGGAGATTGCCTCATCTAGTGAGACAGCCTTCGGATCAGGGAGAGGGTCCATGCGCATTGGTTTCGCCATCATTCCGGTCCTCGCGCGTCAGCGGCCATCAGCTTTCTGCACCGGCTCAGCGCGCGATATAGATTGGAACTGGCAACATCGGCCGAAATTTCCAGAACATTTTCACGGTCTTCATCGCTTTCGCAGACGGCGAGCAACCCTGCGATGGCTTCAGCTGCCTGCGCATATGGCGGACCATCGACTTCGCCGAGCAGGTACATCTGCATGATCGCGAAATAGGCGCGCCCCGCCTGCGTGGTCGCTTCGGTAGGTCTCAGAATATCCTTCTCGCGCAGCACTCGGGCGCGCGTTTCGAGCAGAAGTACGCCGCGCCGGTCGCCATTTCTGACAACCGCGCCGTTCACCACGAATGTTTCGCCCGGTTTGAGGGACAGCTTCAATGGCATAGTGTCTGATTCCACTCCTGCAGATTTTGATAAAATTTGCAGAAAGGCGTTAACGCTTGATTGCGATTGCGTAAGTCTGTCAAAAATCTGCAATCAATTGCATACCATAAAGGCACCATGCGCCCGGTTCCCGAATGCGTAGGATCAACAGGCCTGCGAGGGGTTTGGTCCGTCACGGTCCTCAGGGGACGACCTAACCAAATCCAGCGCGGCACTCATCTGAAGCTTGAGGCACTGCGGCGGTACGCATGGCTGACTTCCTTTTACCACAGAGCCTCCCTGCGCAAAAATGAATTCAATGCTGCAGCGCGACAGCTGCCCTTTCGCCACGTCAGCGCTTGCTCCTCAGGCCCGCCACACTATTGTTGGGTCAGACCCAGATGAGGAAGAATTCATGCGTTTTGAAGGCACCCAGGATTATGTCGCCACCGATGATTTGAAAGTGGCAGTCAACGCGGCAATCGCTTTGGAGCGTCCGCTCCTGATCAAGGGTGAACCCGGCACCGGTAAAACCGTCCTCGCCGTTGAAGTGGCCAAAGCGCTCGGCGCAGAACTGATCGAGTGGCACATCAAATCTACAACGAAAGCCAGCCAGGGCCTTTACGAATATGATGCGGTCTCCCGGCTGCGCGACGGCCAGATGGGTGAAGAGCGCGCGAAGGACGTGGCGAACTACATCAAGAAGGGCAAGCTGTGGGAAGCGTTCACCGCTGAAAAGCGCCCAATTCTGCTGATTGACGAGATCGACAAGGCCGACATCGAATTCCCGAACGACCTCCTGCAAGAGCTCGACCGGATGGAGTTCTATGTCTACGAGACCGACCAGACCATCAAGGCGAAGCAACGTCCGATCGTGATCATCACATCGAACAATGAAAAGGAACTGCCGGACGCCTTCCTGCGCCGCTGCTTCTTCCACTTCATCAAGTTCCCGGACGAAGAGACGATGAAAGAGATCGTCGATGTCCACTTCCCGGATATCAAGAACAAGCTGGTCAAGGACGCGCTGACGACCTTCTACGCCATGCGCGAACTGCCGGGTGTGAAGAAGAAGCCGTCCACGTCTGAGCTACTCGACTGGCTGAAGCTCCTGATGAATGAGGACATCGATCTAGAGACCCTCAAGGAACAGGATCCGGACCGCCTCACCCCGCCCCTGCATGGCGCACTCCTGAAAAACGAACAGGATGTCGCCCTGTTCGAGCGCCTCGCCTTCCTCGCCCGCCGCGGCGACGGCAATGGCGGCGGCCGCAGAGGCCCGGCGGGTTAAATCCGCACCATCAAGATGCAATTACCCCCAATCCGAGATGAACAGATGCGATCATCCTGAATTGGGCCATTGTGGATGGAATTCGGTCAGAATTTTATCGCACGGCCTTCGTCGTGCTCGGCTTAGTCAGACAAGCAAATCTTGTTGCCATCGAGATCTCTGACATAAGCAGAATATTTAGGGCCCCGTTGCCCAGGTGCCCCCTCGCACGTACCGCCATGCTCAATGGCTAAGGCGTGAATGCGCCTGACCTCCTCAACGGTTCCGACGCAGAATCCCACCATAGTGCCGTTCCCGAAAGTCGCTGGCTGTTCGTTGAATGGGCGCGCCACGGCAAATGCAAAATCCTGCTCCACCCAATAAGTCATGCGGTCGGACGGAGCAACCTGATTGAGACCCTGCCGCTCAAACAGCGCTTTGTAGAATCGGACAGCAGCGGGCATGTCATTTGTTCCGACGACGAAGTAGTTCATTTTCATGATGCAATCTCCAATACGCCATTTAGCTAGCGCGTGCGTTGAGGTGTGTGGTGAGAGTTGCTTATTGAAAAATGCGACATTTTGTGTCGTATTTCTTTGATGCCCAGAGCAAATACCTCAGTCAGATTGCGCAGGATAGAATTGCTCGCGGTTGAACTGAAACAGGACTCCCACCGCACGGTCAAAGACCTCGCCCGTCAGCACGGCGTCAGCGAACGCACCATCACCCGGGATCTGGCGCTCATGCGGGACCAGGGAATGCAGATTGATGCCGATCGCGGGCGGGGTGGTGGCGTACGCCTCAATCGAAACTGGGGCGTCGGCCGCCTGAATCTTGATTACTCCGAGGCTGTTGACCTTCTCATCAGCATTGCCGTTGCGGAGCAAATGAAATCGCCTCTGTTTCTGGCCAATCTCGACTCGGTTCGCCGTCAACTCGTAGCGTCATTCTCGCCAACCAAACGTGAATCTGTTGACCGATTAAGAGCCCGAATTCTGGTAGGCGCTACGGCCTCGACATATGTGCAGGCCAGTGTCACCGCTCCCCCAAAACGGATTGTTCAATCCTTGCATCAGGCATTTATGGATTTGGAAACACTGGAAATCGACTACAAGAGCGAGGATGGCGCGGTATCGCGGCGACGGATTGATCCGCACTACCTCCTGCTAAAATATCCGGTCTGGTATGTCGTCTCATTTGATCATCTACGAAACGAGCCCCGCACTTTTCGATGTGATCGCATACTAAACGCTTCACGGACCGGTGACGTATTCAGCCTGTTGCCTAAGAGTACTTTTCAATTGTCGCTCATTTGGAATGACTGACTGGCTTGGGCGACTACCGATTGGCAACGTCACACGCACCTCAATCCTTTGAGATGTCGCCCAGCGGCTGCGCCTTGGGCCGCCGGTTGACGTCTTCGCGGCTTTTCAGGAAGTCGGCCATCTTGGTGTTGTCCTGGCGTTCATCGAACCAGGTTTTCCAGGCCAATGTCATCCAGGCGGCATGGAACAGCAGGCCGCAGATGATCGAAACCAGGCCCGGGATCGGCCCAATATGAGCACGTCGGACAAACTCTCCCAGAGTCAGCACATCGGTTGGATGGATCGCAATCTTGGCAAAATAGGCCGCGCCCTGAATGGCGAAAATCCAGCCATAATTCCGGCGCAACCGCCGCCCAATGGCGCGCGCCATGGATATTCGGTATTGCGGCTTTTCATAATCGTCCGACAGGGCGGTGCCTCGGTCGAGCGGTATCCGGGCGCCTTTCCCGCGCAGCATGGGGACGTAAAATGCAATCTCCAGCACGCGCGCCCGGAACCGCCAGACATAGAAAAATCGATAGCGACGCGCTTCCAGTATCAGGAACATAATGCACAACGCACCGACCAGCACGATGGGAAAGGGAGATGCGCGATCACTGGCAAACGACACTGACAAGCCGATCCCGGTCGAGATCACAGCCCAGTTCGTCGTCTGGTCCAGACGTTGTCGCCAAATGGTCGAGCGATAAACTTCCGCACGATAGAGGTGGGCCAGCGCGCCAACCTCCTTGCTGCCCACAATGGCTTCAGGCGGATCGCCATCAGGATCTTCGGTAAATTCCAAATCGCTCATACGGGCATTCTACGGCGCGAATCTCCGCCTCGCCAAGGGGCAATCGGGCGCGGGCTCAGCTGTTTTCGCCGACCTCTTCGCGGTCCTTGACCATCCGTGCCTGCAACGGGATCGGGACAGCTTCCTTCCGGAAGGACAGCGTGGATTGCGGGAATGGAATGGTGATACCTGCGTCGTCCAGCGCATCCTTCACAGCAAAGGCGACTTCATCATAGGTCGCGCGCTGATCCGCCGGACGGCTGCCAGACCACCAGAGCAGTTTGAAATCGATGGACGAGCCACCGAACGAGACACATTGAACGTCCATGGTTTCAGACTGCTCGACCGACTCACAGCTTGCCAGCGCCTCCTGAAGTACCGACTTGGCCTTGCGCATGTCGGTATCATAATCGACGCCGACCACGAGTTCCTGTCGCTTCAGGGTGCGGTCGGTTTCAATATTGACCGGATTCTTGAACAGGTATGAATTCGGCACGATGACAAGCTCACCGTCGGTTTCCCGCACATGGGTCTCGCGGATCAAAATGCTCTCGACCCGGCCATAGACCTCTTCGCATTCGATCACGTCACCGATCCGAAGCTTCTCGCGGCCAAGGATTATAACGCCTGCAAGGAAATTCTCGAACACGTCCTTGAACGCAAAGCCGATCGCGACAGATGTCAGGCCGAGACCGGCAATAATGTCAGAGGGCGACACGGACGGGAAAATCACCGTCATTGCAATCGCCACGCCGACAATCCAGGCCGCGATGGAAATCAGGTTTTGCGCCAGTGTCACCAATGCGTCCCGAACCCGCGCGCGATGCATGGCCGTCGAGACAATCGCCCGGATAATCCGGCCCGCAATCAGGGTCACAATCAGGATGACCAGCGCAATGGTGAGATTGGGCAGGCTCTTGAAGAAGGCTGAAGCCATGTTTTCGACTTCGGTCTTCAGGTCTTCAATGGGCGTAAACTCCATCCGCGTGTAACGCGCGAACCCGGTTCAGGTTCCCATCAATTGCAGTAACCGAGCTTGAGGACGGGTCCATAGCCGTCGAGGGCAAGACGAACATGGTGCGTGTCGTCGGAATTCGCGTCCGCCCGGATGCGCCCAGCCAGCGCTCCGGCCTGCCCGGTAATCCGCCGCCGCCACAGCGCATAGCGTAGAGACTCCGGATCAGCGGTGAGCGCAATGGCACGGTCAAAACTGCTCAAGTCACATGCCTCCATCGCCAGTTCTGCGAGGGAATGACCGAAATCGGCCTGTTCAAACGACCGGTCCAGTCCGCTTGCTGCAATTGGACGCCCGGCCAATTCGAACATCGCATCAACCACGCGCCGTCGGGTTGGAGCGTCCGGTGCCAGACGCGCGCCCTCTGCCATGATCTCAGGACGGCCAATATTGAAGGGCTGCGCCCCTGCCCGTGCATCGCGCAAAAATGCTGTCCAATTCCCCCGCGACAAAGCCGCCTTGGCCTTTTTCCTCGCATAGGGTTCGACGGCCTTCTCACGTCTCAGATCTGCGCCAAGCCGCGCCTGCCAGTGCTGCAGCAACAGCGTGTCGCCACTCTTCGCCACGGTTTCCAGAAACGGCGCCTTCAACCGGTTCTGCTTTTCTGCGGGCAAGTGCTCAGCCGCCGACCAGATCGCGTCCAGCATGCACGCCGCCTCATCAGCGGTGCCGCACGCCGGATGTTCGAACGCATGTGCAGCGTCCAAACCGAACGCGGCAATGCTGAACAGCAAACTGGTCAGAAGGGATTTCATGCTGCCCGGTTAGCAAGAAGCAGCTGAACCGGGCATGAGTAAGCCGCTCAGGAAGCCACCGTGCGCAGCCGAACGAAATGCTGGTCCCAGCCCTTGTCGTGACTTGTCAGCATGTCGAACACATCACCGTCGAACGTCTCAAATCCGGAATGCACCAGTGTCAGTCGTGTGCCGCCAAATGCGGATTCCAGCGTCCAGTCCACAATGGTTTCATGTCCATTCAGGAACGCATGCGTAAATGTGTAACGCAGGCGATGAGGCGGCTCCGACACCAGAACCTTGCCCCAAATCATCTTCGGGTCGGGCTTGTCCGGGTTTTCGCGCAGCAGCGCATAGTCAGTGCCTGCGCTGAGGTCCGAATCTGCCTCGTGGAACCATCGCGCCAGCTTTTCCGGCTCGACAAGATAGGTCCAGACCCGTTCCGGCGCAGCGTTGATGAATATGGTTTTGGTAAGAGTGGCGTCAGTCATCGGATCCCTCCACGGCCTGTTTCAGTTTGAGAAGTTTGTCGTCCCAGAACTGGCTGAAGAAGGTCAGCCATTCCGCAACAGGCTTCAGTCCGTCGGGATTGAGACAATTAATGGCTTCCCTGCCCTGGCGCTCAACGCGGATCAGCTGGGCCGATTCAAGCAGGGCCAGATGTTTGGAAACCGCTGGTCGGCTCATGTCGAACCGGCTGGCAATGTCAGACACGCGCAAATCGCCGCCGGCGAGCAAGGCCATGATCTGGCGGCGAGTGGGGTCAGCAATCGCGCGGAATACGTCTGGATCAGTCATAAAGGAAACCTCTTGGTTTCCCTTTTAATAGGAAACCAAAAGGTTTCATGTCAAGCAGCCTTTTGCTTTTCCCAGCGTCATCTTGGACAGGGCGGCCCGGCGACGCTATCTTTCAAGAGAACCCAATCGAAGAGACCGCCCCATGTTCCTGAACTTCTTCAATGAGCTGCGCGAAGCAAAAGTGCCTGTCACGCTGAAGGAATACCTCCTGCTGATGGAGGCGATGGACAAGCAGGTCATCAATATGGAGGTGGAGGATTTCTACTACCTCTCCCGCGCGGCCCTGGTGAAGGACGAGCGCAACATCGACAAGTTCGACCAGGTGTTCAGCCACGTCTTCAAGGGGCTCGATACGCTCGCCGACGCGGTAGACGTGCAGGATTTGCCGGAAGAATGGCTGCGCAAGATGACCGAGAAATTCCTGACCAAGGAAGAGATGGACGAGATCGAAGCGATGGGCGGCTTCGAAAAGTTGATGGAGACGCTGAAACAGCGGCTCGAAGAACAGAAGAAGCGCCATGAGGGCGGAAACAAATGGATCGGCACGGGCGGCACATCGCCCTTCGGCGCCAACGGCTACAACCCGGAAGGCGTGCGCATCGGGCAGGAAAAATCCCGCCATCGCCGCGCGGTGAAAGTCTGGGACAAGCGCGAATTCAAGAATTACGACGACTCGGTTGAGCTCGGTACACGCAACATCAAGATCGCCATGAAGCGCCTGCGCAAATGGGCGCGCACCGGCGCGGATGATGAACTCGATCTGGACCAGACCATCCGCAACACGGCGCGCAAGGGGTATCTCGACATCGAAATGCGCCCGGAGAAACGCAACACGGTCTCCGTGCTCTTGTTGCTGGATGTCGGCGGATCGATGGACCCTTATGTCCGCGTAATGGAAGAATTGTTCTCAGCTGCGCGGTCCGAGATCAAGAACCTCGAATACTATTACTTCCACAACTGTCCTTATGAAGGTCTGTGGAAGGACAATCGCCGTCGCATGAACAATCGCATCCCGACCTGGGACGTATTGAACAAGTTTCCATCCGATTACAAGGTCATCGTCGTTGGCGACGCCACGATGAGCCCATATGAGATCACCTATGCTGGCGGCTCCGTCGAGCATTGGAACGAGGAAGCCGGCGGCATCTGGATCCAGCGCTTTGTTGAGCGTTACCCGAACTTTGTCTGGCTGAATCCGGTCAAGGAAGGCGCGTGGGAATATACCGGCTCCATCAAACTCATCCGTGAGCTGATTGGTGGACATCGCATGTTTGAGATGACGCTGGAAGGCCTGGACGAGGCGATGAAGGAACTGAGCCGCTAAAGGATCTTGTATGCCGCGTATTGCCGTCAACGGAATTGAAATCGAGTACGCTGAGACAGGTTCACCTGAAGATCCGCTGATGCTGCTCGTGTCAGGCTTTTCCGGGCAGATGACCCGGTGGCCCGAAGCATTCCTGAAGGGATTGGCCGATGCCGGCCGACGCGTCGTCGTATTCGACAATCGCGACATCGGGCTGAGCACGGAACTGGCAGGCAAAGTGCCGCCATCTCCCGAAACCATCGTCAAAGGCATTGCCGCGGGCGAACCGGTCCATGAACGCGTGCCCTACCTTCTGGATGACATGGCCGCAGACGCCGCCAACCTTGTTGATGCCCTCGGTGCAGACCAGGCTGACATACTGGGCGTGTCGATGGGCGGCATGATCGTTCAGCTCATGGCGCTGAACCATCCAGAGAAAGTTCGAACACTGATCCCGGTAATGACAACATCGGGTGACCCGTCCCTACCCCCGTCAGATTCGGTTGCCATTGAGGCCCTTACAGCGGTCCCGCCGGAACGCACGCCTGAAGCCATAGCGGACCAGGCGGTCAAGTCTGCAGCGGCATACGGATCGCATCCCGATATCCGCAACTCAGACGATGATATCCGGAAGCTTTCAATGGATGCCATGACGCGCTCGGATCGCCCCATGGGCGTCGCACGGCAATATGCAGCCATTCTGGCCCAGCCGCGATGGCATGAGCGTTTGGAGCGCGTATCGCACCCTACATTGGTTCTGCACGGCGCAGTGGACACGCTGATCAAGCCGGCTGCCGGAGAGGATATCGCCCGCCGTATTCCGGGAGCAGAGTTAAACATCCTCGACAAATGGGGCCACGACATGCCGGAGAAAATGATCCCCGTGCTGCTGGATCTTATCGTGCCCTTCCTTGATCGCCACGCGCCGGGCGCTCGCTAGGCAGCTACCAGCCGCCGCCACCGCCGCCGCCGCCACCGCCGCCGGAAAAGCCGCCCCCTCCTCCACCGGAAGAGCTGGAACTTTGCGGCAATGAAGCGCTGACACCCGTGCTCATGCTGGACATGACAGCATCATTCATGCCGCCAACATTGCTGAACGAACGACTGCCGAAATGTCCCCAGGCAGGAGCATACGACGCCGCCTCCGTCGGCAATGTGTCCTCGAAATACTTCGTCCAGGGCTTTTCCACATCCAGCGCGATCGCGTAAGGCAAGAACCGCTCATATCGCTCAACACTCATGGGCGGCGGTGCATCCCTGCCGACTTCGACCGAGTTCAGCTGCAACTTCTCAGCTGTTTCCAGATACAATTTGAAACCCTCGATCTCTGTACGGATCTTCTGCCCTTTCGGCGTCGGGGCCGGCATCAGATACATGAACAGGCCATTGAGGGCAGCGAGCGCCAGGATGAACGCCAAATGCCAGACGGACCAATTGACCGTCTGCGTGATCGCCACAGCGACCCCGATAATGGTCAGCACCACAGCCACAAGTGTATAGCTCAAATTCCAACGGAAATACGGCTTGCCATATTTCCGCGACAGGGCCTTGCGAAACAAGGTGTAGGAGGTGGTAAAACTGGCATCATACTTGCCGCCCAGCGTGCGCGTCTTCTTGCCATCGAACAATTCGCTATCGAGCTTTTGCTCGTCAGTGGTCAGGGTGGCCGCCGCACCGCCCTTGCGGGTCAGCACAGTGGACTTCTTCTCTGACGCATCAATATCCACGAGGCCTTTTGTGCCCATATTTATCAGTGTCGAGATCAGCGCCCCGTGGCCGCGAAAGCCCCTGAAGTAAACATGATGCACCGCAGCCGGAGACAACCCTTCTGGCGGCTCATAACGCGCAAAGACCGGGCCCTTCGGAGGATCTTCTCCGACTTTCCGGAAGCTGCGCATCAGGAATCCCAGAACACCCAGGAATGAGGCGAGCAATATGCCCAGCGCGCCATACCGGAACCACCAGAGCACGCTCTTGTCTGCAAATGACGGCGGTTCAATCACGCCCTTCTCAAGACCCAGCGAAATGGTCAGGCCCTCTCCGGCATCGAAGGGTCGCGTTGCCTCAAACACATGGGCGCCGCCGCTTTGCCGATAGGCGTAATCGCTGCCCGAGTTTCCGTAACCGCCTGTATATCCGTCCTGCAAGACCACGCGTGCATCCTCTGGCAGCGTGATACGCGCCGCGGCCTGATCTATCGGGAACAGCCAATAGTTTCCCGTCACGTTCCAGTACAATTCGTCATGCGTGTCGAAGTAGCGGATCTGGTTCTTTACTTCGTATTCGATCTCATAGGTATGCGCGCCGCGATCTATGAACACATCCGCATCCCCGATCCGGATACGGAAGGCATTGCCGTCGCGTTCCACGGCATAGGGCTCCTTGCGGCCATCCCGTGTCACGCGCTTTACATTGATTTGGTAGGGCAGCTTGTCCCCCGGCTGCCCTTCATCATCGGCGTAGTATCGCGGCAATTCGCGGAAAATGCCCCGGCGGATGCGGACGCCTTCCGATGTGACCTGAAGTGTTTCAGACACCTGAATATCGCCATCTTCTTCCACCGTGATGGCCACGTCGAAACTGTTGATCCGCTCTTCGGCGACGGCGGAAAGCACAAACAGGCTGGCGGCCAGGCATGCCGCGAAAAAGCGCAGCATCACGACCGGCTCCCCATATCGATTTCGGGCAGTGCGCGATCGGCCATGTCGACTTCGAAATATGATCGCGCGTGGAACCCGAACGGTCCGGCAAGCAGATTGGCCGGAAAACTCTGAATACTGGTGTTCAGCTCACGCACAGCCCCATTGTAGAAACGCCGCGCCATCTCGATCTTGTCCTCGGTCTCGGAAAGCTCCTGCTGCAACTCCAGAAAGTTCGCACTGGCCTTCATGTCTGGATACGCCTCGGCCACAGCCATCAGGCGCGCAACCGGTTGCGACAGCGCGCTTTCCGCCGCGCCCCGGTTCGCGAGATCATCACCCGCTGCCAGGGCCTGGGTTCGCTTTTCGGTGATCTCCGCGAACAAGTCCCGCTCATGCGCAGCATAGCCTTTCACCGTCTCCACCAATTGGGGAATAAGGTTCGCCCGGCGCTTCAGTTGAACATCAATGTCGGACCATCCATTGTCTGCCATCTGTGACCGGCTGACGAGGCGATTGTAGATGAGCACGCCCCCGACAATGAGAACGGCCACAAGGCCAAGCAGGATATAGGTCAGCACGTGTCGGGCCCTCCGGATTCGCAGACCTTATCCTTATCCGGCCTTGCAGGCGCTGTTAAGGCTGACCGGCCCCCTGTCTGGCGCGCCAGGCATCTCGCGTCATTTCCCAGACGAGGGACCATCGCGCCGAGCCGTCCGGCCGACGGCTTTCTACCTCGCCTTTGCGCTCAAAGCCCATACCGTCCAGCATGCGCTGGGTGGGCACATTCTCAAGGCTGGCCGTTTCACACAGCAGGTCCAGATCGAGCGATTCGAACATCCAGTCGAAGCTCGCCGCCGCGCCGCGTGTGCCCTGCCTTCTATTGTGCTCTGACGGGTGCAGCGCGCCGCCCAGTTCCCCTGCGGCCCAGTGCGGCCAGACCTGCACATCACTGTAGCCCATGATGCGGCCATCCTCTGCCGCCCGCACGAACAGCAGGCCCGTGCCCGCCTCCCGTTCGTCCAGATGGGACTGGATGAACGCCTGAACACTTGCCTCTGTCAGCGGACGCGGCAGCGTGTAAATCGGTGCATGGACTGCAGGATCAGACAACAGGGCATAGAGCGCCGGCGCGTCGTCCGGCCTCGCCAGCCGAGACGCATCAGGCGCATCTCCGAGCGTCTCTGCTCTGCGCACCATTTGGCGAATATTGTCAGCCCGCTGGGCGGACACGAGACGACGCGTGACGGGAATTCCATCGGTCATTTCCCAGACTGGCCACAGCCCGGTTTGCTCGGCAAGGCGTCACCCGGCGACATGGTCAACAAAGTGGACGCATAAACGCATTGACCAGACCGGACGCTACGGCCAGATGCGCGCATGACAGATTCCCCTGCCTCAACGAAGCGCCACGGCAAGAACGCGTTCATGTTCGTGATCATCACGGTCGCGATCGACATGCTGGCCTTCGGCCTGATCATCCCGGTGATTCCGACACTGGTGCAGGAACTCGGCAACATCTCTGCCGAACAGTCCACCCTGTATATCGGCGCGCTCGGCGCGACCTATGCGATCATGAATTTCCTGTTCGGGCCGGTTCTGGGATCACTGTCTGACAGGTATGGCCGTCGCCCCATCCTGCTCGCCTCCATCGCGACCCTCGGGCTGGACTTCCTGATCATGGGCTTTGCCAACTCTGTCTGGCTCCTGTTTCTCGGGCGGGCCCTGTCCGGAATTTCAGGCGCGACGTTCTCAACGGCCAACGCCTATATTGCCGACGTCACCGAACCGGCAGAACGCGGCAAGGCGTTCGGCATGACGGGCGCAGCGTTCGGGTTCGGGTTCGTGTTCGGCCCGGTTCTGGGTGGTTTCCTCGGGGACTTCGACCCGCGCGCTCCCTTCTTCGCCGCCGCCGCGCTCGCCGGTCTCAACTTCATCTATGGTGCGTTCGTGCTTCCGGAATCGCTCAACCAGGAAGACCGACGCGATTTTGACCTGAAACGTGCAAACCCGTTCGGCGCGGTGAAACACTTCTCCAAACTGCCCCACGTGTCCTGGTTCCTTGCCTGTGCAGGCATCTTCTTCCTGGCGCACACTGTCTTCCCGTCCACATGGTCGGTCTATACCGAGATCCGCTATGACTGGACGCCGCGCGATATCGGTCTGTCGCTGGGCCTTGTGGGCGTCGGCGCGGCAATCGTTCAGGCTGGCCTCATGGGACAGGCGCTGAAACGCTTCGGCACGGTTCGCACCGCCCTGTACGGCATCCTCATCAATGCCGTATCGCTTTTCCTGTTCGCGATCGCGGGCACCGGATGGATCGTCTATCTCATCATTCCGCTCAACGCGCTCGGCGGCGTGGCAAACCCCGCGCTCAATGCGCTCATGTCGACTGTTACCCCCAAGAATGCCCAGGGTGAATTGCAGGGGGCGTCCGCCAGCCTGAACTCGTTCGCGATGATCTTCGGCCCGATCCTGATGAGCGGCGCGCTGTTTTACTTCACCCGTCCGGAATCCAGCATTCACTTTGCAGGCGCGGCATTCCTGCTCGCCGCAATCCTGACGGCAGTCTCGCTCATTCCCTTTCAGCGGGGGGTCATCGCGAACCGGGGCGCCCTGCCCGACGATGACGGGACAACCGGCCCCTGACAGGGCCGGCGTCCGTTGGATTTCGCAGCGAGATCAGCCCTTCGGCTTCATGACCAGTCCGGCCAGCACGCCAACGATGCCACCACCCACGCCGCCTTCGAGCAGCGAGTTGATGATATTCATCAGGGATGCAGGATCAGCTGCCGCATCTCCCAGCACCTGAATACCTGCTGCATCCAGTCCGAAATGCGCGCCAATGCCGCCAACAATGCCACCGATAAGTCCCCCGGTGCCACCGCCGCCGCCAAGGCGCGCAACCAACGGTCCAATGACTAGCCCGCCAATCGCGCTCAGAATGAGTGGTAAGATACTTTCCATAATACGCCCTCCCTTAAGGCATTTCGGGGGGCTCTTTCGGCCCCTCCATGGTTAAGGAAATCTGCTTTTGCCGGTCAGGTCCAGCAAATTCCCCCCAATGGGAGAGTTGCAACTTGGCGGGAGGACGGGCAGAGACCGATCCAATGACTGCTTCCCGGCCAGCCCTGTTTCTAGATCGAGATGGCGTGATCAACGTCGACAAGGGCTATGTCAGCCGCATCGAGGACTTCGAATGGATTCCCGGCGCGGCGGAAACGATCGCAGCCTTCAATGCACGAAACTGGTTCGTATTCGTCGTGACAAACCAGTCAGGCATCGCCCGGAACTATTATTCCGAAAGCGATATGCAGACGCTTCATGACTGGATGTTGGCGGAACTTTCGATGAATGGCGCTAACATTGATAAGGTCTATTATTGCCCCTTCCACGAAGAGGGTGAGAACCCGCTTTATCGGAAAAAAAGTTTCGACCGAAAGCCAAATCCCGGGATGCTGCTGACGGCGATGGCTGAATTTCCCGTCAAACGTGAGCAAAGTTTCCTGATCGGCGACAAGGATACCGACATCGCCGCTGCGCGTGCAGCAGGCATTGCAGGTTTCAAGTTCAAAGGCGGCAACTTGTCAGAGTTCGCCGAATGGACTCTCGCTGGTTTTGAAGATGGAAATCGCGGCTGACCTGATCTTTCAAGTACCAGCCGGGAGACGAACAGGCTTCATTCCGACGGGCTTCAGCCCCCCGGTTGTAGAGGATTTTCGATCACAATGCAGTTTCTGCGTTCCGCTTACGCTAAGGTAAGGCTGGCGTTGCGGAATTCTGCTGATTAGTGTGCGCCGCAACAACGACGCTTATCTTGGAGGAAAGCTCATGCGCGAAGCCGTTATTGTATCCTACGCCCGGACCGGCATGGCGAAAGCCAGCCGCGGATCCCTGAACAACACGCACGGCATCACGATGGCCGGCCATGCCATCAAGGGCGCAATCGACCGCGCCGGCATCGAGGCCGCTTCCGTGGAAGACGTGTTCCTCGGCTCTGCCCAGCCAGAAGGCGCAACCGGCCACAACGTAGCGCGTAACGCTGCTCTGTGGGCTGGCTGCCCGTCCACCACGTCTGGCGCCACGATCAACCGTTTCTGCTCTTCCGGCCTGCAGGCCATCGCGAACGCCGCGCACACCGTGATCAATGAAGGCGCTCCGGTTGCCATCGGCGGCGGTGTTGAATCCCTCTCCCTCGTTTCCCGCAGCGGCCACATGAACGTGCACCGCTACACCGAAGACGAACTGATGAAGAAGTGGCCTGCGATCTGGATGACCATGATCGAGACCGCCGAGATCGTTGCGGACCGGTATGGCGTCAGCCGCGAGTATCAGGATGAATATTCCGTTGAATCCCAGAAGCGCACCGCTGCCTTCCAGGAAAAAGGCTACATGGCCGAGGAAATCGTTCCGCTGAAGACAACGATGAAACTGGTCAACCGCGAAACCGGCGAAGAAACCTTCCAGGAAGTCGTCTGTGACCGTGACGAGTGCAACCGCCCCGGCACGACCTATGAAAGCCTTGCTGGCCTGAAGCCGGTCTTCTCTGGCGGCATGGTCGTCAAGGAAGGCAAATACGTGACCGCCGGTAACGCGTCCCAGCTGTCCGATGGCGCCGCCGCTGTGGTCGTCATGGAAGCCAAGGAAGCCGAAAAGCGTGGCCTGAAGCCGCTCGGCCGTTTCGTTGGCTTCAACGTTGCTGGCTGTGACCCGGATGAAATGGGTATCGGCCCGGTCTTCGCTGTTCCACGCCTGCTGGAGCGTCACGGCCTGAAAGTCGACGACATCGACCTGTGGGAACTGAATGAAGCCTTCGCATCGCAGTGCCTCTACAGCCGCGACCGTCTCGGCATCGACCCGGAAAAGTACAACGTGAATGGCGGCTCGATCTCCATCGGTCACCCATTTGGCATGACCGGCGCGCGCTGCACCGGCTCCCTTCTGATGGAAGGCCAGCGTCGCGGCGCGAAATATGGTGTTGTCACCATGTGTATCGGCGGCGGTATGGGCGCGGCCGGCCTGTTCGAAATCTTCAGCTGATCCTCTTCAGTTTGAAGGCTGCGAGCGCCTCGAACTTCGGTTCGGGGCGTTTTCCTTTTGGGGACAAGACCTTATGTTGAAGCCCATCGACTTGCCCGAACTGGAGCCATCATGATCCGCCAATTCATCTCTGCCGCCAGCCTGATCGCACTTGTTGCCTGCGGGCAAGGAGCAGACAAAACCGATCACGGCGTCAGCACGGATCCGAACGCTGCAACGGGCTTCATTACCTCCAACACGGTCGCACCGGAAACCGCGACGGTTCGCGAAGGCGAAACCATCGCGCGCGACGCGGACGGCCGGCCCTACAGCTATGCTCTCCTGGGAGAGCCGCTGCCCGCCCTGACCGGCCAGATGGCGGACGGCACCTCATTTGATCCGGCCTCGCTGGACGGCACATGGAATGTGATCGACGTCTGGGGCATCTGGTGTGGCGACTGCATGGCCGATGCGCCTTATGTCGCTGCGCTGGTCACCGCGATCGAGCAGGATCCGGATCTCGGCTTCCTGTCCATCCACACCCCGGCCAACGCCAATCGCGCGACGCCGTCTGACATGTACGGAAAGTACGGTTCTGTCAGCGCCTATTTCGAGGACAAGGGATATTCCTATCCGACGCTGCTCGATGAAGATGCCAGCCTGCGCGACGCGCTCGCCATCAAATGGACGCCTTCCTACCTGCTGGTCGATCCAAATGGCGTGGTCCGTGGATTCCGAACAGACTTTTCCGTCGCAGAGGGGGAACCCGTGAAGGATTTCCTGAAGGATGTCGCCAGAGTGAAGGCCGAAACGAAGGAGGCCTCGCTTCCTGAAGCGCCGCTCGCGACCATTGGCCCGGATGGCGCGGCATCCCTGTCCGGCGCAATTCCCTTCAATACAAATGCCATCCGCGCCGCCTTCCCCGGTTTTGAGGTCGTCCCGGACCAGATGCAGGCAGAAGGCCAGACCTATCCGGTCTTCAAGATTGTCGCCGACAGCCAGGCCGAAGCCGCCTTTGTGCTGGAGCCTGACTGGTCACTTGGCCAGGTCCAGCGTGTCACGACCACGCACCCGGATGTTGCCGGTCCGGGCGGCGAACGTGTGGGCAGCTTCACGCTCAACCAGCTCACCGATGCACAGCGGGAAACCTGTCAGGATGGCGTGGATGAGGCCGAAGGGCTCCTGATCTGCACAAGCGGTGACACGGGCGCACGCTTTCAGTGGGGCTTCGCGACAAATGGCGACACGTCGCGACCCGTTCTTGCGCGCATGATGTTCCTGCCAGAGCTGCCCCAGACCGCCGATTAACTCAGCGGAAACTGTAACCTGCCGGATTTCGCGCCATTTCCATGATTTTGGCGCGTCTGGACGTTTGATCATTCGCCTAGCAGCTTGTAATTGATAGAAACGCAGGCGCGGGACAAACAGAAAGGCGGGTCTTGATGCTACACCCATCGACCAAACGGCTGATCGACAAGCTCGGCGACATGACGCGCCGGCAAAAAGTGGCGTGGCAGGAAGGCGAAGATGGGAACATCACCCACGACACCGAAGGATATCGGGTCACGCTGACAGCCGACCCCCACGCGGTGCTGCTGACAGATTCCCAGGGCCGCGAAATAGAGACCTGCAGCCCGGCCGAATTTGCTGATGAGATCGACGCAGAGGGCCGCCCCTATGCGCAATTCGTCGAAGAATTGTACCGCGAAGCCAAACGCCATGCGCGCGGCGCGGAAGAAGCCATCAGCGCCGTGCTGGCCGGACTGGACGCTGTGGAGGCCCCGGCTGAAGAGATGATCGATCCACCGGTCGACGAACCAGTCGAAATGGTCGAGGTGACCGAAGACAGTGTCGAAGACCCACTCGATGACAGTTCCCCGCTCGACGCGGAAGACTATGCCGAGATGGACAGCCAGTCCGAAGACATCACCTTCGCGGTCGCCAGCCTCGCTGACCAGGTCAATGGTGCCTCCATGGTTGCGCCTGCCGGGCCTGAAGAGGCGGCGCAGGAAGACGAGATCCTGACGGACGAGAACACAGCCGTGACGGCGACCGAAGTCGACAGTGAGACGACATCCGGCGACGAAATTGAACAAACGGCGACATATGACGACACCGTCGCGACAGACGGCGACACCGTCGCGACAGACGGCGACACCGACGCGACAGCGAGCGACGATGCGCAACACGATGCGATCAATGCGTTCAGCGTGACACCGGAAGCCGAACCTGCTGCGCTGGAAGAGATCGAAGAGCCAACGCCGCTCAATGAGCCCGCCGGTGGCTACACACCCACAGGATTCACAACAACGACACCAGAAGACACGGCACCAGAGCCTGCCGACGATTCTCCCGTTCCGGACATGATGGAAGAGGCTGCACCTGTAGAAGCACAAGCCGACCACGCCTACGCGCCCGCCTTCTCTGATGACGTTTCAGATGCGCCCGGCTACGCACAGGCCGAGCCGTTTGGAAACTTCACCCCCACATCCGAAGACGCGCCCGAAACACCTGTATTCGATGCAGACCCCGCAGAAGACACAACAGCAGACCCAGCCCCGCAATACGAGAAAGACATCGACGCGCCTGAAACCGAGACGGAAGCCGCTGATGACCCTGAGCCACAGCCAGCCCCTGCCCCGCAAGGCAGTTTCGGCAACACTGGCGGCTTCTTCGGTGGCGGCTATGGCAGCAGCCTCGGCGCGTACCGCACCGACACAGCCCCTGCGCCGGATCGTCCTGTCGACAGCTCTCCGGAGGCTCCAGTCGCAGACGTAGCGCCTTCAGAACCCGAACCAATCGAAACCGTCGAAGCGCCCCAACCTTCCCCGGAACCCATGCGGTCCTTCAGCCTGTCGGGCATCACCGCGCCCCGGGACACTGTTGAGCCGCCCGCTCCCGTCGAGGCCAGCACGCCCGAGGAAACCGAACCTGCGCCGGATGTCGTCATCGATGGTACCAGCGATCTTCCCACCTGGCTGGGCCACGACACGCCGCTCGCAGAAGCAGACGAGAGCGCGGAACCGATAGCAGAGTACGACCCACCTCAGCCCGTGACGGAGCCCCAACACGCCCCGGCACCAGAGCCGGAATTCGTAACAGAAGCTGTTGCCGCGCCGGAACCGGCTGCCGCGTCTGAGGAAGAAGTGTCAGAAGCTGAAACACCGGCGCCACGCCCGGTCAAACGGTTCAATCCCTGGAACTGAGCCTAGCCGCGCCAGAAGCGCCGCGTCAGCACCACGAACACCGCCACAAATTCAAGCCGCCCAAGCAGCATGGCGATGGCGCAGACCCATTTCGCAAAGTCCGGCAATAGCTGGAAGGTTCCCGACGGCCCGATCATTGGCCCCAAACCAGGCCCAACATTCGAGACGCTGGTTGCAGCGCCTGAAATCGCCGTCAGGGCATCCACGCCCGTAAGGCTGATCAAGGCTGCCGCGACGAGGAAGGTCAGCAGATAGAGGCTGACAAACACCATAACCGACTGAAGGACTTCCTCGTCCACAGTCTTGCCAGCATAACGCACGGGCGTTCGGCGATGGGGCTGAATCATTTTCTGCGAATAGGCGAGAATTGTTTTCGCGGCGATCTCAAGCCGGAACATTTTCAGGCCGCAGGCTGCCGATCCCGCACACCCGCCAACAAACGTCGCGCCGAGGAACACAACCATGACCGGTTGCCCCCACGTATCATAGGGCGCGGATGCGTAGCCTGTGCCTGTCATGATCGAGATGATGTTGAACAGGGCTTCCTTGAAGCCGTGAAAGATGTGGTCGAAGACAGGCGGGTCTACAACGGCTTCGTGGTACACCACGATGATCGTCGAGAAGGTCAGCGCGAGGCACACATACAGGCGCGGTTGTGGATCTGACAGCATCGGGCGAATGCGCCCTTGCAGCATGAGCATGGCCAGCAGGCTGAATGGCAGGCCCGCCACGAACATGAAGAAGGTCGCCACATAAGGCGCATTCGTGTCGTTGAAATACCCGAATGAGGCATCATGGGTGGAATAGCCGCCAGCTGACATCGTGGTCATCGCATGCGCAATCGCATCGAACCAACTCATGCCTGTCAGGTAATAGAGAAACGCACACAGCACCGAGATCAGCAGATATGTGAGGCCGAGATAGGCGGCGATATCGGTAATGCGCGGCAGGAATTTCCCTGAAATGTCTGAGCTTTCGAGTTCAAACAGCTGCATACCGCCGACCCTTAGCTGTGGCAGGATGGCAATGGCCGTCACGATGATACCGATCCCGCCGATCCATTGCAGGATTGCCCGCCACAGCAAGATCCCGCGCGGCATGTCATCAAGCCCAGTCAGCACAGTTGCGCCGGTTGTCGTCAGGCCCGAAATCGACTCGAACATGGCGTCAGTGAAGCTCATGCCCAGCGCCAGAAACGGAATCGCGGCAATCATGGGCAGAAATACCCAGACCAGGACGGTCAGCAGAAATCCTTCACGCTGACCTGAGCGCTCCACTTCGCCGCGCGACAAGACCCAGATGCACGATCCGATCAAAATTGAGCCAAATGCAGAGACTTCGAAGACATATGTCTCCTGCCGACCATCAGCCATGTCGATCAACGCGCACGGAATCATCGCCATGCCGAGCAGGACGGTCATGATGCCAATGGCAAGGAAAACGGAACGAAGCTGCATGACTGGCGGGAGGATACGCTGCAAATCCTGCTGAGGTGTCAACGCATTGCGTGGTTAAGCAGTCTGCATCAGATGAGTGATCTGAATGGTTTTCGCGCGTATTCCTGTGGCTCCTGACGCTGAATTGCGACCCTTGGTGGCCTGCGGCACGGCAGATATGCCATTTTCACGCCAAGTCCAAGAGCGCTGGCCCTGTTGACGCGGTCAACTACGAGGGCCTACACGCGGCTTTCGTTTCATTTGCAACTGACGATCCCTCGCATGTTTGACCATTCTTCCTTCGATGCCCATGAGGGCGTGCACATGTTTCACGATGCGGCAAGCGGCCTGAGGGCGATTGTCGCGATCCATTCAACGGCGCGAGGCCCTGCGGCTGGCGGATGCCGCATGTGGAATTATGACACCGGCGAAGCCATGCTGCGCGACGCGCTGCGCCTCAGCCATGGCATGAGCTACAAGAACGCCATGGCCGACATTCCACTGGGCGGCGGCAAAGCAGTCATCTGGGGTAATGCAAAGACCGACAAATCTCCGGACTTGTTCCGCGCATTCGGGCGGGCGGTGGAGAGCCTGCAAGGCAAATACATCACGGCAGAAGACGTTGGGATTGATGTCGCCGACATGCAGATCGTGCGCGAAGAGACGGCTCATGTAGCCGGGTTGGACCAAGGCATCGCAGCAAGCGGTGACCCCTCCCCGATAACAGCCATGGGCATCTATCTGGGCATTCGCGAAACCGCCAAGCGCGCCTTCGGAACCGATGACCTGAATGGCCGGACGATCGCAGTTCAAGGAGTGGGGTCGGTTGGCGGCCATGTTTGCGAACATCTGGCCAAGGCAGGCGCAAATCTGATCATCACCGATATTGATCAGGTGGCACTGGCGGACGTGTCATCCCGCACCGGAGCACGGATCGTGACGCCGGATGAGATTTATGACGCCGAGGCGGACATCTTCTCGCCAAACGCGCTGGGCGCGATTGTCAACGAGCAGACTCTTGAGCGGTTTCGAGTGAAGGCCATCGCCGGGGGCGCGAACAATCAGCTGATCGTGCCTGAAATGGGTGAACTGCTCCGTCGCCGGGGAATCCTCTATGCGCCGGACTATGTCATCAATGGCGGCGGGATCATCAATGTATGCGCAGAGATATCCGGCACCTATTCGCGTGAATGGGTAGATGCCAAGGTCCAAACACTTATGGAAACGCTTGGAGGAGTCCTGGACGCGGCGCTTGAGACAAACGAGCCGACCAACCATGTGGCAGACCGGATCGCCCGCCAACGGATTGGCCGAACAGATTAGGTAGTCTCACTTAGTTCGTTCTCTGCGATAGATGTTACACATATCCTATCGAAGCTGATCGACACGAGGAGTGAGACAATGTCCGTAGTAGCCATGTTGCAGGGAACGGTTGAGACCGACCGTGCCACCGTAGAGACTGCGCTGTCATTGGCCCGTCGCATGAACGTTCCGGTGCGTGCCTTGTGCGCCCTTCCCGATCCGAACTCTGCCATGATGGTGATCGCGACACCGGAAGCTGCGGGACTGACCGGCGTTGCCACTCAATCCATCTTCGACATGCAGGAAGAAGTGCTCGCCAACGCCCGCGAAGCCTTTCAGGCGGCAAAGCAGGGCGTCGACGACGTCACTTGCGAATTCAAGCACGAAGTGAACACTGTCGAACGCGCTGCGGCTAACGCTGCGGCTCTGGCTGATGCAGTGATCTTTCCGCGTGCGGCCACAGATGCCTCGCAACCGCTGAATATCGGTTTTGACCATGTGCTGATGGACGCACACTTGCCTGTTGTTCTGGCAGGAACATCGACCGACATGTCAGGTCCGGCGATCATCGCCTGGGATGGCAGCAATGGCGCCGCACGCGCTGTCCGCTTCCACCTTCCCCTCCTCCGCGCAATTGGCGATGTCATCATCGCACAGAACACAGACGATCTGAACAAGGATCCTGAAAGGGAAATCGCCGCCCCGGAGGCCCTTTCCGACTGGCTTCTCTTGCAGGGTATTTCATCGCGCCTGATGGAAATCGAAGGTGAAGTCGCATCTGGACTGCTCGCCATGGCCAAAGGCACGAATGCCAGCATGATCCTTGCGGGCGCCTACGGTCATTCGCGTCTGGCTGAGCGGATCTTCGGTGGCACGACACGGCGCCTTTTGAACGCGGAACATGCCCCCGCACTTGCTCTGGCCCACTAAAGGAGACTCAGACATGAGCCTGTCCAAGATTGTACTCCAACTTGCCCGCAATCCTGGCCTGCCGAACGGCGACGCCGGTCAGGGCTACACGCTGGTCGCTCCGCTGGACACGTCCGGGCAGATTGATCTTGAAGCCTGGCGGGCGCACCGTGATGCCTGCCATGTCGTTCGGTTCAGCCCGGATCCCGATGAGCACGCCACCGGCAAACTGACCCATCGGGGCAGCCGCTGGTTCTTTCACTATGATGAAGATGATGAGGGCGATGATGAATCCGGCTACCGGCTTGGTGATCATGTCTTCAAGGAAGGCGAATATGTCACCATCGCCAGCCACGGTGAAACACCCCTTACATACAAGATTACCGACATCAGCCCCGTCTAGTCTTTACCGGGCGTCAAGCTAGACACATCTGTGATAACGGCGCACTATTTCCACCAATGAGAGCAGGAAACCTGCCCATTGGGAGGAAAACATGAAGAGATATCTGAGCCTCGCCGTTTCGGCGATTGCTTTGGCTGCGTGCAGTAACCCTGCGCCAGAATCGTCTGCACCGGAATCCGATACCGCAGAAACGCAAACAGATGCTCAATCGACCGAGCGGACAGCTGGATACAATGAAGACCGAAATGCCTATTTCGGTGATCTTCATATCCACACCCGGTCGAGCTTTGATGCGTATATCTTCAATGTTCGCAGGACCGCCGATGATGCATACCGGTTTGCACGTGGGGACACGATCACCCACCCTTCCGGCTTTGACATGACCATTGCCGGCGGTCCGCTTGATTTCTACACGGTGACAGACCACGCCGAGTATCTTGGCATCCTGCCCGCCATGAATACGCCCGGCACGGAACTGTCTGAACTTCCCCGTGCACAAGACATGTTCTCAACCGATCCGGGCCGGATCACTGCAGCCTTCCAGGGGGTTGGCGCATCTGTCCGTTCCGGCGAAGTGATCGCGGAGATGCATGATACGGACGTGATGGATTCGGTCTGGATGCAAAATGTCGCTGCGGCTGACCGGCACTATGTACCTGGTGAGTTCACAACATTCGCAGCCTATGAATACACGTCCGTTGCGGCCAATGAAGAGCAAGGCTCCTTCGCTGGCGGCAACCTCCACCGTAACGTCTTCTTCAAGGGCGACGCGCCTGACCGGGCTTTCTCAACGCTCGACTCGACCAACCCCGAAGACCTTTGGGACTGGATGGACGCCAAGCGCGCCGAAGGATACGAATCCATTGCCATCCCGCACAATCCAAATGTGTCGGATGGACTCATGTTCCGACTGCAGACTTATAATGGCGACCCACTTGATGCCGCCTATGCAGAGCAGCGCATGCGCAATGAGCCGCTTGTGGAAGTCACGCAAGTCAAAGGCACCAGCGAGACGCACCCTGCCCTATCGCCAAACGACGAATGGGCAGATTTCGAGATTTATGATCGCCTGCTTGCCTCCTACGAAGTTTCCAAGACCGAAGGCAGCTATGTCCGGGAAGCGTATCGCAACGGATTGAAACTGCAGGAAGAGCAAGGATTTGATCCATTTCGCTTCGGCCTGGTCGCGGCATCTGACAGTCATGTTGTCGGCGGCGCCTATGCCGAAAATGATTACTGGTCGAAGGTTGGCATTGTCGATGGCACGCCAATGGCGCGTGGATCTGTCCCCTTCTTCGGTACAAAGAGCTGGGACGAACAACCAGACAATCAGATTGTTCAGAATGCACGAGAGTGGTTTTCGCGCTGGGGCGCGTCTGGCTTGACGGGGGTTTGGGCGGAAGAAAACACGCGGGAATCCATCTTTGACGCATTCCGCCGCAAAGAAACATTCGCCACCACAGGCCCCCGGATGAAAGTCCGCTTCTTTGCCGGGTTCGAGTATTCCGACGACATGTTGTCTGACTCCAATCTCACCCGACTTGCCTATGATGGCGGGGTGCCGATGGGCGGCGATCTGGTGGGCAATGGTACAGCCCCGACATTCCTTGCCTGGGCACAGCGCGATCCGAATATGGGCGCACTGCAGCGCGTTCAAATCATCAAGGTGACCTCAGAAGGCGAAGCCGTTTATGATGTGGCTTGCCATGATGGAACGCCCGATCCCGACACACACCGTTGCACCGACAATGGCGCAGCCGTCGACATGGAAACCTGCACCCCAACCGGCGACGGCGCAGGCGAATTGAAAGCCCTTTGGCAGGATCCGGAATTCGATCCGGAAAGGCGCGCAACCTACTATGTTCGCGTCCTGGAAAATCCGAGTTGCCGTTGGTCGACATGGGAAGCCATGCGAGCTAACGTTCCCCCTCGGCCTGATGTACCACAAACCATTCAGGAGCGGGCCTACACCTCGCCAATCTGGTACATCCCCAGCGAGTAAGGATTGGTACTTCAGTGAAATTACTTCGCGATCCGCTGACTCATTTCGTCTTGGCGGCAACCTTGATCTTTGTCGCCTATTCAGTCTGGCAGAACCGGTCAGACAAGGCGGATTCAACGATTTTCGTGACGACGGGTGAGCTTGAACGTCTCGCCGCGCTATACACATCCGAAGCAGGCGCACTGCCGAGTGAAACGGACATGGCCGCGATGGTCTCCGATCTGGTGCGGGACGAGGCCTTGTCACGCGAAGCCAGGCGCTTGGGACTGGACAGGGATGATACGATCATCACGCGTCGACTTGCCCAGAAGATGAGCTTTGTCGTGTCCGATCTGGCAGAAGACCCGGAACCGACGCGTGATGAGATGCTGGATTGGCACGCAACGCATACAGAGCGTTTTACAACCCCCGCGACCCTCACATTCTCACACATCTATTTCAGCCCCGATGTGCGCGGCGACGGCACCGAAACAGATGCCGCCGATACGCTCGCACAGCTCAACGCCTCATCGGCAACCGCCTTGGACAATCTCGGAGACCCGTTCATGCTGCAGCGCCAATATGGTGATGTGCCCCTTCGGGAGGTCGCACGGCAGTTTGGGGGCGAGTTCGCAAATGAACTCTCTGAATTAAGCGTATCAGATGAATGGCAAGGTCCGCTCCCCTCCGCCTTTGGCCTTCATTTGGTCAAGCTGGAAAGTTCGACACCCGCCACGGTCATTCCCTTCGACGACATCGTGGATCAAGTCCGCAAGGACTGGCTTGAAAATTCACGCCGAATTGCAAACGAGCAGGCAGTGCGGGACATTATTGCGCGCTATACGGTAGAGATTGAAGGCGTCGAATAGTGCGCTTCGTCCTGAGTCTCTTCGCTGCGGTTGTGATCGCCTTGTGCGCGGCGGCTCACGAAGTCCGCCCGGCCTATCTGGAAGTCAACGAAACCGAGGCCGGACACTATGACGTCATCTGGAAACAGCCCATTCTCGATGGACGTCGCCTGAAACTCGAGCCGTCGTTCCCGGAGGGTTGCACACGAGAGAATGAGCGTGTGTCGGCCCCGGCCGCTACATTGATTACGCGTTGGTCCATGAGCTGTGATCTCAACTCTGGCACCCTGGCAATTGAGGGACTGGACCGCACGCTCACGGATGTCTTTCTGCGCATGGACCGACTGGACAATGAGGATATCTCGATCGTCCTGCGGCCCGAGGCAAATTCGGTCGATCTGGGTCAATCTCAGGGCGCGCCATTGCTGGCCTATTTCCGCATCGGAGTAGAGCACATTATTTTCGGATACGATCACTTGCTGTTCGTTCTCGGGTTGGTGCTGCTTGTTCGCCCGCACCAATTGCTCGCCACAGTTACCGCTTTCACAATTGCCCACTCCATCACGCTTGCGTCCTCGTCTCTTGCCGGGATCACGCTGCCCGGGCCGCCTGTCGAGATCACAATCGCCATGAGTATCGCTCTGCTCGGAGCGGAAGCCATTTACAGGATGCAGGGTCGGGATACCCTGTCCCAGACACGCCCCTGGATCATCGCATTTGGGTTCGGATTGATTCATGGATTTGGATTCGCTGGCGCGCTATCCGAAATCGGTCTTCCAAGAGACGCCGAAGTAATGGCGCTACTGTTATTCAATCTGGGAGTCGAAGCGGGGCAGGTCGCCTTTGTGCTGTTCCTCCTCGCGCTCGCCTGGCTAGGGCTTCGCCTCTACCGCCACGGGGAGCACGCTGTGAAGACGGCTGCAGCCTACGCAATCGGAATCACGGGTAGCTATTGGGCGATCGAACGAATTGTGGCGACCTTCTTCTAAAGGCCCAGCGCTTTCCACAACATGCGAGCCGCCACGACCGCCAGCAAGATCGCGAACCATCGCTTCAGCTTGGCCGCATCCAGCTTGTGCGCCAGCTTCGCGCCAATAGGCGCCATGGTGACGGTAAAGGTAGAGATCAGCGCGAACGCGGCCAGGTTCACATTGCCAAGCGAGAATGGCGGGCGCCCGTCCACGCCCCATCCAACGAAGATCGCCGCCAATGCGCCGGGCAAACCAATCGCCACACCCCAACCAGCCGCCGTCGCCACGGCGCGATGAATGGGACGTCCGCACAGTGTCATCAGGCTGACCCCGAATGTGCCTCCGCCAATTCCCATCAGTGCCGACAGCGCCCCAACGGCTGTGCCCAATCCGGCACGCGGAAAGCCGCGTGGCATGTCGTCCGCCAAGCGCCAGGTGGGTCGTCCAAAGTAAAGCTGCGCCGCAAGCAGAAAGGCAAGAGATCCGAAGATCGCCAGCAGGCCGCGATTGGAAAGATACCCACTGGCGGCCATGCCGAGCAGAGCCCCGACGACAATCCACGGCGCCCAACCGCGAATTATGCTCCAATCCACTGCGCCGTGGGAATTGTGCGCCATCACGCTGCGGATGGATGTCAGGATGATCGTGGCAAGTGATGTGGACACGGCCACATGCATGGCTGTTTCCCCATACCCCATCCCTTCAAAGAGAAAATACAGCACAGGCACAATGATCGCCCCGCCCCCAATTCCGAAGAGGCCTGCGGCCAATCCAGCGGCGATCCCTGCTGCGACGAGTGCGAGCAGCAAAGGGGCATACTGAACAATCAACTCCATCAGGTGACGATCGCCTTTTCGCGATAGCACGCCGTATCCCAGCTGCGCGTTTCGACGATCTCGGCAAGCTCAGACATGGCATCCCAAATTTCGGCATAGCTCAGGAACAAGGGCGACAGCCCCAGCCGGATGGTATGCGGGGTCCGGAAATCTGCCTCGATCCCCCAATCCGCCATGGCGCGTACCAAAGGATAACCGTCAGGGTGGCGAAGGCTGACATGGCCACCGCGCCGCTGAGGGTCTAGCGGAGACGCAATGTCCAGTCCCATGCCCTCCGCCATCATCAGGCACATCTGCCCCAGCGACCTGGACTTGGCCTGTACGTCGCGCATGGCAACATCGTCGAACACTTTCAGTGCTCCATCCAACGCAGCAAGCGAGAGAATTGGCGGCGTTCCGCATGCAAACCGCGCTGCGCCATGCTTGGGCTTGTAGTCAGAAGTAAATTCAAATGGCGCGGCATGCCCCATCCAACCAGGCAAAGGAGAAGACAATTCACCGGCTACATCGCCGCGCGCGTAAAGGAAGGCTGGTGCGCCGGGGCCACCATTCAGATATTTGTAGGTACAGCCCGCGGCCAATCTTGCGTGGGATTTGGCCAGTTGAACATCCAGCACCCCCGTCGCGTGGCTAAGGTCCCAGACGATCCAGCCGCCCTCATCCTGCGCCGCAGCCTCATCCGCGACCATGTCCGCCACATCGGCAGAGCGATAGTTTACGAGGCTTTTGACCAGTACGCCGCCATTCAGCTGGGCAAGCCCCTGCCCCGGTTCGGCGCGGATCAGTTCTACATCCGCGACACCGGACAGGCCTTCCAGAATATACTGGTCGGTTGGAAATTCGTCCGTCTCAACGACAAGCCTACGCGTCCTCGCGAGCGGCAAGGCCGCTGCCGCCAGTTTGAACAGATTGACCGAGACGCTGTCACACACGACCACCTCGGACGCATCCGCTCCGACCAGTTTCGCAGTACGACCACCGACACGTTCAGCCAGCTGAATCCAGTCTGCGCTGTTCCATGCGCCCACACGATCATTCAGCCACGCGCCTTCGGATGCTTCCCGCACCGCTTCCATCGCGCCAATTGTCGCTGGCCCCAGGGAATGTCCGACGAGGTAAGTCACCCCCTCTGGCAACGCAAAGGCCGCACGACACCGCGCCAGCGGGTCGACTTCATCCAATGCCTCCGCATCTGCGCGGGATTCTGGAAGGGATATCAAGGTCATCGCATGTTTGTGCATGACAGACCGCACGGAGGCTAGTAGCAAACATGCCATGCGTGCACCTTTCCTAGCGACTCTCGCACTAATTCTAGCGACTGGATGCGACATGTCTGACACGGAGCAGCTTGCTCCGGCCCCGAAAGACACAAGCACCGCGACGCTGATGAGCTGGGCGGATCTCTTATCTCGAGACCGCCCCACAACGCCTCATACGATCCGAACGGGGCCCCGCGACGCTGATATCGTCGACCTTTGGCTGCCAGATGGGGATGGCCCCCACCCTGTTGTAATCATGGTTCATGGCGGGTGCTGGCAGAAATCCATTGCAGACCATTCGCTGATGGATTTCGCCGCCGAAGACCTTCGCCAGAAGGGATTTGCCGTCTGGAACATTGAGTATCGCGGCGTGGACGAAGATGGCGGCGGCTACCCAGGCACGTTTGAGGACGTCGCACACGCCGCAGACGCGCTGAGAGAGCATGCCGACACTTACAATCTCAAGATCGACCGCATCGGCGCGTTCGGCCACTCGGCAGGCGGCCATTTGGCGCTGTGGCTCGCGGCGAGACCCAAATTGCCAAAGTCCAGCCCGCTCTGGCAATCAGATCCGCTTCATATCGACCTCGTTGTAAATTCCGGCGGCCTGGCTGATTTGGAGGCTTCCGCTCCCGTAACGCTGGAAAGCTGTTTGAGCGCCATCATGGATGATTTGACGGGTGCAGCGTCAGGCGGTCGACCTGATGTCTTTTCAGATACGTCGCCCGCCGAGCTCCTGCCATTCGCAGCCCACCAATTCAGCGTGAATGGCGCGCTAGACCAGATTGCCCCGCCCATTCTCGGGGAGGAATACTCCAACAAGGCAAAGGCGGCCGGCAGCGACGCCCGTTCCATTCTCGTACTGGAGACCGGCCACGTCGAGCTGATCGCGCCTGGCAGCGATGCGTTCGAATTGCAGGCTGAAATCCTGCTGACAGAATTGTCGGACTAAGGCCTACCAGACGCCAGCCTGTTTCAGTGCAGCATCAAGGGACGGCGGAATATCCACCGCCGCTTCCTTGCTACCCAAATCGCGCGGCGCATCCCCCGGTTTCAAATACCGCCAGCCTTGGAATGGACGCTTGGGTTTGGCATATGTCCGCACGAGCTCAGGGTCGAACACCAATTCACACATTGTGTGGCCATCCCCTGCCACTTCGCGAACATCGATGATTTGCTGACGAACGCGGATGGCGCCCTTGATCACCCAATAGATAGAGCCGCCCTGAAGCAATTGGTCTTTCTGCTTTGGCATCATGCGTGTGCGATGAAAGGGTTCATGCCCCTGTTTCATCAGACGCTTCTGCCAATTGACCAGATCGTCGATATCATCCGCGCCGACGCAGAGCTTCACCATGTGAATCGTCATGCGAGTAATCTAGCGACCTCAGCGCGGCAATCCAGACATCAGCTGCGGACCCTTGCGAATGGCCTCAAACTCCGCCTCGGCCTCTGCGCTCGCAAAGAAGAATTCCGTCTGAATGATGTTCGCCGAATATTGTCGTGTCATCGTTCGGAATGCCGCCCGCGCTTCCAGATCAATCGAGAAGCTCGACACATAGCTCATCCCCCAGCGCGGCTCCGTCCGGATGAAATAGCTCTGCTCGTACCGCGTTAGCTTACCGCCTTCTGGACCGGCAACAGGCTTCGGCAAATGATAATCTATACGCAGAAACCGCTCGCCGACCGGATCTAACCAGGCAGACGCCTGAAGGCGCTCGGCCGCCCAAACATCGAATTCGCCATCATTGGTGGATGGGTGGTGGCGAAACGACACTCGCCAAGCGTGTCCCATATCGTCGACACTGACTTGCCGCCCCATGCTCGCGCGCAAATCATCTGGAAACAGTCGGCCATCCGGAGCCGCTTCATTCGCCCAGGTTCTGGCAACCTCTTCGAGTTCGTCATCTTCGCCCTGCCAGGAGACGACTTGCCAGCGCTGCCCTTTTTCGCGGCGAGGATCATACGAATAAACACGGCTGGCATGCTGGCTCTGGAGTTCAACGGTGAAGGCTGCACGCAGCGATGTCGGTGCTTCCGTGGCCGTAAGCGCCGTATCCAGTGGCGGCGCCTGCGTCATGAGGAAAAAGCTCGCAAGAAAAGCCAGAAGCATATCGAATTACCGTCCCGTAATGTGATTAGGTCCGGAATGCGGCTGATCTTTGGCAGCGCAATCAATTTCGCGCGCGAATGGCCCGTCCGGTCAAACCTGTCGGGCCATTCTGCTAGAGCAATGCTTTACGGGTCTTGAACAGGCTGCGCTTATGGCAGACTTGCGGGGGCTATTCGCCGTCTTTGAGCGGAATACCGTACAGTTCGAGACGATGGTCCACCAGTTTGAAGCCAAGCTTCTTGGCAATCTCGACCTGTAGTCGTTCGATTTCTTCGGAGTGGAACTCGACGACCTCACCATTCTTCACATTGATCAGATGGTCATGATGCTCATCAGGCACTTCCTCATAACGGGCGCGCCCGTCGCGGAAGTCGTGAGCCTGAATGATACCGGCGTCTTCAAACAGTTTTACCGTTCGATACACAGTCGCCAAGGATATTGACGCATCCATGGAATTGGCACGGCGATGCAGTTCTTCTGCATCCGGGTGGTCATCAGATTGCGAAAGAACCCGCGCAATGACGCGCCGAGGCTCTGTCATCCGCAATCCTTTTTCCGCACAGAGTTTTTCGAGTCGATCCATGGAAGTGTTTTGCCCTCACATTTCAGGGAAGTCCAGTCGATTGAACGCAGCGTAACCCTGTTTGATTTTTCATGATTTTCAGTCTCAAACGAGGTGAAGGCGGAAATAGTCCAGAGTGCGCTCCCATGCCAGTTTCGCAGCCTCTGAATCGTAGCGAGACGTCGTGTCATTGTGGAAACCGTGGTTCACGCCCGGATAGATGTATGCCTCATATGACACTGAATTGGCGTCCAGCGCCGCCTTGTAGTCAGGCCACCCGGCGTTCACGCGCTCATCAAGGCCGGCAAGATGGATCTGAAGTGGGACCTGAACCTGTGCGGCCTCATCTGCCGTTGGCCAACCACCGTAATACGGAACTGAGGCCGACAGCCAGGGCTGGCGCACCGCCATCAGATTGGAAACGGCGCCGCCAAAGCAGAAGCCAACGCAACCGACCTTGCCGTTCACCGCCACATGTCCGCGCAGGAATTCTGCTGCCGCCATGAAATCCTGCACCATGCCTTCGCGATCACGTTTCGCCTGCATCGCGCGGCCATCATCGTCATTTCCGGGATATCCCCCAAGCGGATACAGGGCGTCCGGCGCGAAGGCGACAAAGCCTGCCTGAGCCGCGCGGCGCGTAACATCTCGAATATGAGGGTTCAGTCCTCGGTTTTCGTGAATGATCACAATGCCAGGGAGTTTTCCCGCGGCGTTGGCAGGGCGCACGAAATACCCTTCCATCTCACCCGCTCCGTTGGGCGAATTGTAGATCAGCATTTCCTCATAAAGGCCGTCCGCGCCGGGTTGGGTTTGTTGCTTCGCATAATCCGGCATCACACAGGCCGCGAGGCTGGTTACCGTCATGCCGCCCACCGCATACTTTCCGAGACCTGAGAAAAAAGCCCGTCGCGAAATGTCGCCATGGCAATAGGCGTCATAGAGTTCGTACACTTCTTGCGGAATATCCTGCTTATTCGACATCAAGGCCTCCATCTCGGTCTGGACCGGAACATAGTCCAATAACTCGCGAGGCCCAACGTGATCTGGAACTATGTGGCTATTCCAAGCATGCGGGACATCAAGATAGCATCCACAGGAATATCCCTTCCGGCTCGATAGTATCGTGGCCGCCGCCCATCTTCTACGAAGCCGTGATCTCGATACAATTGACGTGCAGCCACATTATCTTCCGCCACGTCCAGCATGATCCGTGACACGCCCCGCTCGCCGGCACGTGCGATCAAGGCATCAATCAACTGGCTGGCCAACCCCTTCCTGCGCTCGGCCGGATCAGTCGCCACCGTCAGAATATCGGTTTCTCCCGCCACCGTCTGCGCAATCAGGAAGGCGACGATTGCGCCGACGCTCTCAACGCCCAGTGCCAGAACCTTCGAATCCTCCAACAGTCCTCTAATCGCGGCGGCGTCCCACGCGTCGTCGAAACACTGCGCATGTAGAGTCGCCAGCTGCCGCGCATCGTCTGGCCTCAGAATGACAAGCCCGGTCATCAGGATTTCAACTCAGGCAGCTTCGCATCTGGCTCACGCGCATAAACGGGCGCAGGGGTGTGATATGCCGGGTCGAACAGCGGTGCCTTGAGCGCAGCTGTCACGGCTGAGGGAATGAGCGGGCGAATGTCCAGCAAATCTGCCTGACCTTCTAAAGCCTCAGGCGATTGCATGAATACGGGCGCGGTAAATCCGGTCAGCATGGCCTTCAGCTCATTCAGCCCGACTTCTATCGTATCTGCGATACCCGCATTGTCTGATACACCTTGCACCCACCAGGTTTGTTCGGGCGGTCGTTTCTGGGCCGCAAGACACCCCAGGGCCGTGTCTTTCATGCCCGCCGGAATGGCAGCTTCAATGCTGGTGACACCTACGCACGGGGCAGTCGTGACGAGTGACAAACCGCGGGCGTAGGCCACGCCAATGCGAATGCCGGTAAAACTACCGGGGCCCGTCACGACGGCCAGCCTGTCAATGTCCGACAGGTCAATTCCTGCATCGGCCAACAGCCGCTCCACAAAGCCCGGCAAGGCCTTGTCTTGCCCTCTCGCCATCGTCTCGCGCGCATCGGCCAGGATTTCACCATCCTTGACGATAGCCGCTTCCATGGCGGTGAACGCTGTATTCAGTCCCAGGACGATCATGACACGTCAGACGATCCTGCATGCCTCTTCAAAGCGTAAGCGCGGGCTGCGTGCAAAGATGCTGGACCGGTCACCATAGCCAAGATTGCAAATCCAGTTGGCGCGCCAGTTCTTTTCCTCGCCATCCTGAGATGCGAAAAATTCCTTGTTCACACCATCCATGTCGAACCCGGACATTGGTCCCGTATCGAGCCCAAGTGAGCGCGCAGCCATCAGGAAGTAAGCGCTCTGGAGCGTTCCGTTCCGAAAGGCCGTTTCTTCCCTGTTGTTGTCGAACCAGGTTTTCGCGCTCGGATTATGCGGAAAGAGTTTCGGAATCTTTTCCTGGAACTCCATGTCATAAGCTATGATCACGGACCATTTCGCTTGCTTCACCTTTTGCTGATTGCCCTCGGACACCAATGGCAGCAGGCGCGACTTACCTTCTTCTGACGAAACGAAGACGAACCGCGCCGGTGAGCAATTCGCGCTCGTCGGCCCCATCTTGGCAAGGTCATAGACGGCCCGCACCAGAATCTCCGGCACGTCCTTGTCCTCAAACCCGTTATAGCTACGGCCGTCGCGAAAAATTACGTCGAGCGCATGGTCATTCACCGGATGGGCCATGTCCTGTATCCTTCCGTCAAAACAAGTTCTTTCAAGAAGTCTTGCCGGGAAACGCAAGCACAATCAATGACATGTCGTCAGCGACAATGCTGGCAAAGCTACAGAACGGCCTCGACTGCCGTTACTTCCGGAACATAAGTCTTCAGCATGTTCTCAATCCCCTGCTTCAGGGTCATGGTCGACGACGGACACCCGGCACACGCGCCCCGCATGGACAGGTGGACAATTCCCGTGTCCGGCTCGAACTTGTGAAAGATGATATCACCCCCATCCTGGGCCACGGCAGGGCGAACGCGCGTTTCAATGAGTTCGCGGATCTCTTCCACGATCTCGGCAGCTTCGCCTTCATAGCTGACATCAGCCTCGGTGTCGGCCGAAGGCGCCGCGCCTGCCTCCACGACTGGCAGACCCGCCATGTAGTGATCCATGATCGCAGCCAGCACCATCGGTTTGACGTGCTTCCATTCCTTGTCGGGATCCTTGTTGATCGACACGAAATCGCTACCCAAGAACACGCGTTCAACGCCATCTACCTGAAACAGTGCGCGCGCCAGCAGGCTGATGCGGGCGCTCGCAACATCGGGGAAATCAAACGGACCGGCGTCGCCCGCGACAGGGTGACCGGGCAGGAATTTGACGGTGTCCGGGTTTGGCGTGGGTTCGGTTTGTATGAACATGGCCTTGGGGGCCCTTTCTGGATTGCAGTCTTGACAACCAGATGGCTTGGCCGAGCGACCAGTTCAAGGGATTGCGTGAAGTCTCAGGGTGCGGCGGCCAGTTGCTTTTCCAGCGACGCCACATTTTCCAGCGCTCCAGCTGGTACATGCACCAACGCTTCAGCGAGATTCTGCGACGCGTCCTGCGCTTCACCGAGGTAGAATCCGATGCTGGCCAGATGATTGGCCATAAAAGGACCATCGCCGTTCTGATTTGACACAATCAGTGGCTGCATCTGAGCGGCGCGGCTCCAAGCCAGTTCAGCCCGATCGAAAGCCGAACTTACGGCGGGCAATCTTGCAAGGCGTGGTTCGGAGTTGCGGGCCGCAACCAGCATCTGCTGCGCAATATGAGCGCGAGCTTTGGCGCCATAGAAGGTCTCGATGTCAGTCTTGCTGGCGGGCCACTCCACGATGTCTTGATTCACTTGAAGCGACAAATCGTTTCGGTCCGCTTCAGCCCACCCGGCGAACAATGCCGCTTCCGCCTTAAGCTTGTCGAGTTTTGCTGGCGTAGAGGCCAATCCGCGAGCAGCCCGCGAATCATATCGGTTCAAGGCTTCAGCGGCTGCTGTGAGGCGCGGGCGCATATCTTCACCCTCTACGCCCATCAGCAAACGCGCGGCAGCCTTGAGATCGGAATCAACTTCGCCATCCTGCACAGTCAGTTCAGCCAGCAAGTTCGTATGTTCAGACAAGGCATCAGCAGTCGCGCCCTGCCAGGCCGGCATGGCAGTCAATCGAGCCTGAGGGTGCCAATTGGCACGATCGCCCGCCCAGCCAGCGCCTTCCAGCTCGCGCGCGATCTTCACGATCGACACGCCCACCGCTGGCACGGTCCAGTCCTGGCCTGCCACCTCAATCGGGCTGTCATCAATCTTGTTCGATGCGACAGTCATGATCGGATACGCGCCAACGGCGGCAATCACGACACCCACTTTCATCAAGGTGATGGTACGGCGCCACCAACGTTGAGCGAACAACATGATGGGGCTGGGTTCTGCATAGTCGAATGTCACGAGATGGTCAGAGCCAAGTACGGTCACCACAGGACCTTCCTCCTGGTACGCCGCTGGAAGACGACTATCAAATGCCATTCACTCTACCCTGTTCCAAAACATGCCCACGCCAAGCCTGTTGCGGTTAAAGCACTATGCAGGCAAAAAGCGGATATTAACAGTCTATTTACTGTTAAATATATGCAAGCAACATGCCTGCCCGCGATTTGACCGGGCGGGGCATATCTTCAGGAATTTCTCGTGGCAAAATCCGGCAGTGAATTGCCGAAATCAGGCTCAATCGCCGAGGCCGCGTATCTCTGCCTGGGTGGTCAGGGTTGACTCAGTGCCGTCGGCATCGGTCAGCGTAAGGACCAATTCCGCCGTTTCACCGATTTCAATGTCAGGACTAACCCCAAACAGCATCAGATGATTGCCGCCGCTCTTCAGCTCAAGCGGAGCATCTTCAGTGACGTCCATCTGATCGACCTTGCGCATTCTCATGACGCCGTCGTCCATGCTCATCGTATGAAGCTCAACCGTGTCTGCAATATCGGTCTCTGCGCCGACCAGTGACATCGGCTCGCCCGTAACAGTCAAAGTCAGTCCTCCACCCGCAACATCGCGCCCAGGTGCAGGCTTCACGACGAATGCGCCGCTCGCCGTCACTGAGCTTTCCGCTGTTTCTGGTGCTGGCGCACAGGCGACCATAGCGACAAGTCCGAAAGCGGCAGTGATAGAAGCGATACGCATGGTACAGGTCTCCAACCGTGTGATAGCGACACGAGACCTACCCCACTTCAGGCGAAGGTCAACAACTCCCGTTGCCGCAGGCCGGATCAGGCGCCCCAGAATCCAACAAGTTTCCACACCTCTGCGATAACCGGAGCAGAAATCGCATCGGCCCGCTCTGCACCGTCCTGCAGGACAGAATCAATAAAGGCCGGATCATCCAGAATTTCGCGATAGCGCTGTGTGATCGGCGAGAGATGATTCACAGTCACCTCCGCCAGGGCCGGCTTGAATACACCAAAGCCCTGTCCGCCATACTGTCTTAGGATTGCCTCGACGCTTTCTCCTGACAACGCCGCGTAAATGCCGACCAGATTCTCAACTTCCGGACGGCCCTCAAGGCCATCCACTTCGCTCGGCATATCACCCAGCAAATCCGTTTTCGCCTTCTTGATCTTCTTGGCAATCATGTCGGCGTCATCCACCAGCGCAATTCTGGAGAGTTCGGAGGGATCGGATTTCGACATCTTCTTGGTGCCGTCCTTCAAACTCATCACGCGCGCACCCGGCCCCTTGATGAGCGGTTCTGGCAGCGGGAAAAAGCCTGGCGCATCATATTCACGATTGAAGCGGTCAGCGATATCGCGGCTGAGTTCCAGATGCTGCTTCTGATCCTCGCCTACCGGCACGTGCGTTGCCTTGTAGGCCAGAATATCAGCCGCTTGCAGAACAGGGTATGTGAACAAACCGACTGATGCGCGCTCAGCATCCTTGCCCGCCTTGTCCTTGAACTGGGTCATCCGCTCGACCCAACCCATCCGGGCGACACAGTTGAAGATCCATGCCAGTTCGACATGCGCCTTCACTGAAGACTGCGCGAACAGGATGGATTTCTTGGGGTCCACGCCGCAGGCCAGGAACGCCGCCGCAATCTGGCGGGTCTGGCTGAGCAGAGCCCCCTTCTCCATCGGCATTGTGATCGCGTGCAAATCCACAACTGCGTAAACGGCATCCCAGCCATCTTCCTGCAGGTCCACGAACTTCTTCAGGGCGCCGAGATAGTTGCCCAGATGGAGGTTGCCTGTTGGCTGGATGCCCGAGAAAATGCGTTGCGGGCCACTATAGGATGCAGGTGTATCAGTCATGGGCAGGCGCTTTAGCGCGTTTGTCTAGCGCCGCAAAGCCTGTCGAATGTCAGAAATGCGGATTGCCCCAGTTAAAAGCGCGGCAAATGCGTAAATTACCCCGCCCGCGAACACGATGGCTGCGGCAGAAGCGATCCGGGAATCCCACAACTCCGCGCGGATCTCGGGCAGGTTTTGGAGCATGAACCAGACCGCTGCAGACATGATCGCGGTGGCCAAAGCTGCACGCACCACACCAGAAACAAGACGCGGACCGGGCGTATACCATCCCCGCGCCAGCAAGGTCATCGCCAACAGCGCCGTGTTCATCCAGGCAGCAACGGAGGTTGCGATGGCCAGACCTATAAACCCAGCCCCGCCATTCGATTTCATCCAGAAGAAAAGACCCGCGCCCAGCACGGTATTGATGACGACGGAGACGAGCGCATAGCGCATTGGGGTCTTCGTATCTTCCCGCGCAAAAAATGCCGGCGCGAGCACCTTGATCAAAACGAAGGCAGGTACCCCCCAGGCGAAATGGAACAGCGCGCTTCCGGACATGGCCGCATCAGATGGCAAGAATTCGCCGCGCGTGAAGAACGCATCGATCAGAAAGACCGGCGCAATCATCAGCGCCGCCGCCGCTGGCAGGGTCAGCGCCATGGCAAGCCCGATCCCTTCATCCATTGTCTGTCGACTGGAACCGTCATCGCTCGCGCGCGCAGCACGGCTGAGACGAGGAAGAATCGCGACACCAACCGCCACGCCGACCAGACCAAGGGGCAACTGATACAAGCGATCAGCCGCATATAGCCAGGATTTCGCCCCGACTTCGAAACTCGCCAGCGACTGGCTGACGATAATGTTGATCTGGGTACCGGACGCCGCGATCGTTCCGGGTATGGCGAGCTTCAAAACCTTCTTCACGGCGGGTGTCAGCCTAGGCCAGCCAATCAGGCTGAGGCGAACCTTTTGGCGATTGACGCCCCACCAAAGCGCGCCGGCCTGCAAAAGACCGGCGACAAAATACGCCATCGCAGCGGCAAGGGCTGTGCCCTCGGCGTCCGGAGCGACGAAGGCTGCCGGGATCAGACACAAATTCAGCAGTGTTGGCACGCCTGCTGACAAGACAAATCGCTCGGCCGAGTTCAAAACCCCTGACAACAAGGCGGCGATGGCCATGAACGTCAGATATGGCATCGTAATTCGCGTCAGCAGCACAGCCAAACCATAGCTTTCCGGATCGTCGGCCTGTCCGCCGTGTATCAGCAACAGCACCCATGGCATGAAAATTTGCGCCACGATGGTCAGCGCTGCCGTCGCCGCAAACAGAACTCTCAACGCTTCCTGCGCCACATCACGCGCCGCCTCTGCACCTTCTGCCTCCAAGGTGCGGGCATATGTCGGCACAAAGGCAGAGGCGAACGCCCCCTCAGCAAAAATCCGGCGGAACAGGTTCGGGAACTGTTGGGCCGTTGCCCAGGCATCACCAATCGGCCCGGCACCAATCTTCGCGATAAGCAGAATGTCGCGAACCATACCGAGAATGCGGCTGGCCAATGTCAGCGAGGATTGCACGAGTGTATTGCGAGCGACGCTCATGCGGCCTCCCCTGATCGAATTCTCAGAAACTGTCCACGGCGCGTGATCGCTTCAGCTTCCTGGCCGGCGTTTCCGGTGCATCCGGTTCATGCTGCCCCAATGCGTCAAGAAGACGTTCTTTCAATGTTTCAATCCGGTCAGCATCCGTAAGCTTCTCTCCAGCAGCCGTCTGCACGTAAAAAGCATCGAACATACGCTCTCCATACGATCCGACATGCGCTGAATGGATAGACAAATCGCTTTCTGCCAGAACGCTCGCGACATCATAAAGCAGCCCGGGACGATCCCGGCCCGCGATGTCGACCACCGTATATTCCGTCGAAACATCATTCCGTATCTGGGCGGATGGTTGCACCAGGAAGGCCGCTTCGCGCCGTCCCATGCGTGCAGCGGCTGGCTCTTTCACGCTCGTGCCCGAAAGGGTCTGCTCCAATGCGGTTTCCAGACGTTGCAGGCGGGACGCGTCCTTCAATCCATAAGGCTGTTGTGAGCCATCCTGAAGAATGAAGATGTCGAGGATGCGTCCGCTACGATTGGTAAAGACCTGCGCTGAGACAACATTCGCCCCAAGGTTTGCAAGGGTTCCCGCAAGATCCGCAAACAGGCCGGGCCGGTCTTCCCCGCAGACCATGAGCGTGAGCGCCCCCCCTTCAGGCGGGAAGCGATAGCATACGACGCTCCCCCCCTCCTTCAGCGCTGTGGCGTGCCATGTCAGGTCCGGCACATCAAACCCTGTCCAGTATGCAGTCTCCATCTCAAGCAGCGTGTGCGGAATGCTTCCCAGCTCCTCCACAACGGATTCCCGCCGCGCTTCCGCTCTTGCTTCAAGATGCGCCTGTACGCCCGATTCATCCGCCCGACCGCCGCGCAAGGCAGCTGCCGTATTGTGGTAGAGGTCTGCCATCAGCTGCCCCTTCCAGGCATTCCATACGCCCGGTCCGACTGCGCGAATGTCCGCAGCCGTCAGAATGTAAAGCAAGCGCAACCGCTCAAGCGAGCCAACCAGATTGGCGAACTGCGTGACCGTTCGAGGGTCAGAAATATCGCGCTTCTGCGCGGTCTCACTCAGCTCCAAATGGTTGCCGACCAACCAGGCGACCAATTCCGTTTCGTCTTCTGGAATGCCCAAACGCTGACAAGCCCGCGTGGCTGTCTTCATGCCTTCGATTTGCTGATCGCCTTTTCCCTTTCCGGTATCATGCAGCAGCATGGCAAGGTAAAGCGCACGGCGATTCTCAACGAGCTGGAATATTTCGGTCGCAAGCGGAACGCGCTCGGCATTGACCTGCTCCATCTCCGCGATTGCCTCAACTGCGCGGATCGTATGCTCATCAACCGTGTAATGATGATACATGTTGAACTGTGTTTGGGCGACGATACCGCCAAACTCGGGGATGGCCTTACCCAGAACGCCCGCTTCATTCATCCGCCGCAGGATGAGACCAGGCTCCTTGCTGCCAAGAATAGCGTCCAGTATCAGCCGCCTTCCCTCGTCGGAACTACGGACGCTTTCATTCAGGGCGCGCAAGTTCCGGGTAATTGCCGACAAGGCATTCGGATGAATATCCTTGTCTTCCCGGCGGGCAATAATGAAGAGCCGGAGCATGTTCAGCGGGTCATCCTTCATCACGTCTTCAGATGTGATGCTCACCCGCCCGGCATCCACCACAAACCCCTTGTCAGCCAAGGCTTGCGGCGTTTTCTGTGGCAGCAGTCTGCGGAACCCTTCAGGCTTCTTCTTCTGTTCAGCCTCCAGCTTCGCCGCGATAATGCGCGTCAATGCGCCAACATCTTTCGAAACGAGGAAATAGCGCTTCATGAAACGCTCGACACCCAATTGCCCCGTACGGTCCCGATAGCCCATACGCGCCGCAATTTCCGGCTGCAGATCAAAGCTCAAACGTTCCTCCGCGCGCCCTGTCACATAATGCAGGTGACAACGCACCGTCCACATGAACTTCGCCGAGCGAATAAAGGACGTATACTCACTACGCGTGAACGGTCCGCCCTTCATTACGTCTTCGAGAGTCTCGCCACCATAAATATGCTTCACGATCCAGTAGAGGGTCTGCAGATCCCGAAGGCCGCCCTTGCCTTCCTTGATGTTTGGCTCAACCACATACCGCGCATCACCCTGTCGGGCATGACGGGCGTCGCGCTCGGCAAGCTTATCCATGATGAACTCGGCGTCTTTTCCTTCGACGGCTTCCTTCATGAATTTCGACATCATCTCGTCGGAAAGAGCTTGATCACCGCAGATGAAACGAGAGTCCAGCAGAGACGTCTTGATCGTTACGTCTTCTGCAGCCAGCTTCACACATTCTGCTGGGGTACGGAATGCGTTGCCAACTTTCAGCCCCATGTCCCACAATGCGTATAGCATGTACTCGATCACGCTTTCCGTGTGCGGAGAGGCCTTGTAGGCGCGCAGGAACAGCAAGTCCGTATCTGACGACGGCGCCATCACCCCTCGCCCGTATCCTCCCGTCGCGAGAATGGCGAGACGCTCGGCCTCTGTGGGGTTGCGCGCACGGTGCACATGTGTGGTGGTGAAGTCATAAAGCGCATGCACAACCTCATCCTGTACCGCGGCAAGTAATCGGGCCGTATCCAGGCCGTCCGCCCCTTGCTGCAGTCGTTCTTGCGCAATCATGCGGCCTCTGAACATGGCGCCGTGCAAATGATCCAGGGCCGCCTTGCGCATCGCCTGCGCGTCCCCAAGATTATCAAGCGCTGCCGTGGTCAATTTCACCCTCAGCGAGCGACCATCAATGATGTTGGAAATACGCCACTTGCCCGGCCGGCGGCTCGTCCGGTTGCGGGATTCAACGAGAGTGGGCTCTTGCGCGGGTTTGACGGGAGAATCTGTGCTCATGGATAGCCTATATAGCAAGTCACACTGTCCCGCCTATGCCATGATCACCGAAGGCCGGATTTTCCCGCTTCTCGACCTCAGGTGCGCTGCCAATCTGGCAATCCGGCGGCGTAATGCCCCGCATCCGGTCAGGTATTGATCTTTACCGGCAACACGCGGGATTTCTTGACCACGCCATAGGCGAAACTGGTCTCGACCGATGAAATCCCCGGCAGCTTCTGAAACGTCTGTCTTACCAATTGCTCGTATTCGTCGAGGCTGCCCGTTACGACTCGCAACTGATAATCTGAGCCACCTGCCATCAGGTAGCAGTCGAGTATCTCAGGCGTTTCCTCAACAATCTTCTCGAACTTCTGGATCGTGTCTTCTGTATGGATAGACAGGCGGATCCTGACAAAGCACGTTATCGGGTATCCGCAGGCCTTCTGGTCGATCGTCGCGGAATAGGCCTTGATGATACCGGCCTTCTCCAGATTGCGAACCCGGCGCAGGCAGGGAGAGGGAGACAATCCAATTTTCTCTGCGAGATCCTGATTCGTCAGACGGCCATCCTCTTGAAGGGCCTGAACGATTTTAGCGTCAATTTTATCCATACCACCCTCGAACTGGTATAATATGCCAATCATCACGCCATGCTTGGCATAAATTGACAGCACCTGTCCCGAGAGCGCTGCTATATTGCTTCGACAGACAGCAAGGTTCCCCCATGGCCCTCAAACCGTCACGCGATCCAGGATTTGCAACCCGAGCCATTCATCATGGCTACTCACCTGCGAATCATTCGCACTCTCTTACTCCGCCCGTCCACATGACGTCTACCTTCGTTTTCCCCGATACTGCAACAGGTTCGGCACTTTTTGCGGGGGAAACCGAAGGGCATTTCTATTCTCGCATCTCCAACCCCACGCTTGAAGTCCTCGAAACGCGCTTGGCGAACCTTGAAGGGGCCGAGGCTGGTCTTGCGACGGCCAGTGGAATGGGCGCGATTGCTTCGACGCTCTGGACGCTCGTCAAACCCGGCGACGAGATCATCACGGACCAGACGCTCTATGGCTGCACGTTTGCGTTCATGCGGGATGGGTTGTCTCGCTTCGGTGTCAAAGTTCGGCATGTGGATCTGAGAGACCCGGAGAATCTGCAGGCGACAATTAGCGACACGACGCGGATTGTGTACTTCGAAACGCCAGCAAATCCCAACATGCGCCTCGTCGACATCGCCGCGGTGTCGTCAATCGCGAAACAGGCCGGCGCGCTGACCATTGTAGACAACACCTACGCGACGCCCTTGCTGACGCGCCCGATTGAGCTTGGCGCGGACCTAGTTGTCCACTCCGCCACCAAATATCTGGGCGGGCATGGAGACCTGGTGGCAGGTGCTGTGTGTGGCCCGGCTGACCTTGTTCAGGACATTCGCCTGATTGGCGTAAAGGACATGACCGGCTCAGTGATGGCGCCCCTGACCGCCATGCTGGTCATGCGGGGCCTCAAAACCCTCCAGCTAAGGATGATGCGCCATTCTGAAAGCGGCCTTCGCATCGCCAACTGGCTCGAACAGCATCCAGCCGTTTCAGCCGTCCACTATCCCGGTCTGCCAAGCCACCCTCAGCACGATCTGGCCAAACGCCAGATGTCGGACTTTGGCGGCATGATCGCTTTTGAACTGGCCGACGGGTTTGAGGCCGGGACAAGAATGATGGACCGACTACAGCTCATCCAGCGCGCCGTAAGCCTTGGGGACGCCGAATCCCTGATCCAACACCCTGCCAGCATGACCCATTCGACCTACTCTCAGGAAGAACGCCTCGCCCACGGCATTTCAGATGGCCTCGTCCGTATGTCGGTCGGATTGGAGGATTCAAAGGACCTGCTGACAGATTTGGATATGGCACTCGGTAGCGATCGCAGCTAAATTCCTATTCAACGGGTCTTTGTTCGTCCAGCAAGTCAGCCTCAGAACTGCTGGCACGTTCGGCATCGACTTTCTCATCAATCGTATTGTCAGCCGCGACATCGGAATCATAATTTGAACTCGGTCGAGCTTTCACGCGCGGCTGTTCAGCTGCCCCAGCGCCGCGGCTTTCAGGCTTTGCGCTTTTTAATGCATCTTCCACGCCGCTATCGAAGCGAACACGATAAATCGGTTCCGGCAAGGTGAAGCCCCCCTCTTCCAAGACATCCTTGGTAGCGACGATCGCAAGACCTCGGGCCTTGGCGAAATTCGTTTGCCTTTGATCAACCCAGCCCATGAAGCGCAGCACAATATTTGAGTCTCCGACAGTCTGCACGAGTGCTTCAGGCTCTGGGCAGGATAGCACGAACGACATGGCCTTCAGTCGATCAAGGCCTATCTGCATTGCCGCCACAGGATCATCAGCTGCGTCAACACCGAGTTCAAATTCAAAACGGCGCTCTGGGTTACGCGTATAATTCAGAATCACTGCCTTGAAGACAGCGGAGTTAGGAATGCGTAGATGGTTGCCGTCCAGCGTCATCAGGATGGTCGAACGCGAAGTTAACCGCATCACCTTTCCCTCATGCTCATCGATGACAACGTGCTCGTTCGCCCGGAACGGTTGGCGTACACTGAGCATGATTGAGGACACATAGTTTTCCAGCGTATCACGGACCGAAATGCCGATTGCCAGGCCAATCACGCCAGCACCGCCCAGGATCGTTCCCATCAATGCAGTCGCGCCAAGCACATTCATCGAGACGACCAGCGCAACCAACAGCATCAGTATTCGGAACGCGCCGGACACCAACTCCTCAAGGAAGGGATTCGGGAGCGCCCAACGCCACAGGCTACGCCACGAGGCCACAAGATGCCCCAGTAAAGCCAGGAACAGGAAAACCGCGAGGGCTGCGCCATACAGTGGTAAAGCGCGGTAAAGCTTGTCCAGCCTCCCGGAGGGGTCTCCGAAAAACGGCCCGGCACCATTATCTACCGATAACCTTCTTTCTATCTGGTTCTCAACTGTGACCACCCCATTCACGCGCAGGGCAATTTCTTCAGCGCGAACTTCCGCAGCCGTGTTCGCCACTTCTCCACCCAGAGTGACCACACCGTGGCTTACGTCCACGGTCACTTTGCGCAGCGTAGCAATCTCATCAAAAATACCGGAAATACGCGTCTTGATTTCTGAATCGCTCGCCTGTGGTGGCGGAGTCTGGATAGCAGGCGTAGGATCCTCGATCGGCCCTGATGATTGCGCAAACGCTATCGGGCCGACCACCGCAATGCAAAGCATCATCAGACTGACGCATACTCCATTTGCCAGCGAGCAAAGATTGCCGATTGCGATTTCGTTCCGTTTCACCTGCGCAGAATACGTGAAACAGTTGAAAGTTCCATTCGGGCAAGTCGTCAGCTAACTCACGACTTCAAACTCATCCCCAAACCAGAGCGGAGAGTTTGCCAAGTCTATGAACTTCTTTTCGTCCTCCAGCAGTTCGGCGCCGGCTTTTGCCGCCGCCGCGTTGCTCTTGGCGGCCATGGCCTTTTCGCTTTTGAACCATAGCTCAGCGACGCCATCATAAACTGGAGGACCACCGCGGCTCGCCTGCATGCTGGCATTCAAATTGTCATGCGATGTATGATTCTGCACGTAGCGGAGGATCCCCAAAACCTCTGCATGTTTCGCCACCAGTGGTGCATGCTTCTCTCGCCAATAGACTTGAAATTCCTCTCGGCTGAGATGTGGCAATCGTCGCAGGCAGAACGTCAGCTTGATCATAGCAGATCGCCCCCCGCCGCACCGGCGGTTGTACCATCCTTCTTGAAAGCGCGGATGACATTCTTTCCCGTGATCCATTTGTGCACCTCATCCGGCCCATCGACCAGGCGTTGTGAACGAATGTGTGTGTACCAGGCGGCCAGAGGCGTATCGAGCGAATAGCCAAGCGCGCCGTGCAGCTGGATTGCTGTGTCCACCACCTTGTGAACCATATTAGCCAGATAGACTTTGGCGATACCGTTTTCCTGGCGCAAATCCATGCCGTTTTCCGCCTTGTAGGCGATATGCATCAACATGAGGCGCGCGATGTAGAGCTGGCTGGCACACTCCGCGAGCATGAATTGAACGCCCTGCCGGTCTTCGAGGGGCTGGCCAAAGGTTTCCCGATTGGTGACATGTTCCGTAGCAAGATCGAGTGCCCGCTGAGCCATGGCCACATTGTGCATGCCGTGGCGCAGGCGACCATAGGCAAGACGATGCTGGCCCATTGAGAATCCGCCCCCTTCCCCACCGAGCAGATTCTCCTCGGGAACAACAAGGTTTTCGATCTTCACTTCGGCATGTCCGCCGCCCATTTCCTCATAATGCGGGCCATGCACTGCCATCGTCGGAATATCCCGGATGATCTTGTAACCGGGATTTGGCAGCTCAACGATGAAGGTTGAGAATTGCTGATGGCGAGGCGCATCGGGATTTGTCTTTGCCATGACCACGGCGATGTCGGCTGCCGTAGCCGCGCTCGAAAACCATTTCTCGCCGTTCAGGACGTAATTTCCCTTGCCATCCTTCTCGGCGCGCGTCTGCATCCCGGTGGCGTCGGCCCCGGCTGCTTTCTCAGTCATCGAATAGCAAATCCGCTTTTCGCCATTCAGCAGTGGCTTCAGATACTTCTCTTTCTGAAAATCCGTACCATGTGCCAGCAGGGTCAGCATGGTGGCGTCATCCGGCCCCTGAGAGTTCATCGACAGAGCGCCAAGGTGGCTTTGGCCAAGTTCCATTTGCACGAGCGCATTGGCGAGCGGGCCAAGCCCCATGCCGCCATGCTCTACCGGGATGAAGGGGCACCAAAGCCCACGCGCCCGCGCTTTCTTCCGCAATTCGGGCAACACCTCCTTGAAAGGCCTACCCGCAGCCATTTCCTTCTCCGCGGGAATGCACTCATCTTGCACCCACTGGCGCACGCGCTCGCGCACTTCCTTGGCATCCTCTGGAATCGTGAAATCAATCGCCATTGCCTGTCTCCCTTTGTTGTTTTGAAGGGAGGCTAAGTCGGAAGCGTTTTGTAGAACAGGCTGACTTCGCGTCAGCAACACGTCACTCGTAGTCGACTTTCTCGAGGTACAAGCCATCGGGCGGCGAAATTGGCCCGCACTTCGTTCGATCTGCAGCCTCCAGAATCTGCTTGATCCATTGCACCGGGCGACGACCACGGCCCACTTCGACCAGACTGCCGACCATTGAGCGCACCTGCCTGTGCAGGAAGCTCTGAGCGCGACAGGTCAGTTCGACCCTGTCACCATATCGCGACACGGAAATGGCATTAAGCGTGCGAAGCGGCGAATTTGCCTGACAATCCGTGTCGCGAAATGTCGTGAAATCGTGCGTCCCGACCAGGTGTTGCGCCGCTTCGTGCATCTTGTCCGCATCAAGTGCAGACGGCACGCGCCAGGCCAATCCACGCTCCAGTGTCAGGTCCGCCCGCCGGTTGACGATGATAAATCGATAGTGGCGTTCGGTAGCGCTGAAGCGGGCACTGAACTCATCGTCGACTTCTTCGGCCTTCAGGATAGCAATCGGATGAGGACGCAAATGGAAATTCATCGCATCGGCGACCTTGTGGCCACGATCGATCTGCAAATCCATGTGCGCGACTTGCCCGGTTGCATGCACACCACTGTCTGTGCGTCCCGCGCCAAACACTTCGACTGGCGCGCCATCATCCAGTTTGGTCGCGGCCTCTTCCAACGTGCCTTGCACAGTCGGGAGCCCCGGCAGGCGCTGCCAGCCCTGAAACGGGCCACCATTGTATTCTATGAGCAGTCTGTATCGTGGCATCGCGCTGCCCTAGCCAAAGGCAGGCGGATAGGTCAACCGTCCGGACGCTGGCGCATCGGGATGAAGGCGCAACGCCATGAACGCTTCGCCTGACCAATCGCTATCGAACGGTGCAGCCAGATCCGCAGAAAACCCAAATCGCGGATAGTACTCGGGATGACCCAACACGAACACAATTTGTTCGCCTGCTCCTTCCAACGCCATAAGCCCCATCTGGATCAGGCCGCTTCCGATACCGGTCTTCTGAAAATCAGGATGAACCGACATCGGTCCCAATCCGACGGCGACTGGCGCGCCGTCGATGCGTATTCGGAAAAACTGGATATGGCCGGCAATCAGATTGTCATCGCTCGCGACCAAGGAGAGAACACTGTCTTCGCCTTCGGACATAGCCTTCACAATCCTGCCCTCGTCCTGGCCACCAAATGCAAGATCATTCAGGGCGATGATTTCCGCGAGATCCTCGTCTCGGGCGGGTCGAATCCAGAAACTCATCAGCCGAACACCGTATCCGGAGCAATTGCCTGTCCTTTCAGGAACTGCTCAGCATCCATCGGCTTCCCTCCTGGTTTTTGCAGCTTGAGGATACGCACAGCGCCCCCATCACCACAAGCCACGAGCAAACGATCATCCAGAACCATACCAACTGGCGCGGACGTTTCGCGCCCGGACCGCCGGCTCATCAATAATTTCAGCCTGATTGGCTCATCCTTGCCCGGCGGCGTCCATTCGCACCAGGCACCCGGAAACGGTGAAAGCCCTCTTATCTGGCAATCCACCTCCCGCGCCGACTTGCCCCAGTCAACGCGCTGGTCCGCCGGGCCGAGTTTCGCGGCATAAGTCATCCCGTCTTCCGCCTGCGGAACAGGCGTGAGACTTCCATCCGCCAACCCAGCCAGCGCGCGGGGCGCAAGCTGTGCTGCCAATTCTGCCAAGCGATCGTGAACTGAGCCTGCGGTGTCTTCTACCGTGATGGGTGTACGTTCAGTGGCGACGACCGGGCCAGTGTCGAGCCCAGCCTCCATCATCATCGCATCAACACCCGTTTCCGTGTCGCCGGCCATGATCGCACGTTGAATTGGGGCTGCGCCACGCCAACGCGGCAGGATCGACGCGTGCATGTTGAGACACCCCAGCCTGGGCGCATCCAGAATAGCCTGAGGCAGGATCAGCCCATAGGCGACCACAATTGCTGCATCGAGTTCCAGCGCAGAAAATGCCTCCTGCTCCGGTGGCTTCTTAAGGGATTTTGGCGTGCGCACCTCGATGCCTCTCGCTTCGGCGAAAGCATGCACCGGTGTCGGGGTCAACTTCTTGCCCCGCCCGGCAGGCCGGGGCGGCTGGGAATACACGCAAACGACTTCATGGCCTGCCGCCATCAGTGACTGAAGCACACTGACGGCGATATCGGGGCTGCCCATGAAGGCAAGACGAAGAGGTTTTGTCATGATGTCGGAGATAAGCGCTCAGAGACGTTTTTGAAAGCGCAGAGTCCAGGACGTGTCAGCGCATTGCCGCTGTCATGCTGAACGGCACCACCCCGCTTCCACCAACGACATATACAATAACGGCGGCAAGAATCAGCGCCAACATCCATCGGAACCAGGATAACGCGAAAGGATTTGCGCGTTTCCTCATCTGGATCAGGCTGCGCTCTTCTGCTTGAGTCGCTTGATCTTCTTTACCTTATCCACGGCGCGCTGGCGCTTCAGGCGAGATAGGTAGTCGATAAACAACGTGCCTTCGAGATGGTCCATCTCGTGCTGGATGCAGACCGCATACATGCCGGTCGCAATTTCCTCGACCTCGTTGCCATCATAGTCGAGATACTTCACGCGGCACTCTGTCGGGCGCTCAACTTCCTCGAAAATATCCGGCACCGACAGGCACCCCTCTTCATAGGGGGCCTTGTCCTCAGTCAGAGGAAGGATTTCGGGATTTACGAAATAGCGCGGCTGCGCCTCCTCACCTTCCTTGGCCAGATCCATCACGATCACCCGCAACGGAACACCAATCTGGATCGCAGCAAGGCCAATGCCCGGCGCGTCGTACATCGTATCCAGCATGTCATCCATAAGCGCGCGAATGTCGTCAGTGACGCCACCCTCGACGGGTTTCGACACTTCCTTCAGACGCGGGTCCGGGACGGTGAGGATTTCTCTGATAGCCATAAGGATGAAATATGTACGCTAGGCCGGATGGTCAACACTTGCCCCTCATTCGGCGGCAAGGGGTTTCTTCGGCGCCCCAAAGTCCAGCTCTCCTGTGTTTTCAGAAACATTCGCCCTGTTTTCGATCTGTTTCGGCTCAGACAAGGTTTTCGAAGGCGGTGCGATTTCCATGTCCTCGAACTTGCGCAGTGTTGGCAGGACCCGTTTATCAAAAGATCCCATGGCTGAATTGAAGTGATCAACCGACCCGTTGAGAGACTTCCCGAGCTTTTCGATATGGCCCAGCATCACGCCCATACGGCCATACAATTCGGCCCCCAATTCAGCCGCAGCCATGGCATTTTCATTCTGGTGATGCTGCCGCCACAGATGGGCGACGGTTCGCGCAAGCGCGATCAGTGTTGTGGGCGTTGTGACGATAACCTGGCGGCTCATTGCTTTCTCGATCAGGTCTGGCGAATGCTCCAAAGCTGCCGCGAAGAAGTTTTCTCCTGGAATGAACATGGCAATATAGTCGAACCGTCCGCCCAGATTGGACTGATAATCCTTTGACGCGAGCCCATTCACGTGGCGCTGAACGCTGGCAGCATGCGCTTTCAGGTGCGCCGCCCGTTCCGCCGGGTCTTCAGCGTTTACGGCTGACATGTATGATGCGAGCGAAACCTTGGAGTCGACGACGATCTGACGCCCCCCCGGCAAGTGGATGACGGCATCCGGACGCTGCCGCCCCTGCTCCGTATCGTCGTGCACCTGTTCGGAAAAGTCGCAATGCGCCGATAGCCCAGCCTGTTCCATGACGTTGCGGAGCGTCATTTCACCCCAACGTCCTCCGCCCTTCGGTGCGGTCAACGCGCTCACCAACTTGCCGGTCTCCTGAGTGTTCGTCTTCAGGCTTTCGTGAATCGCTTTGACTTGTTCCTGAATGGCAGACTTGTCTTCAGTCCTGACTTTCTCGATCTCATCCACCCGCTTCTTGAACGCGTCGAAATTCTCCCCGATCGGCTTCATCAGCTCTTTCAGTTCACCCTGCGCACCTTCTCGATGTCGCTTGAATGTCTCTTCTGCACGCTCAAGAAACTGGACATTCGCTCTCTGCAGCACGCCTTGCGCCATTTCGGCGAATTTGCGCTCATCCTCCGCACTTCTTGCTTTCGCTTCAGCCAGTTCGAGTTCAGCTTTTCGCGCCACCTCTTCCAGTGTCCGCGCGCGTTGCTTCGCTTCATCGAGATCGTCAGTCGCCCGTTCCAGATCGAGCGTCAGCCGCTCTTCTTTCGCGCCCGACTTGCTCGCCAACCACCATGCCGTGCCCGCGAGTGCGAGGGCCAACAGAAAGAGGATGAGATGCGCAGCGTCAAACCCAGCGCCGCCAATAATGATAACAGGTTCCATTCGCTCTGCCTCGCACGATTCTCGCCGGAACATATAAGGAACGGCAAATTGTGTCCATGATTGGGCTCATTTTCGGGCGAACTTGACTTCGCGCAAAGGATGATACCCTTTTCCACTCGGATCACTAAAGGGGCTAATTGATGCGGCTATTCTGGATCGGCCTGCTGGCTGGGCTTGTAGCGTGCGCATCGCCTGCCCGCGCGCCGGTGGATATTGAGCCGCCAGAGACAGCAGAGATCACATATCTTCCGCCGCTGGCCGAAGTAACGCTCGTCACCGCAGCCGGCATGCGAGAGCCACGGCCGGAGGAAAGCGATACCGCACGTCTTAACCTTGCCGAAGCCTTATCCAGCATGGTGCCAGAAGAGCTTTTCGATCCATCTCGAAACGCTACGGATCGAGCTCAACTCTTGTCGCAACACCTGGGCACGCTGGACCCTGAATCTGTTGCATTGGCTGAGCCAACAGACCGACTCGTTGCCCTCATTCGGGTCCGCTATGATTTCGAAAGCTCTGCCAGCCGGCTCGTTCAGGGCAGTCTTGACGTCATGTTCGGCGGCGTGCCCGGTCCGGATGGGATCGAACAATCCGCAGAACTCCTCCTAGTGAACTCAAAGACAAATGAACTAGTATGGTACTGTCAGATTGACGCCCGCGATCCACGGAAGACAGAAGAGGCGCAACGCCTGATTAATGAGCTTATCGCGAGAACTTTACCGCCAGCGGAAACATAGGACTGTAATCCAGGCGCGGATTCGCTAAATCATGGCACAGGATTTGCTGGCAACTACAACCAGCATGTTTTACTCGCAAGAACTCTGGAACGAGGTCGCCAAAGTGACGATCGACATTTGCGTCTGCACCTATCGCAGACCATCCATCGAAGACACATTGCGATCGCTGGATCTGCAGAACTTGCCGAAAGGTACTTCACACCGGGTCATCGTGATCGACAACGATGAGACACCAAGCGCAAAAGACCGCGTCGAGGCAATTGCCAAGACGCTTGCCGTTCCCGTGACGTACATACATGCGCCAGCAAATAACATCTCCCTTGCCCGGAATGCCGGGTTGGATGCTGCGACGGCAGAATGGATCGCCTTTATCGACGATGATGAAGTCGCAGATCCAGACTGGCTCGCTTCTTTGCTCCAGATGGCCAAGACACGTGAACTGGACGCAGTGTTTGGTCCGGCCTATGCGGTGTATCCTGACAATGCTCCAGACTGGATGCGCGAACAGGACTATCACTCAAACATTCCCGTACGGAGAGCTGGTGTCGTTCAAACGGGCCACACATGCAACGCGCTGATGCGTGCCAGCTCCTCACTCGTAAAAGGGCAGCGCTTCCTTTTGGAAAAGGGGAAAACGGGCGGAGAAGATACCGAGTTCTTTTTCCGCCTATGGTATTCAGGCGCCAAATTCGGGATCAGTGAAGCTGCGATCGTCCATGAAGCAGTGGACCCGAAGCGGCTGAATGCAGAGTGGATTCGCCAACGAAAGTTTCGCTCCGGCATGAGTTTTGGCTATCACTATCTGAAAACGCGCAACCCGGTGACACTCACTTTGACCGTCCTTTCTTCGGCGGCAAAAGTGGGCTTCTGCTACGGAATGGCCGTGCTGCATGCATGGTCAGAGCAAAAACGAAATTACTGGACAATGCGCGCCGCTTTCCATCGCGGATGGATGGCTTCGGCGTTTAGAACTGCCGAACCTGAACTGTACTAGACTGGCTTAGAACGGCATCTTGAACCCTGGCAGCATGCCGCCGCCCAGGCCCTGAGTTGCTTCCTTCATCGCCTTCTCCATCGCTTCATCCAGACGCTTGCGAGCATCGGAATGAGCAGCCTTGATGAGGTCTTCAACGATCTCGGCATCATCAGACATGAGCGATGGGTCGATCTTTACACTTACCATATCCCCCTTGCCTTTGAGGCGAACCGAGACAAGGCCTGCCCCCGCGACGCCTTCGGCCTCGGTCGCCTCGATCTTCTCCTGCGCTTCCTGCATCTTGGCCTGCATCTGCTGGGCCTGTTGCATGATCTTGCCAAGGTCTTTCATGGGAAGCGGGCCTCCTTCAGGCCGTTCGTCTGGAGTTCAAATCGATGACATTGCCATCGCTCGTCGGCGGCTCTGTCACATCAACAATGGTTATACCGGGGATACTCTTCAAGGCGTCTGCGACAGCGGGATGACTGGCGGCAGCGGCAAATAGCTCTTCCCGGGTTCGGATCTCGGTCTGGCGCATGGTTTCCGCGTCCGTACGGATCTGCTCGACCACCCAGTCATCGCCTGTATCTCTCTCCAGAAAGGCTTTCAGGCGCGCCAGAAGATCATTCGGCGCCTGCTCTTCCAGCTCGCACGAGAAATAGCCATACCGCACCGGCCCAGGGCGCACGTATCGCTCAAGTTCGACCTGCAGATTCACTTCTCGATGCTCGCCGAGATAGGCGACGATCTGGGCAAAGCTCTCCAGCCCGCCGGCGGAAGACGGGGCCATACCGTGTTGTTCAGGCTTTCCCGGCGCACCGCCTTTTTCGGCAATCATGCGCGCCGCCTCTTCCGGAGACGGAAGGTTTGCAGCGGCTGCGAGACGCAGGATAATCATGTTCAACGCCGTCGCCGTATCAGGCGCAGTTTGAAGATCATTGAACCCAGACAAAAGTATCTGCCAATAACGCGACGCCTGAGCGGCGGTCAGCTTCTGCGCCATGGCGAGCGTGCGTTCCGTCCATTCAGCGGGCCCGGCAGACTGGAATTCGCCACCGGTCGCCTGCGCGACGGACACATCCGCGCATACATCCATAAGGTCTTTCAGGATCACGGCAGGGTCCGCGCCGGCATGGATCTGGTCTTTTACTTCGGCCAGCGCTTCCGGCGCGTTGCCGGAAATCGCCTTCTCGAATGCATCCAGAAGACGCGCACGATCGCCAAGCCCCAGCATATCCCGCACTGCGGCTCCGGTGACTTCCTCACCATCCATCGTCTGGACGATGGCTTGGTCCAGAATGGAGAGCCCGTCGCGCACAGAGCCCTCCGCTGCGCGCGCGATCAGCGCGAGGCCCTCCTCTGAAACTTTCGCTCCCTCATTTGCGGCGACACGCCCCAAATGTGCTGCGAGATTCACCGCATCAAGCCGTTTCAGGTCAAACCGCTGACACCGCGACAGAACCGTGATCGGAACCTTGCGAATTTCTGTGGTCGCAAAAATGAACTTCACATGCGGTGGCGGTTCTTCCAGAGTCTTAAGCAGCGCGTTGAACGCCGCCGTCGAAAGCATATGAACTTCGTCAATGATGTAGACCTTGTGGCGGGCCGATACCGGCGCATATCGCGCCCCATCCAGCAGGTCGCGCATATCGGCAACACCCGTGCGACTGGCTGCGTCCAGCTCCAGCACATCCGGATGCCGGCTCGCCATGATGGCGTCGCAATGCTCGCCCTTCGGGTCGAGACGGATGGACGGCCCATCATGATCATCGGATTGATAGTTGAGCGCGCGGGCCAGAAGGCGCGCCGTCGTGGTCTTCCCGACGCCGCGCACACCGGTCAACATGAACGCATGCGCCACGCGGCCCGTCTCGAACGCATTGGAGAGCGTACGAACCATCGCCTCCTGTCCGATCAGATCCTCGAACCGGCGTGGCCGGTATTTACGCGCAAGGACCTGATAAGCCTCCGATTTCGGAGCCTCATCCTCCCCGAACATGGAGAAGGTCTGGTCGTCGCGTTCTTCGGGGAGTTCGGAATCGCTCATCGGGCGCGACTTTAACGAGTCTCAGGGCGCTGCGGCAATGGGGCGAGTGTCGAATAAAGTGGAAGGCGCGGCTCACGCTTCCAACAGATGCGCCCGAAGCTGTTCTTGAGCCGCGTCATCCACGCCCAGAACTTCCGCCAGATAGGCGTCAACAGTGCCATGCTTGTCATGAATGACGTTGAAGGCCGTATCGAGGTAACGCAGCCGAACACCGAGGAAGGGGCGAAACACTTCAGGCTCATAAACCTTGCCGACCTGCTCATTAAAGAAAGCAGCAGCCTGGGGCAGGAATTCATCGACATTCACCGCCGTATTGGTCAGCTCATAGTCGGCCCGCAAATCTGCCTCTTCGACGCCTAGCACGTGATGCGTCAAGGCGCAGAGAATGCCGGTGCGGTCCTTGCCAGCGGCGCAGTTCACAAGCCCTGCGGCTTGTCCTTCCAGTCCAGCGAGATGCTCAAACCAGCTGGAAAACAATTCCGCATGATGTGCCTTGAACGGCGCGAGCGCATAATAGTCGTTCATCCAGTCATCGGCCTTCTGGGCGTCAGCCTCGACCTTTTTCAGGAATTGCGCATGTGGCGCTTCATGCTCACGCCCGCCATCATGGGTCAGCGTGTTCGGGGCAGACCAGCGAGCGACATTGCGTTCGCGCTCATCAGGGCGGCGAAGATCGGCCTGCAGGTGGATGTCCAGGGCGCCCAGCGCTTTCAGATCATCCTCGGTCGCCTCGGCATAATGGCCGGACCGGAACAAGCGCCCCCGTTTGATCTGGCCGCCATAACGGGATTTATACCCGCCAAAATCACGAAAATTGCGAACGCCCTGAAGCGAATAGATTCTGTCTGTCATGCTGGCGACCTAGCCCGCATGCGCGCCCGCGTCCAGATGAGCGTTGGGGAAGGTTTTGTGACCTCCCCCAGACAGTCTCGGCCTATTCGTTGACCACAATCACCTTGCGGTGCGGGAACGGAATCTCGATACCAGCTGCATCCAGTGCCTTCTTCACCTGCTCCGGCAGCGAATAACGCACATCGAAATAGTGCGCGCCATCGCAGAACGGACGCACCAGGAAATCCACCGAACTGTCGTTCAGGGTCTCAACCTCCACAAATGGAGCCGGATCTTTGAGAACATGCGGATGATCAGCCAGAACCTTTTCGATGGTTGCACGTGCCTTGTCGATGTCCTCGCCATAGGCGACGCCGAAATGCATATCCACGCCGCGCACGGGATGGTGGCTATGATTGATGATCTGATCGCCCCAGATCTGACTGTTGGGAATGATGATCTGCTGATTGTCGAACGTCTGAAGCACAGTGGTGAACAGCGTTATTTCCTCTACCTTCCCGAACTTGCCCGCCGCATCGATGAATTCGCCCACACGGTAGGGTCGGAACACCATTAGCATCACGCCAGCCGCCAGATTTGACATTGCTCCCTGAAGCGCAAGACCCACCGCCAGACCGGCGGCACCCAGCAAGGCGACGATTGACGTCGTTTCAACACCGAACCGGTTGAGCACCGCGATGATGACGAACGCCAAAATCACATATTTGGCGACGCTGCCGAGAAACCGGAACAGGGTGTCATCAAGGCGCGCATTCCGCTCGCCCATGTTGCGGATGCTTTTCCCGATCCGCCCGGCGATCCAGAATCCGACGATCAGGATTACGATTGCCAGCAATATGTTGGTTGCCCAGGCCAGTGCGCCCGGCAGGTATTGGTTGATATCTATCTGTTCGACCCAGTCTGTCATGGATCAGCCCCCTCTTTGGTTTGCGTTACAAAATCGTAAGCCAGACCACGCCTGAACGCCGACAGGCCCGTTTGTTCAGTTCAGGTTCACCCGATCATTCCGGATCCCTGTCCCAGGTCGCCGCTCAGGTTCGACACTGTCGGGAACCCTCGGCGTTCGGGACTGTTGTTTGGCTAGTCACCCACTTACGAGGCCACCATGTCAGACACAGTTGAAAACCAGTACGCCATGCGCGATCCGCGGACGCAATACCCCAAGCCCCCCTTCCCGAAACAGCCGCAGGACAAACCCGGCTTCGATCACAAGATGGACCCCAAGGCAGACCATGGCGAAGCCAGCTATCAGGGCTTTGGTCGCCTGAAAGGTCGTAAGGCTCTAATAACTGGCGGGGATTCCGGCATCGGACGCGCGGTTACGATCGCCTATGCGAGAGAGGGTGCAGAAATCTGCATCAATTACTTGCCTGAAGAAGAGAGAGACGCGCAGTGGCTGGTCGAACTGCTGAAAAAGGAAGGCCACACCGTCCATACAATTCCGGGAAACCTCACGGACAAGAGCTTCTGCCAGAAACTGGTGAAGGACGCTCAAGCGAAACTGGGCGGACTGGACATTCTGGTGACCAATGCCGGCAAGCAGGTGCGCCAACCCGGCATTGAAGACATCACAGACGCGCAATTCGATGAAACGATGAAGACGAATGTGTACGCACTGTTCTGGCTGACAAAGGCTGCATTGCCCCTGATGCCGCCAGGCGCTGCGATCATAAACGTCACTTCAAATCAGGGTTTCAGTCCCGCGCCATATCTGCTCGATTATGCGACGACAAAATTCGCGATCAGGGGCTTCACTGAAGCAATTGCCCAAGGCGCCATCGAAAAGGGCATCCGGGTCAATGGCGTCGCGCCAGGACCGTTCTGGACGCCACTTCAACCTTCCGGGGGCCAAACGCAGGAAAAAGTTCAGGAGTTCGGCAAGGCAACGCCGATGGGCCGACCCGGCCAACCCGCCGAACTGGCCCCCACTTTTGTGTTTCTGGCGTCGCAGGAATCCAGCTATATAAGCGGTGAAATCATCGGCGTTACCGGAGGCAAACCAATCAGCTGATTCCGACACCGCGCGACACGCCCGCCAAGCGCGCCGCGTTCGGGAACCATCCCCGCCCTACCACAGTTATGTGACCTGGATCGTAAAGGAGTCCGATCATGAAGACGTTTCGTTTTGCCCTGCTGGCTGGTTGCTTTGCCGCCAGTTCCGCATTTGGCCTGAGTGCCTGCTCATCGCTCCCTGACGAAGTGGACCGGGCACAAATCGACGCCGGGAGTCGCGCGGCTCTCAACAAGCTGATCAGCGAGAACTCTGCGGCACGCGCCATCAATGGCCAATCCCGCGCCGTTCTCGTCTTCCCATCAATGGTGAAGGCAGGCCTTGGCCTCGGCGGCGCCTACGGTGAGGGTGAGCTGATCCGCGCCGGATCAACTGTCGACTATTATAGCTCCTTCACAGGCTCATGGGGCCTGCAGGCAGGCGCGCAATCATACGGTTATGCGGTATTCCTGATGAACGACGATGCGGTCGAATATCTTGAAGAATCCGATGGCTGGGAGATCGGCGTCGGGCCGACTGTTGTTCTGGTGAATGCCGGAGTTGCAGAAAACCTGTCGACCTCTACACTGAAAGAAGACGCTTATGCGTTCGTGTTTGACCAGAAGGGCCTGATGGCTGGTATCAGCATTGAAGGCACGAAGATCACGAAGCTGCATTAAACGGCTAAGGCTCAGGTGAGCCAGGGCGAAGGCGCAGGATACCGGCTCAGCCGTGTACCTGCGCCTTTTTCCGTTCAACTAGCGGAAAGGCGGTTCGTCAAACGCACGCAATTTCCGGCTGTGCAGTTTCGCGCCCTTGTCGGCGGAAAGGCGCTCCAGCGTTTCTATGCCAATACGGATATGTTCCCCGATTGCTCGCTCATAGAAGCGGTTCGCTGCGCCAGGTAGTTTGATTTCACCGTGCAGCGGCTTGTCTGACACGCATAGCAACACGCCGTAGGGAACGCGAAGACGGAAGCCATTTGCGGCAATAGTCGCACTTTCCATGTCGATCGCGATCGCGCGGGACTTGTTGAACCGACGCGCCGACGCAGAAAAGCGCAACTCCCAGTTCCGGTCATCTGTCGTCACCACGGTTCCCGTCCGCAAGCGGCGTTTCAGTTGCTTTTCATCTTCCCCGGTTACGCTCGCCGCAGCCTGTTGCAGGGCCACCTGAACTTCCGCAATTGGCGGAACAGGAATTTCCGGCGGCAGGACGGCGTCCAGCACATGATCTTCGCGCAGATAGGCGTGGGCGAGCACATAGTCCCCGATCGCCTGACTGTGTCGCAAGCCACCACAATGGCCGACCATCAGCCAGACTTCCGGACGCAACACCGCCAAATGGTCAGTGATCGTCTTGGCGTTGGAGGGACCGACGCCAATGTTGACCAATGTGATGCCGCCACCATTTGGCGCGCGCAGATGATAGGCTGGCATCTGGAACCGGCGCCAGGGTGAAGCATCAATCTCAGCGCGCGACGTATCCGTGGGCTCGGATATCTCAAGGCCGCCAGGAACGGACAGGGATGTATAGTGGTTATCGTCGCCAAGCTTCTGCAACGCCCAGTCACAGAACGCATCAACATAGCGGTGATAGTTCGTGAACAGCACATAATGCTGGAAATGCTCAACCGGCGTTCCACAATAATGTTGAAGGCGCTTCAGGGAAAAATCCACGCGCTGCGCATCGAACAAGGCAAGCGGGTGCGTTTCGTATGGCTCGTACAATTCCCCATCGGCAACCTCGTCACCAATATCGGCAAGATTCGGGCTTGGGAAATGGCGCGCCAATTCAGCCGGGGAAATCTCTTCCAGCCCGCTCGCCTGCCCCTGATCCCACACATAGGCATAGGGAATTTCGGAATCCGACTGCTCGACGAACACATCGATGTCATAGTCCCGCATCAGCAGTGACAACTGCTCCATCAGGTAACCACGGAAGAAGTCCGGCCGGGTGATCGTAGACACATAGGTGCCGGCCTCCGACATTTTCCCGAAGGCGCGTGATATCGGCGGCGGAGGGCCTTCCGGATTGTAGACGAGGCGAATCTGCGGATAGCAGAAAGCGCCCGACGCCCTCAAATCAGCAGATGGCGGCGTTCCCGAATGAAGGAAGATGTCCAGCGCGGACGACAAAGCGGAGACAGCGTCGGAATAGAGTTTCTCGAGCGCGTCAATAACTTGATCTGGTGTGTTCAATTTCGACATGACACCAAATGGCTGCATTGCGACTTTCTGTCAATCTGCAGGCCTCCGAGCGCTGTATGTGACAAACAAATAGGCAGCCAAAGCTCAGCCTTCGCGCATTTTGAGGTGCAAGGCAGCTATGACTTTCTGCTGTGCACCTTTTTGTTGAGCCATGCGCAAACATGCGCTTTTGTTGCAGCGCAACATGACACGTCAGTCCCGCGCGGAAAGGCCATGACGCTTCGGCGTCACTGCGGGGAGAACAGACAAATGGCGTGGCGTGGGGCGGGAGGAGTTCCCTGTCGGCAATCATGCCGTCGCTAACTCTTAAGGTAGTTTAGACATGAAAAAGTTCATCGTTCCGGCACTTCTGGCCGCTGTAACCCTCGCTCCTGCTGCAGCCACTGCAGAAGGCAAACCCATCACTGTAGAAATTGCCTACGATAAAGCGCTGCTGGGCTCTGAAGCCGGTGCCGCTGTTGTTCTCGAGTCCATTGAGGCTCAAGCCAAGGAAGCCTGTTCTGCACGTTCGCCGGTCACCAACCAGCCTTATGTTGACCGCACCTGCACCAAGAACATCAAGAAAGCTGCCCTGAAAAAAATCCTGAACAAGCAGGAAGTTTCCGGCCTCAGCACCGCGCCTGCATTCGCGCGCCAAGCTGTGACCCTCGTCGCTGACGCGGGACAACGCTAGACCACGTTTCCTCCCGGAATAGCGTTGGAGGGGCTGCCCAGGGCCACGGGCAGCCCCTCATTTTTTGTGCAGAGCAACAAAACCGGATCAGGGGCATACACCGGGAAGATTAAACTGGCGCAATCATGGATCGGAGGATTGTTGTGCACGTTGGTTTGGTCTGGGTGGGCTACTCAAACCCCGGAGGCAAACATGCCAAACGACGCTACAATGACTTCCAATCCTCTCATCAGTTCTGACCGCGTTGAAGGCACAACCGTCTACAACACGGCAGGCGACAAAATCGGACATATCGACAATCTCATGCTGGACAAGCGCAGCGGCAAGGTTGCCTATGCTGTCATGTCCTTCGGCGGATTCCTCGGTATTGGAGAGGAATACCACCCCCTTCCCTGGCAATCTCTCGATTATGATGAGCGCCAGGAAGGCTATGTCGTAGACATCAGCGAAGACCAGCTTCGCAAGGCACCTACGCTGAAACGGACGGAATACGACCGGCTACGCGACGACGCTTATGGCCGCAGCGTGTATTCCTATTACGGTGCCGCGCCATTCTGGTACTGACGCCGGTCCAGAACCTCGGCCCAAAAGAAAAAGGCGCGCTTTCCAAACCGGAAGGCGCGCCTTTCACACATCAATTCAATCAGTAACTAGCCGATAGTCGCGTCGACGAGCTTGCGCTGATCGAATTTCGACCAGACACCATCATCGCCATGCCAGTCGCCGCTTGTCGCGCCCTTTGAGTATTCTGTCGCGCGCTGCTCAAAGAAGTTTGCGTGCTCAACCCCGTTGAGGATCTCCGTCAGCCACGGGATCGGGTGCGTCGTAACGCCAAATACCGGCTCCAGCTTCAACTGGCCCAAACGCCAGTCAGCGATGTAGCGAATGTACTGCTTGATGTCGTCGGCGGTCATACCCTCGACCGGTCCCATTTCGAAGGCGAGCTCGATGAACTTGTCTTCGAGCGACACAACCGTCCGGCAGCATTCGCGAATGCGTTCGCGCAGCGCATCATTCATGACGCCTGTTTCGGCACAGAATGTATGGAACAGCTTGATCATGCCCTCGCAATGCAGCGACTCATCGCGCACGGACCAGGACACAATCTGCCCCATGCCCTTCATCTTGTTGAAGCGCGGGAAGTTCATCAGCATCGCAAAGCTGGCGAACAATTGCAGGCCCTCGGTAAAGCCGCCAAACACGGCCATGGACACAGCGATATCCTCATTCGTGTCCGTGCCGAACTGGCCGAGATAGTCGTGCTTCGCCGCCATCTGTTCGTATTCCATGAACGCCGAGAACTCGGAATCCGGCATGCCGATAGTTTCCAGCAAAAGCGCATAGGCCGCGATGTGGATCGTCTCCATGTTGGAGAAGGAGGCGAGCATCATCGACACTTCGGTCGGTTTGAACAGGGGCATGTAATGCTCCATGTAGTTCGCACCAACTTCAACATCTGACTGGGTGAAGAAGCGGAAGATTTGAGTGAGCAGATTGCGCTCGGAATCGTTGAGCTTCACAGCCCAGTCCTTGCAATCCTCACCGAGCGGCACTTCTTCCGGCATCCAGTGAACCTGCTGCTGGATCTTCCAGAAGTCATACGCCCACGGGTAACGGAAGGGCTTGTACGCCCGGCTCGGGGTCAGCAATCCGGGCACATTTGAATTTCCGTCAGCCATCAGGGCCTCCTAAATCGTCTGCTGTATTTTCGGGAACAATCTACACCACATATAGTGCCTGAACCGCGGACGGCACGCAAGATGTTTGACTGTGGCAAAGTGCACTTGTTCACAGGCTTGCTCACAGTTTTGGCATAATTGCCGCTTAAGGCTGGCGCCGCACGCATTCCTGCAGATAGATCGGCACCATTGCAGCGTTCAAGCGTTCCACACCCGCCCTACGAGACGAGATTTCATGCGTTTATTCAGTGTCATTCTACTTGCCTTGTTTGCAAGCCTGTCGACCGCAGCGCCAGCGAACGCGAAAGTGATCCGCGATGTCATCTACAATGATGCGCCCGGACTGGACCCCGGTGACGTGCGTGCAGACGTGTACCTGCCTGAGAATCCGGACGGCGCGCCGATGATTCTGATGATGCATGGCGGCGCCTGGACGTTTGGAAACAAACAGAGCGGCCTCGGCATGTTTCAGGCGCGCTACTTCACGAGCGAAGGATTCATCTTCATTTCCGTGAACTATCGCCTCGCACCCGCCAATCCCTTCCCGGCACAGCAGGAAGATGTTGCCGCCGCCATCGCCTATTTCCACGAACACGCCGACGAGATCGGTGGCGACCGCAACAATATGTTCCTGATGGGCCATTCGGCAGGCGCACACATGGCGGCGCTCACCGCGATCGATCCAGACTATCTCGACGAACATGATTTGACGCCGTCCGTCATCAAGGGGGTCGTGGCGATGGACAGTGCCGCCTACAATCTTGTTCGCACGGGCAGCGATGGCGACATTCCGGATTTCTACCACCCAACTTTCACGGGCGACGATCAGGATGTCTGGGCAGCGGCCTCCCCCACGCTTCAGGTTGAGGAAACCACGGACATCCCGCCATTTCTCCTGCTGTATGTGAACCGCGCCGTTTCCCCCAGTCGCGCGAAGGAACTGGCCGAAGCCCTCAATAGCGCCGGGCACAAGGCGGAGGCCCGGCTCGTGAAGAAGCGCGACCACAAAAGCCTGAATGACCGCCTCGGTGAAAAAGGCGACAAGGTCGCGCCAATGATCGTGGACTTCTTCCGCGATCAGATGAGTGATTGATTCGCCTTACGGCTCGACCACGTTGAACCAGAAGTCCGGCGTTTCGAGCGCCGAGAACCAGGCCATCAATGCCATTGGGTCGCCTTCAACCGACGCCTCACCTGCAGCCGCGATCTCCCGGAAACTGCGGGCCTGAAGGATCAGGTCGTTAAACGCATCCCGCGTCAGGGTCAGCGTGGCGACCGCATCGTCTGATTGTGTATTGGGGCGCGGGAATGCCGTCGCCTCCCCCACATCTATCACAAAGTCTTCGCCGGTGTCGGTGAACTGGAAATTCAGTTCGAACGGATCACGGCTCAGACTTTCGGGCGAGTAGCGAACAGCAAGCGCGTTGAACAATTCAGCGGTCGGTACACCTTCAACAAATTCCCGGCTTCGCGTGCGGACCTCTCCATCGTCTGACAATCCCAAACGCAATTCTTGGGCGCCAGTGAGATAGTAATCCCGCCACGCGCCGCTTTCTGCCTGAAAGCCGAGCTGTTCATAACTCGCTGCCAACCAGTCGCGGGCCGCCTGGTTTTCCGGGTTTGCAAACACGGCATAGTTCAGGACCTCGGCTGCCCATCGATAGTCACCTTCGTCGAAGGCTCCCTGCCCGATTGCAAGCGCGGCCTCTTCGCCCCCGACAGCCTTGATGAACCGTCCGGCCTTGGCCTCCAGAGGGTGGGCGTTGAACGTGGCAGGCACACCATCCCACCAGCCAAAATATGCCTGATAGACAGCCTTCGCATTATGGTTCAGCGTGCCGTAATAGCCGCGCGTATCGAAACTATCGGTCTGCACCGACGGTTCGGGCAGCGCCTCGGCGATCTCGAACTGAGTTTCGCCCCTGTTCGCGCGACGCACCGTCTGGTCATGCGTGTAGCGATAAATATCGCGTTGGCCTCTCAGATAGGATTCCACATTTTCCTGCCCAAAGGTCGGCCAATGATGGGATGCAAACACGACGTCAGACTTGTCTCCATACTCTGTCAGGACATAGTCAATCACGCGGCTCCATTCCAGCAAGTCGCGAACCTTCGCCCCGCGCAGGGTCAGCGCATTGTGGAATGTCGCCGTGGCAACTTCCGCTGTGCACAGAGCATTGAACTCAGGCAGGTAAAACATGAACTCTGCCGGCGCCTCCGTCCCTGCCGCATCCACGAATTCAAACGTGACACCATCAATCACCCGCACCGTACCGCGCCCCGGCACTTCCTCGGTCGGCTCTATCAAGCCTATAGTGCCTTGCGCGAGCGCTGGCCCGAGTCCGACACCCACCTGCCCAGTCGGTCCACTTGGCAGAGAGCTGCCAAACATCAACACGGCCCGGCGGCTCATATAGTTTCCGGCGAGCAGGTTTTCCGCCACGGCAGATTCCGCAAAGCCAACAGGCGCCAGCACTGGCACGCCTCGGGCCTCTATATCGACTTCGTCGATCACACCGCGGACGCCCCCGAAATGATCGCCGTGCGAATGGGTGTAGATCACGCCGGTCACAGGGCGCTCGCCTAGCGTATCGTTGACCAGTTGAAGGCTGGCCGCCGCCGTTTCCTGGCTGAGCAAGGGGTCAACAATGATCCATCCGGTCTCACCGCGAATGACAGACATCACCGCCAGATCGTAGCCGCGCACCTGATAGATCCCGTCCATCACTTCAAACAAGCCATGCTCGGAGTTCAGCCGCTCCTGTCGCCAGAGCGACGGGTTCACCGTATCCGGACTATTGCCTTCGATGAAATCCCGATTACTGACCTGCCAGACCGTGTTGCCATTCGCTTCAGTAATCCGATCCTGCTTCAATTGGGCGAGCAGCCCGCGGGTTGCGTCGACGAAGTCTGATGTATCCCCAAGAGGCAAGCGCTCTGCCACAGCGGCGTTTGCTGCGCGGGTCGCATCCGTTGCAACGCCCATTGGCGGCGCTTCCGACTTGATAGGCCGGTCACTCGTCTCCGAATTTTGTGAACACGCCCCCAGCGCAATGGCGATAGCCAATCCGACCAGTCTTCTCATGATTTCCTCCCATGCGGATGTCTCTGCTCCGCTTTCGGGGCAGTGTGCGATGGGCGGAAATTGAGCGCAAGCCAGCCGCGAGGGAAATCAATGCCTAGCGCGCGATGCTGATAGAGAGGGCCCCGAAGCGTTGTGGACCATCCTGACGCACGAATTCTTCGGTTCGGTTCACAAAGGTAAAGGCCAGCTGCACGCTGCGATAATGGACGGCTATACCAGCCTGCAAGTCTCCGACGACCGCGCGGCGATCCTCCACCCGTGGGCCGTCGCGCCAGAGATTGCCATCAAGGAACATGTCGCGCGCAATCGCCCGGCCATCTACACCGACAAAGAAATATCCGCCGAGCGGATCTTCCGGCGTGCCAGGGACGAATTCCCCCGCTCCGGATAGTGCCGGACGAATACGGGGCGGTCCGAAACTGGAATCAAGGTCCCATCCAATCCGCGCGGTCAGCCCCGTTGCGCCATATGTGCGCACATTTCCAAGCGCGACGCCCAAATGCGCCCCGAAATCGGTTTCCAGCCCCAAGGGCAGGTCTGGACCGTCAAACATCTGAAGACGCTGAGCGATGATTTCGACACCCGGCTCATCCTTCAGCTGATAGTCCCAGCCTTTCGCGGTCGGTGCACCAATGATCTCATGCCAGGTATTCTGGACGAATTCCCCAGCTGCGGACGGACCGACCACTCCGAGATTCACCTGTAGGGTATCCTGCGTATTCTCGCTGCTGGCGGCAACTGTTGACGAGAGCGCCAGCCAGGCCGCGTATGGTCGGTCGGTTGGGTCCGGCACAAAGGCCTGCGTGTCTTCCGGCGTGAAGATCGCGTGAGAGAGTGCAAACCCCTGCCTAAGCTCTGTCCGATCAAGATCAATCCATGGCAGGCGATATGCGACCCATTGAAGGCCAGGGTGGACATTGTCCGCGCCCGAAACACGCTCAATCCGCAATCCGTTGGAATAGTTTCGATCTGTGCCACCGCCGAAGAAATCATTCTCCGTAGAGAAAGAAACAACCGCCGGCTTGCGCGGCACGGTTGGCTCATCCTCCTGCGCGAAGGCGGCGGGCACATTCAGAAAAGCTGCGGACAGAGCCGCAGCCTTGAAAAGTGTGGTTGGAGCGTTCATGCGCTTGCGATTAGCAGTTAACGGCGCATCGTGAAACTAACACCTGCGAAATCTTCCGTTTCACTGATGCTGACATTGCGGTCGGAATATTTCACTTCACGGCGGATATAGCTGAGTGACAATTCTCCGCCGCTCCTCTGGACGGACACGCCGGCCTGCAGATCTCCTACGGTCACTTGATCTGTGAGGGACATATCACCGAGGCTCGGCCGGAAGCCGTTCGCATCGGCGTCCCATACCAGCGCTTCGCCATCTGCGCCGGCAAAGATATACCAGCCCTGCGGCTGTCCGTTGCGGTCGAGAATATCAATGTTCTGACCGATACGAACCTCACCCCCTACACGGCGGGTCAGGATCTCGCCCTCTTCCCGCACAGCGATCCGCGGGGCAACGCCAACGTCGAATTTCAGTCCGGTGACTTCGCGTGGGGCGGAGATGGCAATCTCTGCGGCGATGTCCTTCTCGATACGGCCAGGGCGTGTCAGCGCTGCACGGCTACGTTCGGCGGAAACGGCCACCAATGTGTCGCTGTTTCCCCAATCGATGCGTGTATTGTTTGGAATGCTGAACTCGGCTGTCGGGGCCTGCCGATAATCTACCGGCTCGCTTGCGAGTAGCCGGGCGGCAACCTGATTGGTGGCCTCAAGCGGCACACCGCTGAACCGATGCGATTGCGCGCTGAACACATGAACCGAAGCCTTGTTGGAGGCCGAAGCGACGAGTTCAGTGTTCGATGCAGTCGGCACGGCCATCTGCATGCCGAGGCTCGGTGGAACGATGGCTTCAGAACGCACCTGTTCGTGCGGGGACGTGGTCGCGCACCCCTGGCAAGCCATGGTTATGACTGCGGTCGATATTACAAATACCATTCGCTTCAAGCCTCGCATGTCTTAATCCCTGAGCCGTCTCTCTCAAGGATTAGACCAATCGACGCTTAACTTAGCATAAAGATGTCGCCAGCCTCAAACGTCGATCAGCCGAAATACATTAATTTGTTCGATTTGAACTCGTACCTGTAGTTTTTGTTCCAGAACCCGGAAAATTTGTGGTTTTCACATGGTTTTCTCTGGAAGAGACGCCGAATTGAAATTTAACCTATTGTAAAATTTCATGAATTTCGTGGCAAGATTGCGGCGCGGCCAGTAGTTCCGGCTACATTAGTAGTAGACCAACAAAAGAAACCGGCACCTCATTGAGGTGCCGGTTCTGATTCTTCGACCGTTTTCGGCGACGCTTTACTGGCAGGCCAGGCACTCGTCATAGTCGGTGTTCGGCGTCTCCATTTTCTGGGTGCCGATCTTCTCGGACCCGGCAAATGCAGCGCGCTGTACCGATTTGGAACGGCAGTAATAGAGCGATTTGAGCCCCTTCTCCCATGCAGTCCAGTGCAGCATGTGCAGGTCCCACTTGGCGATATCACCCGGCAGGAACAGGTTCAGCGACTGGGACTGGCAGATATAAGGCGTGCGATCCGCGGCCAATTCAATGATCCAGCGCTGGTCGATTTCGAACGCCGTCTTGAAGACAGATTTCTCATGCTCGTCGAGGCAATCGAGATGCTGGACAGATCCCTCATGCTCCAGGATCGATACCCAGACATCGTCAGAGTTCTTGCCCTTGCTCTCAAGCAGCTTCTCCAGCTGCTGGTTCTTCACGGTGAAGGAGCCAGACAGCGTCTTGTGCGTGTAGACGTTTGCCGGGATCGGCTCGATACCTGCCGATGTACCCCCGCAGATGATGGAGATCGACGCGGTCGGAGCGACAGCCATCTTGTGGCTGAAGCGCGCCATCATGCCCACGTCACGCGCGTCCTCACACGGGCCACGCTCTTTGGCCAGCTTGACCGAAGCAGCGTCTGCGCCCTGACGCATGTGTTTGAACATCTTCTCGTTCCAGACTTTGGACATGGCGCTTTCCAGCGGCACGTTCATCGTCTGCAGGAAGGAGTGGAAGCCCATCAGACCAAGGCCGACGGAGCGCTCGCGTTTCGCCGAATAGACGGCGCGGGCCATTTCCGGCGGTGCACGCTCAATGAAGTCTTCCAAGACGTTGTCGAGGAAGCGGAAGATGTCTTCCAGGAAGGTCTCATCCTTCGACCACTCAAGGAACTTTTCGGCATTGACCGAGGACAGGCAGCAAACTGCCGTACGGTCCTGCCCCGCATGGTCGATACCGGTTGGCAGGGTGATCTCTGAACAGAGATTCGATTGCGTGACCTTGAGGCCCAGCTTGCGCTGGTGGGCCGGCATGGAATTGTTCACCGTGTCCGTGAAGAGCAGGTATGGCTCACCCGTCTGCATGCGCAGCTCAAGAATCTTCTGCCACAGCTTGCGGGCATTGATGGTGCGGATCACTTCGCCCGACTTCGGGCTGATCAGGCCATATTCTTCATCATTCTTCACCGCATCCATGAAGTCGTCGGTGATGTTGATACCATGATGCAGGTTCAGGGATTTCCGGTTGAAGTCGCCCGATGCCTTACGGATTTCAAGGAATTCCTCGATTTCCGGATGGTGGACATCGATGTAGCAAGCAGCCGACCCACGACGCAGCGAACCTTGGCTGATCGCCAGCGTCAGCGAATCCATCACGCGGATGAACGGGATGATGCCGGAGGTCTGACCGTTCTGGCCCACTTTCTCACCGATAGAGCGCACATTGCCCCAATAGGTGCCGATGCCACCGCCATTGGAGGCCAGCCAAACATTCTCGGTCCAGGTTTCAACAATATCGTCCAGAGAGTCGCCGACCTGGTTGAGGAAGCAGGAAATCGGCAGGCCGCGGGCCGCGCCACCGTTCGAGAGAACAGGCGTCGCTGGCATGAACCAGAGCTTGGACATGTAATCGTAAAGGCGCTGGGCGTGCTCGCTGTCGTCAGCGAAAGCCAGCGACACCCGCGCAAACATGTCCTGATAGGATTCTCCGGGCAGCAGATAACGGTCCTGAAGCGTCTTCTTGCCGAATTCAGTCAGCAAGGCATCGCGGGATTCGTCAATCTGAATTGGGTTGCCCTCAACAACGCGCAGCAGACCTTCCACACCTGCCTTGGGCTTCCCCTTGCGCAGTGCAGTTTCAGACACAGATTTGGCCTCGGTTGCAGACATAGGTGCAGCCCTCCAGATTCATTAGAAACATATAGGTCCGGAAGCCCCTGAAAGCCAGATATTGCTCTCAACCCCGTTCCTGACACAACATATAGTGTCTGAAGGTTAATAGGCGGTCAACGGGACAAGTCTCAAAAACGTCAAGATAGCCGTGGAATTCGGGTTAATGAATGGTTAACACACCCCGCAAACTCCCGCCACTATTGACCTTTCGGAAGCTGCACAAAACTGCATCAAATTTCAGCTTCCCGCCTTGGCAAAAAAGTCTCTCGAAACCGGAGTCGAAATCGATTCCGTTAATGCCAGATGACCAGATCCATACCGATTGCGCGACCTGATTGGGAAATTCGCTAACTATCCCCGTGCATTATGCCACTACGCCCCACTCCGGCACGCGAGGACACGATGCTCAACTGGCTCAAGAATCAAACACTCCACAATTGGTCGAGCGCGCCCATCGTGAATGATGGCGAAACCATCATCGACGCGACCGCTGCACAGATCTACGAGAAGCTGGACTTCGCGACGCCCCTCAATGCGTATAGCGAACGCGGATACGTGTTCGGTGCGGGCAATCCGGCCTACGACATCTTCGAAGCGACAGACCCCGGCGAGCCAGGCAAGACACTGATCTTCGAAGTGACTGAAGCGCGCCCCGGCAAACGTTACTGCTACCGCACCACGATCCGCGATGCTGACGCTGACTGCCCGGTGATCGAATCGTCGAGCGAGTACACGATCATCCCGCAGAAAGATGGTCGGCAGCTGCTGCACCTTCAGGAATCCAGCGTGCTCGCCTCTGGCCTGAACCGTCACGCCTACATATTGGAACGCGCCAAGCTGAACTTCTCGGTGTTCCGCACGCTCGCGCGCCTGAGGCTCCATCTGGAACTTGGCACCGACCTGCGCGACATCAACTGAATTTCCTGAAAAGCGGAGACAGACGAGCGACCCGGGCGAAAAACTCGTTGGGGCTGCTTCGTTCCCGACCTGACCCGATTGGCGAGCGACCCGTCCGCCGCCTGCCTCCTGTCGCCTATATGCTTCGCTGAAAGCGGGGGCGCAAGGGCCAGCGACACCCAAACCACTTACCCGGCGCTCAAAACCCGTGTTAGCCTCCTTGCCTTCAGGGATGATGGAGGACTGCCCCGTGAAACTTCACCGTATCGCCACCGCCGCCAGCGTCGCGGCGCTTATGGCCGTATCGCCTGCTTTCGCCGATTCTGACGCAGCAGATAAGAGCAAGCGTTTCACCGCTGAGCGCGTATTCGACATGGAGTACGCCACCGATCCGCAGATTTCGCCAGATGGGCGCACCATCGTCTATGTCCGCCACAGCATGGACCGGATGACGGACCGCGACACAGGCCATCTCTGGGCGATCGATGTGGAAACCGGCACACAGCGCCCCCTGCTCGGCGCGAATGGCAGCGCCGGCGCTCCGCGCTGGTCGCCGGATGGCACACGCCTGCTCTTCTCGACCTCCGAGAACGGCAAGCCAGCGCTGAAGATCGTCTATATGGACACCGGGCTCTCCTATTCGCTGGCCCAGTTTGAAGAAGCACCGTCTGGCGCAACCTGGTCACCCGATGGCAAGAGCATCGCCTTCTCCATGTTCGTACCCGGCGAAAAGCCCGGCTTTGCGACCGCGCCCAAACAGCCCGAGGGCGCGAAATGGTCTGACCCGGTCAAGGTCATCGACGATCTGACGTTCCGGTTTGATGGCCAGGGGTATCTCGAGGATGGCTCGGACCAAGTGTTCGTCCTGCCCGCTGAAGGCGGCTCTCCGCGCCAGGTTACCAAGGGCGAAGCCGACATGGGCGGCGCAGCCTGGCTGGACAATGATACGCTGCTCGTCTCGGGTAATCTTGCCGATGATCGCGACATGGACCCGGTCGAAAGCGAGATCTATGCAGTCGAACTGTCTGACCTCTCCATAACGCCGCTCACCAGCCGCGATGGCCCAGACCACTCGGCACTCCCCTCGCCCGATGGCCAGACGATCGCCTTCCGCGGATACAATGACGAGCTGAAATCCTACCAACAGAACAAGCTCTATCTGATGGATGCGAATGGCTCGAATGTTCGCGAGCTTGCGCCAGATTTCACCGGCTCGCCGAATCAGGTGCGTTGGGCCCCGGATGGCAAAAGCCTGTTTGTCCTTTTCGAGGATCATGGCGTCCTGACGCTGAACGAGGTCGACCTGCAAGGCCGTATGACGTCAGTCGTCACCAATATCGGCGGCACATCCATTGGGCGCCCCTATGCCGGCGGCAGCTTTTCCGTGGCGAAGAATGGACGCCGCGAACAGATTGCCTATACGGCCGGCTTCGCAGACCGTCCCGCTGAGGTCGGCACCATCCGCTCAGACAGCCGCGACAACCGTATCCTGACGGACCTCAACGCGGACGTTCTTCCTTATCTGGACATGTCCCCGATTGAAGAGATCAAGGTCGCCTCCAGTCATGACGGTCTTGAAATCGAAGCCTGGGTCGCCCTGCCGCCAGACTTCAAGGCTGATGGCAGCTTCCCGCTGATCCTGGAAATTCATGGTGGCCCGTTCTCGATGTATGGCCCGTTCTTTGCCAGCGAGATCCAGCGCTACGCTGCAGAGGGCTATGTCACCGTTTATGTAAACCCACGCGGGTCTACCGGGTACGGAGAAGACTTCGCACAAGCCATCGACCGCGCCTATCCGGGGTATGATTATGATGACCTAATGAGCGTCGTCGATGATTTGGTGGCGCGCAATTATGCAGACCCTGACCGCCTGTTCGTGACCGGTGGCTCCGGCGGCGGAATCCTGACCGCGTGGATCGTCACGAAGACAGACAAGTTCGCTGCGGCGGCCTCGGTCAAGCCGGTGATCAACTGGATGACAATGGCGATGGCCAGCGACATCTCCCAATATGTTCGCCGGCACTGGATTCGCGAAGATCCGTGGACGAATCCGGAAGCCTTTCTGAAATTGTCGCCGATCTCCTATGTCGACAAGATCGTTACGCCGACGCTCGTCATGGTGGGCGAGGAAGACTGGCGCACCCCGACCTGGGAGGCGGAGCAATTCTACACGGCGCTCAAGATGAATGATGTGGAAACGGCTCTTATCCGCGTGCCGGGCTCACCGCATTACATCGCGGGCCGACCAAGCCGCCTGATTGCCAAAACGGACAATATCATGGGCTGGTTTGCCAAATATGATCCAGCCAAGACGGAATCCGATTCTGACACAGGCGAATAGATTCACACCATGTTTCAGACAGTGCCCGGCCTCCGGGCACTGTCGTTCGATCTAACCTGTTCTGCAAACATATTTACAGAACAGGGAGTTGCACCCGGCCACCTCTTCTAATTGGCCCCCGTCTTGCGTTGTGGACACGCAATTGGTTTTGGAGGGGCTGGTCATGCTCAACAGCATTAACCTGCTCAGGACATTGTCGTGTTTCGCTATCTTGATCTTCCACATACGGGAGTTCGTGCACGCTCATTCTGATACCGTACACCTCGCCTTCTCTGCCGCGCCCGGCTTCCACCTGTTCCTGGCAATCAGCGGCTTTATCCTTGTCTACATCACCCAGCCGCACGACACCCCCATGAACTTCATGCTCAAGCGGACGGTGCGAATCGTCCCGCTCTATTGGACTGCCACAACATTGGCTCTGGGCATGGCACTCCTGAAACCGTGGCTGTTCCAGGATGCGGACACCAGCCTGTCATCCATCATAAGCAGTTATCTCTTCCTGCCGCATTACGATCTTGGGGCTGACATCCAGCCAATCCTGTTTGTGGGATGGACGCTGGGCTATATAATGCTGTTCTATCTACTGTTCTCGCTCACGCTGTTCGTTCCCGAACAATATCAGATTCCAAGCGCTATCTTGATGACGCTTGGCGTCATCGCAGGCGCGCATCTTTTGCCAAATGGTGCGTATCGCGAATTCTATGGCGACCCCATTCTGGTGGAGTTTGCAATGGGGTGCATCATCGGCCTGATACTACGTCAGAGCCATGTTCAAGACTTTGTACGACGCACCCCCATGTGGCCTTTCGTTCTGATCGGACTTGCGGGGTTCGCACTTGCAATGAAGCTCGATTGGGAGGGGTGGGGCAAAATCGCTACCTATGCGCCGCCGAGCGCGTTGCTTGTCTTCGCCTGCGCGGGCCAGGACCTGTTCCGTCAGCCCCTCAAAAACAAGATGGTCTCAGTCGGTGGGCAAATCAGCTACGGTATCTTTCTGATCCACCCCCTGCTCATCTCGGTAGTGGGCGTGGCGGTTTTCAATATCACCGGAAATGATTGGGTAGCGACCGCACTGATGTTCGTGGTGATCATACCACTCACAACAGTGCTCGCTTATCTCAGCTTCCGGTATTTCGAAACGCCGTCGAACACTTGGCTGCGCCGTACTTTGCGCTTGTCCAACAAGCCGCCGAAATCCGTCCGGCAAGTGCAGATTCCCAGCCAGCCCGGTACGTAGGCGGGCGCCTGCTAGTCACTGGCCGCGGTTTCATCCCGCCGACGAGTTCTCGCGACGCCCGTGATGATCCCGAAACCAATCAGGATGATGGCGCCAACCCCGATCCAGACGGGCGGTGCACCGATCAGGTAGGCTGCATAGGCCAGACCCGAAATCAGGATCAGGAAACCGATAAGATAGAGTCCGAAGGACGACATTGTGCGCTCCAGTGCTGTTCATGCAACTGGAGACACAACGTCAGGATGTCTTGGCGGTTCCCGGGTGCGGCCGGCGCCGATCAGGCGTCCGCGTTTGCCTTGGCGGCGCGCTTGCGCTCGTGCGGGTCGAGATGAACCTTGCGCAGGCGGATATTCTCCGGCGTCACCTCGACCAATTCGTCGTCAGAGATATAGGCCAGCGACTTCTCAAGCGTCATTTGCAGAGGCGGTGTCAGGCGCACGGCATCATCTGTACCGGAGGCCCGCACGTTGGAGAGTTTCTTGCCCTTCAGCACGTTCACTTCCAGATCATTGTCACGATTATGCTCGCCAATGATCATGCCGCCATACACCTTGTCGCCCGGATGGATCATCATCGGGCCACGATCTTCGAGGTTCCAGAGCGCGAATGCCACTGCTTCGCCCTGGTCCATGGCGATCAGTACGCCTGTGTGACGACCCTGGATCTTGCCCTTGTGCGGCTGGTAGTCGTGGAACACGCGGTTCATGATGGCCGTACCGCGCGTATCAGACAACAACTCGCCCTGATACCCGATCAGCCCGCGCGTTGGTGCATGGAAGATCATGCGTGTACGCCCCACGCCGGATGGACGCATGTCCAGCATCTCGGCCTTGCGCTCAGACAGTTTCTGAACAACGGCGCCGGAATGCTCGTCGTCCACGTCGATCACGACTTCCTCAATCGGCTCAAGGCGCTCGCCATTCGGGCCTTCCTGCATCACAACCTGCGGACGCGACACGCCAAGCTCAAAGCCCTCGCGGCGCATGGTTTCGATCAGAACCGCCAGCTGCAGTTCGCCGCGGCCGGAAACGGTAAAGGCTTCGGCGTCCGTTGCGCGCTCCACTTTCAGCGCGACATTACCTTCGGCTTCTTTCAGCAGGCGATCCCAGATCATCCGGCTGGTGACTTTCGAACCTTCAGTGCCCGCCAGCGGAGAATCGTTCACGCGGAACGTCATGGAGATGGTCGGCGGGTCAATCGGCTGGGCGGCCATCGGCTCACTGACTGACGGATCACAGAACGTGTCGGCCACGTTCGCTTTGGTCGTTCCGGCAAGCGATACGATGTCACCTGCATTGCCTTCTTCCACCGGCACGCGCTCAAGGCCGCGGAAAGCCAGAACCTTCGAAACACGGCACTGTTCCACCAGTTCGCCATCGCGATTGAGGATCTTGATCGCCTGGTTCGGCTTCACAGAGCCAGAGGCAATACGGCCCGTCAGAATGCGGCCAAGGAACGGGTCAGACGAGATGGTCGTCGCGAGGAAGCGGAACGGCCCCTCTTCCACCTTTGGCACCGGCACGTGATTGACCACCATTTCGAACAGCGAATCCATGCTGTCGGTCGGGTTCTCGTAATCCGTGCTCATCCAGCCCTGCTTGGCTGAACCGTAGAGAATCGGGAAATCGAGTTGCTCGTCGGTCGCGTCCAGGTTCGCAAACAGGTCGAACACTTCATTGATCACTTCATCCGGGCGACGCTCAGGCTTGTCGATCTTGTTGACAGCCACGATGGGACGCAGGCCAACCTTCAGCGCCTTGGACACAACAAATTTCGTCTGCGGCATCGGGCCTTCAGCGGCATCAACCAGCACGATGGCACCGTCCACCATGTCCAGGATCCGCTCCACCTCGCCGCCGAAATCAGCGTGTCCGGGCGTATCCACGATGTTGATGCGGTAGTCTTTCCACTCAACCGAAGTCGTCTTGGCGAGAATCGTGATTCCGCGCTCTTTTTCCAGATCGTTGGAATCCATCATGCGTTCGGCGGTCTTTTCGTTCTCGCGGAACGTGCCGGATTGCTTCAGCAATTCATCGACGAGCGTGGTCTTGCCGTGGTCAACGTGGGCAATAATCGCGATGTTGCGCATTTTCTCGATAGGCGTGGACATGAAGGATATGCTTTCGGGAGGGAGGCTGTTTTGCCGCGCACATACACGGGCCCGCCGCAATTGGCTATGCTTTGTTGTCAGGCACCCCCTGCCGCGGCGCACCGCATTTACAAACGGACCATCAGACGGCAAGTCAGCTCGGCAAAGTGAGGACCCTCCATGACCAATTCCAATGACATGCCCCTTGCCGCCAATCCCATCGACCGCGCCGCCCATCACCGCAAGGATGATGCCTGGCTCGATACGGCCTTCAAACGCGATGATGTGCTGGTATTGCTGCTGCGCAATGGCGACCCGTTCGCCGCAAAGGATGGCGGTCTGGTCTGGATGGGGCCGGAAATCGAGCAGGTCTCACCGGGGTCCCCGCGTATTTTCCTCGGTGAAGACAAGAACGGAACGCCGATTTTTGCGGTGAATTTGCCGTCCAAATTCGATCTGGAAAGCTCCCTCATTGCTGGCGCAGGCGAATTCATCGAGTTTCGGGCTGCCGCTGGCCGCATGAGCCCGCTGGAGGCAAATTGCGCCTCCACGGCGCGCAGCATCTTCCTGTGGCATGGCTCGCACGGCTTCTGCGCGAAATGCGGTGCCGGCACGGCCATTGTGGAAGGCGGCTGGAAACGCGAATGCCCGGCCTGCGGCACCGAACATTTCCCACGCACAGATCCGGTTGCCATCATGCTGGCGGTGAAAGGCGAAAAATGCCTGGTCGGACGACAGGCAAACTGGCCCGCCGGCTTTGTTTCGAGCCTGGCAGGCTTCTGCGAACCTGGCGAAACCATCGAACAGGCTGCTGCGCGCGAACTGGAAGAGGAAGCCGGCATCGTTTGCAACCCCGCGAGCGCCGAATATGTTGCCTGCCAGCCTTGGCCATTTCCCTCATCCCTCATGGTCGGCCTCATTCTGGAAGCGGACTCCGAGGAAATCACCATCGACCCGTCCGAACTGGAATCGGCGGAATGGATCAGCCGGGACGATGTGAAACAGATGCTCGCCGGAACGCATCCGCGCCTCTTCTGCCCGCCCCCGATGGCCATCGCGCATCACTTGCTGAAGACCTGGGCTGAGCGCGGCTGACACGCTCATCTGACCTCCGACTATCCCCTCACTGAGCTCCACAAAACTGGAGTTGATTTTCCTCGAATCAATCTAGTCTGAAAGTTGCCATTTACAGGAGACCCGACATGGCAACGACAACCTTGAAGAAACCAGCGAAAAAGGCTGAACCCAAGAAGGCCGCAGTAAAGAAGGCCACGGCGAAAAAGGCCGCCCCGAAGACTGTCGCCAAACCTGCTGCAAAGAAGACTACAAAGCCTGCAGCAAAGAAGGCCGCGGTGAAACCAGCCGCAAAAAAGGCTACCGCCCCGAAGGCTGCAGCAGCCGCCAAAAAGCCAGCTGCCAAAGCAGCGAAAGCGGCCAAGCCGGCAGCAAAGAAGACGACCGCAAAGAAGAAATAGGCTTGCGGCCATCAGTGTCAGGAACGGGCGGGCCCTCCGCCCGTTTTTTAATGCCCAACTACAGCGCATGAAAAACCCCCGCATCGCCTGGATGCGGGGGCGCTGGCAGACCGGCGGCAAACGGCATCGAGTGCCCTCCGGATTGCGCAGACTGAACTGATCACGGGCCGGTCTGTCCCCCCAAAGATCCTAAGCACAGCCTACCGGAATATTGTGGCATTTCTTTTCGCACCGCGTTTACCGGGCGTTTTTCTCCCGCGCCTCAGGCGACTCCCGGGGAAGTCGGAAAATGCCTGCAAATCCCGAGGCTTGGCGGCTATCCCATTTGCCGACTGGCCATCGGTATCAACCGACATCAGATTAACCAATGAGTCGCGCGGCCTCATTCATTAATCGCCGCCCACTCTGAATTGGCCTTTTCGATAAAGCCCGGAATATCCGCGTCCCACTTTTTCTGGATGTTCTTGTTGTAGTTCAGATAGAGCTTGCCATCGACAATCTTCCAATATCGCGCATCTCCCTTGGCGTGCTTACCATCTGCCATCGCCCAGGCACAGTAACCGCCATACTGGGGTGCGTAGGCTTCAGGATCTGCAAGGAACGCATCCCGGTTGTCCGCGCTGGCGAACTTGAACTGGGCGCCCATATACTCCGTCGTGAATTCATCCCGCCCCTTCACCGGCTTTCCTTCGGCGAAATAGGCGACGGGGTCATGGCCCTGAAGCGCTGTATTTGAGAACACGCCAGTATAGATTGGCGGTTCGGCATAAGCAGCCGGAGCAGTCACCAGCATTGGCGCGCCTGCGACCGTGGCCGCGATGATCATGGCACGTAGTTTCATGGAAAACCTCCTGTAGTGCGTTTGGCCATCACGCCGTGTCAGATCCGGTCGAAAGGCCGGGCAGTATGGCCCGACCAATACCGGTCACGATCGAGATGAGCGTCTTGCGATGAAAAACGAGATAGGCAATCGAGGCCAGCCAGACAGTGACGGCCATGGCGAACAAGCCGCCGCCATCATTGTTCGGATCAATGCCCAGCGGCGTAAACAGATGAAAACTGACGGCGCCTGACATGACGGCAACGGCAATCAATGCCCCAAGCGTCTGAAGCCGGCGAAGCACGGGCACAATTCCGAGCAGCAACAAGACCGACGCCACCAGCTCGGCAGTCCCGATCACATATTGGCTGAACAGGCCTGTCTGCGTGAAAAGCCCGCTCGCGCCGAAACTTGCGGCCCACCCATCCAGCTTACCGAAAATGACCTGCGTTTCCGGCGCATTTGTGAATTTGAAGCGCAGACTGTCCAGAAACACGGCGCCCGCAATTAATGCGTAGGCGACCGGCGCGTATTTTTTGACCAAACCAGACATTGTGCGTCCTCCCTTTGAGGCGGAGGTTGTCCCACGCTTCCTGCTCTCTTTCAAAACAATGGGGTGTGAGCCCTGCCCACTTTTATGTGAGCAGGCGCACGAAATTTCGTGAATTTTCGCCCTGCCCTCGCGAATCTCGATGGGCGTCCCTAAATAGGGTTCTGTCATGCCGGGAGGGGTCAGATGGACCGTATCGACGCAATGCGCCTGTTCGTTCGCGTAGCTGAAGCGGGCAATTTCTCCAAAGCCGCCACAGCGCTCGGAGTTGGGCAACCAACCGTCTCGCGCCGCATCCAGGACCTGGAAGCGCAGCTGGACGTTACGCTGTTCCAGCGCACCACGCGCGCGCTCAGCCTGACCGAAGCCGGAGAGCGCTTCTACCGCCGCGCGATCGAACTGATCTCTGATTACGAAGCCGCCGAAGCCGAGGCACGCGGCCTTCAGCATGAACCCGTCGGATTGCTGCGAATTTCCTGTTCGAACTCATTTGCCCGCCGGATCATCCTGCCAGCCATTCCGCCCTTTCTCGAAAAATATCCGCGTATCCGGTTCGACATTATCTCCGACGACGCCCTGACGGATCTGGTGGAGGAAGCCATCGATCTGGCGTTTCGCTTTGGCCACCTGCGGGACTCGCGCCTGATGATGCGGAAACTGGCCGAGTCTCCCCGCTCACTCTGGGCCTCGCCTGATTATCTCGCAAAACGCGGTACACCGCAGACACCGTCCGATCTGGAACAGCATGATGCGGTTCTGTTCAGAAAAGGCCTCTACTCCGACTGGACCCTCAGGCGGGGCGAGGAATCCGTCACGGTTCGCGTCGATGGGCCATTCGCGGCGTCAGGCGGCGACAATCTGCTACAAGCGGCACAAGCGGGGCTCGGTATCCTGCTGGCGCCGAACTGGCTCGTCGCGGACTGCGTCAATGACGGTCAGCTTGTGCCGATCCTGCCGGACTGGGAACTGGATCGTCTGCCCATAAACTGCGTCTGGACCGCCGGTCGCTTGCGCGGAAAGACGAAGCTCTTCGCCGATCATGTGACCGATATTCTCAAGGACGCAATCGACCAGTGCTAATCGGCGATGTGTTCGGTGCTCGGGAACACGCCCAGGATTTTCAGCGATTGCGAGAAAAAGCCCAGCTCTTCGAGCGCAAGTTGCACATGCCGCTCGTCCGGATGACCCTCGATCTCTGCATAGAACAGCGTCGCCGTGAATGAGCCGCCAACCATATAGCTTTCCAGCTTGGTCATGTTGATGCCGTTCGTCGCGAACCCACCCATTACCTTGTAAAGCGCCGCTGGAATGTTGCGGACCTCGAACATGAACGCCGTCTTGGCGGGGCCATCCTGCGCTTCAATGTCGGAATGCTCCTTCGACATGATGATGAAGCGGGTGGTGTTGTGAGCAGCGTCTTCAATGTCCTCGGCGAGGATTTCGAGCCCATACACCTCTGCCGCAAGTCTTGGCGCAATGGCCGCAATAGATGGATCACCAAGCTCGGCAACCTCTCGCGCGGCGCCGGCGGTATCCGCTGCTGTGACCGAATCAATGCCGTGCGCGCGCAGGAAATTGCGGCACTGGCCAAGCCCCATGATGTGGGAGCGGGCCTTTTTCACAGCCTCCAGTTTCGTGCCCTTCAGGGCCATCAGCTGGAACCGGATCGGCAGGTAATACTCGGCGACAATCTGCAATTCGGTATTGGGCAGCAGGTAGTGGATATCGCCCACACGGCCAGCAATCGTGTTTTCGACCGGAATCATCGCCAATTCAGCCTCACCACGCTCCACAGCAGCAAAACAGTCCTCGAACGTGCGGCATGGCAACGGTTCGAGATCCGGATAGGCATCATTGCAAGCGATGTGAGAGTTTGCGCCAGGTTCACCCTGGTACGCGATTTTGCCGGTCATGGGTTGGAGGCCCCTTTTCGTGGATTTAATGTGCGTCGGATCGCCGCGACGAAAGGGGGAAGCCCCTATGACGCACACCCTTTATATTGTCTGCTTCCCGTTAGCGTGCCAATAAGCCCGCGCCAAGACGTATGACCAGACAGATTCGAAGGAATACCTCCATGGGAGAACTCGGTCTCAACAAGATTTTCGGTGCGCTGATTGCGACGGCACTCGGAGTCTTCGCCCTGCAGACGCTATCCAGCATCGTGTTCAGCCATGGAAGCGATGGCGGCCATCACGGCGAAGAGCACGCCGAACCGGCCTCGATGTCAGAAAAAATGTGTGAGCAATTTGCATATTGTGTCGAAGTTGCAGATGCAGGCGGCTCCGGCGGCGAAGAGGAAGAGGTATTCGACCTCGGCCTGCTGCTCGCAAATGCTGACGTTGCCCGCGGCGAACGCACCTTCAAAGGCAAGTGCACCACCTGCCACACCATCGACCAGGGCGGCGCCAACGGCACCGGCCCGAACCTTTACAACACGGTCGGCGCTGAAAAAGCCCACCATGATGGTTTTGCCTACTCCGCTGCCCTTTCCGGCATGGACGGAGAATGGACCTATGAGGCGCTCAATGAGTGGCTCTACAATCCAGCCGGCTACGCCCGCGGCACAACAATGTCGTTCGCTGGCCTGCGCCGCGATGACGACCGCATCAACGTGATCGCCTATCTGGCCTCTTACACCGACAACCCTCCTGCCTTCCCCGAGCCGCTTCCGGCTGAGGGCGAAGAGACGGCTGAAGGCGATGCCGTAGACGCCGCGCTGCCCGTAGACGGTGTGGACGACATGGATAACCCGACGCTTGCGACGGGCGAAGTTGAAACGGTTGACTCCGTTGATGGCACCGGCCCGAATGACGGCGATGTTGGCGAAACCGTCACCATTCCTGATGAAGTTGCCGAGGCCGTCGAAGAAAGCGCTGATGCAGCAACCGAGACAGCTGAAGACGCTTTTGAAGAAATTGCACCGACAGAGACTGAAGAAGAAGACGAATAAGACCGTCTTCTGCGCTACTGGCTGGACAACCAGTCAGGCTGGCGCCGTCTTTCAGCAGAAACGTCTATGCGCCGGGCCCCAATGGGCTCGGCGTAATAGTTTGCGATACGGGTCACGGCAGATTCCAGCGGCTCGACCGCCACGGCCATGTGCCACGCATTGGCATGCAGCAAATGCTCGCTATCGGTCATGATCCCGACATGGCCTTTCCAGAAGAACAGATCACCGCGCCGCAGGGCATTTGGCGCGCGCCAGTCGGGGATGCCCTGCCCGCTCCATTCATATTGCATGTCGCTGTCACGCGGCAGCATGATTCCCACGGCCTCGAAGGCCTGCTGGGTCAGTCCCGTGCAATCAATCCCGAGGCTTTCGCGTCCGCCCCATAAGTAAGGCGCGCCAAGAAATCGCTCGGCTTCCGCCACCGGATCATCTTGAAGGGCTCCGACAGGAGCCACATGGCGCTTGTGCACCCATCCACCGCGATCGGAATGGAGCCAATCCCCTTCCGTCCCGCTGACACACAGCCGTGCGCCCTGGCTCAACAGGAAGTGCGGGGCCGATTTGAGATCGGGTTCGCTATAGCAATGCGTGCGCGGCGAGATAATCTTGTGGGTAACTGGCAAGGTCGGTGCAGACAGCGCCTCCATCAGCACCCATCCGCAATATCGGTCGCGGCGACACTGCGCATAGCCAAACTCGCCTTCCTCGCGGAACACGTCGACGATTTCCCCGTGCAGGGCCTGCGTTTCCAGTCGGGCATCCGGCTGAGGTGCCTGGCGTACGGCGACCACGCCTGCAGTCACCTGATAAGCTGTTGCTTCGCCGTCGGGTCGCTTCAGTCTCTTGTCGTCAAATGTCGGCATGCCTGTTCCCGAATACGGGCGCGTCAGGCAGCAGCATTTGTGTTCCCGCGATGCTTCGGCGCCATTTGCTGATCATCCTTGCCAGATGCTGCCGCAAGAACAAGGCCAGAGAATGTCCGCAAATACGCCATACCGGCCGGTGTGCGCTCAATAAAGATATTGCGGAGATCGGTGTCGTCCTTGATGCGGCGGATGAAGTCCAGACGCGACAGGGCGTCCAGCGCCCGGGTAACGGCTGGCTTGGCAATGTTGAGGTGTTCAGCGAGCCCTCGCACCGTGTGCGGGCCGGGCGTCAGCGCGATGGTCATCAGAATGGCCTGCTGACGCGCTGTCAGGTCCGGCGCATCAGACCGGACAGACGCCGTTACAGCGCGTCGCCACAATTCCAGTCCTTCACGCTCCGACAATGCCATTTCATTTTCCTTGTTGTTCGCCTTTGTGGAGAATCTCAGGTGATTTGCAGACTCCGTCTAGAGGCGTTCTCGGGGAAAGCTGACGACAGAGGCCTTCACATTCAGGGCAAAACACACGACATTGCGGCCATGGCCCACGCAGACACACCTCTTCACGCGAATACGCCCTGCAGCCCGCAGGATGTGGACGCTTTCCTGAACGAAGCAGAGACGCTGGTTGCGCGTCGCGGACTGAAAATGACGCGAATTCGCCGCAAGGTGCTCCGGCTGCTCCTGGAAAGCCCGGAACCGGCGAAAGCGTATGATTTGCTGGACAATCTGGACGGAGAAGGCTCTGCCAAACCGCCAACCATCTACCGCGCGCTTGATTTCCTTCAGGAAACCGGTCTCGCCCACAAGATCGAAAGCCTGAACGCCTATGTGGCCTGTGGCCATGCCAGCCACAATCATTCAGCCGTGTTCCTGATCTGCAATTCCTGCAACGCCGCAGAAGAGCTGCACGCAACCTCGACCAACAAGGCCCTGCGCGCCGAAACCGAAGCGGCCGGCTTCACCATGACGCGCGCCGTGATCGAAGTTCGCGGCACCTGCCGGGATTGCGCTGCATGATCACATTGTGGAGGGGGAGCTGCAATCAGTGGGATTGCGACGAGATGGGGCACATGAATGTGCGCGTCTATGTCGAGAAGCAGGTGGAAGGGCTCGCGGCATTCGCGCCCAGCCTTGGCATGCCGCACGCCTTCCGGGCGAATTCACCGTCGACCATTATTCCGGTAGACCAGCACATCCGCTTCGTGCGGGAGGTTCTGCCCGGCAGGCCGCTGACCATGAATGGCTGCGTTCTGGAAGCCGGCGAAGATGACGCGCTGATCTATCAAGAACTGCGCCACGGCGATGGCAGCCTGGCCGCCTGCATGCGAACACGTGTGCTGCATGTCGACACGACCATGCGCAAACCCTTCCCGTGGAGTTCCCGAACGCGGCAGGCCATTCCCGACGTTACAGATACCGCGCCAGAAGAATCCGCACCGCGCTCAATCGATATGTCAGCCCCCGGACTGCCTCACAGTGAGATCACGCTGGACCGCGTAAAGCAGGTCGGCGCACCATTGGCCGGGCGCGGCGCTGTGCCACCTCAGCATCTCGACGTGCATGGCCACATGTATCCCTATTGGATGCTGGGCCGCACATCGGATTCTGTTCCGAACATCCTTTACAATTGGCGCAAGAAGGTTGCCGAGTCCGCCGGGGATTTGCGCATGGGCGCTGCCGTTCTGGAATACCGGCTTCGGTATCATGACATGCCCGTGGCCGGGGATCTGTACGAACTCTACACATCATTCGGCGGAGCGCAGGGCAAGACGCACAACCTGATTCACTGGATGATGAATCCCGCCAACGGAAAGCCTTGGGCCACCATGCAGGCAACGGCGATCACGCTGGACCTTGACGCCCGCAAGGCCATCCCTGCTCCGCCGGACATGATCCGGGGGCTGAGCGAGATGGCCGCACCGGGGCTGGAAATCTAGGCTTCGCTGGCGATGATGTCCGCGATGGTCGGAATGTCTTTCAGGTTCAGGCCTGCAATATTGATCCGTCCGGAGTTCGGCATGTAAAGGCCGCTCTTTTCGCGCATCGCCGTAATCCCGTCCTTGGACAAGGGCAACTGGCTGAACATGCCGTTCTGGTTTGCCACTGCGCCGAGGCGGTTGGACCCGGTCTTCTCGACCAGCGCGTCCGCAAGCGCCTTGCGCAGGGAAATCATCCGCTCGCGCATCTGGGTCAGCTCGGCTTCCCACTCTGCGCGCAGTTCAGCATTGTTCAGGATAGTGGCCACGATGGCCGCGCCATGTGCCGGCGGCATGGAATAGCTGGCCCGGGCGAGCGCCGCCACATGCGTCGACGCGGCTGCGATGCCTTCGGCCGTTTCTCCCACCGCGAGGAAACACCCGGCTCGCTCACGATAGAGCCCGAAATTCTTTGAACAGGAATAGGAGATCAGCGCCTCGCCGGCCGCATCGATGAAGGCACGCACGCCCTTCACGTCCTCATCCAGCCCTTTGGCGAAGCCGTGATAGGCAACGTCCAACATCGCGAACAGGCCCTTCTTCTTCACCAGTTCGCCAACGGCTTTCCAGTCATCCACCGTCAGGTCGATGCCGGTCGGGTTGTGGCAAGGCCCCTGAATAATGATGCCATCGCCGCGCTCAGCCTTGTCGATTCCGGCCATCATGGCCGCAAGGTCCAGCTCGCCCGTTTCCGGATCGGCATAGGGATATTCCGCCACGTCAAGACCCATGAAGCGCACGACATTCGGATGGTTTGGCCAGGTCGGGTTCGACACCCAGACGGTTTTGACGCCCATACGGCTCATCAGGCCCGTACCGAGGAAAAGCGCGCCACAGCCGCCCGGCGCGGTGAAGGACAATGTGCGCCCTTCTGTAATGGCGGCTGCGCCCTCCCCGAACACAAAGGCCTCAATGGCAGCGCAATAGTCCGGATTGCCGCGCGGGCCTTCGTACACTTTGGTGGTCTGGGATTCGAGGATCAGCGCTTCGGCCTTGGCGACCGCAGACATGACCGGCGTTTCGCCCTCATCATTCTTGTAGACACCAACACCTAGGTCGAATTTTTCCGCGCGCATATCTTCGCGATAAGCAGCCATCAGGCCCAGCAGCGCGTCTGCGGGCATCGGAGTCAGGGTCGAGAATTGTGACATGTCGGAGGTCCGTTCTTCTGGGAAGTCGCGGCGGACCCTATGCATTTGCCGACGTCACGGCAACCGCCTCAACGGGAACCGATTGTCGCGCAGCGGCTTTTATTGTCAGACGCGGAAAGGACCGGAATGACTGACCATGCCAATACAGCGATCGAATGGCTCATGCGCGCAGGCTATGGCGCGCGTGGTGTGGTCTACCTGATCGTTGGCGGCCTGGCATTCTTTGCGGCGCTGAATGGCGGCGAGGCCGAAGGCACGTCTGGCGCGCTGAATTTCCTGATCCGCCAGCCATTGGGATCTATCCTGTTGGGGGTCACGGCGGCCGGGCTTTTCGCCTACACGCTCTGGCGGCTTGTGGATGGTGTGCTCGACCTGGAGAATGAAGGCGACGATCTGGAGGGTTACGCCAATCGCGCCGGACAGATCATGTCTGGCCTGACCCATGCCGCACTCGGCATCTCGGCGATCATCATCCTCATGAAAGGCGCGCAGGCGAGCGGCGGAGATTCCTCGGCCGAGAATTGGAGCGCCACGCTGATGCAGCATCCCGCAGGACGCCTCATTGTGATCGCTGCCGGTATCACCACGCTTAGCGTCGCCATCTACCTCTTCATCAAATCCTGGAAGGCCGCTTATCGGAAAGACATTGTCCGCAAGGGGATGGCCCCGAAGCTGGAGCCCGCCGTGCGCTTCGGCCTCGCTGCGCACGGCTTCGTCCTGCTCATCGTCGGAGGACTGATCCTGTGGGCAGGCATTTCGGCCAACCCGGAACGTGCAGCAGGGCTCGGCGAAGCGCTTCGCATATTGGAAACCCAAGCCTTTGGGCGCATCCTGCTGGCCCTTGCCGGAGCAGGACTGGCGGGATTTGCCGTCTATTGCTTCGTGATGGCGCGCTATCGCATCGTGCCGCGGCTGGCAGGCGACACGCTCAAGACGCTCGCCTCACCTACCAGCTAGGCTCCGCATTATTCGACGAGTGTTGCTTCGGTCTTGGATTTCACCTCATCCAACGTCACGCCGGGCGCGAGTTCGACGACTTTCAGACCCCCTTCAACCACATCCATGACGCAGAGATCGGTGATGATCCGGTCGATCACGCCCAGCCCTGTCAGCGGAAGTGTGCATTCTTTCAGCACCTTGGACTCGCCGCGCTTGTTGGCGTGGTCGGTCACCACAACAACCCGGCCCACTCCGGCGACAAGGTCCATTGCGCCGCCCATGCCTTTGACGAGCTTTCCGGGGATCATCCAGTTTGCGAGATCGCCATTCTCGGCCACTTCCATCGCGCCAAGGATCGCCATCGCAATCTTGCCACCCCGGATCATGCCAAAACTGGTCGCGCTGTCGAAGTAGACAGACTGCGGAAGCTCCGTAATCGTCTGCTTGCCAGCATTGATCAAATCGGCATCTTCATCGCCCTCGAATGGGAACGGCCCCATGCCCAGCATGCCGTTCTCGGATTGCAGCGTGACGTTCACACCCTCCGGAATGTGGTTTGCCACCAGCGTTGGAATGCCGATGCCGAGATTCACATACATGCCGTCTTCAAGTTCCTGCGCGGCCCGCGCCGCCATCTGATCGCGATCCCAGGGCATCAGGCACTCTCCTTCTTGCGGACAGTCCGCTGTTCAATTCGCTTTTCGAACTCGCCCTGCACCAAGCGGTGCACGTAGATGCCCGGCAGGTGGATCGCATCAGGGTCCAGTTCACCAGGCTCCACAATCTCTTCGACTTCCATGACGCAGACCTTGCCACAAGTCGCGGCGGGCAGGTTGAAGTTGCGGGCCGTCTTGCGGAAGATCGCATTGCCAGTCGTGTCGGCCTTCCAGGCTTTCACGATGGCGAGGTCTGCGAAGATCCCCTCTTCCAGGATATAGGTCTCGCCATTGAAGACCTTCTCTTCCTTGCCTTCGGCCACCAGCGTGCCAACACCGGTCTTTGTGTAGAAGCCCGGAATGCCAGCGCCACCGGCGCGCATGCGCTCGGCCAGCGTGCCCTGCGGGTTGAACTCCAGCTCCAGTTCGCCGGAAAGATATTGCTGCATGAACAGATCATTCTCGCCCACATAGGACGAGCACATTTTCTTGATCTGCTTTGTCTGCAACAGAAGGCCGAGGCCGAAATCGTCCACGCCGGCATTGTTGGAATAAACCGTCAGATCCTTCGTTCCAGCGTCCCGGATCGCTGCAATGGACAGTTCCGGAATGCCGCACAGGCCGAAGCCTCCAGCGGCAATCGTCATGCCATCAAACAATACGCCATCCAGCGCGTCTGCGGCCGTCTTGTATATCTTGCTCGCCATGAAGTGCGGGCCTCCCCTTGGTCATGCTGCGGTGCAGCAGACGTTCTAGACCTGCTCGACGGTTTGTTCAATCGCTCCGAAGATCGAATGGCCCGATTTGTCGAACATCTCGATCCGAACCGTATCGCCGGGGGACATGAAGGGTGTCTTGAAGTCTCCGGTGGCGATCTTCTCGATCATGCGGATTTCGGCGATGCAGGAATAGCCGAGACCACCCTCGCTGACAGGTTTTCCGGGGCCACCATCGGCGCCCTTGTTGGACACCGTACCGGAACCGATCACCGTGCCAGCCGTCAGGGGCCGCGTCTTGGCCGCATGTGCCACCAGACGCGCAAGGCTGAACGTGGCGTCTTCTGCGGCCTCGGCGCGGCCGAAAGGCTCGCCATTATGGTCCACGCGCAGCGGCAGGTGCACGAGGCTGTCTTTCCATGCGTCGCCCAGTTCGTCCGGCGTCACCGCAACCGGCGAGAACGCGCTCGGTGGCTTGGACTGGAAGAAGCCGAAGCCCTTGGCCAGTTCACCGGGGATCAGCCCGCGCAGGGACACGTCATTGCACAGCATGACCAGCTTGATGTGACCGGCGGCATCGGCCTCAGAGACGCCCATCGGCACGTCATCGGTGATGACCGCAATCTCCCCTTCCATGTCACAGCCCCATGCCATGTCACCCAGCGGAATCGCATCGCGCGGGCCCAGAAAGGCATCAGAGCCGCCCTGATACATCAGCGGATCATCATAAAAGCTTTCCGGCACTTCGGCGCCGCGCGCCTTGCGCACCAGTTCGACATGGTTGATATAGGCCGACCCGTCCGCCCACTGATAGGCACGCGGCAGCGGGCTTTCGCAATCATGCTCGTGGAAACGTGCGGTCGGCACGCTGCCAAGCTCCACCTGCTCGGCCAGCTGTTGCAGTTTCGGGGCGTAGACGTCCCATTTGTCCAGCGCCGCCTGCAGCGTTGGCGCTATGCCTGCCGCGTCGGTGTAGCGAGTCAGATCCTTCGAAACGACAACGAGACGCCCGTCACGGGCGCCATTCTTCAGTGTAGCGAGTTTCATGGTTCAGCTTTCGTCTGCGATTTTTTCGTGTAGCCAAGCCGCATGCCTCGGCGCTTTCTTTGTCGTGCTCCACTCGTCGATCATAGGCTGGGCAACGTCTTTCAACTGCTTCATCTGCTCTGGTGTGCCGATGTCGGCAGCGAGTTCGATGCGGTGGCCGTTCGGGTCGAAGAAGTAGATCGACTTGAAGATACCATGATGCGTCGGGCCCAGCACGTCGAGCCCCATGCCTTCAAGGTGTGCCTTGGTTTCCATCAACTCGTCCAGAGAGCCGACGCGGAACGCGATATGCTGCACCCATTGCGGTGTGTTCCGATCACGGTCCATATCCGGCTGGGTCGGTAGCTCGAAGAAGGCGAGCACGTTGCCATTTCCGGCATCCAGGAAGACATGCATGTACGGGTCATGCGCGCCGGTCGACGGCACTTTGTCCTCGGCGATGGCCAGCTGGAAATCCATGCCCAGCGCATCGCGATAGAACTCCACCGTCTCCTTCGCATCCTTGCAGCGATAGGCAACGTGGTGAACGCCTTTCAGGGGGGCGGGAGCAGTCATTACGCGTCCTCCTTTTCCTCGACCTTCAATGCACCTCGCTGGATTTGGTCACGTTCCATGCTTTCGAACAAGGCCTTGAAATTGCCTTCGCCAAAGCCGTCCTTGTAATCGCCCTTGCGCTGGATGAACTCGAAGAAGACAGGGCCGATCTGCGCTTGCGCAAAGATCTGCATCAGCAGGCGCGGTTCGCCGCCCTCGGTCGTTCCGTCCAGCAGCAGGCCGCGGGCCTTCAGGCCCTCAACGTCTTCGCCATGCCCTGGCAGGCGCTCATCCAGCATTTCGTAATACGTCGCCGGCGGCGCGGTCATGAAGGGCACGCCGCGCTCTTTCAGACGGTCATAGCAGGCATAGAGATCATCACAGATCAGCGCGATATGCTGGATGCCCTCGCCATTGTACTCGCGCAGGAATTCCTCGATCTGGCCCTTGCCGCCCTCGCCTTCCTCGTTCAGCGGAATGCGGATCTTTCCGTCCGGCGCCGTCAGCGCCTTGGAGGTCAGGCCGGTATACTCGCCCTTGATGTCGAAATAGCGGATTTCCTGGAAGTTGAAGAGCTTCTCGTAGAAGTCTGCCCAATACTTCATCCGCCCGCCATAAACATTGTGCGTCAGGTGATCGATCAGCTTGAAGCCAGCGCCTTCGGGGTGCTTGTCCACGCCCGGCAGGTATTCAAAGTCGATGTCGTAAATATCCAGATCGTCGCCATAGCGGTCGACCAGATAGATGATGGAATTGCCGATGCCACGAATGCCCGGAATGTGCAGCTCGCTCGGCCCGGTATTGACGTTCACGGGCTCGCCGCCCTGCGCCAGGAGATGCTGGTAGGCTTTGCGGGCATCGCGCACCCGAAAGCCCATGCCACAGGCGGAGGGGCCGTGCTCTCGCGCGAAATACCAAGCGGCAGAGCGCGGTTCGTAATTGGTGATCAGGTTGATGCCACCCTGACGCCACAGCTCAACATCCTTCGTGCGGTGACGGGCAATCCTGGTGAAGCCGATCATCTCGAATACCGGCTCCAGCACGCCTTTTTCCGGTGCGGAGAACTCAATGAACTCAAATCCGTCAAGGCCGGCGGGGTTCTCAAACAGGTCTGCCATATGCGCGCTCCAATCGTGATATCGGGATGAGTACTATTAGTTTCATATGTAACTAATTGACACGACGCGCGCAACCCTCAATCAATAGGACATGCCCGATTCCGATAATGTCTCTCTGCTTCGCCTGCGCGAATTCCTGCCCTACCGGCTGTCTGTCCTGTCGAACACGATCTCGACGCGGATTGCGGCGCTGTATGATCGCGAGTTTGGCCTGTCGATCTGGCAGTGGCGGGTCATGGCCGTCGTCGGCGACCGGCCCGGCATCAGCGCGACCGAGATCGGCCAGCTGACCGCGATGGACAAGGTTGCCGTCAGCCGAGCCATCGCTGCGATGATTCAGATGGGGTATCTGGAGCGCAAGACGTCCGAAACCGATGGCCGACGGTCCCAGCTCTTCCTCACGCCTGCAGGCAGGGACGTCTATGAACTCATTGTCCCAATCGCCCTGGCGGAAGAGCAGAAGCTGTCCGGCGCCCTGACCGAAGACGAGCAGCAGGAGCTTGAGCGCCTGATGGGCAAGCTGGCCGATGCCGCCTCCCCCGACCGGGAACTCTGGTAGTGCTCAGCCCAGCGGCCAGAAGATCGGAATGACGATCATGGCGGCCGCAAACATCACAAGGTTCAACGGCACACCGATCTTCAGGAAGTCCGAGAACCGGTATCCCCCTGCACTGTAGACCAGCGTATTCGTCTGATACCCGATAGGCGTGGCAAAGCTGGCGCTGGCAGCAAACATTACCGCCACAACAAAAGGGCGCGGATCAATACCAAGCTGTGCACCTAGCCCGATGGCGATTGGCGTCAGCAGGATCGCAGCGGCATTGTTGCTCATGATTTCGGTCAGGAAGGATGTGACGAGATACAGTACGGCCAGCACCGCGATCGGGCCAAACCCGGCGGTCACCTCTGCCAGATGCCCGACCAGAAGGCTTGCCGCGCCAGACTTCTCCATGGCCAGCCCCAGCGCCAACATGCCGAAAATCAGCATCAGGATGTCCCATCTGATCGCCCGGTAGGCTTCCTGATGGTCCAGGCAGCCAAGCGCAACCACCGCCGTTGCCGCAATCAGGGCCAGCGCCGCAATGGGCAGCACGCCCAGCGCCGCCAGCCCCATCACCGCTACCAGTGCCACCATCGCAATCGGAGCCTTGGCGCGCCGGATTGCCCGTTCGGTCGTCTCGGTCAGATTGTTGAGAATACCGTCATCGAACAATTGTCGCATCCCGCGCGCTGGCCCTTCAAGCAGGACCGTATCCCCGACATCAAATCGCATGTCCTGTGTGTTGGTGACATTCTCTCCGCGCCGATGAATGGCCAGCACGTAAACGCCATAAAGGCGCGCAAGGCCGAGGCCCGTCAGGGACCGCCCGATCAGGCGGGATTGCGGCCCGATCACGCCCTCCATGATCACGGTCTCGCTTGTCTGGATCGGCTCGAATGCCGGGCGGAGATCGCTGGCTGATGCGCCGATTGCGATGCTGCCGGCCTCCTTCAGGGTCAGGACTTCCGATACGGGCGAGCGCAAGACCACCCGGTCCCCTGCCTGGATAATCAGGTCACGCAATTCCGCCCGGAGGGACAGGCCATCGCGGAACACGTCGATCACCTTGAACCCTTTCTCGGCGCTAAATCCGGTCTCGGAAATGGCTTTGCCAATCAAGGGGGAACCGAGCGGGATCAGGATCTGCGCGAGGAAGCGCCGCTTCGTGGCATCCGGCAACATGTCGATCAATGACTCCCGCGTCGGAAGCAGGAAGCGCGACACGAGCCCCAGATAGGCCGCACCCACACATGCCAGAACAGCTCCAGCGGCGGTGATCTCGAACATGCCGAAGGGGGCGAGCCCTGCTTCCTGCGCCACGCCATCGACAAGGATGTTTGTCGACGTACCGATCAATGTTGTCGTACCGCCAAAGATCGCGGCGAAGGAAAGCGGGATCAGCAGTTTGGATGGCGCGACCCCCAAACTGCGCGCCAACTGAATCACGACCGGAATGAGGACGACGACAATCGGCGTATTATTCATGAACGCCGACAGAACCATCACGCCGCACATCATGGCCAGCATCGCGACAATCGGCGACGCACGCCCGGCCAGCCGCGTCACCATCCGCCCCGCCGCATCAATCACGCCTGTGCGCTCCAGCGCAGCAGACAGGACAAACATGGCCGCAATCGTGATTGGTGCCGGGTTGGAGAAGACTGCGAGCGTTTCCGGAACCGACAGAATGCCTGTCAGCAGCAAAGCGCCCATTGCCAGCAAGGCCACCACATCTGATGGCAGGATTTCCCGGATGAAGCCGAAAAACACAACCGCCACGAGCAACAGCACGATGGCGATCTCCACCCCCGGCAGAGCCAGGATATCAAGCGGCATGGGGTCAGCTCCAATGTCAACCGCGAACCTTTACACGCTTGCCGAATGTTCCACCACTGATCTTTTCTAAACTGAGGACTGCCCCGCCCTATCGCGCGCCGCGCCGGCGCACCTTCAACGACCGCTCCACGAAGGCGTCCTCTTCCAGCGTGAACCGCTCCACCAGCCGCGCCAGAAAGGCGGAAAGCTGATCGCGCACTTCATAGGGCGCCTCCATCGGCAGGAAATGCGTCGTCCCGCGCACGGCCTTCATCATCATCGCCGGATAGGTCAGGATCAGCTTTGCCCGCACCTTGTCGGTGATCACGGAATCTCTCGTTGGCCGCAAAATGGTCATCGGGATCTGGTGTTTCTTCACCCGCCGGAGCGCGCTCCACGGACGGTTGCGTTGAGCCGCGAACGTGGCCGACTCCCATTTCGGCTCGCACAAGAGACGCCAGGTCTGCTCGTCACTGTCGATCGGATTGTGGTCAACCCGCTCGATCCCATCCAGAAGATAGTCCGCCAGAAAAGGCTCCCGCCACGTCTTGAACGCCCCGCGACCGGTATAGGATTCCAGCGCTTCGCGAAATGTGCCGAATTCCGCCCGGCGCTTCTTCGCCCGCCGCGCCATGCCGTTCTTCGGCATCAGGAAGGAAATCGGCGTCAGCATATGCTGCCAGAAATAGATCGATTTCGACATGATCACCGGATCAACCAGGATCAGGCCCTTCACCAGGTCCGGGCGCTTGCCCGCCACCATCAGCGCAACGCATCCGCCCATGGAATGCCCCGCCAGGATCACGCCATGCGGCGCTTCCTTTTCCAGCCACTCAATCACATCATCGCGGTGACGCTTCCAGGATTTCATCTGACCCGGCTTTGCCTGCAGCGTCGTGCGGCCATGACCGCGCATATCGAGCGCTGCAACGCGCTGGCGCAGGCCCAGAGGGGCCAGCAGGGATTGATACGTCATCCCGTTGAATCCGGTTGCGTGCAGCCACACCGCCGAAAAGGGCTTGATGGGATCACCGAATTCGATGCCGGCCATCTCTCCGCCGGCTTTGGCTTCATACGTAAAGCGACGCATCAGCCCCTCGATCCAAAGACGCGCCGTAACAGCTCCGTCGTCCGAGCCACAGGATTCTCACGAATTTTCTTCTCCTCGAGGGCCACATAGTGGAACAGCCCATCCAGACCCAGCGACACAGCATGGTCTGTCAAATCATTCTGAAGCGTCGTGGTAACGCCGCCAACGCCATAGCTATTGGCCACCTGTTCAAGAGACGTAAACGCCCCCGCCTCTGCCAGCGAAGATCTGACATAAGGCGTGAACGAAGCCCGCAACTGGCTTTCGGTCTTCGCGCGCAGGAAATCTGTCGCCGCCGTGTCTCCACCGTTCAGGATACGCACAGCATCCTCAATCGTGATCTGCCGGATCGCGCCGAGCACCAGCGTCTTCGCCTCCGGCACAGCGCCCTCAGCGGCGCGGTTCATCCGCAGTTCCAGATCGTCCAACGGGCCGCTTGCCCCGACGCGGGACAGGCCGGACTGGATATCACGATAGGTCTTCGGCAGGGGAATGCGGATTTCAGGATCCCCGAAATACCCATTGGTCTGGCCCAGCTGCGCCGCGACAAGGTTCGTGCCTACCGTCAAGGCTTCGCGCAGGCCCGCATCTATCTCCGCCTGAGTGAGGGAGCTGTCGCCCGTCTGCTGGCTCAGTACCTCGCCCAGCACGCGTCCGAAATCGCCAGAGCTGCCCGTCGTCGCGCAACCTGCCGGCAAGGTTGCCACCGCAATCGCCGCAATCATTACACGCTTCATGGCCTTCTCCTCCACTTTATTCAGAGGACCGTACTCGACTGCGACCCCGAATAGAAGCCACACGAGCGCGGATTCCTGCGACGATCTGCACCTTACGAATGTGTCATCGAAAACTTGTTGACCACGAATGTAGTCATCGCTTACGACTACACCTGTAGTCCAGAGAGGGGTTCTACATATGAAGATTTCTGACGCCGAACTCGAAGTCATGGCCGTGTTGTGGAAACAGCCCGGCCTCGCCGCCGCGGACGTTCACGACGCGCTCGGATCCGAGAAAGACTGGACCAGCCGCACTGTCAAAACACTGCTGGCCCGGCTGGTTGAGAAGGGCGCGCTGAGCACCCAGGAAGACGGTCGGCGCTATCTCTATTTTCCGCTGATTGAGGAAGGCACCTACAAGGCTGGCGCCGCGCGTCAGTTTGTCGATCAGGTCTTTTCCGGACGTGCCGCCCCTCTGGTTGCCCACCTGGCAGATACACGCGGCCTGACCGCTGATGACATCGCGGAACTTGAAAAGCTTCTGGGGGAGTTGAAGAAATGATTTTCGACCTGAACAGCCTCAACATCGGCTACGCCGCGCAGACCATTATCGCGGTGTCGATCCTCATCGCCCTCATCCTGGTTGCGCGAAAGCATGTCGCCCGCCAGTTCGGCGCAGGCGTCACCTATGCCCTGTGGGCCATTCCGGTCGCCCGACTGGTCCTGCCTCCCCTGTCCATGCCCTCGCCGCTGGCGGGTTTCTTCGAGTTCTTCCAGACTCCGATGCCTGCCTCGGCCGGGACGGCTGAAGTTGCCCCTGCACTGTTTCGCTCACCTGAACCTGTAGGCACCGTAACTCATGTCGTCGGGGCTCCGCCTGTCTCAAGCCCGGTCGATTCGAGCCCCCTACTCGATGGCGCACCCGGTCTCGTGGCATTCCCGGAAGTGTCCGATCCGATACTCGGCGGATTGCTGCTCGGCACAATGTTCGCCGTCTGGGTTGGCGGAGCCCTATACATGATCCTCCGCAGCAGCTGGGCACACCACAGCTTCATGAACACGCTGCGCCGCGAGGAAATGGCCCCCTCTCCGGAACTCGCCCGTCTCGCCGAGGAGGTCGCCCGTCAGGTTGGCATGAAGAAGATGCCCAAGGTCTCCACCAGCTTCATCTCGTCAGGCCCCCTCGTCTCCGGCTTGCTGCGTCCAACCGTATTGCTGCCAGCCTGGTTCGAGGACGACTACACCCAAAGCCAGCAACGCGCTGCACTGGCCCACGAGATGACCCATATCAAGCGCGGTGACCTTTGGGCCTTGCAAGTCTCGGAAATCTTTGTCGCCCTGCTCTGGTTCAACCCGCTGGCATACATGGCGCGCCGCGCCTTCCGCACGGACCAGGAGGCCGCGTGTGACAGTGATGTCCTGAAATCCGGCGCGTCCTCGCCGCACGCCTATGGCGAAACGCTCCTCAAGGCTGTGCAGCTCGCCCTGCCGGAGCGCCTGACCGCGGCGGCCAGCCTGCCGCTGACCCACGCCCTCAAGGAAAGAATGATCCGCATGACCACGCCCAGCCCATCCCGCTCCCGCCGCCTCATGGGCGCTGGAATCTCCGGACTGCTGGGAAGCGCGGCCCTGCTCAGCTCGGGTTTCGTAACCTCCGCCTGCGCGTCTGCGGAAGTCGACAACACGGTCGACATGGCAGAACTCGCTGGCGCACCGATGCCGGACCAACCGCGCGCTGCGCCCACTCCCCCGAAGACTCCGACGCCTGGAGATTTCCGTGAGCTGAAATCTTCCAGCAGCCTTCGCGTGGACAGCGGCACAGTCTATGTCGATGGCGAGCAGGTCGAGGATCGTCAGATCGTGATCATTGGCGAGCCCTTCAATGTGAATGTGAAGAACCCCAACATCGAGCGTGAGATCGAAGTCCTCACAGCAAAAATCGAAGCCGAGACGGCTCAGATCAACAAGCTCGTGGAGTCCATGCCGGTGATCGAACTCGCCTTCGACGGCCTCAACGAACAGTTCAATCGCGAGATGGAACTGGCCGTCAGCTTCACCGAAGAAACCATGCCGAAGACGGAAGAAGAATGGGAAGCGTGGGCCGAGAATGTCGAGAGACAGGCCGAGAAATGGGAGATGCATGCCGAAGCGATGGCGGATCGGGCCGAGGCGCAGGCCGATGCCTGGGAACGCAATCTGGAGCCAAAGATCGCCATGCTCGAAGCCCGCATCGAAATGCATGCTGACGAGCTCGAACGCAAGATCGACCTCGCCTATGGCGATGATTTCGAGGACCAGATCGAAAACACCCATATCGCCCTGACAGATCTGGTGGAGGAATGCCGCACGGCTGATCTCGCAACCGGTGAAACCCGCATCCTTGAGAAAAAGACTGATGATGGCGCGGCGAAGAAGGTGAAGATCGCCTGCGTCAAAGGCGGCAAGGGTGCCCTGACTGCCAAGGCCACGATCAAAACGGTGCTCGACAGCGACAAGCTCGATACCGCGGAGAAAAAGGCCTTCAAGAAGCAGGTTCACTCCAAATCGACCCACACGATCACGATCGAAACCGACCAATCCGACGAATAAGAGATTCCGCATGCGCATTGCACGGAATGCATAGGCGGAAGCCCCCGGCGCAGGTCCCATTGCGCCGGGGTTTTTTCTTGCCGCTGAGCAGGCCGTCTTGCGCCGACAGGCTCCGGGATTAGGGTGCCTGTGGGAACACATCGGAGGACGCCCATGAACCGCCTGATCGCCGCGTTTGCACTTGCCACCTGCCCGCTCGCCGCCTGCGTCACCGCACCAGAACCCTGCACGCAGGAATGGGTGGAATACAAGACAGACCACATCCTGGGCGAATTTGCCTCCGACAATCGCGGTCTGATCAATGATCTGAAGCGTATCACCAATGATGAAGGCGATTTGAACACGTTTGCCACGATGCGCCTGATGTCACGTACTGACGACCTGCAGAATTTTGCTGACAGTTTTCAGAATGTCGTGCTGCCGGAACTGGAACTTGCCCTCGTAGAGTGCGGGCAAAGCGAACAGTTCGCCCCTGCGCTGACAGGCTTCCTGCGCGATGAAGGCGTCGACGAGGAGGCGTTGCAATGGGTCGCGCCAATTATCGGCCTGATGCAACAATTGCGTGAAGATGAGGTGGGCAATTCTTCGCAGGTCATGTAAAGCGCGGCCATGAAAACGCTGATTGTTGTTCCCGCCCGCTATGGCTCCACCCGCTTTCCCGGCAAACCGCTGGTTGAGATTGCCGGTCGCACAATGGTCAGCCGTGTCGCTGCGATGGCATCCCGTGCTGCTGCGAAGCTGGATGACGCAGCCAGCATAGTCGCGACCGATGATACTCGCATCTCCGAACACTGCCGAGAGCTCGGCATTGATGTGGTGATGACAGATCCCAACGTGCCCTCCGGCACTGACCGGGCGTTGGCCGCAGTGGAAGCAATGGGCGTGTCTCCGGAAGTCGTCGTGAATCTACAAGGCGATTCCCCGTTCACGCCGCCCTCCCATGTTGTGGCCGTGGCAAAGGCGGCGGCGCAATCCGGCGCTGATGCGGCAACGCCCTATGTCCGCCTCACCTGGCAGGCCCTTGACGATTTCCGCGCGCACAAGAAGACCACGCCCTTCTCTGGGACAACTCTGGCACACGACACATCCGGCCGCGCCCTCTGGTTTTCAAAGAATTTGATTCCAGCGATCCGCAAGGAAGCCGCGCTACGGGAAGCTGGCCCCATGTCTCCCGTATGTCGTCATATTGGTCTTTATGCGTACCGTCTGGATGCGCTGCGGAGATATGTGAAACTGCCGGAGGGTCACTATGAAACTCTGGAGGGTCTTGAGCAGTTGCGGTTTTTGGAAAACGGCATGAGCATTCAATGTGTCGAAGTGGAGCCGGATGCCATCGCCATACCGGGCATTGATGCGCCAGAAGACGTTGCACTGGCAGAACGCCTGATCGCGCAGCATGGCGATCCGCTAGAGGATTAATCGTTTATGGCCCGGCTTATCATCGTTCGGCATGGCAACACATTCGACAAGGGCGATACTGTCACCCGTGTTGGTGGGCGGACGGATCTCCCGCTGTCCTCCTCCGGATTGGCACAGGCGGACGCGCTGGCCGCGCAGTTCAACGCCACTCACTTTGTCGCGGCGTTCTGCTCCCCCCTTGCCCGTACACGCCAGACGGCACGCGCGATAATTGGCATGCGCACCAATTCCCCTGCCCTGATCGTCCTGCCTTTCCTGACAGAAGTTGACTACGGCCCGGACGAAAACCAGCCAGAAGACAAAGTGCTCGCCCGCATTGGTGAGACCGCGCTTGAAGCCTGGGAACGCGATGCGACGCCGCCTGATGGCTGGCTCGTCGGTGGTGATGCGCTGCGCGATGGATGGCGCGGACTGCTCGCGCGCGCAGCAGAACTCGGCGCAGACGACACCGCCCTGATTGTCACATCCAACGGCATTGCGCGTTTTCTGCCGGATGTCGTAGACGCCCAGCCGGAGCAGCTGGACCGAAAACTGAAAACCGGCGCGTGGGGCAGTGTCGAAATCACGCCCGCCGGATCACGCATCACAGAATGGAATTGCCGCCCCTAGGCGACGTCGCGCGCCTTGGCCTCGTCAACCAATTCTCGCGCGCCGGTAATCGGCAGGGTGAAGGCAACTGTCGTGCCCTCGCCTTCGATGGATGACATGATCATCCGTCCACCATGCATTTCAGCAAAAGACTTGGTCAGCGCCAGGCCGAGCCCGGTGCCTTCATAGTTCCGGTCCTTGGTGCCGGAAACTTGTTCAAACGGCGTTGCCAGACGGGGCAGGTCTTCCGCTGGGATGCCGATGCCGGTATCCGTGACGCCGACATAGATTTCCGGCCCCCGCTGTTCGACAGTTACGGTGATCTTGCCGCCCGCATCCGTAAACTTGATGGCATTGGAAACAAGGTTCAGCACCATCTGGCGAATGGCGCGGTGGTCTGCATCGATCTCCGGCAGGTTCGGCTGTGAGTCGAGCTTCATCTCTATTTGCTTGTCCTCGGCCTTGCGGCGGATCATGCGCACCGCGGCATCGACCGGGTCCACCGGGTCGATCGGCTGCGGATCAATCGTCATCTTGCCCGCTTCAATCTTGGCCATGTCGAGGATGTCATTGATCATGTCCAGGAGATGCTGTCCGGATGTCAGGATATCCTGCGCATACCCCTTGTAGCGCTCATCCCCCATCGGGCCATACAGCTCGTTCGAGAGGATCTCGGAGAAGCCGTTGATCGCATTCAAGGGCGTGCGCAGCTCGTGACTCATATTGGCCAGGAAGGCTGATTTTGTGTGTGCGGCATGCTCGGCCTTGGCCTTTTCCTCGGAATACTTCCGGGAAAGCTCCCGCTCGCGCCCCTCTGAGCGTTTCAGCTCCAGCGCAGTCTTCTGCATCTGCGCCTTCTGCTTTTTCAATTCGGCTTCGTTGCGCACATTTTCCGTCACGTCCACGCCGACAGACAGCAGGCCACCATCCAGCGTAGGGCGCTCGACCAGTTTGATCCACCGGTCCGAATTCAGCTCCAGCACGACGGCGCGCTCATCTTCTTTAGACGGATGCTCAGCCCGCAAGGCCCCCGCCCGCGCGATGGCGACCGTATGGTGCGCCATGCCGGGCCGCAATGTTTCTTCCAGTTGGAAATCCGAGGCAAACGCCCGGTTCCAGTACAACAACCGCTTGCGATTGTCCCACAGTGCGAACGGCCCGTTGAAGCCCTCAATCGCCGTGCGCAACCGGCGTTCGGCAGCCTTGACGCGATCTTCTGCCTGTTTGCGCTCAGTGATATCCAGCAGCACGCCGCCATAGACATTGGCACCGGTCTGCGCATTGGTGGTGACGCTTCCGCGCAACTCCATCCAGCGAGGCGGCTGGAAACTGGTCACGAAGCTAGTCTGCACCCAGCCATCCTTGTAGCCAACGCGGAAGGCCTCCTGTACGCGCGCCTGGTGCTCCGGATGTACCTGTTGAAGCAATTCGTCGACGGTGATCACGCCATCCCCGAACATGCCCATCAGTTCAGACGCCGCGTCGCTGAGATAGACCGCGCTGGAATCGTCTGACCATTCCCAATACCCTGCGCGCACGCCCAGCATGACCGGACTCATGAACCGGTCGGCTTCCGCTTCATTTGCGCGCTCGACCAGCGATGCATCTGCCGAGTCCGAGAGACGATTCATCAGGCCCAGAATGACCAGCATCGGCGCGGCAAGCAACAGGCCAAAGATCAGTAACTGGATCAAATCATCCAGCGTAAACAAGGGCATCGTCCGACTGGAACATACCATCAATCCGCTATTGGAGACCGGGGCACATCCTGTCGCGGCGCGGTCCAGCATCGTCAGCGCGCGAAACCCGGTCGCTGGGCGCATGCCGGACAAGCCGGGCACCATCGTACCGGCGCTGAACTGGCCATCCGTTACAAATATCCCATCGCGCCCACTGCTGGCAGGCAGCCATGTGCCCACCGGCGCCATTGCCAGAATGATCTCCCCGTCGGGAGAGTTCGTGGCCACAATCAGGTCTCCCTGACGCGACAGGCCGATCCCGTGGCCGTTCGCCAGCATGGTTTCAGCCACCGGCACAGCGGCGGCCAGTCGGCTGTCGGCGGGGGCCCGTCGTGCATCCTGAAGCGTAGCCACCACATCCACGCCCGGCGTCGCCGATGCAACAGTCGTTCGGGACGCGCCCGTATCCTCGATCAGGCGCATCGCCATTTCTGCCGTGCCCGCATGACCGACCAGGCGCGCAGCGACCGTGCTGGCCTTGGCCTCCAGCGCGGCCAGCAAGCCCTCATCGGCGGTCTGGCGCTCATCCCAGGCCTTCAGGCCCAGCGCACCGGCTAACAGGAGAATGATGGCGACAACGGTCCATTTCAGGCGACGTCGGTCAGGCTCCGCGACTCCTTTTGTCGCGGCGTCCGTATCACCAGGGATGACCGAGTGGGACACCATGTTCTGTGCGCGCCAATTTATCTTAAACCCAAGACTAAACTCAGCTTCTCGGGCGTAATTGTTGCGCAATTCTTAACAAAGAGAAAGAATTCGTTAACCCAAAGCCGGGGTGATTCTGTCCCTAGCCAAGCGCGCGTGAAACGATGTCGGCAGAATTCTTTGACAAATCAGCAGCTTGCAGCCGGCGCAGGCAGGCCTCTGCCTCCGCTTTGGCCTTTGGTTCCAGGCTCCGCCATTGTTCGAATGCGGTCAGAAGCCGAGCGCCAAGCGCGGGGTTCACCTTGTCAGCTTTCAGGATGATATCCTCGACCACACGATAGCCGGAACCATCCGGGGCATGGAAACCGGCCAAATTCTGCATCGCGAAAGCCGCTGCGACTGAGCGTACGCGGTTCGGATTACGCAAATCGAAGGCGGAATGCGCCGCGAGTTTCTCGATGGTGGCCGCATCGCCTGTCCCGGCCTGCACGCCGAACCATTTGTCCATGACGAGCGGATTGGACGTCCATTCTGCTTCAAAGTCCGCCAGCGCCGTCTCGCGAGCCTCGCCGTCAAGACCGGCCAGCCCGCGCAGCGCGGCCAGTTTCTCGGTCATGTTGGTCGCGGCCTTGTAGAGCGACAGGAGACGGTCGCCTGCCTCATCCGCGCCAGACGCCGCCAACAGACCAATCAGCGCCGTGCGGAGGGCGCGTTCGCCTGCTTGCTCTGCCCCCGGATCATAGGCTTGCGTCGATGATTCACCCAACACGCTGTCGGCGAACTGCCTCAGCTTGCCATAGAGCGCTGCTTGAAGCTTCTTGCGCGCCGCATCCAGCGCGACAGGGTCAGCGGGCTGGCGCTCAAGGAACAATTCATTCACATCCGGCAAGCGCGCCAGCAGCGCAGCAAAGGCCGGATCATCCGATGCCCCGGTGACAGCCGCAGCAATCGCATCGACCAGCGCATCGTCTGGCTCGGCCTGCGAACCTTCGGACAAAGCAAGGATTTCCTGTTTGGCGAGCGCCTGCACGGCGTCCCACTGGTTGAACGGGTCCGTCTCCAGACGGATCATTGCCAGTTGCGTTTCACGGTCCAGATTGCGCTTCAGGCGGATCGGCGCTGTGAAGTCCCGATTGATGGATACCAGCGGACGCTCCGATCCTTCGGGAAGGTCGAAGGTCAGCGTCAGTTCTTCATCTTCGAACAGCGTAATCCACTCGGCCATGTTCCCTTCATCATCAATCAGGGCCATTTCCATAGGGATGAGCATGGGTTTCTTGTTGGTCTGGCCCGGCGTTGCCGGCACGCGCTGTTTCAGCGTCACGGCCACTTCGCGGGTTTCCGGGTTCCAGGATTCCTCCACGCTTACTTCAGGTGTTCCGGCCTGCGAATACCAGAGGCGGAACTGGGTGAAATCATCGCCGCTGACCTCTTCGAAGCAGGCATAGAAATCTTCGATCGTGACCGCCTGTCCGTCATGGCGGTCAAAATAAAGGTCCATGCCCTTGCGATAGGTTTCCTCGCCCAGGATCCGGCGCAGCATACCGATGACTTCAGCGCCTTTCTCATACACGGTTGCCGTGTAGAGATTGTCGATCGCGCCATAGGTTTCAGGCCGCACGGAATGCGCCAGCGGGCCTGCGTCTTCGGCAAACTGACGGGCGCGCAGACGGATGACATCCTTGATCCGCTGCACCGGACGCGAGCGCATGTCGGCAGAGAAGTTCTGATCACGGAAGACTGTCAGGCCTTCCTTCAGGCACAGCTGGAACCAGTCACGGCAAGTGATCCGGTTACCCGTCCAGTTGTGGAAATATTCGTGGGCGACAATGCTCTCAATGGCTTCGAAATCCGCATCCGTCGCGCTGGCTTCATCGGCCAGCACATAGGCGGAGTTGAAGATGTTCAGACCCTTGTTCTCCATGGCGCCGAAATTGAAATCCCGCACGGCCACGATGTTGAACACGCCAAGATCATATTCCCGGCCATAGGTCTCCTCATCCCACTTCATCGAGCGCTTGAGGCTGTCCATGGCCCAGGCAGCACGGTCCGCATCGCCCTTGTCGACATGGACGGCGAGGTCGATCACCTTGCCGCTCATCGTGGTGAACTGGTCGCGATAGACATCATAATCCCCCGCGCAGAGCGCAAAGAGATAGGCAGGCTTCTTGTGCGGATCATCCCACACCGCGAAGTGGCGTCCATCATCCACATCACCCGTTTCGCCCGGCGTCCCGTTCGACAGGAGGATGGGGTAGGTTTCCTTGTCCGCCGTCATCCGTACCGTGAAGCGGCTCATCACATCTGGCCGGTCCGGATAGAAGGTGATGCGACGAAACCCGATGGCTTCGCATTGCGTGCAGAAGCGACCACCGGACATGTAAAGGCCCGAAAGGGCCGTGTTCTTCGATGGCGCAATCTCGACTTCCGTCACCAGTGTGAAGGCATTCGGCACGTCCTGAAGGGTCAGCCCGCTTTCGGTCAGCTCATAGGCGCTCTCCGGCAGAGGCGCGCCATCAATTGCGATGGATTTCAGCTCCAGCGCTTCCCCGTCCAGTTCCAGTGCGGCGTCCGCGGCACCCGTGCGCCGGATCTTGAGGTCCGCCCGCACCAGAGTCGCGTCCGGGTGAAGGTCAAACCTGAGGTCCACCTGTTCGATTTCGAACGGATAGGCGGTGTAATCGGACAATTGGACGGCAACGGGGGCTTCAGTGCGCATGTTTTCTCCGGCAAACAGAATTCCAGTCTTCCAGTTAGGGATTTGCACTGGCAACGTCGAGGGCCAGCGCCCAGTAGCTTGCAGAAAGCCGGATTTATATATGACGCCCCTGCTCACCCATCCCGCCCTGCGGATACTCGCTGCGATGGCGGCGCTGATCATCGCGGCGACAATCTGCTACCTGTCACTCATCCCAGCCACCGAGGCCCCTGCCCCCCAATTTTCAGACAAGATCAAACACTTCGTCGCGTATGCCGCCCTCGCCGCCCCGCTGGGCGTTGCATTCGGAATTGGCAAAGCGCGCGTGCTGGCCGGTTTCGCAATCGCGGCGACCTACGGCATGACGATGGAAATTGCGCAGATGATGGGCGATGCAGGCCGAGAGGGATCCTGGCTCGACATTGCAGCCAATGTGGCGGGCGCGATCATCGGCCTCGCAATCGTCACGCTCTTGCGGGGGGATTGGCGCCTATTCGGCGGCGACCGTCGCTGAATGCTTTACGTCTTCCTCGTCCAGCTCATAGACAAATCGCAGGATGGAGGCGCAACGCTGCGCGACAGTTTTCAACTCTGGAGGAAACGCGTCAGGGGACTCTTCATATTGGTCCGCCACTTGCCGCGCCGTCTGCAACAGGTCCGGCGTGCAGGCAATCATGCGCGCCTGATGTTCGATGCGCTGCGGGTCGCGGTCATACTCACTGCCTGACACACGCCAGCCGCTCAGGTCTTCCTCATCGGTGATAACAACCGGAAACGTTCCGACTTCGCTGAGGTCCGGCCCGCCAATGCGCGCGCGCCATTTCGCCTTGCGCCGCACGATATGCCAGTGCTCCAGCATGATCTCGTCATTCTCGGGACGGTGCGGGCGCGTTTCAGTCGGTGACGTGTCGTCAGCCGACAGTTCATGCGCCTGAAAGCTGCGCCCCAATCCGCACTCATAGGTAACGCGCAGGGGCTCGTCCACGTCCTTCACCCAATGGGGAATGACTTGCTCGATCAACGCCCAGGTTCCTACGGGCTTTACGAAGACGCGCTGCGCCTTGTGAAATACGGCCTTGGCCATCAACAGCTCCCGATCTCAACGCCGGTAAATGCCATCCGGGTCTTTCAGGGCCGTGAAGCGGAACGATCAAATTTCACGCAACCCGCATTTTTCCCAATCCAAAGTGGATTCAGGCGTTTCCGTTGGGTGACGGGTTTCCGCGCACGTAAAGCGCGCTATTTTCTCGGTCATTGGAGAAAATAGAGTGGCCCAACGGCCAGCAAGGGGAGCGCAAGCGACATGAACTTCGACTTTTCCGAAGACCAGAAATTCCTCGGCAATGAAGCCCGGAAATTCCTGGAATCCGAATGCCCGATGACGGCTGTCCGTCTGGTCCTGAACGATGATGATGTCAGCCACAATGCCGACGTCTGGAAAAAAGTCGTCGAAATGGGCTGGCTCGGCACCGCCATTCCGGAAGAACATGGCGGCCTTGGCCTCGGCCTGCTGGAAGTCTGCGTACTGGCAGAAGAGATGGGCCGCGTCCTCGCGCCGGTGCCGTGGGCGTCGACCGTCTACTTCTTCACCGAAGCGCTGAAGATCGCTGGCTCGTCCGAACAACAGGCAGATGTCCTGCCCCGCATCGTCAGCGGTGACGTCGTCGGCTGCTACGCCGCCAGCGAAGGCCCCGGCAATCCGACTGCGGCCAATCTGAAAACCACATTCGACGGTTCCACCCTCTCCGGCACGAAAGTGCCTGTCACCGATGGCGATGTGGCAACACATGCCGTCGTGCTGGCCAAGGAAGGCTCCGGCGCAAGCCTCGTCCTCGTGGACCTGACCGGTGAAGGCGTTACCCGCAAGACGCTTCAGACGCTGGACCCGACCCGCAGCCATGCCGAGATCGTCTTCGACAAGGCCCCGGCCACACGCCTCGGAAACGCTGGCGACGGCGAAATGCTGAACGACCAGATTCTGGATCACGCCGCTGTGCTGCTCGCCTTCGAACAGCTGGGCGGAGCATCCCGCGCGCTGGAAATGGCGACGGACTATGCAAAAGAGCGCTACGCGTTTGGCCGTCCGATTGGTGGCAACCAGGCTATCAAGCACAAGCTGGCCGAAATGTATGTGAAGAACGAAGTGGCCCGCTCCAACTGTTTCTACGGTGCATGGGCGGTCTCCACCGGCGCAGCGGAACTGCCGGAAGCGGCTGCTGCGGCCCGTATCGCGGCCTGCGAAGCCTTCTGGTTTGCTTCCAAGGAAAACATCCAGACTCATGGCGGCATGGGCTTCACATGGGAGGTGGACTGCCACCTCTTCTATCGCCGCGCCAAGCTGCTGGCCGTTCAGGCCGGCGCCCCGAAAGTGTGGAAAGAGAAACTCGTCCGCACCCTCGAAAACAAGAACGCCGCATAAGGAGGAAACAGACATGGACTTCAACGATACCAAAGAAGAAGCCGAATTCCGCGCCGAAGCACGCGCTTTCCTCGGCAAACACCTTGACCCAAAAGGCGACAAGCCCCTGCGCCAGCGCGTCGATGGCTCTGAATTCATGCGCCGCGCCAAGGAATGGCAGAAAACGAAGGCTGAGAACGGCTACGCCCAGATCACATGGCCAAAGGAGATCGGCGGCCGTGGTGGCACACCGATGCAGCAGGTCATCTGGAACCAGGAAGAAGGCAAGTTCGACGCGCCAACCGGCCCGTTCACCATCGGCCTTGGCATGTGCATCCCGACCGTCATTGCCTTCGGGTCTGACGAGCACAAGAAACGCTATGTCGGCAAGGCGCTGAAAGGCGAGGAAATCTGGTGCCAGCTCTTCTCGGAACCGTCCGCAGGGTCTGACGTCGCAGGCCTGAAGACCCGCGCCGTGAAAGATGGCGACGAATGGGTCATCAACGGCCAGAAGGTCTGGACCTCCGGCGCGCATTATTCCGACTACGGCATCCTGCTGACCCGGACCGATCCGAGCGTGCCAAAGCACAAGGGCCTGACCATGTTCATCGTGGACATGAAGCAGGCTGGCGTTGAAGTGCGCCCGATCCACCAGGCATCTGGCGGCCGTGAGTTCAACGAAGTCTACTTCACCGACGTCCGTATCAAGGATTCCGATCGCCTCGGCGATGTCGGCCAAGGCTGGAAAGTGGCCATCGTCACGCTGATGAACGAACGCCTCGCCGTGGGCGGATCGCCGGGCCCGGACTGGGCGGAGATCATGGCCTACGCCAAAGAGGCCGGCACCATGTCGGATCAGGCCTTCCGCGAGAAGCTGGCGGATTGGTATGTCGCAGCGCAAGGCTACAAGCTGACCAAGTTCCGTACACAGACGGCCCTATCGCGCGGCCAGACACCGGGACCGGAAAACTCGATCGGTAAGATCATCACGGCCAACCATCTTCAGGATATCTGCAACTCGGCCATCGAGATGCAGGACCATTACGGCATCCTGACGGATTCAGACCGGATGCCAGCCGACGCCATCTTCCAGCAGAGCTTCATGTGGGCCCCTGGCCTGCGCATTGCTGGCGGTACGGACGAGATCCTGAAGAACATCATCGCCGAACGCGTTCTTGGACTGCCTCAGGATGTCCGGGTCGACAAGGACCTGCCGTTCGACCAGATGAAGAGCGGCTAGCTCAGCTTTCGGGTTCGGCCGCGTGGGCGTTGATGTACTGGCTGACAAAGCCGGCAACTTCGTCCACGCAGGCCCGCCCGGCCCCTGCCAGCGCCTTGGCGCGGTCTGCATTGGAATCGCCATCGGCCTGCTGCGTGGTTGAAATAATCGTCTGATCCAGAACATCCCGCGATGCCCCTTCGAGAAGGGTCGCACGTACCCGGCACCGCCCCGTCGTTCCGGACAGGGTGAAATCGGTCACCTGCCACGCCAGTTCATATTCTGCGAGTGCGCCCGTCTCCGGCACAATTGCCTTGCCCGATCCATTCCCTTCCAGCGCATCCAGCATTGCCATCTGGATCAGGCGCGTGGAGGAATCGGTCCACTCCACATTCGGCACCAGCCTCAGCGCACCGGAGGAATCCTCCGCTGCAATGGCCCGTCCGGCGACAAGGCGCGACGCTTCCGGTTCGCGAACGACGATGGATGCTTCAAGATCATACACCGTCTCAACGGCGGCAAACCGGTACAACCCTTGCGGCACCTTCGGTTCCGGCAAGACGGAGACACAGGCAGCCAGGCCAAAGGCAGCAACGCCCGTTGCGAGGCAGGTAGCAAGCTTACGGATCATCTATCGGCTCTCCTCATACGGGGCCGGGTCACCGACCACGAAGCCCTGTGGGTTCTGTTCAAGTTCACGCGCCACCCGGTCCAGCCGCGCGATCAACACGCGCAGATCACGGCTGGCCAGACGAGCATCCTGAAGCGCGTCCGTCGCCGGGCCTTCAATCGCATCGGCCGCGGCTGAGATGGCGCGATTGCTCTCTTCTACGGCTGTATTCGCGTTCTCCGTGACGTTTCTCAGATCAGCGATCAGCGCATTGGCTTCACCGCCAAACTGAGTGATCTGCGCGTCTGCATTGGAACTGAAAGATCCGAAGGAGGCCGAGGCCTCTTCAAACCGTTGCGCCGCAGCGGACACATCTCGCAACGTGGTCGTCGCCTGCGCCATCGTGCCATCCGTGGCGGCAAGCTGGCCACTGAGTCGCTCGATATTGGTCAGCGTCTTGGAAAGGGATTCGATATTCTCATCGGTCAGCACCAGATTGACCCGCTCAATCGTGCGCGTCGCCTTGCCCAGCACTTCGGCGCCACCGGCAAAGATCTCATCCAGTTGGGTGCGTTCTGCCTTGATCACAGGAACGGGCTGTCCGGGCCGCGCACGCAGGGAGGCCGCGTTCGGTGTGCCTGCCGTGATCTGAACAAAGGTAATGCCCGTGATACCCGCCAACTGAATCGAGGCGGTGGAGTCCACCTTAACCGGCGTTTCGGAATCGACGCGGATGCGGGCGCGAACCTTTGACGGATCCCCCCGATCAATCCGCACCCAGGACACTTCACCCACCTTGATGCCGATATAGCGGACGGACGCCCCCTGCTCCAAAGACACCGGGCCTTCGAAGACGATGTCATAGGCTTCGAAATCCTGACGGAATTGCGACTGGCCCAGCCACAATGTGAAGACTGCAACCGCCATCGTCGCAATGATCACGAACGCACCGATCAGCGCATAATTTGCACGTGTTTCCATTGTCTCCGGGCTCCTCTTCTAGTGTCCCGCAGCGGCCCGCCCACGCGGACCTCCGAAATATTCCTGGACCCAGGGATGATCAAAGGCCCTCAACTCATCAATTGTTCCGACCGCCAGCACGCGTTTCTCGCCAAGCACGGCAATCCGGTCACACGTCGCATGCAGCGTATCCACATCATGCGTCACAAGGAAGACTGTCAGGCCCAGTGCGCGCTGAAGATCGCGGATCAGGGCATCGAAATTGGCCGCCGTGATCGGGTCGAGCCCGGCTGTCGGCTCGTCCAGGAACAAGAGCTCCGGATCCAGCGCCAGCGCGCGGGCCAGTGCGGCCCGCTTGCGCATGCCGCCGGACAAATCCGACGGGAATTTGGGCCCCGCATCGGCATGCAGCCCGGCCATCAGAATCTTCATGTCGGCCAGCTCTCGGCAAAGTTGCGGCGATAGCTCCGTATGCTCTTTCATCGGCACCATGACGTTTTCACGCACGGTGAGGTTCGAGAACAGCGCGCCATCCTGGAACATGACCCCCCAGCTACGCTCGACCGCGGCGCGTTCTTCGGCGTCCAGCGTCTCCAGACGTTTGCCAAACACTTCAATGCTGCCCGCTGCCGGTTCCTTGAGGCCGGTAATCGCCCGCAGCAGAACGGACTTGCCGCAGCCGGACGGGCCGATAATGCCGATGATTTCGCCTCGCCGGATATCAAGGTCCAGATGCTCATGAACAACATGGCTGCCATAGGCTGTCTTGAGGTCGCGTATGCGGATGATGAAATCATCGGTCATATGCCCATCTCCATGTAGAAGATGGCAAACAATGCATCGATCACGATGATCGAGAATATGGCCTGCACCACTGATGTTGTCGTCTTGCTGCCCAGCGACTGGACTGACCCGCCAACGTTCAGGCCTTGCCGACAAGCGATCAGTGCCACGACAAAGCCAAACACCGGTGCCTTGGACATACCCACCCAGAACTGGTCCAGCGGAACATTGGATTGCAACCGATCCAGAAACAGGGCCGGGTTGATGTCCAGCGCCATCCAGCCCACCATCACGCCGCCCGCAATTCCCGCAATCGTGCCAACAAATGCCAGCACCGGCGTTGCAACCACCATCGCCAGAATTCGCGGCGCGACCAGAACGTCCATCGGTTTCAGGCCGAGTGTCTGCATCGCGTCGATTTCCTGACGCATCTTCATCGTGCCGATCTGCGCCGTGAAGGAGGAATTGGTTCGCCCCGCCAACACAATCCCGGTCATCATGACGCCCAGCTCTCGCAACATGGCGAAGCCGATCAGTTCGACGACGAAGACTTCAGATCCGAGGTCGCGCAAAGTCGTCGCGCCGATAAAGGCGACCACCATGCCGACAAAAAACGACAGGAAGGCGATGATCGGCATCGCATCGAGACCGGCCTCTTCAAGGACAGACACAATCGACGTCCAGCGCAGTTTCCAAGGCGTCAGCACCAGACGGAACGTCGTCACCAGCGTCTCGCCCAGAAAAGCGAGCATGTCCCGCGACTCGGACAGCATGTTCATGAAGCCGCGACCGGTGCGTTCCAGCATGTCGACCAATCCGCCATGCGCTGGGCGTTTGGGCTCGTCCACATCGGTGACCGCGTGAACCTGACCGATCAGGTTTTCGGCGTTCCGATGGTCTCCCACAATATCTGCAGGCGCGTCTGACAATTGGCGCAATGTGCGGTCAATGACGAACGCTCCGGCCGTATCCAGTTGGCCCAGACCGGATACGTCCAGTGTCACACCCGCCCCGCTTTCCAGAGCGCGCAAATCCTCATCCACGATCTGAACCGTGCGCACCGTCCAGTCGCCCGAGACGCGGAGCACAGTCTGTTCGTCGCTGGTTTCCAGCGCGAATTCGGGGGTGTTAGGGTTTGCCATGCAATACTTTTATACCTGCCCACCCTATCCAAACATGCTTAAGACCTGAAAAGCAGGATTGTTCAAATTTCATCTATCAGGACCATACATGGCCAAGCGGACCCTTGAAATCACTGATTTTTCTTCGCCCCTGAAGCGCGCGTTTACCATTTCGCGCGGTGCGAAGACCAGCGCGGAGACCATTCTGGTAACCATACGCCAGGATGGCGCTGTTGGCCGTGGGGAGTGCGTGCCCTATCCGCGCTATAGCGAAACCCAGCCAGGTGTCCGCGCCGCGATTGGGGAGATGCGTGCGCAAATCGAAGACGGGCTGAGCCGGGATGCCCTTCAGGACGCGATGCCAGCTGGCGCCGCACGGTGCGCCGTGGACTGCGCGTTGTGGGACCTCGAAGCGAAGCTCACCGGCACACCTGTCTGGCAGCTGGCAGGCCTGCCTGAACCCGGGCCGGTCGAAACTGCCGTGACGGTCAGTCTCGACACCGCTGAAGCGATGGGAGAGGCCGCCAAATCCACGCCGAGCAAGCTCCTGAAACTGAAGCTCGGCGGCGCGGAGGATCTTGACCGGATCGAAGCGGTTCACGCCGTCCGCCCGGATGCGCGCCTGATCGTGGATGGCAATGAGGGCCTGCTGGTGGACCAGTTCCCCGGCATCATGAAGCGCGCGGCAGAGCTGGGCGTCGTTCTGGTCGAGCAGCCCTTCCCCGCTGGCAAGGACGAGGCCTTGCTGCGTCGGCCCGGCGCGGTATCGGTGTGCGCAGACGAAAGCGCGCACACAAGCGCAGAGATACAGGACCTTGCCCGTCGCTATGATGCGGTCAACGTAAAGCTCGACAAGACCGGAGGCCTGACTGAAGCGATCCGCATGGTGCAGGCTGCCCGGGCAAGCGGCATGAATGTCATGATTGGCTGCATGGTCGCAGGCTCCATCTCCATGGCGCCTGCTGTCTTGCTGGCTGGCCTTGCGGATGCCACCGACCTCGACGGACCACTCTGGCTCGCCGAGGATGTGGTAGACGGCCTGACCTATACGGATGGAATGATCAGCCCACCGAAGCCCGAACTCTGGGGCTAGGCCGCGCCGTCCAGAATATCCTTGAAGCCGCTTGGCGCATGCGGGCCCATGAACAATTGCTCGAATGCGCCGATCCCTTCGGAGGACAACCCGTTCGGGCATTCATGCCTTGCGCGGGCAATGGCCTGAATGTGCAGATTCTCTGGCTGCTGCCACGCCAGCTTTTCCGGTTCGTAGTCTTCGCGCAATACGGATAATTGATCGCCCTGATACGAGCCATGCTTGCGCTCCGGATGGCCATAGCCAATGCCCTTCATCAGGAAGGTACCAAACGGCTCGAAGCTCACCGTATGCGCGCCGCCCTGACCGTCTTCAAGGTGCAGCTTCGCAGATTTCATCCGCCGCGTTCCGGACGTGTACTGGATATCCATATGCGGCTTGTCGAGATGGATCAGATCGCCCTGCCCTGCGCCATCCATCGCCAGCACGGCGCGCGTGTTCCACGCCTCACCCGCCTCATCATGGTTCACATGATAGAACATGGACAGGTTCGGGAAATTGGTAGGCGTCCAGATCCAGTAGAATTGTGGCGGCAGCGGCGGGATCAGCGGCTGTGTATCCTGCGCCCCGATCGGACGTACGCCCCAGCTGCGGTCACGCGTTCCCGTCCAGCTGCCCGGTGAGACATCGATCTCTGTGCCATCAATGCGCAGCTTGCCAGCCCAGCGGCCGTTCTGCGTCATGCGCGTCACATCCATCAGCATGCGCGGCCCCTGGCGGCGCGTGAAGCGCGGCTCCTCGATCGGGAAGGCCCGCCCCTCGAAGACAAGGTCCAGCGCAATGCCTTCGGTTTCCTCAACCTTCAGCCGTATGCGCTTCAGCGGTTCGACCACTTCTACTGAAAAGCCGCCAACAAAGGTATTCATCCGCTCCATGTTCAGCGGACGGGAAAAGAAGACCGAATGTTGCTTACCGCCCCTCAGAACTGACACGGCAGCGTCGATGATGTTCAGGTGCGGATAGATGCCCATCGCCGCGGCGAAGAACGTCTCGCCATCGGGAGAATAGCCATTGAAGAAATAGCGGTCGTAGAAATTCCGGTCGGAGCCTGAAAAGGCCACAGGTTCCGGTGTCTGGTGAATCGGATACTCATCTCCGGCTGTCAGCATGTCGTTTCCTTCCTTCGCGTCACCACTTGGCGGGCAACGTCCCGCAGCTAGGGTGAACGACACACACAGACGGTTCAAGCCGTGACGCAAAGGGAGCCCAAAAAATCATGACCAAGATGACGGCAGACGAAGCCAACACATTCCTGCGCGGCGCATTCGCGACGAAAGACAATCGAACGGAAGTCACGCTGATGGAAGATGGCCGCGCCGTGATGCGCCTCGTGGCGGATGAATCGAATTTGCGCCCCGGCGGCTATATTTCCGGACCGACGCAGATGTCGCTGGTCGACTCCGCCGCCTATATGGCCGTGATGACGAAGACGGGCCATGAGCCCATGACCGTGACCAGCAATCTCAGCATCAACTTCCTGCGACCTTGTATCGGGGATGTGGTCGTCGCGGATGCGCGTATATTGAAGATCGGTCAGGCTTTGGCCGTCATGGAAGTGGATGTAAGGATCGAAGGCGCAGACAAGCCGTCAAGTCATGCGGTTGTGACCTATGCGATCCCGAGAGAACCGAGTGGAATGGCATGAATGCATTGGGACTGATCGCCGGCCTTCTGGGATTTGCAGCCGTGGCGCTGGGCGCCTTTGGTGCGCATGGGCTGGAAGGTGTTCTGAGGGCTGAAGGCACTGACTGGTGGCACACGGCAACGCTCTATGCCCTGCCGCATTCTGTCGCCGCGCTGGTCATTTCCCTGCACGGCAACACCGGCCTGCTGCGCAAGGCGGGCTGGGCGTTTGCGATTGGGACGATCATCTTTGCCGGAACGCTCTACGCGATGGCGTTGGGCGCGCCGCGCTGGTTCGGGGCGATCACCCCGATTGGCGGCGTTGGATTGCTGGTGGGATGGGCCCTCTGCGCCTTCGGCGCTCGAAAGGCAGCCTAGAGACGCGACTTAAGAAGTCGAACGGCTAAGCGAGGCGTATTTATCCGCGAGACCATCTGCCGTATCGCGGGCGTCGTCGATCGTGTCTGCGAACGATTTGAGCTCCCGGTCAACTGGCGCGATATCCATGTCCATGTCGGACCGGGACGTGACATCGCCAAGGGCACCCTGGAAGTTGCGATAGGCCATCTGTGCGCGCACCAGGGCCCGCTCATAGCTCATCACATCGGCGCGGGTGGCAGAATCCTGCCCGCCGGTTTCGAGCACATCGCGGGCTTCACGGCTGACATCTGCCAGACCGGTACGAGCGGCCTGAGCGTCCGATACGATGCGTGCCAGCACCAGCGAGGGTGCATCTGATTTCGCGCCAATGCGGAAAGCATAGTCGCGGGTTTCGTCATCAGATTTTCCGTTGATCAGCGTGGACGCAAAACCAGCCAAGCCGCCGGTTGCTTCAATCCAGCCCTTCTTGACGGCATCGGTGCAATATTCAGCAGAAACTTTACGCAGGGCAGACTGGGATTGCGTGAGACTGGTTTCAACCGAAGTCTCACCGGATACCATCGAAACGGTTGCGCATCCTGCCAGAAGGCATAGGGATGCACCCAGAACTATACTACGCATTTGACAGCCACCTGCACACCTGATTGGGACCACACCTGCAATAATGTTTACGGTTGCCACTGGCACAAGTCCAGTAACACCGCACAATATGACTGAGAATAAGTGAAAACTGCATGAACAGACGCTCCAACCGCCGCATTTTGTATCCGAGACTGGAATCCAGACGCTCTGGAAGGCTGCGAGTCAGCGAAATTCACGAAATTTACTGGGAAGAATCGGGGAATCCGAACGGGATTCCTGTCATTGCCGTACATGGAGGCCCCGGAGGCGGCTCAAGCCCAGAAATGAGGCGCTTTTTCGATCCGGGCAAATATCGCATCATTTTGTTCGATCAGCGCGGCTGTGGGCGCTCCACCCCGCACTCTGAATTGCGGGAAAACACGACCTGGGACCTGATCGATGACATGGAGTCGATTCGGGACGCCCTCGGCGTCGACAGATGGCTGGTGTTTGGCGGCTCATGGGGCTCCACCCTGTCGCTGGCCTATGGCGTGACCCATCCGGATCGCACGCTCGGCCTCGTCCTGCGCGGCATCTTTCTCGTCTCGAAAGCCGAGATCCAGTGGTTCTACCAATCCGGCGCCAGCCGTCTGTTTCCGGATGCCTATGACCGCTACATCAAGCCGATCCCGGAGGACGAGCGCGACGACCTTCTGATGGCCTTCCACAAGCGCCTGATCGGCGACGACAAGCAGGCACGCATCGACGCCGCCCGCGCCTGGTCGCGCTGGGAAGGCGAAACCCTGTCCATCAAGGGGCCAACGACAACCCCTGCCCGGTTCAATGAAGATGATTTCGTCGACGCTTTCGCCCGGATCGAATGCCACTATTTTGTCAATCGCGGCTTCTTCGCGTCGGACAATTGGCTGCTGGAAGAAGCCAAAACCAAGCTGAAGGATGTGCCCGGTGTGATCGTGCACGGCCGGTATGATGTGGTGACACCACTCTCCACCGCTTGGGCGCTTTCAAAGGCCTGGCCTAAAGCCGACATCCACATCATTCCGGATGCAGGTCACTCCTCCATGGAGCCCGGCATTGTCGACAAGCTGATCCAGGCAACGGACGATTTTGCCATCCAGTATGCAGACCTGATCAAGGCGTAACACAAAAGGCCGGACAGGCCGCGCCTTCCGGTTTTACGAAGAGTGTGACGGGCGGAAGAGACAGAGGCCGCGTCAGGTTTTGGTATTGGGGAAGTTCAGGTTGCGACCCTGCACCTTCCGCCGCCGGGAGAACGCATCGCCTCGTTCGCCCCACCGGAACAGGAAAGCCAGAAAGTCCGGTGACAGGAACCATCCTGCCGCAGAATTCCGCGCGCCGGATTGGCGGGCTGTTTCTACCTGTCCCCATATAAGAAAAGGGGGCGCATAGACGCCCCCTTCTCCGCAGGTCTTGTGTGTGCTGTTGCCTAGATCACGCCAAGCTTGGTCAGTGTGCCAAGCACGAGGATGAAGGCCAGCGCAGGTGGCACAACCCAGCGGCACATGAAGCGCCAGAGATTCATGATCGTCCCTTCGCCAAGCTCACTGGTCAGCATCTCGCGGCTGAGGATCCAGCCCGCGAACACCGCCAGCAACAAGGCGCAGAGCGGCAGCATGATGTTGCCGGTGATGATGTCAGCAAAGTCGATGAAGTCTGATGAGAAGACATAGCCCATGCCGATCATGAACAGGACGAAGCCAATGCCCATTGCTGCCCCGGGACGGGTGACGCCTTCGCGCTCTTCCAGCCACGCAACGCCCACTTCCATCAATGAGATCGAAGACGTGAAGGCCGCAAACAGGGCCAGCAGGAAGAAGGCTCCGCCAACCCAGACGCCCAGCGCGCCCATCTGGCTGAATGCGATTGGCATCGACACGAAGAACAGGCCCGGTCCGCCGGCCGGGTCCGCCCCGAAGGCAAACACGATCGGGAAGATCGCAAAGCCAGCGATCAGCGCCACCATCGTATCGGCGCTCGCCACAATGGCCGATGAGCGTGGAATGTTGGTATCGCGGCTGAGATAGGCCCCATAGGTGACCATCAGGCAGGAGCCGACGGACAGCGAGAAGAAGGCCTGGCCCACCGCTTCCAGGAAGGTGGCCATGGTGACCTTGCTGAAATCCGGAGTCAGCAGGAAGCTGGCCGCAGCACCGGCATCACCCTCAACGAGCGCAAAGCCGACAATACCGATCAGCAGGATGAAGAAGGCAGGCATCAGGAAAGTGGCCGCTTTTTCAATCCCCCCCTTCACGCCGCGCGCCACGATGAATGTGTTCAGCGCGATAAAGGCCGCAAGCAATGTGCCGATCATGTATTTATTGCTGATCGTCTGGCCGAAATTGGTGGAGGATACATCTGCAAGGCTGACAGTTGTGCCGGTCTCTGCAGTGAGGCGCGCCGCTTCATCTGCAAAGCGTGTGAAAGTGCCGTCGAAGGCCTGGGGAATGAAGGCCAGAACCCAGGCTGAGATCACGATGTAGAAGGTAAGGATAAAGAACGAGCCCAGCGTTCCGATCCAGCCGACAACCTGCCAGTTCTCACTCTTGTTTTCGGCGCGCGCGAGAGAGTGAATGCCCTCAATCGCCGACATGCCGGATTTCCGTCCCACGGCATATTCTGCCATCAGCACGGTAAGGCCGAGGAACAGGACGCAAATCAGATAGATGATGATGAATGCGCCGCCGCCATTTTCACCTGCAGTGAATGGGAAGCGCCAGAAATTGCCCAATCCGACCGATGAGCCGACCGCGGCCATGATAAATCCAAAGCGCGAGCCCCAATGGTCCGTCTTGCGGCCAATTTCTCCTGCCATATGCCCTCTCCCCGGGTCAAAGTTTTGCGCGAACCTATCGACGGCAAAACAAAAATCAACGATTGTTATGTTTTAGAGCTAAAATATTCCGCGCGCCGTCAGCTTTTCATCCCGGTGCATGTGCGCCGCGATGATCAGGCCGAAACACGCCATTGTCGTCAGCATGGCTGTGCCGCCATAAGAGATCAATGGCAAGGGCATTCCCACGACGGGCAAGAGCCCCAATACCATGCCCACATTGAACACGATATAGAATGCGACCGTGGCCACCGCCCCTGCCGACGCCAGCCGCCCGAACCAGCTGACAGACCGCGCTGCACTGTAGAGCGACCATCCCAGCAAGACAGCAAATCCGACCAGCAGGGCCGTCGATCCGAGGAAGCCGAACTCCTCCGCAATCACGGTGAGAATGAAGTCGGTATGCTGTTCAGGCACATAATCCTGTTGCGACTGGATTCCTTGCAGGAAACCGCGGCCATTGAAGCCTCCTGCGCCGATGGCAATCTTGCCCTGCTCGATCTGGTAGCTTTCGCCGAGCGCGTTGGTTGACTCGCCAAACAATTGGGCGAGGAAGGTATCCACCCGTTCACGCTGGTAAGGTGCCAGCACGAACTGGTACACCGGCCAGACGGACGCGACACCGCCGACAATCACGGCCGTAATGATGCGCACCGACAGGCCAGCGAGGAAGATCACGACCCCGCCGGAAGCAACCAGAGCAAGCGTGGTTCCGAAGTCCGGCTGTTTGAAGATCAGGGCCGCAGGCAACAGGATGATCGCCAATGCGCCGAGGTGTACGAGAATGCGCCCTGTCTGGGGCTGCAGTATCATCTGGTAGTATCGCGCGAGCGCCAGCGTTACGGCCAGCTTTGCAAACTCCGAAGGCTGAACGGCCACAGGCCCGACCTGCAACCAGCGCTGCGCACCGCCGCCTGTCACACCCATGAGTTCGACCAGCACAAGCAATACCAGCGTGCCAGCATAGGCCGGAAACGCCAGCCGCATCCACCAGGACAGCGGCAGCATGGCAAGGCCGATCATCATCACGAAACAGATGACCAGGCGCACCAATTGAAGTTTCCAGAGATGCGCCTCGATCGGGTTCGTGTGCGCCGAGGAATAGAGCATCGCAATGCCGGTCAGCGCCATCGCCGCGATGAGGAGGATGAACCCCCAAGGCAGGCGCATAAGCTTTTCGAGCACGCCCTGATTTTCAAAGCTCAGCGATGTCGCCGTTCGTGTTCGCGCTTCGCCTCGCGAGAAACCGGTAAAACCTTCGCGGTTCATGTCGGCTCTCCCTCATCCTTCATCGAGGCCGGCAGGGAAGCACTTTGAGAATAGGTCGGCTTGCGACGGCTATCGGTCTTGAGCGCGAAATGCAGGATATCGCGCGCCACCGGAGCCGCTGTGCGCGAACCGCCCTCCCCGTGCTCGACCACGACAGAGATGGCGTATTTCGGATTATCGGCGGGCGCATAAGCCACGAACAGGGCATGATCGCGCAGCTCGCGCGCAATCTCACTGCCCGAGCGTACGCCGCTGAGGCGCTCTTCGCGGGTGATGCGTCGTACCTGCGCTGTCCCCGTCTTGCCGGCGAGGCGCGGCCCTCCGAGGCCCAGATCGCCAGAGCGATAGGCCGTGCCGCCACCCTCCGACGTCACGCCATACATGCCCGCTTTCATCAGCTTCATGATTTCTGCATCCAGCGGCGCATCCAGCGAATGGTCGTCCGCCGAGTTCGGACCGATGCCGATCATGCGCGGTGTGAAGGGCTTGCCCTCTGATGCGATGCGCGCCGTCATCAAGGCTAGCTGCAGTGGAGTCGTGCCGAGTTGCCCCTGGCCAATTCCGAAATTGAGCGTTTCGCCTTCGTACCAGTTTTCCTTGCGGACGCGCTGTTTCCATTCCCGGTCCGGCACAAGACCGCCCCGTCCGCCGGTCATGCCCAGAACCCAGTCTTCGCCGAAGCCGAATTTGCGGGCGACCTCAGCGATCTTGTCAACGCCGGTGCGGCGGGCAATTTCATAGAAGTAGACATCGCACGACCCCTTGATGGCCGTATGCAGATTGACCGAACCGTGCCCGCCCCGCTTCCAGCAATGCCAGGTGCGGTTACCGAAATGGTAGTAGCTGTTGCAATGCACCCGGTCGGTCGGCTTGATCACGCCCGCCTCCAGTGCGGCCGTCGCAACCACCATCTTGAAGGTGGAGCCCGGCGGATACACGCCGCCATGGGCGCGCGGATAAAGCGGCGAGCGATTATTGTCGCGCAGCTCTGCATAATCCGCAGACGAAATACCGTTTACAAAATCGTTCGGGTCGAAGGCCGGTGTGGATACCATGGCCAGCACGTCGCCGCTTTCCACATCGAGCACCACGGCTGCGCCGCTTTCGCCCTCGAAACGCTCAATCGCCACACGCTGGAGATCGGAATCGATGGTCACGAACAGATCCCGCCCCGGTGTCGGTGCCAACCGCTCATCCGGGATTTCCTCAATCACGCGGCCATGCGCATTGGTGACGAGCTTGCGATAGCCGGGCTTGCCGCGCAACCATTCCTCGGCGAAACGCTCCATACCCTGACGACCCGTGCGCATGTCGGGATGCCGGAACATGGTTTTCAGCGTTTCAGCTTCCTTGTCGCTCATGTCGTCAGTCAGGCGCACAAGATCATCCTGGCTTGCGCGCGCGACATATCCCAGCACATGGGCAAAGTCTCGTCCGCGAGGATAGGAGCGCGTCAGCGCCATCTCGACGTTGACGCCCGGCATCTCCGCAGCATGCACGTTCATCCGTGCAAAGTCTTCATAGGTCAGCTCATGCGCGACCGTGACCGGCACGAAGCCTGCATTGCGGCGACGGCTCATGCGAACTTCATTCGCGATCCGCTCCAGGCGCTGGTCCGGCACCTCGATCAGGGATGCGATGCGTGCCAGTGTCTCTTCGGGATTGTCGGCCTGTTCCGGAATAATGGAGATACGGCCCGCCCGGCGATGCGACGCCAACGGGCGGCCAAAGCGGTCCAGGATTCGCCCCCGTTGCGGCGGGGCGAGTTGCAGCTTGATGTGGTTTGCCTCGGCCTGCGCCTGATAGCGTTCCTGATCCAGGATCTGCAATTGAAACAGACGCCCGATCAAACCGGCCCAGACAAGCCCGCCCGCTGCACCCGCAATGGCGGCGCGACGTGTGAATGCGTGATCGAGATCGGCGGGTTTCTTGCTCATGAGGCTTGCCCCACACTCTCACCGGGCAGGCGGCCCAGATCAAACACTTTGTTCAGCACCGCATAGACCAGCCCCGTCGTCATCAGCGACGCCACCAAAGGCAGCACCCGGACGGCATGGTCTTCCAAGGTTGACGCCATGAGCCAAAGCAACAGGAAGGCGCCCGAGAACAGCAGGATCGGCGAAAGAATGGCGATCAGCGGCTCGTTCATGACGTCGAACATGTCCGCAATCGCCGCGCTGGCGCCATAGGCGAGCAGGTTCAGGATCACGAAGCAGCCAATCGGCGCGTGGAAGGTCACATCCTGCACCAATCCGAAAATGATCAGCAAGATCATCGGGCGCACCGACAGGCCCACCCTGCCCCAGCCTACGGCACCCCAGAGCGCAGCATATGGCCATGCGATTGAAAATCCGAAGAATTCGCGCGGAGTCAGCCCAAGCAGACCAATGGCAGCAATCGCAAACGCCCCGAACAGGAGGCGGGGCGTTGGGCCAGTCTGCGACCACAGGCTTCGATTGGGACGGCTGCTGGAGCGTGACATTCTATTGGCGCGCTCCCTGTGTCGGGCTGGCCGCTGGCTCGACCTCCTCCACCGGAAGCGCCATCGGTTTCACGATCTCCGGCGGCGGGATCATCTGGACGTATCCTCCGTCGCGCTCTGCCATTGAGAATTTCACACGCCAGTCATCCCCGGACTTGCGCACCTCTCCCACCACCAGACCGCGCGGGAATGCTCCGCCCTCGGCTGAAGTCAGAATACGTTCGCCTTCGACGAAGGCGTCTCTTTCCGGCAAATCCGTCAGGCTGCCAAGGCCATCCCGGCCACCATAGAGAATGGCGCGCACACCGCTGACTTCGCCCATCACAGGCACACGGCTGTTGAAGTCCGTGATCAACAGGATACGGGAAGAATATTCGCCAAGCTGGATCACCCTGCCGACAAGGCCGCCTTCATTCAGCGCGACCGCACCCGGCTCAACGCCTTGCGCCCGGCCGGCATTGGCCAGAATTGTCTGCGCGAAGGGCCCGTCATTCTCTGCGGTGACGCGGGCCGTTACGCCGCGCGCGGGCGGCTCTCCCATCAAATTCAGGATCTCTTCATAGGCCTCAAGCCGCTCAGCCATTGAAATGGCGGCAGCCTTGTAGCGCGACAGGTTTCGCACCTCGGCTTCGAGTTCCTTGATGCGGCGCTCGCGCTTGGCCTGACCGGTGACCCAGGCCCAGACATTCATCCCCTCATTGCCGCCAAACTGGTCGCCAACCGTTGTGCGGACAGGATTGAACATGGAACGGATTTGCGGGGCAGATTGCGCAAGAACAAGGGCAGCGGCAGCAAAAATGAACACGCCGAGGATCAGACGCTTGGGAGAGCGTTTCTGACTCTTCGTTGCTGATCGGCCGAGGCGCGCCATTGGCCTGTCCCTTTGCGTGTTACCCCTGTCTGCTCATGATGTCAGACTTCCGGTGAAAGCACCGTACGCATCTTCGTGAAATTCTCGAGCACGTGCCCGCAGCCATTCACAACACATTTCAGCGGATCATCGGCGATCATTACCGGCAACTGAGCCTGCTCGCGGATGACCGTGTCTAGATTGCGCAGCAAGGCGCCACCGCCCGTCAGAACAATGCCGCGATCCACAATGTCGGCGGCCAGTTCAGGCGGCATGGCTTCGAGCGCGATCTTAACAGCATCAATGATGTCCGTCACGGGCTCGCGCAGCGCTTCGGCGATCATGGCTTCGGTGATTTCGGTCTCTTTCGGCACACCATCCAGTGTTCCGCGACCGCGCACGGTCAGCGCCATGCCGGTGCCATTCTCCGGTGGCATGGCCGTGCCGATTTCCTTCTTGATGCGTTCAGCGGACATTTCACCGATCAGGATCTTCTGCTCGCGGCGCAGATAGTTGACGATGGCCTGATCCATCTTGTCGCCGCCGACGCGGACTGAACGCGAATACACAATGCCACCCAGCGACAGCACCGCCACTTCGGACGTGCCGCCCCCAATATCCACGACCATTGAGCCCGCCGGATCATCAATCGGCAGGCCAGCGCCGATTGCTGCGGCCATGGGTTCTTCGATCAACTGCACTTCGCGGGCACCGGCGGCGAGGGCCGACTGGTGAATGGCGCGGCGCTCAACGCTGGTGGCGGAGCTTGGCACGCAGATGATGATGAGGGGAGACACGAACGCCCGGCGGTTGTGAACCTTCCGGATGAAGTGCTTGATCATTTCCTCGGCGACTTCGAAATCAGCAATCACGCCATCGCGCATGGGGCGGATGGCTTCCATGTTCACCGGCGTCTTGCCGAGCATGTTCTTGGCTTGCTCTCCGACCGCATAGACAATCTTGCGGCCGCCCTGAGTCATGTAAGCAACGACTGAGGGCTCATCGAGCTTGACGCCCTGCCCCTTCACATAGACCAGCGTGTTCGCTGTCCCGAGGTCAATGGCCATGTCCGTGGACAGCATGCCGAGGAGGCTACCAATCATGTCGTACCCGAGCTCTTTCTTGAGCGGCCGGACATGAGAATCCGGCGCGCATGTGCAAATTCTATACACAGCCCCATACAACATGTGCCGTTAACGCGCCTTTAATGCAAGAGACACCGAACAGATGAGCGGTACGCAGCGTTCACGCGCCTGCTTTGTGCTGTATTTACTGGAATTTTGGATGACATTCGCCGTCAAGCCTACGGACAAACGGAACGGACCGTACATCAATTATTAACAATGTATGGACGCCGCTTAAGAAAGCTCGTCATCTTCTGAAGACGATTCCGGCTCAGCGCGCACGCGATAAAGTCTCGGTGACGCTTTTTCATCAACGGGAACGAGATAGTCAGGCATGTGTTCGGAGGTCAGCCGCGCCGCGAGTCCGCCTGGTGCGCGTTCGGCAAGCAGTTTGTTTTCGCCATCTGCCTCGCAAAGCACAATGTAATCGATCCCGCCTTCTGACAGCAGAGCCTCGGTTTCACCGGGCGGTGACATCAGGATGTCCAGCGCAAGCGCGATGCCGTCATGATTGCGGTGATAATTGCCCTGCAGCACACTGTGGTCGGTCCGGTTCAGAATACGGGGCGCAAAGTCTGTCGGCGCCAGTATTCGTGCCGTTTCCAGCGCGTTCAACCGCTCGAACAGGCTGTCATCAAGACAGGCTGATTTGTTGCTATCATTGGCCGTGGCCGACTTTGGCGACAGAATCAGGCCCGGAACAGCCCACAAGAAGGGCAAACTAAGCGCCAGCGCGCCAATATAGGCGACGCTGGAAGGATTGCGTGCCTTTCCATCACGGTAAGTGTCTGCAACCCAGAGACTGAGCGGAATGATGGCAAACACATGCCCAAAGCCCGCAAACCGAACCTGATAGACCGACATCAACAATGCCGAAACCAAGAGCGCGGCGAAGAGGAGATTCGCCCGCAGGCGCTTCCCCCGGTACGCGCCGTACAGGCTGAGGCCCAGCGCCAGCAATGCGATGCCCAGCATGAAGCCGATTTTCGCAACCCTGCCGGGACGTTCCGCGAACAGGGGCCGCGCCTCATCAATGCGGTCCAGCCAGAGCGTCTTCACCTCAGGCGACAGATCAGACAGCGGGTTCGACAGGCATTGCGGCCCCACCAGCAGCAGAACAGCAGCGCTTGCCGCGCCAATACATAGCAGCGCCGCCATGCGTACGCCCAATCCCCGCTCAGACGCCAGAAGCGCGGCCAGAACAAGGCCGAGCCCCCCTGCCAGTCCGGCAAGCAGGCTGACGGATGAAAGCGCGTCACAAGCCACGACGGCATAATTCGAAGGTGCCACCGTCGCAAAGAAAGCGAGCTCCAGCCCCGCCGCCAATCCAGCGCCAAACCCCATCGCACCGCGCCGTGCAGCCTCGCCCGAGATCGCCCAATCCAGCGCCACAATTCCGCAGATTATGCCAACAAAAACATAGACTTCGCCTCCAATCGCCACGGACGCGGCAACCGCAAGGCCAGCCAGCGCCAGACGTGTCGGACGCCTGGAAGGGTCAACAGCACAGCCCAATGCCAGGGCCAGCAGGCCAAGTTGAAGATTATGATGATCAATTGCCCCCGGCATGAACCGGTAATGGGTGGAGAAAATGAAGGCGCTTAACAAGAGGCACGCCAGCGCGCCGCCTTTGCCGCCCAGATGCCGCGCGCCTATGTAGAGCCCGGCCAGCAGAAGCAGTACGCTCAAGGGCGGCCAGACCGTATAGGCCCAAACGAGCGCGGTCTCTGATGGCAGGAATATGTTGAACAGGTGGAACAGCAACAGAATCGGCAGATCCACAAGCCGCGACCAGTGCATGGCGGTGCCGCCCTCCGGTCCCATTCGGTATTGCTGGAGGTCAAACCAGGCCTGTCCATTCAACAGATCCTGTATCTGAACGAGTCGCATTATGTCGTCGCCATCCGGTCCGATGCCGCCGAATTTCGCCTGAACAACACTGCTCAGTATCAGGCAGGCAGGCACCAAAAGGAACAACAGAACAAGTCTGGCGTCGAACCGAAACGTCATGTGCTCCCTCCGCGGCTGCGCTCCCGAAAGGCAAACTTAACCTGTGGGAGTATAGGAAACGCTAAAGAGGGAGGCGCGAGAGACTGATGACCGATACTGATCTGCCCCGCCTGAACATCGCTGTGCTCCTGCCCTGTTACAATGAAGGCAAATCTATCGCGTCCGTCGTGATCGGCTTTCGCAAGGCGCTGCCGTCTGCGCGGATTTATGTCTATGACAACAATTCCAGCGACGACACATCCTCGCAAGCCGCATTTGCGGGCGCCACCGTCGTTCCCTCCCGTCGTCAGGGCAAGGGCAATGTGGTTCGTCAGATGTTCGCCGATATTGAAGCGGATGTTTACATCATGGCCGATGGCGATGGCACATACGATCCGTCCGCTGCGCCGCGCATGATCGACACACTTCTGGCCGATCGTGCCGACATGGTCGTCGGCACACGACGGAACGTGACCGAAGACGCTGGCCGGAACGGTCACGCTTTCGGCAATCGTCTTTTCAACAAGATCTATCGCGCCCTGTTCGGCAGCGAGTTCACGGACATTTTCTCCGGTTATCGCGCCTTCACGCGTCGTTTTGCGAAAAGCTTCCCCGCCTCTTCCCCAGGATTCGAGATCGAGACAGAAATGTCGGTCCATGCGTCCAGCCTGCGGCTGCCGGTCTCGGAGATCGAGTTCGATTATGGCCGGCGCGTCGAGGGATCCGAAAGCAAGCTCTCAACCTTTCGTGACGGATTCCGCATTCTCCGCATGATGGGCATGCTGATGAAGGAAACAAAGCCCTTCGTTTTCTTCAGTGCCGTTTCGGCGGTCTTGTTCGGCACGGCGACACTGCTCAGCCTGCCAATTCTCGTCGAATATTTTGAGACAGGCCTTGTCAGCCGCATGCCGACCTGGATGCTGGCCATGACGCTCACGCTCGGCGCGATGATGTCATTCACAGCAGGGGTTATTCTGGACTCGCTGGCCCGGTCACGCATTGAGCAAAAGCGGATCCATTATCTTTCCATTGCCCCCGCCAGAGGCGAAGGCGGCATTGGGGGACGCATGCAGCGAACAGAGGATGACCCGGCAACCTATCTTCAGGACCTGTCTCGCAAGACCGGCACTTGAGTCTTTCATGTTTCAGAAAGTGAGCAGAAGGTCCACGCAGATTTGAGACGCTGAGCGCCGCAATCTCCCATGCTCAACCTAAACACTGCTTACGAATTAGCCCATATTCTGGCGCAGCTCGGCGGCACTGACCTCTGCTGCATCAGGCGATGTCTCGGCGTCGTCTTTCGGAGCGCGGCGAACCAGCGTTTCCGGAATAGTGATGAAGGCTGTCGTGCCGCGACCAGGTTCAGACCGCAGCTTGATCCGCAGACCCTGCGCATCCGCCAGGCGGCGCGCAACACTGAGGCCGAGACCGACACCTGCCGTATGGTCAAACTTCTGGTGAGCCGGACGGGAATGGAAGAACGGTTCGAACGCCTTTTCCAGAACGTCCTGGGTCATCCCCCTGCCCCGGTCACGTACCATGACAACAAGGCCCACACCGGAGACCATGCCAGCCTTCACGACAATCGGCGTAGATGAGCCGGACTCCAGCGCGTTTTTGATCACATTGCGCAGGATGATCTCAAAGCTGTTCTCATCCATGTCGGCTGACAAATTGTTTGGAACACTGACTTTCAGTCGATCTGCAAATCGGGAATTGTCAACATCAGACAGCTTGCGGACGACATTCTGAATGGATTGCGTCACGGACACTTCAGATGCATGGGCGAGATAGTCCTCACGCTCCATCCGGGTGTAGTTGATGATCCCGTCGAGAGTGGATGACAGGATCACAGCCTGCTCGCCGATCTTGTCAGCGTAGGAGCTGACCTCTTCTTCGCTACACGGAATGTTTGACGAAGACCCGATCACACCCGCACAAGCAGAGATGACGTCCAGAGGCACTTTCAGCTCGGCGCTCATGGAACCCAGGAAACGCGTCTTGGCTTCGTTCGCCGCTTCCGCTTCATTTCGGGCATGTTCGATTTCCGAACGGGCCTCTTCGATGCGTGTCACATCTGCGTACACGACAACGGTGCCGACATTCGGAATGTGTTGAACGGATTTCTGCCAGTACATGCCTTCGCGGCGGATCGGCTTTTCAACCGGCTCCAGGGAATCTTCGCTGGAACTGAAGACCTTCTTGTGAAGCTGGTTCTCGACAATGACATCACCATCCTCGTCGAAGATGGCAAACGCCTGATGGCTGGCCTCGAGTGCTCCGATGAGCAGGTCGCGGGATTCCTCAGCCTTGAGCGTGGCATCAATATCCGACTGATAGACCATGTAACTGGATCGGGCCCCGAGATAGAGCGCGATCATGAATACGATCATCATCAGGCAGATGGTGACGCCGGTAACCGACTGGGCATAGGTGCTGTAGGCAGCGCTGGAGGCGAAGGCAGCGAGGGCGTAGCGCAGCACGATCCGCGGAACCCGCGTCAACATGCTTGCCATGCCGGCAGCCATAGGCGTGATCATGAGGCCGCCCATGATCATGGCGGCATTTTCATCAGGGCCGACAAAGAAGGGCAGAGAGCCCCAGGCCATACCGAACAGGATGGCAAGGAATTCGGAACGACGCAGGTATTTTCCGCTTACCTGTTTCGGCGCTGAGCGCCCGCGCTTCAACAAGAAGTCCACGACCAGCAAAAGCGCCAGGCCCAAATTCAGCGCAACCCAGATATCGATATTGGTATCAGGAACCCAGCGGCGCACCAGAAAACTGGCGCCAACTGTATTCACGAGCATAATCAAGGCCATGACGAGCACATGGCGAGAGAAATCAAGGTGCTGCTGCAATAGAATCAGCCGGTCAACCGCCGTGCCCCGAGGCAGCGTGTTGCCAGTCACATAGGACAGAAATGATTTTTTCTGCTTCGCCATGACACCGCTATACATGGGCGAAGTGAACATTCCGCTCGCGAGTCGGTGCGGTATTGCAAGACTGTGGAAACTTGTCGTTAACGGGAGGATTAACCACAATAGGTTACACAGAATGGTTGCATAGTCGGTCTTGGATTCTGTAGCGTGCGTTCCAGTAGAAGAGAGTGCCGCGCCTGTGTCCCGCCCAAAATCGCCTTTGAGGATTGCTGTCATTGGTGCCGGTCCGGGCGGATTGAGCACAGCCCATTTCATTCAACAGGCCGGACACGAAGCGGTAGTCTTTGAGGCTGAAGATCGGCTCGGCGGCAAGTCCTTCTCTGTTGTGCGCGGCGATGCCATGAACGAGATGGGCACCTGCTACACCACGCGCTCCCACAAGCTTGTGAAGAAATGGATGAAGCAGGTTGGCATCACGCTGACCCGGCTCGGCGAAGCGCGATATGACGGCGTCAAGGTGGTCGATTACGTCAAACAGGGGGACGGGCCGCCCCTCGCCTTCCAGGCGTTGAAATTCATTCGGGCCGCCGGTCGCCTGCGCCGGGACATCCGAAATCGCCCGGATGACCCGGATGTGCGCGCCGAAGCCTCAATGACGACGGCCGAATGGGTCAAGCGGCTTGGCCTGCCGAAGATCGACCTTGCCTCGCATCGCATCCAGACAACCCAAGGCTATGGCTTCACGGATGAGGCGACGATCGGGCAGACCGTACAATGGTGCGATCTCAACTATCTGCTGTCCGGCGTCCTGAATGACATGCACATGCCGGATCAGGGCTGGACCGAGTTCTGGACCCGGTTTGCCGAGGACAAGGATGTGCGTCTCGGCAGCCCGGTCACCCATCTCGACCGATCCGGGCCAAAGCCCATCGTGACCGCCGGCGGCAAAAGCGAAGCATTCGATGCCGTAGTCTCTACAGTGCCGATGCAGAATTTCGTGAAGTTCTGCGCCGCAACGCGCGACGAGATGTTTATCTGCGAAGGCATTGAGTGGCAGAACTATACGACAACGCTGCTCACATCGCCGGATTGGTTCGATGGGTACATGATCATCGGGTACTCAGAGGCGAGCATGGATTCCAGCCGCAAGGGCGCCATCCTCGGAGGGCGACGGGAAGGCGAGAGCGAAGAACTTGGCGGGCGGCTCTATGTGACCGGGCAGTTCTCAACCGGGCTGACCCCGGCAGAACTGCGCGAGATCCTGGAGGCGGACGCGCAGAAACATGGTTTCACGATCGAAAGCGTTATCCAGCAGAAAGTCTGGCAATATTTCCCGCAATACAAGGCCGAGGCCGTGCGCGACGGCCTATTCGGCGCACTACGGCGGGTTCAGGGCAACAAGCGTACCTGGTTCAGCGGGTCCAGCTTTTCCCACGAGCTGGTCTGCAGCATTGTCGAGCAGTCCCAGGGCATGGTGCGGGACATGCTGACAGAATTGTCCAAGGCTCCGCAAGAATCCGAAGCCCTGCCCCAAACGGCTGACAAGGAGACTGCCTAGGCGGTCTCGGTTTCCGGCGCCGCGCAATAGGTGTCGATGAAATCCTGATGCTTGGGCAATTTGGAAACCGCCTGCGCGATGCTGGCCTTTAATCCGCCCAGCGCGCGGGTCAGTTGATCGTCGGTCATCATATGCCCCATATGGTGGTACCCCTTCGGCTTCAGGCGCTGGCCCATCATGACCTGTAGCCAGGAATCCACACGGAACAAATCATCCGACGCCTGATAGACGAGTCCATTCTCCCGGAACAGGGCAATGCGCTGGGACAGTGTGTCCGGTACAGGCATATCGCGGCGCGCGCGCCAGAAATCAGAATCGTCGCGCTCGGTCAGCTTGTAGTGCAGGACGATGAAATCCCGGATCTTCTCCAGTTCACGCTCTGCCTGCTCATTATAATGGTTGGCGATGGCTTCGCTGATCCCGGAAAACGGGAATTGCTGCACTAGTCGCGTCGCGCCAATCTGGATCAGATGGATGCTGGTCGATTCAAGCGGCTCCACAAATCCACTCGACAGGCCAAGGGCAACACAATTCTTGTTCCACACCTTGCGGCGGCGGCCGGTCTTGTACCGGATCAGGCGCGGCTCAGTGAGCGGCTCCCCGTCGACATTGTTCAGAAGGAATTCCTGAGCCTCGTCCGGCTGCATGTTCTCGCTGCAGAAGACGAGCCCGTTTCCGACACGATGCTGAAGCGGAATGCGCCACTGCCAGCCCGCATGGTGCGCGATGGCGCGCGTATAGGGAATGGCCGGACCGACCGAGCGCGTCTGAACCGCCAGCGCACTGTCCGTCGGCAGCCAATGCGTCCAGTCTTCATAGCCGGTCTTCAAAGTCTGTTCGATCAGCAGGCCACGAAAGCCGGTGCAATCGATGAAGAGGTCACCCTCTATCCGCTCACCTGACTGAAGCTTCAGCGCAGTGATGAACCCGCTTTCACCATCCTGCTCGACCGTGTCGATCAAACCCTCAACGCGCTTTACACCCTTGGCTTCGCTGAATGTGCGCAGGAATTTCGCATACAGGCTCGCATCCAGATGATAGGCGAAATTGATGTTGGCCTTTTCAGACGTATAGAAACGATCCTCTTCGGCAGCCTGCAATTCAAAGCAATAAGCGTCGAGCGCATCGCCAATGCCGCGCTCCTGCGCATACATCCAGATATTGTAGAACTCGCCCATCCAGCTCGGCTTGCCGACCTGGCCGAAGGAGTGGATGTAGCGATCCCCGACGCCGCCCCAATTCTCAAACGCAATGCCCAGCTTGAAGGTCGCCTTGGTGGCGCGCATGAACTCTCGCTCATCTATTCCCAGCAGATGATGGAAGGTTCGGTGGGTGGGGATGGTCGCCTCTCCCACACCCACCGTGCCGATGGCGTCTGATTCCACCAATGTAATGTCGAGCAAAGGCCCCAGCATGCGGGACAATGCGGCGGCGGCGATCCAGCCAGCCGTACCTCCCCCAGCGATAACGACTCTTTTTACCTGTTGCGTACTCACATGAACCTCCGGCCTCTTTATGGCGCTAACGGTTGAGTTTGTTCAGAAGCATCGCGCGCAGGCGACGGGCTCTTACTTCGTCCATCGGGGCCAGATTGCCCTGCGCGGCTTCCGGCAAATGTTCAGCGGGGCGATCAGACGGCCCGAAAATGTAGTAATCAAACAGCGCCTTCCAGGCCTGCTTCTCAGGGTCGGGACGATCCCGCAGGCTCAGCATGGCGTGCAAAAGCGTATTCTGCGGCGTGTCCACGAAACTTGGCGATGTGTTCCACCAATAATTGATCATGGCCGTGAAGTCGCCAAAACCCTCGACATTGTGCCACCAGAGGGCCGGATAAAAGAGGACATCTCCCGGCTCCAGCTCTGCGACTTGCCCGGCCGCCATGGCCTGACGAAACCGGGGGTAGCGATCAAGATCCGGCTCGCGGAAGTCGACCATGCTGACGACCTGCCCACCGGGCGTCGGCTCCAGCGGGCCCGGATACAAATTCGCGACCTGATCCGGGGGAAACAGGGTGAATGTCCGCTTGCCAACCATGCAGCAGGCAAGATTGTGCGACATGTCATAGTGCGCCGAGGCGATCGTGTGATTGCCCATCCATATGCTGACCAGCGGCGCGTGCGAATCAAACATTGCGTCATTCAGGACAAGATCATTCTCATCTCTGAGGCCCGGAAAGAAAATACCGAGATCGGTTGAGCCGACATAGGCAGATGCGCCCGTACGTTTGGCCATCGCCTCGCGAATGTGTGTGAAGAATTCGTCCAGCGGCACACGCCCCCGCTCGAAATTGAAACCATCAACCGCGTCAGTATAGAAATATCGCCCGCCTTCCCCCGGTGCGCAGCGATACTCGACAATCGGGCGCCCCTGATAGAAGCGCGCAATATAGTCCATCGCGGCGTCTGGCGACTTCAACCCGTGCTGCACCAGGGGCCAGTCGCGCGCCACGTCCTTGAGGATGACCGGTTCCTGATCCCGCATCAATTGCGCATACGGAATGGCGTCTGGCGCGACGCCTTCCATTACTTTTGTCTTGCGGGGAATGTCCAGTGCGGACACGCGGCTCCTCCTGGTCGATCAGCCTGCGGCAGATCGTTTGGCGTTCTTCATGTTGATCAAACGGTTCACATTGCTCAGCGATGCCAGCACCAGATATGCCGCGCGCAGAAAGCCACCCTTGTGCAGCCGCTCCAGCATCTCGCCCTCCAGCGCAGCGAGACGCTCTTCGCTCAGCGTGAACAGATCCGGCACCTTGTATTCAGTATGGTCGTCGAGCTTCAGATCCAGCGAGACTGGCTCTATCAGACCCGCCTGATCAAATGCCTCGAACATCGGTTTGGTCATTTCGTCCCCGATGGCAATCACGCGCAGGACCTGGCTGACATGTTGCAGATACGGCGCATTGCCGCCCTGTGCCAGAAAAAGCGGCTCGCCCTCCGTCTTGCTGACACGCGGATTGTCCAGATCGACATGGATCACCGGCTCGCGGCGGACTTTCCCATCGACATTCTGGTCCTGAAAGCCGATCAGAAACGGGCCGCGCTGCAGCAGTGCCGGAACATAATTCGCATTCCAGCGGTCGCCGGCCAGAAACAGATTTTCGCCCTTGTCGAGCCCCATGAGGACGACACAGAAATAATTGCCGGCTTCATCCTTGCGGAAAAAGATGGGGTAGTCGCGCTGAAGCTCCGAAAACTCGGTGGGGTAAACCGCCACCTGATTCACACTGTCGCCAAACTCGGCGCCGCGGCGCGTGACGATTTTCAGATCCGCATGATCGATATTATTCAGAAGTGCCGTGTTGGCCATGAACCGCCCTTGAATGCTGCGTGCGGTCGACGCCTCGCCTGGTTCGGGCCCGCACTTTTCCTGCATGATGAAACAATCCCCTGCCCCGGACAAGCGGGGGCAAAAAAGGCCGCTGCAAGCAGCGGCCTTTCCTGAAGGTTTCACGTCTTGTCCAAATCGTTTCCGATTAGAACTTGTAGCGCACGCCGAGCTGGTAGCGCGGTGACAGCTCATAGACATAGTAGACCTGTTCCGGCACGCGGTGATAAATCCGCTGGTCTTCGCCGGTCAGGTTGATGCCTTCGAAGGACACAGCCAGCTGCTCATTGATGTCGTAGCTGATGTTCAGGTCATACTGCCCGAAGTCTTCAACATAGATACCGGACCGATCACCACCGGCATTCGATTCGTTCAGGAACGTATCGCGCCAATTATAGGCCAGACGAGCGGAGAAGCCGTACTTCTCGTAGATCGCCGTAAGGTTTGCCGTGTCGGACAGACCCAGCAGAGCGAACTGCTCTTCGTACGGGTTGGAGCCTGGGTCCAGTCCAACATCACCGTTGACCATGGTGTAATTGGCTTGAACGCCGAAGCCGGTTTCACCGAAGAAGTGCTGCCAGGCGATCTCGATACCGTCGATATTGCCTTCATTGTTGTTGATGAGCTGCGAGATCGCGAAGACCAGTTCAGGATCATTTGCGTCGGACACAACGTCATAGGCACCGAGGATACGGTCAACTTCGCTTTGCGGAAGCGCACCGCCAACCAGGAGCCCTTCGAACTCGGTACGAGCGGCAGCAACGTCACCACCATTCGCGTCGATCAGGGCAACCAGCGAGAACAGGTTTGCTTCGGATTGGTCGATGCCAAGATCCGCGATGATGTCGAGAGCATCGCCGGAGCGCGTACCTGCTTCACCGGAGGCCGGGTCGCGAAGGTCGAACAGGTTTCCGTCATAGGACGAGTTACCAATGAAGTTCTTCACCTTCTTGTCGAAGTAACCAACCGACAGATAGCTCGCATCATCATAGTACCATTCGAGCGAGATATCGAAGTTGTTGGACTCCAGCGGTGCCAATTCCGGGTTGTTCAGCTTCGCTGTAACCTGACCACCAAGTGCGGATGGACGGTTTGGCGCGTTCACTTCAGTGGATGCGAACAGGTTGGTGTAGGCTGTCCGGCCAATGGTTGTGCTGAACGACGTCCGTGCAACGATATTGTCCGTCACGTCGACCTGGAAGTCGAAGTTCGGGAGCAAATGATCGTAGGAACCGGATCCGCTGAGGCTGCTTGAATCGCTGGTCAGGATTTGGAAGTCGTTATCCGCTGTCCAGAGCACGTCCACAGGACGCGATTGGTCTGCCACGGACTCAACCTCGGTCTCCTCATAACGGATACCGGCATTCATACGGGCCGGGCGACCGAAGAATTCGCTCTCCATCTGGAACTGAGCGTAGAGGGACTTGATTTCCTCTGTGACCGTGTCGAGCGACTCGGTGGTGGAAAGAGTTCCACCTGGATAGGCAGCCGCCAGAAGCGGGAACAGTTTCGCTGCATCGCCTTTGAACGCAATATCACCCTGACCAACTTTCACGTCATCGAAGACGCAGGACAGGCAGTACTGTTCCATGACACCTGGGGCAAATTGCTCAACGTCGCCAGGGTTGGAAATACCCCAGGAACCGAGGTCCTGCTGGGTCGTGAAGGTCCAGCGATCCATCGTGCTATCACGGTAGTTACCACCAACCGTCAGGCTGCTGTTGTCGAATTCCCAGACATAGCGCAGGTCAATTTCGTCGACCTCGTGTTGCATGTTCGCGGAGTTGCTCCGCTGAACCTGCGTACCAAGATCACCTACGTCCAGAACGCCATTGCCGTTTCCGCGCACGGAATCGTCAATTGTGTAGGACTGGATTGGCGAACCGCTACGGTAATCAACAGAGTGCTGAAGGATAACGGGCGCACCCATCGACACGAAGGTTGTCGCGTGGCCCAGCGGGTTGTTGCCACCGGATTCAGATTTCGAGCTGTGCGCGTCAAAGATCAGCGTGCCACGATCAGAGAGTTCCCACTCAGCATTGAAGCCGAAGGAGTTCAGCTCGTCCTTGACCGCACGATTGGTTTGCTCAAAGCCGATGTCCTTGGAACCATTGTTGTTTTCCTGAAGGAACACAGCGCTGGCAACCGGGCCATCATTGTCAAAAATGATCTGATCGAACGGCGTGGCGAACCAGTTTGTCTGCTCGTAACGAAGCTCTTCTGCTTCCGTTTTCGCAAAGGTGTAATCACCCGTCAGTGTCAGATTGTCGATCGGACGGAATTGCAGGACCAGTTGGCCGTTGATCCGCTCACGGGAAATTTCCGAGAGGTCGTAGCGGCTGTCCTGAGGAATGGCGTAGAGCTGGCCATCCTTTGGCGCGTTGGTGATCTGCGTGGATCCGTCACCCCGGACATAGCCGGAATCTTCAAACGATCCGTCAACTGCCGGGTCGAAGACCAACCAGTCATTGACCTGTTGGGATGGCGCGGCGGAATCGCGCTTGGAGTAAGAACCAAAGACGCCGATACCAAACCGATCAGAATCGTCGGTCCAGCTTGCGAGGCCGGAAAGCTCTGGCGTGAAATCATCACCAGATTCAACACTCGTATCGTTGATTGCCTTGGCCGAGAAAGAAGCGTTCAGACCTGGATCGTCAAATGGCGTCCGTGTCTTGATGTTGACGGTCGCGCCGAGGCCACCTGATGGCAGAACGGCCTGACCCGTCTTGTAGACTTCCAGTCCGTTGACGCCTTCGGAGGCGAGGTTCGAGAAGTCGAACGCGCGATCACCACCGGAGCCATAGTTGCCGCGCGCACCGATCGCGCGAACCTTGGCGGTTGGCATGGTGCGGCCGTTCAGGGTGACCAGGTTGAAGCCTGGGCCGAAACCACGAACGGTGATCTCAGACCCTTCACCGTTTACGCGGTTGATGGACACGCCGGTGATGCGCTGAAGCGATTCAGCCAGGTTCGTGTCCGGGAATTTGCCGATGTCTTCGGCAGAAATGGCGTCAACGACACCATTCGAGTCGCGCTTGATATCCATGGCGCGCTCGAGCGATCCGCGGATCCCCTGCACGACCACAACATCTTGCGTAAGGGTCTCTTCAGCCGCCTCTTGAGCGTGCGCTGCCATTGGCATGGCCGACAGAAGAGACACCGCGGACGCGCCGCACAGCAGCGTACCCCATTTTACTTTCCGTGCAGAAGCTGCACGGAGCTTGTCCGTGGAAACAGTCATTACAATCCTCCCTGAGACAGGCGACTCAAAATCAGGTGCCAGTCTTCAATGCTTGTCTCGGCCAGGCAGAATACGACGGCATTCCGGCCTACCCGAGAGCCAATCCATCACCAAATGTTTGCGCTATCAAGTGGGCATCATTGAAAAAACGTAATTTTTAAATTGACCCATTTGCGCAATGAAACCGTTTTCACCCTGATTTTTACTCGATTTTACCTGTGTTTATCGGGACTTGGAGCAATTCGGCGCGCAGAAACCTGTGAGCTTTGAAAACTTTTCACAAACCGCAATTTGAAAAAATAATGACAAGGTTGGCATTTTCGCCACACTTTCTCGGCGCGAAGTGGAAACGTCTCACCAGAATCGCAGACCAAATTCCACGTCTCGGCGACGCCAGACGCACCGGATTCCAGTTTGCAGGCCAGGTCAAATCGAATGCCCGCTCAATCGACACACGAGCCTGTTCTTTGCGATTAGTCGCCTTCAGGAACGTAGATCATCAAGGGGAAAATGGTGGGCGGTAACGGGCTCGAACCGCTGACCCTCTCGGTGTAAACGAGATGCTCTACCAACTGAGCTAACCGCCCCAATCCCGCTCCAATGCACGGCCTTGAGAAAAAAAGCAAGACGGCCATTCAGTGTTTGAACGGCCGCCTGCAATTTGTGGGATACTTGCCTTAGTGCGGACGCGCCGGATCGGTCGCCTGAACGCCACTCTGGCCAGCCAGGGAAGCCTGCAGGGCCGCCTCATCCGCTTCCGACCATTCAATCGGCGACAGTGGACGTGTCAGGGCAATCTCCAGCACTTCATTGATGTCCGACACGGGCACGATCTTCAGGCCGGTCTTCACATTCTCCGGAATGTCTTCGAGATCTTTCTCGTTCTCTTCCGGGATCAGAACCGTCTTGATGCCACCGCGAAGCGCTGCAAGCAGCTTCTCCTTCAGGCCGCCAATCGGCAGAACGCGTCCGCGCAGGGACACTTCGCCGGTCATGGCAACTTCCCGGTCCACCGGGTTTCCGGTGAGCAAGGAGACGATGGCCGTGGTCATGGCGATACCGGCGGATGGACCATCCTTTGGCGTTGCGCCATCCGGCACGTGGACGTGGATGTCCGTCGTATTGAACACGGTCGGCTTGATGCCCAGCATCACAGAGCGTGAGCGCACGAGCGAGCTGGCCGCCTGGATCGACTCTTTCATGACGTCGCGGAGGTTACCCGTGACCTTCATGTTGCCGCGTCCCGGCATCTTCACGGCTTCGATGGTGAGCAGGTCGCCGCCGGTTTCTGTCCAGGCAAGACCCGTGACAGCGCCCAGCTGATCCGTCTCGTCGGCAAGGCCATAACGGAATTTCCGCACGCCAGCGAATTCGGCGAGATTGTCAGACGTGACCGTGAGGGTTTCGCCTTCCTTGTCCGCCAGGTTCCGAACGGCTTTGCGAGCCAGACGCGCGATTTCCCGCTTCAGGCTGCGCACACCGGCCTCTCGCGTGTAGTAGCGAACGAGGTCGCGAATTGCCGCCTCTTCAACCACCCACTCCCCTTCCTTCAGGCCGTGATCTTCACGAACCTGCGGGATGAGGTGACGCTTGGTGATCTCCACCTTTTCGTCTTCCGTGTAGCCGGCGATGCGGATGATCTCCATCCGGTCCAGAAGCGGCTGAGGCATGTTGAGCGAGTTCGCCGTCGTCACGAACATCACGTCTGAAAGGTCGTAATCGACTTCCAGATAATGGTCGTTGAACGTGGAGTTCTGCTCAGGGTCCAGCACTTCCAGCAGGGCAGATGCCGGATCACCGCGATGGTCCATGCCCATTTTGTCGATCTCGTCGAGCAGGAAGAGCGGATTGCCCGTCTTCGTCTTCTTCAGAGACTGGATGATCCGTCCCGGCATAGAGCCGATATAGGTCCGGCGGTGGCCGCGAATCTCGCTTTCATCCCGCACGCCACCAAGCGACACGCGCACGAAGTCGCGCCCTGTTGCTTCTGCGATGGAGCGGCCGAGCGAGGTCTTGCCAACACCGGGAGGGCCAACGAGGCAGAGGATCGGACCCTTCATCTTGCCAGTACGCTTTTGCACGGCGAGATATTCCAGGATCCGCTCTTTCACCTTGTCGAGACCATAATGGTCATCATCGAGCTGTTGCTCGGCCTTGCCCAGATTGGTCTGGATATCCTTGCGCGTGCCCCAAGGCAGGGCGAGGAGCCATTCGAGATAGTTCCGCACGACCGTGGATTCCGCCGACATTGGCGACATCTGGCGCAGCTTCTTGATCTCGGCTTCAGCCTTGGTGCGAGCCTCTTCAGACAGGGGTGCGTCGGCAATCTTCTGGTCGAGTTCGGCCAGCTCATCGCGCTCGCCGCCGTCTCCGCCTTGCTCACCCAGCTCGCGCTGGATCGCCTTCATCTGCTCATTCAGGTAATATTCGCGCTGGGTCTTCTCCATCTGCCGCTTCACGCGGTTTTTGATCTTCCGCTCCATTTGCAGCATGCCCATTTCGCCTTCCATGAGGGCGAAGACCTTCTCAAGACGATCTTTCGCCTCTGGAAGTTCGAGCAATTCCTGCTTCTCGGAGAGTTTGACAGACAGGTTTGACGCGACTGCATCAGCAAGACGTCCCGGCTCTGTCAGAGCAGCAATCGTGGTGACAGATTCCGGCGGGATCTTGCGGTTCAGTTTGACGTAATTCTCAAACTGCTCCTGCACCGCACGCATCAGCGCCTGCACGTCGCCATCGGCGCCGTCAGCTTCTTCCAGCGTTTCAATCTCGGCTTCGAAATACTCGCCGCGATCGAATAGTTGATTCAGGCGCGCACGAGTCTTGCCCTCAACGAGCACTTTCACTGTGCCGTCGGGCAATTTCAGCAATTGCAGAATCGTCGCGATCGTTCCGACCGAATGCACGTCATCGGCGTCCGGGTCGTCAATCGCAGCATCTCGCTGGGCAACCAGCATGATTTCATTGTCGGCCTCTTCGATCATTTCGAGAGCCCGAACAGACTTGTCTCGCCCCACAAAGAGGGGGGCGACCATGTCTGGGAACACGACGATGTCCCGAAGCGGCAACACCGGAAGGTTTTTTATGCCTGGCATATACAATGCCTCCTTCTTCAAATTGAGCCCCGGCTGGCGGCAGCTCGAATAAACCCTCTCATACCATGATGGCAGGAGTCGGGCATTGTACCAGATGTGGCGTTCGCGCCCTTGAGGTTCAAGCGTCGCAATGCGCAGGAAACCCTCTCAATTGTGGAAAGCCTGTGCAATCAGGGGGTTGCAGCCTTTCGGGCGGATTCCGTACGCTTTTCATTCTTCTGATTTGCCAGGAAGGCCGTGAACAAACCGAGCTTTGGCTTGGGCGCGTCTCCCGCACCGAGTCGACGCAATTGTTCATAGTACCAGCCAATTGCGCCAAACCCGTTCAACATCTTGACGAACTTGATGGGAGATGTTGGCGAAAGAATTCCCGGCCCAAGGCGCAGCTGGTTTTCCCAACGATCTGTCTCGCTGATCTCTCCCGACAGCAGTTTTCTCGGCGTATCCGTATCTACGCATAGCGGACGACCGATCCCGATCAGGTCCGCCTCCCCTTCTGCAAGCGCAGAATTCATCGCCTCTGTCGTGCGGAATCCGCCCGTCACCATCAGCGGTAACCGGCTGCGCTCCTGAACAGCTTTCGCATACTTCAGGAAGTAGGCTTCACGCTTTCGCGTCGACTCGCTGATACCTTGTTCGAAAACCGGCTCCAGTCCTTCAGTATCCATCATGCGCGGCTGCTCGTAATTGCCCCCCGAAATCTCGACGAAATCCACGCCCAGATCGTTCAGAATGTCGATCACGGCCAGGCAGTCTTCAAAGCTGAAGCCACCTTTCTGGAAATCGGCTGAGTTCAGCTTCACCGAGACCGAGAAGCCGGGTCCGCCGACGATTCGCGCTTCTTCCACGCATTGAACCAGCAATCGCGCCCGATTCTCCAGGGGGCCGCCATATTCGTCCTGTCTCTGGTTTGCGAGCGGCGACAGGAAGGAAGAGAGCAGATAGCCATGCGCCGCGTGAACCTGAATGCCATCAAAGCCAGTCTTCTTCGCCACATTGGCCGCATTGCCGAAACCCTCAATGACGCCGCGAATCTCTTCGCTCGTCATGGCTCGCGGCTGACCGAACTGGCCGCCAGGCAGGCCAAGCGGCACCGGGCTCGGCGCTGCCGGACGCCGATTGATCAGTTTCGGAGTCTGGCGGCCAGCATGACTGACCTGCATGATCATCGCTGCACCGTGGGATTTGCCCGCCTCGGCCCAACGGGAAAACATATCCATCTCTTCATTTGACGGCTTGCCATCAATGACCACATTCCCGGCACGTTCGAGATGATTGCGGTCAATCTGGACGTTTCCGGTGATCATTCCGCCTATCCGACCTTCCGCCCAGCGGCGATACAATGTCAGATGAGCTTCAGTTACCCGGTTGCGAGGATCTGCGAGTCCCTCTGTCATGGCCGCTTTCACAAGCCGATTGGGGAATGTAAGCCCACTCTCCAGGGTTAACGCGGTATTAATCGAGGCCGTCATTGTATGTGCTCCCATATCGACTTTGAGTCGCCCGCCCTTATCGGAGACATCATATGGCAGCCGCCAAGCAAGCAAAGCTGTTTGATCAAATGAGTACAGAAAGTACCGGCTATTCCGCCAAGGATATCGAGGTCCTCGAAGGCCTCGAACCTGTCCGCAAACGTCCGGGCATGTATATCGGCGGCACGGATGAGCGCGCCTATCACCATTTGTTCGCCGAAGTGCTGGACAATTCCATGGACGAGGCCGTCGCCGGCCATGCAAGCCGGATCGAGATCAAGCTCGACGCCGAAGGCTTCATCACCGTCACTGACAATGGACGGGGCATTCCGGTGGATCCACACCCGAAATTTCCGAAAAAGTCCGCGCTGGAAGTGATCATGACGACACTCCACGCGGGTGGTAAATTCTCTGACAAGGCGTATGAAACCGCAGGCGGCCTGCACGGGGTGGGTATTTCCGTGGTGAACGCGCTGTCCGAACTGGTCGAGGTTGAAGTTGCCCGCGACAAGGTTCTGTACCGGCAGACATTCTCTCGCGGCATTCCGCAGGACAAGCTGAAAAAGGTCGGCACCGCTCCGAACCGTCGTGGCACCGCGGTGAAGTTCAAGCCGGACTTCCAGATATTCGGCGAAAAAATGCGTTTCCGCCCGGCCCGCCTGTTCCAGATGGCCCGCTCGAAAGCCTATCTCTATCGCGGCGTCGAAGTTCGCTGGAGCTGTGATCCGGCTTTGCTGCCCGAGGACTCCAAAGTTCCGGCCGAGGCCACCCTCTCCTATCCGAACGGATTGGCTGATCAACTGGACGAAGTCTTCAAGGACAAGGCCACGATCACCGATGCGGCCTTCACCGGTCTTGTAGACCAGGGCGGCGAAGGCAAGGTCGAATGGGCAATTGCCTGGACGCGCGCCGGTTTCGGCGAATCTGACGGTTTTTCACGATCCTACTGTAATACTATTCCGACCCCGGATGGCGGAACGCATGAAGCGGGTTTCCGCGCAGCGATCACCAAAGGCCTGCGCAATTTCGGTGAGCTGACGGGAAACAAGAAGGCGTCCGAGATTACCGCCGAGGACATTATGGGCCATTCTGGCCTGCTCCTTTCGGTCTTCATCAAGGGGCCGGAATTTGTCGGCCAAACCAAGGACAAGCTCTCGACCACAGCGGCCTTCCGCCTTGTCGAAAACTCTGTGCGCGACCGGTTTGATCACTGGCTGGCCGGCAGCCCGAAAGAAGCCGACAAGCTGCTGAGCTGGGCGGTTGAGCGTGCCGAGGAACGCCAGCGCCGCCGCAAGCAAAAAGAGATCTCACGCAAGTCCGCGACCAAGAAACTCCGCCTGCCAGGCAAGCTGGCCGATTGTTCCGACAAGGGACCAGAAGGCACGGAACTCTTCCTCGTCGAGGGGGATTCCGCTGGCGGCTCTGCGAAGCAAGCACGCGACCGGAAATCCCAGGCCATCCTGCCTCTGCGCGGAAAAATCCTGAATGTCGAAAGCGCCTCGCTCGACAAGATGATGAACAATCAGGAGATCAACGACCTCTCCCTCGCGCTCGGCACCCAACTGGGCAAGAAATTCGACATGGATGACCTGCGCTATGACCGCATCATCATCATGACCGATGCGGACGTCGACGGCGCGCATATTGCCAGCCTGCTTATCACTTTCTTCTACCGGATGACTCCGGGCCTGATCGAAAGTGGGCGTTTGTTCCTTGCGATGCCTCCGCTCTACAAGCTCTCCAACAAAGGCACGATCGTCTACGCGATGGATGATGCCGACCGGGCGCAAAAAATGAAGGAAAACTTCAAGCCCAATCAAAAAGTCGACATGACGCGCTTCAAGGGTTTGGGAGAGATGAATCCCGGTCAGTTGAAAGAGACCACGATGAACCCGGCGACGCGGACGCTGGCCCGGGTGACTCTGGAAGCGATCGACGATGTGGAGGTTCCGGCCGAGGAACTGATCAACACGCTGATGGGCAAGAAAGCCGAATTGCGGTTTCGCTTCATTCAGGAAAATGCCGCGTTCGTGGAAGAGCTGGATATCTAGCAAGTCCGGCATCCAGCCCACCAAAAGTAAACGAAATCTACCCATCGGGAATGAAATTCTCCCGATGGTAGCACCTGATTTTAACCTTACCCTGCGATATGGGTCACCATGTTTCTTGGTGTCCGCACCCTTCGTCGATTGAACGACCTGAGCAGCCCTCAAGACCTGAAGGCGCTGTGGAGGCGGTATATTATTGCCTTGGCGCTGATCTTCGGCCTGCTGATGACCAGCCATATCGTTTCCCGCGAGGCGCTTCATCAGGGCGCGCAGGATGCGTCCACTATCAATATGAGCGGTCGCCAGCGGATGTTGCTGCAGCGAATTGCTCACATTGCGGACGATTATTCCGAAACGTACGACCTGGAAGACCGGAACGAGCTTCAGACCAATGCGCGCCTGTTTGAAGAATCGCATGCGAAGCTCATCTCCCGCAGTCAGTCTGCGAAACTCGCGCATAATCTTTACACGGGGGGAAGCGAACCGCTCAACCAACAGATTCAGGCCATGCTCTTGCATGTCGATCGCCTGCTGGATGAGCCGGAAAATGGGGCGGGTCACGCAAAAGCGGTCCAGCAGATGGCGGATGGCGTTCTGGCGCGGCGGCTGAATGATGCTGTCAGCACCTGGGAAACTGTTTCTGATCGCCGGAGAGCCACTTTGACTCAGATTCAGGATCTCTCCCTGATGGCCGGAGTCCTGATGCTGTTCGCGGAAATCCTGTTGATCTTCTGGCCGTCTCACCAGACCATTTCCCGCGCTTTCGAAAGGCTGCAGGCGGAAAGCGACACATCGGAACAAACTCTGGACCGGTTGTCGAACTTCGCCTCTGTTGCCGCGGATCTCTTCTGGGAAACCGATGCTGCCGGTCACATGATTTATGCGGAAGGCAGCTTCCTGGAGCGGATGAAGGGCGGCCGGGAAACCATTGTCGGATGCGACTATCGCGATATCATCCAGTATTCCGGGGAAAACCTGGAAATCCTTCGCGCGGCATTGCAATCATTCGGCGCCTACAAGGATATCATTGGAACGTTCACGGATATTGACGGCCAGACCTACAAGATGTCCATGTCCGGAAAGCCGCATTATAATGACCGGGGACGGATCATTGGCTATATCGGCACGGCGACGGATGTGACCGAAAAGCAGACCCGGCAGGAAGAAACCGAATTGCTTGCCTCCACCGATCCGTTGACGGGCCTGGCGAATGTGCGGAAATTCCGCGCGGCCATGGACAAGATCCTGGAAGAGGCCACGAGCCGGAACCCGGTTCATGTGCTGGCGCTGGATCTCGACGGCTTCAAGGCGGTCAACGATACGTATGGTCATGGCGCGGGTGACGAGGTTCTCAAAGCCGTTGCCGCGCGGATGCAGTCCACTTTGCGCGAAAGCGATTGGTGCGCGCGCATTGGCGGCGATGAATTCTTCGTCGTCTGCCAGACAGCGCCGTCCAGATTGGCGGCGGAGGGCCTGGCGATGCGGCTGAACCGTCAGTTGGCGGAGCCTTACAGCCTGTCCAGCGGCCATCGCGTGCGGGTCAGCGCCTCTATCGGAATTGCCGCCGCGCCGTTTGACTGCATGAGCACCGAACCGCTGCTGAAGGCCGCCGACATGGCGCTGTACGAATCCAAGGGGCGCGGGCGCAACCAGTATTGCTTCTATGAAGACCTTGGCCCCTTCGTGGTGGACGAGCAGGCCTTCGCCTGACCCCCTTCCCCGCGAACGCCAGCACGAATGGCCGGACACGCGGGGCGCGCGCCGGCAAGACGATCTCCTTATCAGACGAATATCAGGGCGAGCTGTCCCAGCCATCCAGCGCGGCATGGATCTGTGAGGGCAAGAGCGTCGCCAGCGCGCCAAGCTCTGGCGAGAGGCGATAGGCGCTGTCCGCCGGGCCGATCATGGGCCGCGGCTCCCCCGCCGATTTCAGCCGGTAGAGATGCCGCGCCAGGCGTTTCACATGCCCGTCCGGATCCTTGAACACGCGCCGCAGGGCGGCAATCCGCTGGACCAGCCGCGCCGGGCTGACCGGGCCGCCGGGGCGCAGGCGCGCCTGAAGCGTGTCAGGGAATTGCGCGTCCGTGCCAAAGGCCCGTTTCGGAGGCAAAAGCGACAGCCGCCGCACGGCAACGCGGGGAAACTCTGCCAGCTCCACCCCGTCCGGCAGGGCGGGCGCGGCCGCTGGCCGGGGCGCGGCATCCGTTTTCGGGGCAGGCACGTAATTAAGCCGCAAGGCCATGAGGAACAGGATGCGGCGGACAAGGCTTTCCACCTGACGCAGGCGCCCGGAAATCCGCTGCGCCAGCCCCCGCCCGATGTGCGACGGCTCCAGATGCAAATTCCCCAGAGCCGACGCCCCCAGCACCGCCAAAGCCGCCTGCTCCAGCCCACGTTCCAGAATGTTAGCCTGTGCGTTCATGGGGATGGAGTATGGAGGGGGAATTTATCAGACGGATTGGGATGTTAAGAGGAAGACCCAGATGTGCTGTATTCACCTCTGCATTTTGATTACGCAGTCCCCTTTGTGAAAGACGGTGATTGGACCGTCTTCTGAGATTTTCAAAGCTACCCCAAACCGCGACGCAGCTACCGCAGCTTGTGTTCTACCACCTCCGGTCACGCTAGATTCACCGGGCCCAGACAAATCTATAATATCACCGGCGCTCAACACGACGCCGTCTTTGTTAATTGTGGTCAATCCGTCAGAGGTAAGAATACCTAAAATCTCATTACTCTCCATTGCCTGTGTCACCGTTTTGCCTTTCGAGAGTTCTTTCAGGGCTGCAGAGAAGTCTGTTCCCCCAATGCTTCCTGCAGACCTCGGTAATGCGCAATCACTATCGACAACGAGGAGCAGCGCACCAAAACGCATGTCACTGATCGCAAACAGTAGACTGACTATTTTTGTAGCCAGCGGCACTTCCAATCCAAATTCAATGAGGAAATCGACGATGATGTCAGTGTCGCAGACAGACCAAAATAAGTTCTTCCACCTAAGCTGAAGGCCGTTCCGACTCTGTACCGTTACAGTCCCCTGATTGTTACTTATAGCGACAAAAGTACGACCAGCTTCCAGCTCGAAAACACTTCTAAGGTGGCTGAATACAGCCCTATCATAAACGGTGTAGGACATTGGAGACCGAATCCGAAGTACACCAATTATTTTACGAGAGTTATCGACGACATAAAACGCATTCTTGCCATCGACATACCGATAAGTGGGCGGAGAAGAGAAAAAGTCTACATCGAACGTTCCTTCGTAATCCACTCCTTCCAAATCGTAGAGGGTTTTGTCTAGCTTTTTAACGAAGATAGTGGGTTCGGACGTGAAAACTATGCCCGACGTACAGGGACTTCCTTCATATCTTTGTAGCGATAAACTTTGAACTTCAGATAGGATGAGTTGCGGAGTCCAAAAGTTCGAGGCAGCTCTTCCCCGCAAGTATCGTGCTACCAAGATATTTCCGAAAGCGCTAAAGCTCGCCATTCGAGAAGATGACTGAGCAGCGCGATTTTCATGTTCCGCGAACAGGCCTCGTTGCGTTTTGTCGAAAGCATCAAGAACCTTCGTTTCCTTACTGCCAAGAGGAATACCACGTCGTGTGAGCTCAAACCAAAACACTGCTCCGTTTTTGATGCGTTGCCAAAGTAGAACTCTTCCATCCCTTCGTAGCGTTCCGAAATTTACTCCGTTTTGCAGTTTTAGCTCGGGATTTCGTTCCAAAAACTCAAACTCTGAACATGATGAATGAGACACTTCAGAACCTGGATACAATTTCTCCAGCGTCCTGACGGTGCCTGATACTCTCGGATCACTCATACCATTCCTTCGTAAGGTCATCGCGCCTAGGTGAAACTACATTCTATCCTAAAATGCACAACGATCCACACTAATCTCTCGCGTGGTTCTTTTGCTAATTAAAACGAAATATCAATCTGTGACGTTAGGTGGGTATCGCTTGGCTCAACCCACCCTACGGCGATACGGGGCTTTATCATTGCACCTGACCTTCCCATCACAGCCCTCTAAATGCTCCATATGAGCAAAATGCTGAGAATCCTGGTCGCGCAGTTGAACCCGGTGGTGGGGGATATTGGGGGCAATCTGGAGCTGGCGCGGGGCGCGCTGGCTGAGGGGGGAGCTGGTGGTGGGTATCGCTTTGCTTGGACCCACCCTACGGGGTTGCGGTCTTCGTAGGGTGGGTTGAGCAGCGCGATACCCACCATGCCGGGCTAGCCAGTCGTGACGCCGTTGCCTCCCTGCCGGTGCCAGGTCGAGAAAGGCCAATGATCCGGGGACGTCGCATATCCGTGCTTCACGGGATTGTTGTGCACATAGTCCACATGCGCGATGAGGTCGGCCTCGTCGCGAATCATGTGTTCCCAATATCGGCGCTGCCATACGCGGCGCTCACCCTTCCGGCCGGTTGACTTTTCTGCCTCCGGCAGGCGGCGGGTGAAACCGCTCTTGAACAGGCGCAAGCGCGCCGGATAATTCGCATCCCCTTCCGGCAGGGCGAGCACGAGATGCATATGGTCTGGCAGTACGACCGCCGCCAGCGTGTCGACCGGCCAGGCCCGGCGCATATCGCTCCAGCTTTCGCGGAGCGCACCAATATGACGGACAAGCAGATCGCTGCGCCTATCCTGGAGGTTCAGCGTGAAGAAGTATGTCGCCCCGGGGACGAAGACGCGGCGATAGTCTGCCATGGCAAGAGGATTGAGCGATCTCTCCTTGGTTGCAAGGGGATTCGCCTCGAGGCGGCCGTCACGATTGGGTGGTGGGTATCGCTTCGCTCAACCCACCCTACGGGCATCCGGCGCTTGCCGATTGCTAATCCCTTCGCAGCCCTCTAAATGCTCCATATGAGCAAAAAGCTGAGAATCTTGGTCGCGCAGTTGAACCCGGTGGTGGGGGATATTGGGGGCAATCTGGAGCTGGCACGGGGCGCGCTGGCCGAGGGGAAAGCGGCGGGCGCCGATCTGGTCGTGCTGTCGGAATTGTTCATCCTGGGCTATCCGGCCGAGGATCTGGTGCTGAAGCCCGCGGCGGTGGAGGATTCCATGCAGGCGGTGCGCGATCTGGCCGCTGAAACAGACGGCGCGCCGGACATCATCATCGGGTCGCCCTGGGCCGAAGATGGCAAGCGCTACAATTCCGCCGTCTGGCTGTCTGGCGGGGCCATCAAGGGCCGCTATGACAAGCGCGAACTGCCCAATTATGGCGTGTTCGACGAAAAGCGCATCTTCGATGCCGGCGACGAAAACCTGCCCGTGTTCGAGTTTCAGGGCGTGAAGATCGGCGTCGCGATCTGTGAGGACATCTGGTATCCGCGCGTGCCCAGCCTGTTGCATGATGCCGGGGCAGAGATGCTGATTGTGCCGAATGGCTCGCCCTGGCGGCGGACCGTGCAGGTGGAGCGGCACACGACGTTTTCGGCCTGGCGCAAGACTGGCGTGCCCTATCTGTTCGTCAACCAGGTGGGCGGGCAGGACGAGCTGGTCTTTGACGGCAGCTCCTACGCCGTGGACCATGACGGGACAGAGCACCAATTGCTCGGCGATTTCGTGACCGGCACGGCGCTGGTGGAATATGATCCGGCCACGCACCGCTTCGCCAGCGAGGCGAAGGCGGAGCTGACCGAGGGCTGGCATGCCGAATACCGCGCGGCGGTGATGGCGCTGGGCGATTATGTCAACAAGAACCGCTTTCCCGGCGTCGTGCTGGGCATGTCGGGCGGGATCGACTCGGCCCTGACGGCGGCGATTGCGGTGGACGCGCTGGGGCCGGAACGGGTCTGGTGTGTGATGATGCCGTCGAAATATACGTCCTCGGACAGTCTGGAAGACGCCAAGGCCTGCGCAGAGGCGCTGGGCGTGACATATGACAGCATCAATATTGCCCCCGGCGTCGGCGCGCTGGACGAGATGCTGGGCGAACAGTTTGCCGGCACCCAGCCGGACACGACGGAAGAGAACATCCAGTCCCGCCTGCGCGCGGTGACGCTGATGGCGCTGTCGAACAAGTTCGGCCATATGGTGGTAACCACGGGCAACAAGTCTGAAATGGCGGTGGGCTATGCCACGCTCTATGGCGACATGTGCGGCGGCTACAATGCGCTGAAGGATTTCTACAAGACCGAAGTGTTCGAGCTGGCCAAGTGGCGCAACACGATGGTGCCGCGCGGCGCGCTGGGCCCCGGCGGCGAAGTGATCCCGGAGCGGATCATCACCAAGCCACCAAGCGCCGAACTGCGCGAAGACCAGCGCGATGATGACTCCCTGCCCCCTTATGACGTGCTGGATGACATTTTGCGCGGCCTGGTGGACGCGGAAGAGCCGATCGAGGCCATCCTCGCCCGCGGGCATGACCGGGCCGTGGTGAAACGGATCGAGCATCTGCTCTACATCGCGGAGTACAAGCGCCGTCAGGCCCCGCCCGGCGTGAAGGTCGGCGGCAAGAATTTCGGCCGCGACCGGCGCTATCCGATCACGAACCGGTTCCGGGATGACTAGGTTTCTCATCGGGAATTTCCGCTGGCTGCTGGCCGGGTTCCTGATGACGATGGGGTCTGCCTTCGGGCAAACCTATTTTGTGTCGCTCTCCAATTCTGCGCTGATCGAGCGGTTCGGCTTCAGCCACGGCTCACTGGGCCTTGTCTATGCGCTGGCCACCACGTCCAGCGCGCTGATCCTGCTGGAATTCGGCAAGATCGTGGACCGCGTGCGGGCGCGCACGGCGGCGATGATTACCGTTGCCGGACTGTCGCTGGCCTGCCTCGTCATGGCGGGGGTGCAGGGCCCGGTCATGCTGTTTGCGGCCTATTTGCTGCTGCGCCTGTTCGGCCAGGGCATGATGGGCCATGTGGCGATGACGGCGACCGGGCGGTGGTTTGAAGCGCGGCGCGGCATGGCGGTCAGCATTGTGTCTCTGGGCCATGCGGCGGGCATTGCCATCGTTCCGGCGGCGGCGGTGGCGCTGATTGCCCTGACCGGCGACCGGCTGGCCTGGACCCTGTCAGCCGCCGCGCTGGCGCTTGGCCTTGGCCCGGTGCTGTGGGGCCTGCTGGCGAAGGACCGCATGCCGGAAGGCCAGGCAACAGATCTGACAGAGACAGAAAGTACGCGCCCTGCCCCGGCCAAACAAAGCTGGCGGCGACGGGAGGTCCTGCGCGCGCCGGTTTTCTGGGTGTTGATCCTGTGCGCGGTGAACCCGGCGGCCATGATGACAGCGCTATTCTTCCATCAACTGCACCTGACCGATGTGAAGGGGTGGAGCGCAGGCCTGTTCGCTGCCACCTTTACCGCCTTTGCGCTGGCCCGGATCGTTGCCAGCCTGTTTGCAGGCGGACTGATCGACAGATTCAGCGCCCGCGCCATGATGGCCGTCTATCAGCTGCCGATGGCCGCGGGCCTCGCGCTGCTCTGGCCGGTGGACGCTGTGTGGGTGATTCCCGTGGCAATGGTGCTGATCGGGCTGACCGCAGGAACGGATTCCGCCCTTGCCGGCACGCTGATGCCGGAATTGTTCGGACTTCGATATCTGGGAGAGGTTCGCGCGCTGACCTTCGCCGCCATCGTGCTCGCCTCTGCGCTTTCCCCTTTGGTAACAGGATACCTGATTGACGCCGGCATCGCGTTTCCAGTCCAGCTGGCAGGCATGGCCGCGATCTCTGTCAGCGCAAGCATCATCCTGCTGGCCCTGCGAGGTCGGTTGAATGCCATCGCGATGGACGTTTACTCCAGAACGCCGGGCTCCAGCCCCTCATAGGCAAGGCGGTTGGCCTCGGCCTCGGCGCGAACCTGCTCAACGTCTTCAGGCGCAATGTCCCATGACTCGCCGTAGGCCAGCATGGGCGATGGCACCACCCCGTCGAGCTCTATCATCGCCGCATAGAGCAGCCAGGGCTGGCTGCCATCTGCGCAGGTGACACGCACCCACTGGTCTTCGACCGTGGGCATTGAACCGATATCGCTGACATCGCGCAACTCGGCCTCGTTGATCCCGTACTCGACGCCTTCAAACGACAAGACGGTGAACCCCTCGCCCAGATAGCGCAGGAAAGTCAGCTGGTCGCCCGCAGTCAGTTCAAGCTTGCGAATTTCACCATCGGAAATGTATTCCACACTGGCATTCTGGTTGAGCGTTACCGGGAATGTCTTGGTCGCGACGAAGAAGCGAAGGTCGTCGCCCTCCACGCGCTCAGTGTTCCAGAGCTGGTAATTGGCGAATTGCGGCAGAGTGCAGCTGGCATCAGCCTCGCGATCGCCATTCGGTACGGTCCAGGCGGGCGCGCTGATACCTGCATCCAGAACGGCAAATCCGGCTGGATACTCCCCCGGCCAGCCTGCACTGACATACCAGGTGGAATCGTATCCTGACAGCGTCTGGTAATCGACATCATCGGCCGGCAGCGGCGCAGGCTCTTCTTCCAGCGCGCTGCTCAGTTCTGATGATTCCGACGGCGCAGGTGCGGCGACAGGCGCCTCTGCTGGCGCGGCCTCACGCTCCTGTCCGCAGGCCGCAAGCAGGCCCGCTGCGATAAGAATACAGCCCAGTCTCATCTAGCTCTCCTCGACGGCGACTCAGTTGCCCCTCGCACAATAGCACGCACATTAGCAAGAATGTGGCATCCCTCCCTTGGCTTTTTGCGCAATTTGATGTCGAAAGCACGCTTCAAAACAGGTTTTTTCCATGACTGCACCGATTGTTCGCTTTGCACCCTCCCCCACTGGCCGCTTGCACGTTGGCAATGTGCGCACGGCGCTGATCAACTGGCTGTTCGCCAAGGGGCAGCAGGGAAAGTTCATTCTGCGCATTGATGACACCGATACAGAACGCTCGACACAGGAATATGAGGACGGCATCCGCACCGACCTTGCCTGGCTGGGCCTGACCTGGGACGACAGCTTCAGCCAGTCTGACCGGTTCGCCGAATATGACGCCGCCGCAGACAAGTTGCGCGAGATGGGCCTGCTCTATCCCTGCTACGAGACGGCAGACGAACTGGACCGCAAGCGCAAGATCGCGCTGTCGCGTGGACGCCCACCCGTCTATGACCGCGCGGCTCTGGCTCTGAGCGATGATGACAAGGCAAAGCTGGAAGCCGAGGGCCGCAGCCCGCACTGGCGCTTCAAACTCTCCGGCGAGCGGATCGAGTGGAATGATCTGGTGCGCGGCCCGCAAAGCATCGACACATCCAGCCTGTCTGACCCGATCCTGATCCGCGAAGATGGCTCTTATCTCTATACGCTGCCCTCAGTCGTCGATGATATCGAGGCGAAGATTACCCATGTCGTCCGCGGCGAAGACCATGTGACGAATTCCGGCGCTCAGATCGAGATCTTCAAGGCGCTGGGTGGCACGGCGCCAGACATGGCGCACACTCCCCTCCTCATTGGCGCGGATGGCCAGGGCCTGTCGAAGCGACTCGGCTCCCTCTCAATGGGGGAACTGCGCGCGCAGGGCTATGAGCCGATGGCCGTGTGCTCTCTGCTGGCCAAGATCGGCACGTCCGACAATGTCGAAGCGCGCGAAAGCCTGGACCAGCTGGTCGCAGAATTCGATTTCGGCAAGATTGGCCGCGCACCCGCCCGCTTCGACGAAGCAGAGCTGTTGTCGCTGAACGCGGCGATTCTGCATGGCCTGCCGTTTGAGGCTGTGAAAGACCGCCTCGCCGCGGTGGACCCGCGCGCGGCGGACGAGACCTTCTGGAGCGTGGTGCGCGAGAATTGCTCTCTTCTGCCCGAAGTGGCGGGCTGGGTAGAGACTGTGTTCGGCGACGTGACCTCACTGGTCGATGCGGAAGACAAGGACTTCATTGCGACCGCCGCGAAACTGTTGCCCGAAGGCGAATTGACGGGCGACAGCTGGAGCGCGTGGGCCAACGCCGTAAAAGCCGAAACCGGCCGCAAGGGTCGCGGCCTGTTCATGCCGCTGCGCAAGGCGCTGACCGGCCAGGAACATGGCCCTGACATGAGCGCGCTGTTGCCGTTAATCGGACGGGAGCGTGCAATGGCGCGGCTGCAGAGCTAGTCGTTTTCTATGGCGAACTCATCGTGAACAAAGCGAATAGCGGGAGACTTTCAACACGAGAGTCCTGATTCCATTCTGATTTTGAAATTTTAGAACAAAATCGGAACTTTTTCCTTTCCAAAAAGTGAATATTCTGCTTATGTTCTCACATCGCCGGTCAGGCGGAGAACAGGTTCAGCACACAGTTTGATAAGGGGTTTCGGCATGTCGGGTTTGGTGATCAAGGGATGTGAGTACGATCCAATCGAGTCGCGCGATGTCGTTTATGGCGACGGGTTCCGGATGGATCTGGAACAGGCGATTGCCCTGGTATCGACTGGCGTCGAATTCCGCGCCGCAGACCGCGACGGTTCGGCTGTCCCGGTGTCTATCGCCCGTAATGAGTATGACGAACTGATCCTGAAGACCGAGCCGACCGCCTATGCGGCCAACCCGCTCGGCGAGATCAGCGCGCCACCCATCGTCCACCGCCGCTATCGCGCAGAAGCGCAAGCCCCGGTCCGCATTCATTCCGGTTACGCTGTCGCGGCCTAGTCACGCAGCGGCCCCTACCCTTTACATGTTCCCTGCCTGTCGCGCCTCCACACCACTCTCCGGGCGCGCGGGTCTGGTCCGATTTCACCCATCGGACAGGGGGCAGCACATCAGCATGTGAAGGGTGGGGGTTACTCCGCCTCCAGATGAACCAGTACGTCACCTTCCGCGACCTGGTCTCCGGCAGCGGCCTCAACTGAAGCGACCACCCCGTCGCGCGGTGCGGACAGTGTGTGCTCCATTTTCATGGCTTCCATTACGGCCACAGGGTCACCCTTGGCCACCGTGTCGCCCGCCTTTACCTGAATAGACAAGAGCTTTCCGGGCATGGGCGCGCTGACGGAATCTCCGCCAAGCACCGCCTCGACGTCTGCATCATAATCCGGCACCTCAACCAGCACCGTATCGCCACCCGTCGTCACAGCATACCGGCGCGGCGACAGATCTGTCACGAAAGGCAGCGGTGTTTCAGCCGCCACATCATGGTCTGCCGGATCGAACCAGTCCGCATCCGCGCCCACGGCCACAGCCGCCTTGCGGACAGGCGCTGCATTTGACCGAAAGCCGTCGCGAATATCCCAGGGCATACCTGCGCCAGCATCATCAAGCCGAATATCACTGACCGCCAGCACTGAGGCGTGCTGATGTTCCGATGGCGAATGAGTCAGAGCGTCCCCCTGCTCGGCAATCCAGTTCACGTGATGTGTACCGTCCCGGAACGCATCAGACTGAGCGCAGCGGCGTAGGAAGCCGGTATTTGCCGGTACGCCGGACAATTGTGTATGGGCCAGCGTCTCCACCAACAGGTCTACCGCCTCATCACGGTCTCCACCCGACACGATCAGCTTGGCGATCATGGAGTCATAGTTCGACGGCACACGGTCACCGGTCTCAAACCCGGCATCCCAGCGGATGGTTTCACCATCTATAGGCTGTAGCAAGCCGAATTCCAGTATCAGGCCCGCACCCGGACGGAATCCGTCAGCCGGGTCTTCCGCGCAGACTCTTGCCTCAATGGCGTGGCCAATCAGAGGGATCTGATCCTGTGCCAGAGGAAGCGGCTGACCGGACGCGACACGCAACTGCCATTCGACGAGATCTTGGCCCGTAATGCATTCCGTGACCGGATGCTCGACCTGAAGACGGGTGTTCATTTCCAGGAACCAGAACGTATCTACCGCCAGCGGTTTCGATCCGTCCACAATGAACTCCACCGTACCGGCTCCCTGATAGCCGACCGCCTTGGCCAGCTTGACCGCTGCATCCGTCATCGCCGCACGTACGTCTTCCGGCATGCCGGGTGCGGGCGCTTCTTCAATAACTTTCTGGCGGCGGCGCTGAAGCGAGCAATCGCGCTCATAGAGGTGGACGACAGTGCCCTGCGCATCGCCAAACACCTGTACCTCGATGTGGCGCGGCTGCTGGACCAGTTTCTCCAGCATCACCCGGCCATCGCCAAAGGCGCTTTCGGCCTCGCGCACCGCGCTTTCCAGTTCGGCTTTCAATTGGCCCGGCTCGCTGACAAGGCGGATACCGCGACCGCCGCCACCTGCTACAGCCTTGATCAGCAATGGAAATCCGATCTCCTTGGCGGCATTGGCGAGCGTTTCCAGATCCTGCCCTTCCCCGCGATACCCGGGCAGCACGGGAACACCTGCTTCCTCGGCAATTCGCTTTGCCTCATCCTTTGGTCCCATGGACCGGATCGCCTTGGCCGACGGCCCGACCCAGGTCAGGCCTGCGTTCTCCACCGCTTCCGCAAAATCAGCATTCTCGGACAGGAAACCATAGCCGGGATGAATCGCATCCGCGCCTGTGGCCTTGGCTGCGGCAAGGATAGCCTCCCCATTCAGGTAGCTTTCTGTGGCCGGAGCAGGTCCGATATGAACAGACTCGTCCGATTCGCGAACATGTTTTGCGCGGGCATCGGCGTCGGAATAAACGGCCACGGTTTGTATGCCGAGGTCCCGGCAAGTGGCCATGATGCGACAGGCGATTTCGCCGCGATTGGCAATCAGGAGCTTTTTCAACATGGGAGAAGCAAGACCCGATTTTGTCGACAAAGACAAGCATCAGGGCTCTGCTATGGAAGGTCAAACTGTATGAAATACCCGGCCCTTATGCTGTCAGCACTGCTGGTGATACTGCCCGCAAACGCAGAATTTCTGGATGTCGACCCGGTGATGAATGCGTTCGCCCAACAATGCGATGAGGCGCTTCCGGGAATGGAGCCTGCCTGCGGCTGTATCACAGCAAATGTCAGAAACTGGGTGAGCCGCACGGATGCTGGCGACCAGCAGGTTCGTCTTTGGATGCTGATGAGCGACGCCTTGCGAGGAAACGTGCCAGACGACCAGATCTATGAGCGCGCCTCAGTCGCCGGAGTTAGCCGAGAGGCCTTGAGCGCGGCGGAGATCAAGTATTTTGACGTGGTCGACGATCTTTTCATGGCCTGCGCGTCCCAGATGACAGCGAGCGCTGACTAGCCTGCCCGCTGCGATGGACGCACGCCACCAGAACAAAACTGATGATCATCAGCAAATACCATGCGCCGAGCTTGGATAGGGAAACCGGATGCCAGCCTTCAGTCTGGCCCGGATACGCCCAGGCGCGGGTGAATGTGCCAATATTCTCCGCAAACCAGATGAACAATGCCACCAATATGAAGCCGATTACGAGCGGCATCGGCCTGTGCGCGTCATCGGCGCGAAACCAGACCACGCAAGGGCCGTAAACTATCGCCGTGGCCGCAAACAGTCCGATCCGGATATCCGGCAGCCAGTGATGCGCGAAAAAGTTCACATAGATGGCTGTGGCAAGGGCAGCCTGAATCCAGAGTGGCGGGAATCGGTCGAACCTGAACTCGAACAGTCGCCAGACTCGCGCGAGATATGAGCCGACTGCTGCATACATGAAACCCGTGAAAAGCGGCACGCCCGCGATGCGCAGCAAGCTGTCTTCAGGATAGATCCAGCTGCCATGCGCCGTCTTGAACAATTCCATCACCGTTCCGACGATGTGGAAGACGAGGATGACCTTGGCCTCCTCCCAGGTCTCCAGCCCAGTCCAAAGCATGCCGACCTGGATCACGATCGCCCCTAGAACAAGGAAATCATACCGACTGAGCATCGCCGTTTCAGGATACCAAAGAAAGGTGGCCAGGAGCAGGCCAAGCATGAGACCGCCAAACAGGCAGGCCCACCCCTGCTTGATGCCAAAGGCGACGAATTCGAACACAGCCTGCGACACGGGCCCGCGCACATATCGCGCATGCAGCGCCGCCCGCGCATCATGAAGACGAATTTGCAAACGAGTCGAATTGGGGGGCGGCATGGTCATCCACATGTCTATCCGGTCCAAACACGGCGCAAACGAGGTGCAAGCCCGGCCACGAGGGGGCGATTGCCCGTCCAAATTCCGCCTTTGACAGCCCGGCGAGCTATCGTAAGGGTTAACGCAGGTAAACCACGGGAGTATCTTATGGCCTATGCTTCAGGGATCAGGATCAGCAGTGTTGCGGGCATAATCGGCGCAGGTGTCGGCGGTTACATCGGCTTCACTCAGGCCGCAGATGTCAGCAATCTCAGCCCCGTGGCAGGCTCACTGATCCTTGGTGCCATTGGCTTTGTCGCCGGCAGCGCAGGCGCCTTCATCCTGAAATCCCTGATGCAGTTCGTGATCTATATCATCCTGTTCGGAATTGTGGCCTACGTCTTCCAGAATCAGATTGAGGCAATGACCGGGATCAACCCGGTCGACGCAACGATTCACGTGTTGAGAGACTGGGGCCTCCCCGTCTGAGGAGAGCCTACTTCCCCCAGCTAGGCGGACGCTTGTCCAGGAAGGCGGCGATACCTTCCTTGCCCTCTTCTGAAGCACGGCGGGCCGCGATCCGCTTTGACGTATCGTGGCTGAGGTCCTTGTCGATGAACACACCCGACACGTCCCGCACCAGCGCCTTGCTGTCTGCAACAGCGCCCGGCGCAGCGGCAAAGACCAGATCTGCGAGGTGCTCCTCCATCGCCGTCATGTCTGCTTCGGTTTCGACGACATACTGCACGAGCCCGAGCCGCTCGGCATAGTCGGCATCGAACGTTTCCGCCGTGGTGAATAGTGCTTTCGCCCAGCGTGGACCAATCGCTTCAATGACGTAGGGACTGATCGTGGCAGGGGTCAGGCCGAGACGCACTTCTGAAAACCGGAACTTCGTACCCTTCATGGCGACAGCCACGTCACACGCCGCCACAAGGCCCGCGCCGCCGCCCATCGCGGCCCCCTGGACCAACGCCAATGTCATCTGCGGCATCTCGTAAAGCGCCCGCAGCATTTCGGCCAAATTCATGGCATCGCGTTCGTTATCGTCGCGCGTGTGCATTGCCGCCAGCTTCATCCAGTTCAGGTCTGCGCCAGCGGAAAAGCTCTTTCCCGCCCCGCGCAGGATCATCATCCGGATCGTTCGCTGGTCTGCAATCGTATGAAAGGCATCTGTCAGCTCCGCAATCAGCTCCGCGTTGAATGCGTTGTGCACATCCGGGCGGTTCAGTGTAACGACGGCGAGGCCCTCCTGCGTCGCTTCAAGCGTGATGAGATCGTATTCGGAATCGCGCATGGGATCATTCCTGTTCAGTGTATTCTGCCACCTTGCGGTAGTGGCTGGACGGGCGCAAGGCGCGCCGTTCGACAAGATGCCACAGCGCATAGCTGGCGGCGATCACCAGCGCGGCGGAGAGCATGAATCCGGCCGCATATCCCAACGAGGCGAACACACCGAGCGCCACCAAAGCCTGTAGTATGGGAAAATGCGTGATGTAGACGCCATAGCTGATGTCGCCAAAACGGGCCGCATACAAGGCCGGGCCCGGCAGGAAAGCGATGCAAGCTATCAAGCCCGTCAGCCCCGCCGCGCGCAGCGGCTCCAACCAGGGATGCGCGAATGAAAGAGCGGTTACGAGGAATCCCAGCACGCCGAACCAAAGTGGCTTCGCCTTTGCGGTACCCCACATCTGCCAAAGCGCAATACCACTGGCAAAGAAGGCCATCTGGCCTGGCAACTGACGCGCAAGCATGGGCGCATCGGGATGATCCAGCATGACCGGCACAAGCTGGCGCCACGCCTCTCCCGCCGCATAAATTCCGATCAGAAACAGCCATTTTGCCCGTCCGAACAATCTGAGCAGCCAACCAATGACCGGAAGGCAGATATAAAACATCACCTCGATCTTCAGCGTCCAAAGTGCGCCGTTCGCTTCCGTGAAGCGGTTGCCTTCAAACACGCCCGGCAAGTCAGGCGACAGGAAATTCAGGAAAACCAGATTGGCCGCGATGTACTCGCCGACGCCTCGAACGTCTCCGCCCATCAGCAAACAGATGATTGCTGGGATCAAGACAACGACCAGATAGGCCGGATACAGCCTTCGCACCCGCTTTCCCGCATAGTCCGCAAGACCTTGGGATCGCACCAGAGATCCCGCCACCAAAGCGCCGGACACGATGAAGAAGCCTTGAATGGCGATTTCTGCGAGCTGGCCCCATCCTGCCTCCAACCCACTCATTGGCGCGAGCGATGACAAAACGATGGCGTGGTAGACAAATACCGTCGAGGCGAGCGCCAGACGGATGAGATCAAACCTGTTCGCCGTGGACGAGTGCGCTTCAGACATCGCGCGTGTTTACCGTATCGGCCTCAAATGAAAAGGGGTCCGCAGGACCGGCGGACCCCTTCAGCACCTGCCTGATGGCTTCCCTACCGAGCCGGTTGGGACGCCGTCATGACAGCGCTGTCTTCGGACCGTCCCCGCCAGGCAGCAAGAGCGTCTGCCAGTTCTTCTTCGGACACGGTACCATTCGAGTTCAGGTCAAGCTTGGTGAACCGGGCCTTCGCCTCTGCCTCGCTGGCCGCGCCTGCGTTGGCATGATGGCTCACAAACTCGTCCTCACTGATCAGGCCATCATCATCCAGATCCAACTGCGAGAAGTCGGGCATTTCGCCCGCATGGCCCATCAGGGCCGTCATCATGGCGGCTGTCACGAGAAAGCTGCTGCGTCTGATCATATTCGAACTCCTTCTCACTTCAGGTGTCGCAGGGGACCGCGACAGAGACGAAGGTACGCGAAATGGCTGGTAATGATGCGTGAAAAGACGTTCACGACGAAGATGTAATGAAAGCGATCAAACGGCTTCGCCACCGATCTCCTTCATGAAAGTCATCCACGATTCGATCTTCGACTCTGTCAGCGCGCCCACACTGCCAATGATGGTGTGATGCATCGGCTTGAAGCCGGACAGGCCAAGCACACCGCGCTCCAGAGCTTTCAAGGCACCCGCATCCATTCCGAAACGGTACATCAAATCCGGCATGCCCATTGTGATGATGATCCTCGCAGACTTGCCCTTCATCATGCGCTCGGGCCACTCATGGTCAGACTGGCCTGGCTTCAGAAAGAAACCCGCACGCGCTGCCTGTTCCAGAAACGCCTTCAGCCGGGCCGGCATGCCGCCCATCCAGAGCGGAAAGGCGATGACGAGATGGTCCGCAACGCCGATCTGCTCCCGCAAACTCAGAATGGGCTCAGGCGGAGGTGTATCGAACTCGTCCTGAGAGTTCAGGAAGGGCACGTCCATGCCGCCGACGTTGATGCGCGACACTTGATGCCCCTCCTCCACCGCACCGGCTTCGTATGCATTGCAAAGCGCATGGATAAGATGGTCCGGATTTGCATCCGGATGGCCGTCAATGATGCAGATTTTCTTGGACACGGGTCAGCCTCCTGTCGGTAACAAGAACTGTTTACCACGCGTGGCGATGCGGCCTTATACGTAGGATTACTACTGACAATTTCACGTCAGAAAACTTGTGTCGCTCGATTGGCGAAGGGAGTCTCTTGCCCCATCGAACTGATCAAACACTTCCAACTGCTCAGCTGTGTAGTGCTTTGAAAGAGTACGGCTCAATTGGCGCGCCGTAAATGTGGTACGCTCATACGCTTTCCAAAAGCGTTCACCTCTTCGCACAGCAGAGGTGAAGATGGCTCCGAACTCCTGCAATGCGACTTCATATGATGTGAAATACTGATCGAGCTTCTCTGGCAGTTTGTCTTTAGAAGTTACCATCGTGCGCAACGTGCCGACTCGTTCTACAAGTAGCTCGATCATCCACACCTCGCGGTTGCCGCCTTCTTGGGTCCAATTTCGTGTAGCAAAATTGAAAAGCCGCCGTTGAATCGTGATGATCTCTTTCACAACAGCGCGACGCTCGCGTTTTCCGATCTCGTGTCGAGAGAAGACGGCGCCTATCAGAGTAAAGAGTATTGCAAGCGTGAGTTCCCAAGCATAGGGACCTATCGAAGTGACTAGCTCGCTATACTTGCTCATGTCTACATCCGGAACACGCCGAACCCCCTGTCCGGGAACGGAGCATTGAGGCTGGCTGACAGGGCGAGGCCAAGGACACGGCGGGTATCAGCCGGGTCGATGATGCCATCATCCCAGAGGCGCGCCGTGGAGAAGTAGGGAGAGCCTTCGGCCTCGTAGAGGTCGCGGATCGGCTGTTTGAAATTGTCCTCTTCCTCGGCGGACCATTCACCACCCTTGCGCTCGATGCCGTCGCGCTTGACCGTGGCCAGAACGCTGGCCGCCTGTTCGCCGCCCATGACGGAGATGCGCGAGTTCGGCCACATGAACAGGAAGCGTGGGCTGTAGGCCCGACCGCACATACCGTAATTGCCGGCTCCAAAACTGCCGCCGGTCACCACGGTAAATTTCGGCACGCTTGCTGTCGCCACAGCGGTGACCATCTTGGCACCATCCTTGGCAATGCCGCCTGCCTCGTATTTCGAGCCAACCATGAAGCCGGTAATGTTCTGCAGGAAGACCAGCGGAATGCGACGCTGGTCCGCCAGTTCGATGAAGTGCGCGGCCTTTTGCGCGCTTTCCGAGAACAGGATGCCGTTATTGGCCAGAATTGCCACCGGCATGCCATAAAGCCGCGCAAAGCCGCAGACCAGCGTCTCGCCATAAAGTTTCTTGAACTCGTGGAATTCGGAGCCATCGACAAGACGAGCGATCACTTCACGGGCATCGTAAGGCTCCCGCACATCCTGTGGTACCAGCCCATGCAACTCCGCGGGGTCATAAAGAGGCTCTGCCGGATCGGTAAGATCAAAGGGCTGCGGTTTCGGCTTTGCCAGTGTGCGGACAATGGACCGGACAATAGCAAGCGCATGGGAGTCATGAGCTGCATAATGGTCTGCCACGCCGGACTGGCGCGTATGCACATCCGCGCCGCCAAGGTCTTCGGCGGAGATTACCTCCCCCGTCGCAGCCTTCACCAGCGGCGGGCCGCCAAGGAAGATCGTGCCCTGCTTGCGCACGATGATTGTTTCATCCGACATAGCCGGTACATACGCGCCACCCGCCGTACAGCTTCCCATCACAGAGGCGATCTGGGGGATGCCCTTCGCACTCATCTGGGCCTGATTGTAGAAGATGCGCCCGAAATGCTCTCGATCCGGGAAAACTTCCGACTGGTGCGGCAGGTTCGCGCCACCAGAATCGACCAGATAGATGCACGGCAAATGGTTCTCCAGTGCGACTTCCTGCGCGCGGAGGTGTTTCTTTACCGTCATCGGAAAATACGCGCCGCCCTTGACCGTCGCATCATTGCAAACGATCAGACACTCGCGCCCCTCGACCCGGCCAACACCCGTGATCAGGCCCGCGCCGGGGGCTTCATTGTCATACATCCCATTCGCGGCCAGCGCGCCAATCTCCAGGAATGCAGAGCCCGGATCCAGCAACCGTTCGACACGTTCGCGCGGCAACAATTTGCCCCGGTCTACATGGCGCTGGCGGGATGCTTCAGGTCCCCCGAGGGATGCTTCGAACGTCTTCTCACGCAGTTCGGCAAGAAGCGTCTCCATCGCGGCCTTGTTGGCGGCAAATTTGCTTCCCGAAACATCTAGGCTGGATTTCAGAACCGGCATAAAGCCTCCCACTGGAATTTTTGTGCCTGCTTAGCGGCGTGCGGCGCGCGTGTCACGCGGACGTCATGCGAATTTGAAACACACAGGATGATCGAAAGGCTATGAAAAGGGAATCGAAATGGGCATGTTCACCAACATGGGCTTCGATATCACTCCCCGCCTCAGGGCCATTGAATTCCTGAAAGATGTGCCTCGCCGCGCCATGCGGGCCGCGGGCAAGGAAGCCAAATGGTTTTCCATCCCTGCCGGTAAGCCGCTTTACCTGGCCGGAGAAGCCGCCGACACGCTCTATTTCGTCTTGTCCGGAACGCTGGGCATCTTCCGCGAAGGCCCGCACGCCAAGACTGAATTCATTGGACATATTCGCTCTGGCGAACCGGCAGGTGAAATGTCGCTATTCCTGGGCGGCGTAGACCTGACGGGTGATGGCCAGCCAAATGATGCGCCACATACCAGCTCGGTTTACGCGCTGCGCGACACTGAGGTGGTCGGTGTGTCTCGCAAGGGATGGGACCGAATGGTCCGCGCCGAGCCGGAATTGCTGGAATCCATGATTCGCGTGATCCTGCAGCGGCTTGGCAAATCTGGTGACCGCGTGGCGAGCGCTGCGCCGAAAGTCTACACGCTGGTGGCCACCTCCCCGACGATCGACCTGAAGCTGCGGGCACGCTCACTCAAACAGGCCCTGGAGAGGCTTGGCCGAAAAGCCATCATCGTTGATGAGTCTATGGGGGATGAGCGCCCGGCCGCCTATTTTGACGAGCTTGAACGCACGCATGATGTCGTGATCCTGATCTCGGCCATTGGGGACAATGCCTGGTTCCGGCTCTCCATGCGTCAGGCGGATCGGATCTGGGTCGTTGGCCGCGCCGATGCCCGACCGTCCAACCCATTGATGCCGGATGATGAGTCTCCGGCGCGAGCAATGAAGCTGGTCGACGTCGTGTTGCTGCATCATGGCGACCAGCGTCGCGGTGCGAAGCCCGCCGAATGGGTCGCCGCGTCCGGCGCGACCCGCGTATTCCACTGGAACCAGGTCGAGGGGAATGATTGCGATAGGCTCGCCCGCATTATGGCTGGCGTCTCAGTCGGTTTGATCCTGTCTGGCGGCGGCGCGCGCGCCTATTCCCATATTGGCGCTGTGAAAGCGATGCGGGAAATGGGCATACCGATCGACTTCACGGGTGGCGCCTCAATGGGGTCTGTCGTGGCCGCCTGCGTCGCCATGGGGTGGAGTGATGCTGAAATCGAACTCCGCATCCGGAAAGCATTCGTGGAGAGCAACCCGCTCGGCGATTACCATCTGCCGGTGGTCGGCATGGTCAAAGGTGCGCGGGTGAATGCGCGTCTGAAAGAACATTTTGGCGAAGCCGAAATTGGCGACCTGCACCTGCCTTTCTTCTGCACCTCAACCAATCTCACCAGCGGCGCCACGCGCATCCATCGCGAGGGTTTACTGCGTCATGCCCTTCGCGCCACTATCTCCCTGCCCGGCATTCTTCCACCGGTCGTGGATGGGCAAGACCTGCTGGTGGATGGCGCGGTGCTGAACAATTTTCCGGCGGACATCATGCGTGACATGCATCGTGGGTTTGTCATCGGGTCCGACGTGACTCGCCAGCCGGAGAACATGGATCTCGCTGAATTCCGAGATCCACCGGGCTTTTTCCGCTGGGTGTTCAACAATGGCTTCTCCAGCCCGCCCCCAATTGCAGGCCTGTTGATGCGCACGGCCACAATCCGTGCAGACACGAAATTCGGCCACGACATGGCCGATGTTCTTGTCCTGCCACAACTGGCCGATGTGCAATTGCGCGACTGGGACGCATATGATGAAACCGTCGAGGCTGGCTATGTCGCCACGATGAAAGCCTTCGAAGGCAAGAAAATCAAGGAATTGTGCTGCCCAGCTTAAGCCGTTTCGCCGAAAAGCTCCCGGCCAATCAACCAACGGCGGATTTCCGACGTGCCTGCCCCGATCTCGTAGAGCTTGGAATCGCGAAGCAGACGTCCGGTCGGGTATTCATTGATATAACCATTGCCGCCCAGAATCTGGATCGCATCAAGCGCCAATTTGGTGGCGGTTTCGGCCGCATACAGAATGGCGCCAGCGGCATCCTTGCGGGTCGTCTCGCCCCGGTCACAGGCTTTGGCCACAGCATAAACGTACGCTTTCGCCGCATTCATCTGGACATACATGTCCGCCAGCTTGCCCTGGATCAACTGGAATTCGCCAATCGATTGACCGAACTGTTTCCGGTCATGGATGTACGGGACCACGACATCCATGCAGGCTTGCATGATGCCGGTCGGGCCAGCAGACAGCACCGCGCGCTCGTAATCCAGGCCGCTCATCAGAACGCCAACACCACCATTCAGCGGGCCCATGACGTTTTCTTCCGGTACTTCGCAATTATCGAAAACCAGCTCGCCTGTCTCGGACCCACGCATGCCGAGTTTGTCCAGCTTCTGCGCCACGGAGAAACCCTGGAAATCCCGTTCGATCAGGAACGCGGTGATGCCGCGCGATCCGGCCTCGGGCTCTGTCTTGGCATAGACAACCAACGTGTCCGCGTCCGGCGCATTGGTGATCCACATCTTCGTGCCGTTCAGCACATAGCGGTCGCCTTTTTTCTCTGCGCGCAGTTTCATGGATACGACATCTGAGCCCGCGCCGCTCTCACTCATCGCGAGCGCGCCCAAATGCTCTCCGGAAATCAACTTGGGCAGGTAGCGGGATTTCTGGTCATCATTCCCCCAGCGTCGTAGCTGGTTCACGCACAGATTGGAGTGCGCGCCATAGGAGAGGCCAACCGAGGCCGACGCCCGGGAAATTTCTTCCATCGCGACGACATGTTCTAGATAGCCAAGTCCGGTGCCGCCCCATTCTTCCTCGACGGTGATGCCCAGCAAGCCGAGCTCGCCCATCTTCGGCAACAGATCGCGGGGGAATGTGTCCGTCCGATCAATTTCGGCAGCGCGAGGCGCAAGCTCGTTCTGGGTAAAACTTGCCACCGTTTCGCGGATCATGTCGGCAGTTTCGCCGAGATCGAAGTTCAATGTGGGATATGTGTTCGGAATCATGGCGGTGACCTAGCAATTCTTTTCCCGCCTGTCAGCCTAATCCTCGCGGGCAAGCATGCGGTAGAGATAGTAAACTGACACAAACAACAGAAAGCCGCCACCGAGTGTCAGGAGCGGACCGCTGTAACCTTGCGTCGCGGTTTCGCCAATTCGGCTGGCCGATCCGGTCACGATGCGCCGCAGCCCCTCGTAAAGGCCAATCGTGCCAAGGCCGGCCAGAAGGGCAAACGGCACCCAACGGAGATTGTATGGTGGCGCGAAATCAGCCACTTCCTCTTGTGCTGGCGTGGTCCGGCGGCTCGTGTCGACATGCACCTTCGCCAAGTCGTCTACAACAATCTGGCGCGTCGACACCTGTAGCTCATCTTCAGGCTCTTGCGGGCGATGCGCGCGACGCCGTTCAGACATGGAGGCTGGCGGCGGATGGTCGCCATTTCCTTCGGGGCCTGCCAGAGCGGACACGGCACGTGTAATTTCGTCGACCGTGGAATCACCGCTTGGCTCTATCCCGGTCTCTCCCGAAGCAAGCGAGCCATTCTCCCCCAGAATACGCGTCAGCCGTTGCGCCACGGCACGGGCGGCAGTTTCAGGAGCGCTTTCGCGCTCTGGCGTTGATCGGGCACGTTCTGCCTCGGGCCGGGATTCCAGAACAACGGAACCTTCCCTGGACAAATTCAGCCCGGATAAGCCATCACGCTCCGGACGAACCAGGGCGCTGGGGATCGCAACCCTCTGGCGCGGCGTGTCGAGAAACATCGCGACTTCAACAGCGCGGCGGCGGACAAGGCCATCGATCACACGGATCTGGCCATCCACCCTGCCCCGCCGCCAACTGCTCATGGCTTCCGAGGCAAGTATGCGGTCACCGGAATTCAGGTGGGCCAGCACATCTGAGGCATCGAAGGCTTTCAGCCCGATATTGAAAGCAAACGAGACCAGTGAATCGAATTCATTCTGGGCAAGCGGTGTGAAGACCTGCTGTGCAAGGTGATCCTCAATTCGTTTGAGGTCGCGATAGCGCAAGATGAGTTCGGCATCGAACGGACTGACCTTCAGTCCGGCCCGCGCGGTTTCCGTATGCCCATACCCGATCAGCCATTTCCCATCCGGCAGCCGACTGGCACGCGCACGGAAGCCCTCGAAACTCTTGATGAGTTCGACCCCCGTATCAGACGTGCGCATGTTTCCGGCCATGCAAAAGGCTCCCATTCTGGGACAGTTCTGTTTTTTACTACGGTGTGACACTGCAATTCTCGCGCCCTTTCACCTGAGAGGCGAGATTCTGGCCCAACGCCTTCATTTTAAAGCAAAACGATTGAGGCAAGGCCCAGAAAGCTGAAGAATGCCATCACATCGGTCAGGGTTAACACGAATACAGAGGACGCCACCGCAGGGTCCGCACCAAGGCGTTTCAATCCCAATGGAACGAGAATGCCGGAGAGCCCAGCCCAAACGAATGTCGCAAGCATCGCCGTAGCGATCACAAGCGCCAGTTCGATATCGCGGAACCATACCAATGAGATTACCCCCACCCCAATGGCGAAGATCAATCCATTGACGAAGCCGCTGAGCACTTCGCGAAGAATGGCGCGGCGCGCTGCATCGCCATCCAATTGTCGCTCTGCAATGGCGCGTACAGCCACGGCGAGCCCCTGGCTGCCTGCATTGCCGCCCAACGCCGCCACGACTGGCATCAGTACGGCCAGCGCCACCACTTGGGCGATAGCCCCCTCGAACAGCGAAATGATCGCCGATGCGATGAATGCCGTAAACAGATTCACCCCCAGCCAGGGGGCCCGCGCCTTGACCGTATCCCAGACAGTATCGGCCCCATCTGCCGAGGTCACGTTGAGCAAGGAGAGCAGGTCTTCTGCGTTCTCTTCCTGCATGACATCGACCATATCGTCGACCGTGATCATACCGACCAGTCGCCCGCCCTCGTCTGTAACCGGCGCCGCGGCCAGCGAGTATTTGCGGAACTGGAATGCCACCTCTTCCTGATCCATGTCGGGCTTCAGGGAGGAGAGCGGGTCCTTCATGATGTCTGACAGCTGGACATCGCGCGCCGTCCGCAGGAGGGTTGCCAGCTGGACGATGCCGATCAAGCGGTGACCGGGGTCGATAACATAAAGCTCATAGAAGACTTCGGGCAATTCCTCGCCGATATCGCGCGCATGGTCGATAGCGTGGCCCACCGTCCAGTATTCCGGCGCAGCGACAAATTCCGTCTGCATGAGACGGCCAGCCGATTCCTCTTCATAGGAAAGACCACGCTCAAGCTGAGCCCGGTCAATCGGCGCGAGGTCTTCCAAGATGCGCTCGCGCCGATCATCTTCGAGGTCTTCAAGGATGGTGGTTGCATCATCAGAGTCGAGCTCATCCAGCGCGCTCGCAACGGCTGCATCGGGCAGCACCTCGACCGCCTCTTCCCGATAGGAATCGCGCAATTCGATAAGGATGTCTGCCGGCAATTCGCCGCCCAGCAGTTCCACAGCTTCGGAAAACGTGTCGAAGGACAGCGCTTCCAGCGCATCCGCGGCATCGGCCGGGTGCATGCGTTGAAGGGTCCGCGCCAGCCAGCGGGTATCGCGCTCATCGATGGACTCGATGATATCTTCCAGCAGATCCGGATCGACGTTTGGCGTCTCAGCGGCCTGCGCAGGCTGAACGGACTGTTCGGTCATGTCGCCTCTTTGCCGTTGTTAATCTGCGTCGGCAAGAACCGAATGCTCGGAGGTGACAGGGATTCGCGGGAAATTCACAGGCTGCCAACAATATGTGGCGGAGAGCTGTGAAGCGTGCGCATACGGGAAATATAGACGGGGTGAGCCTTTGAACTTATTCATTCGCTCCAATCGATCCTCAATCGATTTTTGGCGCGGAGCGCCACCGCAGCAGCCTTGAGCCACATCCAGGGCGAAGTGAAACGAAGCCGGGATGAGTCTTTGAATTCATTCATTCACTAAAATCGATCCTTGATCGATTTTTGGCGCGGAGCGCCACCGCGAATGAATGGTGCGGTCAAGAGGACTCGAACCTCCACGGGTTGCCCCACAGCGACCTCAACGCTGCGCGTCTACCAATTCCGCCATGACCGCACTGGTCTTCAATGAGGCAGACGGGCCGTATAAGGCGACACCAGCCCTTTGTGAAGCCCCGAATGTCGCCTATATGCGCGCGGTGATGCAGAAATTTCCCGACACCGAATGGGCCGTTTCCGAACGGCAGGTTCCCTACGAAGCCGCAGTCCGGTTCATGGAGGCCCGCGCCCGCGCCATCCGTGAGGAAGGCGCACCGGAACTGGTCTGGTTCCTGGAACATCCCCCGCTCTACACATCTGGTACGTCAGCCAAGGCGGACGACCTGCGTGACCCGTCCCGCTTCCCCGTGTTCGATGCCGGCCGCGGTGGGGAGTACACCTATCACGGCCCCGGACAGCGCGTCGCCTATATGATGCTGGATGTCGCCCAGCGTGGCCGGGATGTGCGCGCATTCGTGCAGAATCTTGAAACCTGGATCGTCGCGGCGCTCAGCGCTTTCAATGTCGAAGCCGGTACGCGCGACGGACGGGTCGGGGTCTGGGTCGACCGGACTCAAGCGGGCGGCCCTTTGCGCGAAGACAAGATCGCAGCCATTGGCGTGCGCCTGAAAAAGTGGGTCAGCTTCCACGGTATATCCCTGAACGTGGAGCCTGATCTGGAGCACTTCTCTGGTATCACGCCTTGCGGCATCGCAGACCCGCGCTATGGCGTCACCAGCCTCGTCGACCTTGGTATTCCCGCGACAATGGAAGACGTGGACACCGCGCTGAAAGCAGCGTTTGAAACCGTGTTCGAAAGCCGCCTTGTTCGAGTTCAGGAACCGCTTGCGGCCATCTCGTAGGATTTCAGCCGCTGCTCTTCCTGCGTCAGGTCGCTTCCTGTGCGAAACCCGCCAACGCCGCCATTCGGCAGGCGTGCCACATGAAGCAGCGTCCACAGCATGACGAAGAAAGATGACAGGGCCCACAGCGGCATGGCGAGGCCCATACCCGCGCCAAGGGCCATCTCCGCTGGCGTTGGCGGCGGACCTCTGCGGCCGCGGTTCTGCGCCGGGGCCTGTTCGGCTGCTTCTGTCGGTGCGGCGTCAGCGGCCGCGCCATCAGCCGTTTCATCCGTGACGGTTTCGACCGGCGCCTGCGCAGACTGTCCCTGTTGGGCCTCGTACTGAGACACGCCACCCATAACCCCGAGCGCGAATCCGATCAGGCCGAGCGTCAGCGGAATCAATACGATCGCCGCCTTCAGAGTCGACCGGTTCGCTTCCGCGAAACGACGTACATGAGCCACCCAGGATGTGAACTCAGTGACAATCGTGAAAAAGAAGAAGGGCACCAAAAGCGCTGGCAGCGGCACCCCGATCGATTTGATCGGTTGCCAGGCTGAGCTGAGATCCGCTCCCGCCATCGTCGCAATGGACACGCCGAAAACCGGCACAATGAATAGCAGCAGTCGCCCCATGAACATGAATGTCCAGGCGCGACTGAAGTGCAGTTTGCCCGTCATGCCGAACGGATTGAACAAGGTCTGTACCCAGTTCATCCGGGACGGGTCATCGCGCTCATCCCGAATCCAGGGCCGGTGCGGATCAATCGGTGTTGTCGTATGATGGGTCATATCCGGTCGGCTCCTTCAAAGGATCAGGAAGTGGGGGGAGTCATCGGTGTGCCCGACGTGGGCGGTCCGTACTTGTTGGGTCCCGCATCAGTGGGCAGGCGCGCGGCGATGAAGCCAAGCAATGCGGTGGTCAGCAGGAAGCTGGCCAGCGAAGTCAAGGCCGTCAGACGCTCGAACTCCTGAATGTTCTCCGTCAGCGCTTCCATCGCAGCAGCGAGATCGTTTCCGAACTCCGCATACAATGCAAACGCCTCAGGCGACAGGACGGGCATCAACAGGGCGCTGACGACGCTGGTAACAACCGCATACCCGATCAGAAACAGAAGATAGAACCAGCCCGAATGCCCCGCATCATGCAGGCGCTTCGAGAACAGGCACACATACACATAGACCATCGGATAGAAGAGAATGCCGAACATGGGCGATATAAACGTGTTGGCGATCTGCACCAGAATGAAGGCAGCCGTGATGACCGACAAGCCGCGCAGGAAGGTGCGCGAGCCAATTCGGCCTTTTGACGACAAGAGGACATATCTCATGTCCATATGGGTTCAGTCTCCTTTATCGGGCGAAACACGCACACTGGCAGCGTTCAGCGTCTCGCGTCCTTATCAATAAACGATAAATGCATGCAACAAAAAAGAGCCGGACAACTGCCCGGCTCTTCTGGAAATTGGATTGTTCCGGTCGACTAGACGAATGTGTCAGCCGCGCCAGCCGTCGGATTTTTCGGGTCCGGGCCGTACTTGTTCGGGCCAACCGTGCCTGGGATGCAGGCGATCACGATCTGGGCGATCGAGGCCAGGAAGTTGATGAACGGAATAAAGCCGGCAATCACGAGGCCGAGATAAATCCAGCCCGTCTGATTGATGTCGTGCAGGCGACGAATGAACAGAGCAATACTCGGAATGATGATTGCGAGCGCATAGAGCCCCATAACTGCAAAGAAGATCATGCCCAACGGATTCATCTCACCGGTTTCGAAATTGCCGCCAAGCCCGAACGCGAGCACGGCAAGAACGCCGAACACGATCACATTGAACAGAGCAACCCACCAGTATTCAGAGCGCTGTGAACGACCCTGAAAATCCACATAGCGACTGAAGAACATTTTTACTGCGTCTGGAAAACTGACCATTTCGGCCCCCTTGATTTGCTTCCACTGCGAAAGACTGGCGCATTTTCTTCGCGCCAGCGGTCAGGTCAAGGAAAGACTCGTAAACGTTTCCCCTGCCCCACTGGCGAGATATCCGCGCCAATTTGGTTAGGGCAGGGTTAATAGGTTCGCCAGATGGGCGTTTTCAACCTAGTCGAATTCGACCATGATCTCGTCGGCTGCAACGCTGTCGCCAGCGCCGACATTGATGGCTTTCACGGTACCATTGGCTTCGGCGCGGATGATATTCTGCATCTTCATCGCCTCGACCACGCAAACCGCCTCGCCTTCCTGGACCTCCTGGCCGATCTCGACATCGATCGACACGACGAGGCCCGGCATCGGAGACATGATCAGCTTGGATGTGTCCGGCTTTTCCTTCTCCGGCAGGCGGGAATGCAAATCAGCGACTTTTGGTGTGCAGACCAACGCGCGAAGCGCCACGCCGCGATGACGGAAGAGATAGCCCTCAGTGCGGTCTGCAAACTTCACCGCAAACGGCTCACCATCCAACAGACCCTCAACAAGGTGCTGACCTGGATGCCAAGGCGTCACCAGCGTGTGCGTTTTGCCGCCATCAATGGTGATCTCCGCTTCGCCCACATCGCCAAGATCCAGCGTCACCGGATAATGCTTGTCACCCAAGATAACGACCCATTCTCGGCGCGCTTCCGCTTGAGGCGCGATGCGGCCACTTGTGTCAGAGGCCCGGCGCGTCATGAAACCATGCACGTACGCCGCCGCGCAGATCAGCTGGGTCACCTGCGTTTCAGTTGGCTCAACGCCGTCAAAGCCTTCCGGGAACTCGTCCTTGATGTAGGCCGTCGTGATCTTGCCGGAACGGAACCGCTTTTCGTCGATCACGGCCGCAATAAAGGGCATGTTGTCCTGAATGCCTTCAATGTGGAACCGGTCGAGCGCCTCGCCGTGCACGTCCAGCGCCTGATCGCGATCCTTGCCGTGCGTGATCAGCTTGGCGATCATCGGGTCGTAGAACATGGAGATTTCGTCGCCTTCGCGGACACCGGAATCCATGCGGACTGTCCCGCCAGCCAATTCGCCCTCTTCCGGCGCATGGAAGCGCTTCAGACGGCCAATGGATGGCAGGAAGTTGCGATAGGGGTCTTCGGCATAGACGCGGCTTTCCACGGCCCAGCCATTGATCTTGATATCGGACTGTTTGAGCTTCAGCGTCTCACCATAGGCCACGCGCAGCATCTGTTCGACAAGGTCAACGCCCGTGATCAGCTCGGTAACCGGGTGCTCCACCTGAAGACGGGTGTTCATTTCGAGGAAATAGAACCCCTTGTCCGCGCCAGATGCGACGAATTCCACCGTACCGGCGCTGTCATAGTTCACAGCCTTCGCCAGCGCGACGGCTTGCTCACCCATTTTCTTGCGGGTTTCAGGGTCCAGCAGCGGCGAAGGCGCCTCTTCGATAACCTTCTGGTTACGGCGCTGGATCGAGCATTCACGCTCATTCAGGTAGATGCAGTTGCCGTGCTTGTCGCCGAGCACCTGAATTTCGATGTGGCGCGGCTCTAGGATGAACTTCTCGATGAAGACGCGGTCATCGCCAAATGAAGACTTCGCTTCGGCCTTAACAGCCGGGAACCCTTCTTCGACTTCCTTGTCGTTGGCAGCCACACGAATGCCTTTGCCACCACCACCGGCGGACGCCTTGATCATCACCGGATAGCCAATTTCCTTGGAAATTTTGACGGCTTCGGCGGTATCCTCGATCAGGCCCATATGTCCCGGAACGGTCGACACGCCAGCATCAGCAGCAAGTTTCTTGGAGCTGATCTTGTCGCCCATAGCCTCGATTGCGTAGGCATTCGGGCCGATCCAGCCGATCTTCTCTTCTTCAAGACGTTTGGCGAAGGCCGGGTTCTCTGACAGGAAGCCAAAGCCCGGATGGATGGCTTCGGCGCCGGTCTGGCGCACGGCGTCGGTGATCTTGTCGGCAACGAGGTAGGATTCTGCGGCAGGTGACGGACCGATATGGATCGCCTCGTCTGCCATTTCGACGGCCATGGAGTCAGCGTCGGCATCAGAATAGACGACAACCGTCTGCACGCCGAGCCGTCTGCAGGTCTTGATGACCCGAACTGCAATTTCCCCACGGTTGGCGATCAGAATCTTTTTGAACATGCTGCCTCGATCCATTGCAAAGTCTTTCAGCGACTGCACTAAGCCGCTCGCACGGTGATGTCCACAATTCCCATAGGTGAAGTCGGTTGTCAGGTTGACGCAGATATGTTAGTAAGCGCTCACTTTATGGAGGTAAAACCCATGTCCCGGATTACACTGGACCTCGACGCCTTGATGAAAAACGGCCAGATCGACGACGCCGAAGCCGCACGGCTGAAGGGCTTCGCGCTGCCGGAGCCGAAAACAGGCTTGCTGGTCAACATTCTCCTTATTTTCGGGGCCATCTCTGTTGCCGGTGGCACGATTGCACTCGTTCCGAACGCCGGGACCGGCCTGTTTCTGGCCCTGCTTGCGCTGGGCGGAGCGGAATTCCTGCGCCGCAGCGCCACGGGCAACTCCCTGAAAACACTGGGCAGCGCCCTCAACCTGATGGGGACGCTGGGCGTCGCAGGCTGGATCGGTTGGGAATTCCGGGAAGTCGATGATGGAACGATGCCGACGGTCCTTATTGCCGTCGTGATGACGGCGTCAGCCATATGGTTTCGGTCCGCCCTGCTGGCCGCGTTCGCAGTGCTGTCGCTCGGCGCAATCCTCGGTTCGGGCACGGGCTATTGGCACGCGAGCTATGCATTGTTTGTCGAAGAACCGACGATCACTATCATTGTCTTCAGCCTCCTGTCGGCGGGGCTCTATCACACGCGTGAACGGCTGGGAGACGCCTGGCGCAATATGACGACCATCGCCGCACGGACAGCGATGTTCATGGTAAACTTTGCATTCTGGGTCGGCTCACTCTGGGGCGACCGGGTGGGTGAACACTGGTTCGCACCTGACCGTTGGTCCGAGCGTTCTGAATGGCGCGAAGCGGCCATGTCGATCCCGGACTACGTCTTTACGCTTGGTTGGGTCGCTGCACTGGCGATTGTCATCTTCAAGACCCGCCGCAACAGCTTCCTGTCCATCACATCGATCGTCTTCCTGACGATCCATGGCTATACGCAATATTTCGAGTATCTCGGCGCGCAACCAGAAACTCTGGTTCTGGGCGGACTGGTTCTGGTTGGGCTGGCAGTGGCCGGAGCGCGGTTCCTGATGCGACCGGAAACAGAGTCCGACTAATCGTCATCCAGCTGTTCGATCCGCGCCTCAAAGCTGCGCACGCGCGCCGACACTGAAACAAGGAACGCCGTGGACCAGCCCAGAAGCAGAAAGCCGATGACAGATTCTGCTGCCCCCAGCATCCTCCAGCCTTTGTCGACCACGACATCACCATAGCCCACCGTGGTGAATGTGGTGGTCGAATAATAGACCGCAGTTTCGACATCGGGGAAAATGTCGAGGGCCAGATAGGCGAAGGTAAAAATCCAGATTTCTATTGAGTGCAGCGCGAACAGGCTGATCAGGATAAAGAAGATGGCGACGCCCTGCCCCGCCACTGTCGACAGGTTTACATGCGTATCACCCCTTTTGCGGATAAGCGCAGAAAGACCGACAAGACCTGCGAAGTGAACCGCAAAGCAGATGGATACGAGCACACCTGCGACAATCAGATTCAACAAGAGCATGACGATGCCCTCCCGTCAGCGGGCCGCGATAACCAATCCTTCCATCAAGCCTGGCGCTTCCCGGTTGAGGAAGTCAACCAGTGCCTCTGCAGCGCTGCTTGATTGAGAGCCGGACGAAATTCGGCTCCACAGGGATGATTTTTCGGATTTGGCCGCCAGCTTGTCTGCAGCCTGCCCAGCCACTTCACGAGCCTTGCGCGCTGCTTCAGGTCGCTTGCTCATTCGGGCAAACCATTGGCCCTTGTCGAGACCGGCTGCGATGCATCCGACATATTTGCCGGGATGCGGCTCTTCTGGATTCAGCCAGAATTTCCGACTTAGCGAATTGGGTTCATTTGCCGGGTTGGGATGTGCCTGAACGACAAGATAGTTCCCGAAGGCGCGCGCATAGAGATCGCTCCACGACGCATCATTGTCGCAAGTGGACAATTCCTCGGCGGTGCGCATGAGCAGCATCGCTTCTTCGCGCGAAACCCAGGGCTCAGCCTCTTTTGCGCGAAGCGCCAAAACCTGGCGCAGCCATTTTACCGTATCTGCGCGCGCGCCGCCTTCCCTCACCATATGCGTACAAACGCTCTCGCACAGTGTGTATGCGAAGCCCGGCGGCACGATCGTCGCCTTGGCGAGCAGGCGCGTCCACAGACCCAGCAGATTTCGATGCTGGAATATGCCTCTCGGAATCGCCCGGCCGGATAACCAGTCCAGATTGGCCTGTGTCAGCGCCCCGTCAGCCGCATTTCGTGTCAGCACGTAATCGGCCATGATACGGCTAAACCGCAAATCCCAATCCGGGCCGGCCCCCACCATACGCGCATTGAAATCCAGGAGTGACGCAGCCTCGATGTCGTTCTTTGGGGCGCGGGAGCACATCTCCATCGCGATCTGGCGTGCATCAGCGCGGGCGCGCTGAGCGTTCCCCTGAAAGCGCTGAATAATCCGGCTCGCGGAAAGCGACATTATGTGAAGACTCCGTTCCCGTCTGAACCCCTAGCGGGAATGGGTTTCCGCTTTCTTGCCCAAATCCGTGAAACCTGTTGCCACTATTATAGGTGGGCCCTTAGTTTCTGTGGATAGACACGACAAACTCAAGGGAGATATCGCAATGACAGCTCAAAAGGACCTCGCAGGACGCAAAGCCATTGTCACGGGTTCGGCAACTGGACTTGGGCGATCCATCGCCCTGAAGCTGGCGGAACGCGGCGCAGACGTCATCATCAATTGCGCCAGGTCGGTCGAAGATGGTGAAGCGACCGCAGCAGACTGTCAGGCACTCGGCTCCCAGTCGAGACTGGTCCAGGCAGACGTTTCAACTGAGGAGGGCTGTCGCAAGCTGGCCGACGCAGCCACGCAAGCGGGCCGTCTCGACATTCTCGTCAACAATGCCGGTACAACAAAACATGCGCGCGACCATGCCGATCTTGATGCGCTGACAAAGGATGACTTCCTGCACCTCTATGCGGTCAACGTGGCCGGGCCATTCCTTATGATGCAAGCCTGCAAACCACTGCTTGTTGAAAGCCATCGCCAGACTGGCAGAGCCGCCACAGTGCTGAACACATCCTCCATTGCAGGCGTCACGGGCATCGGGTCATCGGTTGCCTACGCGGCCACAAAAGGGGCGCTGAACACGATGACATTGTCACTGGCGCGCGCGCTCGCCCCGCAGATTCGGGTTAATGCCATCTGTCCCGGTTTCATCGGCACTCGTTGGTTCAAGGACAAGATGGATGAGGAACAATACCAGCGAATGGAGGCCTCTGTTGCCGCAGCGACACCCCTGAATGCCGCCAGCGGACCCGACGATATTGCCGATTCTGCGCTGTTTTTCCTGTCCGATGCTTCACGCCACGTCACCGGGGAAACCTTGCTTGTGGATGCGGGAACCCATCTCGGTTACGCGCCATTGACGGCGCGTTAATCCGAAGGCGCACCAGCACGTTTCTGAGGCATTCCTGTCCCTGCGTGCCTAAAAAGCTGGCGATCCGTTTCCCGGCCCGCAACCTCCATATTTTTGTTTCCGATCCCCGTACAAGGCGCGCCATCCTGTCTGTGGCGCTGGTCACAGCGCGATTCAAGAACGGGGAATAAATAACATGAAACAACAGCTTTTACGCGCAGGGGTCGCCGTTGCGGCAATGTTGGCAGTAGCTGGCACTGCAGCGGCGGAGGGAGAATGGTCCGGCAACGTCGCTCTCAGCACGGATTATGTCTGGCGTGGCGTCTCTCAGTCCAATGAGGACATGGCCATCTCGGGTGGCTTCGATTACGCGAACGGCATCTTTTACGCGGGCACCTGGGCGTCGAACGTCGATTTTGAAGACGGCTCCGACACCAACGTCGAACTGGATTTTTATGCGGGCGTGGCCAGCGAGTTTTCCAATGGCGTGTCCTGGGATCTTGGCGTCATCTACTACTCCTATCCGGACTCGGAAGATGAAGACCTGGACTTCGTCGAACTTCAAGCTGCATTGGGGTATGCATTTGAAGGTGGCGTGGAAGTCGGCGGCGCGGTCTATTGGGACCCGGACAATGAGAACATCTACATCGAAGGTTCCGCAGGATATGCCTTCACAGACGTTTTCTCGGCGGACGTCTCGGTGGGTAACTACTCCTTCGATGGTGGCGGCGACTACACCAACTGGTCGCTGGGCGGCACCTACTCGACGCCAGTCGGCATCGATATTGATGTGCGCTACTGGGATACTGACATCGATGACACGGGCATCGCCGACGAGCGCGTGGTCCTGACCCTCGCGAAAAGCCTCTAGAGGTTCAGTAACTTTCTTCTCAAGCCTTGCGCGAGACTTGCCCTCCTTCGTGCTGGGCCTGGTGAAGGCCGCTGGTTCCCCAGGGAACTGGCGGCCTTTATTTTTAAGCGACTTCCCTTACGTTGGGGGTATCATCGAATTTCACAACATATTGGAAGAGCCTGCCAATGGCCGCTGAATTGAGTCCTGCAGACGCCGTCGGCGCTCTCGTCCCCGCGATCACCTTGCTGGGCTTCGGGGCAGCGGCAGCGCTCGTTTCCCGCGCGCTCAATCTCAGCCCCATAGTGGGATACCTGCTTGCTGGCATCCTGATTGGGCCGGGCATGCTCGATCTTATCCATGAAAGTGGCGGCACTCACCTTCTGGCCGAACTTGGCGTGGTGTTCCTGTTGTTCGATATCGGCATGCACGTCTCACTCAGGGAACTGAAGGAAAGCCGCGGCGACCTTCTAGGGCTCGCTCCCGCGCATCTATTGCTGACCGGCCTGATCAGTTCCGGCGCGCTCTACATGCTTGGTATCTCATGGCCCATTGCCATCGCCGTTGGCCTCAGCCTCGGCCTGTCTTCCACCGCCGTCGTCGCGCGCATCCTGACAGAGCGGGAACAGAACTCTTGCCCTATCGGGCGAACAGCCACGCATGTCCTGATTTTCCAGGATATTGTCGCGATCTTCCTGATGATCTTCGCCACATCCCTCGGTGAGGGGGAAGCAGGTGCAGCCGGTCTTGCCGGACTTGTGTCTGATTATGTGCTGAATGGGGGTGCCGTACCGCTCTTCGCATCGCTCGGTCTTGCCTTCATACAGGCCTTGATCGCCTTCGGAGCGGCCATGCTGTTCTCCAGATACCTGCTCAATCCGGTGTTCCGTACGCTGGCAGCAACACGCAATGAAGAAGCCTTTACGGCCTTCACGCTGTTGCTGGTTCTGGCGGCGGCCTGCGCGACAGCGGTCATCGGTCTGTCTTTGACACTTGGCGCATTCCTGGCTGGTCTCGCGGTCTCTGGCACGCCATTCCGGCATCAGGTTCAAACCGAGATGGGGCCGTTTCGGGGACTGCTCCTGTCCTTCTTCTTCATCAGCGTCGGCTTGTCGATTGACCTGCCGGGCCTGTTGAGAAACTTGCCATTGGTCGTGGTCGGCGCGTTCGGTATCCTGATCGTGAAGTCGGCGCTCGGCTATATTGCGGCGCGCGTCAATGGGTGGAGCGTTCCGGGCGCCACCCAGCTCGGAACACTGCTGGCACAGGGCTCGGAATTCACGCTGGTTATCCTGTCGATTTCGGCCGTCACCACCAATATGCCCCCTGCCCTGATGGGCAGCCTCATCGCAGCCATTGCCCTGTCGCTGGCACTCGCCCCAAGCTGGGCCATTCTGGGCGGCAAGCTGTCTCGCGAACTCGCCCGGCGCAAACAGGTTACAATGGAAACGTCCAGCGAACCCGCTGGGGAGCGCCCGGTGATCGTCATTGGCATGACAGCAGCGGGCCGCCTCGCCGTAGACGCGCTCGCGGACTTCAAGATTCCCTATATCGCGACAGATGGCGACCCGGACCGGTTCCTGTCCGCCGTTGCGGACGGCTACAATGTTTCGTTCGGAGACGCGTCCAACATGAAACTGATGGACGCTATTGGTGGCAGCAATGCCCGCGCAGTTGTGCTCGGGAAAGCGCGATTTGAAGTTTCGAAAGAAGTGACGCCCGGCATTCAACGCAGGTTCCCGGATCTCATCCGCCTTGTCGCGGTAGAGACACTACAGGATCTGGACAATTATCTGGAACTCAATGTCCGCGCCCACCTCGTTGCCAGTGAACCGAAAGGCATAGAGATGGTTGCGGACATGCTGCGCATTCTGGGCGTGCCGGATGATGAACTTGCCGACTGGCTGAGCCGCGAGGCGGACCTGTTCACGATTGGCGACGCATCAGATCGCCAGGATCGTACCGACGAGTTGGAAGAAGAAACCGTGGACGAAGCCGCCTGATCAGGAATCGAGGGCCTTGATCGCGTCATCGATGGTTGCGCGGGGCTTGTCCATGATCGCCGCAATCTGCGCACGCTGCTCAATGGCGAGCCAGAGGCCAAGCACCTCAACGTCGACCACGCGCCATTCACCATTCTTCTCAATAACGCGCCAGCGCACGGTCTGAGCTTCTTCACCGGAACGCTCAACGCGCGTTTCCACGACAGAATCTGTCGGCGAGCGGTCTTTGGAGCCGATCACAGTGATCTTGGCATTCTCGAATTTCTCACGCTGGTCTTCAAAGCTCTCGAGCAAATAAGTCTCGAACGCTTCGGCAAAGCGGGCACGATCCTCATCCGAGACACGGCGCGCGTATTTGCCGAGCGTAAAATTCGCAACAGTATTCAGATCCATTGACTGGCGGAGCGTCTCCCGGCCCTTGTGGGGATCGGCGATGCTCTGCGCAGCGCCCTCGATGACGGCTTCGGCCTCAGGGCCAGCAAGGGCAGGCAAGGCCATCAGGCCAAGGGCGGTGGAAGCAATAAGGGCGCGAAACATGGGGCAATTCCTTGTGAAATCTCGTCGTGTTGCCCTCTAGATATGATTGGGATTGACCTTTTGTTCCCCGAAACCCGAGATAGGCTCTATGCGCTTTTGGCATGAACCGGCCGGTTTCACCGGCGTCAGGCAGGTGCCGGACAGTCGTAGAAGCTGAAGCTTCGGGCGACGGCAAGATAGCGTGGCAGGGTACATGATATTCTCCTCTCAGGGGAGAAACATGCAAGTCGTGTACCAGAAACGAGATAATCCGGGGCCATCGCGGCCATGATAGTTGAAGGAACAAGTGCTGTGGTGCGGGCGGCCGGGCTCGAACCGGCAAGGCCTTGCGGCCGAGGGATTTTAAGTCCCTTGCGTATACCAATTTCGCCACGCCCGCGTGGCCGATGCTGGACATAACGGCATTTTACGATGGATGCTACAATTCATGTCTGAAAGATGCGGAAAGTTGGACTGGAAAAATTGAGACACAGCCTTCCCACATCCTGGTTCATATCTGCAGGCGTCGTTGCACTTTCCGGCGCCGTCTTGCCGTTCCTCATCTCACCCAACATGGACGACTTCGCCAGAACTGCCACTCTCGCTTCGACCTTGCCACAAGGCCTCCTGTCGGGATTGGTTTTTGTAGCCTATGGCCTCGTGCATATGCTCATTCTGCAAGTCCGCCCCTCGACAGCGGCCAGCGTATTCGGCTTTCTGCACCTTGGCGCAGCACTCATGGAACAGGCTACGCGGACTATCGCGCATGTGCTTCGACAACAGATGATTATGGAAACGCGTGAAGCGGGCAGCACCGCTCAAACGATGGCGTTGGTCCACGTGGCCGCTGCGGCACTCTTTGTAGTCAGCCTCGCCTTCTTCATCATCGCGGTGTCCATCGCGCTCAGAACCAGATCACCGATCGAAGAAGCATTCTAATCCACCCGCTCAAACACGGCGGCGAGCCCCTGCCCACCTCCGATGCACATGGTCTCCAGGCCGTATCGTGCCTCGCGGCGCTCCATTTCCCGCAGCATCGTGGTCAGAATGCGTACCCCCGTCGCGCCGACCGGATGGCCGAGCGAGATGCCCGAACCGTTCACATTGAGCCGGTCCATGTCATCATCGGAGAATTCCAGCGCCTTTGTACACGCCAGCACCTGCGCCGCGAAGGCCTCGTTCAGCTCGATAACATCAATGTCCTTCAGTTCAAGACCTGCCGTCTTCAACGCTTTCTGGGTCGACGGAACTGGACCGATGCCCATGACTTCGGGGCCCACGCCTGCCACTGACCATGAAACGAGACGACCGAGCGGTTTCAAACCGTACTTCTCGGCGGCTTCTCGCGTACAAACGATGCACGCAGCCGCGCCATCATTCTGACCCGACGCGTTGCCTGCCGTCACCGTAGACTGATCATCCACCTTGCCCCGGATCGCGCGCAGCGTGGAGAGCTTCTCCAGCGAGGAGTCCGCCCGGATATGTTCGTCACTGTCCACCACCGTGTCCGCCTTGCGGCCTTTCACGGTGTACGGAATGATTTCTTCTGAGAACTTTCCGGCCTTCTGGGCCGCTGCCGCTTTCATGTGGGAATTGTAGGCGAACTGGTCCTGTGCCTCGCGTGTGATCTGGTAGTCACGACGCAAATTCTCCGCCGTCTCGATCATGCCACCTGGCACGGGATGGTGCTTTCCGCCTGCCGTGTAGCGCCCGCGTGACAGACCGTCATGCAGCATCAAGCCATCGCCTTTGATGTTCCAGCGCATGTCGATGGAGAAGAAAGGCGCATTCGACATACTCTCTGCGCCGCCCGCGATGATCACATCATTTGCGCCCGTGGCCACCTGCATGACCGCATTGATGACCGCCTGCAGGCCAGACCCACACCGACGGTCAATCTGATAGCCACCGGTGGATGTCGTCAGCCCGGCATCAAGCGCAATCATGCGCCCAAAGGCCGGAGCCTCCATCGTCGGGTAGCATTGCGCGAAGATGCAATCTTCCACGGCTTCAGCCGGCAGCTTGGTCCTCGCCATCAGCTCACTGACAATATGAGCCGCCATCTCGTGCGCGTGAACCGTTTTGAATGCCCCTCCAAAACCGCCAACGGCCGTGCGAACTGGTTCACAGATTACAACATCTCTCATGATATTTATCCCTGCTGGTCGCGGCCGCGCGCGGTAACCTGTTTGCGGGCCTCTTCCACGGCATCTGCGGTAACCGATTCCGAATGCGCGATGGATCGCTTGACCTCTTCCTTCAGCGCGGCCGTGAAGTTCATGCCATAGCCATCATCAATCAGCGCCTTGTACTGCTTCAGCAGGTCAGGCTGCGAACCGCACATATCGTGCGCCAGCTTCATGGCCGCCGGCACGAGTTCGTCTGCTTCGTAGACGCGATTGACAAGACCCCAGCGTTCCGCCGTGTGCGCATCAAGGAAATTTCCCGTGAAGGACAATTCCTTGGCGCGGCTGATGCCAATCAGGCGGGAGAGCTTCTGCGACAGCCCCCATCCCGGTACGATGCCGACGCGGGCATGCGTATCGGCGAATTTCGCGTGCTCTGACGCCAGCAACACATCGCACATCAAGGCCAGCTCAAACCCGCCCGTGATGGCAAAGCCATTGATCGCGCCAATGATTGGCCAGGGATACTCGGCCAGCGCGCGGGCCATGTCGATGGATTTGGAGTCTTCATCTGCGCCAAGGGCAAACCCGGTCTGCCCGGCTTCCTTCAGGTCGATCCCGGCGGTAAAGGCACGCCCGGCGCCGGTCAGCACCACGGCGCGAATGTCCTGGTTTTCTTTCAGCTCATTGAACACGCTGACGATCTCGGCGCGCAAGGCGCGGTTCAGCGCATTGAGTGCGTCTGGCCGGTTCAGCGTCACGAGCGCCACAGGGCCGTCCAACTCGACCTTTACGATGTCTTCCGCCATGGGATCCTCCAATTTCCTCTGCGCCTCTCTTAGCGAGGACAGAGACGAAGGACCATGCCTGACGTAGCGGCGCTGGGGCGCAACCTCAGGCGCCGCGTTTCCGGAACAGGTTGATAACACCGATCACCAGAGCAATTGCGGCAATCCCGGCCGCCAGAAAGAACAGGCCGAACTTCAGGGGTGTCAGCCATGCCTTGGCATCCAACGCGTCGGCCCAGTTGGCCAGCGCCAATACCTGAACCAGGTTTTCTGTCAGATCGACGACGACAACGCCCAGCGCGGGCACAGCCGCATATTTGCCGAATGACCCGAAGAACCGAAGCGCCAACCCTCCGAGAAATCCCCCATAGGCCAGCGGATACGCCGTATCGAGCAGCACGGTAACCCATGCATGGGCCGTTCGCTGCGCATCATTCATCGTTGCAATGATCGTCCGGGCCATTTCCGGGTCAGAGGTCATGTCCAGGAACGCACCGCCCACCATCGGCCGGCAAAGACCAAAACCCACGCCAATCACCAGCATGAGAACAAAGCTTATCCAGATACTCGAGGTACGGGCCAGAAAACTCATGCGTTGGCGTCCTCCACGCGTTCCGGCTGTACACCGGTTGCGGATATAATCGCCTCAAGCTTTTCCGTAATCAAGGGGATCAGCGCCTCATTCGTGGTGCTGGCAACAAGATGAACGCCATTGTCCCCAATGCCCCGGAACCAGGGATAGGAGCCTAGCGCGACATCACCCATCTCCTGCGCCATCGCGCCGAGCGGTTCCGCAATGTCGCCTTCGCGCAATCCCCTGCCCCGGATCGTGACTTTGTGGATTACCGCCCCCGTTTTCAGGCGCGGGCCGATATCCTCCAGCATGGCACGCGCAACAGATGGCACACCCGCAAGCGTGAACACGTTACCTGTCTGGAAGCCCGGCGCACCAGAGACAGGATTGGCGACAATGGATGCGCCATGCGGAACCCGAGCCATGCGACGGCGCGCCAATGTGTACTCGGTTCCCATCTGGGCGTAGCGCTCGGCCAGCATGGCGGTTACTTCAGGATGCTCCGAAATTTCGACATTGAAAGCCTTGGCAATCGCATCTGCCGTAATGTCGTCATGGGTCGGGCCGATACCGCCGGTTGTGAACACATAAGTGTATTTGTTGCGCAAGGCATTCACGGCATCGACGATTTCTTCCTCGACATCGGGCACGATGCGGGTTTCCCGGACAGGAATACCAAGAGGCGCGAGATATCCGGCGATCTGTTGAAGATTGATGTCGCGTGTGCGGCCAGAAAGCAATTCGTCCCCAATCAAGAGAACAGCGGCCGTGGGGGATGTGTCGGTCATGCCGAAAAAGATGGCACCATCCGAGCTGCCCGCCAAGTCGGAACGTAACGCCAAGGTGCGCATTGCAATTGGCGACACCCAATTGTTCACGAGGACAGATCATGAAACGCCACGCTACCGCCCATTGGTCCGGAAACCTGAAAGAAGGCACAGGCTCTCTCACCACGCAGAGCGGCACGCTCTCTGATACGGCTTACTCTTTCGAAGCCCGCTTCGAGGATGAGTCCGGCGAGTCCGGGACCAATCCGGAAGAATTGCTCGCTGCCGCTCACGCAGGCTGCTTCACGATGCAGTTGTCACATTTGCTCGCAGAAAATGGCACCCCGGCGACAGATCTCGACACGAAATGCATCGTCACCGTAGAACCCAAGGAAGGCGGCGGCTTTCAGATCACACGCAGCGCCCTCACATTAAACGCTGTCGTCGACGACATTGAGCCCGAGACCTTCGATGCCCTGGCCAACAAGGCCAAGACTGGCTGTCCGATGTCGGTTGCACTGGGCGCCATCGAGATCACCCTCGGCACGCAGCTTCAGTAAGTTTGAAAGGGAGTCGCCCAATGGAACCGGAAATTCTTTATGGAATTGGTGCCCTGCTTCTACTGATAGCCCTTGTCTGGGGTGTCAGCCGTGGTCGATTGAAATCGCGCACAGCCGAGTCGATCAGTGAGGAAAGTACCCGGGAAATCTACCAGGAACCGGAGCGCTTCGACGAAACGCGACGCGACCAGCTCAAACGGGCGGCGGAATCAGCCGAAGCCTCAGCCGAAAAGCGCGAAGACACCTCGGGTACATGATTGCAGGCACGGCGGTAGAATTGTCGGAGCCAAATTGCTATTTAGGGGCAAATAGACCGCACAAACGCCCCCGAAAGGCTCGCTTTGATGACCGACACCAACCTCCTGCTGCCGATGCGCACAGGCGAAATTCGCATCCATGATGCTGAAGGCTTCGACGGCATGCGCAAGGCCGGCCGTCTGGTCGCCGAATGTCTCGACATGCTGGTGCCAGAGGTAAAGCCGGGTGTCACAACCGAACATCTCGACAATCTGGTGCGCGAGTTCGTGATGGATCATGGCGCGACCTCAGCGACGATTGGCTATCGTGGGTACCGCCATGCCAGCTGCATCTCGCTGAATCACGTGATCTGTCACGGCATCCCGAACGCCAAACCGCTCAAGGAAGGCGACATCGCAAACATCGATGTAACGCTGATCCTCAATGGCTGGCACGGCGACCATTCCCGCATGTATGGCGTTGGAAAGGTCAAGCGCAAGGCAGAGCGCCTCATGGACGTTACCTATGATGCGCTGATGGCAGGACTGGCACAGATTCGCCCCGGCAAACGCTTTGGCGACATCGGTGGCGCGATTTCCGAAGTTGCCCGGTTGAACCGGATGTCAGTCGTCGAAGACTTCTGTGGCCACGGTCTCGGCCGCCTGTTCCATGATGAGCCGAATGTGGTTCACTCGTCCGCCTACAATACCGGCCCCGAACTGAAACCGGGCATGTTCTTCACCGTAGAGCCAATGCTCAACCTCGGTCGCAAGGACGCCGCGATCCTGCCCGATGGATGGACCGCTGTAACGCGTGACCGGCAGCTGTCGGCACAGTACGAGCATTCCGTCGGCGTTACCGAAGACGGCGTGGAGATCTTCACGTCTTCGCCGAAAGGCTTGCACCAGCCCCATAAGGTCGAGCTCTAGGCTTATTCGGCCGGTGGGGGTGGCGCATAGAAAGGCGCCGCGGCCTCTGGCATCTTCTCCATCGAAATCATGATGCCGTGCTCCGCCGCCAGCTGTCCTATGACTGCTCCTGCGGCTTCGGCTGAGTCCGGCTGCGCATCCGCTATCCGAGGGGCGGCGCTCGCCATGAACTCTTCAAAGGAGCCGCCCGTCGTTGTCATGATCAATTTGGTGGTCTTATCGCTGGCATTCCAGAACATGTGCGTATTGCCCCGATTGAGCGCAGCGAAGTCTCCCGGATAAAGAGAAAGAATCTGGTCGCCCGACATGACACTCAGGACGCCTTCGGTGACGTAGAAATATTCGTCTTCAAGTGTATGAGTGTGCGGCGGAGAACCGGGACTGCGAGGCGGCAACTCAAACTCGTATACCGTCACATCGCCCGCAGACTCCTCTGAAGACAATAGCAGGCGGACGGGATGAAACGGGTTCTCAACCGTCTTTCCGGCGCCGGCCACAACCAGCTTGTCGGGATGAGCATGCACCCCTTCGGCATGCGTGCCATCCGGATTGTGGTGATGGCCCGGCTCAGCCGACGCGCAAGCGGCCAGCGCAATCGTCGCGCCCGATAGTCCCAATACATATTTCAACATTCAGTCGTCCTCCCACGGATTTCCCAGACAAAAATGTTATGATGAAGGATTGATCATTGAAAGCCGCTTCAAGAAAAGTTTGCGCTGAAGAACCTTTATCGCGAACGTTTTTCGTGGTCTTTCAACCGGAATGAGCACGGCACCTGAAATCCCCCACTGGAAAGGGCATCGCGAGCGCTTGCGCAGCAAGCTGCTGGCACGCGGCGCTTCATCTCTGGATGACTACGAAGTGCTCGAAGTTCTGCTGATGGCCTTTATTCCGCGCCGGGATGTGAAACCTATTGCCAAGGCGCTTCAGGCAAGATTCGGGAGCCTCTCGGCAATTCTCGCCGCCCCGAGTCGCGATCTGGTCCAGGTGCCCGGCATAGGTGAAACCGTGGCGGCGTATCTCAAGGCGATTGCCGAACTCAACGCTCGCGCGTCTCGGGAAAACATTCAAAAGAAAACGGCGATCTCATCCTGGTCGGCGCTGGTCGAGTATGTCCGCACCGAACTGCAACACGAGAAACGCGAGCAGTTTCGTATCCTGTTCCTGGATCGCAAGAACCAGCTGATCGCAGACGAAGTCATGGGGCATGGCACTGTCGATCACGCACCGGTCTACACCCGCGAAGTAGCGCGGCGTGCGCTGGAACTGCATGCGTCGGCGCTCATTCTGGTGCATAACCACCCGTCCGGCGACACCACGCCTTCCCGCGCAGATATAGATGTCACCCGCGAGATCATCGACGCGCTCGATCCCTTCGACATCACCGTGCACGATCACCTCATCGCTGGCACGGGCGGCGTAACGAGTTTGAAAGCGGCTGGCCTGATCTGATCAGCCGACGAGACTGTTGCGCGTGAGGCGTTGCATGCGGAGGACGTAATCTTCCTGTGACCACCCGCATTCAAAGCGCAGCTTCTCCCACATTTCGACTGACAGGATCGACCAGAGAAGATCCGTAGCGGTTTCCGAGGTAAACTCCGCCTTCAGGCGATCAACCTTCTCCAACGCGCCTATTGCCGCTGCGCAACCATGCCGGACGGCCTGCATGCGATCGCCCCACGCTGCGGCAGCTGCCTCATCCGTGTCCCGCATGGCGATCAACGCACGACCTACGCCGTGGATCTTCGGAATGTAGTTGCCCCACGCTTCGACCCACAAATCCAGCCGCTCAACACCTGAGGCAGCGCGGCTGGCCGCGAGACTGCCATCAATATCGTGAACGTCGTCCATGTAGCGCGCGGTGCTGGTCAGCAATTCGGCGCGGGTCGGAAAATGAAGATAGACCGCCTGACGGCTGATGCCGGCGGCCTTGGCGATATCGCTCATCCGCACCCCTGCCCCACCAGATTTCTCCAGCAAGTTCCAGGTCGCGCGCATAATTTTTTCTCGGGTTTCGGGATTCTCACTTGACATGATGTCAAGCTAAGCGCATTTGACACCATGTCAACTTTACACGGTGTCAAGCAAAGGAGAATCACGATGCCACAGACAACTCGCCAACCCATTGAGCATGCGGGCCCCGTTCTCGTGTTAGGCGGAACTGGAAAGACTGGCCGACGCATTGTCAGCCGGCTGAAAAGCATGGGCGTCGAGACACGTATCGGCTCGCGCTCCGCAGTTCCTGCATTTGACTGGCAAGTTCCCGCCGGATGGGACGCCGCCCTCAAAGGGGCGCATGCCGTTTACATCAGCTACACACCTGATCTTGCCGTTCCAGCGGCCAAAGATGCAATCCAGGAGCTTACCCATCGGGCAAAGGCGCTCGGCGTGAAGCACCTTGTCTTGCTGTCCGGGCGCGGAGAGCCGGATGCGCAGGCCAGCGAGCGCATTGTTCAGGAAAGCGGTATTGACTGGACCATCGTCCGCGCCAGCTGGTTTAACCAGAATTTTTCCGAAGGTGAGTTCCTGCCGCTTGTCCTGTCGGGACACATCACCCTGCCTGTCGGCCATGTGCAGGAGCCATTCATCGACGCTGACGACATCGCAGACGTCGCTGTTGCCGCCCTCACGCAAACCGGACACACTGGTGAAGTCTACGAAGTCACTGGCCCACGCCTGATGACATTTGAAGACGTGGCACAGGAGATATCCAACGCCACAGGAAGCCTCGTGAATTTCGTCCGCATTCCATCGGAAGACTTTCTTCAGGGCTTGCGTCAGGCTGGCGCCCCTGATGACCAGATCTGGCTGCTGGATTATCTGTTCACGAATGTCCTTGACGGGCGCAACGCGCACCTGACTGATGGCGTCCAACGCGCGCTGGGCCGTCCGCCGAAAGACTTTTCAGAATTTGCCCGCGAAATGGCAGCAGCCGGCCTTTGGAGGGATGCGGCATGACTCAGCCACTGACCCGCATATTGCTGGCCGTGTCGGGAACGACAGGACTTGCCATCGGATTGGCGGTCCTGTTCCAACCGCACGCCTTCCTCGCCTCAAGCGGCATAAGTCTCGGAACGGATGCCAGCCTGTTATCGGAAATCCGCGCGCCCGGCGGACTATTGCTTCTGTGCTCACTGGTCGCGCTGGGCGGCGCCATCCGACACAACCTGATGCAAACCGGTCTGGTCTTCTCCGCGCTGATTTACAGCACATACGGTTTGTCCCGTCTGGTCAGCATCGTGTTGGACGGAATGCCCTCACACAGTCTTCAACTCGCCACCTTCATCGAACTCGCTATTGGCGCGCTCAGCCTGTTCGCCTTGCTACAACACAAGAAAGCCACAGGAGCGGTAAAATGAGCGCCGAATTGTTCGCATACATCTGTCTTGCGGTCGGACTGGCCGCCGCGCTGGTCGGCGGAGTATTCCAGTCATTCTCTGACTTCGTGATGGCAGGGCTTGTCCGCGCAGCACCGTCCGGCGGCATTGAATCCATGCAGCAGATCAACCGGACAGTGTTCCGGTCGGTCTTCCTGGCGACCCTGCTGGGACTTGTCCCGGTCATGCTCGTCATGTCCCTGCTTGCGTGGCAGACGCAGGATGGCGCGGCGAAGACCATGATCTTCACAGGCTCGGCCATCTATATCGTTACCGTGCTGGGCGTTACCATGTTCGGGAACGTCCCGATGAATGAGCGACTTGATCGCCTGCCCCATCGCGATCAGGACGCCGCCAATTACTGGAAAACCTATGGCGTGGTCTGGACCCGCTGGAACCATGTCCGCACCCTTGGGTCGATTGCTTCCGCAATCTGCTACCTGCTGGCAGCGATGGCCTTGTCCTAGCTCTGCCCGAAACGGCGGGTGAGATTGGAGATGCTTTTCGACAGGACAAGCATTTCCGGAGATTGCAGGTCCAGCTTGCCGACCAGGCTGGACCGCAAATTCTCCAGATCGAACAGGATCTCTCGTACTGCTGCATCCGGAATCGCGCTCTCGATCCATCCCACACAGGCCAGACGCGTGCCGGACGTGACAGGCGCGACGCGATGTAGTGTCGTTGACGGATACAGGACCAGGCTGCCCGGCGGCAATTTGACGGACTGCGTCATGCCCGCCAACTCGATTTCCAGCTCCCCCCCTTCATAAGTGTCCGGCTCTGACAGGAACAGCGTGAAGGAGAAATCCGTCCGCAGGCGCGACGTGCCGATCGGCATGAATGGGTTGTCGACATGGTGGCCATATCCCCCACCCGCCTCGGTCCGGCTGACGATCAACTTGGAAAACTGACGGGGCTGGGCCGCAGCGCGCAGCACGGGATGACACTCGACCCTGGCTTTCAGCTTGTGCTGAACCTGCGTGCCGAGACGCGAGGTCAGGTCTGCCTGCTGGTTGTGTTTCACCGCCCGGGCGGTCCCGCCCGCCGTTTCGGCACCATCCCGCCACCCCAATCCACCGATCAGCTTCAGCGTCTCATCCAGTTCTTCACGGTCGAGTACATCAGAAAGGGTCAAAAGCATGGGTAGGCCTACTTGCGAATAGTTTGCATTTGCGTAATTCCCCGCTATAGCAGATCGACGCAATAAGGAACTCTATCATGGCTTTTGACACCAAATTGAAGCAGTGGACCAGTCTGGGTCTGGGCACGGTCCTGATGACCGGCGCACTGGCTGGCTGCGGCGAAGCAACCAAGCCTGCAGACACACCGGCAGCGGCTGAAGTTTCCGAGACTGAAGCCAACAGCCATGCAGGCGGCGACCATCACGGCGCTGAAGCCGATGCTGCTGCTCCAGCTACAGAAGCCGGCGAAGGTGAAGGTGGTGTGACCATCGAGGCTGCTTATACCGATCCGGTGGTCTACAAATCAGCCATCGCAATTGCTGCCGCCCACGTTCTGGCTGCGCGTGATGCCTATGCCGAAGGCAAAACTGAAGCCGCTGCGGAGATGTTTGCTCACCCAGTCTCTGAAGTGCTGTTTGACATGGAACCAGTCTTCGCCTCCCAAGGCGTTGAAGACTTTACCGGCCTCTTCTCCGACACATCAGCCGCCGTTTTCGCGGGCGAAAGTCAGGAACAAATCAATGCGCGGACCGATGAGATCCTCGCAGCGCTGGACAAGGCCGCTGAAAGCGCACCGGAAACCGACATGTCCGACGCCATGGTCAGCGCCAGCGTCGCATCAGACCAAATTGAGCGCGCGTCTGACATGTATGTCCTGTCGATCGATTCCGATTTCTACGAGACCTATCTGGACGGCTATGGCTTCTACAAGGCGGCCGAGCTGACGTTCAGCCAGAACGAAGCCGCAATCGAAGCAGAGAATGCCAACGCCGCTTCTGCGATCCGGTCCGCGCTGGCCCTGCTGGCAGAAGCTTACCCGACGGCGCTACGCCCCGATTCGCTTGATGCGGACGCATCGGCGCTGGCGGTGGCTGCTTCCGAAGTTCAGCTGGAACTCAGCCAGTAACAGCAAATTTACCCGCGCAGGGCCTTCGATACGATCTGTCGTAAAGGAAGGCCTTGCGCGCCCCGCGCATCACATTACCGTAGGGCGACTTGTAGAGGCGCCGCCAAGACGCGCCCGGTATTTTCGGGAGGAGTTCGGCGGATGACCGACACGACAGCTGGCCAGACAGCTACAGATGGCCACATCACAGGGTTCGGCTCCAAGGGCTATCGCACCTATGTGCTCGTAGCCCTCATGCTGGTCTACACGCTCAACTTCATTGATCGCACGTTGATTTCGGTTGTCGCCCAGCCGATCATCAACTCTTTCCAACTGAACGATACACAATGGGGCCTGTTGTCCGGTCCGCCCTTTGCCTTGTTCTACGCCGCGATGGGCATTCCGATTGCCATGTGGGCCGACCGGGCCAATCGCGTCCTGATCATCGGGTTGTGCATCATCATCTGGTCCGTCATGACGGCCCTGTGCGGTGTGGCATCAGGCTTCATCTGGCTGCTCATATTCCGGGTTGGCGTGGCCGTAGGCGAGGCCGGCTGCACCCCTCCCGCCAATTCGCTCATCACCGACTATTATCCACCCAAGAGCCGTGCCGGCGCGCTTGGTATCTATTCCATGGGCGTGACACTTGGCGGCGTGCTGGCCCAACTGTTCGGCGGTACAATTGCCGGCATCAAGGGGGCCGATTTCGGTGCCTGGGTCCAGTCTATCGGTCTTGGTGGCCTGTTTACCGGGCTCGACTGGGCCACGGTGGAAGGCTGGCGCATTGCCTTTGTTCTGGTGGGGGCGCCCGGTGTGCTGATCGCCTTGATCGTCATGTTCACGATCAAGGAACCGCCGCGGGGCTATTCCGACCCACCTTCGGCCAAAATTGCGGAGAAGGCGCCATTCTTTGACGCGTTCAGGGAGTTCTCACCAAAGCCAACCTTTTGGTGGCTATCACTGGGCGCTGCGCTGGTCGCTTTTGTTGGCTATGGCCTGATCAGCTTCCAGGCACCATTCCTGCAACGCGTGCATGGCATCGACGTCCGCGATGCGGCCGTGCTGTACGGTGCACCATTGGCGGCGGTTGCCGCATTCGGAACTTTCCTCGGCGGCTACATTTCCGAGAAGCTCGAAGGCCGATTCAGATCGATCTCGGCCTGGCTGCCCGGCGTGGGTCTGCTGATTGCTGTGCCCGCCTATGTCGGAGCCTTTTTTGCTCCCTCAATCGAGCTCGCCTTCGGGCTCTGGATCATCGCAGGCACGATGCACTACGCCTATCTGTCCAGCCAGTACATGGTCGGCACCGCCATTGTCAGCCCGCAATCGCGCGCCACCACAATCGCCGTCCTGCTACTGATCGTCAGCCTGATCGGCAATGGCATTGGCCCGCTCTTTGTCGGTGCGATGAGTGACTTCTTCATGGGTCAGGAAATCACCAAGGCTGGGCTTTCAGCTTTCGCAGAAGCCTTCAATCCGCGCCTCTGCGGCACAGACCCGGCCGCGCTGGGCGCAGAGGGACCGGAACTCTGCCGCGCCTATGCAAATGGGCTGCGCCATTCCATGGCTGCGACGGTGCTGTTCTTCCTTGCCGCCGCCGGCTGCTATTTCATGGCGGCCCGTTCGTTCATGAACGACAAGTATAATCCCGATGCCCCGACTGCAGGTATGGGCACCTGAATCCCAGTGACGGAAAGAGACACGTAGCATGACAGACACGACCGCCGCCTCTGCTCCCTCCGGCGAACAGCCCGGATACGAAACCGGATACAGAACCAAAGGCTATCGCGCCTATGTGCTCGGCTCTCTTCTGGTCGTCTACATCTTCAACTTCATCGACCGGTCGATCTTCGGCATCCTGACGGACCCGATCCGCAACTCGCTCAATCTCGAAGACTGGCAAATGGGTCTTCTGGGCGGGCTCGCCTTCGCAACCTTCTACACCACGCTGGGCATTCCGATTGCGCGCGTTTCGGAAAAAACCAGCCGGATGATGATCATTATCCTGTCGCTGGCGGTCTGGAGTTTGATGACCGTGATGTGCGGCTTGGCCGTCGGTTTCGCCAGCATGTTTGTCTGCCGCCTGCTCGTCGGCGTCGGGGAAGCTGGATGCACCCCGCCAGCTCAGTCCGTGATCGCGGACTATTTCAAGCCCGGCAGCCGCGCCACCGCCGCGTCTATCTACGCGCTTGGCGTACCGCTCGGCGGCATGTGCGCGGGCCTCGCGGCAGGTCCGATCAATGATTACGTCACCGGAGAAAACGTCCACACGCTGCTGGAAGGTTGGGGCTGGTCCTGGGCAACCGGCCTGCTCGACTGGAAAAGCCTCGAAGGCTGGCGCATTGCCTTTATCGCCGTTGGCCTGCCGGGCCTGCTCTTCGCTCTGATCATCGGGCTTACTGTGAAGGAGCCACCACGCGGCTACACTGACCCGCCAAACGCCTCAAAGCCCGAGCGCGAAACATTCGGCGCCGCCCTGAAAAAGCTCAGCAAGAAGCCGACCTATGTTCATGTCGTCTTCGGCGCAGCGCTCGCTTCCTTTGCCGGATATGGCATCGCGGCCTTCTCCACCTCCTTCCTGCTGCGCACGCATGAATTGTCGCTGACAGAAGCCGCGCTGATCTTCTCCCTCGTGCTCGGCCTGATGGCAGCCATCGGTGTCTTCCTGTCGGGCTTCCTGGCGGACCGCTTGGCCAAGCGCTATCCGACCGCCCTGTCATGGATGCCAGCGCTCGGCATGGGCTTGTCAGTCCCGCTCTACTGGATGGGGTATCTCAGCCCCTCGGTCGCGCTGATGCTGCCGCCGCTGATGGCCGCTGCGATGCTGCATTATTTCTACCTTGGGCCAATGTATGCCGTCTCAGCCGGCGTCGTGGATGCTCGCACCCGGGCAACCGCCGTGGCCATCACGCTGTTCGTCGTGAACCTCATCGGTCTCGGTCTCGGGCCCACATTGATTGGCCTGCTATCGACCGTGCTGAAAACGATGATGCTGTCTGGCGCAGATCTTGGTCTGACCCTTGACCTCTGCAAGGAAACGGCAAGCCTCAGCGCCGATCAGGCCGCCGCCTGTACCAGCGCGGATGCTCGCGGCCTGCAATGGTCGATCATCATCTTCGCAACGATCTATGCATGGGCAGCCATCCATTATCTGCTGGCTGGCAAGACGCTGCAGCGTGACATGGTGGCCAAGACGGCCTAATCGGTCCGCATGGCAGTCTACACCCAAGTATCCGATGACGCGCTGGCCGCGTTCCTCGATGAATATGACCTCGGCAAGGCCCTCTCTTTCAAGGGCATTGCCGAGGGCGTCGAGAATTCGAACTATTATCTCGAAACGACATCAGGGCGCTTCATCCTGACCCTGTTTGAAAAGCGCGTGAACGCCGATGATCTGCCCTATTTCATCGGCCTGAAACAGCACTTGTCCGCCAAGGGCTTCCCCTGCCCGCAGCCAATCATGGCGCGCGATGGCAAGGCCCTGCGCACGCTGGAAGGTCGCCCGGCGGTGATCGTTTCCTTCCTTGAAGGGCTCAGCCCGAAACGCCCCAGCCCGGCCCAGTGTCGCGGGCTCGGCGAAGGTCTCGCTCGGATGCATGTGGCGCTCTCGGATTTTCCGATGACGCGCGACAACAGTCTTGGACCGGCCGCATGGCCACATCTCTGGCAGGGCCAGTCCGAAGAAGCCGCCAAACTGCAAGCCAGCCTGCCGGACCTGATCGATGAGGCCCTTGCCGATATCGCAGAGGCGAAACCGCAGAGCCTCACCCTGCCGCGTGGCACCATCCATGCAGACCTCTTCCCGGACAACGCATTTTTCCTCGGCGAGGATTTCTCCGGTATCATTGATTTCTATTTCGCCTGCACGGATGCGCTGGCCTATGATCTCGCCATCTGCCTGAACGCCTGGGCCTTTGACGACAATCCGGGGCGTGGTGCGATCGACTTCAATTATTCCAAGGGCGCAAATCTGATTGCGGGCTATGAAAGCGTGCGCCCGCTGGAGCCTGCTGAGCGGGACGCCCTGCCCCTGCTGGCCCGCGGCGCGGCCTTGCGCTTTTTCCTGACCCGGATGGTGGACTGGACGTCGACGCCCGAAGGTGCCCTCGTAAAGCCCAAAAATCCCCTCGAATATGCCGGTCGCCTCGCCTTCCATCGCAAGGTGACGAATGCGGAAGGCTATGGTGCATGACAGTTGGACGACGAAAATGGGTGACCCTGATCAGCGCCGCGCTGGTCGCACCCATCTTCGCCGCCACCCTCACCGCGACTGTCCTCGCCTTCGTCATGTTTCCTGAACTGATCTTCCAGACGGAAATCACCTCCGGCGTTTATCGTCAGGCGACCCTTCGAGAGATGGCTACCAGCCTTGTCGGGTTCAGCTTCGTCGGCCTGTTCCTCGGCATCATGCTTGGCTGGCCGGCAATGTTCATCGGTGGACTATCACTGCACACTTTTTTCCTCCGCAGGCGAATGACCAGCGTCATGACATACGGATTGGCAGGGCTTGTGGCCGGTACATTGGTTATGCTCGCCTACTTCATGGTCACAGGTGGCTGGCGAACCCCAATGACCGTGCTGCAGATGGGCCCGGCCCTGGTATCGGGGCCGATCACCGGACTCCTGTCAGCAAGCATATTCTGGCTGATCCGACGCCCGGATCGGATACTGCATCCATGAGTGAAGCCGACACCCAAACGCCACGAACGACCGCCGCCTATGCGACAGGATATGGCCCCGGAAAGATCCGCCGCGTGAAGCTGGGCCTGTTCTTGGCGTCCCTCGCCGCCTGTTTCAGCGTTACGCTGATTGGTCTTGGTGTCGTGGCCGTTTTCAGCCTGCTTGAAGATATAGGCCTCGTATCCGGATACAATGCGTCGCCTTCCGGCTTTATGATGGGCATCCAGATGGCCAGCCTGATGGCCCTGTTCAATTTCATTCTCTTTTTCATCACCGTTCCGGCAGCGTGGCTGGCCATGGGCCTGTCCATTGGTCGGTTCCCGCATCGGGGCATCAAGCGTCGCGCGCCCTATCTGCGCTGGGCCAGCATCTGGGGCGCGTTGCTCGTCGGCGGAACGACAGGGGGATTCGGCATCTCATCCTCCCCGCTCACCGGGCTTGGCGCAGTCCTGACCGGCGGATGCATCGGCGCGCTGGCCGGCCTGCTCTGCGGCCTGTTGTTTCTCGCCATCGTGCGCCCGGCTGAACAGCTCCACGCGGCCGATATCAGCGTCTTCTGACGCTTGACGGTTTCGCCAAAGCCCCTCACCTGAAAGCCATGACTGATCTGATCGAAATCTGGACTGATGGCGCGTGCAGCGGCAATCCCGGCCCTGGCGGCTGGGGCGCACTGCTTGTCGCGGGCGAGAACCGCAAGGAACTCTGGGGCGGAGACAAGGCCACCACCAACAACCGTATGGAAATGCTGGCCGTGATCGAAGCGCTCAACGCGCTCAAGAAGCCCTCAAAGGTCACCCTGCATGTTGATTCCACCTATGTGAAAGACGGCCTGACCAAATGGATTCATGGCTGGAAGCGCAACGGATGGAAAACCGCCGCCAAAAAGCCGGTCAAGAACCAGGACCTATGGATGGCAATGGACGAAGCCTGCCAGCGCCACGACATCACCTGGAAATGGGTGAAAGGGCACGCGGGCGATCCGGGCAATGAAAAGGCTGATGAGCTTGCCCGCCGCGGCACAGAGGAAGCCCGCGGGCGCTAGACAGTCCCGGCACGGTATATCACAGAAAAAGGGCCAATCGGTAATTTTACCGGCTGGCCCTTTTCAGTTCGCAGATTCTATTGACGATCAGGACGCCGCACAGGCACCTGTTTCTTTGTTCAGCGCACGGCGCACTGTGTCAATATAGCTGCCCGTGGTCTCGAAGCCATCGCGCGTAACGCCATAGGTCGGGCTGCTGCCATCTTCGATGAAATCGGCCATCAGGCGGCCCGCAGCCTCTTCCAGATGAAGGTCGTTTTCCGCGCGGATGTCGGACACGACCTGGGACACTTTCAGGATCGTTGCCTGAGCGTCTTCAGTCTTGTTGGCGAGCAGTGTCGCATAGCAACCGCAATAGACTTCGATCGTGTCGCCATCCTCTGCAAGGTCTTCCACAATCTCCGGATCCCCGGCCAGCATGGTGTTGCAGACCTTGGCGGCTTTACTGTCAGCAGGGCTTCCCACACCGCATGCGGCGAGGGCGAGACAGGCGCTGGCGAACAGGGGGAGTCGGATCATGTGGATTTCCTTCAGATTGGATCAGGCCGGAACCTTGCCTGACAGCATGCCCGCCAGACGATTGGAGATGATGTCCTCGGCTTCTTTCATGATTCGGTCGATGAGTTCCTTACAGGTCGGAATGTCGTGGATCAGACCGGCCACCATGCCGCATGACCATGCGCCGGCGTCCATCTCGCCTTCCTTCATGATGCGCGGGTAAACGCCCGCAACTTCCTCGATGATGTCCTCGAATTTCAGGTCGGCGCCGAGGGCGCGTTCCTTCTCCAGCAGGCGCTCGACCGCCGCATTGGTCAGCACGCGTTCCGTGTTGCGCAGCGGACGCATGACGAGACGCGTGTCCAGTTCGGAGGCTGCCACGATTGCGTCTTTGACATTCTGGTGCACAGGCGCCTCCTTCGTCGCGATGAAGCGCGTACCCATATTCATGCCGGATGCGCCCATCGCAAGCGACGCAACAAGGCTGCGGCCATCCGCCTGGCCACCGGACGAAACGAACGGAATTTCCAGCTCATCCGCCGCGCGCGGCAACAGGATCATGTTCGGAATGTCGTCTTCGCCAGGGTGTCCACCACACTCGAATCCGTCGACCGACACAGCATCACAGCCAATCGATTGGGCCTTCAGCGCGTGGCGCACGGCGGTGCATTTGTGGATCACCTTCACGCCGGCATCCTTCAGGACAGGCAAAACCTGCGCCGGGTTGTTCCCTGCCGTTTCGACGACTTTCACGCCGCCTTCGATGATGGCCTTGATATAGCCCGGATAGTCCGGCGTGTTCACGGTTGGCAGGAAGGTGACATTCACGCCAATCGGCTTGTCCGTCATATCCCGGCACCGCGCGATCTCATTGGCGAGGTCGGCAGGTGTTTTCTGCGTGAGGGCGGTGATCACGCCCAGACCGCCAGCGTTCGACACGGCGGCTGCCATTTCGGCAAACCCGACATAATGCATGCCGCCCTGGATGATCGGATGCTCGATTCCGAACATTTCGGTGATGGCAGTCTTCATGGCATATCCTCCTTGTTTCCGGCCTATCCTTGGCGGAATGAGGTCGCGGAAACAAGGCTGACATTGGGGAAAGAGCCGCTAGCCGACAGGCGACCAGGACTTCTTCGGACGCGACCGGCGCTTCTGCCCACCACCCTGGTGCGAGCCGGATTGGCCGGACTCTGCACGCGCAGCTGGACGATTGCCGCCATTGCGGTCACCGCCGGGCTTGCCACCGCTCTTGCGGGGGCCTTTGCCACCGCCAGAACGCGCGCGATTTTGCGACTGGCCGCCCTGACGACGCCCAGCGCCCTGACCGCCGCGGCCTTGGCCACCCCTGCCCCGGCTCTGCTTGGTATGCGGGCCCGGCTCTTCCGGCAGCGACAGGTCCAGCGCCATGTCTTCCGGCAGGTCAATCCGGTCAATCTTGCGGCCGATCAGCTTTTCGATGTCACGCAGGTAGCCGCGCTCATCATTGCCAACGAAGGACAGCGCGATGCCACTGCGCCCGGCGCGGGCCGTGCGACCAATGCGGTGGACATAGGATTCCGGCAGGTTCGGCATGTCCATGTTCACAACATGACTGACGCCATCAATGTCGATGCCCCGCGCGGCGATGTCTGTAGCCACCAGGATCGGGGCCTTGCCGCTCTTGAACGCGTTCAGCGCGCGAATACGCTGGTTCTGGCTCTTGTTGCCGTGAATTGCCTCGGCATAGAGGCCCTCATTGGCAAGGAAGCGCACGACCTTGTCAGCGCCATGCTTTGTGCGCGTGAACACGATGGCGCGGTCCATATCGTCGACAGACAGGACTTCCGCCAGAAGGCGCGGCTTGGCCGTGCCCTGCACCATGTAAACGGCCTGATCGATCTTCTCGGCAGGCTTGGAGACGGTCGCTACCGTCACTTCGGCCGGATCGCGCAGGAAGTCGTTCGCCAGCGCGCGGATTTCCTTCGGCATCGTGGCGGAAAACAGCAATGTCTGACGGCGCACCGGAATGGCCTTCATCACTTTGCGGATCGCCGGCAGGAAGCCCATGTCCATCATCTGGTCGGCTTCATCCAGCACAACGGCTTCGGTGCCGCTCAGCTTCACGGCGCCGGTTTCCATATGATCCAGCAGGCGTCCCGGCGTTGCCACCAGCACGTCCACGCCGCGCGCCAGCGCGCGCACCTGGCCGCCGGGCTTCACGCCGCCGACGACAATCGTGGTGCTCAGTTTCATTTCCTTGCCATAGATGCGAACACTTTCCGCAATCTGCGCGGCAAGTTCACGCGTTGGCGCAAGGATCAGGATGCGGGCGGATTTCGCTTGCGGGCGTCCCGGATTGGCAGCAAGGCGGCTCAGCAGCGGCAGCACGAAGGCCGCCGTCTTTCCCGTGCCAGTCTGCGCGATGCCAACAAGGTCGCGCCCTTCCAGCAGGGTTGGAATGGATTGCGCCTGAATTGGGGTCGGCTTGGTGTATCCCTCAACGGCAATTGCCTTGAGGATCGGCTCGGCCAGGCCGAGTTCGGTAAACTGTGTCAAATCAATACTTTCATATGCGGGCGCCGAGCGGACTCAACAGTCCGCGCGCCCAGTTAGGCTTTAAGTTTTAGGAAGCCTGCTTTTGATCGGCATCCCGGTGTGTTGCGCACTCGACGCGGCACCGGAAAAGGTAACGATCAATGCGAGAGCAGCAGCGTTTCGCCCTGCTGAGGCGGCATATGGCATGCATTGGCCGCATCTCCAAACTTTATTGTCTGTATCAGAGTGTCCAGCGTGCTCCGCGTGGTATATCGGCAACAAGGCTCTTCGCCGCCACCATGAACACACGCTCCTGTCCTAGGGCGAACGCCATCGCCCCTTCCGGAAAGATCGGCGCAAAGGCCTTGTCCAGCACATTCAGCCCGCCGGTAAACGCGCCCATGGCCGGCATCACCAGTCGCGCGCCATCACTGGCGAAACAGCGCCGACGCACCGAACGTCCCCGCCCGATAATCTTTGCTGCGGGGTGCAAATGCCCGGCGATCTCGCCCAGCTCGCCTGTCGGCTCATGGCGGAAGACGAGCGGGCCAATGCGCAGCACCTTGCTGGCACGGCCGCCCAGATGCGCTGGCGGGTCCGGATCGTGGTTGCCCTCTACCCAGACCCAGTCATGCGCCGAGGTCAGCGCCTGAATGCGGCGCGCATAGTCTTCCGGCAGCCGCAACTCCGCCGCGCGATCATGGAAACTGTCGCCAAGGGAGATCACGGTCTTCGGCTTCAGCAGCGCGCAAAGCCGCTCAACCAGCGAGAGCGTCGCCGCCGTGTCATAGGGCGGCAACAACTGGCCCCGCGCCGCAAACGCGCTGCCTTTCTCGAAGTGCAGGTCCGACACGACCAGCACCCGCTCCGCCGCCCACCACAACGCCCCTTCCGGCAGCGGCGTCAGCAACTCCCCGGCCAGATGCAGATGTGTTTCAGAGGGCTTCTTCGCAGCGGCTGTCATGACAATAGAATTGGACGCGTCGACCGGGCCCGTCAATCTGAGGAAACCATGATCGGTGCCAGCCGCTGCAGCGCCGGGAAAATCACCTTTCTTTACATGCATTTAAACATATTTCCCTAGGCTGTTCCTCACGCAAAACAACAAAACAAGCGTGGTGGGTCATTCGACATGACAGAAATTGCAGCCCCCTGGACCGATGCCCTCGGCAGCGCGCAGCGACTGAGTGGCTGGATATTCGGCCTGCTGCCTTTTGGCCCTGGCGACCGCACGCACTGGACAGGCCTTGTCGCCTTCCTGCTCATCGGCACATCTCTCTGGGCCATCAATCGCAAATCACTTCGTGAGGAAGGTTTCAGCGGCCTCGTCAACTATCTGGTCCCTTCCCATATCTATTTTTCCCGATCATCGCTTGTCGATGCCAAGGTCTTCCTGGCAAATCACCTGTTTGATCCGCTCCGCCTGATACTGTCGCGCGGTCTGCGGCTGCTGATCGTCGTGAATGTTGCGCACTTTGTCAGTTCAGGCGTACACGGCAATTCTGCAGACGGCACGCTGTCTTTCCCAATGCTGTTGTTGGCTGCACTCCTCGCAGCTCTGGCGAGCGACTTCGCCTATTATGTCAATCACCGCTTTCATCACGAGAACCGTATCCTGTGGCCCTTTCACAAGCTGCATCACAGTGCAGAACACCTCACACTGCTGACGGCCAAGCGCAATCATCCGGTATTCGATTTCCTGCTCACATTTTTCAACGCCATTTGTATCGGGCCCGTGATTGGAGTCATATATGGTCTCTTTGGCATGTATGACGTTGCCACCCTGTTCGGTCTGAGCGTCGTCTTCATCGCCTTCAACTTTGCAGGCGGGGCCTTGCGCCACTCACACATCTGGCTCGATTTCGGACCGGTTCTGGATCACATTTTCATCAGCCCGGCCCAGCATCAGATCCACCACTCCATGGCCCCACGCCATCACGACAAGAATTACGGACTTGTCTTCGCTGTCTGGGACTGGATGTTTGGTACACTGTACGTCCCCAAGAGGCGCGAGACACTGCAGTTTGGTGTTGCCGACCGGGCCGGCCGTCCGGAACCCCAGACCCACACATCACTGGTCACGGCCTACGCGGTTCCGTTTGTCGAAGCCGCTCAGGCCGCTCGTTCCCCCGCCCGCCCAGTCGCAGGAGTCCTGACCGAATGACTCGCGGCTTCTCCATTTACCTGGATATAATCCGCTTCCTTGCCGCGCTGGTCGTGTTGGCTTCCCACATCGGCTACTATCGGTTCACACAGGGCAACATGCAGTGGATCCGGGACCTGAATTTGGGCAGTGACGCCGTGGTCCTGTTCTTTGTCCTGTCCGGTTTCGTGATCGCCTATACGACTTTCGCCCGCAATCGCGGCGCTGCGGTGTACGCAGAAGCCCGCCTTGCCCGTCTGTACTCAGTCATCATTCCAGCACTCGTCTTCACTTTCGTGATCGACACGCTGGGCGCACAATTGATGCCACATGCCTACGAAGGGTGGTGGTACAATGCCGAGGACCCGGCTGGGCAAGTGTTCCGGGCCCTTACTTTCACAACCCATGCCTGGTTTGACAATATTCGCGTCGGCACAAACGGACCTTTCTGGTCGGTTGCTTATGAAGCCTGGTACTATGCCGGCTTCGGCGTCGCCGTGTTCTGCCGTGGTCGTACGCGTATTCTGCTCCTCAGCCTGATGGCACTCATCGTCGGCCCGTCTGTGCTGCTGCTGGCGCCTTGCTGGGTTCTGGGCGTCGTTTTGCAACAATTCGTTCAGCGCGGACATGCCACGAAACTGTCACTGCCAATGGGTTGGCTTCTCGCAATCACGCCCTGGATTCTATATGCCGGCGCGTTGGCACTTGACCTACCTGACCGTCTGTTGAGTGCAACCTTCGTGCTGCTCGGACAAGACTCACGGCCCTATGATGTGTTGGGCTTTTCCGACGAATTTCTCTGGAACACCCTTCTCGCAGTCTTGATGTCCCTACATTTCTTGGGCGTCTACCGACTTGCCAGTGAGGCGAACTGGATCGGCGCCCGTATGGAAGCCATTGTGCGATGGTGTTCAGGCGCAACCTTCTCATTATACTTGTTTCATTATCCGATTCTGACCTTCCTGCACGGCCTGCCGGGCTATGACGGGGTGAACACAGTACACGTCATCGTTATGACAATCGTCACGCTTGTCGCATGTTTCCTGCTCGCGGAGATTTCCGAACGACGCCTTGGGCACTGGAAGCGGATAACCCGAAACATCTTTGAGCGAATAGCCTCCCTCAAACTTCGGACATCTCCGATCTAGTCATCCCATCGCATCGCGCACCAGGTCGGCCTCGGCCTCGCCCAGGAGCGCATCTTGCACCGACTCCCCGGACACCGGCTCCTTGCCGATCTCCAGCATGACCGGCACAGCGAAGGGGCTGATCTTCTTCAGGGCCTGATGGTCGATCTTGCCGCGAATGCGCACCAGGGCATCTGACAGGCGGCGCACATCCAGCAGGCCCGTCGCCGCATCCTGACGGGCGGCCTGCAGCAGAATGTGATCCGGCTCATGACTGCGCAGCACGTCATAGATGAGATCAGAGGAAAAGCTGACCTGCCGGGAATTCTTTTCTTTGCCCGGAAGGTTCCGGTGGATGAGGCCGGAAATCTGTGCGCACTGGCCGAAGGTCCGTTTCATCAGCGCGCTCTCGTCCAGCCAGCTTTCCAGATCATCCCCCATCATGTCCGGATGGAAGAGGGCCTCCATGTCGATACCGGACATATCCTCCATCCCCCAGACCGCCATGGCGTATTCGCTGGCCACAAATCCGGTCGGCTTGGCGCCCATCCGTTCCAGCCGCCGGGTCAGCAACATGCCCAGCGTCTGGTGTGCCAGCCGCCCTTCAAACGGATAGCAGACCAGATAGAAACGCCCGCCGCGTGGGAAGGTCTCGACAAGCAGATGGTCCGGTGGCGGAATTTCGGATTTCAGCTTCTGGATCTCGAACCATTCCCGCACGGGGTCTGGCAGCCCCTCCCATTGAGAAGGATCGTGAATCATATGGCGCACACGCTCTGCCAGAAACGTCGTCAGCGGGAACTTGCCACCATTGTAGGAAGGAATGGCTGGCTGCTCGCTCACCGCCCGCACCACCAGCGCGTCCATGCCGTCCACGCCGACCAGCCGCAGCACTTCGCCCGCAAACAGGAACGTATCTCCCGGCGTGAGGGTAGAGAGGAAATATTCCTCCATCTCGCCCAGCTTCAGGCTGGCGCGTACGGCCCGTTTCTCTCCCGGCTTTTCCTTGCCAATAAAGTTCGCCAGCCGCACCGACAGCATGGGAGATTCCACAATCGCCCCGACATTCATCCGGTGCGCCTGCGCGTCTCGCGCCGTCCGTGCCACCCATACGCCGTCCGGCCGCCGCACGATCCGGTGGAACCGGTCATAGGTTTTCAGCGCATAGCCACCGCTCGCCACGAAATCGACAATCCGCTCATAGGTTTCCCAGTACAGATTCTGATAGGGCGCCGCACGGATTATCTCGTCATACAGCTCCTCCAGCTGGAACCCGTCGCCACAGGCACGTCCCATGACGTGCTGGGCCAGTATGTCGAGCGCGCCCTCGCGGATTCCCTCCCCGTCGATCTCGCCCGCTTCGACGGCTGCCTCTGCCGCGCGGCATTCCAACACCTCAAACCGGTTCGTTGGCACAAGGACAGCCCGGCTCGCCTCATCCATCCGGTGATTGGCGCGGCCGATGCGCTGGATGAGGCGCGCAGCCCCTTTCGGTGCGCCCATCTGGATCACCAGATCCACCTCGCCCCAGTCAATGCCAAGATCCAATGTGGATGTACACACCACCGCCTTCAGCAAGCCCGCCGCCATCGCAGCCTCGACCTTTGTGCGCTGTTCCCGCGCCAGAGAGCCGTGATGCAGCGCAATAGGCAAACCATCTTCATTTACGCGCCATAGCTCCTGAAACATCAGTTCGGCCTGGCTGCGCGTATTCACGAACACCAGCGTCATCGTCGCGCGCTTGATCGCGTCGTATACGTCGGGCACGGCGAACCGCCCCGAATGGCCCGACCATGGGATTCGCTGCTGGGAGATCAGAATGTCGACATCGGCGGACACGCCCCCGTCCGCCGTCAGGATACGAACATTCCCGCTCCCTCCTCCCCCGCTTGCGGGGGAGGTGCCCGAAGGGCGGAGGGGGGTCTTTGCGCCACCCGCCCCCTCCGACCGCTGCGCGCCCACCTCCCCCGCAAGCGGGGGAGGACCATTCCGAACATCCAGCCAGTCCGCCAATGTCTGCGGCTCGCGCACCGTCGCAGACAGACCGAGAAACCGGCACGCCGGCGCCCAACTCGCCAGCGTCGCAAGGCCCAGCGCCAAAAGGTCCCCCCGCTTCGACGCGGCCATTGCGTGAATCTCGTCCACGATCACGCATTTCAGATCCGCGAAGAATTCCCTGGCATGATCGGAGGCGATAAACAGCGCCAATTGTTCCGGTGTGGTCAGCAGGATGTCCGGCGGAGTCCGCCTTTGCCGCTGGCGCACATGGCTGGGCGTGTCTCCGGTCCGGCTCTCGATCTTGATGTTTAGCCCCATCTCTTCGACGGGGCCCATCAGATTGCGCTGAACATCGGCTGCCAGCGCCTTCAGCGGGGAGATGTATAGCGTGTGCAAGGCGGGCCGGTCAGAGTTTGCCGCCCGCTTGCGTTCACTCAGTTCAATCAGGCTGCCCAGAAAGCCCGCCAGCGTCTTGCCGCCACCGGTTGGCGCAATCAGTAGCGCGCTTTCGCCTTTCAGGGATTGCTCCGCCAGTGCCAGCTGGTGCGGCCGCGCTTTCCAGCCGCGTCCGGCGAACCAGGCCTCAAACGGTTCTGGCAAGAAGAATGGAGAAACGGCGGAATCAGCCATGATTGAAATTAAAATCTCGCAAGAATTGCAGTATTTGGCTTTCTTTCACTATGCGTTCAGCTTGGCTCAGGCCAAACCTATTTTTCAGAGAACCAATATGAGGCCCGCCATGTTCCGCTCCCTTGCTGTGTCTGCCAGTCTGATCGCGCTGGCGGCTCCTGCCCTTGCCCAATCCCCTCTGGAACAAGCGCTCGCCGCGTCTGCGGAGGGCCCGCTCTATGCGTTTGACCTGACGCTTTCCGCCGGAGAGGTCGACGCGCTCATGCGGGTAGACCCAAGCCAGCCGGAAGGCGAGCGTCTCAGCGTGATTTCACCTGAACCTGAAGACTGGAGCGAGGACTTCGCCAAGCGGGTCGAGAACATGAAAGCCAATACAGATGGCGAAATCTGGTGCCAGGATTTTGCCGAGAACATTCCCGTCGCAGATGCGACGCTTGTCAGTGAGACAGACACCACCGCCACCTACAGCTTCAGACCGCAGCCCGGCGCAGAGCCAGATGACATGGACAAGATCTACAAGCACCTCATCGGAAAAGTCGTCGTGGACAAGACCGCGCCCGGCATTCTCAATTACGAGATGATGGCGGAGAAGCCGTTCAAGCCGATGCCGGTCGCAAAGATCAAGCAGTTCGAGATGAAAGTCGCGTGTGACCGTGCCCCCGATGGCCGCACCCATGTCGCCAGCCTTGATGTCACCGTCGAAGGCTCTGCCATGATGAAAAGCTTCAGCCAGTCCGACCGTCAGATCATCTCGAACCTGACACCGATCCCGAACTCCGGAACCGGCTCCAGATAGGCGCTATTCCTCGAGGCCGTACTTTTCGAGAATCTCTGCCCGGATGGCATCCTTCGCGCGGTCTGAGCGGGCCCGGCGCGCGTCGATCGTCGCCTGGATTTCCAACTCGATCTGCTCGCGCTGGGCTGCCTCTTCCGCCCGGGCATCGTCCGCCGCCTGAAGGCTGAGCAGCACGTCCCGCGTAAACGCATTGATATCAAACCGCGCACCGCCGATCACATCATAGCCGCGCCGTACGATCACGGCATTCATGCTCGGCACGATCACGACATACTGGCCGCGATTGCCCGCCATGTAATAAGTGCCGGCCGGGATGCCCTCGGCATCATTCATCAGCCAGAATTGCGCACCATAGCCTGCGCCGCTCAGCGGCTGGGCCGGTCCGGGGGACGAAACAAATTCCACCCAGCCTTCCGGCAGCAGGCGCTCATTGCCCCACATGCCATCCTGCAGATAGAGCTGGCCGATCCGCGCAAGATCGCGCGCTGTCGACCAGACCTGGCTGGACGAGATGAAATCGCCGTTCCAGTCCACTTCCAGCGTCGTGTGCACCGCGCCGATCTTGTGCAGCAATTTCTCATACGGGAAACGATGATAGGAATCATCCGTGCCAAGAGACTCGCGGAAGGACCGCATGGCGATCAGCGTGTCATTGTTGGAATATTTGAACCGCGTGCCCGGCTTCACTTCCATCACCTTGGACGCCGCCTGGTCCACGACGCGCCCGCCGCCGAAATAGATGCGGTCCGTGCGCGACCCCGTCTCGCCACTATCGAGGCCGCTGGCCATCTGCAACAGGTCGCGCAGCGTGATTTCACGGCGCGGGTCTGCGCCATTGTTCCAGTCAGCGATCACCGCCGGATAATCCAGATCAATATGCCCGTTGCGACGCGCCGCGCCCAGAATGGTCGCCGTGATGGATTTCGCGACCGACCATGTCCGCTGCGGCGTTTCATGGTCGATGCCGCGGGCATAGCGTTCGGCCACAACCTGCCCATCCTTCACCACGACCACAGCGCTCGTGCGCGTGCCATTGCCGTAGGAGCGTTCGTCAAAGGCGAACGAGACCGGCGCTTCCAGCCGTTCGGCCTCTTCGATGCGCAGCTGCACTTTCACGTTCGAGCCGATGGCGCTGCCCCGGTCTTCGCCTGAAAACTCCGGCCAGGCGGCAAAGCGCGGCAGGAAGTTCAGCGCGCCCTCTTCTGCGCCCACAGGCAGCTGCGTGCAGCCAAAGCCGGGGCGCCAGGCTGCAATGCGCGGCGGCATGCTGGTCGAATAGGTGACGGACACCGTCTTGCGCGCGGCATCAATCACCGCATCCGGCAGCTTGTCGAAACTGCGCTGGTAATCAGGATAAATGCCGGACAGTTCATTCTGGCGGATCTCTGCGGGCGTCTGGCCGGCGGTGAACAGGGCCGAACAGGTGAAGCTCGCCTTGTAGCCCGCGGCCAGCGCATCCTCCAGCGCTCGCGTCGTGCCGCCTTCCTCTGCGATGGCGGGCATGGCCACGGCGGCCAAGGCGGACAGGGATACAAGACACTTCCGGACTGCGCGCATGCGTGATTCTCCTCTGGATCGGCCCGATCTT
>NZ_AWFH01000011.1 GCF_000682715.1 Hyphomonas atlantica corrig. | reverse complement strand
ACCGGTGGACCACCTCGGTGGGGCAGAGCAGCCTTGCCGTGAGAGTGTGACCGAATACTCTTCAAACAACCGAGCGCATATTTCAAACAATGTCTGATCATTGCGCCTGCGCAGTTCATCAAGGATCAGCAACCGCGTATCGTCGCCCAAGGCGCGAAACACGCGGCTGAGTTGTGGATCAAATGGAATGCCCATCCTTTGTATATGCAACAACAATGTTGCATGTAAAGTGCGGCGACATCAATCTCTACTGCGCGTTTGAGTTTCGCTCAAGAACTGCGGGCCACCAGCGTCCGTTTAGGGCGTTTTATGGCGCTCGCCTATGTCAGCTTTGGGTCAACCGCTGCCATCAGCCCAGAGCCAAACGAAATAGCGTTTCTTGAGTCCGTCCGCCGGAGCGCTTGACCACCAATCGTAACGTCCAGACAGACGCCCCTGCGAACTCACCGGCATTTATGGTGGCCAGAACAGTCTTGCTCACCGTGGTGCGACCTTGTGCGACCTGCTTCCAACGTTCGGGGGCCTCGCCTTCACCGATCTCAACGATGTAGCTTTCCAGTTCGTCTGACTCTGCAGTGCCAATGATTTCGGCGGCTGGTCCGTTCGCGCCCTGCACAACACGTACGCCGGATATGTCGGCGACAATCGAGGCGTTGGGGTCTGCGCCCAACGCCGCTCCAACATCGAGCGCCCCATAACCTGTGAACTGATCAATGCCCGCAGCCCCTATATCCTGTGCTGACTGAAGTAAAAGCTGACGCACCTGCTGGGCGCTGAGGGAAGGGTCTCGCGACCAGAGCAATGACGCGGCGCCTGTGACGAGCGGCGCAGCAAAGGATGTTCCCGTCGCTTGGTAGTAGCGTTTATCCGGACCAACGATCGCTGATCCGCGCTGATAGGCGACCGTCAGGTTCAGAAGAGTGTCAGTCCCGCGCGCTCTAAGCGACAGAATGTCTTCGCCGGGGGCCGCGATCGAGATTTGCGGTCCCCAATTGGAAAAAGGGGCGCGTTCGCCATTCTCGCCGATCGCAGCGACTGTGATCACGGCAGGGTGATTGACGAAAGCATAATCTGCCAGTTCCTGTCCTTCGTTGCCAGCAGCGACGACGATCAGGACATTCTTCTCTGCGGCATATTCGAGCGCCACGGTCTCCAGTTCGGGTGCAGCGGGGCCTCCCAAACTGAGATTGATTACGCGTGCGCCATTATCAACCGCATAGCGAATCGCCTCAGTGACGTAAGCTGTTCGGGTTCGCCCGAAATTATTGACCGCTTTTAGTACCATGATGCGTGCATAGGGGTTCATCCCCGTCATCCCGATGCCATTGTTCACCTCAGCCGCGATCAGACCGCTTGTAAAAGTACCATGACCATCATAGTCCCAAGGCTGGTTCGTACTGGCCATGAAGTCCCAGCCAATTTGATCATCAACATAGCCATTGCCATCATCGTCTATGCCGTTGCCGATGACTTCGTCTTCATTGACCCAGAGGCTTCCCCACGACAAATCGAGATGGTTCCAGTCGATCCCGGTGTCGATCATCGCGACAATTACCGGACTCGGTGTTTCACCGAGCGCGTCCCAGACCCCGTTCGGATCCCCCATCCCGATTGCCTCAAAAGCCCATTGGTCACGGAAAGCCTGTCCCCATGATCCGGATGAATGGAAATAGGGATCCCCAATTCGCGGCGTGTTATCCTGCCCTGCGGCAGTGAGACCAAGACCTCTTGCAAGTAGAATTAGGACGAGAAGACGCCAGGTCATTGAGCCGCCGCCTTCTTCTCCAGGCACGGCCCTAATGCCTGCCAGTTTGGATCGTACTGCTCATAGGCTCCCCCGCCGCTCAGGCTCAGCGAGAATTTAGGGGTCATGCTGAGCGATGTCCCAATTTGCCAGTTCAGCTCGGCTCGACCATCCGTCCCGAGTTTGGTCTGCGGCGCGTCCGCAGCTGCGGCATCCTGCGTCATAAGGCCAAATAAAAGAGGTGAGAGACCTAGAAACTCGGAGCCCTGCAGCCAGCTCTCCAACTGTGCTTCCCGCCAGAGTTCCGCCAATCGGTTTCTGCCGCGCTGACCGGCGACCTCACGCGCTTGGTTCAGCGCTCCCACCCGGTCGGGCTGGTTGGCAAGGTTCTGGAAATAATCGTCCCAGTGCTGAGCAGCAGCTTGCCCGGCTTCGGAACGGAAGGCCTGACGTCCTTGCGCTCCCGCGCGCTCCAGAGCCCAATAGGCATCCATAGCTTCATCACCGCCCGCCCGTATCACATCGTCAGCAGCGCCGACGGTTCCATTGAAAACATCGTCAGAGAATTTGTACCAAAGCTGTAGCCATTCTCTGCTCGCTGTTCCCAGTCCGGTCGGTGCTTCGATCCCTGCGGCCATTCTTGCGGCTTCAAACGCCTGCCAAGCTTCATCCATGCTCTGAGCTCCAAAACGGTGACCGTGCTCTGCCGCGGCCTGCGCCGTGTTGAAAACACCTGTTGCGGCTTCAGAAGATCCTCCTAATGCCGCTTCGCTCCCCTCGCGGATTGTCGCGCTTGTGGCGGAACTGGTCGCGGCCCCCGTTGTGCCCGCAGCTGCGCTCGTCGTTGCGCGTCCGGTTGCCTGCTTGGTGAGTTGTACGACCCCTGTATCGAGCGCGATTGCCGTGCGTTCTGCAGCCTGAGTGCCTAGTACGCGGGAGGTGCCACCAACAATCATTTTTCGACCGGCATTTATCAGGACGCCGCCGCTGGCATAAAGGCCGATATCGACAACGAACCCGGCCTTGGTAATGTTGTCGAGCGAGTCCAGGTGTTGCTGCGCGGAATCGCGCTGCGCTTCGAATTGACCTTTCTTGCGATTGAGCACGGTTTCTCTAAAGGATCCGGGGTCGACATCTTCCAAGAGTCCATCAACAATATTGAGCTTCTCCTCGGCCGAAATCAGCGAGAATTCGGACATGCGGACCAATCTGTCATTGTCATAGGACAAGCCACTCCCCACCGACATCCAGCGCGTCACCCAGGTCGTCCACTGTTTAGCGTCCTGGACACTGGTGTCGAACCCGTAGCGCGTTGCGATAGTGTCCCAGGCGGCCTGATTGATCTCGTCCGTTATGCTCGAGAGTTCTTGTGCCTGGGCTTCCTGCTGAGGCCGATCGAGAGCATTCAGCTGTTCAGCGATTGGAGTTGTTTGCGCGTGAATCCCGGCTTGCAAGTCGGTTATCTCATTGAGGAAGCCCCTGATTTGCGTGACGCGCTTGTCGTCGCTATTCTCGATTGCTGTCGCTAACTGTTCCTCAAAGCCAACGCGCGAAGCATTGAGACGGTTTTGTCGCTCGACCAAAGCGTCATATTGAGATTGCAGCTGCGCTCTGGTTTTGGCACGTGCGGCAGCCGTATCTGTGGTGGCATTCTGAGGCGCTGCTGAGTTCCGCGGAACTACTGAGCCATTCTTCAGCATGGGCACTTGATCACCGAATTCCAGCGCCATCTGGTTGAGAAAGTCCTCGACAACCAACTCCTGATACAGATCTCCGCCTGTCAGCATACTCTCAATCAGTTTTGCGAGGTCCTGATTGAGTTCATCAATGGCGCCAATTGCCTGTTCGGGGCCGCCCTGCCCTAAATCAAACATTGGTCCCGTCCCAGGGCCTGCGCCGCAAACCGGAGGCACGCCCTTATAGTCTTCCAGCAGAGCGTAATCCTGCCAGATCGGTCTCCAAGCTAAATACGGATAGAATATCTCGTCGATCATCGTCGACGTGATCGAGTTTTGTGGATCATCATATGTGCCCGAATACTGGTCGAGCACCCAACCATAATAGAATAGCTCTGAAAGGGCAGCAGCGGCGGCCAGATCTGGCGAGGTCTGCCCTGGTAAGGCGGGTGGCACAGGCTGGACTTGGACGTCAGAACCGGGATTGCCTGCGATGGCGACCTCCACTGGAGCGGCTGGAGCGGCTGCTTGAGGATGTTCCTCCTCCAGACCACAAGGCTTTACAACCAACTCAATTGACCGAGCCGCTTTCTTCTTCTCATTCGTGGCGGTTTCGACAACGTCGAAGCGAATGGTGTATTGCCCAGGCTTGTCTGGCGCGAGCGTGACGAGGGTGTAGGTGCTCGACCCCGGATTCAGCGTCATTTCTTCAGGTGAACCGCCCGGCAATATCGTGGCCGTGACTTTGACCTTGTCGTTCTCGCGGTCGTGGATTTGCGCCCCGACTGTGATGAGACCACGCGGGCATACCTCTTTCAGGATCACGAGTTCCGTTCCGGTCATGTAGCCGATCGCCCCGACCGTCGGAGGATCATTGCCAATCTTGATCTCCGTCTCGAACCTGACTGTGTTCGGCGCGCTGCTGTTCGGTCCAGGTCCGTCCTCAGCGCGTCCGCTGATCTTGTGCGTCCCACTGTTGCGTGTGTGCGCAAACGTTTCTGGATTGATCCGAAAACTGAAACCTTGATCGTCGCTGCTGGTTTTCCGGATTGAGCCGTTTGACAGACGATAGACCTGTCCACCAGCAGCACGTGCATCAATCTCGATTGTTACAACATCATCAGCGCCGTTGCGATCGCGGATCGTACCCACAAGACCGACCGGCAAATTGTCATCAGAGTGAAAGGCGTCGCGAGGCGTCGGTCTCAGGAATGCTTCTGGAGCGACATTTTCAACCGTGATCTCGACCGGTTGGGTCGTCGTTAACTGAGGGGTTCCAGTGTCGGTCACCTGGATGTTTGGCGCAAATACGCCGTGTGGGTGAGGTGTTTCAATTATGCCCTCGCGTTTCACCTTGAAGACATATTCGCCTTTGCTCGGGTCAAAGCTCGTCTGTGACTTTGATGACCAGCGGTTAAAGGCGTTTCGAGGGCTTGTTTTCAGGTCAGTCGGGTGATCCGAAAGGCGTACGCGATTGCGATCAATCTCATTGCCATTATTGGTGTCGGCGTTCCGGTCGACAATCGTGATCTCGCCATCGATGGAAACGGTATCTCCAGGCTCAACGCTGAACGAAAATGCGGTACTGGTGATCTCGGGCGCAACATTTTTGATTGAGACAGCGGCATTCTGGCGACCCGTCGTAAAGCCGGGACCGGGCACGCCAACCGGACGCCCTTCCACATCGACGCGGATATTATAACTGCGGTCGGCACGGATCTTTGCAACGGCAATGCGTATGTTTCCCGCAGCGGTATTGATGCCATTGACTGTGTATGCGGGTGTCACACCAGGCTCGGCGATTGCTCCGGCGCCTGTAACCGTGATCTTCGTGATTGTGACAGCTTTGCCGCTCAGTGTTGTCGCTGAGACTGGAATATTCAGGACCGCCCCCGGTTCCACGGCGCCGGGAGGCGTGACGGTGACGGATGCGATCGGATCGGCGGCCGGGTCACAATCCTGGTCGGGAGGAGGCGCGCGGCCAAGGTCACGTTGCAATTGTCGGACGCCATCGCGGATCCCGTCGAGGTTCCCCTCCACACGTTTAATGTCATCCGGTGCGACGGTCGTGTCCCGCCGTGTAAGGTCGACCCCAGCTTCAAGGTTTCCCGTGTCCTTGTCAGAGTCAAGAAACCCGAACTTGATCTGGCGTCCGATCTGACCTTCGCCGGAACGGCCGTATTGCTCATTCTTGGTCTTGATGACCCGCATACGCATACGCAGCCTGAGATGTCGCGTGGCGAAGCCCGAGAGTTTTACACCATCTTGCTCCTTATTGGGGGTGGCGGGCGGGCACTGGTAGTTCGACTGGAGGGAAAAGCCCGCAACTTCGCCAAGCAGATCGCTGACATCATTATCGAGTGCACTGAACAGGCGCTGTAATTCCTTGGCTTCAGATTCCGCGTTAGCTGCAAGGCTCGCGATTGCGAAGGCCGCAGTCAAACAGATCAATCTAAGCGCAAATCTCATGAATGGAGTCCCGTTCCCAGCCCCAATAAGTGGACAGATGAGACGGCGCCCGCTCGCGACACGCCGCCTCAAACCGGGGTCTAAAAGCTCTTGACGATCCCGACCCTGAACACGGTCTCGTCAAAATCGCCATCATCGGTGACCATGGCCGGGCGATTATCCACGAACAGATCATCACCTGAGCTCGGAATGAAGATATTCAAGCCATCGCCGCGCGTCCGATAGCCCGCGTCGCCATAGAGCATAACGTCTGGTGTGCCGGTCCTGTTGGTATCAAACATGAAAGCCGCCCCTGCACCGATGCCAGCATACCAGGTAAACAGATCATCTTCCGAATTCACCTCCAATTGAAAGTCTCCACCCGTACCGCAAGGAATACAGACAAAATCCTGGCGGGCATTGAGCTCCAGATTTGCGTGCTGGGCGCCAATTTCGACGCGCGGCCACCATTTGAAATTCTCGTTCAGATAGAACGGGCGGAAAAGATCAACTCCGAGATCGAGATAGTCTCCCTCAATTGAAACGCTACGCGTATCGGAGATATCTCCAGAGAAGGCAGTCGGTGAAGAAACGCCCCATGATGTTTGCTCAAGATGAGTGAACTCCACCTTTGGGGTCCACTTTATGCCTCCCGCGAGATCCCATTTGCTAGTCGGAAAGTAAGTGCCGCCAATGCGCCAGAATTCGACTTCATTGCGCACCTGAACATCGAGACCCGACGCGCCATACAGGATTCCGGTCGTGTTATCATTCGGATTGAAATCGAGATTGACGTTGCCTGTTACGTCCGTGCCCGTGGCAACACTTCCGCTAAACTCGCTATCATCCTCTCCGTACTCGAAACTGAGTGAAAAACCCCCGACATTCGGGTCATTATAGAAGAAGCCGCCCGTGAGGGTCTCCAGCTCTGCTTCCGGCTCTGTCACCAAAACAAAGGATTCCAGCCCACCACGCAGCACCAGCCCGAATCCGACTTCTGGTGTATCGACCTCTCGTATACCGGCCCCCAAATGCAGCCCCCAACTCGGTTGCCCGATCAGAGGATCATTAAACCCCGACACCGACGGCGTGCCGGAAATTGTGGTTGTTCCAGCACCAACATCGATGCTCAGCGATTCGCCATCCAAAAGGGCTGGCGTGCTGATGACATTGGCTTCCTCGCCTTCGCCGACCGTCAGCGCGCCTTCCATCGTGGCATCATCTGACATGGTAATGATGAGGAACACTCGGTCATCATTCTCGTCTTCGGGTTCAACAACTTCAATACTCTCGACAGTTCCGGTCGCTGGTGCGAAACTGATTGTTTGTGTGGGGACTTCTTCTGCCCCTTCACCCGTCAATGTTACGGTCTGAACATAAGCTGCCCAGGCCGACATCGACCAGAACGCAGCGAATGCCACGAGCACGAGTGCTTTGGCGAGTATGGAAGCTGACAGAATTCGACCCATTTTTGTCCCCTATTTCAGGCAAATCTCTAACCTGCAGAGTAAGCGACTCAATCGAAAGCACATGATCCAAATGGGCTATGAAAGTGCCAGGTCACGCGGTGCCCACGCGGTCTGCCTTACGAAGATTTTCGCAAAATTGCGTTTTGCTGCTATGATCACAACAAACTGCACAGAGTGACCGGTTTGCGTGAACAGCTTCTAGACACGATTTATGACGCACCTTTGGTCGACAGAGGGTGGCAGCAAGCATTGTTGCAAATCGCAGATGCATTCGGCGCGACCGATGCGGCATTGTATGCCAGTGATGACGAAGGGCGGTTTCTCACGAAGGCGGTTTCAGGGCGCCTCAGTCAGGAGATCCACCAGCAATACTTTGACACTTTCGTTACTCTCGACACCCAAATTGTGCGATTGCTGCAGCTGCCGCAAGACCGAGACATTACTGGACTTGATTTGATCGACGATGAAGCTGATGAGCCTTGCCCCGTTCATCATGAATATCTCATTCCGAATGGAATAGGGTCCCAAATTGTATGGTTGCTCAATGGCCCAGGTCGACGAAAATATACTTTCGTCCTCATGCGCGACGACCGATTTGGCGCCTTCGACAGGTCTGTTCGGCACCAGTTCGGGGTGATCGCGAGGCACGTAAAGCGTGGCCTGCATATCGATAATGGCTTGCGAAAGGCACGCGAAAGAGTGCTTCGAGATGATGTGGTTCTCGCGCAAAACGGAATTGGGTTGATTGCGGCCACCCTAAGTGGCGAGTTGCAGGCTCAGAACAGGCACGCGGATCGTCTGTTAGCGACATCACCGGAACTCCGAGACCAGATTTCCATGTCCCTAAAGTTGGCGACCGAGAGATTTTGGCAGGCAAGCGAGACTCCTGTCTTTCAGAAACAAGTGGTTGTGCCTCAGTATCGGTGCGCAATCGAGATCACCATCCATAGGCCGCCGCATGCGAAACGCCAGGCGTTCAGCGAGGCCCGACAGGGCAAAACCATCTGCATGATCAGGCAAATACAGCCCAGTCAGAAACAACTCCTCTCTCTTCTCAGGGAGCGCTATTCGCTTACCGTCACAGAAAGCCATCTAGCGGGTCACTTGCTTGATGGTGGATCAGTCAGAGAATTCGCCTCGCAGCACGGCAAGAGCATTCACACTGCACGAAATCAGATGAAGTCCTTGTTGGCGAAGACCGAGACCCAACGCCAAGCCCAGCTCGTCGCCGAATTGACAAAGTTGGTTTAAGCGACCGCCGGCGCGAGAGCCAACGCTGCACTCGAACGTGAATTGGGGCTCGAGGGGGCCGCTACTGCTGATTGACGAAGTGTTCGGAAATCTTCGAAACACCTAAAACGTATGTTCGATGGCAAGTTTCGTGATGGACGGTCTGTTCGAAATAAGCCCTAGCAAGTGAAAATTCGCTCTCGACCAAAAGCCTACGTCAGGCAGTATTCCACCTATGTCTGCTGTTCAGGTGCAAGCAAACCCAAAGTGATCGCTTGACTAATGTCTGCTTTGACACCGAAAGCGGACATTAGCCCAGCGGCTTAAATTCGCCCCAGAACAGCCGCTCGTAACGTCCGCTCTTGGGATATTTGAGCTATAAGATTTGCGGCGCGTACGGAACGACTTCGCACAGAAGACTGAATGCCAATCCCAAGACTTGATCATGATGCAAATGGACGACATTGTGCCCAGGGGTCGCATGGCCCGAGTCCTAGCTGGCCCAAAGCCCAGAACGGACCACCTTTCGGAGCGTTGATTTTGCTCGGGTTTATGGCGGTCCCTTCTTGGCGCTTAGGTGTCTCCTCTCACTGCCAAGTGAAGATACCGAGATCAAACGCGTGCTTTGATAATATGAAAGAATAGTCCAAGGAGGTATAAATGATCAAAGATATACTAACTGTTTCCGCGCTCGTGATTTTCGGAGCAGCCGCGTATGCAGGTGAGCCCATGACCCGCGACGCGGTTGTCGACGCGGCGAAAGATGGGGTCGAATTTGTTGGGAACACATATGTTCAGGAGCGAAAGACCGAAAATCCTGACCTGATATTGATCGATGTGCGAACCGAAGACGAATACGAACTTGGGCATATTCCGGATGCGATCTGGATCCCACGCGGCCGAGTCGAATTTGAAGTCGCCGAAAAAGTACGCGACGCGGAAGCCGAAATCATTGTTTACTGCAAGACCGGAAGTCGAGCAGCGCTCGTCAAAAAAGCGCTTGATGCGCAAGGATACCAAGGCGTTGTCGCTCATGAAGGGTTTGAGACCTGGGCGCAGGCCGGCCAGCCCTTGGAGAATGATCTGGGCGTGCTGCAGCTCATTGAAGGCAAAACCGAGGAATGATCGAGTGTCGCTGCGCCCTTCCGGCAAAAGCAGAAATCGCTGCAAATGCCCGTCACCCTAGCTAACGCGATCAATCAAGCCATTCGGGAACAAGCGTAAAATGACAGCCTTCTTCACTGTGTTTGTAACCGTTTTCTTGGCTGAGCTGGGAGACAAGACCCAGCTGGCGACGTTGCTATTTGCATCGGATGGCGATCGGAACAAATGGTTTGTGTTCTTTGCCGCCACTGCCGCATTGACCGCTTCTACGGCGATCGCCGTCATGTTAGGAGCGGCCGCAGAGCGCTGGCTAAGTATGCTGCCTTTGAAAATGATTGCAGGTTTGGGATTTGTCGCGATCGGCGCCTGGATGATCCTCGGTCACTTTCAGCGCGCCTGAAACTCAAAACCATAAGGGGCCCGGGTACTCGAACCCAGCGCCGGGCGCGGCGACATCTCTGCTAATAACCAATCAATGTCTTGACAATTGGGCAGTCTGGCTCATCACCTGCAGCACAATCGTTCGATATTGTTATCAGCGTGCGTTGCTGTAGCGGTTCAGCGACCGTGAGACACTTTGTTGGTTTTGCTTAAGGAGGATTTTTGGCTCATCGTAACTGACTCAAGGAGTGAAGATGAGCAAAAAATCCGAAAGTGCCGAACAGCACATAAAGTCGGTGAAGCGCCGCACCCGGCGCAAATATTCAGCTGAAGAGAAGATCCGCATTGTCCTGGAAGGCATGCGCGGTGAGCATTCGATTGCCGAGTTGTGCCGTCGGGAAGGCATTGCCCAGAGCCAGTATTATAGCTGGTCGAAAGACTTCATGGAGGCGGGAAAGAAACGCTTGGCTGGTGACACCCAACGCGAAGCCCGCAGCGATGAAGTCGTGGAGATGCGCCGTGAGATGCGCGACCTCAAGGAGGTCGTTGCGGACCTGACCCTGGAAAATCGCGTACTCAAAAAAAGCGTGATTGCGGATGGGGACGACGACATATGAGATACCCTGCATCTGAGAAGCTGGAGATCATTCACCTGGTCGAGCAATCGCATCAGCCGATCAAACGCACGCTGGAACAGATCGGTGTTTCGCGCGCGACTTTCTATCGCTGGTATGATGCCTGGCAGCAAGGCGGCATCGATGCCCTGGAAGACCGGCGCTGCGGCCCCAAATTGACCTGGAACCGTATCCCGGATGATATTCGCAACGCGGTCGTCAAAATGGCCTTGGACCGCACCGACCTCAGTCCACGTGAACTGGCTGTGACCTTAACCGATGAGAAGCGCTACTTCATCTCAGAAGCCAGCGTCTATCGCATCCTGAAGGCCAAAGACCTGATCCCCAGCCCAGCTTTCATCGTCATCAAGGCGGCCGATGAGTTCAAGGATAAGACGACGCGCCCAAATGAGATGTGGCAGACCGACTTCACCTATCTGAAAGTGATTGGTTGGGGCTGGTATTACCTCTCCACCGTTCTGGATGATTTCTCGCGTTATATCGTCAGCTGGAAGCTCTGCACCAACATGGCCTCCATCGATGCGCAGGAAACCCTGAACCTCGCTTTGCAAGCCTCAGGGCTTGATCAGATCAAAGTCAGACACCGGCCTCGTATCCTCTCGGACAATGGACCGTCTTACGTATCTGAACAATTTGCCGATTGGCTTGCCGAAGAAGGCTTCACCCACACGCGCGGAGCGCCTTACCATCCACAGACCCAGGGCAAGATCGAGCGCTGGCACCAGACGCTCAAAAACCGCATCCTATTGGAAAACTACTTCCTGCCCGGTGACCTCACCCATGAGATCGACGCCTTTGTCGATCACTACAATCATCGCCGCTATCATGAGAGCCTGAACAATCTCACGCCCGCAGATGTCTACTTCGGTCGAGGCGATGAAATCCTGCAGCAACGTGCCCAAACCAAATGGAGGACCATGAAACTACGCCGCTTGCATCACGCAAAATCTACTGATTAAACCAAACCAGATGAGCCAATCTCTCCTGATCCAAAAGCATCAGAATGTCTCAACCGTTTGAAAACGGACACTTCGCCAATAAGTCTTCCAAATGCCCTGCAAGCGAAACACGAGACGCCTTCATTCGAACGCCTGCGTCTTTTGTTGCGGAGTAGACTTGATATCCTTTTGCGCTGGCGACACGCACGCGCATTGAAGATGAAGTATCAGCGATACCGACCAGTTGCATGTCGTCTTGAACGCTCACGGCGTCGGCAACTCGTTTTCCGATGACGCCATAGCCTACGATGGCAACATGAGCTTTTTTTTGCATGTGAATAATCCTAGGCAGTATTTTGTTTCGAGTTGAAAACGAGATTTATTGGTGTGCCATGAACGAACGACTCTATGCTTTCTATCGTGGTGTCTGCGATTCTTTGCATTGCTTCGTGGGTGTAAAAGGCCGAATGCGGCGTCGCGACAACGTTTGGCATGTTGAGCAAAGTCCGCGCTCTCGAGCTGATTTCTAAGTCACGCCGGGCACAATCGACCCCACAGACCAACTCAGCTTCCTCAATAAGCAACGCCTCATCCTCTACCACATCCAACCCGGCTGCGAAAAGCTGGCCAGTGTTTAGCGCATGAATGAGCGCCTCATTGTCGACAAGGCCACCTCGCGCGGTGTTAATCAAAATTGCGCCATGCTTCATCCTTGCGAACACGTCGCTGGAAAAAAGGCCCTTGGATTGAGCCGTCAAAGGTAGATGCAGAGAAATGATATCCGCCTCGGCTAGCAGCTCATCAAATCCCATAATCGATGTCGGTTTACCACGTTCGGAATCGGGCGTTTCAGCGATGTCGTGGACGATCACCCGCATACTAAATCCATATGCAATTTCGATGACCCGGCGACCAATAGCGCCCGCACCGATAACACCTAGTGTCTTTCCTGCGAGGTCGAAACCGATAAGGTCTTCCGGCGAAAAATGGCCCGATTTCGTGCGTTTGGTAGCGGCAAGCATGCGGTGGCTGATCGTCAAAAGAAGAGCAAACACGTGTTCCGCTACAGAGTTTTCACCATATCCAGGAACATGACACACCGAGATATTGCGTTTTTCACAAGCTACCAGATCTATGTGCTCAAATCCGGTGGATCGAGTTGTGATCATCTTTAGCGACGGAAGTTTCTCTAAAACTGAATCATCGATGCGCGAGTTGATAAACACCGAAATAATTTCAGCCCAATGAAAGTCTTCGACATTTTGCTCAGACAGTCTCGCTTCAGTCGACCGCACCCAATGCCTAGACGCCAATCGTTCAAACGGCCTTTTATGCGGCTCGTCTATTTCAAAGATGGCGATTTTCATACCTCGCAAGCCCTTCTCTTATTTTGGTCCCGAAACGGCCCCTTTGTTCAAACAAGAGTTGTGATCGTGGCACCGAAACGAATGCCCAACCCCTAATTCGGTAGGCATATTAAGTACGCACGTGAAATTGATTCCACTCAACTTGCAGATTGGAGCGTTGAATCGTTCAATACGGTCCACCGCGTACCGCTTTAAGATTGCCCGATGACCAAGACTCAGTCTCCTGATTTCACCCCCGCCCTCGGCCCACGCGGCTCGATCGGACTTTACGATCGTGTCATCGCGCTGCTCACCCGGGAGAAGCAATGGCGCGCCAAACTTCTCGAGGCGCTTGCGCCTGAAAATGGCGAAACGATTGTCGATATCGGTGCCGGGACGGCAAGCATGGCAATCCTGATAAAGACCACACAGCCGGGCGCCCGTATGGTCGCGATTGATCCCGACCCGGACATCCGGCTGATCGCCGAAATGAAAGCGGCGAAGACAGGAACCGAATTAGAGTTCATAACGGCAATGGGAGACGCGGCGGTCGATAACAGGCTCCCGCCTGGAACGGTGGACAAGGTTCTGACCAGTCTTGTGCTTCACCAATGCCCAGTCCCAGTGAAGAAGAGCATCCTTCAGAACGCTTTTCGGCTCCTCAAACCAGGCGGCACGCTCTTGCTCGCCGATTATGGCCGGCAACGCTCCATTTCTATGAAACTCGCATTTAATCTCGTTCGTCTGACCGATGGATACAGCGATACCAGAGCCAATAAAGATGGCCGATTGCCCGACTTCATGGCGAACGCCGGTTTCTCAGATATTATGGAGCGCAGTGTGACGCTGACGCCGACGGGATCCATCTCGCTTTACACGGCGACCAAGAAGGAAACATGAGGCGAGACAAATCGTCGAGCGACGGTGCGCTCCAAAACTGCTATTTTAGCCATCATGTATAAACCCCGAACCGAGCTATCCACGCACGACGTCACCAATCAACCAAGGCAACCAGGCGATCTTGATCCGCTGCAGGACCCGGCCCTGGCTGAACCGCTCATGGCCGCCTTTGCAAGGTGCGATGCAAACCGCGATGAGCGAGACACAGCTACCCACCATATGACCCATCTCGCCACTTTCGCGAAAGAAGCCGGGGCGCACCATACCCGGGAGCTCGGGCGACAGGCTGACGAACACCCGCCGCGCCTGAAAGCCTTCAACGCCCAGGGCGAGCGCATCGACGAGGTCGAGTTTCATCCTGCCTATCATCAGCTGATGAAAATTGGCCTCCAGGGCGGAGTATCCTCGCGCGCCTGGACCGATCCAGCAGGCGGGCAGATCGCCCATGCGGCGCTCCTTTACATGATGAGCTGGGCCGATAGCGGCGTGACCTGCCCCATGTCTATGACCTATGCAGCCCAACCGATCCTGAGGCGAGCGGACTGGGCGAACGGTTGGGCCGAGAGCGCTCGCGCGCCAGACTATGACCCGAACGCCATGCCGATAGAACATAAATCGGCGGCGACCATCGGCATGGCGATGACCGAGAAACAAGGCGGATCCGACCTGCGCGCGAATACGACGCGCGCGCATGCGCTCTCAGATGACGAAGTCGAACTGGTCGGGCATAAATGGTTTTGCTCGGCGCCAATGTGCGATGCGTTTTTGACGCTGGCCTATGAAGAAGGTGGTTTGTCTTGCTTTCTGGCGCCGCGCTGGCGCCCAGACGGTTCACGCAACCAAATCGAGATACAACGCCTGAAAGACAAGATGGGCGATCGTTCCAATGCTTCATCTGAGATTGAGTATCGCAGCGCCTATGCAAGACGGATCGGCGCGCCTGGCCGCGGGATTGCAACCATTATCCAGATGGCGCACCACACGCGCTATGACTGCATGATAGGGTCGGCGGCCGGCATGCGTCAGGCTGTCTGCCGGGCGGCGTTTCATGTCAGTCAGCGAACAGCCTTTCAGAAGACCCTGATTGACCAACCCCTCATGCGCGGTGTGATCGCCGATCTCACACTCGAGAGTGAAGCGGCGATCGCGCTAACCCTGCGCGTTGGTGCGGGATTTGATCTCAGTGCCGACAATGAACGCGAAGCCGCATTGAGCCGGGCGTTGACGCCGCTTGCGAAGTTCTGGATATGTAAACGGCAGCCAGATGTTGTGAGCGAAGCTTTGGAGTGTTTTGGCGGGGTCGGATTCGTCGAAGAGACCGGCATGGCAAGGCTATTCAGGACCTCCCCGCTCAACGCGATTTGGGAGGGCTCTGGTAACATTATGGCGCTCGACTTGCAGCGCGCCTTGTCCGACGAGGCTGTACGAAAAGTCTTCAACGAAGAGCTCAAACGGATCGCCGCCGACATCCCAGAGACAGAAACGCTGGCCAGTAAACTTCGATCCGAGCGGCCAGACAATCTGCGCCTCTTCGCGCAGCAGGCCGCGCTCGTATTCTCAGCCGATGCACTCACCGACCCGTCTTTAAGGAAGATGTATGTGCAAACCCGTATCACCCATCCAACCCCAATCTGGGGCGCGTTTGGCGTTCAAGTCGATCTCGACAACCCGATCGTGCGGGCGACAAGCTGGATGTTGGGCTGATCCGTACACAGTCGATAGAGGCCAGAATAACAGACGGCATTGACAAGCCACCAGAAAAGAACAATACATGAACAAGCAACACGGATTCACAAAAGACGATGCGGCATGTTTTCCGCATTGTCCGGCTTTCACTTGTCGAAAGGCGAATATGCGTCAAGAACGGTCTTAAGAAAGCGCGTTAACGAGGGGAGGTGACGTCTTGTCCCTGGCACTCAAACCAAGAGATCTCGAGCCTGCTTTGCAGGCCGTTTCGCCGTTTCGGGAACTTGGCGCGTATGAAGCACTCTGGCTCGAAAAAGGTGCAAGCTTCAAATCACTTGCCGACAGATTTCGAGCTGATCGGCTTGCTCTGCCGTCAGATTTCGTAGACCCCAGGACTGCAGATGCGGCCGCCAGTAAAGTGCTCAAAAAGTTCAAAGACGCAGGCATTTCTCGCTTCGGTGTGCGGGTGAATAAGGCAGGCGATTACCCCAAACGTCTACGCGAGGCGCGCCACCCCATCGAACTGCTTTATTATCGCGGCACATGGGAACTGACAGAAACCCGCTCCGTCGCCATTGTCGGCAGCCGCAAGGCCTCCATAGAGGGCCAAAGGCGCGCAGCCCGGCTGGCGCGCCATCTCGTAGAGCGAGACATCACAGTCGTCTCAGGACTGGCTCAAGGGATCGACACGGCCGCACATATGGCGGCGCTTGAAGCAGGCGGAAAAACGATCACTGTGATCGGGACGCCATTGCACCATGTCTACCCCAAACATAACAAGGCGCTGCAGGAACGCATCGCAAATGATTTTCTGCTGATCAGTCAAGTGCCCGCCCTACGCTATGATGCCCAAGACTATCGCGCAAATCGCACCTTTTTTCCGGAACGAAATGTGACGATGAGCGCCCTCACCGAAGCAACGATTATTGTTGAAGCCAGTGAAACATCCGGAACGCTCACCCAAGCTCGCGCCGCAATTCATCAGGGCCGCAAACTGTTCATTTTGAACGCTTGCTTCGACCAGGGGTTAAAATGGCCGGAACGCTTCGCCGATCAAGGCGCAATTCGCGTACGCGATCCCGAAGACATCTGGGGCGCTCTTGGCTGACCTGCGACTAACTAAAATCGATGAGTCGCTTCGAGAGCTGCATTTTCACCTTTCCGAAGACGATAGCTGTTATTTCTTGTACGAGTATACGACCGGACAGGGCTTTCGCTATAGCGCAACTAATCAACTCATCGCCAATATTAAAAAAAGCCCGCTGACACGCGGAACGCGGCAATGGGCTTACAAGACGCGCGATATAGGTCGATGCTCTGATGATTTGACGCTCGCCTTGCCGGAAGACGTGATCGAACGGCTGACATTTGTACCTATTCCGCCTTCAAAGGCGCGCGACCATGCTGAATATGACGACCGCATGCGGCGGATTTGTGAAGGAATTGACGATGAGGTCGACGCCCGCGACCTTGTCTACCAGACGCAAAGCACCCGCGCCTCGCACGAAAATGATGATCGGGTCACCGTCGACGAGCTGATGGAGGTCTATGCCATCGACGAAGCACTCTGCGACCCACCGCCAACCGCAATCGCGATTGTAGATGACGTCATTACGGCAGGCACTCATTTTCGCGCCATGTCAGATACGCTGCGCGCGAGATTTCCGAATGCGCAAATTATTGGTCTGTTCATCGCACGTCGCGTCTTTCCCGATGAACCCGCCGCCGCAGCCTTCGGCTTTGCACCGGTTTAGCAGCAATCAATCCTTCAGCTCCAAGTTCTGACACGCGGGAAGCATATCGTGATGATCGAGACATTCGAACAGGGCTTCAATGCTGAGCACAGTCAAATATCCGCTGGAAGGGGCTTCACCCATTCTTCCAACTCTAAGCAGAGTCGTTTCAGAAGGCGACTTTACTCAGATTTCTGAGATGACCGGGCCGCGTTTTCAAGGGATGGAGCTGCCTCAGACGTACTGAACCATACCTGCAAATCGACCGGTGAGCATGAAAAGGTTTGGCCAGATCTCTTGCAACAATTGATAGCGGCGCGTCACCTGCTTCAACGCAGCATGCTGCATTGGCGGTTTTTGCAGCGATGCTATTGGCCTTCGCCTGGGTGAATTCACCGGCAGTTGAAATCTATGATCTGATCCACCACACGCCTTTGTCGTTGCAGGTTGGCGCTGTTGGATTGTCCAAGCCGTTGGTCGACTGGATCAATGAAGGCCTGATGGTCTTCTTCTTTTTTGCGATTGGGCTCGAAATCAAGCGCGAAGTCCTGGTCGGCGACCTCGCCTCGCCGCGCAAGATCGCCCTTCCCGCGATCGGCGCCCTGGGGGGCATGCTCGTCCCCGCCGCAGTCTATCTTTTGTTTAACGCGGGCAACCCGGAAACCCAGCATGGTTGGGCCGTACCAGTCGCCACCGATATTGTTCTCGCGCTCGCCGTCTTGTCTGTGCTTGGCACGCGTATCCCATCGACGCTCAAAGTGTTCCTAATGGCGCTCGCCGTGTTCGACGATTTTGGAACATTGGTGATTATCGCGCTCTTCTACACCGAAGGATTGAGTCTGGTTTCGCTTGCCTTGGCTGCAGCCGGACTGGTTGGCCTGATTGGGCTGAACCGCCTGAGGGTCACGCATATGACGCCTTACGTTTTGATTGGAATTTTCGTTTGGGTTGCAGTCCTTGAATCAGGCGTCCATGCCACAATTGCCGGTGTCCTCGTAGCGTGGACGATTCCGCTGTCGGTTAGAGGACGCCCAATGCTTTCAATCGTTGAAACCGGCATGAGACCGTGGGTCGCGTACGGTGTCGTACCGGTTTTTGCTTTTTTCAATTCAGGCATTCACCTGGCGGGCATGTCTTCTGCGGCCCTTATCGGTCCGGCGAGCCTCGGCGCGGGGTTCGGGCTTTTTATTGGCAAACCTCTCGGCGTATTTGGCGCGGCGGCCCTAGCGGTCGTTAGCGGCCTTGGAAAGCTCCCGCCGGCTATCACCTGGCTGCATTTGCTGGGCGCGTCTCTCCTCGCCGGAGTGGGCTTTACAATTAGCCTGTTTGTGGCGGCGCTCGCGTTCGACCATCCCGCCGCCTTGCAAGGGGTCACGCTAAGCGTGATCATCGCATCGACCCTCTCTGCCGTTACAGGATTGGGCGTGCTAACCTTGGCGGCTGAGAGCCCCCAGCCTGCCGAATCCGAAGAGAGGTCTCGCCGATGAAAATGTCCCCGCCGCCTTTGCCTTGGCTGATTGCTGCGTTCTTAGTCGGGGCCGTGCTTGCGATATCCTTCCGGGTAAAACTCGCAATTGATCAGCAGGCCGCATCCCCACTCCAGATTGCGGCCTCTTCGCCCGTAGAACGTGCAACATTGGAGGCGACCTTTGCCCGCATTGATGTCGAAGCGCGTTTGCGCGCCGCTTTGGCGGCGTCCTCCGTCAGCGAAGATCTCATCTCGGATAATCTGCTGACTGACGCTGAAATGCTGATCACATCTTTGCCTGCGAGCCTTTTAACTGATGACGACCGCGCCCGGCTCAATCAATGGGTCTACCAAGCGCAGATGGCCATTCTGACAAAGTCTGGCGTGGAGGCCGAATTCGAGGCAGCGATAAACGGCCTGCGTCAAATACCGCAGCATGAAGCTGGGTCTTCTGCGGAACCCTCGTCCATGGCTAGAGCCATCGCCGATCAAATCGAAAAAGCAAAGGATCGGTTTGTCGAAACGCGCGAAAGCGGTGACCGTAAAACCTATCTGATAGGGTATGGCCATTATAAAACTGCCGAAGCCCTCTTTCAAACGTATAATATCGATATCGAGCTTTACAAAATGACCGTCAGCGAGCGGATTGAAAAAAGCCTGCTCCTGCTGGCCGATGTCTATCCCAGTCCGCGCCTCGCTGATGCAGAGATGCCCTAAACCCCGCGACGCTTCTCCAACTTGTCCACAGCATGTGGTGTAATGGCCGCCTCGCCTTCGCGTCTATTCGTCCTGCACAACTATCAGCGCCAAATCAAAAGGCGCGCAAAGACGAGAACCGCAAGAAGGCCCCAGATGAATCACAATCCGAGCCACGAACGACAATCTGCCGAGCATGCCAGAACCAGAAAACCTACCAAACTCAGCGGTGCAACCTGCGTTCTATCGACCCTTGGGATTGGCCTTCTTGGCCTTGGCGTCGGCGCCATCACCGCACCCTATTTCAGAGCATCAGCGGCGCTGATTGCACTTCTGGGACTGACCGTTCATCTCATCGCGCTGATCCATACCGCTCGTGACCTGAGACCCGATTGGTCCCGCATTTGAATTGAGAGTCTCTGACAACGGAGACCCAAATGCGAAAGAGCAGATTTAGCGAAGAACAGATCATTTCGATCCTGGCCGAACAGGAGCGCGGCATGTCCACATCGGAGGTATGTCGCCGTCACGGGATGAGCTCAGCGACCTTCTACAAGTGGAAGGCGAAGTTTGGCGGGATGGATGTGTCCGACGCTAGGCGACTGAAGACCCTGGAAACGGAAAATGCGAGACTGAAGAAGCTGCTGGCCGATAGCATGCTCGACAACTCGATCCTGAAAGACCTGCTGGGAAAGAGCTGACGACGCCCCGGCTGAAACGGGAAGCGGCGCTCAAGGCGATGTCGAAATATGACATCTCGCAGCGCCGTGCCTGCAAGCTGGTCAGCGTCGATCCCAAGACGGTTCGCCGGGAGCGTGAGCCGGACAATCCGCACATCCGCAAGCGCATGCGGGAGATCGCTTCGCAGCGGCGTCGGTTTGGCTATCGCCGGATCGAGCTGATGCTGGCCCGCGAGGGTATCATCATGAACCAGAAGAAGCTGAGACGGCTCTACCGGGAAGAAGGCCTTGCCGTGAAGCGACGGCGAGGCCGCAAGCGTGCAACTGGCACCCGGACACCGATGCCGATCCCGGATGGTCCATGCATGCGCTGGAGCCTCGACTTTGTCGCCGATACGTTCGGGGCGGCCAGACGCTTCCGCATCCTGGCCGTGATCGATGACTTCACACGAGAGTGCCTGGCGCTTGTCGCTGACACATCGATCTCAGGACAGCGCGTTGCTCGCGAGCTGGATCGTCTGATGCGGCTCTATGGCAAGCCAGAGACCATTGTCAGTGACAATGGCAGCGAACTGACCAGTCGGGCGATCCTGGAATGGCAGAATGAGCGCGGGGTTGCCTGGCACTATATCGCTCCCGGCAAGCCGATGCAGAATGGCTTCGTCGAGAGCTTCAATGGCAAGCTTCGCGACGAGTGCCTCAACGAAGAAGTGTTTGATAGTCTGGCCCATGCCCGATCGATCCTCGGGCGCTGGCGCCACGACTACAATCATATCCGGCCTCACTCATCGCTGGGCGGGCTCACGCCCGCAGCGCGCCGGTCGCTCGAGCTTGATGGGAGCACCGCTCCCGACGCGCTCGCCAAGCCTCAAACTATGAACTATGGAAAGGCCAGACTCTCATTATGAGTGAGGGACCCAAGGGTCTCAGGTCACTCGGACCAAACATCCTGCATCATCTGCGGGCCGGTTGTGGCTGACAGCGATCTATGGGAGTTGCTGGATCATTCTGCTTGTTCTAACTTTTGCTCTGCTAAGGACGTGGCTTGTACACGCGTGATCAAACGGCCAAAGCCTCAAGGCGGTCTCGCGGCGACGCGATAATAACCGCCGGATCAACAGTCGCGATCGACTTGTCGGTGTCCGGGCACTCGATCGTCCTGATCATGTGGCCAAGCGTGTTCAGCCGGGCCATGCGTTTATCGTCGGTATGAACCGCATACCAGGGCGCAAATGCGTACTCTGTGCGGGTGAGCATCGCGTTGCGCGCGGCCGAATAGTCGTCCCATTTTTGCAGAGCGACCGCGTCAATCGGGCTTTTCTTCCACTGCTTCAAAGGATCTTGATCTCGGGCCGCAAGTCGCCGCTCCTGTTCGTCTCGGCTGATGTCGAGATAGTATTTGAGGATTTGCGTGCCATCGCGCACCAGCATTTGTTCAAATGCGCCAACATTGTCGTAAAATGCCTCGACTTCTTGATCGCTGGCAAAGCCCATAACCGGTTCAACGCCAGCCCGATTGTACCAGGATCGATTGAAGAGCGCGATTTCACCATCAGCTGGCAGATGCGGTGCGTAGCGTTGGAAGTACCAACTTCTCGTATCGCGGTCGGATGGCTTGCCAAGCGCCACAATGCGCGTCTCTCTGGGGCTGAGATGGTCAGCGATGCGCTTGATAACGCCGTCTTTGCCGGCGGCATCGCGTCCCTCGAAAATCACTAGAATCCGATGACCATGCGTGATCGCACGGCGCTGGATCTTGACCAGTTCTATCTGCAGCGCGCGCAGTCGGCGTTTGTATTCCTTCTTGGAAAGACCCGTGTCAGCGTGATCATCTTTTGGCATTCGCGCGAACCCTTTCATCATTGGCCGGCGAAACTTGTCTTATGGCCGGGCGGGCCAGTTCGGATGGGTATAGATAGTCCCGTGTCAGAGGGACCGCGTCTTGGCGTTTACCGAGCTGAAGTTGGAACACATTGTGAAAGCCATGGCGAAAAGACAGCTCACTTGTGACGAGATAAAAATCCCACATCCGCACAAACCTCGCATCATATAACTTTTCAGCATCATCCGCGCGGTTCAGAAATCGCTGCCTCCAGGCTTTTAGCGTTTCCGCATAGTGCAAGCGCAGGATCTCAATATCCAGAACCACCAGCCCGGCTTTCTCAATCACGGGCACAATTTCCGAGAGTGCTGGAATATAGCCCCCTGGAAAGATATGCCGGGCGATCCATGGATTGGTCGCCCCTGGTCCAGGCGACCGCCCAATCGTGTGAATGAGCGCCGTTCCATTCTCGCCGAGACGGGCCGCAATCTGGTCGAAATATTCGCGGTAATGCGGCACACCGACATGTTCAAACATACCAACCGAGACAATCTTGTCATACTCGCCGGTAAGGTTGCGATAATCTTGAATCTCAAAATCGACACGGTCGCTGAGCCCGGCGGTCTCAGCGCGCTCTTGAGCCAGACAGTGCTGCTCACAGGATAATGTCACACCGTGGACCCGAACATCTTCGCGCTCCGCCAGATGCATCGCAAGCCCGCCCCATCCGCACCCAATATCAAGCACATGGTCCCCGGGTTTCAAGCACAGCTTGCGCGCGATATGATCTTTCTTAAACCGCTGGGCATCGTCGAGCGATGTCTGCGGCTTCGGGAAATACGCGCAGGAATACTGCATGTCGTCATCAAGAAAGAGGCGGTAGAGATCGTTGCCGATATCATAATGGTGCGCCACGTTCCGAGCCGATCGCGCTTGCGGATTAAATTGCGCAACCGCACGAAACGTCTTTCGCAGGAAAGATGGGAGCGCCGCATGCGCGCTGCCCTTGGACAGAATATTGGTCCAGAGAAGATCCAGCAGATCGTATAGATCGCCGGTTTCCAGCACGAGGCCTTGTTCCATATAGGCCTCGCCAAGCTGCAATTCCGGATCGAGCACGATACGGCGAAGCCAGGCCTCTGATTTCACGGCGATACGAACTGGATCGTCGCAGTTCTGACCAAAAATAGCTGTCTTGCCATTTGGAAAGACGACTTCCAGACGGCCCTTGTGAATAGACTTTTCAAGCCGGTTTTTAGCGATTGTGCTCCAGAGACTCATCAGCGGCGTCCTTTTTGGTTTAGCGGCGACGCGCTCCGGCGTGCTCACTCTATGATCTGATACGGATAAGACGCCCCTGCCCCTGAACCATTACACTTTGCTGGTCTGCACTCTCTTTCTGAAAATCGTGAAAGCGTTACCGAGAAATGAGGGCGAACCATCTTTTCGATTTCTTACGATTGGTGTTATGCGTCGTGATCCACGCGCTATTTCCACGCGGTCTCTGACGCCGCCCGATATAGATCCTATTGCGCCATATTGGCAGCTCAGAAGTCATCGCGCCCCACGCCGCACAAAACTTTCAAAGCGTCCTCATTCGAAAAGCAAGCCTCATTCCATCAAGCGGCAATTCTGTTAACCGGCCTGATCTGAATTGAGGTCAGGACCGCACGCCCGTTTTAAACGCTGTGCGTCCTCACCAGAAAAACTTGGAAGAGAGTCGCATAAAGCTTTAAACTGGGCTCGCGTTCGCTTTTGGCCAGACCAGTATTCGTGTGGCACAGGCGGCATCGGATCATCGCATTCAGCGCAATGGGCCGCCACCACGGCAAACACTTCTACGGCTTTGGAATAGGCAAAATCGGATAATGCAACTCGCTCCGGACGTTCGGGCATTGGAAATCGGCAAACCGCCACAATCGGACCACTATCAACCGAAGGCATCATTTCATGGGCTGTGACCCCATATGTGTCCGCGCCTTCCCAGATAGCAAAACTATCAGCATGCGAGCCGGGAAATTCTGGCGGTGCCGGGTGGATATTGTATGGCGTCAGTTTTAGCTTGGACAGCAAAGTTCGCGGCACAATAATATCGGTTACAAATGAGATCAGTCTCGCATTCCCGCCTGTTTGCTCCACCGCGTTCGCCAAATCCTCTGCGTTATAGGCTGCCAGAATTTGCAACTCCCGATTCCGCTCCAACAAGAATTCCTCAAAGAAGGGAACTTCGCGTGCGCCGGTTAATAGAATTATTGATCTCGTCATCGTTCAAATCCGGTTTTTAAACCCTTCCCGGCGGGTCTTGTGATCAAATAGCGTGCGAGCTTTCGCGAGCGCTCAGCAGCCTATTTTGCAAAATTTGCTCTATTCCTCTTAATGAAGGGTTTAGTCTATGATTATCGCCCCAATAGATTGGCGCACAGCGCATTCGCCAATTAAGGCGTTGGACGTGTGTGAAGATGCGCCAATTCAAATATCCACTAATCCAAGATCCTCAGGTTCACCGCAATGCAGATCAACGCTGGCTTGCGTCAATACTACGAGGTTCGCATCTGGGGAACGCGCAGAAGGAACAAGCAGCGCTTCCCTCTCGTGAAATTCAGCAACCGCGGCGATTTCCTGAGTCCGCAAGTACTCAGTTCCACGGGACACATAATCTGATTTCCCCCAAGCGGAGAGATCCACTCCGAGCTTCTCTAAAAGACTTAGATCCAACAAATTGACGACTTCAACTTCTTTCACTGGAATGCGAAACATACGACGTTTCAAAAAGTCTGGCATAAATGGTTGCTGTTGAGACAAATGATACCGCACTTCGGCCAATGCGCCTTGCTCAGTGGTCGCAGTGTAAAGAACATCGAATGCTCCATCGTCCCACCTACCTTCCGGATGCCAACAGGTGGTGGGATCCCGACCATCTTGAATCAGTCGAAACACGTCGCCGGAAAATGATTCCGTCGGCAACGCTTCGACGTCATCAATTAATTCGATATCTCGCAGAGTACGGCGCATAAATACGGCTCAAACAAATGCGTCTGCATCCAGACGAGCGATAATTGTTAGCACTTCATCTGTTCTGTTTTGATGGATTAAATCAATCGCTCGCTCTCCTCCTAATTGAGGATGCCTTGAATGGAGCCAAAGACGAATATTCTTCGGCTTGTAATAGTCTCTAAGTTTTTGAACCACATAATTCAGGTCAGAAATGATGAGTTCGTTTTTTGGCTGAGGAGCAGCTTTTCCGGTTATCCAACGATGCACCGTCGCTTTCGAGACGTTTGTCAGCGTAGCGATGTCCTTGCCTTGAAGGCCGCCGTCTTTTTGCAAAGTGTTTAAAACTCGAGATACCGCTGCGTCGCTCATTGTGTTTCACCCATTTCGTCACTTTTTTTAGATTTGCCTAGATGCGGCAGCGTTTTCGATCCGGTGAGTCGGAGGCTTGAGTCACTTACTATTTTTTCCAAAGCTGATCCTGTTCTATCCAAAGATAAAGCATACTCTGACAACCGTCTTGTCAGACTCTCCGGAGACTTAACCTTGAGTTCTGCTGCTCGATTTCCATTAAGTTCCAATCTGGAAAGCTGCCGAGCTTTGCGCGCGCATTGCTCAATATGAGTCGTTTTGACATGATCCGGCCGTCTTGTATTTGGAACTTCACTAAGCCCCGCTATCGCCTCAACGGCCTCACGCAATGCGGTCTCTTTTGACTTTGATTTGAATTCCTCGAATGTCCCAATTCCCGTATTTGATGGGTCGAATAGCAAGCGTTTCCCTTTTGGCGCTTCAGACATCAACTGCAACTCCGCGTGACTGAAGTTTCGTCCAAGACCTGGCGCTCTTGCGAATTGCTGCCGACCAGAATCACCTACTGAGTTTTCGACTGACTTTGAGGGCTTTACCCAAGTTGAATCTGAAAATTGGTCGTTGGCTAAAGCGCCAAAAGAAAGACCGCTCGTAGTTCCCAGAGCAGCTAGCGACAATGGCTCCAGGCCCGCTGCATAATCCAATACAATAGGCAGACCGGATTCTTGTAAAAATTGAAGCCGTCGAGCGGTTTTCGTAATCCTTTGAGCGCTGGGGTCTCGCCGCATTCCAGATAGTCTCAACCACAAAGCTGAAGTGGGGGCATCTCGGTTCAAACTGACCATTCGTTTGGTCACGTCTTCCATGCCAAGCAAGGTCAGTCTTCCGATAAAACTGGATGCTATGGCGATGTGACTCCCACCGGCCCGGTCAAGTGCACTTCGGAGCACCATCATAAACTCATGGTCTTGTTCGAGTGTCTTTATCGCAGATGCGTCGGATACATATCGACTAGGTGCCAAGACAATGTGGAACTTATTCTCGACAGCGAGCTCTGCTATACTTGTTGCCATGCTCTCGTTGAAGTCGTTGGAACTCAGAGCACGATTGGGTTCGCTGGGAAGCCAGTCGGCCTTTCGGGATTGACCATTCCATTTGAAGGGACAGGCTAATTCCGCGGCTTTGGTATCCAATATTAACTCAAACCCAACTGCCCTTAGGTCGTTCAGCAAGTCTGCTTGTCTCTTTACGTTGTAGGCATCAATAACCGCGCGCTTACCCGGCAATAGGTTTTGCGACTGATAGTGGGCAAACTGTTGATTGAAGTCACCCACTCGCACGATGGTTGCCAACGGTGTCGTGTGCGATCGAAAGTTGTCAAGCTGAATAACGTTCATAAAACCCTATTACATATCAGTTTCAGAATAGTCAATTCTGAAACTGATATGTAATAGGGTTCTTTTGCTCCTTCAGAAAGGTCGAGCTGTGGCGTCGGATCTTTGGGGTCAATCAGCGGTTTCGTTATGTCCGGTTTTAGGAATAACCTGCCGATCTGCTGACGATCGGATTTTGCTGTCTGCAGTCCCAGCAGATCATCGCCCAGCAGGTTTTTCGCCAAAGTTCGCTGTGGCTTTGCTCCAATTGGAAATGTACCGGCAAGAAATTTCGCTTCGATTTTCTGCGCCTGGAACTTGCTTGGACCTTACTTGCTGAATTCACCCGCGACGGATCCGCTTATAAGCGTTTGCATTTTATTGATTTTTTGGGGCAGGCGAAGCGATCAAAGCGATCGCTCCGTAGAGCGATCTGAAACTCTGCTCGGATTTAAGGGAGACGAACTCTGTATGCGTATCATGGTTCACAAGTCCAACAGTCTAGAACGACATTCAATCATGACCTCCGACCCAAGCCCTTCGGAGCGCCGCAAGCGCGTCATTGAAGCTGCTCTCATCGAGTCGCATCAGGACATGTTTCGGTTTTTGAAGCGAAAATTGCGCAACGATGCGGATGCCAAGGATGTGCTGCAAGAATTCTATGTTAAGGCGCTGACCCGGTTTAATGATCTTAAAGATGAAGACCGGCTTCGAGGCTGGTTGTCTCAGATTCTTCGTTCGACAATCGCTGATCATTTTCGAGCAATGACGCGCTCAGACAAAGCGCTGGAAACCTATGCGGCAGAGGCTGCCCTCCTGTTCGATGATGATGAGATCGACTTTGTTATTTGCGCATGCCTATACAAAATGTTGCCGACACTGAATCCCGACTACGCGGATCTGATCTGGCGGGCTGACCTTATCGGTGAAGATCGCTCTGTGATTGCTCATGATCTCGGCCTGTCTGAGAATGCGCTTCGAGTGAAACTTCACCGCGCACGCCGGGCCATGCGCCAGCGCCTGGAACAAACCTGCCTGACCTGTATCGAACACGGCTATTTTCAATGCGCCTGTCCGGGCGCTGAAGACTTGCGAAAACGCGTTGAAGCGACCGCCTTGTCCATACCTCCGGGCCAGGTTGTTCCTTGATACGTTTTCGCAGCGGCGGGGTGTAACGCCGCTCCGGTTCGCGCGTCTTTGTTTTCAGGTCCGCAATAGGCGGTTTTTGCTTGTGCTCGCCGAGCCAGGACGAAATTGAAGAGAAGGAGATCGCCATGAACCGTGTCAAGAAAAGCGCCGTCCAAACGCCCAAAGCCAAAGTCAAACCGCCCGTCAAAAAGGGCTGTTGTTGCGCAGGCGGCTCGAAGCCGGGCCGAGGCAAGGAAAAATCGATGCCAGCGCTAAAAAGCGCTGGTGACGCAGCCTGACCCTTTCGTTCTCAATCGCCCCCTTACCGCGAAAGGCTCAAGCCATGCCAGATGATCAAAGTATGACAGCTAAAAAACCCCGCAAAGCCAAACGCTCTGATCCCAAAAAGAAAGCGTCCAAGAGCGCCCGCCGGGCGCAATCAAGGCCGGAGTCCGCAAAGCCCATTCAAGCCTCGTCCCGGCCCAGCCTGCCAGACGCCGCTGCTTATGGGGTTGATCTCATGCAGAGACAAACTCTGTTCTTTGACGCGTTGCGCCAGCGCGCCAACACAATGCTCGCCCATGAGCGAGACGGCATGCCACCTGTCTTGAAGTTCAAGTATGAGCTCGTGGCGGACGCAGCGACATTTGAACCTGCGTGCAATTATCAACTTCTAAAAATACTCGAGATTGGCGATATCTGCCTCGACGATTGTCTTGATCCAGACAAACCACCCGTGATCATTATCGATCCCCGCGCGGGTCATGGCCCCGGCATTGGCGGATTCAAAGACGATTCTGAAGTCGGCATCGCTCTACATGAAGGCTACCCCGTATACTTCGTCGTGTTCACGCCTGACCCTGTTTCCGGTCAAACGCTAGCCGATGTGTTGGCGGGCCTGCGCCAGTTTGTAGAACTCGTGGCCGAGCGACATGATGGCGAGGCGCCAGTGCTCTATGGCAATTGCCAAGGCGGATGGGCGGCGGCACTTCTGGCGGCTGATTGCGAAGGCCTTGCCGGACCGATTGTGATGAACGGGTCACCGCTCTCCTATTGGGCCGGTGAACCCGGTGCCAATCCGATGCGGCTTGCGGCAGGATTCCTCGGAGGGGCCTGGATCAATCACTTCTTGTCTGATCTCGGAAATGGCCGGTTCGATGGCGCCTGGCTGGTCCAGAATTTCGAAACCCTCAAACCTGAAGGGGCAATCTTCCGGAAATATGCCGATCTGTTTGAAAACGTCGATACAGCCGCCGACAGGTTCCTGGATTTCGAGCGTTGGTGGGGCGGCTTCTACCGCCTGAGCCGCGAAGAGATTCTTGCGATTGTGGAAAACCTCTTTATCGGCAACCGGCTTGAAAAAGGTCTGGTGAAACTCGGGGCCCATTGTGAGATTGATTTAAAACAGATCCGCAATCCCCTCGTCATCTTCGCCTCACATGGCGACAATATCACCCCGCCGCATCAGGCACTTGGTTGGATCCCAGCGGTTTATGAGACGACCGAGGCACTCATCGCAGCCGATCAACGCATTGTCTATCTGATCAATCAACATGCCGGGCATCTCGGCATCTTTGTATCTGCGAGTGTCGCGCGCCTCGAACATCGCGCGATGCTGGAAAACCTTTCCGATATCGAAGCGCTGGAGCCTGGGCTCTATGAAATGAGGATCGATAATCCGACCGGCGATCCTGATTGCGACCACGACCAGTACATTGTGCGGTTTGAACCCCGCCGGGTTGAGGACCTGGTATTCGAAACCCAGCCTGAGGCATTTGAGCGTGTCGGGCGTCTGTCGGCGCAATTGGAGACGGCTTATTCGAACTTCGCCAGCCCGTGGGTGCGCGCCTGGTCTAATCCGGTCACAGCAGAGCTTATGAAATGGTCTCATCCGATGCGGGTGACACGCTACATGTTCTCAGAACGGTTCAATCCAGCCATGGCGATGACCGCCGCGTTTGCGCCCATGGTTCGCGCCAATCGAAAGGCTGTCAATGAGGACAATCGCTTTCGCACAGCTGAAAAGATGGGCGTCGACTGGATCGAGACTGGCCTGACCCGCATGCGCGAGTCTCGCGATGCCGCATCCGAACTGGCCTTCAGCTGGCTCTATGACTGGCCCAGATTGCCTGAACCTATAAAGGACGAGGCGGCAAAGAAATGAGCGCCCTCGACACCCCCCAGCGCGAAAACCATCGCGTCCTCACCGTCAATAGTGGGTCTTCAAGCCTGAAAATCGCGCTCTTCCGGGTCGGAAACGACGTGGTCAAGACAATGTCGGGCGCCGTCACTGGCATTGGCGCATCAGAGGCGAGAATGTCAGCTGAGACCGCTTATGGCGACACACTTTGGGACCAGCGCACCTGCTGCATCAACCACCCCGTTGCGCTGGAAACCTTCTTTCATGAGATGGCCGTTCATGTCGATCTCGGCGGAATTTCTGCTGTCGGACACCGGGTTGTGCATGGCGGCCCGCATTATACCAGCGCCCAGCGCCTGACGCCCAAGGTTGAGGCCGATCTCCGCAAACTGATCCCATTGGCGCCGCTGCACATGCCTGCCAATCTTGACGGTATTGTCGCCGCGCGCCTGCGTCTACCGAATGCGTTGCACTATGCCTGTTTCGATACGAGCTTTCATTCAGACATGCCGATCGCGGCCCAGCGCACGGGATTGCCGCCCGAGATGGAAGACCCATTCATCCGTCGTTTCGGCTTTCACGGTCTCTCTTATGCATACATCGTCGACGATCTCGCCGCGCGCGCTGGTCAGGCGGTGTCCCGGCAGCGCCTGCTCGTAGCCCATCTCGGTGCCGGCGCAAGTATGGCCGCAATCGAGAATCGCCAAACCATAGACACGAGCATGGGGTTCTCGGCGCTTGCCGGACTGCCCATGGCGACCCGTAGCGGTGACGTCGATCCCGGATTGCTCTTACACCTCATCATCGAGAAAGGCTGGGCGCCATCTGTCTTGCGCGACCAATTGTATCTTGGGGCGGGTTTGCTGGGGCTTTCAGGTCTCAGCGGTGATGTGAAAACTCTGCTCAAATCACAAGACCCAAATGCAAGCGAAGCACTTGCGCAGTTTGCCTATCAAGCGCGCAAGCAGGCCGGCGCCCTGATCGCGGCTATGGGCGGCGTTGACCGGATCATCTTTACCGGCGGGGTTGGCGAACACGCCCCGTCGATCCGGGCCGCGATATGCCAGCCGCTTAGCGATCTCTACAGAATCAAATTTGACGCGGCCGCAAATGATCGCGGCGAAGCGTGCATTTCAAAGCCGGATAGCGGCGTGATTGTCGAAACGGTTCACACGGATGAAGCCATGATGATTGCCCGTTATGGGCGCGAAATGTTTGAAGCCGCGCCGGCGCAGATGAAGCGGCGAGCCTCATGACGGGTTTTCGAGACTTCGCCGCCCTGCAAACCGCTGCCGACGCCGGCCCGCCGGTCAAGGTCGCCATTGTCTGTGCGGCGCAACGTGAGGTTTTAATCGCCGCCGATACGGCGTTCAAGCGCGGCTGGATCCATCCCATTCTCATCGGCGATCCTGATGCCATAAAGGCTGAAGCCGAGGCGGCAAATCTCTCATTCCATCCCGATCAAGTCTTGCCGGCCTGGAGTGAGACAGAGGCGGCCCAGCGCGCCGCCAGCTTGCTTCGATCAGGCAGCACGCATGCCGCCATGAAAGGTCTTATCCATACTGACATCTTGTTGAAGGCATTGCTCAATGCCAGCGCTGGCCTACGTCAGCCGGGCACGCGGGTCAGCCATGTCTTTCTGGCGGACATTCCAGCCTATCCGAAACTGCTTGCGATTAGCGACGCGGCGGTCAATATCGCCCCGGATCTCAGCGCGAAGGCCGCTATCCTGCAGCACGCGATCGATCTTATGGCGTCTATTGGCGTCGATCTGCCGAAAGCCGCCATTCTGTCTGCGGTTGAGACCGTCAACCCGCTGATCAGCTCCAGCCTCGATGCCGCGGCGCTCTCGGTCATGTCACATCGCGGTCAGGTTCGCGGCGCGCTGGTTGACGGACCTCTTGCCTTCGACAATGCTATTTCGCTTAAAGCCGCAGAGGTCAAAGGCATTGCCTCGCCTGTGGCTGGGGATGCCGACATCCTGCTCGTGCCAGATCTCGTTTCTGGCAACATTCTGGCTAAGAATCTGGAATACATGGCTGACGCCACGCTGGCCGGTCTCGTCCTCGGGCTGAACGCCCCCATCGTCTTGCCATCGCGCGCCGATCCAGTGGACGCACGGCTCGCAGGCCTGGCGCTGGCGCGCCTTAGCCTGGCCGCCAAGGCGCGCAAATCCGCGCCGCAAGACAAAGCGCCTGTGTGGCCGGTACATGCAACGCGCAGCTCTCCGATGCCAGAAGTCGATTGCTGCCCGCCCAGCGATTCCACGCCAACCTCCCCCACATCACTCAATGGAGGCGCTCATGCCGAGCCCTGATCCTGTTATCTGCGCGCCCGTGCGCACCGCCATCGGCGCCTTTGGCGGCAGCCTGAAAAACGTCCCGGCGTCCGATCTTGGCGCGATCGCGATCAAGGCCGTTCTGGAACGGGCAGGACTTGCACCGGATCGGATCGATACCGTTATTATGGGCCAGGTTCTGCAAGCCGGCGCCGGAATGAACCCGGCGCGTCAGGCAGCGATAGGTGCGGGTCTTCCTGTCAACGTCCCCGCGATGACGGTCAACCGGGTCTGCGGATCCGGCGCGCAAGCGGTCATAACCGCCGCGCAAGACGTCATGCTTGGCCACGCGGCGTGCGCCGTCGCCGGCGGCATGGAGAATATGGACCAAGCCCCATTTCTGCTTGGCAAAGCGCGCTATGGCTATCGCCTTGGCGACGGAGCGCTGATTGACAGCCTCCTAAATGACGGGCTGAACGATGCTTTTTCCGGCGAGCATTCCGGCTGGCATACCGAAGACTTAGCCGAACAGAACCAAATCAGCCGCGCAGCGCAGGATGCCTGGGCGCTGCGTTCGCAAAGCCGGTTCTCGAAAGCTCAGAGCGAAGGTCTTTTCGACGCCGAGATTGTGCCCATTGAGATGAAAACTCGTAAAGGGATTTCGGCATTCGATCGGGACGAGCACAATCGCCCGGATACGACGCTAGACACGCTTGCGCATCTAAAGCCGGCCTTCCGAGAGGCGGGGACGATCACCGCCGGAAATGCTCCCGGATTGAATGCGGGCGCTGCTGCAATGATCGTTGCTGACCGGGCCTGGGCAGAGACAAACCAGTTGCAGCCTGCTGTCCGGATTGCCGGCATGGGCGTCGGCGCCGTCGAACCCGGACTGTTCGGCCTTGGTCCTGTGCCCGCTGTGAAACAGGCATTGGAGCAGGCCGCCTGGCCGCTTGCATCTGTGGAACGGGTCGAAATTAACGAGGCTTTTGCGGCCATTGCCGTCGCTTTGGTCGGCGAGTTGGGGTTCCCAGAGGACATCGTCAATGTCGAAGGCGGCGCCATTGCACATGGCCATCCAATCGGCGCAACGGGCGCTATTCTGACCGTACGGCTGATCCACGCCATGCAACGAGACAATCTTAAGCGCGGCATCGTTACCCTCTGCATTGGCGGCGGACAGGGCGTCGCGCTCGCGCTCGAACGTATCCCATCCTGACCCGGCGCATCTCCCCCCAACTGCCCCGACGCCGGTTAACAGGGAACGCCGTCTCTCACGATTGCCTCCGTGAGGGACGGCGGCTTTGGCTGCGTATTATTCTGCAAGGAGCTGGATGTGAGCACACCCGATTGTGATCTTAGCGGAAAAACCGCACTGATTGTCGGCATTGCGAATAGCGATAGTCTGGCCTGGGCGGCGGCCACGTCCCTTCGCGATGCAGGCGCGCGTCTGGCGATCACCTATTTGAACGAGAAGGCTCGCCCGCATGTTGAACCTTTAGCGAAAAAGGCAGATGCAGATCTCATTCTCGAATGCGATGTCACCAAACCTGGATCGTTGGACGCTGTCTTCGACGCGGTCGAAGCAAAATGGGATCGGCTTGATCTTGTCTTTCACGGGATTGCAAGTGCGCCAAAATCTGATCTTAAGGGGCGTTTGACAGACTGTTCGGCCGACGGTTTCGCCGCCGCCATGACGGTGTCTTGCTATTCGCTCCTTCATATGGAGCGGCGGGCTGAACCATTAATGCGACGCGGCGGCTCTCTGATCACGCTCAGTTTCTATGGCTCAGAAAAAGTCGTTGATCACTATAATGTCATGGGCCCGGTCAAAGCTGCGCTTGAAAGCGCTGTACGCTACCTCGCCCATGAGCTCGGACCCTCGGGCATCCGCGTCAATGCCATTTCCGCCGGACCCGTTGCGACAAGAGCCGCGTCTGGCCTCACCCATTTCGAAGAATTGCTAAACGAGGCCGCAACCAAATCACCGCTGCGACGAACAATCGATGCCAGCGAAGTCGGAAAAGCAGCATTGTTTTTGGCCAGCGATCTGTCCAGCGGCGTGACCGGTGAAATCGTTCATGTCGATGCCGGGTTCCATGTCGATGGCATGATTTTTCACTGACAAGAGAAACGATGATGACCGTAGAAGACCCTGTTTGCCGCAACACGATGCCCCTCGAAAACGCTCACGCGTCGCAGGAATATGGTGGATGGGCCTATTTCTTTTGCTCAACCCATTGCCACACAGCCTTCAAACTAAATCCCGAACGCTATGCAGACGCGCGCATTCCCGCCGCCTTCAGCGCGCCGGGCGACGCCTCTCACCCATCCCGCAAAGCATGACTTAGCAGACAAAGACCCTCCACCATGGATCACTCCACCCACGCGCCCCCATCTCGCCACGCACCTCATGGCGGTCACGGACAGAAAAAAACGGACCCGCATGGCGGCCACGACCACGAAGGCATGATTGCCGATTATCGCCGGCGGTTTTGGGTCGTGCTGGCAGCGACGATCCCCATCCTCGCTTTGGCACCGATGATCCAAGGCTGGCTTGGCCTCGAAGACGCCTTGCGGTTTCCGGGCGACCGCTACGTGCTGGCGGGGCTTTCAAGTCTTGTTTTCTTCTATGGCGGCTGGCCGTTCCTGAAAGGGTTTTTACGAGAGATCACTGCCCGCGACATCGGTATGATGACGCTGATCTCGGTCGCGATCACCGCTGCTTACGCCTATTCCATCGGCATGGTCGCAATCGGCAGTGATGAGACCTTTTTTTGGGAACTCGCAACCCTGATTGCAGTTATGTTGCTCGGGCACTGGATCGAGATGAAATCGGTGCTTGGCGCTGGGCGCGCCTTGGAAAAACTCGCAAGCCTGATGCCGGATGAAGCCCACCTCGTGGCTGATGATGGCAGTGTAATCGATGTGCCCGTTTCGACACTGAAAGGCGGCGAACATCTTCTCATCAAGCCAGGCGAGAAAGTCCCAGCTGACGGGATCATTGTCAGAGGCGAGTCGTCTCTCAATGAATCCATGCTCACCGGAGAGTCCAAGCCGATTTTCAAGACCGTGGATACCGAAGTGATCGGCGGATCGATCAATGGCGAAGGTTCGCTAACAATCCGGGTCGACAAGACCGGTGATGAAACCTTCCTGTCGAGCGTCATCAAGCTCGTTAAGGAAGCCCAAGCCAGCAAATCCAAAACCCAGGATCTCGCCAACACGGCGGCCAAATGGCTGACTTTCATCGCACTTGGCGGAGGCTTATCGACCGTTTTGTTCTGGACCCTGTTCACCGATCAGGGATTTGGGTTTGCTATGGCGCGCGCCGTTACCGTGATGGTCATCGCCTGCCCGCACGCGCTTGGTTTGGCTGTGCCGCTTGTGGTTGCGCGCTCGACCGCGATCGCGGCCACCAATGGATTGCTCATTCGGGATCGGACGGCATTCGAAGAAGCGCGCAACATCAATGCCATCATTTTCGACAAAACCGGCACGCTGACCAAGGGCGAGTTTGGGATCACCGATACGCTTGTTTTTGATACGACATTCACCGAGAGCGATATCGTCGCTTATGCGGCGTCGATTGAAGCTCATTCTGAACACCCAATCGCCCAGGGGATCGTTCGCGATGCGCCAGAAGCATGGGGTGTCGACAAGTTCAAGGCGATCCCTGGCAAAGGTGCAGAAGGCCTCGTTAAAGACCGCGACGTGAAAGTCGTCAGCCCCGGCTATTTGCGCGACCAAGGTCTTGAAATGGATGATCCCCGGTTCGAAACCCTGAGCGCGCAGGGCAAGACAGTCGTTTTCGTGCTCATTGATGACAAGCTCGCTGGCGCAATCGCGCTGGCCGATATCATTCGTGAGGAATCGGCGAAAGCCATCCTGATGCTTCAGGCCATGGGCATTCAGTGCATCATGCTGACCGGCGACAATCAACAGGTGGCGGAATGGGTCGGCCAGGAAATCGGCCTGGACGAAGTGATTGCCGAAGTCCTGCCAGAAGAAAAAGCCGCTAAAGTCCGCGAAGTTCAGTCCCGCGGTCTGATCGTCGCGATGACCGGCGATGGCGTGAACGATGCGCCGGCGCTGGCTCAGGCGAATGTCGGGATCGCAATCGGTGCAGGCACGGATGTCGCGATCGAAACCGCCGACATTATTCTTGTCCGGTCCAGCCCGTCTGATGTCGTGGCGATCATTGAGCTGGCGCGCGCGACCTATAATAAGATGATGCAAAACCTCGCTTGGGCGACCGGCTATAACACGTTCGCCATTCCAGCGGCAGCCGGCGTGTTTTTCCCCTGGGGCGTCATTCTCACACCCGCGCTTGGCGCCGTGTTCATGTCGGCAAGCACCGTGATCTGCGCCATCAACGCCCAACTCCTCAAACTGTCTCGATCCCGGGTGTCGACATGACAGTGCGAGGTTTTGTTCCGGGTTTCGGATTTTTGACGCTCTGCCTCAGAGCGCTCAGCATCGGAGCCCTCCTGCTCCTGGTCCTGGTCCTGGTCCTGGTCCTGGATCATGCCGGGCATTTGAGCTGGCAAGACTGGCTGCTGATCGTTTTTATTTTTGCGGCGCAACTAACCGGTTTGAGGCCTTCAGGCCGGAGCCGCGTAACAAACCCATCATCGTCAACCCGCGGATCCCGTCCGTTCTGATCCCGCCATAGGAGCAATCGCCGTGCACAACCATTCTGATCATGACGACCATCAGCCAAAAGGCAGCCGGTTTTGGCTGCCGCTTTTGGTCTTCGCCGGAGCGATCGGGTTTCTTTTATTCTATGAACACCGCGCTCACATTCCCGCTGATGCGGTCTTCCTTGTTGGCTTCCTGCTTCTTTGCGGCGTGATGCACCTCTTCATGCACAGCTCAATGGGCGGACATGGAGGCCATGGCGGCCATGGCAATCACGAAGGCCAGAGCCCGTCCCAACTGGATGAGGATGATGACTGGAGGACACGGCGATGAGTGAGAGCATGGCCCATTCTGAATATGGTCTCTGGTTCCTGGTGATCCTGAACTCGGCCATCTTCATCATTTTCGCGTTTAGTTTCGCAAAGCCATCCAAGTCAAAAGACTGGACGTCATTTGGCGCCTTTAGCGGTTTTGTCATCGCCCTTTTTACCGAGATGTATGGTTTCCCACTTTCGATCTACTTTCTCTCGCCATGGCTAGAATCGCAGTTTCCCGACATCAATTGGTTCGCCCATGATTCCGGGCATTTCTGGGAGATGATTTTCGGCTGGCAGGGCAATCCACACTTTGGCCCATTCCACTTTGCAAGCCTCGGCTTCATTTTGCTGGGTTTTAGCGTTTTGTCATGGGGCTGGCCGATCCTGCACGGGGCGCTACGCAGCGGCAAGCTCGCCAAGACCGGCATTTATGCCCGCATGCGCCACCCGCAATATGCTGGATTTGTGTTGATCATGTTTGGCTTCTTGCTGCAATGGCCGACCATCCTGACCCTGATCATGTTCCCGGTTCTTGTCTTCATGTATGTCCGTCTCGCTCTGAAAGAGGAGAAGGACGCCGAAGCCGCATTCGGCGACGAGTATCGCGCCTACGCCGCGGTCACTCCGCGCTTCTGGCCGCGTTGGGGACGCTTAGAGACCCTCACGCAATCCCGCCCGAATGATTTGCCTTCCTAGCCCTTCTCATTCTTGCGATCCGCCGGACCAGGCGGATCGCGGAACTGAGGGATACCTAAACATTCAAGTTTACACTGCTACAGGCTCATCCAGCTTGAAGGAGGCAATATGCAGCACAAGAGCTTTGGCCTCGTTCTAGCCGGCGGCGGTGCGCGCGGGATGGCGCATGTTGGAGCCCTCAGAGCGCTCAACCATCTTGGATATTATCCAAGAGTTGTTGCTGGAGTTTCGATCGGCGCGCTCGTCGCTGCCACCTATTCGCTCAATCCGAACTGGTACCAGGACTTGAGAGAGATGGATGTATCGGGCTTCCCTCGCCTGCCAGCGTTCAAAACGCACGGCCTAAAGGAAAAGCTCAAAAGTTTCGTATTGGCTGGGCGTGATCTTAAGTCTCTAACCTTTGGCTGGGGTATTGGAGCGCACACCGTCGATTGGGGACGTTCGGTGATCGAAGATTTAACCCTTGGCAAAGACCTGCAGCAAGGCCGTGTGAAAACCCTGATTACGGCAACGGATATTCTGAGCGGTGAAAGGATCATTAAAACAAAGGGGCATGCCGTCGATGCGGTTTATGCCAGCTCGGCGATCGCCGGCATCTTACCACCTTTTGAAGACGGCAAGCATCTCCTGGTTGATGGCGGCTACTCTGATAGCTCACCCGTGGACATTGTGAGAAATGCAGGCGTGGATCATGTTATCACGCTCGATCCGGGTCAACGCATTAGCGATCATCCACCTCAAAATGGGCTGGATGTCTTCCTGCGCTCGATCGAAATCACTCATAAAGCCTTTTCGAGATCACGCTACGAACACGCTGATCTGGTGTTGACCCCGCATTACGACGCTCAGATCGGGTTGTTCGACTTTCAACACACTGGTCGCTGCATCGCTGCTGGAGCCAAAGCCGTTAAAAGCGCCGCACCTCAATTAAGGGAGCTTCTGGCGCCCGCTCAATCCGACGCCGAGATGTTATCCGCAGAATGAGCATCCCTTTATCCATCCCGCTCCTACCTGCGCCAGGGCAGCCAAGAAAGATCAGCTCATGACATATCTGGCCACACCTCAGAGCGCTGCGTCATCGCATCCCCCTGCCAGAGATTGGGTAAAGATATTAGCCGGCTATCGAGAGCCCTCGATGGTTCGAAGCCTGTTCGAACTGACTATTACAATGGTCCCTATTTTAATTCTTGCGGGCGCTGCGGTCTGGTCAACCAGCATTAATTATTGGCTTACCGTTTTGTTCAGCGCCGCAGCATCAGGATTTCTGGTTCGATTGTTCATGATCCAGCATGACTGCTCACATGGTGCATTTTTCAAATCGAAACGCGCCAATGATTGGACCGGGCGCGTCATCGGCGTTTTAACCCTGACGCCTTTCGACCTCTGGAAGCGATCGCATAATGTACATCACAGTTCGCAGGGAAACCTCGACCGGCGCGGCATTGGCGACATCATGACCCTGACCGTCGAAGAATACAATTCCCGCTCGTTTTCAGGCCGTCTCGCTTATCGGCTCTATCGCAATCCATTCGTCTTGTTTGGGGTCGGGCCAATTTTCATTTTCCTGTTTCACCATCGCCTCCCGATAGGCTTCTTGCGCGCTGGCATGAAGTATTGGCTCAGCGTGATGGGCACCAATATTGCAGTTGCTGCGCTTCTCATTGGAGGCATCGCCGCGGTCGGCTGGCTCCCCTTCCTGGTGGTATATCTACTGATTACAATGCTTGCCGCAATCATCGGTGTTTGGCTGTTCTATGTGCAGCACCAGTTTGAACAGACCGTCTGGGACGGCAATGACACCTGGCAACTCCATGAAGCTGCCCTCCATGGCAGCTCTTTCTATGATTTGCCTCAACCTTTGCGATGGTTGACGGCGAATATTGGCATCCATCATGTCCACCATCTCAATAGCCGTGTGCCGTTCTATCGTTTGCAGCAAGTCCTGCGCGACCACCCTCCTCTCGCAAGGATCGGCCGGATGACCCTTTTAGACAGCTTTAAAACCACACGGCTGAAACTCTGGGACACCAGCACTCGAAGGCTGGTCTCGTTCAAAACCGCGCGGGCCTTGTGCGGTGAGAAAGAGACGTTGCCAATGATACAATAGAATGACGACGAAGACCGACATCACGATTGTTGGCGCCGGCCCCTCGGGCCTTGTGTGCGCGACGGTTCTGGCGCGAGCCGGTCGCAAAGTGATCGTGCGCGAGTGGCATCGTGATGTCGGACACCGCTTTCATGGTGATTTTCAAGGTCTGGAAAACTGGACCGATCCACAAGACGTGCTCGAAGAGCTTGTCTCAGCCGGGATCAATATAAATTTTGAACACCGCGGCGTAAAGACAGGCATTGTCTTCGACAGCCAGGCCAAGTCTCATCGCGTGTATGGCGCGCGTCCATTATTCTACTTGCTGAGGCGAGGCCGCGCAGACGGCAGTTTGGACCGCGGACTTCTCGAACAGGCCGTCGCGGCTGGCGTGGAGGTTCGCTTCAATGACCGCGTAGCGCAAACATCAGGCGAGATGGTGCTTGCCGGCGGCCCTCGGCGCGCGGACATCATTGCTGTCGGAAAGATCTTCGATACAGAGATGGCCGATGGTGCCTGGCTCGCCCTGGACCCTGCGCTGGCGCCAAAAGGCTACGCCTATCTGCTTGTGCATCAGGGACGAGGCACTGTGGCAAGCTGCATGTTTACCGGCTTTCGCGACCAGGCATTACACCTTTCCGAGACGGTAGCGTTTTTCGAGCGTCATGCCGGACTGCGCATGCAGAACCCCCGGGCATTTGGCGGTTTCGGTAATACCCGCTTACCGCGAACAGCGCTGCAAGGCGGTTATCCCGTGATCGGTGAGCATGCCGGCTTCCAGGATGCGCTGGCCGGCTTCGGATTGCGCTATGCTATGCGCTCGGGTCGGTTGGCCGCTGAAAGCATAATTGGAGAAGCCAGCTATCGTCAGGCTTGGCGAAAAACGCTCCAGCCAACGCTTAGAACTGGCGTGGTCAATCGCTTCTTATTCAATATGGCTGGGCGTCGCGGAATTGATTTCATGGTTGGACATCTTGCCCGCACCGACACAGGCGAGGCCCTCCGGCGGGCATACCGCCCATCAGTTGTAAAACGTCTTCTATTTCCTCTGGCGCGGCGCCGTTTTCGAGCGCCGCTCGCAGACCCCAGCTGCACTCATGAAGATTGTAGCTGCATTTGGTGCGAGCATGGCGTCCACAATTAATCACCTAACGCTTGAGCGCAATTTTTATGGCACGCTGCCGACTGGGCCTGCACGATCGAATCAAGGTCTGCATATCTCACGAATGGCGACGCATTGAGCTGCTGTGTTATTTCGTCGAGCGTTGGACGTGGTATCCTATCATCCGTACGAGGGTCGTAAATCAGCAGCGCCTCACCAGAATATGCGACACGGTCCAGCGCCAGTCCGCGAAACGCTGGCTTGTCCCGCGCCCAAACGCCGAATGCCTGAACAGCGCGCTCGCGCTGCGGGCGGTAGAGCGCAAGAATTTCAGCTAATCCCTCATCCGCATTGAACTTCACGATGAACACGTAAGATTTGCCGGGATGAAGTTCAGCGCCGTCGGCAGGTCCGGCCACCAGATCAGCGCGTTGCAGCTCGCCTTGAGACTTGTTGGTCCCGCCACCCGCCGCTCCTAAAAGACTCAAGCCCGCAAGGGCAAACAGGCAAAGTACAAGAAAGACGATCAGGTGTGCGTTTTCAAATTGGTGTTTCATTGTCTGTCGCTCTTGGTGACAAGCGCTCCAAATCGGTTTTTCAAATCGAGATCGTCACTAAATCATTGGTCAGATAGACATAGTCTGGGACAGGCAGATTCAGCGGCGCCGGTCCTTTTCTGATCCGCCCAGAAATATCATAATGCGATCCGTGGCAGGGACAGTACCAGCCGCCATAGTCTCCGACCGCGCCCTGATTTGGACCAACCGGCACACAGCCAAGATGGGTACAGACGCCCGATGTAATCAATATAGCGGGGTTGAGCGTGCCATCGGGGCGGGGTCTTAAGCGGGCTTCATCCGTCTCGGGGTCCGGTAATCGCTCAATATTCACGCTATTGGCAGCGGCGATCTCCGCTTCGGTGCGGCGGCGAATAAAAAACGGCTTGCTGCCGATCAGAACCCGGATTTCACCGCCAACCGGTATTTTCGAAACGTCTACATCGAGCGAACTTGACGCACGTGTGTCGCTGGCGGGGTTCATCTGATCAACAAGCGGCCAGGCCGCTAAGCCTGCTCCAGCGGCAGCTGCGGCAGTCGTCGCAATAAAGATAAAATCACGTCGCTCTGGATCTGCGGGAACGGTGTCTGACATGAAATATACTCCCTGAAGCCTTCATCACTGGAACAGACGCTGGGCACACCTTTTTCATTACAGGACTTATTGCAGCCTGCTGTCCTTCATTGAAAATCTTGCCGCGCCCCATGATGGCTTTGGAGGGCATATGGGACGCGGCAAGTTCAGAACGAGATCGCACGAGAAGGGGGGGGGAGGGCATGATCGCGTTCTGGTTCATTGTTCGTCGCAGCGAACAATTTCTGGTCCGGGCCTTCGCAATGTAAGGGGGGGGGACGCACTGCGAGGGCCCGGGACCAAGGCGGCGGCGCTGAACAACAACGCCCGAAAACGCCTTATTCTGTGGCAGCCTCCTCCTTATCGCCCGTCATCATTGGGCAGTGCTCAGCTGGATCATGGCCCATGGCTTCATGCTTGGCCTGACAGTCTTCCGGAGACATTGGATGCTCGCCTGATGCGTCATGCATTTTATGGCCATCCGCGCCATGTTCCGTCATTTTGTCCATGTCCATCGCCATGCCGCCCTCGCCCATCATGGGTTTGTCGCTATCCATCATGTGATCGCCGCCATGGTCCATCATATGACCTTCAGCCATCTTATCTTCCATGTTGGCCATACAGCCCTCCATGCCCTCCATGCCTTCATGACCCGCCATGCAGGTTTTGGCCTCGGCGGCGTCTGCCTCTGCTTCAACGGCAGGTGTTTCGCTGTGATCGTGCGTCTTGTGGCCGTCTTGAGCCAAGGCCGTGGGCGACAAGGCAAAAATAGCGGCGGCGGTGATCAAGATTGGTTTCATGAGGGGCATCCTTTATATAATTATTCGAGCCCAAGGGTATTGGGCACTTGCAACGTATTACGCAGCACACAGGCGGCGCCCTCATAATCGGCTCCACTCTTTCAAGTGTTTCACCGGAGCCCTGGTTTGATTGTCAGCCCCCGCATTCTCGCAGCGCTCGTCATGGTCTTATGGGCCTCCTGCTATCCGCTCATCACGCTGGGGCTCGACTATGCGCCTCACCTGACCTTTGCAGCGCTACGCGCCATTCTGGCTGGTAGTATTTTAATAGGCGTCGCCGCTCTGCGCCGAGCCGCGTGGCCTCGCGGGTGGAGCGTTTGGGGCTGGATCACGCTTGCTGGCCTCGGAATGACCGGCATTGGCTACTTTGGCATGTTTCACGCCGCCGAGTTTGTGTCTCCCGGTCTTGCCACCGTGATCGAAAGCCTCCAGCCGCTGATCGCCGCTGTGCTTGCCGTCGTGTTTCTGCGCGAACGCCTTGGACCGATTGGCTGGTTTGGGCTTTGCCTCGGCGTCGGCGGCGTGGCGCTCATTGCGATACCGCGCGTCCTGGCCTCGGGCGGGGGATCAACAGCTTTCGGTCTGGTCCTGGTGATTACGGCGACCAGCGGCGTGGCGGTCGGCAATATCGCCATCAAGTCCTTAGCGACACGCATCGATGCGGCGATGGCGATGGGGTTGCAGCTTTTGATTGGAGCGATCCCGATCTCAATTTTAGCTTTCACGACCGAATCCCCAACAGCTATAGACTGGTCGCCGCAATTCATAATTTCACTTCTTAGCCTCGCCCTGCCCGGGACGGCGCTGGCCTATTGGTTATGGCAGGTGACGCTGCAGTCGCTGGATGTATCCAAGGCGGCTGCATTCAGTTTTCTCGTTCCGATCATTGGTGTTTCAGTTGGCGCGCTATTCTTCTCAGAGCCAATGACGATGAATGTTTTTGGCGGCGGCGCGCTCGCCGCCATCGGGGTCTATCTCGCATCGCGCCCAAGGTCGGAAACGTCGCCGCTAATGTCTGCCGAAAAAGAAGCCTAATCGAGCTTTTCGACCTGTTCCTGCAAGATTTTCCGGGCGCGATAAACCCGTGTTTCCACAGCCTTGATGGAGACACCAAGGATTTCGGCCACCTCACTTTGGGGCATGTCTTGTAGAACCTGCAGCGTAAAGGCCTGCCTCAGCTTATCTGGCAGCGCGTCCACCATTTTCGAGACACGGCTCAGCTCATCACGGTGTTCATAATCAGCTTGAACATTTTGCGAGTGGTCGGCGATATCCGGCCGATCCGGGCTCTCCAGAGGTGCCGCTTGAAAGAAAAAGCTTCGCACGGCGCGTTTGCGGCCATGATCACGAACTTTGTTGAGCGCAATGTGGTAGATCCAGGTCGAGAACTTCCGCGACGGGTCATATCGGTCAATCGAACGCCAGGCTGCGGTAAAGGCTTCCTGCAGCACATCATAGGCGTCTTCGTTGCCACGCATCGAGCGATGAACATAGCGGTAGAGCGGTTCCTTGTAACGGCGCATGAGCTCGGTGAAGGCGCGTTCCTCGCCCCCTGCTGCGGCTACAGCAAGCTCTGCATCTGTTCGCTCTGTGTTGTGCACGTGTATATGTCTAAAGCTCCGTCAGTGATCGAACGACTTCCGCGTCAAAGACGATCGCTTGTTCCTCAGTAAGGATCTCGCGCACCTCAAACACATGCTCGATAGTGACTTTTTGCAGCTCCCCCATGGCTGTGTGGAAATCATCGATCGCCGCCTGAACAGCGGGCGAATAGGATTTGTCGGCCTCCATAGCGCCAGCGAGTGCGAGGTTGGCCGCGCGAAGTTTTTGTTCCAGCTCAGCTTTTTTAGCCGCGAAACGGTGTTCGATTAGCTCGAGTTCTGCCCCCTGATCCGCTGAGAGATCCAAGTCGTGATGGACCAGCTCATGCAAACCGGAAGCGGTTTCAACCGGATGCGTCGCGGCCCAGTTTCCAGCGACAAACACGCCGGTCATGCCCGCGCACAGGGCTAGGAAAACGACAATAATCCAGTGTTCGAGTTTCATTACCCGTCTTACCTCAGAATCCCAGACGGGGCATATGGCGCATCAACAGAGAAGACCGAAAAATCACTCGATGATGACTGGCTGGGCGCCCCGAACAATCCGACCACAAGGCCGATTGCAACCGCAAGCGCAACCGCTGCGGTTCGGCTTACGGCCGGTGTCGCAAAAAGGCGTCCGTCTGTGGTAATTGCTGCGGGCGAAGCTGGGTGTCCGGCCGGGTTGCGCGCGTCAATTCGCTCCCAAACCTCGACTTCGAGATTGTGAAGGTCGCGATCAAGGGGCGCCGCCTTTAAATCTTTGATGAGCGCGTCTATGTCATTTTTCATGGCGCTCTCCTTTCGAGAAGCAAATTTAGGGAGGATTACGTATTGACTTATACGCAGCGGCTCTCGCGCTCCCTCAAAAAAACATTGATTAAAGTCAATATGCACCGATCGCGCGCCTGACAATGCCGATCTGCATGTGAGGGATGTTACCTGTCGACACGTAGAAATTGGCAACCTGATCGCATTTTCGCAAGAGACGCCAATGACGCAAGAACTGGACATCCCAAAACCAACCATCGCTCCAATCTGGCGGTTGGTACAGTTCCTGTTCGCCTACAGTCTGATTATCGCGGCCGCAAATCTGATTTGGGAAATCGCCCACGCGCCGCTTTACACGATCTGGATTGATGGAACACGTGCCGAGATCGCCTTCGCCATTGCTCACTGCACATTTGGCGATGTCCTAATCGCCGGGTCTTCGCTGTCGATCGCCTGGCTCATCGCGGGGCGCCGTGGATGGCCAGATAGACACTATTGGCGTGTTGCAGGTTTAAGCCTCCTGATTGGACTGACCTATACGGTGTTCAGCGAATGGCTGAATATTTCGATCCGCGAAAGCTGGGCCTATCGCGAAACAATGCCGACGATCGGACCGCTCAACACTGGGCTGTCGCCGCTCTTGCAGTGGCTAATCATCCCAAGTCTGACCTTTGCCTGGCTGAAAAGCGCGATGCGGCGGTGACGGGTCGCTAAAGTGTCGCACTCCATACCCCAAGGGGGCATAAGGGGTGACTGGTCTGGCCGCGTAACCATCCGACAAGGACGCCCATTCCTCCCCCAATATTCCAACGGCGTCCAACGCAAGAAGGAGAACATCATGCGTTTCAAACTCGCCGGACTGCTCATCGCGACAAGCAGCTTGATCGCGCCTGCCGCACTCGCAGACGTCTATAATCTGGAGATCGACCAATTTGAACGGACGGTCGATGGCAAGACGCTGACTGGCGTCAGCATTAACGGGACGAGCCCTGGCCCTCTATTGCGACTGCGTGAAGGCGAAGACGTCACCATCAATGTCACCAATACACTCGACGTAGATACCTCGCTTCACTGGCATGGGATTATCCTGGACGCTGGTATGGATGGCGTTCCGGGGATCAGTTTTGACGGCATCGCGCCGGGCGAGACCTACACTTATAACTTCACCGCCAATCAGTCAGGCACCTACTGGTACCATGGACACTCTGCCCTGCAGGAACAGGAGGGCGTCTTCGCGCCCATCATAATCGAACCGGCAAAGCCCGACCCCTTCGAGTATGATCGCGAGCATGTGATCATACTCGCCGATTGGCTAAATGACAGTCCCTACAAGGCGCTCGCCAATCTCAAGAAGCGCTCGAACTATTACAATTACAATCGCCGAACCGTTTTTGACCTCTGGCGCGACTGGAGAAATGCTGATCGCGGCGAAAAGACAGACGTCATCCAGGAGCGATTGGCGTGGGGCCGGATGCGCATGGATCCAACCGATATTGTCGACATTACCGGTTACTCGTTTCTGGTGAACGGTGAAACACCTGAAGATAATTGGAGCGGTCTTTTTGAAGCGGGCGAGAAAGTCCGTCTCCGGTTCATCAATGCTGCCGCGATGACCTATTTCGACGTCAAAATTCCGGGACTTAAAATGACAGTGGTCCAGGCCGATGGTCAGAACATCGAGCCAGTCTCGGTTGATGAGTTCCCGATCGCTATCGCTGAAACCTTCGACGTTATCGTCGAGCCTGAGGCAGGACAATCATATACGATCTTCGCCGCTGCAAAGGACCGCTCAGGATATGCCCGCGGCACACTCAGCGAGACACCCGGCGCCGAAGCGGCGATCCCGGAACTTGGGCCCCGGCCAGAGCTGACAATGGCAGCGATGGGAGAAGGCCATGCCAGCCACGGCGCGATGGCTGAAAGTGAAGCTGGCGGCATGGATGAGATGACCATGGATATGAGTGGAGACGCCCATCGCGGACATGGCGAAATGCTTGCGATGGAGCATGGACCGAAAGTTCTCTCCTATGACGATCTTCGCGCGCTTACCCCATATACGGACCGGCGCGCGCCAGACCGCGAGGTCGAGCTACGTCTCACCGGCAACATGGAACGATATTTCTGGTCGATTAATGACGTGAAGTTCGGTGACGCTGGCCCGCTCGAATTTAACTACGGCGAACGCGTTCGTATCACATTCAAGAACGAAACCATGATGGAGCACCCGATGCACCTGCATGGATTGTGGATGGATCTGGTGAATGGCGAGGGCGACATGGCACCCCGCAAGCACACGATCACCATCCGGCCAGGTGAAACCATCTCCGCCGATGTAACCGTCGATGCCACCGGATCCTGGGCCTTTCACTGCCACATTCTCCAGCACGCCGCGACCGGCATGTTCCGGCAAGTCAATGTCATTGGCGGCGTTCAATAACAAACACCCATAAGGATAAAACAGATGAAACCCAAAATCCTGATAGCGGGTGCGCTCGCTATGGCGACCGCCCTGCCCGCCCTCGCAGCTGAAGGTGATCCGGTCTACAATTACACGCTGATCGAAGCCGATATTGCTGAGATTGATGATGAAACCGTCGGCGCCTTTGATGCCCAAGGCTGGGTTGGCGGCGATTATAATCGCTTCTGGTGGAAGGCCGAAGGTGAATTTGCCGATGGCGACTTCGAGGACGCCGAGGTCCAGGCGCTGTATTCACGATACATTTCAAAATTCTGGGATGCCCAGATTGGTGTGCGCTACGACCTTGAGCCTAAAGGCGAGACCTATGGCGTTATAGGGCTGCAAGGACTTGCGCCCTATTTCTTCGAAGTTGATGCAGCTGCCTTTGTTTCTTCGAGCGGCGATGTCAGCGCCCGCTTTGAAGCGACTGGGGAACTTTTGTTCACGCAACGCCTGATCCTCGAACCCGGCATTGCGCTAGATTTCTATGCCGAAGACGATCCGTCCCGGCAGATTGGTTCGGGATTAGCGACGGCGGAATATAGCGCTCAATTGCGCTATGAATTCACCCGTGAATTCGCACCTTATGTCGAGCTTGCCTATGAAGAAGCCTATGGCGACACCGCTGACTTTCAACGATTGGAAACCGGCAGCGCGGATGACACCGTTTTTAAAGTCGGCTTGCGAACCATGTTCTAGCGATTCTTAGGAGGCAGCGTTTCTATTGGCGACTCCGGACCGGCAATCAATCAGCAGACGGAAGCTAAGGCCCGCATCGAAGGATGCGGGCCTTGACCTGAGCCCTTCGGCTCCCTCGTTTATTTCGAGAGTCTGACCCTTTCATAGTCCAAGGTTTGATGTCTGGCGAGCGCGCCGGGAGTGGAGCCCCCGACAAGCTCGAGCGACCGGCGCGCTGCGGGCGTCAGCCCGCCCAGCGATGAGTGAGGCCGGTGATGATTGTAATCGTGCCGCCAGCGCCCCAGTACCTTTCTGGCGTGGGAGAGACTGTCGAAGACTTCCTCGTTGAGGCATTCGTCACGGAGCTTGCCATTGAAGCTCTCGACGAAGCCGTTCTGCTGCGGCTTGCCCGGCGCGATGTAGTGCCAGGCGATGCCGGTCTCGTTCTGCCATTCCAGGATGGCGCGCGAGGTCAGCTCGGTCCCATAGCACATTGGGAACCGGCGTTTCGGAGGTCGTGACCGCCTGCTTGGCTTCGTCCATGCAGGCAGGCGGTCACGACCGGGCCTTCAGGTCTCTTACAGTGGTTTTGCCGACCACGACTGAAGAGAGGAGCCCAGCCATGACCAAGTCTGATACTACGCCAGTTCATCCCATTCTCGTAGCCATCGATATCGCCAAGCATCGCAACGAGGTGCTGATCGCCGAGCCGGGGCGCAAGCGCCGGCGGCGGATCACCGTTCGCAACATCAAGGAAGATCACGAGCGCCTCGTAGAGACGCTCACTGCTTACAATGCGCCCGTGGTCGTCGGCTTTGAGCCGACCGGCGACTATCACCGCCCGATCGCTTGGCGACTTCAGGAAGCGGGCTTTTCACTCAAGCTGATCTCGTCCTTGTCACTCGCCCGAACACGCGAAGCGATGCACAACTCCTGGGACAAGAACGATCCGAAGGACGCTCAGGTCATGCTGCATATGATGCAGACCGGACTGACCCAGACCTGGCACGATCCTTTGGTCCACGGCCTCAACGACCTGCAGGAGCTGTCGAAGACGCACGCCGTCATCTCACAGACCAAAACCGAGTTCTGGCATCGCCTCCGAACGCATTACCTGCCGCTCTATTTTCCGGAGGCTGAACGGTTCGCAGGCAACTCCCGCAGCGACTGGTTCCTCGCTTTCCTCGAGCAGTTTCCAACACCGGGATCGATCACCTGCATGCCTGAAGACACCTTTGCCGAAGCGGCCTGGGATGTGGTGGGCAGGAAGGTCTCGAAGCGTCGCTTGATCTCTGACATCTACGCGACAGCTGCAGATTCCATTGGGCTTCCGGTATCTATCGACTCACCTGCGATCGCCATGTTTCGGCTGGTCCTCGCTGAAGGGCGCAGTCTCGTGGCGCAACGCGACCAAATCGAACAACAAGCTGAAGACCTTCTCGGCGAGCATGAGGACTTCATCCGTTTAAAGACGATCCCTGGCGTTGGCCCGATCAACGCGTTGACCATTCTGGCCGAAGCGGGCGATCTGCGCCGGTTTCGGCACCACCGCCAGTTCCTGAAGTTCTGCGGGTTCAACCTGTCGACCCAGCAGTCGGGCGTCTTCCGCGGCCAGACGAAATTGTCGAAGTATGGCAACGCCAGGCTCAGGCGCACATTCTGGATGGCTGGCCAGGTCGCCATCCGGCAGCGCGAGAATGGCTTCCGCGACAAGTACGAACGCTACATCGCTCGCGATCACGCCGATCCCCATCTCAAGCGCAAGGCGTTCACCGCGATCGCCGCCAAGATGGCGCGCACCGCCCATGCCGTGATCAAGACCGAGACAGACTACCGCCCCTTCTTCGAAGGACGCGGTCCCAGGCGGAAGGACCCCGCTCTGCAAGTGCCGTTGAGGCGCGCCCACAGCGCGACCTCGTAGATAATGTTCGGGTCTTCTGC
>NZ_AWFH01000010.1 GCF_000682715.1 Hyphomonas atlantica corrig. | reverse complement strand
CATGGTGGATTTCGTGGGCGCCGACGTCTTCAAGTTCGTGGGCGGCGCCGAAGCCCCAGCTGACGCCGTGGGTGTAGACGCCGGCGGCGCGGCCCATGGAAATGTCGTGGATCGCATCGCCGATCATCAGGCTTTCATGCGGCGCGCAGCCCAGCGCGCCCATCGCTTGTTCCACCATGTGCGGATGCGGCTTGCCGGGGCCATCATCGGCGCACCAGATCGTGTCGAAGAAATGCTTGATGTCATGCGCCTCGAACAGGCTGGCGATGCCCTTGTGCGTCTTGCCGGTGGCCATGGCGATCAGCCAGCCCTCCTCGCGCAGCATTTCCAGCGTCTCCAGCGCACCATCATAAAGCGGCTGCGCAAAATCCGGACGGGCGCGGGCACGCACCCAGGAGTCCCGATAGTCCTGCACCAGCTTTTCAATGTCGTCAGCGCCGGCCTCCGGCGCCAGCTGGCCGCACGCCTGATGCAGGCTGAGTCCGACAATCTTTCGGGTACCCTCATAGTCCGGCGGGGTCAGCGCGGAGAGGCGAAAGGCCTCCACCATGATCTCATGGATCGACTGGCGGCTGTCGACGAGTGTTCCGTCCACGTCCCAGATGGCAAGTTTCAGACTGTCACTCATACAAAGGGCGCGAGCGGGTCCTTGCCCGCTTCCTGTTCGAGGAAGCCGAGCGCCTCAAAGGTCTGTTTCATGTGCGGCGGCAACGGCGCGACGATCTTGATCGGCTTGCCATTCTCGCGCGGGATGATCAGGGCGCGGGCATGCAGATGCAGGCCGGGCGCGAGGCCCTGAGGCACTTCCCGACGGCACTGGTATTTGAAATCACCCAGAATGGACGTGTTCATTTCCAGCATGTGGAAGCGCAGCTGGTGCATGCGACCGGTTTCCGGCTTCAGCGCGACCCAGGCCGCTTTCTGCCCGGCGGTGGAAACAACCGCATAATCCGTGATCGAATGACGTGCGCCTTCAACGCCTTGCGCAGAGCGGAACATGCGCTCCCGGTCGGCATCGCGGCGGCCCCGGGCCTTCGGGTGGATCACGCGGTAGCCATCCGGCTCGCGCTCATCCTCAATGCCCTTTACCATCCAGCAACGTATCTGGCCGAAAGGCGGATTGGGCACGGCGACCGTGACCGCCCAATAGACCTTGTCCATGTCGCGGCTGCGAAACTTTTCGGCAAGTTGTGCGGCGGCCTTCGGATATTTGGCCAGCAGCAGCACGCCGCTCGTATCCTTGTCGAGCCGGTGGACGAGGACCGGGCGGTGCTCGCCATCGCCCAGCGCGGCCAGCATGCCATCAATATGGCGGCCCTGCCCCGATCCGCCCTGCACGGCGATGCCGGCTGGCTTGTTGATGGCGATCATCTCGTCATCCTCATAGAGGATCAGGTCACGGATGAACCGGCGATCTTCCTCGGAGACGCGATCCGCCTTTTTCTGGGCCGGGCGCGTTGCATCCGCCTCCAGGATCGGCAGGCGCACCTGCTGGCCAGTCTCCAGCCGCGTATTCGCCTTGGCGCGAGACCCGTCGACGCGGATCTGCCCCGTGCGGAGCATCTTCTCGATCTGGCCCTGCGTGACTGGCACGCGACGCTTGACCCAGCGGTCAAGCCGGGTGCCGGATTCCTTGTCGGAAACCGTTTCTGTAACAATCTGGCCGCTCATGCGAACACCTTCCGCGCAATCCAAAGTCCAATGAACAGCGCCATTACGCCCAGCAACAGGGACAGGCCCGCATAGGCCCCCGCCTTCACCGTCTCGCCCTTGCGCAGGAATTCTGCCACTTCCAGCGAGAAGGCCGAAAACGTGGTGAACCCGCCAAGCACACCAGTCGCCAGGAAGAGCCGCGTCGTCTGGTGCAGCCCTTCTGCTTTCAGCGCCAGCCAGCCAACCAGCAGGCCCATCAGCAGGCTGCCCAGCAGGTTTACGGCAAACGTGCCATGCGGCCAGCCCGCCGGCAGATGGCGCACGGCCAAAAGACCGACGCCATGCCGAAGCGATGCGCCAATAGCGCCGCCTGCTGCAACTGCGAGAAATCCGTTCATGGCGGCCTTCTACCCGTTCACACGACGTTCTTAAAGGGCGAAACACCGTGAGGTGGCTCGGGCCGTCATGACCAAGCACGTAGCACAAAAAAAGGCCGGCCCGTGTCGGGCCGACCATTCTGAAAGGCGTCTTGGGGACATCGATCAGAAATTCGCGAATAGAGGGCCTGTCAGCCGGCCCTCTGATGCCTAGCGAGCTTGTGCGAGGCGGACCTCGGAATTCACCTTGCTGCTGACATAGTCTGGAGATGGCGAGTCCACACGGCCTTCAACGCCCGAGAAGAGCTGGACGATGTAGATCTTGCCATTCGCACGAACGGCGGCAATGCCCATGTGATCAAATTCGGACCGCGCCATATTCGCCGCGTTCACCGGATCGGATTTCAGCGCATTGAAGGCTTCGGCTGCGGTTCCGAAATCAGAGATCACGGCCATGTTCGCACCGAATGCACCAATCAGATGCGTACGCTCCAACATGCGGACGCGGTCCAGATGCCCACGACCTTCCGGATCGCTGTGCGCGATGTAATCCCGTGTGGCCATGTCATAGGCATGGATACGCGCAGCTTCGTTAAGCGACTGAAGGCTCTTCAGGCCATCGGCGCCCTGACTGGTCCGCATCGCATCCGTCAAACGGCTGAGTTCGGTTTGCATGAATGGATCAGCTTCTACACCCTGCGCCGATTGGAGGCAGGCTACAGTCTCTGATTGGAAAGCTGCGGGCTGAAGGGCGAGCCCGTCAGACAGGTCGCATTCCTGATCGGCATTTGCTGCCAGTCCCAGCGCCGCGAGCGCCAGAGCCGAGATTGACATATATTTGTAGCATCTCTGTAACATAACTGTCACAATACATTTTGCGACGAATTTGCGTCAAGTAACTACAAAATTGCGTATCTTTTCCGTATCGGCGTTTTCAGCTTAATGATCCAAGCACCTGAATTTACTCAGTATCGGGCTGGCACGCGCGCAATCCTGAGACGGGAATGACGGTTTCCCAACCTCCAGAATTCAGGAGCGTTATGCGGCCAGATGAAATTTTTTGTCCGCCTTCGACGGTCTCGCCGGGGGTAATCTTCAAGAAAACCGACTCACTTTCGGGGCCGATATAGTCCATCTCTGTCATGAATTGCCCGAACAGGCTGCCGCCCTGACGAACCATGGCAAGCGTCTGCTGGGTCTCAGCCAGCATGGTTTCGGCGGTGCTGGCGCCGGCCCTGGAGAAATAAATGAAGCGGCGGGGATCGCCCTGGGTCCAGAGAAACAGGCCGCACTCACCGGGTTCAAGATCCTGCGCGGGAAGATTCCCCGCAATGGGCACATCCGGCGCCGGCGGGACTGGCGCCTTTCCTGCCCCACTCGCGCAGCCTGCCAGGGCAAGCGTGCCCACCGTCAACATCGCAATCAACCGCTTCATGGACGGCTCCCTTCTGGTTTTAGCGGACGCTCATAGATCAGCGTGCCATTCTCGTCCCGAAAGCCAGCGAAGGCCAGATTTGCCTTCACTTCATCATCTGCCTCCGCAACGGTGACACGCAGGCCCGCAGATTGGCTGAACATCATATGCAGTACGGTACCGTCCGCCGCCTTACCCGACAGGTCGGCTTCGAATTGGCCATTCAGGCACCCAAGCGGTCCACTCACGATCGGCCAGTCGCGGCCAAAGCCAGCCGCCGCAAGGCGCACTACGTCGCTCGTCACAGTGCCCGCCGCGGACTCGCAGCGCTCGCCTGCCAGCCGGACCTGACCATCGGATAAGCGAATGGAGCCTCCAAGCTGCGCGATCATGGGGTCTACATTCCATTCGTCTGTGAGAGGCAGGTTGAGATTGACGTGATCCGCAAGAACGGAGTCCCGACTGGCTTTGATGTCCGCCTGTCCCTGCCCCTGCTGGCCGACCCAGCTGACATGGTGCGATGGTCCACCGCCCAGCATGCGCAGCAAGTCAGAATCCAGATTGATCGCCCCTACGGGCGTGCCGCGCCAGGAAAGGCCCGTCACCTGACCATGCCAGATCGAGCCGCGCGCCTGCTGCCAGCCCAATCCTCGCTCCGCCATACCGGATTGACGCAAGACAAACGACAGCGGCGTGAATGCGATGAGACCCCCGACAAGCGTGATCAGAAACAGGATGACAAAGAGCGTGCTGCTTCGCATCAGGTATCTCCTCCCGCGAACTCAAAGCTGGCGCGAACATATCCGCCCGGTTCGGCAAACATGGAAACCCGCTCTGGCACAATACCATAGGAGTCATCTGCATCAGCCAGCCACGCATAAACAAGTGTTGGTGCGGCCTGTTCGAATTGCAGGATCAGCCGGTCATCGTCTGTGGTCTGCAGGCGTGACACAGACAGACCGCGGGCGTTGGCAAGCTGCAACAGGTCCGCCCGCACATTGCCGCTGGACGCTTCAGATGATTCGGCAGGTCCGGTGCCTGTGGATCTTGTCGCCAGTTCCGCGGAGACCACGTCCAATTGCCGGCTTGCGGCTTCCAGCTTCATGGATGCATCGGCGCGCGCGGCCGTCACGGGGCGCACAACCCCAAACTGCGCCAGAGCAAAGATCACAAGCAACGCTGCCACGGCCAGCAAGCCCTTTTCGCGCCCCGACCGCTCGTTCCAATATTGCATCATGAGCGGCCTCCAATGGAAAGATCCCCGACGACGAGCCCATCCTCCAGTCGCGTATCGCCCAGATTCACACGCATGCCGGTCTGTTCGACAGCCTGCTTCAAATCCTGGTCTGCGCCGAAGGCGGGATAGGTCAGTGTGGCGCGCAGTTCGCCCATGTTGCGGTCATAACGCAAGCTGACCAGTGACGCCCCCGGTGTCTCTGCCACCGCGCCATAGAGCACCGCGCTTGTTTGCTCGAAATCGGCGGTCGGACTGCGCGACGCATTTCCCTCGCTCGCGCGCAAGGCAGCGGCGGGATTGGAGGGCATCGGCTGGTCTGGAAATGCCGCCGCATAGAGACGCGCTGTTTCCGCATCCAGACCGGCCGTCAGCTGTTTCATCTTCTCGATGGACCAGACGGACTGCGCGGTCCAGGCCAGGAAGAGCGATGCCGCCAACGCAGCAGGAAGACGGAAGCGGGTGAGATTGATCGATTGTTCAGATGGACGAGCGTATTCGCCTTGCCTGAAATCGACGAGGCGCGGTGCATTCTCTGCCCAGCTGGCGAGTTGGGTGAGGCTGTCGGTCTGCTGAATGTTCGGCTCAGCGCCCGTTTCCCGCATCAGCGCCGCCATCACATCTGATGGCCAATACGGATCAATCGCGACGGGACGTCCGCTGATTGTTGCGAGCTGTCGCGAACCGAAATCCACATGCGTTGACGCGGGCAGCACGGACAGGTCTGGCACAAGACGCGCAGCCCCAATCCCGGCAGAGTCCAATGCGTCCAACCAGCCCGCCATGCTCTGCCTTGAAACCGCATAGACGAGCCTGTGGTCACTGGCCTCTTGCGCGGCTGCGACTGCAACATGCATCGTATCGACGGGAACGGCGAGTTCATCTTCGATGGCAAATGCCGCGAGCCGTGTCATCTCGGCGGGCCGTTTCGCTGTCATCCGCACCCTGTGCGCAGACACCTCCGTGCCCGGCACGAACACGACCATATCCGCCCCGGAGGGAAGGGTTGCATTTGGCGGTAGCGTTTCAATCCCATGCGGACCACTGCGCACGAAACGCCACTCAGCGCCACTGGCGGGAATTTCCGTATATATACGCGTGCGCATCAGCGAAGGCTCCTGTGCGAGTTCAGCAGGACGAAACGGCCATTATCACCCCGCCCGTATAGAGCGTCTATTGCGATATCACCCGTTCCCGAAGACACTGTGATGATGGCGCCAATTACGCTCGAAACCGTAGAGAGCTCATGATCCCGGCGCAGTTCCGGCGCGATGCTCACCACATTCTCTGAAAGCAGAAATTCCTCAACATTCAACCAGCCCCCACTTGGCCGCGACAAGATAAGTCGTTCAGCTTCACTGACGCTCAGCTCTTCTGACAGCCGCGCCGCCAGCAGTGGCGCCTGTGACTCGGTCAGCGTATTGATGTTCATGGGGGGATTGTTCGTGTCCGAGCGTACACAGACAAGGTCTGAAATGGCGGCGCGCGTTTCTGGCGTATAGCCCTTGATGGCCCTCAGATCCTGACGGGACACGAGACGCTGGCCCGGTGTGCGATGCGGGACATCGCGATCAAAATACAGCGCGTCCTCGCCGCCGAACGCGCGTGGACTGGAGTCCGCGTCCATCCAGTCTGCCAGCGTATCAACCATTTCGCGTGCTTCGGTGCTGAACAGTCCAGCCCCTTCCAGCAGGCGATGAAGTTGATCCGTCGAGACCGTGCCGCCCGCATCTTCGGCGTCCGACAGGACCAGGGAATTCAGATTCAGGCAATTCGTGGCATCATACAGGTCTACGGTGATGACGCCGCGGGGATAGGTGAAGCGGATCGGCTCAGCGAAGATGGCAGAGTCGGCATCCAGTTTCCCATTTGTCTGAGCGAGCATTTCATTGACGATGACTTCGCCAACTGAAATCGCCCCCCGCGCCGCCCAGAAGCGATCCGCCCTGTCGGTGGAAACGCGCGAAACATGGACCGATCTGGCGAGCGCGTCGGTCGCCGCCAGCGCAGCGGTCGACATCAACACTATCAGCAACAGAACACTGAGAAGCGTCGCGCCGCGTTCAGTATCGCGGTTTTCTGATTTCATCATCCGGCGCCTCCCACCAGGAAGACCTGCCGCAATTCGTCACCCTCTCCGAACACAAGCGTGAGCTCTACCAGTTCCGGCAACGCATCCGCCTGCCCCGACCAGTCCAGCCGCCAGTTCTCACTGGAGAAGAACCGAATGCCCACCGTTTCGAGACCTTGCGCCAAGACCCGATCAGCATACGGCGTTCTGTAAACCGGGTCTGGCCGCAACCACGCTCGGCGCACCAAGCTTCCATTATCAAGAAGATACTCGACCCGTTGCAAGTCTCCGCGCGGATCGGTTTCATCCGGATTGAACCAGCCCGCACGGGTGAACGCCATCAAGGGTTCAAGTGTGGAATACCCTCCACTGAACGCCCTTGGCGCATCTAGCCCGTTCGCGGGGCGTGTCCGCCGCAAAGTCGCATTGGCAAGATCATCCCTCAATAGGCTATGCGCCGCGCTTTGGCTGCGCACCATGTCTGTGCGGGCTTCCACCATCTGCCCGGAGCGTAATGTCTGGATCAGCAAGGTAGAGCCGGCAACCATCAGAAGGGATGTCACCGCCAGGGCAACGAGCATTTCAATAAGCGAGAAACCAGCAGTCCTGCTCATGGCGCGGCCCTGTGCACAAGTGTTTGGCGGGTCACCAATTGCTGGTCTGTCTCTGCGTCGCTGACAATCACCTGCACCGCGAACAGGTTCTGCCGATCTGTCGCCGCGATCGTGCGCGTCCATGCGAGCGCTCGGCCCCGCTGCACGCTCGTTCCAGACTGGATACCCGGCGCGAACGTGTCCGACACTGCCATGATTTCCGCGATCTGATTGTCCGCTTCGACCGTCGCCAGGAAGCGCTGGTCAACATGCCGGGCGCCCACGAGCGTTTCATTGCCCAGATGCGCCAGTGACATGGCCGCGATGCTGAAGACGCCCAATGCGACCAGCACCTCAACCAGTGTAAATCCATGCTCCTGACGCGTGATGGCCATCCTAACGCTCCACCCTGAACTGACCAGCCGCAGAAACATTGATCGTCCGTACGGCAGTGCCCTCTCTCAGCGTTAGTGGTCGACCGCTGACCATGCCTGTGGGGTCGGCCACAATGGCGGGCCAGTCCTTGCGATCGTCTCGGCCCTTGCGAACCGCCAACTGGATGGAAGACGGCAAACGGTGGTTTGACCTGGCCATCGCCACCCAGTCGCCATTGGCCCAAGATTGAGATTGGTATCCCTGAGCAGTCAGGTGGATCGCGCGCAATTCACCGGACGAGATCGCCTCATCCGAAATGCGTTCGATTGCGTCCTCCAATCGCGCAAGCTCACGATCCAGCCCGGACGGCTGACGTGGGAGCGTCATGACGATGGCCGCGCTGGCAAGCGCCAGAATGAACAAGGCGACAAGCACTTCCACCAATGACATGCCCGACTGAGAGGACGATGACAGCTTCATCAGGACATGGAATCCCAATTGCCGATATCATCATCCGTTCCGGCCTGACCATCCGGCCCTGTCGAGAACACATCATATGCGCCGCCCGACCGTGTGCCCGGATAGGCGTATTGATAGGCATTGCCCCAGGGATCGGTGCGCAGGCGCTTGATGTATCCGCCGGGGCGATACTGAGCCGCCTGCGGCCCCGTGGGCGCAGTGTTGAGCGCCGCCAGACCCTGATCCGCAGAGGGGTAATTGTACATGTCCAGATTGTACATATCGAGCGCGCTTTCGAGCGCCGCGATATCAGAATGCGCCTTGCCGATACGGGATTGATCCGTTGCGGGCGCAACATTGATGACGATCAGCGTGGCCAACAGACCCATGATGAAAACAACCACCATCAATTCAACGAGTGAAAAGCCTGCCGACATGTTGCGACGGCCCTGTTCTGTTTCGGGTGCTTTGAAGTCCATGAAAGCCTCCTATCCAATAGCGAGTGTGTTGAGTTGCAGGATTGGCAGCATGACCGACAGGACGATCAGCCCGACTATCCCGCCCAGAACAACAATGATCAGCGGTTCCAGCAAGGACAGCAGGGTCGAAGAGCCAGTTTCGAATTCTGAATCCAGAAAGTCAGCGGCGCGGGTCATCATGCCCGGAATGTCCCGGCCCGCCTCACCGCTCGACACCATGTGCACCATCATCGGCGGGAAGACGCCCGTGGCCTTCAAGGCGCCAGCAAAGGAACCACCTTCCCGGACGCGCTCTGCTATCTGATCGGCGGCATTGCTGAAGACGAGGTTTCCCGACGCCCCCTTGGCGCCCGCGAGCGCCTCAAGCACGGTCGCTCCCGAGCCGGACAGCGTGGCGAACACGCGGGCGAACCGACCCGCACAGACGGTGCGGTTCAATGGGCCAATAATGGGCATGAGCAAGCTGTAATGATCCAATGCCCGGCGGACGACAGGCAATCGCGCGGCACGGACAATCAGGAAGATACCTGTCGCCAAAACGAGACCAATGAGGATACCATGCGCCTTCAACGTCTCCGACATGCCGATGACGATCCGGGTAATGAGCGGTATGTCCGCATCGAACAGATCGAATTGCTCGACCAGACGCGGCACCACGAACAGCATCATGGCAATGATCATACCGACCGCCATCACCCCAAGCACCGCAGGGTAAATCAGCGCCGCCTGAACTTTCTGACGAAGTTGATGACTGCGTTCCAGATAAGTGGCGAGCCGTTCGGTGACATCACCCAGGCGACCTGACATTTCACCGGCGGACACCACTGAACGCACGAGCGGAGGGAACGCCTTTGGCGCGATCGACATGGCGTCCGCCAGGCGCGCGCCCTCAGTCACTTCGGCCTTAATGGCATGTAGCACTCTTTGGGATTGCGGCGTCGAGGCATCCTCCGCAGCCGCGGCAAGGGCCTGTTCAACTGGCAAGCCGGATTGGAGCAGAACTGACAATTGCCGCACGAGCAGAACCCGCTGTTTCTCGCTGATACCGCCGCGGACACGGCTCGCTTTGGCAGCTGTCTCGCTTACCGGGTTCACATCAAGCGCCATGAGATCTCTCAGACGCAATTCCCGTCGTGCGGAGCGTGGACTGTCGGCAGAGATGATACCCTTTTGACGGCGACCATGTCCGTCAACCGCAACATACTCGAAGGCTGGCATTACGCGCCTCCCTTGCGACAGACGCGCAGGACTTCGGCAGGGCTGGTGTCCTGAGACACCACGTAGCGACGCGCATTGTCGATCAGGCGATCATGGACGCTGAAGGCAGCCTCATCGATCTGATGCTCACTGGCTTCACTGCCCAGAAGGTCGCGAATTTCGTGATCAACGGTCAAAAGCTCGTAGATGCCGATGCGTCCATCAAACCCGGTATTGCCGCAAGAGAAGCATCCATTCGGCTCCCCGACCATGACTGCGTCACCGGAGGAGAAGCCAAGCGCTTCCAGTTCGGCCCCGGTCGCCGGGCGCTCTGTCTTGCAATTCGGGCAGAGGCGACGCACCAGACGCTGCGCCATCACGGCGCGCAGCGTAGACGCGAGCAAATACGCCTCGACGCCCATGTCGCGCAGGCGGGTAATGGCCCCGGCGGCGCTGTTCGTGTGCAGCGTTGAGAGCGCAAGACGCCCCGTGGATGCAAACTCGAACGCGACTTCGGCAGTCTCGGAGTCCCGGATCTCACCCACCATCACGACATTCGGATCCTGGCGCAGAATCGAGCGGAGCGTTGCCGCAAAATTGAGGCCGACTTTGTGGTCCATCTGGGTCTGACTGATGCCCGGAAGTCCGTACTCGACGGGATCTTCGAGGGTCATGATGTTATCGCGGCCGTTGTTGAGCCGGGACAGGGAGGCATAAAGAGTCGTGGTTTTGCCGGAGCCAACAGGTCCGGTCACGAGGATGACGCCGTTCGGCTGGGCCAGCGCATCCGAGAAGCGCGCCAGTGTTTTCTCGTCCATGCCCAGTTCCGTCAGGCCCACCAGGGCATTTTTCGTGTCCAGCAGGCGCAGCACGACCCGCTCGCCATATCGCGTGGGCAGCGTGGCAACACGCACATCGATGGACCTCCCGCCAACTGACAGAGAGATGCGCCCGTCCTGGGGCAAGCGTTTCTCCGCGATATCCAGCCGGGCCATGACCTTGATACGCGAGACAATCGGCGCAGCCAGCTTTCGGGGGGGCGTCAAGACTTCAACAAGATCCCCATCAATCCGATAGCGGATGGAAAGATTGCTTTCGAACGGGTCCATATGGATATCCGATGCCCGCCGCTTGATGGCTTCGTGGATCAAACCATTGATGAGACGAATAACCGGCGCATCATCCTGACCATCCAACAGGTCAGCCGCCTTCGGTAGGTCGTCAATCAGGCTTTCAAGCCCACCCCGGCTTTCAACAGCAGCGTCAATGTCGTCATCCGCCATGGGACCGGTTGCAAACGCTTCGGCCAGGATCTGGTCATACTTGTCCTTGTCAAAAGCCTCGACCGCAAACACGTCGCCAAGCGCGCGGCGCGCCTCGATCAGAGCCAATGGGTCAGCCCCCTGACGGACAGCAACCGTTAGGCGGTCACGTCCGGACAGGACGACCAGACCCTTGTCCTTTGCAAAGGCATAGGTGAATTGTGTGGGGGCGAGTTCAGACGGCATCATTTCGGGGGCGGGCTTCCCAGCACTTCCGTGATGAAATTGTCGATGGAGGATGTGCCATCGCTTTCACCTTCCCACAGTTCTTCGGCACGAATGTAGTTGTAGGACCGGCTGGTCGCACCTGCCGCATCCCTGCGGTCACGAATAACCGTGGGGCGGATGAAGACCATCAGATTGGTCCGGCCGAGGGATTTTCCTTCCGTGCGGAACAACCGACCCGCAACCGGAATGTCCCCCAGCACCGGAACTTTCTGATTGGAAAATTCCTCTTTCTGCTCGATCAAGCCGCCGAGCACGATGATTTCACCATCATCCGCGATTACACTGGTTGAGATTTCGCGCGTGTTGAAGACAACATCGGTGACGCCGGCGGCGATAGCCCCCGCAACATTCGACACTTCCTGTTCGATCTGCATGCGAATTGTATTGTCGTTGGAAATGCGTGGCGTGACGGTAAGAGACACACCAACATCCTTTCGCTCGACCGTGGTGAACGGGTTGCTGTTATCATCACCCAGGACCTGTCCCGTTGTGATCGGCACGTTCTGACCGACCAGAAGCGAGGATGTTCCATTGTCGAGGGTCATATTGAACGGCTTCGACAAGATACGGGAGTTCGTGTCGGCCTCGACAGCTGTCAGCACCGCGCCGAACAGCGTATCACCATCCTGTCCCCCTACGCCAACGGTCAGACCGGTCAGGCCAAGCAGGGAATTGAGGGCTGCGGTGGTCAGCGCCTCATTGACGGTCTCATCATCGCCGGAGAAAGGCGTATCATCGCTGATCGCGCCTGCCAGGGTCAGCAGGTTCGGGGCAGATGCGGAGAAATTGGTTGTCGCAAATGGCGTCGAGTTGCTGCCCGTGCCGGACAACAGGAATTGCAGACCAAGTTGGCGCGCCGTGTCGTCTGACATTTCGACGATGATCGCCTCGACGAGAACCTGAGCCCTGCGACGGTCCAGGTCAGAGATCACGCGCTCAAGGCTGAGGAGTGTTTCCGGCGCGGCGCTGATCACGAGCGAATTCGTGGAATCATGATGCGCGATGGTTGTTGCCTCGTTCGGCTCCGCAAGACCGCGACGCTTGTCGATCGCGTATGCGACTTGCTGAAGAATTGGCACGACCTCGTTTGCGTCAGCATTGTTCAGCGGAACTACACGGATTGTGTCTTTCAACCGGTCGCGTCCGTCCAGGTCGGCTGTAACCAGTTTCGCCCGCTCAACCGCAGCAGGATCCCCCCGGAGGATGAGCGCATTGCCGGCTTCCGATGCGATGGCCTTGAAATTGGTCTTGTAGCTGTCTTCAGACGTGCTCGCGTTCAGCGACGTAAGGATGCTCGCCACTTCCGTGGCAGATGTGTTCGCCAACTGGATGGTCGCTGTCACGGACGGGTCGACATCAATATTGCCAACCATGTTCCGCAGGCGCGGTACGTTGGACGCATAGTCGACGACCACGAGCGTATTTGACTGGCTGTTGGCGATTACCTGCCCCTGCTCATCAATAATCGGCTTCAGCATTTTCGCCGCTTCCACCGCGTTCACATGCTTCAGATTGAAGATCTCCGTAGTGAACGCGTTTGAGCCGTAGGCAGACATACCGGCCTCACCAACAGCGCTCTGTTCCGGGACAATGCGGTAAGTTGCCTTGCCCGCCGGGATCGCCGCGAAACCATGCACGCGAAGCGATGACAGGAAAACATCGAAGACCTGCTGGCGCGTCAATGGCGTGGTCGAAGACACGGTGATGCGCTTGGTGCGGGCTTCAGGGTGAACCACGAATGTGTATCCGGTGACCGTCGACACATCCGCAATCAGGGCCGAAAGCTCAACGTCTTCGAAGTTGAGCACGTGGCGCGCTGTATCTGAAGGCGCCTGATTGGCGAGGGCAAAAGCGGACGGTGTCGCCGCTATGAACGCTGTCGCTGACAAGAGGGTTTTGAGTTTCATCGGGATCGGGCCTCCTCTGGCGCGAGCGTGTGGTCGAATGTTTGTCCATCGCGGTCGAGCGTCAGCCGAACCGGGGCGGGATCTGAAAATTTGCGGGCGAGTTCTGCGGGCGGCACGTCTGTGATCGCGGCGCCGTCGAGGCCGATCACGACATCACCCGGTCGAAGGCCGGCCTGGATGAGAACAGTCTCATCGCCGCGCGAGCCGATCCGGTAGCCAACGAAATCGGTTCCGCGGTGAACCGGATCAATCGTGATGCTGGATACCAGATCCGCGCGCGCGACCCGGGATGTCGTTGTATTGGGAGACAAGCCGTCGCGCGCCTCGTTACTGCCGGGAGTTGTCAGCACTGACAGTAATCCCGCGCCGCCCTCCATGAGCAGGGCTTCGGTTTGTCCCGCCTTTCGGAGGGTCACCCGATCTGCATAGATCCGGTGAAGTGTGACGCCATCCAGAATGACTTCTCCCGGCCTGTAGGCCGCGGTCTCGTTGTTCGGTGTCGTGATCCAGGCAATGCCATCGGCCTCGTCTGAAGAGGCGCGGACGCCGCGGAGACGCAAGTTCAGGCTGGTCTCCGGAGCATCGGGTGTGTCGGCCAGAATCGCCGCACCGGCACCGAAGGGATTCTCATGAATCAATCGGGATGTATCCACCGCGATTGCTGATGTCGTGACCATTGGTCCCTGTACCGAAGCACGTACAGGAATGTCTGGCGACACAGCCCCGCCGGGCTCAATGGCAAGCCAGGCGAGCTTGGCAGCGCTCAGGCCGAGTCCGATCACAAGAACGGCTTCAATTGCGCGCAATGCCGGGCTGGCACCCTGCCGCGCAATCTTCGCAAGAGATTCGAACCGTTCCACGCTCAACTCGACCCACTTTCCCCGGTCTTTCAACGACCAACGGGCTCGCGATTCGTGTCGCAAGCCCTTTCACTCAATCTCTCAACCTGGATCAGATCGCGACGTTTGGTCGGCGTCTCACCAGATAACTCCTTAACTCGCGCGAACCGCGCCTGCCAATCAGGTCAGCAGATCCACCGGCACATCGAGGGCGTCTGCCAATCGCTTCGCCGTCTTGAGGCCGTAAGACATTCCGCGCTCGATCGCCGAAATGTGGTTTGGCCGGATGCCGCACAGATCACTCAAGTCCTTCTGCGTCATCAGTCGGTATTGCCGGACAACCCTTACCGGGTTTTCGCCCTCGCGAATCCGCTCAGAGACTTCCTCCGGCACATTGGCGGCGGCATCGCTTTCGACCGAGTTCAGTTGCTGCGCCAGGCCGGCGACCGACTGTTCAAGGTCAGACACCTTCTTCTCAAGGTCCAAAACCTTGATTTCCAAGGAATAAACCAGCTCAAAGTCGCTTGACACAGCTATGCCCCTCTGCAGTTGCTGCACCGATATGCGCTTTTCTGTACGGTTTAATGTCGGGAGTAATAAAGTTCTGTGACAGCCTCAGCCGGCGTCCCGTCTTGCGGGCCATAATCGCTTAACCGAATCGCCGCCTCCTCAGGCTACGCGATTTCGGGAGCTGACCATGTCGATTAAATGGGTTCGCCGCAGGGCGCATATGCGCCGCCTTCCGTCCGGCCAAACTGTTGAGGTTGCGGCCTCCTGGATGCCCATTGAACGCAATGAAAGCGGCAGTCCGGAGCGATCGAGTCATTCCGCATGCCCAATCTGCGGCGCGCCGATCCTCAGCCAGCGCATGCCAAATGGCGGCTGGGTTCACTATGAGCGTCACCGCAATTTCAGCCGGATCAAACATCCCTGCTTTTATAGAGGGGATGATATGGCCCCGGCACGCGACGAGGAAACAGGCGACCTATTCGCAGAGCTCTGACGCGCACATTTTACCCCGCTCACACGATTATGGAGTACACATTTTCGCGCACCCATGAGCATTGGGGATGATCTCGCCCCTGCGCGGTGTTACCAGTCCTGTTCAAACGGCGAACGAACGCGCGCCGATGTAATACGGGATCATCGTCATGACGAATTTCGACGCACTGAAATCCATGGAACAACGCCTGCTCTGGCTGTCATCCTGGATCGTGCACAACGCCAACCATCTTCGCCCAAAGGAAGACGGAGACGTTAAAGTCGGCGGCCATCAGGCTTCCTGCGCGTCGATGGTGTCCATCATGACCGCGCTCTACTTCCACACATTGCGCCCGGAAGACCGCGTTGCGGTGAAGCCCCACGCATCACCTGTCTTTCACGCCATGCAATACATGATGGGAAACCAGACGCGCGAAAAACTCGAAAACTTTCGCGGCTATGGCGGCGCCCAATCCTATCCCAGCCGCACCAAGGATGTGGATGACGTCGACTTCTCCACAGGATCGGTCGGGCTTGGCGTTGCAATCACGGCCTTCGCCTCCCTGATGCAGGACTATCTGGAAGCGAAAGATTGGGCCGGCGACCGAAAACTGGGGCGCATGATCGCTCTGGTTGGCGATGCCGAACTCGACGAAGGCAATGTCTATGAATGCCTGCAGGAAGGCTGGAAACATGGCCTGCGCAATACATGGTGGGTGATCGACTATAATCGCCAGAGTCTGGACGGCGTGGTCCATGAGGGGCTTTGGGAAAAAATCGACGCGATCTTCAAGGCGTTCGGCTGGCGAACCGTGGTGCTGCGTCACGGCGTGCTGCAACGGGCCGCCTTTGAAGAACCCGGTGGTGAGGCGCTGAAGGAATGGATCCAGTCCTGTCCAAATGCTGACTACTCTGCCCTCACCTATCAGGGCGGCGCGGCATGGCGCAAACGCCTGTTGGACGATATTGGCGACCAGGGCGATGTTACAGCCTTGTTGGAAAAGCGAAGCGATGAAGAGCTAAGCGCGCTCATGAACAATCTGGGCGGGCAGTGCGTTCAGACGCTGACAGATGCTTTCGACAGTATCAACGATGATCAGCCTACAGTCTTCCTTGCCTACACGATCAAGGGCTGGGGCACGCCGCTGGCCGGACACAAGGACAACCATGCCGGCCTGATGAACCCGCCGCAAATGGCAGACTTCCAGAAGCGCATGAATGTGCCCGAAGGGCAGGAATGGGAGAGACTGGCAGGCATCGACGATCCCGACGCGCTTCAGGCACTGATGGACACTGCCGCCTTCTTCGCAGAGGGGCGCCGCCGCTTTGAAGCCCCACGAGTGGAGAGCTCCGGGCCGGTATTCCTTGACGATCGAAACCAGTCGACCCAGGCAGGCTTCGGAAAGATTCTGGACGCAATCGCCAAATCTGACAGCGAACTGGCGGACCGCATCCTCACCACCTCGCCTGACGTTACTGCATCAACCAATCTTGGCCCGTGGGTAAACAGGCGCAGCCTGTTCGCACGCGAGTCCAAGGGAGATACGTTCCGGGAACAGAGAATCCCCTCGACGCAGAAATGGCAGTTCTCCCCCGAGGGCCAGCATATCGAACTTGGCATTGCCGAAATGAATTTGTTCCTGATGCTGGGCGCAGCGGGATTGTCACACAGCCTATTTGGTGAACGTATCCTTCCCATCGGCACAGTGTATGACCCCTTTGTGGCGCGTGGCCTCGATGCGCTTAATTATGCCTGCTATCAGGATTCCCGCTTCATCATTGTCGGAACGCCATCGGGCGTCACGCTGGCCCCGGAAGGTGGCGCGCACCAGTCTATCGGCGCGCAGCTAATCGGCATGAGTCAGGACGGACTGGTCTCATTCGAACCGGCATTCCTGGACGAGTTGTCCATCATCATGGATTGGTCATTCGACTACCTTCAGCGCAGCGGCGAAGGCGACCCCGATGAACGCACATGGCTCCGCGATGAAACAGGCGGCTCCGTTTATCTTCGGCTGACCACCCGCTCCATTGACCAGCTTGGCCTCAAAGCACGCGACGACGCAGAGTTTCAGCGCGGCGTTGTCGATGGTGGCTATTGGCTGCGCGAACCCGGTCCAAACTGCGAAGTCGTGATCGCCTATCAGGGCTGTGTCGCGCCGGAGGTAATTGAAGCGGCCGGCCGCATCGGCAATGACCGGCGTGACATCGGCGTATTGGCAATTACCTCAGCTGACAGACTGAATTCGGGCTGGACCGCCGCAAGGCGTGCGAGAGCCAGAGGTCATGTGGATGCTACCAGCCAGATTGAACGACTGATGGGGTCGGTCTCACGCGATGCAACCCTGATCACGGTGACGGATGGCCATCCGGCGACGCTGGCCTGGATCGGCTCGGTCATGGGACACCGCACAGCGCCGCTCGGCGTGGAGCATTTCGGTCAAACCGGCACAATCAACGATCTCTATCGGCACTTCATGATTGATGCCGACGCCATCGTCTCCGCCGCAAACCACCTCTCAGCCGGGCGCAAGATACGCCTCGCGAAACAGATCTGACCACTCGCCGTCGCCAGCCGGTCACCAGTCAATCTCCGGCTCACCGACCCAGATGGGGGAACTCCATGCGCGCACAGGCCTGTCCTGAAGCGTGGGAATGGTCACGCGTATAGGCGCCGCCTGTTCTACGCGGGCATAATAGATCGCGTGCCCGACGGCTGGCGCCGTCCACTCTGCTTCGAAGTCCAGCCCCAGATCTCCGCTGCGATGAAACACCGGCTCCCACTCCGCATCTTCGCCGAACACGTAGCGGTAGACTTCAATCTCCGAGATGCCGGCCGTTCCATGAACTTCCAGCCGGAAATCAAGCTCCGTCACATCTTCTGAGAGAACACTGCCCATCGGCTGACCATTGGCAGAAAAGTCGAGCAGGATGCGCTCACCCGTCGTGCCATACATGGCCCCATCCCGCATGGACTGCAGGAGTGCGTCACGGGTTAGTTCAGGGGCCATGATAGCCGTTAGTCCGTTGGCGCGTTTGCCCGGCTGTCCGTTGTGATCGTCTGACGCCGCCAGCGTGAACAGCTTCATCCCCGCCGCCCAGGCGTCTCGCACATAATGCGCCCCGCGTTTCGACAGGGAGAAGCCAGGCGTACTTCCCGCATTCTCATAGGATAGCGGGTCGGATGGGTCGTACATCTCGCTCTGGCCGTGGGCGCTGAATATCTCGATGTGACGCATCTGTCGCGGGAAACGGTGTGAGCCGTCAAAGTTCGCGCCGCCCCAGCCGATGCCTGTGTGATGCGTCGCGACAATCATCTGCTCTCGATCAATATCCTCTTCGAGCGCAGTCAATTTGTCTTCGTTCATCCCCCTGCCCGCGCCATACCGTTGGCTTTCAATGGCAGGTCCGGAGCAGGTCGGGAAATAGCCATCCAGATGATAGCCGATACCGCCTTCGAACCCGAGGATCGTTACGAACTCACCGGGCGAGTTGTATGACTCACACCAATCCTGGGTCTTCTGCCAGTATCCCGCTTCCAATCCAAACACATGATTGGTTAGCGCCGCATAGTCGAGCGCGGAGACATCTCGCGCATATGTATAATGATCAGGATCTGCAACCGAACTCAGCGCGTCCGCGCTCCAGGCATTGTGGGAGTGCAAATCTCCCCACCACGGCCCGTTCGGCGTGTCCGTAATCCGAACGGGATTGGACAAGGTGCCACTGACATCGAACCGATAGATGCCGGGCCCGTCCAGCGTGACGACGCGTTCAACGCGTCCCGTATACAGGATCATCTCATCAAGGACCTCTCCGTCCAGCGATAGATTCACGCTGTCTTCGCTGGCGGACAGATTGTCATACTTGTCGCGTGAAATGATCTCTACCTTGAACGGCTCACCCGGCCGTACAGATGACGGCACGATAACTTGCCGGGACGCTGTCGATCCTGCCTCTACGACAAAAGTCGGGTCCTGTGCCATGCGAACCTTGTTCACATCCACGCGCACCGGAAATGCCCCACTGGCGACCCAGGGTGTGGTAGTGGAGTAGGTCATGACGACTTCGCCGCCGGGCGGAATATCCGCGCCCTTCAGCACAGCCGTGACCCGCTGGCCGTGACGCTCTGCCGCCGCCTTTCCCACATCGTCAAACTGCAGCCTGCGGATGCGAAGACTGAATTTCGCCTTCGGTGCATCGGGCGACGTAACGGTGACCGTGTCCCAGAGCATGATCTCCCGCGTGTCAGCCCGTCCCGTAAAAATGTAGCCGATCGCGACGCCGATCACGTCTACAATGGAAGCTGGCTTCTGCAAGGTTTTGGTAAGCGAGTAACTGAGGTCATAGGTCAGCGCAGCGTTGGGCAGCTGCGTACTGATATTCGAACCGCGCTTGAGACCATCCGGAAAGGCAATTCTGACGCGTATAGGCGCAGATACGTGGGCCGGCATGACAGCTGGTTCCACAAGGGCAGTAATGTTCGGATTGATCTCTTCCGCTTTCTTCTCGAAAGTTTCCATCCGGCTGATCCTCTGCCACAGGAAGCCCACAATAAAGAGAACGGCCACGCCAATCAGAATGTACTTCGCAATACGACGTTTTTTCATAAAACTCCCTCCCCCGAGCTTATTTGAAATCAGGGATTTAGAACAGATTGAGTGACAAGGCGAACATCACCGATCAATCCGATCTTTGGATGCTTCTTCTCGCCAAGCCCTGCCATGAATTCCATTTTCGGTTCTTCACCGGACTCTGCTCGCGCAACCAGTTCGTGGAACCGTGGCGGCGTTACGGTCAGCGTGATCTGGTTCTCGCCTGCGTGAAGCGCGGAGGAGATATCGATCTCATATGGTGGCAGCACAAGCCGCCCCAAGTCGCTTCCATTCACCGAAACCGCCACGCTACCTTCGACGCGCTCCATCACCAGATAGATCGGACCCGGGATCTCGGACACAGAAGTGGTGGCTGAATAGACGAGCCCGGTCCCTTCGTCACGAAATCCTTCAAGGCTTGCCGCATCAACGAGTGGAGACTTCAACTCGGCCTCAAAGGTGCCAGCCTTCAGCGACCACTCTGTCACTGAAATGCCTTCGCCAATGGGCAACGACTCGTAGACGACAGCGCCGGGCAGTTCGCCGGGCGTCTCGATCAGGAAGAGAGACGCCAGAGCCGGAAAGGCTAGCTCGACCTGCCCTTGGCTGGCTTCCTCAAATTTGAATGCCTGACCCGATTTCGGATCAAATGCATAGAGACTGCTACCCTCATCCAGCATCACGTCCACAGTCACGCGGGTCGCCGTCGCACTCTGGTTTGAGAGGAAGTGAATTGCGCTATCATCCGACTGAACACGGGTAACCCGGCGTACAGTACTGGCCCCGGCAAAGACGAAGTTTCCTTTCGCCCAGGCTTGCAACGCGCCCGCATCCGACAATGTACGGTTGGCTTCCAGCACGCGCATTATGTCGGCGATTTGGGCATCTCTCACCTGATGATCCAAATAACCTGGCTGACGGGTTGGTGTGCGCCCCATGATAGCGACGCGATCCGATATGGCCGAAAGCGCCTGGGCCGATTCCAGCTCGATCCACGGCGTATCAAACAACAGGATTTTCTGGTCCGTATTGAGCGTATCGAGACGATGCGTGAGTGCGTCATCATTTATCCAGGTCCATGTAATGCCACGCTCATCCAGTTCTTTCACGATCGGCATGAGGCGTTCGAGCCAAAGCGTGCTTTCCAGTTTCTCGATCTCAGGCAGCTTGACGAAGGGAATGCTGCCACCTGCCTCTTTATCAGCGCGGTCGACTTCGTCGGGCATAGCGCCCATGAAGAGGAACAGATCCTTTGCTTGCTCGCTGATGGACAGCTCACTCGGGAATCCGAGGAATGGATAATAGATCAGGACGTCAGCATCTGGCTTACCTGCCTGTAGAAGGTTCTGTGAACGGACCAGATAGGTGTTGATCTCTTCCAACGTATTCCAGATTGAGGATTCTGGCCCATAGTTTCCGGAATAATTGAACTCTCCGCCACTTCCGTGGAAGGGGTGCCAGCCCATTTCACCGAATGCCTCTGCATATTCTGGCCGATCGGAATCATAGGGCACGCCATGATAGAGAATCTGATTTACGCCAGACAGGAACAGCTTGTCTGCGGCCGCCTTGATCCGTGCCGGCGAAACAGCATAGCCCATTTCCGACCACACGAAGGATTCGCTTGCGATAACTGGTCGGTCATAGAGCAGTCCCGCAGCTCCCGCGAGCTTCAACGAGAATTCCGAACCGCCGCCATACAATTGCTCCATCTCCGGAATGTGATTGCGACCAAGTGCCTGAATCGCATCCAAATCCATTCCGTAGCTTTGGCCCTTGGACAGCAAGCCCCGGGCCTCTGCCCAATCCGCGCTCCCCCCAACGAAGCGATCCACAAGGAGATCAGAAATTGTCTTCTGATAATCGAAGCGAATGCGCTCGTCGTTTTCTGTTAGTTTGAAGCTTGGTGCCGCGTAGACCCGAGCCACGTCTCGCACATAGAAATTGTCGCGCACATCGACGAAGACAGCAGGAATAAGGGGCGCAAGATCATATCCCCGACGGCTCTCGAACTCCTCCAGAATATCAGGCGTGCCCAGGCGGTCTGCCATAAATTCGATACTGTCATTGAAGAAACCGGTGAACCCGTCGCCATAATGCGCGCTCAAACCTGTGCGCTCCCCAAACGCGTAGGCGTAGTGCCCGCTCAGGATTTCTGTATCCAGATGGTCCACAACGAAGCCGGAAGAATCCCCGGCCACAAGAACCGGTGCAGACCCGGAGGGCTGGCTCCACGCCGAAACAATGACCCATTCGCCTTCAGGCGCATCCCAGGACAGCCGACCATCCACAACGCGGTCTGTCAGGACAATAGCTGACGCACCGTCCAGCTCTACAGTGTCGGTTGCAACCATCGGACTTCCGTCTCGCTTTCCGCCAATCTTTTTGGCCGCGACGACGCTTACCAGCTGGCCCAGCTCGGGCACAAAATTGTTCAGGTCTGCCCCGGGCGACGCATGGCTGAACGCCATCTCGCCATAGGCCATCAGATGGTCCCCAAAGCCCGCTTTCGGTGCTGGCAGATCAAAACTGACCTCTCGACCACCGGAAACCGTCTTCTCGGAGAAACGCAATTCCCGAAGTCCTTCATCAACCGGCACCTGTGGACCACCTGCCGGCCAACCGCTCAGATGGTTCAGGTACAAATCGAAGTTCAGGTCTGATGCACACGCCATGACCTCGGAGAGTTCGGCGTTGAATTCATCTGATCCGAACGATCGAATACTTGCCTGGATTTCGTCTGAATCAATATCGAGTCCCGCTGCGAACGCCTGAATCTCGACGCCGCCAAACCCTTTGGCATCAAAGGCTGTTAGCTGCGCGCATGCCGTCTCGGCCGAAACATCTCCACCGGGCCACCACCACCGGGTCCACGGCCGGCGCTCCTCCGGCGGATGGGTCAGGGCTCCCGGTTGGGTCAGGTCCAGTTCATAGCTGAGATTGATCGCGCTTTTTGGTGCGCCGACCTGCTCCCGATACTCCAGCAAACTGCTCACCTCGGGATTATTATCCGGAAGCGTCATATGGGATTTGATCTTGCCATTCAGCCAGAACCAGCCAATCGCCACCGCGAGCAGTGCAAGCACGACAAGCGCCCCGATGCCGATTCCCAGCCACTTCAATATCCGGCCCATGTTTCTTCCCTCGTGTTTTGTCGGCTGGCAGTTGCTCCGGCCAGCTATGATTGTTCAGCAGGTATGCCACGCCGTCAAAGGCGCAGCGCACCCTCGGCCAGCGCATCCCGGTCCGAGATGGTGTACGGCCTGTAGCTCTTTTCCCGTTCGTCCAGAATGAAAACGCCATCCACGTTCGCAAGCCGGTCAATGCCCTGCTTGACCAAATCCACTTTGGACAGCTTCAACGTCCCCGTTGTGTCGTGGCCGTCGACGATACGCAGAAAGACGGGCCGTGCATATGACGGCAAATGCTTTGCAATCTCTTCGTATACAGATGCCACTGAGAACGTCTCATCGACCGACACAGCCGCCATTCCCGCTTTGCCGTCAAACCCTGGGACGGGCACGCCGAACACATTGGCAATGGTCACCCCCGGAACATGGGACATCACTTCCGCGACCTCTGTGGTCGATACATTTTCCGACTTCCAGCGGAAAGTATCGCCAACCCGGTCCACAAAATAGAAACGTCCCATCCTGTCCCGGCGCATCAGGTCACCCGAACGGAACCAGGCATCATTTGCTTCAAATACATTGCGCAGGATCTTCTTCTCAGTCGCGGATTTGTCGCTATACCCCTCAAAACTGTTGCGGGTTTCCGTCTGCTTGATTGCACCAATGGCCTCGCCGGGCTCGTCTATATCTGCCTCCATGCAGAGGCCATCAGGCGTTCGAAGGATCTCACCTGTAACTGGGTCGGTCTTCACGACCCTTATCAACATCTGCTTACGGATGATGGGAGGCACACAGCCCACCGACCCAATCGTTCCATCCAGATTGATGAGAGAGATATTACCTTCTGTTGATCCGTAGAATTCGAACAATTGCTTGATGCCCGTTCGGTTTACAAATTGCCGCCAAACATCAGGCCGCATGCCATTCCCGAGGCCACGGGTCATCTTGTGCGTCCGCTCCGCATCGCTGGGTGGCTGGTTCATCAGGAACCGCCCAAGCTCTCCAACATAGATGAACATGGTCGCGCCATACTCGCGGGCTTCGTTCCAGAAGGCGCTGGCCGAGAATTTGCGACGCAAGAGGATTGCGGCCCCCGTGGTCAACGCAATGCCCACACCGCAGACGCCGGTTGTCCCGTGATAGAGCGGGAGCGTCTCGTAGATCACATCATCAGGCCCGACCTGGCACGGGGTCGCGAAACTGCGCATCATGATCAGGCATCGCGCATGGGTCATCTTCGCCGCCTTGGGCAGGCCAGTGGTGCCGGACGTGTAGATTAGAAGCGCGACATCCTTGCCCCGCAAGGCATCCCTTTGAGATCGGTCAGGGCGATCCGAGGAAAGAGTTTCGAGCCAGTTGGAGAACGTGCTGCCCGGATCAAGAATTTCGACAGGCACAGTGCTGTCTACCAGATCGGCGCGAATGTCCCGCACACGGGCGTCCAGCTCCTGACAGGTAATGATTGCCTTGGCTTCAGCCACATTAAGACAATGCGTCAGGCCGGTGCCAGACAGATGCGAATTGATCAGCGCCGTTATCACACCAATCTTCGACAGGCCGAACCACACCGCGACATAGTCCGGTCGGTTGTCCATGAACAGGGCGACCGTGTCTCCGGGCTTCAGCCCTATATTCTGCCCCCAGGCCGCTATCCTGTTCGCCCGCGCCTCAAGATCGGCATAGGTGGAGCGCGCGCCTTCAAAGATAAAAGCGGTGTTGTCCGCGAAGCGATCAACCGTGCCTTCAAGAACGTCCGGGATCAGCACCGACCCAAGCGGCGTGAAAGCTTTGGTGTCCTGATCGATCTGTCGGAGCTTTGCCGTATAGACAATCTGCTTCCACAAGCGGGAAAGTGCGCCGCCATCACGACGATCAGATTGGTCCGCAGGCTTGGCACCCCGCTTCGCAAGCGACAAATCCAAAGCTTCCTCCACTTTTTCTCCACTTGTAATCTTTTTATCTGATCGCTAAGCTCGCGCAACAGATCACAAATGGCAATTGTAATTTTCTCCAATTGAAATTATTTCTGTTTGAACCGGTCGGCAACAGGCTTGGCAAAAATATTTACGGGAGGATGTCGGCCGCTTGCGCCGACATTGGCACTTTATGAACTCTATTGCGTCTCAGGGCCTATCGGTCTCGCCTGCCACCCAAATCGGCTTCGGACGCAGAGCCGGGTTTGGCCTCGGCGATTTCGGCATCAATATTTTCTGGAACATGACGAATCTTTTCGCCATGTTCTTCTATACTGATGTCGCGGGCCTGCCGAACTTCATGGCCGGGCTCGTGATCTTCGGAGCGATGCTCTGGGATGCGGTGACAGACCCACTCGTCGGTCTGCTCGCGGACCGCACCCGCACAAGGCTTGGCCGCTTCCGCCCCTACCTTTTCCTTGGCGCAATTCCGCTCGGCTTGTCCTTCATGTTCATGTTCAGGACCGGCAATCTCGAACTGGGTGCGTTGGCGCTTTACGCCTTTGCCACGCAGATCATTTTCCGAACTTTCTACACAGTTGTCAGTGTTCCTTATGGATCCTTGTCGGCTCGCATGACGAAGGACCCGAACGAGCGAAGCGCGCTGGCAGTCTACAGAATGGTATTCGCCACCACCGCCGGCATCCTGATCGCTGCATTCACACGAGACGGCGCTGCGGTGCTCGGCGGCGGGGACCTCAAGCTTGGTTTTGAACGCCTGGCAATGGTGTACGCCGCGCTCGGCGCCGCCGCCGTCCTGGCATGTGCCGTCTTCACGCGCGAGCCTGATATTGACCAGAACGAGCCATCCGCAGCCCTGCGAGACCAAGCCCGCATGATGCGACAGAACTCTGCGTTCTGGATCGTCTTCGCCACGACAGTGATCGGGGGTATCGGCTCCACCATCGCTGGCAAGGCGATGTTGTATTACCTGAAATACAATCTGAATGCCGAACACCTGTTCGGCGTGGTGATGTTCAGCATCACTTTGATGGTAATGTTCTGCGTACCGATCTGGGGCTTTCTTTCCCGGCGGATAGGCAAACGGGCCGTCTGGGCGTGTGGCGCCTCCATTTCAGCCATCACGACGGCGCTACTTTTCTTTAATCCTGTGGAGACGGCTCTTGTCGTTACGCTGATCCTAATCTTCGGGGCGATCGGATCATCGGCAAGTTATGTCAGTGTCTGGTCCACGCTTCCTGACACGGTTGAATATGGCGAATGGAAAACCGGCGTTCGGTCTGAATCGCTTGTTTTCGGCGCAATCGCATTTGCACAGAAACTGTCGCTTGGCGTTGCCACCCTGTTCAGCGGCTTCCTGCTCGATGCTTTCGGATATGTCGCCAATCAGGAGCAGACGCCACAGGCGCTGATGGGCCTGAAACTCATGATTTCTGTCATCCCTTTCATGGCGGCGATCACCTGTCTCGTCCTGATCCTCAACTACAAGCTCGACCAGGCGCGACACCGAGAGATCGTCCGTGACATCGAGCTGCGCGAAAGCCATTCCGACTCTCAGTAAAAGGACCCCGCACGCCCTATGGTCAATGCACACAAAGACTTCAACACGGCCCCTCTGGACCCGGCTCTTGAGCAGGAAGTCAAATCCATCGTCGATGACTTGTCTCTGACCGAGAAGGTGAAGATGCTGTCAGGACACGGCTTCTTCGAGAAGTTCTTTGGCGAGGAAAATCGACAGTTCGGTCAACGCGCCTATCCTGCGGGCAGCGGCAACGAACGTCACGATATTCCGTCGCTATACTTCTGCGATGGGCCGAGAGGCGCGCGACACAAGCGGAATACCACCTGCTTTCCAGTCACCATGGCGCGCGGAGCGACCTGGGATCGCGACATTGAACGCCGCGTGGGTGAAGCCATCGCGATTGAAGCGCGCGCGCTTGGCGCCTCAATATCCGGTGCCGTCTGCATCAACTTGCTGCGCCATCCGGCTTGGGGCCGCGCACAGGAAACCTATGGCGAAGACCCCGTGCACCTCGGTGAAATGGGCGCAGCGCTCACAGAGGGACTTCAGACTCACAACATCATCGCCACCGCAAAACACTTTGCAGTCAACAGCATCGAAAACTCGCGTTTCAAGGTTGATGTGCGCGTCACCGACCGCGCATTGCATGAAGTCTACCTGCCGCATTTCAAACGTGTGCTGATGTCAGGCTGCGCGTCCGTCATGAGCGCCTATAACAAGATCAATGGCGACTATTGCGCCCACAGCGTTCCGTTGCTGCGGAATATTCTGAAAGAGCAATGGGGCTTCAGAGGGTTCGTCCACTCTGACTGGGTGAAAGGATGTTACGGCGCCGACGCAGTTACGGCTGGTCTGGATGTCGAGATGCCCGAAGGAATTTTCTATGGCAGCAACCTCGAAGGCGCTGTCGAACGTGGGGAAGTGGATGAGGCACATGTCGACGAAGCGGTGACGCGCATTCTGCGCACCCAGTTCACATTCGCGCGGGCCGACGATCCCAGAACCTATTCCGAAGAAGACCTTGCCTGCGAAGCCCATATCCAGTTGTCGCGGGAAGTCGCCGGGAAAAGTTTCGTCCTCCTGAAAAATGACGGTCTGCTCCCGCTTGATCGCGACAAGCCGCAAACAATCGCTGTGATCGGCAAACTTGCCGCCGAAGTGAATCTCGGTGATCGAGGTTCATCCAGCGTGAACCCGCCCTATGCGGTTACGATCCTTGATGGCCTGAAATCTGCCGCCGGACCAGACACGCAGATTGTATTTGACGACGGATCTGACCCTGCACGCATGATCGAATGCGCAAAGGCTGCTGACGTGGTGATCGCCATTGTTGGCTATACCTGGGAGGATGAAGGAGAGTTTATCCCCGGAAATGAAGCCCTGGAAGGTCTGGACCCGGACAAACAAATGCCATCGCGCGGCGGTGATCGATCGTTCCTCAATCTGCTGAAATCCGACGAAGACATGATCGCTGAACTGTCGGATGCGAATGACCGTCTGCTGGTTGGCGTAATGTCCGGCAGCGCGGTCATCATGGAATCCTGGCGCAACAAACCTGCGGCAATCATGATGACATGGTACCCCGGCATGGAAGGCGGCAACGCCTTTGCCTCGGCCATTTTTGGCGACATCAATCCGGAAGGACGCCTGCCATTCACAATTCCGACCGATGCGGACCATTTGCCATTCTTCGATGCCGAAGCAGACGACATCAAATACGGTCTCTACCACGGTTACACGCTGCTGGAAAAATCGGGGCAGCGTGCGGCCTTCCCGTTCGGCTTCGGCCTTGGCTACACTGAATTCACATATGGCGACATCAGAGCGACAAAGGGCGACAAACTGCCAACATTCGAGATCGATGTTACAAACACGGGCGACAAACCCGGCACCGAAACCGTGCAATTCTACATCGGCTTTGGCGAGAGCCTGATCGACCGCCCCGTCAAACTGCTTCGAGGTTTTGAAAAACTATTCCTTCGCCCGGGCGAAACAAAAACAGTCGCCTTTTCCGTGACCCATCAGGACCTGGCCTATTACGACGAGACCTCACGGTCCTGGCAAGTCGAACCTGTTGGTCATACGGCACATATCGGCGCGAATTGCGAAGACGCACTCACCCGCACCGTTCGCTTTGAAACAGAGCCGGCAGACGACTCATGAAGATTGCCATATGGTCCCCAGCCCAAAGCCAGTGTAAGGAATTTGCATGACAAATTCGAAAACGGCCACGAAAACACCCCAGCAACCCGTGCAAGCACGAGCCATCGAGACGCGCGCCCGAATCATTGAAGTCGCGATGAAAACCTTCGCCGAACGCGGATATGACGGGGCCAACACGCGCGACATTGCGGACGAGGCTGGCGCGACGCATGGCGCGATCCGCTATCATTTTGGCACGAAAGAAGAGCTCTGGAAGAAAACCATCGAGACGATGTTCCACCAGCTACGCATGCACGTCTATGGTGAGGACGGCACGGAGCTTTTGAACATAAAAGATCCCGTCAAAAGCATGCGGGAGTTCCTGTCGCGCTACATCCGCTATTCGGCAAACAACCCTGACCATGCACGCATCATGATTTCAGAATCCGTGCGCGGCGGCCCGCGGCTCGAGTGGATGGCAGAAAACTTCATCAAGCCTGCCCACAAGATCCTGATGAAGGAAACGCAGAAACAGATCAAATCAGGACTGCTGCCCGATCTGCCACCGGTTTCGATGTTCTACATTATCGTTTCAATGTGTCAGATGCCCTTTGTCCTCTCCAAGGAAATCAAGCTTCTCCACAAACTCGACCTGCAAAAGAACCCAGCAATTGAGCAGCACATCGATGCTGTCATGGCTGTGCTGGTGCGCAACGGAAGCTAGTTTCAAGAATTGGAAGCGCAGATAAGCGTACTGTTTTTCGATAAAAACATTTCCATTGAAATGTTTTGAGTGTATCCTCCCCGCAGATCAGAAACAGACAATCTCTGGGGAGAATATGAAACGCATTCGAACATTATCTATCGCCCTCATTGCGGGCCTGGCCCTTGGGGCTTGTGGCGACAAGACCAATTCCGAGGCCCCTGCTTTGACCTACGAACTGGACGAAGCGACGCGCGTCACATTGGCTGACGGCGAAGTTATAGGCACGCGCGGTCGGGATGATGCCTTTGCATGGTACGGAATTCCTTTTGCGGCTCCGCCGGTCGGAGACCTCAGGTGGCGTGCGCCTCGCCCGGTCGAGGCATGGGACACGCCACTCGAAGCCACCTTTCCCTTCAACCGCTGCGCTCAGCTGACCAGCAGTTTTGAGCCCGATCGCGAAGAAGGCGAGCTCGCGGGAAAAGAAGACTGCTTGTATCTGAACGTTTGGGCCCCATCGAATTCGGACAGTGAGCCCAAGCCGGTCATGGTCTGGATCCACGGCGGCGCCAATGTCTGGGGCTATGCCGGACAATACGAAATGGGTCGCTTGGCTCAATCACAAGATGTTGTCGTTGTGGGCATCAATTACCGCCTCGCCATGATGGGGTGGTTCGGGCATCCTTCGATCGTGTCGACGGCCGAAACAGATCTCGACCGTTCCATGAATTTTGGCACGCTGGACCAGATTGCCGCCCTCGAATGGATACAGAAGAACATCGGCGCGTTTGGTGGAGATCCGAACAACGTAACCGTATTCGGCCAATCGGCCGGCGCGTTTAACGTCGCCGCATTGATTTCTTCGCCACTTACCGAAGACCTGTTCCATAAGGCGATCGTCCAGAGCGGCGGGTTTCGCAGTACGTCCTATCAGGATGCTGTTGATGGCCCCGCCAACGAAGCGCGTCGGCGGGGCGCTGCGTCACAAGAATTTGTCGCTCACTTGGTCGATATGGGCAGTCTCCCCCCCCAGGACTCCATGAGTCCTGAGGAGTTGGCCACGCGCCTTCGGGCAATGTCGCCCGCTGAGATCTTTGACGCCTACAAGAAGCTCCCCATCGCGGTAGACGCAGCTGGGTTGATCAATCCGGTCGATATTTCCCACGACGGCGTTGCCTTGCCAGAAGAAGGCATTCGCAATGCCCTCATCAACGGCTCCGAAATGCGGGATGTGCCCCTGATGGTCGGCACCACGAAGGATGAATTCAAAGGCATAGCGTTCGTCGACAAGGAAATGGTCGGCAATTTCTTCAACATCGCATTCTGGCCAAAAAACAAGAAAGCCTACACCGCATACGGATACTATCCGAATGCCCTCTGGTCTTATCATGGGGTCGAAGAAGTGGCTGATTACTGGACACGTCATCGGTCATCGCCTGTCTACACGTACCGGTTTGATTGGGACGAGCAAGGCAAAGCGTTCACAACGGATGTGAGCTTCCTGGTTGGTGCTTCTCATTCACTCGAGATCCCATTCGTTATTGGCGGTTTTGATGACAAGGTCGGAGACCCGATGGGCGTGTTTTTCAACAAGAAAAACAGGGCTGGCCGCGAATCGCTATCCGGAAAAATGATGGAGTACTGGGCCAATTTCGCCTATGAAGGCGCCCCCGGCAAAGGTCGCTCCGGCACATTACCAGAATGGTCCGCCTGGAAACGAGGTGATGACACGGACCGACTGATGATCCTTGACACAGAGGAGGATGGCGGCGTCCGAATGATCCACGATATTCCATCAGCCGAGGAATTGTTCGAAGCCTTCCAGGATGACAAGCGCTTTCGCAAGCAGAGTGTGCGATGCAAAACCGCTGATATGGCACTGGAAATCATGAACATCGTTGGCGGTGAAATGGAGCCTTGGGAAGCCTACCAGGCTGATCATTGCAACTCCTGACCACGAAACCAGGCTGGAGCGGAATCGCGCTCCAGCCTGGGGCCACCCTCCACATCTCTGCCACACCTGCCACGCATTACTTAAAAACTCGCCCAAGCCAAAAAGATTGCACTTGACATGTTTTTAGGTTTCGGAGCATCGTCCCCTCACGAAATCAGCTGCTGAACGCAACGTCGGACAGCGGATTAGAAAAGATGGGCCAACGGCCCCGCACACGTTGTGCGAAGGGAGGAAAATTATGGGAAACATCCAGCGCAAGCTGTTACTTTCGTCTGTCGCTCTGGCGAGCACGGGATTCGTCGCGCCTATCGCAATGGCACAGGACGCCACCGATATGCCACCTGCGGTCACTGATGAGGACTCTCGAGAACTCGATACCGTCACGGTTACGGTTTCTACTGGCACATTGCTTCGCGGCGTCAGCCCAGTTGGTGCAAACGTGCTCAGCATAGATCAGGAAGCCATTGCCGAGATCGCACCGGCATCTTCCATCGACCTGCTGGCCCGCGTTCCGCAGGTGACGAACACCTTCAATACGCTGCCAACCGCACTAGGCAATGTCGGCGTACCATTCCCGCGACCCAACATCCGAAATCTTGGAAACGCCGGGTCAGACACTACACTGACGCTTCTCAATGGCCACCGGCTGGTCGGCTCAGGCGCGCTACAATCTGCGCCAGATGTCACAACGATTGCACCAGAAGTTCTGGGCCGCCTGGAAGTTGTCGCGAATGGTGGGTCGGCCACCTATGGTTCTGACGCTGTCGGCGGCGTGATCAACTTCATCACACGAAACGAGATTGACGGTATTGAAGCCAGCTACCGGCACGGTTTCGGCGACAAGTACAAATCCTCTGACGCCTCTCTCTCACTCGGTAAGGTATGGGAGTCAGGTGATGCGTACATCACGCTCAACCATACGAATAATGATGAAGTATACGGTCGAGATCGCGACTATGTTCAGCAGGACCATACGTCTCGCGGTGGCGATGACTTCCGTGTTTTGAATTGTTCGCCCGGACATATTACGCTTGGCGACATCAATTTCTTTCTGCCAAACCGCCTGCCGGGCGAGAACCGTTGCGCTGAGACTGACTTCACGACCCTGTATCCCGAACAGGAAAACACACGTGCTTTCGCCAACCTCACCCAGTCATTTGGTGAGTCTCTCGTATTCGACGTTACGGCTTATTACTCAGACCGCGAAGTCACCAACCAAGGTGGAGGACTGCTTCTGGGAACAGGCCTCAGCGGCAGCGGCCTGATTACCGCAGCCAACCCGTTTTTCCAGACCATTGTAGGAGAGCCCGCCCACCAGGTTAGCTTCAGTTATGACGAAGTCTTTGGGACTAATACGGAAGAATTCACGACAAACCTGAGTGCATGGGGGATTACGCCCAAACTTTCCTGGAAGATCAATAATTCCTGGAATCTAACCTCGTCACTGAATTACGGTAAGAGCGACAATGAGATCCTCGAACCCAAGATCAACCCGGCGCTTCAAGCCGCAGCGCTGGCTTCCTCAAACCCACTAACTGCGCTGAACCCCTATGATCTCAGCCAAACAAATCCGGCAGTTCTCGCAGCTTTGCGTGACTACACAACGGGCGGCGTTTCAGAACAGGAATTGTTCCAGATCCGGTCCGTATTGGACGGCGATGCGTTCGAATTGCCGGCCGGAACCGTCAAGCTGGCAGTGGGCGCGGAATATACCGAGGAATCTCTGGACGCCGCAATCCTGGAAGGAACACGCAGTGATCCAACGCGCTATGAAGCAAACCCTTCTCGCGAGATCACCTCCTTCTTCGGAGAAGTTCTGGTTCCGATCCTGTCTGAAGACTCCGGCACCGGTAGCCTTGAGGTGTCCTTGGCAGCCCGTCACGACTCCTACAGTGATGCGGGTGACACGACAAATCCGCAAGTCGGTTTCAACTACAAGCCAATTGAGGATCTGACCATTCGCGGATCCGTCGGCACATCGTTCAATGCGCCTTCGCTAAACGACTCTGTCGGCGGGGCAGATCTGCGCTATCAAATCATTCCGGTTAGCCCGGTACGCGCCCCGGACTCGCTGCCGACCGACCTGTTCCGTCCCACGGTCGTGGTCGCTGGGTCAAATCCTGACATAAAGCCTCAGGAAGCTGACACGATGACCATCGGTTTCGACTGGGCCCCTTCAAGCGGCGCATTTGAGGGATGGCGCACAAGCCTGACCTACTACAAGGTGGACTTCAAGAACCAGATCGCTGTGCCGCCTATTCTTGAGCCAGCATTCTTCCTGACGCCGGCCTATGATAGCTTGTACGATATCAATCCGACACTTGAGCAGGTGCTGGCACGTGCAGGCGACCTTCGGGTCGAAGGGCTGCCGAACATCGCCACCGTATTCGCAACATCTTCTCCATACGTCGTTCTGGACGCGCGCCGAATCAATCTCGGTTCAGTCGAAACTGATGGCCTTGATTTCGAAGTCAGCTACTTGCACCCGACCGACATGGGCGCCTTCTATTCCAGCCTCGGCGGAACCTATGCGCTCAATCGCGATGTTACTCCCTTCGAAGGCGCGTCCGCCTCTGATGGACTGGAATTTGGCGTCAGTCGGCTGAAAGCCGTTGCCACGTTCGGCTGGCATGCTGATCGCTTTGATACAACCGTCCGCATCAATCATAACTCCGGATACGACGCAAACCCGACAGCTAGCGTCGATGGCTTCACGACTGTCAACTACTATGCTGGCTACGATTTGCCGACGCCGGACTATGTCGACGAACTCAAACTGACGCTGAATGTCGACAATCTCATCGACGAAGATCCACCATTCTTCGCGGATGGAGATGGCTTCGCGAACGGGTCCACCCTCGGTCGCGTTATCTATCTCGGCCTGAAAGCAAAGTTCTAATCGGTCCCAAATGGAGAAAGGCAGTCAAATCTCCAAAACTTGACGGAGTTTGCGTCCATACCGGATGCAAACTCCCTTTTTTCCGACACCCCATCTCCAGTTACGTCCTCCCACAAACATCAAGGAGCTTCCCTTGAGCGACACCCCCCCAAACTACGCCCCCCGGAAAGGCCTCAGCGAGGCTGAAATTCGGGAGATGGTTGAAGGCGTCATCAAGGACGCAACCCTCGAAGAAAAAGTCGCCATGATGTCTGGACGGGGATTCATGGAGTCCATGCAACGGACCAATAATCGCTGGGGCGCAGAACCTTACCAGGCAGGTGGCGGATGCGAACGGTTGGGCGCACCAGCCTTTTACTTCACAGATGGCCCTCGCGGCGTAGCCCGCGGCAATTCAACGTGTTTCCCCACAACGATGGCCCGCGGCGCAAGTTGGGACTGCAACCTGGAACAACGCATTGGCGAGGCAATGGGCAAGGAAATCCGCGCCCAGGATTGCAATCTTTCCGGCGCGGTGTGCATCAATCTGCTGCGCCATCCAGGATGGGGCCGCGCGCAGGAAACCTATGGGGAAGACCCTTATCATCTCGGTGAGATGGGGGCAGCATTGTCCACAGGCATCCAGACCCACAATGTCGCCGCAACGGTCAAACATTTCGCTGTAAATTCAATCGAGAATTCTCGTTTCAAGGTCGATGTAAAGGTCGATGACCGGACGTTGCGCGAAGTCTACTTGCCGCATTTCAAACGCGTACTCGACTCCGGCTGCGCAACTGTGATGAGTGCGTACAACAAGATGAATGGTGAGTATTGCGGCCAGAATCACGACCTGCTCACAAACATCCTGCGCGGTGAATGGGGTTTTGAAGGCTTCGTCCACTCAGACTGGATTTTCGGCGTGTACAAACCTTATGGAGCGGCTGCGGGGCTCGACGTAGAAAACCCGGAGCCGATCTATTTCGGGCAAAACCTCATCAAGTCTGTCAAGAAAGGCGCGGTCGCACCGAGTGTAATCGACACGGCCTGTCGGCGAATCCTGACCACTGCCTACAAACTTCTAGCGGCTGAAGATCCATTTGAAGCCTACACGATTGATATGGTGGCAAATGAGGAGCATGTAGCGCTCGCGCGAGAAGCAGCTGAAAAATCCGCTGTGCTTCTGACCAATAATGGCGTCCTGCCTCTCAGGAAATCCAGCAACGTCTCGGTTTTCGGTAGCTTGGCGACAATCGCCAATACGGGGGATCACGGTTCCTCCACGGTCAGGCCGCCTCATGTGGTTACGCCCCTTCAAGGTCTTTCCACATATGTCGGACGCAACCTGACTTTGGCTGGCGACGAAACCGATCTCGAACAAGCTGCCGCCGCAGCGCGGGATGCCGAGATCGCAATCGTCATTGTCGGCACCACCGCAGATGACGAAGGCGAGTACATTCCAGGAAATCTAAGCACGCAATCCGAGACATCTGAAGAAAAGTCCGCCGAAAACGCCGGACCTCTCGGGAGCGGTAAGGATCGCGGTGGAGACCGGCGCAAACTACGCCTGCCCGACCATCAGCAAGCGCTTGTTGACACGGTCACCGAGAATAACCCGAACACAATCGTCGTGCTTGTTTGCGGATCGGCAATCATTTGTGATTGGGCCGATAAGGCGGGAGCCATCTTGCAAACTTTCTATGCGGGTATGGAAGGCGGCACTGCCCTGGCAAACCTCCTCTATGGCGAAGTAAATCCCTCCGGAAAGCTGCCCTTCTCGGTTGCGTATTCAGAAGCCGATTACCCGTTCTTTGATCCAGATGCTGATGAGATCGAATACGGCCCACTCCACGGATATACGCTTCTTGAGAGCACGGAAACCGAGCCGATGTTCTGGTTCGGCCATGGCCTGTCGTACACACAGTTCAGCTACCGCGCCCTGAAGGCTCGCACTACGGCGGAAGGGATCGATGCCGAAGTCACGTTGGTCAACACGGGCGACACCGCCGGAACAGAAATTTCTCAGCTCTACATCGGCTTCCCGGGGGATCTGGTGTATCGCCCGAACAAATTGTTGCGCGGCTTTGAACGTACTACCCTTGCCCTCGGGGCACGAAAGACAATCCGTTTCCACGTGCCGCTGGAACAGTTGAAATACTATGATACCAGCACCGGCACTTGGCGGATCGAACCGGGCACGCACACGATCCATGTCGGCGGAACCAGCGATCCGGCAGCTCTGCTGAATGCCAGCGTGACGATATGATTTCGAGGGCTAGCCTGAGAACGTGGCTCAACGGGTGGGCTTGCTCCACTGCTGATCGACATTGATCCTTCCTGACCGCCAATCCTACGGCCGCCAAAGCAAGCCTTCGAGCGCGACAGCGATGTTCATACGGTTGCCGTCTCCCAAGGCCTGAGGAAGCAAATCATTCACCCGGTCCAATTGCCGATTGAGCGTATTTCGGTGAATGCCAAGCTGGTCGGCCGTATACGCCGCATTACAGCCCTGTTTCAGATATGTGAGGAGGTTGCGCTTCAAATCCTCCGGCGCCCTGAGCAAGTCTCCGAGGACATCAGACGCAAACCGCTGGAACGCGCCATCATCCGGGATCAAGACTGTTTGAAGCCTGACCAGATCATGGTCCGCAACGCGTCGCCCATTCCGCGCCCCCGCGAGAATATTGCGCACAATGCGCGCAGAGTTTGCACTTTCCAGAAACCCGGCAAACCCCTGCCCCAAACGTCCGATCGCCACCATTACGCCGTCCGGACACTCTGACTCCAATTCAGCAGCCTGGATCTGCTTGTCAAAGCAAAGAAATATGGAGCTTTCGCCCTCCTCAACGCGCAGCCCCGGCGCGTGCCCCAGAACCTGTACTATCTGATCTGTCGCGCGGTTTACCAGGGCGCTATCAGGCTGCACATCCATCGCCCAAATTCGAACAACTGTGTGGCTGCGATCAAAACGATACCCCAGCCTTTGACCAGCGGAAAACGGATCCCCCAATTTCCCGCTCAATACCTGTTGCAGCACTTCTCGCTGTAAAGCCGGCGCCCCTTTCGCGAGTTCAGCCCGTTCTGCATCGATGAATCTCGAGAGGATCGCTAAAGCCGCATCAGTATAGTCACCAATGCTGCGCGCCGAACGATCCAGAACGGCCTGAAGCTCGTGTTTGTCAGATGTCAGGTCAAAGACGATCCGCATCCAGCGGCGCCAGGTGATATTCTGCGCAACCCGATACCCGTTCAGCGAAATATCAAGTTCTCCCTTGCGCACTTGCTCGCGAATGATGGCGTACAATTCCGAAGAGATAACCGGTGTGATCGGCCCGTTCGGATCTGACAGAATGGAATTGGCCCAGTGCATTACGCCAATCAGGTTTTCTCGCCGGATGACGCTTTCAACGAAGGGCAAATTGTCCGACTCGATAGCGGTGACCACGGCCTTGCCCACCTCATCGCGCCAGGATTGCGGCGCCTTCAGCACACGCTCTGCGCCTTGTCGCAATAGCTCGTCCACGCGCCCATCGAAACTGTTCATCATGCACTCACTATACCCCGAAAAGGTATGATGTGCACATCCCATTCCACACAGAACTAATAGATCGTGTGGTCTGATGGAGGCCTCTATGCCAATTGAAACCGATCCCGCTTTCTCTGTTGAACCGATTGATGTGCTGATCATCGGCGCTGGTATCTCTGGAATTGGCTGCGCGTGCTACCTGCAGCGTGAACTACCCGGCAAGAGCTGGGAAATTGTGGAAGCGCGTGAGACGTTTGGCGGGACCTGGGACTTGTTCAAATATCCAGGCATCCGCTCGGACTCCGATCTCTACACCTTCTCCTACGACTTCAAACCCTGGACCAGTCCGAACGCCCTCGCATCGGCCGAGGAGATCATGTCCTATCTCAAGGAAGCCGCCGAAGAGCACAACGTGCTGGAGCGGATCTCCTATAATCGGAAAGTCGTCAGCGCGTCGTGGGAAAGTGATGAAGCGTTGTGGACAGTCACAATCGAAAATAGCCAGACCGGCGCGCGCGAGACCCGCAAATGCCGCTGGCTTTTCGGCGCGACCGGTTACTATGACTATGACGAAGGCTTCCGACCAGCGTTCGAGGATGAGGATGCCTTTCACGGCCCGAAGATCCACCCTCAATTCTGGCCTGAAGACTTCGACTATTCCGGAAAGCGCGTTGCCATAATCGGAAGTGGAGCCACCGCGGTCACGCTGGTGCCCTCCATGACAGACAGGGCTGCACACGTCGTTCAGGTCCAACGCACCCCGACCTATATCATGCCGCGCCCCAAACAGGACAAGGTCGCGCTTTGGTTAAAAAAATGGTTGCCGCCCAAGGTCGCCTATGGGCTGACCCGTTGGAAAAACACGCGCGTACAGCGCTGGTTCTATCTGTACTGCCAGAAATTCCCTAACCGCGCGCGACGGCTGATCCGTAAGCTGAACCGCCAACATCTGCCAGCCGACTATCCCGTAGATGTGCATTTCAAGCCACCTTACAATCCGTGGGACCAAAGGCTCTGCGCTGTTCCAGATGCCGACTTCTTCAAGGATATTTCTGCCGGGCGGGCATCTATCGTGACCGGTCATATTGAACGGTTTACACCTGCCGGAATTCAGATGAAGTCGAGCGAACATGTAGATGCAGATGCGATCATCATTGCGACCGGCCTGAAGCTAAAGATGATGGGCGGCATCGACTTCACCGTAGACGGAAAACCGGTCGACGTATCTGATCACCTGGTTTTCAAAGGCCTGATGCTCGACGGTATCCCAAACTACAGTTTCGCGATCGGCTACACCAATTCCTCCTGGACTTTAAAAGTTGGGCTGGTGTGCGGCTATCTCTGCAAACTGCTGAAGGAAATGGATCGCCAGGGCAAAACAGTCTGCATTCCTCGACGCCCTGAAGGGGAGATCGTTACACGGCCCTTGATGGATTTTGGCGCCGGCTACGTCAAACGCGCGGTCGCTTCAATGCCGAAACAGGGAGATGATTATCCGTGGGAGATGTCGTCTGACTACACGACAGATATTGCCCTGTTCAAACGGGGCAAGGTTATCGACCCGGCCCTGGAGCTTTTCTAGCCATTCCAACCGCCAATCCAGCTCAAGACATTCAGGATACGTCAGATGATCAAGAAATATGCAGGCAAGACTTGCGTCGTCACCGGTGCCGGCAGTGGTATCGGTCGGGAGTTGGCCCTCGCACTGGCACGCGCCGGCGCTCGTCTGGCAATTTCGGACATTGACCCTGTCGGCCTCGATGAAACCCAACAGATGCTGCACGCAGAGGGCGTGCAACTGCACAGTCAAATTCTGGACGTGTCCGACAGCGCTGCGATCTATGCCTACCCCGATGCCATTCTCAGCAAGTTTGGCGCAATCCACCAACTTTACAACAATGCCGGAATATCCGGTGGCGGACGTTCCATAGCCGACACGCCTTTGGAAACCATCCAGAAAGTCATCGACATCAACCTGATGGGGGTTCTGCACGCCTCGCGCGCCTTCATGCCCCACCTGGAAAGCAGCGGTTCAGGGATTCTCGTCAATATCTCCAGTCTGAATGGCCTCGTCGCACAGCCGAACGTCGCCATCTATTGCACGACCAAGTTTGCAGTCCGTGGCCTTACAGAAGCCATCCGGACGGACGCCCTGTTTTCCGGCGCGAATCTGCAGGTGGTCGTGGTCCACCCTGGCGGCGTCAAAACCAACATCGCCAAAGCGAAGGAAGCAGATCTCGCAAAGATGACGCCAGAAGAACGCGAGCAGGCTTTGAAAGTGCTGTCGGTCTACGAAAAGAAATTCCTGACTTATCCAGCGGATGCCGCGGCGATGGATATCCTCAACGGCGTTGCCAAGGGCAAGTGCCGTATCATTGTCACGCCGCAGGCCAAGCATTTGGACCGGCTCGCACGTCTACTGCCCGCATCCTATCCGAAGATCATTTCCAACGCGACGAAACGCATTCAACGCAAGCTCACTTCCAAAGCCTGAATTCACGGCACCCCTCCAACCTGCTTGCCTTTGGGGCATCGGCGACGCGCCTGAATCTGTTTGCTAAGTCTGCTTCGAAAGCATCAAGTTTCGGAGCATCACACATGTCGATCTGGAAGAATGGGGTCCCGCAACCGCAAGCCCTCACACATTACGAGTCACCTACCCTGGTTGAACACCTCGGGATTGAAGTCATTGACGCAACAGAAAATTCGCTGACTGCCAGGATGCCTGTCGATGGCCGCACGGTTCAGCCTCACGGCCGCCTGCATGGTGGCGCGTCAGTGGCCCTGGCAGAAACCGTTGGCTCTATTGCGTCCAACCTCACGCTTGATTCCAGTGAACAGGTCGGTGTCGGTCTTGAAATCAATGCCAACCATATCCGCCCGGTCATGAGCGGATACGTGTATGCGAAGGCAACCCCAGAGGCGCTGGGCCGAACAACTCAGATCTGGTCTATCCGCATCGTGGATGAGGACGGTCGACTGGTCTGTATTTCGCGATTTACCGTAGCGGTCATCCCGGCCAAACGCGCCTGAACAGGCACCAAAGGAAAAGCCCCCGAAATCCGCGAGGATATCAGGGGCTTGTTGGGTGCGGGAGGGCGCACCCAACAAAAGAGTAAGCTAGTAATTCCTTTTATTACAAGGCATTAAAACTTTCGAAGACGTCGGGCGAATTGGCCAACTGCGTTCTACGGCAGTAATAACGCATGTTCGTTCGAGTTTCGCTTCGGCGACACTTAAAGACAAGCTCTGCCGAGTCAGCCTAAGGTCGCCGACCAACATAGAAGTGGGGGATTCCTTCCCGATGGTAGAAAGCATTGAAGGTAATTGGGCGGTCGGCAAGGCATTCGATATCCATACTGTTTCCAGCGAGTATCTCGGCGTGGATGCGGGAGGGCGAGACCGCTACGACACAAAGCGGAGTGAAATGGGGCAGCTTGTATATGAACTGAAATACGCCCAGAATCGGGGGGCTGTTGCGAGAATTGTGGAATTGCTTGATCAGATAAAGGGAATAGAGGGATTCGACGCCCTGGTTCCGATACCTGCAACAAACAAGAAGCGCGCCTATCAGCCGGTCCAGCTGATAACTGCCGAAATTGGAAAAAGGAGAAAAGTGAGCGTTCTTGACGATCTGCTCTTAAATTCCGGTGATGAGGAGCTCAAAGGAATAACTGATCCGGTCGCTCGGTTGGACCTACTTCGGAAAGCTCTATCTCTTCACAAAGGAGAGAGAGTGAAAGGAAAGCAAATTTTACTCGTTGATGATCTCTTCCGGTCAGGTTCGACGTTGAACGTGGCGACTGATATACTGCTTACCGAAGGAGGCGCAGCACGCGTATGTGTTTTGACGATGACAAAAACGCGAAGCAATCGATGAGCACGGTGTTCCTTTCGGGATCTCGAAACATAAGTCGTCTCAACGACCAGATTCGAGAGCGTCTGCAGAATATGATGCGCAAGGAATTGAAGATCGTGGTCGGTGATGCCAATGGCGCTGACAAAGCCATGCAATCATACTTGGCCGACCAGCACTACTTGTTTGTCACTGTCTTTTGCTCGGCCGGCAAATGCCGGAACAATATTGGCTCTTGGCCGGTAGAAGCGGTTGACGTTGACCCAAAATTGAAAGGCAGAGCGTTCTATACGGTCAAGGACAAGGCCATGGCGGAGGCAGCAGAGTATGGCTTCATCTTATGGGACGGCGAATCGAAAGGATCGATTTCGAATGCCGAAACCCTGCTGGAAGCTGGAAAAAAAGTCGCGCTGTACTACGCTCCTTCCAAGGGCTTTGTTCATCTCAAGGCGCCTCAGGACCTCAAACCTCTATTGAGCGATCGTCCTGCGTCGAAACCAAATTCAAAATCGCGCAGAGCCTACCCGGATGGCCAAGGTACTCTGCCACTCGGCAAAGCATCCTAGTTTACCACGCACTTCTGCGCTCAGCGAGCTCGATCAGGCGGCTCCTGACTGGCACCACCAGCACCATGACACTCCGCCCAACTGGATCATCGCTTGCTCCAGTGCGCACAGCATGGGCAAAGACCTCCTCATCCTGAAGGTCGTTGCCATTGAAGTAAGTGCTGGCCGGTTCTCGCCGTGCGTCGCGCGCTTCAGTGCATCGCTCGAAAAGGAGACCCAGTACGTCCGAGTTCGCGCCCACCTCCCTGGCAGGGATCAACGTTGAGGGCCAGTTCCTCGATTTTCGGAACCAGTTTCGGCCATTTGGTCCGTAGCAAATCAAGATTGAGTAGACTGGATCTGTACCGACGAAGCGAAGCGCGGTAGCTGTGCGGCTTATCCGGAACTCTGATGCTAATTCGCTGATCGAGCGAAACGAAGGACGATCATAAGACTTGGCTCTAGGCTCAAACATGTATCTCGGCATAAGCAGTCCAGCTGAATAAGTATCAGCCTGCCACTCCTTCGCCGAACCAGCGTCCCGGGTCGAGCCGATGACTTCTTTGGAGCAGTGCAGATTCTGGTTCTTGTGGCACTGCCAGTGTCCAATTTCATGCCCGAGCGAGAAGCGGGCACGTTCGGCGCCTCCCCGGTCATCAATTGTAATGATTGCCCTATCCCTGATACCCATGATTTGCGCTTCACAGCCATCCAGCGGGCGATAACGGACCCTCGCATTGAGCAACCACGCTAACGCCTCCAGATCGATCTGCTCCGGCGTGACAATACCGTAGCGCTGCATAAGGAGTTCAGGACGCTGAAAGGTAGTCACTTTTTGCTTTCATCATTCAGATCTATATTAAGCTCCCCAAGCAGCTCCAAAACATCTTCGAGCTGCGCCAATGCATCCCTGTCCGACAGCTCTGAACCATCCGCGTTTCTTGCCGCGATCGTTAGTTCGCTCAGTTCTGCTTGAACCCGGTGCAAGAAAGCGCGCGCCTCGTCTGGCGTTTGAGACCGGCTGCGCGCCTCTCGCTTTCGTCGATCCTCCAAGAGTTCAACGCGCGCCTTCTTGAGCTCAACAAAACCCGCATGCCCTTTCGCCGCAATTAATGCACGGCCAAACATGGATTTGCCATCGCCAGTCTTGTGACCCAGAGATTCCAGTTCTTGCTGAATCTCCGCATTGGTCATACCGAGAATGTCGTCGAGCATGGCGTCATCAAGACGGTCGAGCTCGGCGCGCTTTTTAGAATCGGTCATGATCCTCTCCGACCTTCGAATTCATTTATCTTGCGGCGAATCCTTCGCCTGATGGTGGCGAGCTGGCCCTTTGTGACGCCTGTCTGAGAGCAAAGCTCTTCACCCGACAGCCCTTCAAACATGCCCAGCAAAACCAGCATGGTTTCGTCATCTTCGAATTGCTCACACAGCCAGGCATGAAATTCGGCGTCATGCTCCTTACGGCAGATAGTGTCTTCAATACCTGCCCGACCATCGCTCACAGTATCTGCGAACAAGCCGAGATCGGCGGGCGTTTCAGCATATCCGGCATCCTCACGACGGGCGCGCTTTCGCACTTCTGAACTTGCAATGCTCTTCATGACACCGCCGAGAAAGGCAACAATGTCGACATCCGGAGGCCTCTCGCGATCTCCACAAAGCACCCTTGTAAGTGCTTCCTGCAGGAGATCCTCAGGACTGAGATGCGCCCGCGTCGCGAAGTATTTCGCAATCACAAGGAGGCGGTCACCCTGATGAAGGCTGACTTCCTCAATCTCGTCTTTACGGTCTTCTTCGGACCGCTTTCGTGCATCCTCGTGACAGCTTTGGTGCTGGATGCAGTGGCGCTTGGCGCATTTCTGATCCTGAAATGGCAGGCCGATCCAACGATCATTCTTATCGCAATTGGAGGCATGACAACCGTGTTCGCCTTCGAACGATTCTTCCTTCGTCACTTGCGGAACCAAAGCTCCGATCAAAGCACTTTCCACGATCACATGGATCCGTCATGACCGGGTCCATTCTCATCGGCGTTCTCATTTTCTGCCTCGCAAGCACGGTCCATTATTTTGCGCTGACCCGGCTGTATGGCGTAATCACGGCGCGATTGAAGCCGGGATATTGGGCTATGCTGGCCGGTATTTGCGGCGCAGGCGCTGCGCACCTTATCGAAGCCATGCTTTACGCATTGGGCTTTGCGGTGATGGACTCAACTGGGCTGGGCGGATTCAAGGGAGGCGACAGCGATAGTTTCATGGACATCTTCTATTTTTCTCTGGTCAATTACACTTCGCTCGGCCTTGGTGACATCTACCCCACGGGACATTCGAGATTTCTAGCTGGGCTGGAATCCCTGAATGGCTTTCTGCTCATCTCCTGCTCAGCCTCGCTCGTCTTTTTTCTGATGCACAAGAGTTTCAAGAGGGACTAATGCGAATGAACGCCAGAACCCATTGCGCGTCAGTGAATTCATCACAGACAGCATGTAAGCATTACTCACGACCAAACCAAATCCCCTCATAGTATATGCGCTGGATCCCAACTGCCTGCCGAGCAGGCATTCCGCACACAAAACGATCACCCGACCAATTCATGAAGGTATTTTTAATATTTAATTGATCGCCAACCTCCAAGCTGTCTATACAGGTATGTATTAATCGTGTGACGTAACCCTATAGCCACCAGAAACAAGGAGACGGCCCCATGAACCATCTGAAGAACAACATATTGAAGAGTGCAGCGATCTTTCCGCTAGCGGCATGCCTGGCAGCAGCTACTGCGGTCGCCCAGGACGCACCGGCTACTGACGACACTCAGGTTCAGGAAACCGTTACGGTCACAGGTAGCCGGATCAAGCGCACAGATTTGACCAGTGTGGGACCCGTCACAGTTCTGGATAGCCTTGAAATTGAACAATCAGGCATCACAAATCTCGAAACGCTGCTTCAACGCCTCCCCTCCTCTGCTGGGTTTGGTGGAAATTCGACCAGTGCATATTGGGTCTCCAATGGTTGGGGTACGCCGCAGATCAACCTGAGGGGCCTCGGCGTGAACCGCACGCTCGTGCTTCTGAATGGCCGCCGGATCGTATATGGCGGCACAGGCGCTAACAGTGCCGTAGACCTGTCCATGATCCCGATGTCGCTGGTGTCGCGCATCGAAGTTCTCAAGGACGGGGCTTCGGCAACATATGGAGCTGATGCAGTCGCAGGCGTGATCAACCTGATCACCAAAGAAAGCTATGACGGTTTCGAGCTGTCCGCAAAGTACGGAATGACCGACGAAGGCGATGGCGAAGAGTTGCTCCTGGACCTGAACTGGGGAGCCTCCAGCGACAAAGCCGACGTCATGTTCAATGTAAGCTACCAAGACAATGGGGCCGCACCGCTATGGGACGAAAGTCGCGCTCCATGTCCGGGAACCCCTACACCGAACGGCTTTGTTTGTGATGGTCTAAGCTCCTCAACGATTGGCGGCCGCGGTACGCTTCCAGCGGGCTATGTCATGCCGGACGGGACCGTCCTCACTGGCCCCACTCGGGTCAACTTCAACCAGGTGCCGGGAGGCGATGGAGATTCATTCCAAATCTATGACGGCGTGCGAGATGGCTTCAACTACAACCGGTACTTTAACGCCTCGAACCCCTTGGAACGCCTCAGCTTTGCAACGTTTGGCACCTATCACCTGACTGACACGACAGATCTGTTTGCCGAGCTCCTCTACACAAAACGTTGGTCTACCCAGCCCGCCTCTCCTGCGACACTCGTAGATATCGCGTTCGACGCCAATCACCCGAGAAACCCAACGGGTGTGGACTTTGTTCTAGAACGCCGCAGACTACTCGAAAACGGTGCCCGTACATTTGAGCAGGAGACGGACACGTTCCGGATTGTAACAGGCCTACGCGGCTCTCTCGGCGACACGTGGAGTTACGAAGCGTCCTTGAATTGGGGCAGAAACACAGGCTCGGACTCAATCCTCAACAATATCAATACCGGTCGCCTTTCTCAAACACTCGACACAACGGTGTGCGGCTCAAACGGTATTCCTTGCGCCGACTTGTTTGGCTATGGTGATGTCACGCCGGAGGTGCTGGACTACATCGTCTTCACTGAAACCGGGCTTGGTGGCAACGAGCAGAAAGCCCTAAGCGCCAGCGTGAGCGGTGATCTGTTTGCGCTCCCAGCCGGAACAGTTGGCGCAGCGTTCGGTGCGGAGTGGCGCGAAGACAAGGGCTGGCGAAACCCTGACTCCCTCGCTGTCGCAGGCTTGGCATTAGGTAACCAGCAAGACCCGATTTCCGGATCGACAACTGCCAAGGAAGTCTTCGCTGAAGTGAGCGTGCCTGTTTTGAAGGACAGGCCATTTGTGCAGTCCCTCGATCTGGATGGCGCAGTCCGTTATTCGGATTATGACCTGTTTGGAAGCGATACGAACTACAAAGCTGGCATCAACTGGCGGGTCAACGACGCGATCAAACTTCGCGGAACATTTGCCACCGCATTCAGAATCCCCAATGTGCCTGAGCTTTTTGGCGGTGTGTCGGAAGGCAACCTCACAACGGTCGATCCATGCTCCGGCTGGGCAAGTCTTTCACCGTCAAGCAATGTTTCCCAAAACTGTCAGGCTGCGGGGGTTCCTGTCAATTACGTGCAGCTCGGGAACACCATCCTAACTGATGCGGGCGGAAACCCTGATCTGGAGCCTGAGTCTTCAGAATCCTTCACCATCGGCACAGTGTTGCAACCGCTTGAAGGCCTGTCGGTCACACTCGACTACTTCGATATCGAGATTGACAACGCGATCCGGACCACACCGGGCTCGACCAAGCTTGCCCTTTGCTATGAGTCCCCAAATCTTTCACATCAGTTCTGCGGCCCGGAACATCATACGAGAAACCCGCTCAACGGCGATGTGAACTACCTTTCGACGCAGAACGCCAATACAGGTAGCGAAACAATGAAGGGGCTCGACATCGGCGTTGTTTACGATTTCGACAAGTTCGGACTGGCTCACTCAATCGATTTCAACGCGACGTATCTGTCGGAGTACGAAACCGTCGCGTTTGCAGGCGATCAGCCCACGGTTATCAACGGCTACATTGGCGGTGGCAACGGCGGCTACCCTGAGTGGCGAGCTCTCGGTTCCTGGACCACCACTGCTGATAGATGGTCAGGGACATATTCCGTACAGATGATCGGCGAAGGCGATGATTTCTTCGCGACTTCCGGACCGGGCTCTAATATCCCGGCGCAATTCTACCACAATGCGCAGTTCAGCTACGATGTGTCGGAGGAATTGCGGTTTACACTTGGTATCGACAATATCTTCCAGAATGACCCTCCTTTTGTGGCGAGCTGGACAGACGGCAATACTGACACAATGACGTACGATCTGCTGGGGCGTCGCGGATACGTCCGGCTGACATATCGGCGGTAATTGCCAGAAGCCTGCAGACGCCACAAGACGTCTGCAGGCTTTCGGTTACCCTCTTTGTGTCCGTTGAGCTAACCAAATGCTCAATGCAAACATTCGTCAGATCTATAGTCCGGATAAGGACATAGTTCATGAGCGTATCGCCGTGTAGTGCGAGCAGCCAAGGTACAAAAGGATCAGGATGATCGATGAGCAAGAAGATCGCATTCAAGCTGCGCCAATGGCACAAATGGCTCTCTTTGGCCATCGGAGGACAAGTGCTGCTCTGGTTAGCGTCCGGGGTTTACATGGTGGTTGTCGATCTCGATTTCATACATGGTGATCACCTTGTAACGAACATGACAGAGATCATTGAGGCAGACGACGAGCCTGCAGTCACATTCGCGGAAATCGTTTCAGAATATCCCGACGCCACAAGCATCACACTAGCGAACTGGGTCGGCCGGCCCGTCTACAGAGTCACGTCTGATGAAGGTCTGAAACTTGTTGATGCTGGTTCTGGGGTGGTCCTGTCGCCGATTCAGGAGTCTGACGCAATCGCCGTCGCACGCTTCCACTATACCCGGGACAATGAAGTCCGGTCTGCAACTCTACTTGAGGATAAGGCGGACGCGCCCAGCGAAATCCAGTCGCGCCCCCTTCCATTGTGGAGAATCGACTTCGACGACCCTGGTTCCACAGCATTCTATGTGTCACCCAGTGATGGCTCGCTCGTGACGCGTCGTCATACATACTGGCGGTTGTTCGACTTTGCATGGATGCTCCACATCATGGACTATGAAGAGCGTGCTGATGTGAACAATCCATTGCTTCGTATTGCAGCAGGCCTCGGTCTTTTGCTTTCCCTGGTGGGTATGTGCCTCCTCTTCTTCAGCTTCAGGCGCCGGGGGCAGATTGCATCATGATCCTCATTCGAAAAGCTCATAAATGGATTGCGCTCCTCCTTGGCATTCAGCTGGCGCTCTGGATGTTGAGCGGCCTTGGAATGGCTCTTCTTCCGCATGATAAAGTGGCGGGTGCGCACCGTCAGTCTGCGCCGGAAGATCCCCTCCCGCTCGCCAGATTGGCACCCGACCCCGTGGTAATGCCAACTCTTCCGCAAGGGACGGATGTCCGCCAAATCACACTACAGCCGTTGTACGGTATGCTTGTCTACCGCATCGAAACTGAGGATGGCGTGATTTTAAGCGATGCGGTTACAGGAGCGCCGATCGGCATTGGAGAAGACCTGGCTATAGCTATCGCCAAAAGTGATTACTCCGGGCCAGGCACTGTCAAAAAAGCAGAATACCTTAGCGAGAGCACGCTGGAGACACGCAACCATTCCGACCCCACCTGGCGGATCGACTTCTCCGATGCTGAAGCTACCGCGATCTATGTGTCAGCTGCGACGGGTGAGATTCTTGAACGGCGCAACAATTACTGGCGGGCCTTTGATGTATTCTGGATGCTCCACATCATGGACTATCAGAACCGCACGGATTTCAATCACCCGCTGATCGTCATTGCGGCCCTTATTGTACTCTGGCTGGGCGTTAGCGGCATCGCACTTTGGTGGGATAGTTTCCGGGCCAGAGATTTCAATCTGACGCGCCGATGGCTTCATCGGAACCACAGCATACCATTATCACTCGTCGATAGCGAAGGAACTGCGCTGAAGAAGGTTGAGACACGACCGCTTCGCTCGCTTTTTTCCACGATGGAGAATCTGGGATATCCCCTGCCTTCAACCTGCGGAGGGGGAGGCACTTGCGGGCTATGCCGGGTCAAGGTCAGTTCAGACTGGCCAATTGTTCCAGCTGACCGCCGCCAAATTCCAGAGACGGAACTAGAAGCTGGCTATCGACTTGCTTGTCAACATACGATCGAGGCACCCGTCACAGTTACCCTCCCACATGGCCTTCTAGATGCTGCCGAGCTGGACGGCCGCGTCGTTTCAGCGACTTTTCTGACACCGGATATGTACGAACTTCGCCTTGTCTTGCCGTCACCACTGGATTTTCGAGCTGGAAGCTATTTGCAGGTCGAAGTTCCGCCATTCGAGTCACACCTCGACAAGTTGCCGTTGCCGCCGACAGTGAAATCGCAGTGGGAAGCATCCGGCACTGACCGGACATTCGGAACTGATCAAAACGTCTACCGCACCTACTCACTGGCGAATGCGCCGGGCGAATTTGGCAATGAAATCATTCTCAACATTCGTCTAGCGCTTGCAAAACCAGATAAGGCGGGCGTTCCAGTCGGTCTCGGGTCTGCTTATCTCACCAGCCTGAATCGGGGCGACAAAGTTCGTCTTCGAGGCCCGTTCGGGGACTTTCGTGTCGATGAAGAAGCCGAAGAACTCGTTTTCATCGCAGGTGGTGCGGGGATCGCACCTATTCGCTCCATGATTATCGACCAACTGCGGAGAAAAAAGACATCCCGCCCCATTTCATTTTGGTATGGCGTGAGAACGCCTGATCATGTCGTCTACAAAGAGGATTTCAAGTCACTCGGGGACTTACATCAAAATTTCTCATGGCACGTGGCCATTTCCGACCTCTCCGAACACCTGGACTGGACCGGACACCGCGGGATGATCCATGAAACCCTCCGAGACCAGTTTCTCGCACGACACCCTGATCTCGGAAGCTGCAGTTTTTATATATGCGGGCCACCGGCAATGCTGAAAGCCACGCTTGCGCTTCTCGAATCTTTTGAGGTTTCGAAAGACAGGATCGCGTTCGATGATTTTGGTTCATAAATCTTTCCTACGCCCAGATCTCAGGGAATAGCGTTGCTTTCTGAATTGGCCCCCTAGCCGAACATGTATTCCGATTGTGAGTATTCCTTTCAGTCCGGTTTGGTTTAGGGTGGCCTAATCCGACACAGGTTTTTTCCTTGATTACCCGATAAACCAATTCACTTGTACTCGAATTTGAACAAATTGAGGATGCTCCTTCCTTGCCTGCTCCGCTCTATGTAAAAATAAAACAACATATCACGGGTCTGATTGAATCGGGAGATCTCAAGCCGAATGACCGTATTCCGTCGGAAACGGATCTGGCGGCAGAATTTAATGTTGCGCGGATGACTGTCCATCGCGCCATAAAGGAACTTAAAGATTCAGGCGTGGTCATGCGTATAGCGGGGGTCGGCACATTTGTTGCCGAAACTCAATCCCGGGGACAGCTGATCGCGATCAACAATATTGCAGACGAAATCCGGAGTCGGCGCAGCACCTACTCAGCAATAATGGTTCAAAATTCGCTTGAAAGTGCCTCCCGCGCCGTAGCGAGGCAGCTGGAGATCGAGGCTGGTGCCCCCGTTTATCATTCAATTGTCGTTCATCAGGAAAATGGTGTCCCACTACAATTGGAAGAGCGCTTCGTTCCGAAAGCTGTTCTCCCGGGGTATGGTGCAATAGATTTCTCATGCAGCACGCCTAACGAGTATCTGATGGAGCATGCTCCCCTGCAGAAGTTCGAGCACCGCGTGCGTTCAATTATGCCTGACGCCGAGGCAAGACGACTGTTAAAAATTAACAAGTCAGAACCTTGTTTGTTGCTCCTCCGTCGGACGTGGAGTCGCAGGCAAGTTGTTTCCTTCGCGAGCATGGTTCACCCCGGCTCGCGCTACGAGTTCCTCGACAGTCACCTCACATCTTGAGAAAGGCTCAAGAGTTTGCAACACTGATTGCGGCGTCGGCCAGTCGGTGTCCGAAATCACTACTTATACCCCTTTAAAGGATGGCCGGCAGATTGAGCCCGCTGTCGCGCGCGCATTCCAAGGCAATATCGTACCCTGCATCAGCATGCCGCATTACGCCTGTCGCTGGGTCATTCCACAGCACCCGCTCCAGGCGACGATCTGCTTCAACGCTTCCATCACAGCAAATGACCATGCCAGAGTGTTGCGAAAAACCCATACCGACTCCTCCCCCATGGTGCAGGGACACCCAGGTCGCCCCGGACGCGGTATTGAGCAATGCATTCAGCAATGGCCAGTCCGATACCGCATCAGAACCATCCCGCATCGATTCTGTTTCGCGGTTGGGCGATGCGACGGAACCGGAATCAAGGTGATCACGACCGATCACGACAGGGGCAGAAAGTTCCCCTGTGCGAACCATCTCGTTGAAAGCGAGACCGAGTTTATGACGGACACCAAGACCCACCCAGCAAATTCTCGCAGGCAACCCTTGAAATGCAATCCGTTCTTTGGCCATGTCGAGCCAGTTATGCAGATGCGGGTCATCGACGAGTTCTTTGACTTTCGCATCCGTCTTGTAGATGTCTTCCGGATCTCCAGAAAGTGCGCACCAACGAAAGGGCCCTATTCCCCGACAGAAGAGCGGACGAATATAGGCTGGAACGAATCCAGGAAACGCAAAAGCGTCATCGAACCCCTGCTCCAGTGCGACCTGGCGAATGTTGTTGCCATAATCCAGTGTCGGGACTCCATCCTTCCAGAAGTCTACCATGGACCGCACATGGACTTCCATACTGGCGCGAGCAGCTGCCTCGACAGCTTTGGGATCGGTAGTCTGTCGCTCTCTCCACTCGGCAACACTCCATCCCTTCGGAAGGTATCCATGCAATGGATCATGCGCACTGGTCTGATCAGTTAGAATATCTGGTCGCACACCCTTCCGATAGATCTCGGGAAGAACTTCTGCCGCATTGCCGATAAGCGCGACAGACTTTGCCTCTCCTTTGGCCGTCCAGTCTGCGATCATTCCCAAAGCTTCGTCAAGAGATTCAGCTTTTGCGTCGACATAGCCAGTGCGCATCCGGAAATCGACGCGCGTTTCATCGCATTCAACTGCCAGGCAGCACGCGCCGGCCATGACTGCAGCGAGCGGCTGAGCTGCGCCCATACCGCCAAGTCCGCCCGTCAGAATCCAGCGCCCTTTCAAGTCGCCCTGGTAATGCTGACGGCCGACTTCCATGAAAGTTTCATACGTGCCCTGAACAATTCCCTGTGAGCCGATATAGATCCATGACCCCGCAGTCATCTGACCGTACATGGCCAGACCCTTGCGATCGAGTTCATTGAAGTGATCCCAGTTCGCCCAATGAGGGACAAGATTTGAATTGGCGATCAGGACACGCGGAGCGTCGGCATGTGTTCGAAACACACCTACCGGTTTGCCGGATTGAACCAGAAGAGTTTCGTCTTCCTCCAGTTGCTTCAAGCTGTCCACAATCTTGTCAAAGTCAGCCCACGAGCGCGCCGCCCGCCCAATACCGCCGTAAACGACAAGCTCGTGAGGGTTCTCGGCGACATCCGGATGAAGATTATTCATCAGCATACGCATCGGCGCCTCCGTCAACCAGCTTTTCGCAGTAATCTGATTGCCAGTAGGGGGATAGATGTCTCTTTGGTTATGTCGGGGATTCATAATGTCTTGCTTTCCAGAGTAGTTATCTCGGCGATAATGGCGTCGAGGATCGATCGCAGATGGCCGCGGAGGGTATTCGACTTTTCAATGTCGTAGTTAAACGGTTCGCTCTCGGTAGACAGGTATGCCGATTGAGCCAGCTCCATCTGGATCGCGTGAATACCATTGTCCGGGCAGCCATAGTGTCGGGTGGTCCAGCCTCCCCGGAAGCGGCCATCACGTACTGTGGTTAAGCCTTGGGCTTTGTGACACACTTCTTCAACGGCATCGGCGATTCTGACATCGCAGGACAGCCCGGAATTTGTACCGATATTGAAGTCCGGCAGACGACCTTGAAAAAGGTATGGGGCCGAAGAACGTATGGAGTGGCAATCGTAGAGCACAGCGATTCCATGCAACTCCCGAACGCGGTGAATTTCGTGCGCCAACGCTGCGTGATAAGGAGCGTGCCAAGCAGTTCGTCGCGCGTCTATCTCATCGCTAAGAGGTTCGCTCTCCCAAATGGGCAACCCGTCAAAGTCCGTCGTCGGCACCAGCCCTGTCGTGTTCAGCCCCGGGTAAAGACTCTCGGAATCAGGAGATCGGTTCGCGTCAATAACGTAGCGGTTGAAGTTTGCCTTCACAGTTGTCGCTTCAGGGAATATGCCATCATACAGGCGATCAACATGCCAATCTGTGTCAGCGAGCCTTTGCCCCCGAGCATTCAGTGCGTTGAAAATTTCAGGCGGCACATAGGTTCCGCTATGAGGCAGCCCCAGGATAAGGGGTGACTGCCCTCTTGAGACAGCAACCGGATTCACAACGCGATCTCACTGAGGTCAGCCGGCAGGCCCGCCGCTTCAGAGAGTACGCCGCTTCGAACCAAACGCCCGGCATGCTCGAGGTCGGGAGCCATAAATCTATCGTTCCCGAGCGGCGCAATATCCTTGCGTAGCGTCTGGATGGCGCGCGCCAGAGCAGGACTTGTCCGCAATGGTGCTCGATATTCAACGCCCTGAGCCCCGCAGAGAAATTCGACTGCAAGGATCATGCTGAGATTTTGGTTCATACGTGCCAACCGACGGGCGCCATGCGCCGCCATTGAAACATGGTCTTCCTGATTTGCCGATGTCGGTGTGGAGTCAGTGGAGCACGGATTGGCAAGATGCTTGTTCTCGCTCATCAATGCCGCAGTCGTGACCTCAGCGATCATCATGCCGGAATTCAAACCCGGAGAGCTTGCTAAGAAAGGGGGAAGGTCAAACGACAATGTCGGGTCAACCATTACCGCGATACGTCGTTGAGCGATTGCCCCAATTTCTGCAATCGCCAGCGCGATCAGATCAGCTGCGAAAGCCACAGGTTCGGCATGAAAATTTCCCCCCGACACAATTTCCTCGCGCTCTACGAGCACCAGGGGATTATCGGAGACAGCATTTGCTTCTATTTCGAGTACATTGCCCGCCTGAACGAGAAGATCCAACGCGGCGCCCGCAACCTGTGGCTGACATCGGATGCAGTAAGGATCCTGCACCCGCACGTCATCCTGCCTGTGGCTTTCTCGTATCTCGGAGCCACACATGATAGTACGCATTGCAGCAGCTACGCGTATCTGTCCGGGATGACCACGCAACTCATGAATTTCCGCTAATAGCGGCGCAGTTGACCCCATTACCGCATCCGTAGACAATGAAGCAGATACGAGCGCCTGAACGAGATTCCTGTTTGCGTCGAATAGGCCTGCAAGGGCACACGCTGTCGAAAACTGGGTCCCGTTGATCAGACCGAGCCCCTCCTTGGGGCCTAATTGAACCGGCATCAATCCAGCCGATTCCAATCCTTCCCGCGCATTAACGCGTCGACCACGGTAATAAACTTCACCCGCGCCGATCATTGCCGCTGCCATATGGGCCAGGGGCGCGAGATCACCACTCGCCCCTACCGACCCTTGGGCGGGCACGACCGGCACGACATCCCGCTCTAGCATATCTTCTATAAGACTGATCACGCTCCATCGAACGCCCGATGCGCCTCGTCCAAGCGAGAGCAGCTTGAGCGTCATCATCAATCGCGTTGTCGGAATATCCAGCGTCTCTCCCACACCGCAGCAATGCGACAGCACAAGGTTGGTCTGCAGTGCTTGCGTGTCCTCCGGCGCTATCTTGATCGAAGCAAGCTTACCGAATCCGGTGTTAACGCCATAGATCGCCTCGCGTCCCTCGGAATGTCGAGCGACGATCTCGGCAGCACGGTCTACGCCATCCCTCGCCGATTCCGACAGTCTGACGGGGTGATCGTTTCTCCAGATGTTCTCTAGAATTTTCAGCGAGGTACGCCCCGGCTCCAGGACAATCATGCGATTTCTCCTTCGAAGATCCGCATATGCAGAGGCGTTGAGCCGATCAGGTAAGACAATTTTGCCGGGTGTCCGACATCCCATACAGCAAGGTCGGCATAATTGCCGGCACGGATGCACCCCACATCGTCGAGACCTAGCGCCTTCGCACCGTTCATAGTCGCACCCGCCAGCGCCTCCGCAGGCGTCAGCCCGAACAGTGTGCACGCCATATTCATACAGAGAAGCATCGAAGTCAGCGGCGAAGACCCGGGATTGCAGTCAGTCGCGAGAGCCATATCCACGCCCCTGTTCCTGAATAGCGCAATCGGAGGCAGCTTCGTCTCCCGAAGAAAATAGAAGGCGCCCGGAAGCAACACAGCCACTGTGCCGGCTTGAGCCATGGCGTCGATATCGGACTTTGAGGAGTACTCGAGATGATCGCAAGAAAGCGCGCGGTACGCGGTTGCCGCCTGTGTCCCGCCTATTCGCGACAGTTGCTCTGCGTGCAGCTTGACCGGCAGATTTAGCTGCGATGCCTTCTCGAATACGGTCCGAATTTGGTCTGCTGAGAATGCAATATTCTCGCAGAACCCATCTACCGCATCCACAAGTCCTTCGGCGTGGGCCTGCTCCAAGGCTGGCAGACATACATCCTGCAGATACATATCAGCCTTCCCTGCATACTCTGCAGGGACGGCGTGGGCGCCGAGAAACGTAGCTTTTATTCTGACCGGCCGTTGACGAGCTATCTCTCGAGCTACCCGCAACATCTTGAGTTCAGTGTCGATATCGAGTCCATAACCCGACTTGATCTCTAAAGTTGTTACCCCACCAGCCAACGACTCATCTACACGGCTTAGAGCACTCGCGAGCAATTCATCTGAACTCGCCCTACGCGTGTCGCGCACGGTCGAGATGATCCCACCTCCCGCTTTCGCAATTTCTTCATAGGTCGCCCCCTGCTGGCGAGACTCGAATTCGCTCGCTCGATCTCCGCCATGAACGATGTGCGTATGACAGTCGACGAGGCCCGGAGTTACCAGCCGCCCGTCAAGGTCAAGCGCCTCTTGGTCTCTCGCCTCGTCAGGCATTCGGTCGTGGTACCCTGCCCACAGTATCCGTCCGCCACGAATCCAAATCGCCCCATCCTGTATGAGGCCATAAGCATCACTGCCGTCGAGTGTGGCGAGATTGGCGTTGATAAGAAGCATGATAGCGAGTTGCGTTGTGACGAAGACAGGCTTAATATGTCTACACATATTCGAGAGTCAAGGAAAGACCGAATGGCTATTGTCTGGGCCGGATCCGCGTTACTGAAAGATGGCTGGTTCGAAGCAGTCCGCATCGCCATCGACGCAAATGGGCTCATTGAATCTGTAACGCCTGATACGCCACCCGAAGGCATCAGAAGGGGCGTGGTTCTGCCTTCGCCGACAAACGTGCATTCCCATAGTTTCCAGCGCTCAATGGCGGGGCTAACCGAGCGACGCGGACCGGATCCGTCCGATTCGTTCTGGACTTGGCGTCAACTGATGTATCGGTTTCTGGACCAACTGACCCCAGACGACGTTGAAGCGATTGCTGCCTTCGTTCAGATGGAAATGTTGGAAGCAGGGTACTCAACAAATGTCGAATTCCACTATCTTCATCACCAATCGGATGGTCGTCCGTATGCGGCCGTCTCTGAAATGAGCGACAGAATTGTCGCAGCCGCGCAAACGACCGGCATCGGACTGACGCTGCTACCCGTCCTTTATCAATACGCAGGTTGCGACAAGCGTCCTCTGGGCCGAGGTCAAATCCGATTTGGCAACAGCCTTGATGATTTTCAGAGATTGTTCGAGTCCGCAACCCACAGCGTCAGCCAGCTTCCGCCGGACAGCCGTATTGGCGTGGCTCCGCATAGTCTGCGTGCCGTGTCTCCAGATGACATTGTCAAGATCGAGCAAATGGCAGCGGGCGGGCCTGTACACATGCATCTGGCAGAGCAGATGGCTGAGGTGAATGAAGTGGTTGCTTCCCATGGCATGAAGCCGGTTCGCCTTTTTCTTGAATCTTGCATGAGACCGGCAGATTGGTGTGTCATTCACTGCACCCAAATGGATGCTGATGAAACTCGCTCCCTTGCAGCAAGCGGAGCTGTGGCGGGACTTTGCCCCATCACAGAGGCCAGCCTTGGGGACGGTATATTCAATGCCAGCGACTGGATGGCGGCGGGCGGTTCGATCGGCATCGGCTCAGATTCAAATGTTCGCATTTCTCTTTCCGAGGAATTGCGCATGCTCGAGTATTCGCAGCGATTGCGTGATCATTCCCGCGCGGCTCTTGCCTCTCAGCACAAATCTACGGGTCGGAGATTATTCGAAGCCATCAATGCTGGTGGGGCGCGTGCGGCGGGACGAAATAGTGGAAGGATTGCACCAGGCTACGTGGCTGATCTGGTCGCGCTGGATTCGAACAATATCTGTCTGGCAAATCGCAAGGGAGATTCACTCCTCGACAGTTACATTTTTTCGGGAAGCGACAGTTTGGTGGCGGACGTTTGGTCCTCAGGACGACATCTGGTCGTTGAGGGCCGCCATATTCACCATGCGTCAATTGAGCAGCAATACCGGAAAGTGATGCAGAACCTAAAGGATGTGTTGTGACGGATGAGAAGCAGAAGAGCTGGCAGTCAGTCAAGGAGGAGGCGCTTGCTCGAATTCACTCTCGTCGCTGGAAACCCGGCCAGCTGATTCCATTCGAGGCTGACCTGGCCGAGGAATTTGGCTGTTCACGTTCGACAGTCAATCGAGCCCTGCGGGCCCTCGCAGATGAAGGCCTGCTTGATCGGCGCCGAAAAGCAGGGACGCGTGTACCGCTATATCCTGCGCGAAAAGCCACTTTGTCCGTCCCAGTCATCAGGGAAGACATTATCGCGAAGGGATATGACTACTCCTATTCTCTTGTAAGTCTTGAGGCAGAAGTGCCGCCAACAGATGTCGCGGTACGACTGGGCTGGACAGCCGCCAGACAAGGCCTACACATCGTCGGTCTGCATTTCGCGAATACAAGTCCGTATGTAATTGAGGATAGATGGATCGATCAAAATCTTGCTGACAGCTCAGATGTGGAAGCATTCAGCAATCTGAGCCCTAATGAATGGCTTGTTACACATGTGCCATTCACCGCTGGGACTATCGCCTTTTCATCACTCAACGCAGATACCCAAACAGCGCGACTACTCGATTGCCCGTCCGGCGCCGCACTTTTCGTTATTGAACGGACGACCCGCAATAATCGTCGGTCGATAACAACGGTTCGATTAATTTTTGCTCCTGGCTACCAGATCGAAACATCGATCTGATACAACAGCGCATACTGGTTTTATTACAGAAGTCAGTCCGTGAGTCGTTGTGCCAACTTCAAATGGTGGACGGAACTTTTAGGTCTCCACGCCGTTGGTCGGTTCCCATACCCCACCATAGTATTAGGAGGACGCAATTTATGGAGAACAAGAGCAATTACTGGAAGTTCGGTGCCATGATCGGCACGTCGATGATTGTGATGTTCGGACTGATGTATCTCAACACCTACGCCTTCGAGCACGTTCGGTGGAGTGAAACGCGTTTCTACATGACCTTCATCATGGGTGCCGCCATGGCCGTCGTCATGTTGAGCTTCATGTTAAACATGTACAAGGACAGCCGGATCAACCTCGCAATCTTCGGCGGCTCTGCACTCGTTTTCTTACTGGCGCTGTGGCTGGTACGCAGTCAAACTGGTCTGCCTCCCGAAAAGTGGTCCGTTAT
>NZ_AWFH01000009.1 GCF_000682715.1 Hyphomonas atlantica corrig. | reverse complement strand
CCTGAAGTCTCAAATACCTGACGACGGACAGATGGAGATCACATCGATGACCGCAAATGGCGAATTTCAGTCGTTCTAATCGGAGTCCCCCCTAGTTCGAACCGCCTCGCAAATATTCTCCCCAGTCCGCCATCATTGGCCTTCGCTTTTCGACCTGCGACATGCGTTTGTAAGCGAGTTCAGTGTCGGAGCCCTGCTTGTGCGCGATCGCAATTTCGGCAAGTTCACCGGGATAGTCTGTAAGCTCTGCGACCCAGTCTCTAAAAGTAGATCGCAGACCATGGGGTACAGCCCTTTTTCCCGTCTGCTGATCCAGGAAACCTGAGCGACCAAGATTCACTTCATCGTTATGGATCTCCCGCATGATCTTTGAGATAGTGCTGTCACTCATGGGCCCGCCGTTCACGCCAGGAAAAACATAATCGCTGAAGCGGATATCTTCGGCATCACGCAGCAGCTTCATCATTGGGGCCGTGAGCGGGACGGTATGATGTCGTGTCTTCAGCTTGGTCCCCTCGCGGTTTGGTGGAATTGTCCAGACCTCAGAATCGAAGTCGATTTCTTTCCACGTCAGAAACCTCACATCCCCTGACCGCACCGCCGTGAGGCAAAGAAATTCCAACGCGCGCGCAGATATGGGCTCTTTCTGTCGGAGCAGCGAGAACCAAGTCGGGGCTTGAACAAAAGGAACCGCTGGCCTGTGTTGCGTGACCTTATCGCGACCAAGCGGATTCAAAATGGGCTTGAGATCAGCCCATTTTGCGGGGCTATCATCTGTCCGGTACCCCTTTGCCTTCAGCCAAACAAATATTTTATCGAGCCTGATGCGAAGCTTCTTCGCCATTTCGCGCTTTTCAATCCAAAGAGGCTTCATCACCTCGGCGACTTGTAAGGAGGTGATTGTGTTGACGTCTCGTTTTCCAAGCCAAGGTATAATGTGGGTGTTCAGCGAGCTGCGCCAGGCTTTTCGTTCCTTCTCTTTGACATCTTGGAGCTCCAACTCAGAAAACAGGTCGACGGCATCCGCAAAATTGATCCTACGTTCTTCGACAGCCTTCTTACTAGCGATCGGATCGATCCCCTCAGCGATAAGCTTTTTCCAGGCTTTTGCTTTTTCACGCGCCTCTGCGAGCGTGACGAATCTTGCTGAGCCCAATCCAAAATGACGTCGACGTCCATTCAGCATCGCGCGAAACAGCCAAGACCGGGAGCCAGTTTCATAAATCACGAGGTATAAACCGTCGACAACGCCGACTGGGTGCATGGTCTTTCTGCCCACCCCATTGTGTTGTAAAGATTGGACAGACTTGGCTGAAAGTGGGGTAACGATCTTCGGCATCTGAGTTCGACTCCGCAATGTGGAGCCAGTCTCGCCCCACCAACCTACCCACCAAAAGGAATTTGATTAAGGGGGTATATGATGGAACACGAGAGCACAAGAAAATTCTTCGAACACTCTGATTAAATTGCAATTTTCGTCGAAATGGAACGGCGTGAAATACGGTGAAATCGGCCAAAATTTCCTACTCGCGGAGCCACCTTCCCCTACAAGTCAGATTTAAGTCTTGTGCGTTGCTATTGCTTGGTTTTAGCCAACAAGCCGCTCCCAAAGCCGGATCATGAGATAGCAACTTCCGGCGAGGCCCAGCCCGGCCAGGATCAGCACGAATCCATCCCGCGCGGTAAGGGCCAATCCAAACAGCAAGACCGTTACGCCCGGCAACACCGGACCAAACGGAATGAGGCCCAGCGGAAACGACACCAGCGCCGCTGCGATACAGATCAATGCGACGAGTTGAACGAAAGGCGGCTCTGTCAGGAAAGCGAGTCGCGGTTTCAGGAATCGGTCCACCTGGCAGACATAGGGGTAAGCCTGCTCAACGCCCTGAAGCAGCGCCGACCGGGGAAACTCGAACTCCAGTATTCTGCGCGGCACCCACGGAAACTTCTTCCCGAATACAATCTGCGCGGCAATCAACAAGATAATCAGCGCCACAAGCCAGTTTGCGCCCGGGATGATGGTTAAGGGACTGATCGACACGAAGCCAAGCAGGAGCAACAAGGGACCATAGGATCGACGCCCCACGGCATCCAGCATCGCCCCGACGGACACCTTTTCACCAGAGGTTCGTTCCTGCAGGCTTTCCAGCAGGGAGCCGAGATTGTTGACGCGCGTCATCAGCACTCCACGACGTTAACGGCCAGACCACCCTGACTGGTTTCCTTGTATTTAGAAGACATGTCGAGCCCGGTCTGCCGCATCGTCTCGATGACCTGATCAAGAGACACATGAGTATGCCCCGTCGAGTGCAGCGCCAGACGAGCCGCGTTCACCGCCTTCACCGCACCTATCGCGTTGCGTTCGATACAGGGTATCTGCACAAGCCCGCCTACCGGATCGCAAGTCAGGCCGAGATTGTGCTCCATCCCGATCTCCGCCGCATTCGCCACCTGTTGCTGGTTCGCGCCCCACACCGCGGCAAGTCCTCCCGCCGCCATTGAGCAGGCAACGCCGACTTCGCCCTGGCATCCCATTTCCGCACCGGAGATCGACGCGCGTTGCTTGTACAGGATTCCGATAGCGCCTGCCGTCAGCAGAAAGCGACGCGTTCGTTCAACCGAATCGTCAGTGTCTGAGCAGTAATGCTGGATCACGGCCGGGATGATTCCCGCCGCACCATTTGTCGGTGCTGTCACCACCTGCCCGCCCGCGGCATTTTCTTCGTTTACCGCCATCGCGTAGACATTCAACCAGTCGAAGAGCTGCTCCCGCTCATTGGATCCGCGATCATCATTGAGCTTTTTCCAAAGCGCCGCAGCGCGGCGCTTCACCTTCAGCTTTCCGGGCAGAAGTCCGTCCTTGGCAAGCCCGCGCTCAATGCAGCCGCGCATGACGCCGGCAATCCGATCGAGGGCAGCGATCGTCTCAGCTCTGGGTCGCAGCACATCCTCATTGGCAAGGACAAGCTGCTCAATTGCAAGATCTCCCTGTTCGCACATCTCAATCAGCTCAGCTGCAGAAGTGAAGGCGTAAGGGACGCTGATTTGCGTGGGAACAAGATCGTCTTCTACCGGCCGCTCCAATTGTCGCTGCGAGGCAATGAATCCGCCGCCGGTCGAAAACCAGGTCTCGTCGAGCAACACGCCGCCCTGTTCATCATGGGCCGTCAGGCGCATCCCGTTCGGATGAAGGGCCGGGATAACGTCATAGGCCATGATGATGTCAGTCGCCGGGTCGAAGCGGATGGGCATGCGCCCTGCCAATTTCAAACTCAGAGTTTCGCCAATGCGGGCAACGGCCAGTTCTGCCTCATCCGGATCGAGTGTTTCCGGTGCGAAGCCTGCCAGTCCAAGCATGACCGCCTTTGGACTCGCATGCCCTTCACCTGTCAGGGCGAGCGATCCCTGTAACTCGACCTGAACACGACCCACGCGGTCAAAGGCACCGGATTGCTCGAGCGCATAAACAAAGCGCGCGGCAATGCGAATTGGCCCAACAGTGTGCGAACTCGAAGGGCCGATCCCCACGCGAAAAAGGTCGAGAACTGAAAGCATGAAATCCCGCTTTGGTTTCAGATGAAATCAATGAGTGCACGTTCCGGCGCCACCGCACAAGCGATGCGCAGTCAGCCAACCGTTACATCATGGCCGTACAGCCAATCGTTTCGCCCGTGAACAAAGGACTCCATCATCCGACCCGCCACCCACATAGGGCCATAGGTCGAGAGCTTGGTCACCGGATTGCTTTTGTGGAACAGTTTGGCATTCGCGCGGGCCCCCGCTTGTACCTTGCTCGTCCTTGGCTTTCGCAAGGTTTCATAGGTCTTGAAGGCGGATGGCAAATCGGCCTGCGAAGTCACACTCCGCGCAAGCACATAGGCGTCCTCGATTGCCATGACGGCCCCTTGCGCAAGGAACGGCAACATCGGATGGCACGCATCCCCCAGCAACACGGCACGCCCGTCCGACCAGCGTTTCAGCTCGTCCCGATCAAACAGAGCCCAGCGGTGAAGCACTGGCGCATTCTGGATAATGTCGTTCACGACAGGGTTCCAACCGCTGAAATCGGCCAGCGCATCTTCCCGACTACCCTCAGTTGTCCAGGATTCGAGATGCTTTGCCTTGCGCTCCACTACGCCGACAAAGTTTGCGAGGCTACCGCCCCTCAGAAGATAGGTCACCGCATGACGTCTGGATCCCGTCCAGACTGCAGCCGTCGGGGGTGGAACATGCGTCAGGTCAGATACCGGCGTTACGGCTCGCCAAGCTGTCATGCCTGTATAGCGTGGCGCATCCGGACCGAGCATCTTTGCCCGGATCGCGGAGTGGATGCCATCTGCCCCAACCAATAAATCTCCCGAAACGCGTTCGCCTGAGTCGAGGACAGCATGAACACCCGCATCATCCTGCTCGTATGAAGTGACTTTCGCGCCCAGTCGCAGCGCATTCGGTTGCCGCGTTGCCAAGGTATCGGAAAGCGCCTGAATCAGGTCGGCGCGGTGAACATGCAGATAGTCCGCGCCCCAGCGATTGATCGCAGCCTTGCGAAGTGGAATGTCGAACAATCGCGTGCCACTGCGCCCCATCCGCATTTCAAGCGCCTTTGGCCTGAACGCATGGCGAGCAATCTGAGCCGAAACGCCGAGCTTGCTCAGCACATGCATGCCATTCGGGCTCAGCTGAATGCCTGCCCCGATTTCACTCAGGACACCTGATTGTTCAATCACACTGCATTCATGACCGAAATGATCGAACGCCAGCGCAGCCGTAAGGCCCCCGATGCCACCGCCCACTATCAGGACGCGCATTCGGACACCTCACTCATCAGTGTGTTGCAATCATTTCGCGCGCGACGGGTCGAGCTTGCCGCCGATCAGGATGAAGCGACGGTCGCAGTATTTGCACTCAACGAAATCCTCGTCACCCATCTCGTACCAGACGCGTGGATGCCCGAGGGCACCTCCACCACCATTGCACGATACGCGGTGGGTGTTCACCATGACGATTTCTGGCGGGTCAAGCACATCGCGGTTCGTGGACATGATCTCTAATTCCATCTGCAATTTCGCTGGCATGGTTGTTACCGAAGCCACATGGTCCTACCTAGATCGCACCGCCAATCGGCGCAAGATCGAATGGACAGAGTGAAAAGGTCCCCTGCATGTCGTCCAGCAAACCTGCCCCAGACTTCGCGATTGAAGTCAAAGACCTCCAGAAAATCTACCGCGCTTCGGGCAAGATGCCCGAAAAGCACGCATTGAAGGGGCTGAACCTGCAAGTACCGCGGGGATCGATCTTCGGTCTGCTGGGTCCGAATGGCGCTGGAAAATCGACCTTTATCAATATTCTGGCCGGACTGGTGAACAAGACATCAGGATCGGCAAGCATCTGGGGCCTCGATATTGATGAGCACCCCCGCCAAAGCCGTGCGGCGATTGGCGTTGTGAATCAGGAAATCGTGGCCGATCCTTTCTTCACGCCCTTGGAAATGCTGGAATTGATGGCCGGGTTTTATGGCGTGCCCAAATCCGAGCGCCGCAGCGAGGAGATTCTTGCCGCTGTCGGACTGGACGACAAGAAAGACGCCTATGTGCGCCAATTGTCCGGCGGCATGAAACGCCGACTGATGGTGGCCAAGGCACTTGTCCACAATCCGCCCGTCCTGATTCTGGATGAACCCACCGCGGGCGTTGATGTTGAGCTACGCCGCTCCCTGTGGACTTATGTGCGCGAGCTTCACGACAACGGCACCACCATCATCCTGACGACGCACTATCTGGAGGAAGCCGAAGAATTGTGTGATTCCATCGCCATCGTGAATCATGGCGAAATCGTCGCCTGCGAGCCGACGCCAACACTATTGTCGCGTCTCGACTACAAGACACTAGTGATCACGCCGAAGGAGCCGCTGACCGCTGTACCAGAAGCATTGGCCGGCATGGACGCCACACTGCGTCCGGATGGTGATTTGGCCATCACGTTCCGCACCAGCGAAACCGGCATTGGCCGCCTGCTGGAAACGGTGCGCGCAAACGGTATTGGCGTAGGCGACCTCGTCACAGAAGCGCCGGATCTGGAAGACGTGTTTATCGCCCTGACATCACAAGCCGCATAAAAAAAACGCCGGCATCGCAGCCGGCGTTTTTTTATTCTTTACCGCAAGAACGCTTTTAGACGCTTTGCTTGATCCAGTCCGTAATGGCCTGCTTGCTCATCGCGCCAAGATGCGTCGCAGCCAGCTTGCCACCCTTGAAGATCATCAGGGTCGGCATGCCGCGCACACCGTACTTCGACGGGGCAATCGGATTCGCGTCGACATCGATCTTCGCAACTTTCACTTCACCGGCCAACTCTTCTGACACGGCATCGATGTGAGGGGCCATCTGCTTACACGGGCCACACCATTCAGCCCAGAAATCCACAACGACTGGCACATCGGAATCTCCGATCAGGCCGTCAAACTCATCATCCGTAACATTTACCGCAGCCATGCCTTGGCTCCTTCATGCTTTTGTTTCCGTTGGATCATACATAGGGACTCTTTCAGCAAGTCAAACCACGCTCTGCGCACCCTTTAGCGCTTCTAACAGCATCTCTTCAGGCAGGAACATCAGGCGCGGACCGTCGGTCCAGCAGAGAGCGGTGCGTATTTGCCGGCCCGGATAGGCCCGGCGCAAAACGGCCCAATAGGCCGCCATCTGAGCCCGATAGGTCTCCGCCACCCCCTCGGGGGACTCCGGAGCGGGCTGATCAGTCTTGAAATCCACAATCAGAACTTCGTCTTGTGTCACGACCAGTCGGTCCACCCGACCATTCACGATCAGACCATCTGGCAATTCTGGAGCAGACCCCACAATCGCCGCCTCCGCCCGGCCGCCTGGCTGAAAGAGCGTCTGCATCTCTGGCGCATCGAGAATACCGAATACAGCCTCGGCCATCTCCTCCCGCTCACCGTCTTCCAGGTCCGGCAAACGGGCAAGATATTTGTCGGCAGAATCAATCCGCGCCTCTTTGGGAAGCGCAGGCAGGTATTCCAGCAAAGCGTGGATGATCCGGCCTCGACGGAGACGTTCCTGCCGGGTCTGGCTGAATGGCGCGAGCACAGGCGTCTTGCGGCCCAGAAGGCTGGACGGCGCTCCGAAACGGCGTGCGCTGCCTGGCTGGTCTGGTGAGGTCGAGACCCAGTTCGGCAGATCGGCCAAAGCATGTCTACCATCCTTGCTTGGCGCAAGCTTGGGCGGCAAGTCGCCAAACCGGTGGACGCCATACTCGTCGGCATCGCCGCCGAGCTTGTTCATCGCAGTTTGGCACAAGGCATACCAGCTTCGGTCATGATAGCCTGGCGGTCGCGCGCCGTGCCAATGCCCGGCGATGATCAATCTGTCTTGTGCCCGCGTTAGGGCTACATAGAGCAATCGACGAAATTCTTCTTCGGCTTTGGCATTGGCGATGGCACGTTCCAGCTCTGCTGCTGGCACGTCGCTATCTTTCCTGGGAGACCAGACTGGCATGCCATCCACGTCGAACATGGTGGAAGAAACGCTCTTTGGGCCAGCTGTCGTATCCGGCATCACAACCACCGGCGCCTGCAAGCCTTTTGCTCCGTGCACCGTCATTACGCGCACCTGCCCCTCCGGCGCAGCAAGGTCTCGTTTGATCTCTACGAGCTTCGCTTCCATTTCAGCGACAAAAGCCTGAAGGGATGAAGGCTCGGATGCATCAAAACCCTGAGCGCGCGAGAGCAATGCCTCAACCGGATCGTGCGCGGGTGTGCCGAGCCGGGCATTGATCTTTTCCCACCCTGTCTTCCCGTCCGCACCCGGCACATCCAGAACTTCAGAGAGAAATTCGTAAGGCGGCTTTCTCTTGTTGGCGATCAGGCCGGAAAGAAACCTGGACGCCTGCTGCACGTCTGGATCGGAACTCGCCTGAACACGCGACCACAATGTCTCCCCTCGCCTGCGCTCCGAAGCGAGCGGATAGAGATATCTATCATCGTCCACGAGGCCAACAAACGGCCCCCTCAGAATTTCGGCGAGCGCCAGGTCCCTTTCGGGTAACAGCGCGAACCTCATGAGGTTCAGGCAGTCCTGCACGGCAATGTGGTCGGTAAGCTTCAGCCTGTCTGCGCCTGCAACAGGTAGTCCGGCAGCCTTCAAGGCAGAAATCATCGCGTCAAACAAGCCGCCTGTCCGACTGCGAACGAGAATCAGAATGTCTTCCGGTCGCATTGCACGCCGTTGCCAACTCCGGTCAGGCAGTTCTTCCCAGACAGTCTCGCCGCGCTTTACCATGGCCTTCAGCTCTTGCGCCAGTCGTGTCGCAAGGCGCGCTTTAGGCGAACTTGACCTCATAGCGTTCACCGGACGGGACCAGGCGTCAGCATCTTCGTCCTCATCCCGCTCATCGACGGACCACAATTCCACGAGCCCCTCTTGACCCGCGCGGCGCGCCGTATGCTTCACGCCCTCGGCGGAGAGCGATGGATGCGTGCCCGCTGCCACATCGATAGGTGGTGCTGAATTCCATACCGCATCCACAAAACTCAGAATTTCCGGCGACGAACGGAACGACATTTCCATCGTCTGCGACTCGGCGGTGGAATCCCGACGCACATAGTCCTGTTCCTGCGCGCGCAGCTTTGCGGGATCGGCGCCCTGAAAGGAGTAAATGGACTGTTTCTCGTCTCCCACGACAAATAGCGTTCGTGGGTCCTGCTGGCGCTCTGCACCCTGCCCCGCGGCGAACTCGTTCGTCAGGGCGTTGATCAATTCCCATTGTTCAGGGCTGGTGTCCTGCGCTTCATCAAGCAGGATGTGACTGATACCGCCATCAAGCTTGTAGAGCACCCAGTCTGACATTCCGGTCCGTGTCAGGAGGTCTCGTGTCTTGCGGATGAGATCATCGAAGTCCAGAGCCCCACGTCGCCGTTTTTCTTCCTGATAAGCGACCAGCGCGTCCAGACCAACCGCCAACAATGCTGATGTACGCTCAACCGTCTCGGCTAGCTTCAGCTTCGCAGCAACTTCATCCACTCGCGCGACCTCTGAGCCCGTTTCGGCTTTCGTTGCAAACAGGGAAACAACATTATCGTCCTTGCCTGCTTCCGCGTTATACAGAGACTTGTACGGATTTCCGGTCGCACCGAAAAAGGCACGCCGGTAGCACTCCCAGCGCCGCACTGGATCTTCTTCACTCAACGCGGCCTCGACAGCATCGGCGGTCCGCGTGTCATCCCGCTTTCCGGAAGCTCGCAAGCTGATCAGCGCTTCTCGCAATGCGTCAATCGGCATTTCCTCACCCATCGCAAGCGACAGGATTTCAGACGGGCTCGCCTCTGGCGCATTCAGTCCGTCAACCAACGCAGCACGCATTCGGTCTTGATCAAAGTCATACTGCTCGGCAAACTCCAGATACATGTTCATCTGGTAGCGCATCGCATCAAGCGCGACGTCTGCGCCATCATGGCCGCCCTCTAATGCGAGCACGTTTAGCGCTTCGGGTGCGACCTCCGCCGCTTTCAGAACAGCGTCTGCACGAACAGTCTGCCAGATGGCTTGCGCCTCTTCTTCCTCAATTTCCGCGAAACCTGGCAACACACCAGCCTCCAGTGGGAAGCGCCGCAGGATACGTGCACAGAAGGCATGAATGGTCTCGATACGTAGACCACCTGGCGTTTCAAGCGCGCGAGCAAACAGAGCCCGCGCCGCCCGCAAATCGTCGGTTTCATATGCGCTGACAGGTCGGCCTTCCAGTCGAGACAACTCTTCGCGCAGCTCTTCGTCGCGCATGATCGACCATTTTCCGAGCGTACGGAACAAGCGAGACAACATCTCGTTGGCCGCCGCCTTTGTGTAGGTGATACACAGGATGGAGTCCGGCTTCGCACCGGGGCGGCCATCTTCGCGCCTGAGCAGAAGACGAGCAACCCGGTCGATCAGCACCTTGGTCTTGCCGCTGCCTGCATTGGCCATCACAAAGACCGGGTGCGAGGGATCTGCGGACGCGAGCTGCGCCTTGTTGGCACGCAAATAGTCTTCGGTGTCTTGCGGTTTGTCCGTCAGCTTCACATCAGACATCACCGGCCTCCCCGTCTTCTGTGTCACCTGCCCATTCGGCGCGACGCGCGAGCAGATTGTAGCCATTGTCGTACTTGACGAACTTGACCCGTGGTGCAGACAGGAATTGTGCAGACGGCTCACGATAGGCCTCAATCAGGCGCAACAATCCCTCTTCTGCGATAACCGCCATCTCCACTGGTTCAGTCGGCAGACTATGCTTCCCGCCGAGGCTAAAGGCATCTGGCTTGGCCTTGAAGGCAACGTAATGAAGTTGATCGACGCGCGCGGCTGGAACGCCCTCATAGCCCCCCTTCTGCGCGATCAGGGCCTGGAGCGGCATTTGCTGGCTAAGGCCCGTCGCGACTTCCTTGTCACGCGGTGGATTGCCAGTCTTGAAGTCCACAATAACGAGGTCCCCAACCGCCGTGCGCTCAATGCGGTCAGCGGTGGCTGAAAGTGTGAAAGCATGCCCGCCAACTTCGTAGTCGATCCGCCCTCTGACTTCCTGCTTCAGTCGCCCACCTGACGTATCGCGCTGACTGCGCCAGACGAGAAACCAATCGACGGTGCGCTGCCAGACGGCCTCTCGGGCGGCCCAAGCATCCGCAGGCTCGCCTACGCGAAGCAATTCCTGCCGGAGCAACGCCATGAGTTGTTCGGATGTTTTGGGTCTCCCGTCTTCCTCGAAAAGTTCGAGAGCGCGGTGAATGGCCGTGCCACGCGGCGCAGGTCCAAGATCATCGTTCAGGGCATCCACGGTCGACAGCCCCAGCACTTGCTCACACCACAATGCATAGGGGTCTCTCTGCAGGAGATCGACGCGCGTCGCCGAAAGACGCTTTGGCCACCCTTCCGGCCGTGCGCTGGGCGTAGGCTCGGCATTGAAATCGGGGAGTGAATCGACACCGTCATTCTTCAGCGCCTCGACAAGGTCGACAGGGTCAAACACCGTTGGCGCCAGATGCGCTGCCGCGTCCTTGCCCAATGCGCCTTCCGCCAGCGTTTTCAGACGCCAGACCCAGCGAGACGCGACCGCTGGAGCATCATTGCGACGCGCCGAATAGACCAGCGTCACGTCTGGAGCACAAGCAAGTTGGGCAAAGTCATGCGCCGCAAGACCCATCCGCTCTTCCGGGTCCCCAAGACCCAATCGCGCCCGAAAATGTCGCGGAAGAAACGCGTCAGCTGCCGGTCGTTTCGGCCAAACGTCTTCATTCAGTCCAGCGAGAATGACGCGGTCTGCTGTCTGCAGGCGCGCCTCCAATGGCCCCCAGATAGACAATTGCGGATGCTCCGCCTCACCGAAGCTGACCGTCATCTGGGCCGCTTGAGCATTTACCAGATCTGCCAGCGCCGATGGCTTCATCGGGCCAAGTGATCCCGATACGTCTCGGACAAATTCCAGCAAGCGACTTGTGGCCGCCCCGTCTTCGCCGGCCCAGGGCATTGGCGTCTCGCTGACCGCTTCCGACAAAGCTGCAATGCGCTCTATCGCTTCAGCCCCAGTGACATCTTGTAACTGGCTCAGATCAGCCCGCGCATGATCGAAATGCGAAATGAGGTTTTGGACCAGATCAATTGCTGCAATCTGGTGATCCGATTTGAACTGAGGATAGGGCTCGATCGTGTCCCGCAAGCGTATACTCTCAACTAACTCGGCGAGGGATCGCCAACGGCGTGGACCACGCAGGAAATACAATTCCAGATCCGCAAGCCCCTCAACGGGCGCCGCGAGTTCGTGCGACAGGACAGACATCATCAGAACCGGATCGCCCGGATCAACCGCCCATTTGGCGCAGAGTCCCACAAAACTGCCCGCTGCAGTGCGCCCCACCGGAATACCGGCAGAAGGCGGTACGTTTATGTTCCACCGCTTCAACAAGGCCGATACCCGCCGGGCAAGGCCAGCGTCCGGGGTGACAAGCGCCGCCGTACGGCCCTCAACTTCAAGAGTTTCCCGCATGATCAGAGAAATGGCGGAGGCTTCGGCAGGTTCATCCGGCGCCTCAATCAGGGACAAGCCATCCAACGCCTGCCTCGCGAAGGTCGCAACATCCGTCTCCGCACTTGCAGCGAGTTGATCAAGCGTGTCACGCCAGTCGGCAGTAGCATCTGCAGGTGCCAGCGCCTCCATGATCATGCGGCGGCGTGCATAGCGGTGAGGGTTCGCCTGGCTTCGTGGCCACTCCGCGACATCGCCGGGATCAAGCTTCAAGTCCTGCAGCGTACTCATCAGAGCATTCTGGGGATGTCCGATCTCGGACAGAATCGCGAGACGCTGCTCTTCGGACACATCCCTATCAAGCCCGGGAAACACGACCAACCCCTTCGGCAGTTGAAGCGCAGCCTTCATCAGCGCACGCCCTGAAGGCGTTGCGCCAGTAGAACCCGCTATGATAACGGGCGCCTGAGGCATAGCGCTCTGCCACGCATTTGCGGTCGCTTCAGCCGCCAGCAGGCGCCGTTCGAGTGGGTCGGCAGCTCCCTGTTCTTTCAGAAACGCTGGCCATGCCGTTGTGATGATTTCAAGGAACTTCGCTGAGTTTTCCCAATGCTGGGCGAGGTCTGCTTCCTTCACCAGATCAGGAAGGCCGCTCCAGTCGGCCTCTGCGCTAAGATGCGCCTGATCCAGCAGACGCGCGAGTTCGTTTGCTGCGGCAAGCGCGGACGAAGGCGGCACGTCCATACCGGAACTATTGCGATAATAGGCTTGCACCAGCGCCGCCAAATTCCCCAATCGCGTGGCAGACGTTACGGCTGGCGGCAGGTCCGTTTCGGATATCTCTGCAACAGGAGGCGCCTCATCGCTTTCAAGATCCCCCATCGCGCGGATATCCGGTGACAGGATCGGCGTTTCATTTGCGGCGAGATACAGCGCCGCCGACAACTCACGTGCGGATCGCCTGTTCGGCACATAGATCGTCGCATCAGCGAGCGCATCTGGATTCCCGGAAAGGTTCACGGCGTGGGCCAGTTCCGTCGCGAGGGCCTTCAGGAAGTTTTCGCCGGGCGGGATGGACCAGGCCTTCGACGCCCCGGCACCGAAAATATTCGGATCACTGACCATGACAGCGCAACCACGTCTCAGCATCCTTCAACGCGTCCGGATCGCCGACATGGAGCCAGAAATCATCCAGCGGCAGACCGTGCAATCGCCCCGCCTCAACCAGTGGCCCCCAGATACGCCAGGCAACTGAAAACCGCTCAACCTCCAGCCCGGCAAATGCCTGAGGCTTCAGAATGCGAACGCCTGCATACGCCCAAGGGGCTGAGGGATTGTCACCACGTCGGGACAGGCTGCCGGTTTCGGACCGAATAAAGTCCCCCGCGCCACCATATCCGAGGCTGCGCTGGGTGTCGGCCAATAGCAGGAGTTCATCCATGCGATCAGGATCAAACACCTCAGCCAGCTGAACAAACGGCGCTGGATCACCGCGCCCCCAGAACGCATCAGTATTGACGACAAAGATAGGATCCTCGCCGAGCAAAGGCGCTGCCTTCGCCAGCGCCCCGCCTGTTTCAAGCACTTCGCCGCGCTCGTCAGATACAATCACGTCTGCACCTTCGATGCCGGAAACATGGTTTTCCACCTGATCGGCCAGCCAATGCACATTAACGACAATCCGCTTCACACCGGCCGCAATCAGCGGCTCGATCATACGGTCCATAAGACGCTTTCCGGACACTTCAATCAGCGGCTTCGGGCACGTATCCGTCAGCGGCCTCATCCGTGTGCCCAACCCGGCGGCGAGCACCATGGCCGTATGCGGAACTTCAATCGGCATCAGGATTCCTCAAATACAAAAGGTGTCGTTTCCCGTACGAAAGCCTCCATGGAAGCCAATGCAGGATGAGACAGGTTGCGCGCGAGTAGTTTCAACTGTCGTGGCTGGAATGTTCCGTAGCGCGGCTTCCCATCGCGGTGTTGAAGCCTTGAAAACACACCTGCAATGCGCAGCGCGTTCAGCGCTCCAATTACAGCGAGCCGTTCGTCGAATGCCTCACGCGCCTTTCCGGTCTGGTCGAGATAATGCCGGATGGCGGCCTCTGATGCCGCTTCGGACACTTCCCTTCGCGCATCCTGTGTCAGCATTGCCATATCCCAGGCGTCCCAGCCTTTCACCGCATCCTGAAAGTCCAGCAATGCAATGCGATCGCCCCCGAGCCACAGCAGGTTCTCAGCATGGTAATCGCGCAGCGTGAACACGCGCGGAAACGACATCGCTTGTTCGATCAACGCATCGCGCTCCTGTTCCCATTTGGCTCGCGCGGTTCCGCTGAGCGCTTTGCCACCAGCTTCCACCGGCAGCCAATCTGCATAGAGATCCGCGTTCGAGGCCAGAGCGAGGCGGTCAAACTCCAGGATCGGCCAATGCTCATTGCCGTCCGAGACGACATCAGGAATTGGATGAGCGTGCAGCCGGGCCAGCATGTCAGCGGCAAGCGTGTAGGCTGGAACCTCAAGCTCCGGCGTGCGCTCCAAATGACGCGCGAGTTCCATCCCGTCTCCGAAATCCTGCAACAGCGCGAGGCCAGCTTGCGTGTCATGGGCCAAGACCTTTGGCGCCTCAAAGCCGAGCGAACGCAGATGATTGGCGATCAGCACAAATGCATCCACGCGCGATGCGGCCAGCCGCGTCTGGGCGTTCCACCCCATCGCAGTGCGCGTCGCGTCGTCGGCATCCGGTGGGCACGGATCCGCCTCAATGCGTGGAGCATCCATGAGCATGGCCGTTGTCCCATCTGGCATCGCCAGCCGAATGTAGCGGCGCGTAGAGGCATCTTGCCCAAGTGGCAGCAACACCGCGTCCCCCCAACCATGCTGGGAGAGGAATGCGGCGATCAGTTTATCACGCATGCTAGAATCGAAACTCATCGCACCGTTTCTGCCAGTCTTCGCCATGCGGTTCCAGCGTAACGCGCCGATGCTCACCCTCGAAGTCAAAGACAATGTCGAGACGCCAGGCTGGCAGCCGCGAACCGGCCTTGTCTGGCCATTCGATCAGCGCCACGCCGTCTTGGGTTTCATCCCAGCCGATTTCGTCCATCTCATCGGGCGACTCAAGGCGATACAGGTCAAAATGCCAGACCGGAAACTCTGGCCCATCATAAGCTTGTACCAGCGTGTAAGTGGGGCTGGGCACGTCCTCAACAACAGGCACCAAAGCGCAGATCAATCCGCGACTGAACGTCGTCTTGCCGGCACCAAGCCCGCCATGCAGGGCAATCACATCCCCCGGCTTCACCAGGCTTGCCAGCTCCGCACCTAATTGAAGTGTACGGGCTTCGTCTTCTAGTTCGTAAGTCTGAGTCATCACATTCTGCATATAAAAGAGAACCAGGAGACACCATCGTTTCCTGTCGAAATTGCGGCAATTGGCGTGGTGACATGCCTTGCGGTAACAGGCAGACTGGCCTAGAAACAGGAAAAATGACGCATGCGTCATGAATTGACGCTACGTAGCCGGGGAACGGGATTTTGGATCTTACGGACGCAAAACGAATTGTGGTGCTTGGCGGTGGTCAGGCCGCAGCACAGGCGATCCAGTCTCTGCGAATGGGTGGCTATGACGGCGAGCTGACACTTGTCGGCGCCGAAGCCGCCCTGCCTTACCAGCGTCCACCCCTGTCAAAAGCCTACATGAAGGGCGAGTTTGCCGAGGAACGCCTCTATTTCAAACCAGCGGCCTGGTACGAAGACAACAATGTGGATCTGGTCCTTTCGACCCGCGCCACCGCGATCAATCGAGCAGACCGGACCGTCGAAATCGAACATGGAGGCAAGCTCGACTATGACGCACTGATCATCGCCACCGGATCGCGCCCGCGGAACCTGCCGATTGAAGGCGCCAATCTCGAACATGTCTACGCGCTGAGGGATTTGGCTGATGTGGAGCGCATCCGCCCGCAAATGGTCGCAGGCCGCTCCATCGTTATCGTTGGCGCTGGCTATATCGGGCTCGAAGCAGCTGCCGTCGCCCAACAAATGGGCCTGAAGGCAACCGTGCTTGAGATGGCACCGCGCGTTCTTGCTCGCGTGACCAGCCCCGTCATGAGTGAGTTCTACGAGAACGAACACCGCCGGCAAGGCGTGGACATCCGAACAGAAACCAGCCTCTCGAAGCTCGAAGGTACGGAAGATGGAGCCGTCTCGAAAGCTGTGTTGAGTGACGGAACAATTTTGGACGCAGATATCGTGCTCGTCGGGATTGGCATTCTGCCCAACGAAGAACTCGCCAAGGACGCGGGGATCAGTTGCAATAATGGCATCCTGGTTGATCGCGACGCACGTACATCTGATCCGAGAGTGTTCGCGGCGGGCGATTGCGCGAGCCGTCCGCTTGTTCACTTCGGACGCTCCGGCCGTCTGGAAAGCGTTCACAATGCGATTGAGCAAGGCAAATTGGCCGCCGCGGCAATTCTCGGCAAGTCACGGCCTGTCGAAGACTGCCCCTGGTTCTGGTCCGACCAATATGACCTGAAACTTCAAATCGCAGGCCTGAGCGAAGGGTATGACCAAATCGTCGTGCGCGGAAATCCGGAAGACCGCAAATTCGCTGCCTTTTACCTGAAAAACGGCACACTCATCGCGGTGGACGCGATCAATAGCCCGCCGGAGTTTCTGGCGTCGAAAAAGCTCATCATGTCAGGTGCAAAAATATCGGCTGACATTCTGGCAGATACATCAATATCAATGAAAGAGATTGCCGCTAAAGCATCGGCAGCTTGAAGGAGAGAAACCGGCCCATGGCGAAAATTACCTATATCGATCACGACGGCACTGAGCGTGTCGTAGAGGCACAGAACGGCGAGACCGTAATGGAAGCCGCGATCAAGAATTCCATCCCCGGCATCGATGCCGATTGCGGCGGCGCCTGCGCCTGCGCCACGTGCCATGTCTATGTGGACGCAGCCTTCATGGATAAGGTTGGCGAACAGGAAGAGATGGAAAAGTCCATGCTGGATTTTGCCGAGAACGTTCAGGAAAACTCCCGCCTGTCCTGTCAGATCACCGTATCGGACGCGCTGGACGGCCTGAAGGTGACCACACCGGAAAGCCAGCACTAGTCTGAACCTTAAAACGCAATCCACAACGCCCCGGTCAAAGCTGGGGCGTTTTTGCATCTGGATGCCCCAGCGTTACCAGTTGGTTCTTTTCCGGAACTGACTAAGTCTGAGCGGCAAGATACGGAGACTTTCAATGGACTTCACATCCCTCATGGAGAGCGGCAAGCAGACCGGAGACCGGTCAATATCGTTTCACATTCCCGAGACCTGGATGCAGGGGCGCACGACCTATGGCGGCCTGACATCCGCGCTCTGCCTGAAGGCCGCGCTGCCAACATCGGGCGGACGACAGATCCGCTCCGCCCAAGTGGCCTTTGTCGGCCCCGTTTCCGGTGACGTCGAATGTACCGCCACACTGCTGCGTGAAGGCAAGAACACCGTGTTCACAAGCGTGCGGATGACCGGCGAGACCGGAGTAGCTGCCGAAGCCATCTTTGCATTCGGCGCACACAGGGAGTCCCGGCTGAACTTTGCTAACCTCCCCGCGCCGGACGTCAGCACCCCGGAAGAAACGATGTCCTTCTTCGGAGATTCAAATCGCCGCCCGGCCTTCACGCGGAACTTCAATATGAGATTGGCCGCAGGTCAGCCGCCCATGTCGGGTGCAGACAAGGCCGACATGTCCCTGTGGATGCGTCACAAGGATGGGGCCGTCGCGCCAAGTGACATTTCTGTTCTGGCGCTGGCGGATGCCCCGCCCCCAGCGTCCATGGCCATGCTGACCGAACCAGCCTTGATCAGTTCCATGACCTGGATGGCAGAGTTCCTGACGGACGATATCCAGACGGATGACGGCTGGTTCCTTGCCCGCCACATCGCGGAAGCGTCAAAGGATGGATACAACAGTCAGGCAATGACACTCTGGAATACGCGCGGTGAGCCAATCATGATCGGCCGACAGACGATCGCGATGTTTGCGTAATCTAGTCTTCGGAGTCTGGCGTTTCGGTGTCATTGATAATCGGGCCAGGCTCCAACACTTTCAGGAGCGAAGCGGGAACCTCTCCAACAGGACAGGCCTGTTGCAGAACATAAGCGTTTCCAACACCTGGCGCACCTGCGTGAACCGGAGCTGCAATCGTCTGCGACCGAAAGATCCAGCTGAGAAAGAACATCGCAAACACAGCAGCACCTACAGCCGCGAGCGTGCCCCACCCCATTCCAAGCGGATCGGATGCCTTGGTCGCATTTGTGGCAACAGGCTTGCGAACGGCGCTCTGGCTCGGGACAGGCTTGACGGAAGCTTTCGCCAGCGCTGCAGCGCTCGCAGTTTCTGCGGCTGGCGCAGGCTTGATGCCCATCGCCTTCTCGCGCTTCTTCTTGTCGTCAATAGCGATTGGATCGTCTGGATGCGCCGCGATCCAATCGGCCCGCGCATCTTCGTCCTTTTTGCCATACCCCATCCATTCGCGCAGATCGGACCGGCCAGCACGCTGCCCGAGCTCTTCGATCATCTTGTAGAAGCCTTCCGGCGTCTTGCGGGAGGTCATGCCTTCAATAGAAAAGCGCTTGTCGCTCTTGAACGGTTCATAGGGAATGGTTTTGTCGAGGCTTGTCTGAACGAGCATGCCAGGACGTGAGTGGCCCACCGAGGCCGCTGCCCGCACCCAATCACTTTTCACCGCATCCTTGGACCACATGACCAGCATGTATTCGGAATTGCCCGCATTGCGCGCATCCTTGGCGTCAAACGTGTTGTCGGTCTGTTTCTGATCAAACCAAACCTTGAACTTCAGGGAGCGTAAACGCCGCGCGACAAGCTTCGCCATGTCGCGATCCTCGATCGCCGAGACCAGAAAAACATCATACGCCATGTGCGCGCCACCTCTTGAAGTAACAGGCCAAGCATACCCATAGACCCTTAACATTCCACCCAATTCCGCTGTGAGGCGATATTTCAGTCTGTTTTTCGGCTGAGAATACCGCTAGTTGCGCGGCGTAACCAATTATTCGGGAGCTCTCTCATGGGTTTCAAATGCGGCATCGTCGGCCTCCCAAATGTGGGTAAGTCCACGCTCTTCAACGCGCTTACGCAAACAGCCGCCGCACAGGCTGCCAATTATCCATTCTGCACCATTGAACCCAACGTCGGTGAAGTGGCCGTTCCGGAGCCCCGCCTTCAGAAGCTGGCCGAAGTGGCAGGGTCGAAGGAAATCATTCCCGCCCGCATGAACTTCGTGGACATTGCCGGCCTGGTTGAAGGAGCTTCCCAGGGAGAAGGACTGGGCAACAAATTCTTGGCCAACATTCGCGAGACGGACGCCGTAATCTACGTCCTGCGCTGCTTCGAGAATGACGACATCACGCATGTCAGCGGCAAGGTCGATCCGATCGCCGACTTCGAAGTCGTTGAAACAGAGCTGATGCTGGCCGATCTCGAAAGCCTCGAAAAGCGCAAGGCCGGCGTCGTGAAGAAAGCGAATTCCGGCGACAAGGAAGCGAAGGCGCAGGTGGCGCTGATCGACCTAGCACTCGCCGAATTGACCGAAGGTCGCCCTGCTCGCCGGGCAGAAGTCGCTAAGGACGACATCAAAGCCTGGAACATGCTGCAATTGCTGACATCGAAGCCAGTGCTTTTCGTCGCGAACGTCGACGAAGAGAGCGCGGCGACCGGGAACGAATATTCCGAACGCGTCGAGGAACGCGCCGAACAAGAGGGCGCCGGGTGCGTCGTGATTTCAGCACAGATCGAAGCGGAGCTTGCGCTGCTGGATGATCCTGACCGCGGCGAATATCTGGAGACACTCGGCCTGGAAGAGCCCGGCCTGACCCGGTTGATCCACGCCGGCTACGACCTGCTGGACTTGCAGACCTACTTCACCGCAGGCCCGAAAGAGTCTCGCGCCTGGACCATTCGCAAAGGGTGGACAGCGCCGAAAGCCGCCGGTGTCATCCATGGCGACTTCGAGAAGGGCTTCATTCGCGCCGAGACGATCGCCTTTGAAGACTATGTCGCGCACAATGGCGAAGCAGGCGCAAAGGAAGCTGGCAAAATGCGCGCCGAAGGCAAGGAATACGTCGTTCAGGATGGCGACGTGATGCTGTTTCGCTTCAACGTCTGATCCCTACGACAATTACTCCGCCGACAGCGAAGCGCGGCCCTTTCCTGAGCGTTTCGCTGTCAGGCTTGCCCATTTCGGCCGAACATACAGAAAGTTCAAAGCCGTGCCTCGGATCAGGGCATGGAACATGAGCGGCAGGCCGACAGCCAGGATAAGCGTCAGCGCACTGGCCAGCCCGATGTCGCCAAACGGCGCCCCGAATTTCGGCAGCACGAAACGCTCCATCAGGACGAGCGGAAATACGTAGGTCAGGTAAATGACGATTGAGTGCTGCCCGCAATAGCGCAGGAAGTCAGCAGCCTTGAACCGCGTCAAAAGAGACGACACCACGCAGACGGCGGTAGCCCCTGCCATACCGAACACGAAACTGGTGATGACCTGCTCGTGCAGGTCCAAGGTAACAGCCCACCAATTTACCACGGCCCAGGCCATTAGTCCGGCAAGCCAAATCAACGGCGCTTTCGCGGCGCGTTCCGCAAACTGGAATATCTGTGGCGCGAACGCGTAGCCGAGAAAGAAATAGACATACCGGTTGCAGAAGCGGTCGATGATGCCCCAGCCTGTGTCGATTATGACGAGCTGATAAAGCGATTGAAGAATGAACGCCCCAGCAAACACAATCCATATCGGTACGTTGCGGAGCAAACGGGTCACAACATAGAAAATCGCCAGCATGTGCACGAACCAAAGCGAGTTGCTCGGTTCTACCAGGCTGAACAACCACATCTTCACAAAATAGCCAGGATGCTCGACCATCCCGTCAAAGTGCAGAACAGGAAACTGCAGCGTCAGCCAGAGCAGGTAGAAATAGACGAAATGTACGATCTTCCGATCGACATAGCCGCTGAGCGGGCCGTGAATACTCCGCCCAAGAAAAAGTCCCGCGACCAGGAAAAAGTCCGGAATTCGGAATGGCCGGGCGAAGTCCACCACAGGATGCATCCACCCCATGCCGTCCAACACTTGCTCAACACCATTCACGGTGTGCATCATCACAACGAGTATGATGCAAATCCCCTTTGCGTAATCGACCCAATCAATCCTTGCAGCAGGTATGGAGGACGCGGCGTATTTCGCGGTGTTGCTCATGCCGAAACAACCTCCTCAAATTCGGCTGTGCCGGTCTGAGGTGTTGCCGCCTGAAGACAGTCAGCCATCCAGTCGAAGGACTTCTGTACACGTTGAACAGCATGTCGCTCTTCAGAGAGCACGCTGGACTCTCCTTCCGGCAGCCAGAAATAAGGGTTCGCTTCCCATATCATGACCTGGCCATCGGGACGAATACTGTAGTCGACCGCTGCGATATCAAGATCGAGGCTCCGGACAGCCTGCACAAGATGGGCACGACCAAGCACTGGGCTGTTGAAGTATTGCTGATCCGCCTCAATCAACTCGTCAAGCAAATGTCGGTGATATCCGAATTTACGCGCTACGGCGCGATTGTGGCTGGATTCTCGGGAGAAAAGTGAATTTGAAAGACCTACGATAGGGCTTTTGGAGAAGAACAGATGGCTGGCCATGACCTGGTCGCCAATCACAAAGGCGCGTGCCTTGTGATGGTACTCGCGGAACAAGTGCGAAAACCCACCCCGTACGTCGCGGTACTCCTGGCGAATGTCATAGAGCCGCAGAACAGCTGATGCAGTGCCGGACGTCAGTGGGCAACGCGCAAGATCTTCCTGATTTCGGACGATAGTCACATCGCGCTGTGCATGTTCGCAATCGCTCCGCACAATGCAGGGCTTCCCCAACTCGAATACTGCGGACCTCAATTGAGAGTCATTCCGCACCAGACGAACTGCAGCGCTCGGCACCTTTTTTTCGCTCCAGATGCGCGCTTGCATCGTCTTGGACGTATTGCAAAGCGCCTCTGGGTGGTTCAGCACTTTCAAACCGAGCGCCTCTGCCTCATCCGCGATAGCTGTGGCCTCTCTATAGCAATCTGGATATTTCTGTTGCAGCGGGTCGCCCAGCCAGAACACAATTGCACGCACGTCCGCCAAACTTGGAACGCCTGCTCCAGTCTCGTGAATTCGAATATCCTGGAGCAAGGAGTGGTTTGTTTGCGCCAAACGCTTCTGGAAAGCCTTTCCTGTCGGAACCTCCCGTCCACGTCCCCTGCCATGAACCACTACCAGTATCTTGCTGTTCTGAGTCGTTTGCATGTGCCGCAATCCCAATATCTGACATCGGCTCTGACGGCCGAGTTCTGTAGCGATATCAACGCAAGGCGCATGCCAAATATTGCTCGTGAACCTTGGGATCCGTTCCGGACAGAGAGTCCAAGAGCACCTATCAGAAATTGTCGGGTCAACACTCCAAAGGTCGAAACCGCCTCAGCACGCAAATTCTGTTGTGCGGTCAGCTGCTTCCACACCGTTAACACGACCGGACGACACCTTCTGTCGCGAAAAAATCCACAGAAGTGTATCGACAAGCTCGAAAACTTTAATGATATATCTTTTGAGGGCTCATGAAGGGAATTTGGCTCAATGGATTTTTTCGTAACACATGAACTCGCCATCCTGAGATGGTTGCACATCGTCGCCATGGTCTACTGGCTGGGTGGTGAATGGGGCGTCTTCCAGACCAGCTACAAGGTGGTGAACACTTCACTGTCGTTCGAAGAACGTGCCCGCCACATGGAAACGGCATACCGGATCGACATCATGGCAAGGACCGGCATTATCTCCTTGCTGCCACTCGGCCTGCACATGGGCTACCTATGGGGTCTTCAGCCTCTCGGCGGCGGATGGCTCGTGGCAATGTGGATCGTCTGGGTGGTCTGGATGGCAATCACGTGGGGCGCCTTTGCCAATCGTGGCAGCAAGCTCGGCCTGTTCCTGTCCAACATTGAAGACTGGACGCGTTACCTGCTGATCCCGACCCTGTTGTTCCTGTCCATCTCCTCGCTTCTCGGCAATGGCCCATTCGAGGCAGGCGACGGCCAGAAATGGTACTCGGCAAAGATGCTGACCTATGGATGCCTGCTGATCCTCGGCGTGATCCTGCGGTTGATCATGCATGAATGGCGCGCATTGTTCCCAATTCTTGAAAAGGGACCGAACGCCGAAGTCGAACGCAAGCTGCAACGGTCCATGTTTATCGGTCGCTGCACGGCCTATACCTACTGGGTTGGCATTCTTGCCACTGCATTCTTCGGCGCAGTGAAGCCTTTCTAGCAATTCTGGAGGGAGCCTCCCCTTGTGGCTCCCTCCGACCCAAAAAGCGATGGCAACATAGAATGTTGCGCGCACGAAACACCTGTACATTTGTCTCTTGGGCCGCATAAGACCCGCTCTTCCAGAGCGTAGCTGAGCGGAACAATTGAAATGCGATCTTCCGAAACAGACCTCCAAACCGGCTCAAGCGCCCTATCGCTGTCCGAGATTCAGTCTGCTATCGACAACAAGACCAAGCCGCTCGGCGCACTGGGAGAGATCGAGACTCTCGCAGCCCAGATCGCGAATATCCAGCAGACCCTCACCCCGCAGGCCGATACGTGTCGCCTGACCATCTTTGCAGCGGATCACGGAATGGCGCTGGCTGGCGTATCGGCGTTTCCCCAAGCGGTGACACGCCAAATGGTGTTCAACTTCCTGACCGAAGGAGCCGCAGCAAATGTGTTTGCCCGCTCGGTTGGCGCGGAAATTCAGGTGGTGGATGCCGGCGTATGTGGGGACCCGATCATTGACGAGCGATTGCTCCAGAAGCGCATCGGGAACGGCACAGCGAACGCCATCGAACGTCCCGCCATGACACCGGACCAGGTTCGCTCGGCGCTCGCATCAGGCTCCGCCCTTGGCCATGATGGCAACGAAGCAGTGGCGTGCTTTGGAGAGATGGGTATCGGCAACACGTCATCGGCCAGCCTTGTGGCTGCGAAGGTTCTGGGTCTCCCGGTCACCGAAATCACCGGTCGCGGGACAGGACTTGATGACGACGGACTTCAGCGCAAATCCGCCCTGCTGGAAATTGCAGCCACCCGGACTGATGCGCAGTTGGACGCCAAGGCAGCGCTCCAGGAATATGGCGGCTTTGAAATCGCGATGATGACGGGCGCCATGCTTGGCGCAGCTGCGGCTGGAAAGATCGTGATCGTCGACGGGTTTATTGCCTCGGCAGCAGCACTGGCAGCTTCCAGAATTGCCCCGGAGAGCCGCGCGAACATGGTGTTCGCCCACCAGTCGGCCGAAGCCGGCCATGCCCGCATTCTGGACGCGTTGGAGGCGAGGCCCCTGCTTCAACTCAATATGCGACTGGGCGAAGGGACTGGCGCGCTGCTCGCCTTCCCGCTCGTGAGAGCCGCCGCAGACATGCTGCGCGACATGGCGAGCTTTGAAAGCGCAGGCGTAAGCGGGCCAGCATGATTGGCGAGTTTGCGAAGTTTGTGCTCGCGGCGCAATTCCTGACGCGCTTGCCGCTTCGCACCGACCGGCTATTCACGCCTGAACGCATGGCCGAGGCGCCTCGCTACTTTGCGCTTGTAGGCCTTCTGATCGGATTGGTGTGCACGGGCATCTACTGGCTTGCCGCGCTTGTCCTGCCACATCTGATGGCAATCCTGATCGCGATGGGCACCAGCCTGCTGTTAACCGGCGCGTTCCATGAGGACGGGCTGGCTGACACGTTCGATGGCATTGGTGGCGGGCTCAACAAGGCACGCGCGCTGGAGATCATGAAAGACAGCCGATTGGGCACCTATGGCGCCACAGCCTTGTTCATGGCCTTGGCGCTGAAGGCGGGCGCATTGTTTGCCCTGCCGCCTGTCTGGGTTTGCACAGCGCTTCCTTTGGCGCATTGCCTGTCGCGGGGCTCTGCCGTGCTGGTGATTGCGACAAGCCGCTATGTCCGGGACGAAGGCACCGGAAAGCCCGTGGCCAAAGGGATTTCAGCTGTCACGCTTGTGGTCACCTGTCTCACCCTGTCGGGGGCTGTCGCCATATGTCTCCTGGTGTTGCCATTTGTCGCCGTCGTGTCGTCCTTTGTCGCCATGTGTCTGATGCATGTCGCCATGCGCGCCTTCTTTGAGCCAAAGCTCGGAGGCTATACCGGCGACACGCTAGGCGCGGTCCAACAAGCGAGCGAGATCGGCATCTATCTGGGACTGCTGGCATGGCTCTGACGCTGCTGCGCCATACGACGCCAGATGTCGCGCCGGGCATCTGCTATGGGCGGACGGACCTGGATGTGGTGGACACATTCGCCGAGGAAGCGGCGCGCGTCGTAGTCTCTCTGCCACGGATCGACCGCATCTTCTCCAGCCCGCTAATGCGCTGTGCCAGCCTGGCAGACTTCGTGGGAGAACAGACAGGTCTTTCCCCCATCCGGGACCACCGATTGATCGAGATGGATTTCGGCCGATGGGAGATGCAGGCCTGGGGCGACCTGCCCCGACACGAGCTTGACGCCTGGGCCAATGACTTGCTTGACGCGCGTCCGCATGGCGGCGAAAGCGTTGCCGAACTCACCGCGCGCACCCGCGCCGCAATTTCAGACCTGAACACACCGGATACTCACACGCTCATCGTGACCCATGCCGGGGTGATCAAGGCGGCTTTCGCCGCACTGGGCGGAGACCATCATTATCGCAGCACAGTGTCCTATGGGGGGCATGTCACGCTGCTGGAGCACAGACCGAGGAGCGCCCCGTCATGACGGACGACACATCCCACACCGAAAAGATGAAGGCGCTTCAGGAAGAACAGCGCAAGAAAACGGACGCGGCATCCGTGCCGGATCGCGGATTGGTGCTGGTCCACACAGGCAATGGCAAGGGGAAGTCCAGCTCCGCCTTCGGCGTGATCGCCCGCGCACTTGGTTGGGGCCAGAAAGTTGGCGTCGTCCAATTTATCAAAGGAAAATGGATCACCGGCGAACGGCAATTTTTCAGCAAGTTCCCAGACCAACTGGACTGGCACACAATGGGCGAAGGCTTCACCTGGGACACGCAGGACAAGGCCCGGGACATTGCCGCCGCGGAGGCCGCCTTTGCACGCGCGAAAGACATGATGGCAAGCGGCAAGTATGATCTGGTCGTGCTCGACGAGATCAACATCGCGATGCGCTATGACTATCTGACGGTTGATGCCGTGCTGGACGGGCTGAAGGCGAGGTCCGGCCAGACAAGCGTGATCCTGACAGGGCGCGACGCCAAGCCGGCGCTTTGCGACTATGCCGACCTCGTCAGCGAAATGGTCGAAATCAAGCACCCCTTCAAAGCGGGCCTGAAGGCCAAGCGCGGCGTCGATTTCTGACCAATTTGCCGCGCATCCTGTCGTGCGTGCAGTATTGACAGCGTGACAGGCTTGCAACAATACGAGCGCCAGATGGTGCTTTCTGCAAGGAAAGCTAAGAGGGAAGCCGATGAGAATTCGGCGCTGTACCCGCAACTGTGAACCGGGAGTTCATGGCCACGAAAGCCACTGGAGCAACAGCTCTGGGAAGGCGGCCAGGAACGCAGATCGGTGAGCCAGGAGACCTGCCATCGCGTCGTTCGTCCGGAGGCCGGGAATAGTTCTCAGCGGGCGGGAAGGCTGCGTGCCTCTCCTTTGTAACGACATCCGAACCTTGGGCCTGGCCGTCCGCACCGATCACAAGGTGAGGCCAGATTGTCGTTATGAACTGCATCCACCATTCGGGCGGCTGGGATGCGAGGAAAACACATGTTTTACAAAACCGCTCTCCTCGGAGCTGTTGCTTTCGGTGCGTCATTATCTGCACTCGCACAGACGGACACCGCAGAAGAAACCAAGCTGGACACCATCACAGTCAACGGCTCGCGCCTTGACCAGACGCTGACGGAAATCGGCTCCAGCGTCTCGCTCATCACGAATGAAGACCTCGACGAGCTGGGCGTTGACTTCGCTCTGGACGCAGTGGCGACCGCACCGGGCGTCACCGTCAATCAGAATGGCGCCTTTGGCGGTAATGCCAGCGTTCGCATTCGCGGCGCTTCCAGTGACCAGACTCTTGTCCTGATTGACGGAGTTCCGGTAAACGACCCGACCGGAACCGGTGGCGGATACAATTTCGCCTATCTCGACACGGACAATATTGAGCGCATCGAAGTGCTGAAAGGCCCGCAATCGACACTATGGGGCAGCGATGCCATCGGCGGCGTGGTATCCATCACCACGAAGCAGCCAAGCGAAGGCCTCACCGGATCCGTATTCGGCGAGTACGGCTCTTTCAATACGCTTCGCGGCGGCGCAGCCATCAGCAATGCCAGTGAAACCGGCGATTTCCGAATCGCGGCCACGGGCCTGACCACGGATGGCATTTCCAAGGCGGATGAGGACAATGGCAACACGGAAGATGACGCCTATGAGTCCCAGACCGTGTCCGCCAAAGGCGGCCTGAACCTGCCAAACAGCGTCCGTCTCGAAACCAGCATCCTATGGAGCGACACAGAGTCCGAGTATGACAGCTATTCCGGCAGTGCGCAGGGCAATGTTGCCGATGGCGACGAAGTCTCGAACTCCGAAACGCTGACGGGATATGTCACCCTGAAAGCTCCCCTGTTTGACGGCTTGCTCGATAATCTCGTGCAGATCGGCTATTCCGACATTGAACGCGAGAATGTCTCAAACGGTGCACAGAGCTACCTGACCGAAGGCGACCGCGTCCTTTACCGGTACCAGGGCACACTGAACATCAATGATGCGAACAAGCTGGCCTTTGGTGCTGAGCGAGAAGAAACATCAGCAAACGATCAGGACTCAGCTATCGACAGCCTGTTCGCACTCTACGAATACAAGCCGGTCGAAACACTGACCCTGACGGGCGGCGTTCGCATCGACGACCATGATGGCTTCGGCTCCGAGACAACAGGACGTGCCGCTGCGGCATGGAACGCCACTGACCAATTGATCGTGCGCGCCAGCTGGGCGCAAGGGTTCAAGGCACCGAGCATTTTCCAGTCGACCTATATCTGCACGTTCTGCGGGCTGACGGCTCCAAACCCGAATCTCAAGCCGGAAACGTCCGAAGCCTTCGACATCGGTGTTGAGTGGCGCTCTGCGGATCAACGCCTGATGCTGGGCGCGACCGTGTTCGACCAGGAAACCGACAATCTCATCGATTTTTCCTTCACGGCTGGCTATGACAACATCGCATTTGTTGAGTCTCAGGGCATCGAACTGGTCGGCGCCTACAGCCTCACGGAATGGCTGAATGTTTCTGCGAACTACACCTATATCGACGCCGAAGACGGTGACGGCAACGAGCTCTCACGACTGCCGGAAAATTCCGCCAATGTGACGCTCTCTCTCGACCCTGAAGGCCCGTTCGCCGGATCCGTGATCGTGCGCCACAATGGCGAGGAAGCCAACACCAACGGCACCGACCTGGACAGCTGGACACGGCTCGACCTGACTGGACGCTACGACATCAATGAAAAGGTCGAGCTTTACGGGCGGATCGAGAACCTCTTTGATGAGGATTATCAGCAAATCCTAGGCTACGGCACGCCGGGAACGTCTGGTTCCCTCGGCATCCGCCTGCGATTCTAGGCACATAATGACGAGACTGATTGCCCCCCTGATCGCCCTGCTCCTGTCCGCATGCGGACAGGGCCTGGCACCGGAGGCAGAGCGGCCCGACCGCCCTGTACGGGTGGTCAGTCTCGATTATTGCGCGGATCAGTACGTCCTGAAACTTCTCGACCGGGAGCACATTCTGGCGCTCTCGCCCGATGCGGCGCGGGAGTTTTCCTATATGCGCGACGCTGCGGAGGGTTTGCCAACCGTCCGCCCCACCGCCGAAGACGTTCTCATCCTGAAGCCAGACCTCGTGGTGCGCACCTATGGAGGTGGGCCGAACGCGTCCGCCTTTTTCCGCAAGGCCGGTGTCCCAGTGGTGGATGTTGGCTGGACGCCTGACATCCCGTCCGTCATGGCGAACACGCAACGCATCGCGGACGAACTCGGCGAAAGCGAACGGGGTGCGGCCGTAAATGCGCAGATGCAACAAAGGCTGGCCGATCTCCGCCAGCGCACGGATGGGCAAGTCGCCCTCTACATGACCCCCGCCGGCGTAACGACGGGTCCGGGGTCGCTGATCCATGAAATGATCGAAGCTGCTGGCCTGACCAACATGCAGACCGAGCCTGGCTGGCGGTCCATTCCGCTGGAACGGCTCGCCTATGAAAAGCCAGATCTTGTCGCGGCCGCATTCTTTGGCTCCAGAACCAATCATCCCGACGCGTGGAGCCCCATGAAACATCCCGTTGCGCGGACACAGCTGACCAAGAGCGAGGTGGTCTCTCTCGAAGGCGCATGGACATCCTGCAGCGGCTGGTTTCTGATGGATGCCGTTGAAGCAATGGCGGAAGGGACAGAGCGATGATGCGTGACTCCCTTCTCATGCCTGCGCTGATCATCGCGAGTGTCATCGCCCTCGTCGCCGCCTGCTTCCTGGGCTCGACAGCGCTCCCGGCAGACCGCCTCCTGTCAGCCCTGTTCGGCGGCGCGAACGCCGGAGACCGGTTGGTCGTGTGGCAGATCCGCCTGCCCCGCGCGATCGCGGCCTATATTGTGGGCGCCGCCCTCGGCATCAGCGGCGCAGCGCTGCAGGGATTGCTAAGAAACCCTCTGGCCGAGCCCGGCGTGCTGGGCGTGTCAGCGTCGGCGTCCCTGATGGCTACGTTCTCGCTCTACTACGGCATCGCGACGATCACGCCCTGGGCCCTGCCAATCGCGGCAATTATTGGTGCACTGACGGCAACTGCGGTGATAACAATTGCGGCCCTGAGAACACAATCAGTGGTGACGCTCATCCTGATTGGAGTCGGCCTGTCCAGCTTTGCAGGAGCAGCGATGAGCTTGTTGATGAACCTGGCGCCGAACCCTTTCTCCCTCTCCGACATGATCAACTGGATGCTTGGCTCAGTCGCCAATCGCAGCTTTGACGAGATCAGGCTGGCTGCGCCGTTCATCCTTGCAGGCGGGCTGATCCTGTTCGCAACGCGGCGGGGCCTGTCCGCTCTGACTTTGGGCGAAGAGGCTGCAAGCGGCATCGGACTTGACCTTCGGCGGCAACGCATCGCGACCGTTGTGGGCGCGGGTCTGGCAACTGGCGGCGCAGTCGCCCTGGCTGGCGCGATCGGATTTGTCGGCATTGTCGCGCCGCACATCATCCGGCCATTCGTGGGACACGATCCGGCGCGCTCATTGATCCCGTCCGCGCTTCTTTCCGGTCTTATCCTTGTCGTTGCAGATATTTTCGTACGCCTGATCCCCACGTCATCGGAGCTTAAGCTCGGCGTCGTCGCCGCCCTGATCGGTGCACCAGCCTTTGTCTGGATCGCGATGCAAAGGCGGGCTGGAAATGACTGAGTTGACCGTAAAGAACGTCTCTGTCCATGCGGATAAGTCCATGCTGGTCGATGATGCGAGCTTTGCTTTGGCACGCGGGGAGTTTGTCGCGCTGCTCGGTCCGAACGGCGCAGGCAAGACCAGTCTCATTCGCGCCGCGATGGGGCTGCAGGATGTCAGCGCGGGACAACGCCTGCTAGGGGGAGCCGATGTAACGACGCTGTCACCAGCAGAACGCGCCCGTCAGATTGCCTACCTGCCCCAGACCCGTCCGCTCGCTTGGCCCAATTCGGTCCGAGACGTCGTGTCTCTCGGGCGGTTCAGTCATGGCGCGCCGCTTGGCCGCCTGAAAGGGCTGGACGCCGAGGCAGTTGACCGCGCGCTTCAGGCCTGCGGGCTCTCAGACCTCGCCACGCGCAAGACAAACACGCTGTCAGGCGGCGAACTGGCGCGCGTACACTGTGCCCGGGCCTTTGCCGCCGAAGCCCCCTTGCTGATCGCGGACGAGCCGATTGCCGCGCTCGACCCACGCCAGCAATTCCGAATTCTCGACCTGATCAAATCCTATGTCGACCACGGCGGCGGCGCGCTTGTCGTACTGCACGATATTCAGCTTGCGGCCCGGTATGCGTCGCGAATGATCTGGATGAAGGATGGCAGGATCGTCGCCGATGGACCACCAGCCGACACACTTACGCCTGATCGGCTCAAGGACATTTATGGCGTCACCGCCCGTATTGAGGGCACCCAGATCTTCATCGAAGGTGCTGTGTGACCGCTCGAGCCTTGATGTTGCAAGGCACCGGCTCTGACGTCGGAAAATCCGTGCTGACGGCTGCGCTTTGCCGTATTGCGCGTCGGCAAGGCTTGAGTGTGGCCCCATTCAAACCGCAGAACATGTCCAATAATGCAGCCGCCTGTCCCGGCGGCGGAGAAATTGGCCGGGCTCAGGCTCTGCAAGCACGTGCCGCGGGGCTGGAACTTCACACGGACATGAACCCTGTCCTGCTGAAGCCCCAGACCGACCGCGCGTCTCAGCTAGTGGTACATGGCAAAGCCCTGCGCGCGATGGAGGCGGCAGATTACATGGCAAGCCGTGATCAATTGATGGGCGCAGTCATGGAGAGCTTTGACCGGCTCGCTGAAAAGCATGATCTGATCATCGTCGAAGGCGCCGGCAGCCCAGCCGAAACCAATCTGCGCGCGCGCGATATTGCCAATATGGGGTTCGCGCGCCGTGCCGGCGTACCGGTCTGCCTGATTGGTGACATTGAAAAAGGCGGGGTCATCGCCAGCCTTGTTGGCACTCGGACAGTAATCGACAGGAAAGACGCGGCCATGATCCGCGCCTTTCTGGTCAACAAATTTCGCGGAGACCCGTCCTTGTTCGAAGATGGGGTCAGGGAGATTGAGCGACGCACGAAATGGCCGAGTCTGGGCGTTATCCCCTGGCTACCGGCTACGGCAAAACTGCCCGCCGAGGATGCTGTGGTGTTGGGCACGCCATCCACCCAATCCGGCAAGACGCTGAAGATTGCTGCCCCCATGTTTTCCCGGATGGCAAACTTCGATGATGCGGACCCGCTAAAGCTTGAGCCCGGCGTGGAGTTTGAATGGACCAGACCCGGACAGCCGATTCCGCGCGACGCCGATGTGGTCATTCTGTTTGGCACCAAATCCACTTTGGGTGAACTCGCCTTCATGCGCGCGCAGGGATGGGATCACGACATCCTGGCCCATGCTCGCGCGGGTGGTCGCGTTCTGGGCATTTGCGGTGGCTACCAGATGCTTGGACAATCCATCACAGACCCTCATGGCGTGGATGGTGAACCCGGCGAAGCGCTGGGGCTCGGCCTGCTGGATGTCGAAACGACAATGACCCGCCACAAGGACGTTCGCCCCGTTTCGAACGCGCAGACCTTTATCGGGTCAACGACATCCGGCTACGTCATTCATGTTGGTCGCACGAATGGCCCCGATACAGACCGTCCCTTTGCAACGCTGGAAGGTGAGAGAGACGGTGCACGCAATGGGAATGGCCGGGTCATGGGCACCTATTTTCACGGCGCTTTCGCAAACAATGAATTCCGGCGGGACTGGCTGGAGCATGTTGGCCACTCCGGACGATCCACGCTCGACTATGACGCGGCCGTTGACGGCGCCCTGGATGATTTGGCTGATGGCGTCGAGGCAAGCGTCGATGTTGAAGCGCTGCTGAATCTCGCCGAGCCAGTCGGCTGGCGCCGGGACAAAACATGATGCTTTACGCGCCACTCCTACTGGGCGCGTGGTTGATCGAAGCGCTGTTCGGCTGGCCCAAGCCATTGTTCAGTATTATCCGGCATCCTGTCGTCTGGTTGGGCTGGATAATTTCTGCGGCGGACAAACAACTAAACCGGCCGCGATGGCCCCACTGGATCAAATATGCATTAGGCGGATTATTCTCGTCACTGCTTATATTAGGCACAGCGGCATTTGCGTGGGCAGTATCGGATACCTTACCCAATACATGGTGGGGATGGCTGGTGGAATGCCTGATCGCCTCCTCACTTGTCGCGTCCCGCAGCCTGCACACGCACGTGGCCGCTGTGGCAATTCCCCTTGCATCCGGAAACATGGAGGCCGCGCGCAAAGCAGTTTCCATGATTGTTGGGCGTGACCCCAAACAGCTCGACGAAGCGGGCATTTCGCGCGCCGCCCTCGAAAGCCTCTCAGAGAACATGTCCGATGGCGTGATCGCACCGGTATTCTGGGGGGTACTGTTTGGATTGCCGGGCATTGCGGCCTACAAGGCTATCAATACACTCGACTCCATGATCGGACATCGCAGCGAACAGCACGAAGCCTTTGGAGGGTTTGCAGCAAGGCTGGACGATATCGCGAATTTGATACCGGCGCGCCTTACCGGATTGTTGATCACGCTGGCCAGCGGACGCCCGTCTTCGGTCGAAGTGATGATACGGGATGCGCGCAAGCATCGCTCGCCAAATGCAGGCTGGCCTGAAGCCGCAATGGCCGGGGCTCTGGATGTGCGCCTGTCGGGGCCGCGGCGTTATCAGGGCCAAACCAGCGACGACGCCTGGCTTAACCCGGGGCAACCTGACCCCACTGCCGAAGATGTGGCGAAGGGGTTGAATATCTATCGCAAGGCGTGTCTGCTTGGCATGGTTTTCGTCGCGCTGATTGCTGGTGTGGAGCTGATCTGATGTCAGATGATCTGTTGCATGGCGGTTCGCTTGACCGAATGCGGGCCGCTTTCCCGGATGCGTCAGAGCCCTGGCTGGACCTGTCCACAGGTATCAATCCCTGGCCCTATCCAGTAGAGCCTGCGAGCGCGGATGCGCTGCATCACCTGCCGACGCGAGAGGCCTATACCCGTTGCCTCGCCGCGATGACGAAAGCGTTGGGTGCACCCGCCGAGTCCATCCGCCTATCGCCGGGCAGCGAGCTACTGATCCGCTTGCTGCCGAAAATCATCTCACCTGAAAAGACCGTCGTGCTGTCTCCCTCCTACGGAGACCATCAGCAGGTCTGGAACGCGTCGTCAACTATTGTAATTGAAAGCGCTGATGCGCTCACTCATGCGGATACGGCAGACGCGATTGTGTTGTGCAACCCGAACAATCCTGACGGGCGCGTATTCTCTCTGGATGAACTCGAAATGGCTCGCGCCAGACTGGCGAGGCGTGGTGGCTGGCTGATTGTCGACGAAGCCTATGCAGATTTGAACCCGGGTTTCAGTCTTGCGCCGTGCGGAGGCGCGCCGGGACTAATTATTCTGCGCTCTTTCGGAAAGTTCTTCGGTCTGGCCGGTGTCCGCCTCGGCGCGGTCATGGCGCCGATGGACATATTAGACGCATTCGATCAGCTACTCGGTGTGTGGCCAGTCTCGGGGAATGCGCTGGAGATTGGTGCCGTTGCGTACTCCGATATGGACTGGCAAGCGGACATGCGCCGGCGTCTGTCAAAGCGGTGCAACAGGCTGGACGAGATACTCAGCGCACACCGATTAGGCCCTGTTCAGGGTACAGACCTCTTTCGATATGTCACCTGCGAGGACGCTCACACACTCTGGCGGGGGCTCGCCCAGCAGGGCATCTATGTCAGGCGTTTTGCGTGGTCGAACAGACATCTGCGCATCGGTCTGCCCGGCTCGGACTCGGATGAAGCCAGACTGAACGCTGCACTCAGCCTTTCAGTTTGAGTGGAAGCCCCGCCGCGACGAACTCGACCTGATCGCAGACTTTGGCGACGCGCTGGTTCAAACGTCCCTGTGCATCCCGGAATTTACGGCCAAGGCTTGTCTCCGGGACAAGCCCGAGACCGATCTCATTTGAGACGAGCGCAATGCTGCAATTTGATTGCGACAGTGCCTCGCACAAGGCGTCTGCTTCAGCTGCAAGATCGCGCTCATGATGGAACAGGTTTGATAACCAGAGCGTCAGGCAATCAATGAGGAGGAATTCATCCGAGCCTTCGTTTGCCTTGATGGAGCTGACGAGGTCCAGCGGCACTTCAAGCGTTCGCCAGCCTTGCCCCCTATCCGCCTGATGGCGTGCGATACGGTCTGCCATCTCCGTGTCCAGAGCCTCTGCCGTCGCGATGAAGACACGCTGCGGAGATGCCGCTTCGGCAAGCGATTGCGCGCGGGAACTCTTGCCGGAACGCGCTCCGCCGAGGATCAAATACTTGGTCATCGAGACCTAATGGCAGGACAGCGCGCAAAGCGCAAAGGCAATCCGGAACACATCAGGCAGGGGTATCGTCATCATCGTCCAGGATGCGGTAGGCCGGGCCTTGCATGTCATCGAACTGGCCGGACCGGATCGACCAGATGAACGCCCCGAGCCCGAGCAGGCCCAGCACGAGGGCAACGGGTATCAGATACACGATGATGGTCATATCGCCCTATTCCCCGATCTGGAGCCGCATGGCGTTCAATGTCACGATAATCGACGATAGCGACATCGCTATGGCGGCCACAAGCGGCGTGACGTTCCCCGTCACCGCGATCGGAACCGCGATGACGTTATAAGCTGCGGCGAGAGCGAAATTCTGGCGCATGATGGCGCGCGTCTTTCTGGCAACTTTGAGAATGAGCGGAATGGCCTGCATGCCGCCACCATAGACCGCGTCGCTGGCAGACTGGCTGATGTCGATCGCCGCGCCGGGCGCGAGCGAGGCATGGGCCAGAGATAACGCACCAGCATCATTCAACCCATCTCCAACCATGAGCACATGCGCATCCTGCGTGCGCAGCGCCTCCAGCCCGGCGACCTTGTCCTTGGGTTTGGCTTCGCCGGTCCAGTCACTGATGCCCAGAGAATTGGCCAGTGCGGATACCGAAGCGTTCTGGTCACCGGACACGATCTCAAGGCTGATGGACTGGTCACGCAACGTATCGAGCGCTTCACGCGCGCCGGGCTGAATGTCGTCTGTGAACTGGAATTTCACTTCTGGCTCATCCCCTCGCGAGAACCAGAGAGACGGTCCAGATGCTTCGCCATCGGCCTCCGCGCCGACCCATGCGGCAGAGCCCAAGCGCCAGATCATTCCGTCGAGTTCAGCTTCAAGACCGTGTCCGGCAATCTCTTTCACGTTTTCGGCTGCTGCCCCGACGCCTGCGGCTGACACCAGTGCGCGGGAGAGCGGATGGTGGCTGGCTCTGGCCAGACGGGCCGCGTCAGAGAGCAGGCGACTGGCCTCTTGTGAACGTGCCTCGAGCTGACGATCGCCGATCAAAATGGAGTTCAGCTTGGGTGTACCCAGAGTGAGCGTTCCCGTCTTGTCGAAAACGATATGATCAATCTCGGCTAGACGCTCAAACGCATCGCCTGAACGCAAATAGACGCCCTTTCGGAACAGGCGGCCCGCAGCAACAACTTGCGCCACCGGCGCAGCCAGTGCGAGCGCGCAGGGGCACGTGATGATCAATGTCGCCGCCGCAATCATTAGTGCGTCCGGCAGTGATGCCCCCAGCAGCAGCCAGCCAACACAGGCCAGCGCAGCCGTCGTGTGAACGAACGGCACATAGATAGAAACCGCACGATCCGCGATGCGGCGATAGGCAGACCGGCGCTGCTCGCCTGCTTCCAGCATTTCTCCAATCTGGGAAAGCAGCGAGTCCTCGACCGCCTTCAGCGCTTCTCCGCGCAGTTGCGCCGAAACATTGATTGCACCTGCGTGCAGCACCATCCCTGGCGAGAATGTGCGGGGAATGGACTCTCCGGTAACCAGGGACTCGTCGACATCACTTGTTCCGGCGAGGATGCGCATATCGACCATCGCGCGCTCACCCGGCGCAAGCAGGATATGGTCACCCGCGGCAACGTCGCTTGCAGCAACGGATACTGCCTCTCCATTATCGGCCACTCGCGTAACTGCGCTGGTCTGCATGGCTGCAAGCGCATTCGCTGCGGCGTGTGCCTGTCGGCGCAGACGCGCATCCAGAAAGCGTCCGATCAGCAAGAAGAAACAGAGCATCACAACGGCGTCGAAATAGGCGTGCTCGCCGCCGCGGAAGGTTTCGAACACGCTGACGCCAAACGCCAGACTAAGCGCGAGAGAAATCGGCACATCCATATTGGCGTGCCCATTGCTGAGCGCGGCCCAGGCAGAGCGGAAGAAATGCCGTCCAGAGAACAGGAGCACCGGCAGGGCGATTGCGCCCGACAGCGCGTGCAAGGTCTGGCGCGTCGCCTCGCCCATTTCTCCGTGCCCAGCCCAGACCGATACCGAGAGCAGCATGATGTTCGCCGCTGCGAAACCGGCAACACCCATTGAGATCAGGAGCGAACGTTCTTCACGGGCCTTGTTGACCGCCCCTTGGTCAGCAGCCTGCGCCGCCACGCCATAACCAAGATCGGCGACTGTCTGCGCAATACGGTCAGCCGCCAGCGAACCTTTCCACCGAACGCGCATCTGGCCATTGGACAAATTCAGGCGAGCTTGCGTGACCCCCGGCAAGGCAGACACGGATTTTTCGATCTTGCTGAGACAGCCACCACATTTCGCTCCGCGCACGACCAGATCGAGCGCATTCTCATCGCCGACATGTCGAACGAACCCCGCATAGCCCGTCTTGGTGGCCTTTTCTGCCGCGGGGGCCATACCGGACGGACAGCCCGGCGCAGTGCTCGTCAATGACGTCATGGTGTGATGACAATCCTCTTGTCGGCGCGAAACAGGATGTCATCCCCGGCGGGATCAATGACCTGAAACTGAACATCCCAGCGCCCTGCTGGCAAGTCGGACAAATTCACCGCATAGCTTCCAGATTGGAGAGGCTCCATCTCCACAATCTGGTCATGTGCCGTGCTCGCCGCCCGGCGCAGCTCGCTCGTCACCTGATACCCTTCCAACGGATTTCCGTCGGCGTCGGTCAGGTCGAACACGAGATCACTGCCCACCATGCCGGCGGCGGCGCTCCATCCGAGTTGATCCTGCGCGGCCTTCGCCTCCAGCGTGTGATTATAATCCAGCCCTTGCAGGTAGGACTTCTTCACATCCTCGCCCGGAAAGCTGGTGATGGCATGATAAAGGAACACGCCGTTCACAGCGAACATCACGCCGAAGAAACCAAGCATGATGAGGAGAACGTGCCATCCCGTCAGCTTTCCCTTTGAGGGCACCTGTTCAGCACTCATGATCTGTCCAGTCATTGTTCAGCTCCTCTGAAAGACGACATATTCACATCAGCCTCACCTGTTTCCGCATCCGTGACGGTGAAGGTAATCTGCGGACGTGGTGCGCCGGCCTCTGCAGCGACAAGAATTCTATAGCGATCAACACCGAAGCCTTCGACGGGGAGTTCGAGCGTTTCGCTGCCCTCATGATCCATGCCGATAACCTTGAAGGAGAGGCCCCCCGGGCCTGCAATGTCCAGCAACATGGTCCGCGGCTCGCTGGCCTTGTTCACGAGCTTTAACGTGTAGCCATTCTGGATGCGCCCGTCGGACAGCATGACATATGGCGGAGAGCGGTCCTTCAGCACATTGGTCTCAAGAGTCGATTTGGTGGCAAGCCCCCAAACCATCAAAACTCCGATCACAGACATGACAACAGCGTATAGCAGAGTGCGCGCGCGAATGATCTTGTGTTTCGGCGGTGTGCAACCCTCGTTCCGCGCCGCGACAGCAATCTGTGTGTCGTAAGCTATCAGACCTTTGGGGCGACCGATCTTCACCATCATCTCGTCGCATGCATCAATGCACAAGGCGCAATGAATGCACTCCAACTGCTCCCCATCGCGAATGTCGATCCCCATCGGGCAAACCTGAACGCATTGATCGCAGTCAATGCAGTCGCCACGCTCATCCCAGCTTTCGGACTTTCGCTTCGGCCCACGCGGTTCCCCTCGGTCGTACCGATAGGTGACATTCAGAGCCTGTTCGTCGGTCAGAGCCCCCTGAATGCGCGGCCAGGGGCACATGTAGGTGCACACCTGCTCGCGCATGGTCCCTGCCAGGAAGTAGGTCGTAAGCGTCAAAATGCCGGCGAACCAATACGCAGTCAGCGGCGCTTCGCCCTTGAACCAGCCTGCTGCAACCGTAGGCGCATCATGCCAGTAGAGAATAAACGCGCCGCCTGTCCAGAACGCTATGATCAGCCAGACTGCATGTTTGCCGAGCTTTCTTGAAAGCTTGTTGACGGACCAGGGCGCCTTGTCCAGACGCATGCGCGCGGCGCGGTCGCCTTCGAATGCGCGCTCGACCCAGATGTAAAGATCCGTCCATACCGTTTGCGGACAAGTGTATCCACACCAGACCCGCCCCAACAAAGACGTGACCAGAAACAAGAGCAGCGCAGCGAGGATGAGCCCGCCGGCCATGAAGTGAATATCCTGCGGCCAGAGCTCAATGAAAAAGAAGTAGAATTTCTCACTGGCGAAATCCGCCAGCACCGCTTGGTCCGGTACACCCTCACCGCGATTCCAGCGAACCCACGGCAATCCATAATAGACCCCCAGAGTGGCCGCCATCACGAGCCATTTGACCATCCTGAACTTGCCATGCGCAAGTTTGGGATAGATCTGCTTGCGCTTGGCATAAAGGTCTTCATGCCGCGGCGGCTCCCCACCCTGCTGGGCGGGGAGCGTGGCCGTTTTATCGATGAGGGTCGAACTGGCCATGTCGGGGTCTATTCGCCTCCGCTGAGCGAGTGAACGTAGACAGCGATCGCCTTGATCGTTGCGTCGTCGAGGCGGTCATCCCAGGCAGGCATGTGAGAATTACGGGCATTGTAAATCGTCGCCCGGATGTTCTCTTCACGACCGCCGTAGAGCCATTCCGCGTCGGTGAGGTTCGGTGCCCCCTGGGCGCGATCACCCGTTCCGTCCACGCCATGACACGTCGCACATTGCTGTTGGAAAATCGGCGCGGCACGGGAGACGGCTTCTGCATCATCGCTCCGGTCTGTCAGGCTGAGCACATATTGCGCGAGATCATCAACTTGAGACCCTGTCAGAAGACCGTCACGACCAAATGCCGGCATCGCAGAGAAGCGTGTTGCGTCATCCGCATCGTGACGGATGCCGTGGCGGATCGTGTACTCAATGCCGTCGAGAGAACCATCCCACAACCAAACATCATCTGCGAGAGCCGGATAGCCAATGGCACCCCGTCCACCCGCACCGTGACATGTGGCGCAGTTGTCTCCGAAGGCACTCTCCCCCATTGCGAGCGCGAATTGCTGCAAGGTACGGTCTGTCTCGATCGTCTCCAGATTGGCATCCAGCAGCACAACCGACTGCGCATCACGAGCCGACTGAAGGTCCGCAACGGCTTTGGCGACTTCCACACGGTCAGAATGACCCCTGACACCTTTCGTATTTGTTCCCATACCTGGCAGAGCCGGAATGGCAGGCATCAGGATCATGTAAACGACGGCCCAGGCAATCGTCATGTACCAGACATACAGCCACCAGCGCGGCAACGGATTGTTCAGTTCCTTGATACCATCCCAGGAATGGCCGGTCGTCTCAACACCTGAGTGTTTATCAATGTCTTTGGTTTCATCAGTCATTTGATGGCCCCTTGTCTTCAAGCGGAGAATTTGCAGCGCGGTCGAAAGTTTCCTGATTGTTGGGCCAAAGCGCGTAGGCCAGAGCCGCCAGGAACATCAGGACGAAATAGACCAGGCCGCCGGTCTGAGCGAAACTTGAAAGTGCTTCATACATTCCGTGATCCTCCTAGCGACGGTTGCTGAGGTCGTTGGCCTCATAGGTTGAGAAGTCGACCAGCGTGCCGGTCATCTGGAGGTAGGCAACGATGGCATCCATCTCGGTGACGCGCGTGCGGTCTCCATCATAATCGCGATACTCAACCGAGCCGTCGCGACCTGCGATGCCGTCATACTCTTCGATCAGGCTGTCGAGATAGTCGTAGCCTTTCTCGTCCGGATCGGCCTGAGCATAGATATGGCCCGCGGCGTTCTCAATCATCTCATCCGTGTAGGGTACGCCAAGCATCCGCTCGGTCCGCAAACGCTCCTCGATCCGATCATAGTTGAGCTTCTTATCGGCCAGGAACGCATAAGGCGGCATGACACTCTCCGGCACCAGAGCGCGCGGATCCTTCAGGTGGTCGACCTGCCATTCAGCAGAATACTTGCCACCCACTCGGGCGAGATCCGGCCCCGTCCGCTTCGATCCCCACTGGAAGGGGTGGTCGTACATGCTTTCCGCGGCGAGAGAGTAGTGCCCGTAGCGCTCAACCTCATCCCGCAGGGGACGGACCATCTGGCTGTGGCAGACATAGCAGCCTTCGCGGATGTAGATGTCCCGGCCCATCAGTTCGAGGGGTGTATAGGGGCGCATCCCGTCAACCTTCTCGATCGTGTTGTCCATATAGGCGAGAGGGGCCATCTGGATCAGGCCGCCGATGGATACGACGACGAGGATGCCGATGGTGAGGAGCAGCGAATGCCGCTCCAGCAATCCATGTTTGTTCATAATGCTCATGGACAAGCTCCTATTCAGCAGGAACCAGCGTCGCGCGCGGCTCGGGGGTTGCGTAAGGGTCAGGCTTGGCATCAATCGGCTCTGCAGCGCCGTGGCCCATTGCGGAGCGCACGAGGTTGTAGGCCATGATCAGGGCACCGCTGAAGTACAGCAGACCACCCAAAGCACGGATCATGTAGCTGATATGCTTTGCCTCGACGGTTTCAACGAAGCTGTATTCGAGGAAGCCGTATTCATTGTAGGCGCGCCACATCAGACCTTCCATGATCCCGGCGAACCACATGGAAATCATGTAGAACAGGATGCCGATCGTGGAGATCCAGAAGTGCCACTCAACAAGAGACTTCGAGTACAGAGCTTTCTTCTTGTAAAGCCAGGGCACAAGGCAATAGAGCGCGCCGAAGCTGATATAGCCGACCCAGCCCAGCGCACCTGAATGCACGTGGCCAATGCCCCACTCCGTATAGTGGCTGAGCGAGTTCACCGCACGAACGGACATCAATGGTCCTTCAAAGGTCGCCATGCCATAGAAGGCCAGCGAGACCACCATCATGCGTACAACTGGATCCGTGCGCAGCTTGTCCCAAGCACCTGACAGCGTCATGACACCATTGATCATACCGCCCCAGCTAGGCATCCAGAGCATGATCGAGAACGTCATGCCAAGCGTCTGCGCCCATTGCGGCAGAGCCGTATAGTGCAAATGGTGCGGACCCGCCCAGATGTAGATGAAGATCAGGCTCCAGAAGTGCACGATCGACAGGCGGTAGGAATAAACCGGCCGATTCACCCGCTTCGGAATGAAGTAGTACATGATCGCCAGGAAGCCGGTCGTCAGGAAGAAGCCAACCGCGTTGTGGCCGTACCACCACTGCGTCATCGCATCTTGCACACCGGCAAAAACCTGAACGGACTTGGTGCCCGTCCAGCTGACCGGCACGGACAGATTGTTAACGATGTGCAGCATCGCGATGGTCACGATGAAGGACAGGTAGAACCAGTTTGCCACATAGATGTGCGGCTCTTTCCGCTTCCACAGTGTGCCAAGGAAGACGAGCAGGTAGGCCACCCAGACAATCGTCAGCCAGAGGTCCACATACCATTCCGGCTCAGCGTATTCTTTCGACTGCGTAACGCCGAGCAGATAGCCCGTTGCTGCCAGAACGATGAAGAACTGATAGCCCCAGAAAACAAACCAAGGCCACATTCCGCCAGCAATCCGCGTGCGGCAGGTGCGCTGAACCACGTAAAAGCTTGTCGCCAGCAACACGTTGCCGCCAAATGCAAAGATCACTGCACTTGTGTGCAGCGGTCTCAAGCGACCAAAGTTCGTCCAGCCCCATTCAGGAAAATAAAAGATGTTCGGAAAGGTCAGCTGCAATGCGATGACCACACCGACCAGAAGCCCCGCGATGCCCCAGAACATGGAGGCAAACACGCCATACTTGACCAGCGTGTCTTCGTATTTGGTCTCATCAAACGGATTGCGGTCCAGCAGATTGCCAGCCCACATCCCCGTCCCGACGAGAAATGCCGTGACAAGCGCGATGAATGTCATCGCCTGAATGCTCATGGCGTGATCAATCGTGCGACCTGCGATGATCAGGGAAAGCACCCCGAATATCGCAACGGCAACCGAGACAGTCGCAATGCTGCCCCGGCTACTGTTTGAAGCAATGGAATTTGGTGTCATCATACTAACTAAGCCCCTTCCGCAGAGCGTTGCGGTTCACTCGTATGACGCCTGATTACGGTGATCGCCTCGGCCCGCGTATAGGGGCTTTCCCGTATGGGACAGTTGGTCCGCATTTTCTATGAAACGGCATCAATTGAAGGGACTTCGATGTGAAAACGACATTCGCCTATCTCGCCTCAGCCGCGCTGCTGACTGTCGGCCTCGTAAAGATGGCCGTTCAGGCCTCGACGCAATCCACCCTTTTGATTCCAACCTGCTTAGGCCAATCGGTCGCCCTTCCTGTCGCGAGCGCAGGAACGCCGCTACTTCACTGCTGGGGATGCTATACGGCGGCGCTCGGAGCAGTTGGCCTGACTGTTCTGGCTGCCAATGGCCTGAAGCAAACACGCCAGCGCCGAGTGTCTGCGCTTTCCTAATTGACCGACTACTCTTACAGTCGACGGGATATGACCGATCCCTTGTCTGACCTCTGGCGTATTGAGAATTCCGAGTTCCAGGACTCGAGTTCGCTTCAGTCAATCCTGTCGTCGATTTTGCAGTCTGTACCGGACGCGATGATCGTGATCGATGATCGCGGAATCATCATGGCGTTCAGCCGTGCGGCAGAAACCCTGTTCGGTTACAAATCCGAAGATGTCGTGGGCGAGAACATCAAATGCCTCATGACCGATACCGATCAATCCCATCATGACCAGTACATCCGCAACTATCTGACGACCGGCGAGCGCCAGATCATCGGCATCGGCCGTATCGTGGAAGCGCGCCTTGCCAATGGCGACTCTATCCCGGTGGAACTCAAGATCGGAGAGGCAAACATTGGCGAGCGCAAACTGTTCACCGGCTTCATCCGCGACATCACAGAGAAACAGGCCAATGTGCACCGTATTGGCGAGTTGCAGGCGGAGCTAAGCAATTTTTCTCGGTTGAGTGCGGTCGGCACAATGGCGTCCGCGATGGCGCATGAGCTGAACCAGCCGCTGACCGCCGTGGCGAATTATCTGGAAGCCGCCCGCGACATGCTGGACGATCCAAGCCCCGATAACCTTGCAATGGTACAGGAAGCGATGGCCGCCGCTGCCGAACAATCCATCCGGGCCGGACAGATTGTACGCCGCCTGAGGGATTACGTTTCTCGCGGTGAACTGGACTTGCGCCCCTTCCCGCTCAAGGAAATTATCGACGACGCTGTCACAATCGCCAAAGTGGGGATCGACGGCCCCCTTGCCCGGGTCGTGTTGCGACTTGACGATCCCGATGTGAAGGTGATGGCGGATCGACTGCAATTGCGTCAGGTATTCGCGAATCTGGTTCGCAACGCAATCGAAGCGCTGGCCGAAACGGAAAACCCGCAAGTCTGGATCCATGGACGGCAGGCCGGCGAGGAGATTATCGTGGAAGTACGCGACAATGGGCCCGGCCTTTCCGAAGACTTGCTCCACTCGCCCTTCGAAGCGTTCCAGACCACAAAAGCCACAGGCATGGGACTGGGACTATCGATCTGCCAAACCATAGTCGAGGCACATGGCAGCAGCATTCAAGTTGCATCAGAACCGGGTACTGGAGCCTGCTTCACCTTTACGCTAAGAATCGCCTCGGACGTGGCAATGTGAGCTCGAAATGACCAAAACCATTTTCCTCGTGGATGACGACGAAGCCATTCGGCACTCGGCAAGCTTCATGCTGCGCCACGCCGGCTACACGGTGAAGACGTTCCCGGATGGAATGACCTTCCTCGACGCATACGCCCCAAACGATTCGGCTTGCATCCTTCTGGACGTTCGGATGCCTGGAATGGATGGCCTGGCAGTGCAGCAGGCTCTGTCAGAACGTGGGAACAAGATGCCGATCATCGTGCTCACAGGACATGGAGACGTGTCCGTCGCGGTGCAGGCAATGAAGAATGGCGCGATCGAATTCCTCGAAAAACCGTACGAAAAGAAGGCATTGCTGGAAGCCATCGAAAATGGCTTCAATCGTATTGCCGACCATGCTGCCGAAGCAGACCAACGCAGCGAAGCCGTCGCGAAGCTCACCCGGTTGACTGGACGGGAATCTGAAGTGCTTGATTGCCTGGTGGACGGAATGACCAACAAGGCCATAGCGGAAACCCTGTCGATTTCTCCCCGCACCGTCGAGATCCACCGTGCCAATCTGATGGAGAAACTGGAAGCCGACAGCCTGTCCGCTGCGCTTCGCATAGCTTTCACGGCAGACCGCGGTCGCGAGCTGCCTCGTTAGGTAGGTGTACTTAGAGACGCGCGATCTCTCCGTTCGTAGATATGGGATTCTATGAACGTTGAGATCAGCCATCCATGAACCAATCCGCGCACCAGCCCGAATTGCTCAGAATTGCTCTCGTCGAAGACGATGAGGAAGTCCGCTACTCCTTGATGATGCTGCTTAGGTCACGTGGCTTCGCGGTCGACTCCTACAGGAATGGTATGGAGATCCTGATGAACCAACCGAGCCTGCAAGTGGATTGCCTGTTGATCGACTATAAGCTGCCGCGATTTGACGGAATTGACTTGCTGGAAAAAATGCGCGTGGCTGGCACCACAACGCCCGCTGTTCTTATCACAGGCTATTACTCTCCCCACCTGAAAGCGCGTGCGCTCAAAGCGGGCTTTACAGACGTCGTCGAGAAATCCTCAAAACCGCAAGACGTACTCAATTGCCTCGCGACTGCGACCGGGCAAATCCACTAACATTTTGCCGCAGGCGAATTGATCCGTTCAGGACCAGTCTACAGTCCTGACCAATCTCAAGAAGGCGCTTGGGTCCCAGTACCCTCAGATTCCGGTGCGGCGTCCGCCACCCAATCTGGCCCCTTCAGTGCGACATAAATTGCGGGGATCACCAGCACGGTCAACGCGGTGGATGACGCCAGCCCGAACAGGAGCGAGATTGCCAAGCCCTGGAAAATCGGGTCCGTCAGAATCACAGCTGCGCCAATCATTGCGGCCAAAGCTGTCAGCAGGATCGGCTTGAACCGAATGGCCCCCGCATCCAGCAAGACTTCCCGCAAGGGCCGGTCCGCGAACTGACCGTGGCGAACAAAATCCACCAAGAGAATCGAATTTCTCACGATGATGCCCGCGAGTGCAATGAAGCCAATCATCGATGTCGCCGTGAATGCCGCCCCGAATATCCAGTGCCCCAGCATGATCCCGATCAGCGTGAGTGGCACTGGCGTCAGGATCACCAAGGGAGTTCTGAATGTACCAAACTGCGCGACCACGAGTATGTAGATGGCCACGAGAGCTACGCCGAACGCCAAGCCCATATCCCGGAATGTGACATAGGTGATCTCCCACTCCCCATCCCACAACAATGATGGCTTTGATTCATCCGCCGGCTGACCATAAAGGCGTATTTCAGGTGCCTCCAGCCCCGCCGCAGCCCAATCATAAGCGTCGACACGGTCCTGGATTTCCATCATTCCGTAAATAGGCGCCTCAAATCGGCCGGCCAATTCTCCCATGACCATGTCGGCGAAATAGCCATCCCGACGGAAGATCGTGGCTGAGCCGGATTCCATGCGCGCATCGACCAACGTACCCAGCTCAACAGCCTGGGCACCCGGCTGGACCGGCACTGGCAGACTGGCCGTGCGTTCTGACCAGACCTGTGAGGACTTCGGCAGCCGAACCGCAACAGACAAGGGGTCCCGCCCACCACCGCGCGGGGCCACACCAACAATCTTTCCGGAATAAATCAGCGCCAGCGCATCCAGCACATCCTGCTCGGCAACACCTCGGTCAGACGCGGTTGTCTCATCGACGGAAAGAAGCAGTCGAGGTTGCGGACCACCGAAAGAGTTGTCGACGTCCACAATATACTCGGTTTCCCGAAACAATTGTTCTACGATTTCTGCAGTCCTGCGCCGCGTCTCCGCATCCGGCCCATAGATTTCAGCCAGCAATGTCGACAGGACAGGAGGCCCAGGAGGCACTTCCACGACTTTGACACTGGCGCCATCAGGCAGCGGAATCTCTCTCAGCTGATTTCTCAGATCGAGCGCAATCTCATGACTGGACCTGTTGCGATGGCTTTTTTCAAGCAGATTGACCTGAAGATCACCAAGCTCCGGAGAAGACCGAAGGAAATAGTGTCGTACCAGTCCATTGAAGTTGAACGGCGCCGCCGTACCAGCATAAGCCTGAATGGACTCGACCTCATCGACATCGTACATCGTTGCCGCCAACGCAAACAACGTGCGTTCAGTGTCTTCCAGAGCCGTCCCCTCTGGCATGTCGAGAACGATCTGTATTTCAGATTTGTTGTCGAACGGCAGCAGCTTCACCGTCACGGCTTTGGTCATAAACAGCATCAAGGATGCAAGTGTCGCCACACCGACTATGCCAAGAAATATCCAGGCATTGCGGCGGCTTTCCACTATCGGACCGGCAACAGTGCGATAGAACCGCCCCAAACGGCTTTCTTTCTCATCAGAATGCTCATGAACAGGTGCCCTGCCCGCGATCTTCATCAAAAGCCATGGGGCGATCCCTACAGCGACAAAAAATGAAAACAGCATTGCTGCTGAAGCATTTGCCGGGATCGGCGCCATGTACGGACCCATAAGTCCTGAAACGAACATCATCGGCAGCAAAGCAGCTATGACGGTCAATGTCGCGACGATTGTCGGATTCCCGACTTCAGCCACGGCATCAATCGCAGCCTGCACGCGTGGTCGCCCATCCCGCATGGACCAGTGTCGCGCTATGTTCTCGATAATGACGATCGCATCATCCACCAGAATACCGATGGAAAAGATGAGCGCAAACAAGCTGACCCGGTTAATCGTATAACCCATCATAAGTGAGGCAAAGAGTGTTAGCAGGATGGTTGTCGGAATAACGATCAGCGTAACAATCGCTTCTCTCCATCCAATTGCGAATGCGATCAGGACCACAATGGACACTGTCGCAAGCGCCAGATGGAAGAGCAATTCATTGGCCTTGTGGTTCGCCGTCTCGCCATAGTTTCGCGTCTCGGCGATATGGACGCCTTCCGGTATCATTTCCCGTTCGAGCAGCTCAAGTCGCTCGAGAATTTGGTCTGCAACCACAACCGCATTCGCCCCCGGCCGCTTGGCAAGTGAGAGCGTCACAGCGGGTAAGGCTTCGAACTCTGCTCGCGACGAATTTCGCTCAAGCGTCCACGCGCGTGCCTCAGTCTCAATACCGGCGACTTCGACGCGCGCGATATCCGACAAGTATATTGTGCGACCATCGGGAGCCCGGATTTCAAGACGTTCCAGATCCCCTATGGCGGATATGCGATCCCCTGCCTGAACGATGATGGATTCCCCTGCCCCACGCGCAGCTCCAATGGGGCGCGCCTGAACGGCCTGCGAAACGGTATCAACCAACGCCTGTAGTGGAACACCATATGACGACAGGGCCTCAATATCGGGCTCGACACGCAGCTCGAGGCTACGACCACCAATCACGTCTGTCAGGCCGACATCTTCGACCTTCACGAGTTCTTTCAGAATCTCGTCCGCCAGCATCCGCAAGCTCGTGTCGTTCCAGACATGGCCCGTCCAAGGCTCAGGCGACAGGGTTAGTGTAACGATCGGAACATCATCAATGCCGCGGCCGACAACTTGTGGCATGGGCACTTCTGGCGGAATACGATCAATATTTGCGCGGATCTTTTCATGGATTCGCAGGATCGCGTCATCGGCATCAGTCCCAACCATGAAGCGAGCGGTTACAATCGCTCCATCGTCCCGGCTCTGACTGTATACATGTTCAACATCAGGGATCGCCTTGACGATTTCCTCCAGCGGCTCCGTAACCTGTTCAACCGTGTCGGCTGCGCGCAGGCCCGGGGACTGTACCAGAATGTCCACCATCGGAACGGAGATTTGCGGCTCCTCCTCACGAGGAATCGTCAGCAGTGCAACCAAACCGACCGCAAGAGCAGCCAGCAGGATCAATGGCGTCAGCGGCGAACGGATGGTTGCCCGTGTGATAGAACCCGAAACATCCGCCTTCATGAGCTTTTCGTTCCCGGCAAGGCAATTACGTCTCCCGGTCGCAGCCCCGACAGAACTTCATAAACTCCTTTGGCAACCAGCGGCTCGGCTAAAACGACAGGGGCATCAACATATCTGTCCCCAATCTTCACCCGCACAAAATCTACGCCATACCGCGTTGTGACATACTCCTGGGGAAGAATGATCGCTCGTCGGTCACCAACTGGCGCGAGCACGTCGGCTCGCTCCCCAACCAAGGCATTGAGCCCGCCCTCGACAACAGCATCAGCCACCACAGCGCCATCCTTGAGTGCTGGGTAAACCTTTTCAATCCTGGCCATCCTAATGGCATCATCTCGTGCGGGAAGCCGAATGGATATTTCGCCGCCCTCAGATAGATAGCTCAAATGTCGCTCAGGCAGAGACAAGCGTACCAGGCCGTCCAGGGTCGCTAGAGTGGCGATGACTTGCCCTGGGGACACGACACTGCCCTCCACCACCGAGACATCAGTCACCCGCGAGTCCGCAGGCGCACGCACATAGCCTTCTCCCTGTCGGGCAACGAGACTGCGGCGCTCCTCTATGGCCGAGGCTCTGTTCGACTTCATCACATTGAGCGCCGCCGCTTCCTGATCATATCGAGCCTTGGGATAAAAACCGTCCGCCAGTAGTTTCTTAGCGCGCGCGAGATCCGCCTCTTGTTGGGTCACTTGCTCTGTCAGGCCCTCAATCCGGGACTGAATGGCGTTGATCTGGGGTGCGATCGTGTCATCAGCAATGAACGCAACAACGTCACCATCCTTCACTGTATCGCCCTCATCTATACCAAGCTGGGTCACGATGCCTTGCAGCCGAGAACGGGCCATCGCCGTATCGCTGGCCTCAATGCGGCCAACGACGGGTCGGTAGTCCGTGACGATGCTCTCCTCCACCGTCATGGTTTGGGTAGCAGCAATCGGACTACTTGCCAGACACACCGCCAAGCTGGCCAAAGCAAATCGGATCATCTCAATAATCCCCCTTGTCCACGACAGTCCCGGTGGCTGGATCAATCCGAATGCACGGCTGTCCAGCTGATCTCCAGGCAGCAATTCCCCCAGCCATATGAGCGGCCTCAACCCCAATCTCCTTCATGAACTTTTCCAAGGCCATGCGAGATCTTTTGCCGGAACCGCACTGAAAAATGATCTGGCGGTGTCCGTCAGTCGGAAGCGCCTTTGGCTCGAAAGTCGACAATGGGTGCAGTAAAGCACCATGGATCCGCTCGTTCGCGAACTCCGCCGGCTCACGTACATCGACAAGCAATATGTTTCCGGCCTTCAGGTCAGCCAGAACTTGTTCGGGTTTCACGTCATACTTGTCTGCCATGTTCATCAAAGCTCCCTGCTTGCTGGTGATTGCGCACCACGCATTTGATCTAGGTCATCAATACTCGCCCCCATATAAGTAGCATTGCGTATTTGCGAAAGTGCTAATATACAATATCTCTCCTGCATGGAGGATTGGTCATGGCAAAAGTCGTAATTCTCGGCGCCGGATTGGGTGGGCTTATTGCAGCCTTCGAAATCAAGAAAACGCTCGGCGATCAACACGATGTCGCGATCATCAGCGAGACCGATTACTACCAGTTTCAGCCTTCAAACCCTTGGGTGATCGTGGGATGGCGCCAACGCTCGGATATAACCATCGACCTTGCCAAACCCCTGAAGAAGCGAGGCGTTGAACTGATTGTCGGCAAAGCGGAAAAGGTCGTCCCCGCAGAAAAATGCGTTCGAATGCCGGATGGCGACCGCATCTCCTATGACTATCTCGTAATTGCCACAGGACCCGAGCTTGCATTCGATGAAATTGAAGGCCTCGGCCCACGCGGCCACACACAGTCCGTATGCCACATTGATCATGCGGAACAAGGATTCGCGGCCTTTGAAGCCTTTTGCAGTGACCCCGGACCAATTGTGATCGGCGCTGCGCAGGGGGCATCCTGCTTTGGACCTGCGTACGAGACTGCTATGATCATTGAGACGGAACTGCGCAAACGGAAGATTCGCGATCAGGTTCCAATGACCTTCATCACGCCTGAACCCTATATCGGTCACCTCGGCCTCGACGGTGTGGGCGATACAAAGGGCTTGCTGGAAAGCGAAATGCGCGAACGGCATATAAAATGGATTACCAACGCACGCGTTTCAACAGCCAAAGCGACCTCAATCGAAGTAGAAGAACTTGATTTGAATGGGAACGTTGTGAAGAAACACGACCTTCCGTCCAAGTTTTCAATGCTGATGCCACCATTTCAGGGCGTGGAGGCCGTTCGCGGCGTCGATAATTTGGTCAATCCAAAAGGCTTCATCCTCACGGATGAGTTTCAGCGAAATCCGACATGGCCAGATATCTTCGGTATTGGCGTCTGCATCGCAATACCGCCCATGGGACAAACACCCGTACCCGTCGGCGTCCCAAAGACAGGCTTCATGATTGAGTCAATGGTTGAGGCAACCGCGCGGAATATCAAGCAGCTGATTGATGGCGAGGTTCCAACTCACAAGGCAACATGGAATGCAATTTGCCTGGCGGACTTCGGGGATGGCGGCGTTGCCTTTGTCGCACAGCCACAGATCCCACCGAGAAATGTCAACTGGTCTGCCTCAGGTCGTTGGGTTCACATGGCGAAAGCTGGTTTCGAAAAATACTTCCTGCACAAACTGAGAACGGGAAAATCAGAGACCTTCTACGAAAATGCCGCCCTCGGACTTTTGAAGACTCACAAACTGAAAGGTCACTCTTGATAATGGCGACCAAACACATTGTTTGCACAAAATGCGGCAGGATAAACCGAGTGCCCACTAACAAGCAATTAGCAAGCGGCCAGTGTGGGGCATGTAAGTCAAAGCTCTCAGCCGACACGCCAATTGATATCAGCGAAACCGTATTGAATCGCTTGTTGGCGAAAGATGAGGGCTCATTCCTACTGGATGTTTGGGCGCCTTGGTGCGGCCCCTGTCGAATGATGGCACCAGCCTACATGGAAACAGCAAAGCACTATGGCGGAGCTTTGCGTTTTCTGAAACTGAACACTGAAGCGTTTCCGAATGCTGGCGCGGCATTGAACGTTCGCGGAATTCCCGCCCTGCTCATGTTTCAATCGGGCTCCATCGTGGATCAGCGCGCAGGAGTTATGACATCGCAAATGATGACCGAATGGATCAACAACTCAAACATCGCAGCGTCTCTAACGGAAATCTGACTTAACACGGAGTATTGCAATGAACCTTGACCGCGCCGTTCTGGCATTCGCAGGCTTGATCGTTCTCGTGAGCCTTGCTCTCGGATACTGGGTTTCGCCCTACTGGCTGCTTCTTACCGCGTTTGCTGGCCTGAACATGGTTCAGGCTGCTTTCACGGGATTCTGCCCCGCGGCACTGATCTTCAAACTGTTCGGCGTTCGCAGCGGCTCTGCGTTTCGCTGAAGGACCATGAAGGCCGAAGAACGCTTTTGCCCCACCTGAATCAAAGCGCCCCTCGCCTGAATACCAGGCAAGGGGCGCTGTCTTTTAAACCGATCTGACTGGATCTAGAACTTAGCTGTCAGACTGACCGAGAAGGTCTGACCACGATCATACGTATTGAACTCAGTACGTCCAAGTTCACCTTCGCTGATCTGATACTCTTCATGAGCTTCATCAAGCAGATTGCGCCCGCTGAGCCCCAGCGTGAATTCGCGTCCAACCACTTCGAAATCACGGTTGTAGACGAGGTCCAACTGAATACCTGGATCTTCGATGATATCCGGCAGAGCCGCGCCCGGCAGATCAATGCCGCGCTGGAGAATACGATCATCAACCCAACCCACGAGTAGAGTGAGCTGTTCGACGTCAGATTCCCAACCAAACTGAGCATTCAGAATGTTTTCCGGCGTGCCTTGCAAGTCAGATCCATCCAGACCGAAGAAGCTGGCGTCACGCAGAGACCGGGAAATCGGATCGAAAACCTGATCATTCTCATCAGCCTGCACTTCTGAAGACGTGTAGGTGTAGTTGATGGAGAACCGGCCGTCGCGATCGTTGAAGAACGAATTATCGAACGGGAATTCGAACAGAGTACGATACTCGAATTCACCGCCGAACAGTTCGGCTTTCGGTGAGTTGATGAACGTTGTTTCGAACACGAAGGTTGAAGTGGAGTACTGGATTTCCTCGATAGGATTTTCTAGTTCCTTGTAGAAACCTGCAATCGTGATGAACTCGTTCGGGCCAAGATAGTACTCAAGGCGCGCATCGTAGTTTGTCAGCTCTGTATCGACCAGCCCGTTATTACCCCGATAGGAGCGCTCACTTTCTGGATCGAAATAATTCGAAAGAGCGAGTTCCCGGAATTGTGGGCGAGCAATTGTCTGGGAATATCCAAGACGCAGTTGCAGATCTTCAGCGAAGTTCCACGTGAACGTCAAGGATGGCAGCAGATAGTCATTTTCGAGATCGACTGCACCGGCGCCTTCATTGCCGAAACGGTCGAACGTGTTGACTGTCTGTTGGGCTTCTTCATAGCGAAGGCCCAGCGTGGTCTGGATGAAGTCCGTCCACTCAATGTCGCCCTCGACATAGGCGGCATAAACATCCAACTGACCCTCATAGGAGTCGTTTGGCGTGGTGATTTCCTGCAGCACGAAACGCTGTGGGTCGATATTGTCAGGGCTGAACAGGAAGTCGGGGCGTTGGATCTGAATATCTTCAGAGATCGAGTTGCCGCCGGCAAAACGGAAAGCGTAGAAATTGTATTCACGCTCGGTCGAGGAAACGTCAAAACCGCCCGACAGGACCGCCTCACGGGAATCGCTCAGCTCAATTGTGTATTCCGCATCGCCGCCGATTCCTTTGATATCATCGGTAAGGTCGGAGAAGCGAATGTCGTAGCTGTTCGCGACCTGATAGGCCGGAACACCGTCATCGTTGATGTAGCGACGAAGCGAACGCTCATACGGCGCGTCACGCGTCGATTGAGCGACCGAACCGCGCCAGGACAGGACGAGATCATCAAACGTGTGCTCGCCGCGAAGCTGACCAAACAGAAGGCCCCGCTCAAACCAGCCTGAGGATTCGTCGAAGATTTCGCCAGAGCTACCCTGCGCGTTGAAGTCCGTACCGGTATCAATCTGGGCTTCTTTCGACGTGTCATGCACGTAGAATACAGTCGCCTGGACTTCATGACCGGAATACCAGTTGATGGTCGCAGAACTTAGTGCGTTAACGGTCGCGTTGTAGTTCGTTTCCAGCGTCTGATAGTCGTTTCCGAGCACACCGCCCTGAACAAATTGGCGAGTCGCTTGCTTGGTGGCCCAACCGGAGTCAAATCCGGCAACACCAATGATGCCGAGGTCAAACTCCTTGCCTTCAACGATCCGGCCGAACTCAACAGAACCGTTATAGTTTGGTTCCAGGTCCTTTTCCTGAATGACATTCAGAGGCGTGTTTACGAGGCTCTCACCCACAGCTTCGATGGCGTCGTCATCAAGGCTGTTCAAGCTTTGGTCCAGGCTCAGTACGAGTCCCAATGGTTGCGGGAAATTGCGCAGACCATCATCATAACCGCTCCAGTCCGTGTCAGAACCGCGAACGAAGATGCCCTTGTCGAAGGTGGTCGCCGTGTTTGCACTGGCACCAAGCTTTACGTGAAAGAAGTTCTCGTTTGGTTGGCGAAGCGTTTGCAGGTCGATGATGCCGCCACCGAATTCGCCCGGATAGTTTACCGAGAAGGTTTTTTGGACGGTTGCACCGTCAAGAGCGTTAGACGGAAACAGGTCCAGTGGAACTGTCCGGCGAAGTGGTTCTGGACTGGGAAGCGGCGAACCGTTCAAAAGTGCCGCCGAGTAGCGGTCACCCAGACCGCGAACATAGGCAAATTTGTCCGAAACAATACTAAGACCCGACAAGCGGGTCAGTGCGAGCGCAGCGTTGGAGTCGCCTTGGCGAGCCAAGTCTTCCGGCGCGAGAAACGATGCGACCTGCGACGTTTCACGTTGGGGTGCGGGGATGTACTCGCCTCGAACAACAACCGTTTCCAGTTCACGTGCTTCTTCGGCGGTTTCTTCCTGCTCAGATGGAGCTTCTTGCGCAACGGCGGGAATGTGGTTTGCCAGGGCTAGCGCTGTCCCGAACAGCAAAGTCCCTTTTAGCAATTGGTGTCTCATGAGACTGTCCTTGTGAATTTTTACCCAGTCGTTCGTGATAGAAATGCCCCTCGAACTCTCGGGAAATACAAACCTGTGTAGGTGCAAGGTGCGGGCAACGCTCGTTGCCCGCACCCCGCAAATGCCTCTGGCTAGCAAGCGTCGCTAGCTTCCAGTCCGCAGGACCATCCCTGCCACCATGTGTCAGAGCTGTCCTTGACGGCGCCGATGTAATCAACCGGGTCGAGATCGGACGAAATCGTCGTGACATCAAATGCAGTGACACCAGACTCGGCGGCTCCATTTACAAACGTGGAAGACAGCGTCGACGCGGTCGTCGTTGAGTTGTTTGTGCCAGCTGCAACAGACGCTTCAGCGATTGCCGTTTCGGAATTCGACGTGGTTAGGCCGAGGTCACAGTCAAACAGTACCGAGTCGAAAGCGGGGTCCGATCCGGCATCATACGTCGTGTTGCCATCACCGGCGCTATCCTGCCAACGCATGCACTCTTTTCCGTAGTTCACAACGCCGTTGACGTAACGACCAACCGTACCTGTGTTCAGGCGGAAGGCGTTCGTGCGGTTACCGACGAAAGTGAAGTTGGAAATTTTGGCGTTCGACAGTGGCGTGACACCAGAACCAGCGCTGGAGGCTTCAACGATATTGTCACCGCCGCTTTCGCGCTGAACCACGATGGCATACTGAATGGAGCCATTGTAGCCATTGTCCGTATCGATCGAGTCATCGTCGTTGCCGGTCAGCACCAGGTACTTCACGTTGACGCCGCCACCGAAGAATTCGACCCCGTCGTCCGCGTTGTTGTGGACCTGAATGTATTCAACTTCAGTTCCGGTTCCAACACCAGCGAAGGTGATGCCGTTCAGTTCGTTACCAGCTGTGTTGATTGCGAAGCCAGCGTGGCGAACTTGTGTGAAGCGGATCGAGCCGCTGTCATCATCAGCGGTTGCACCACCGTAAACGGCTTCTGGATTGGTCACACCTTCAACGAGGTTTTCACATGCGACCGTGCCTGGCGTTGCAGCGTCACGGCAGCGATTGATTGGTGCGCGGCCGAGAATAACCACGCCGCCCCATTCACCGATGGCATTTTCTGCATCAACCTGGCTGTTCGTAAGATCAGCCTCAGACGTCATGATGACGGGGTTCTCGCGAGTACCGTTGGAGAAGATCTGCGAACCGCGGTTCACAACGATGTAGTCTTCCCCCTCATCACCGAACATGGTCACGCCAGATTCGATAGTCAGGGCAGCTGGGTCGCCATCCGTAGCGGAACCGTCAGCACCGACGTCGATACCGACATCAACCCGTCCAACGATTTCGTAGATGTTGCCACGGGTCAGGCGGACATCGTCCGTCAGGATACCGCTGACTTGGCAGACATTCTGACCTTGGAGGTCAAAGCCGCTATCGGTTGTTCCGGATGGGCATTCAGGCTCAGGGAACACTGCGAATGACCAACCAGACGCCCAGTTTTCCGTGACCGATTCGTCGGGACCAAATGCACCGATGTAGGTGACAGGCTCGAAGAAGCTGGACAGCGTCGTTGCATCAAATGGCGTGACAGCCTGCTCGTTCGGTCCAGGGAAGAACTGCGAAGCGAGGGAGTCGCTGACGTCGGTTGAGTTGTTGGTACCTGCCGCAACAGATGCTTCAGCGGTTGCCGTTTCGGAGTTGCTCGTGGTCAGGCCGAGGTCACAGTCGAACAGGACCGAGTCAAAAGCCGGATCAGAACCAGCCGTAAATCCGGCAGTGCCATCACCAGCACTATCCTGCCAGCGCATACATTCCTTGCCGTAGTTCACGACGCCGTTGACATAGCGGCCAACCGTACCTGTGTTCAGGCGGAAAGCGTTCGTACGATTACCGACGAAGGTGAAGTTGGAAATGTTCGCGTTTGAAAGTGGCGTTACACCGTTCCCGGCGCTGGATGCTTCCACAATGTTGTCACCACCGTTTTCACGTTGAGTGACCAGAGCGTACTGAATTGAGCCTTGGTAGCCGTTGTCAGTGTCGATGGAGTCATCATCGTTGCCGGTCAGCACGAGGTGGCGAACGTTGACGTTTCCGCCGAAGAACTCGACGCCGTCGTCAGAGTTGTTGTGAACCTGAACATAATCGACGGTCGTGCCGTTGCCGACACCTGCGAAGGTGATGCCGTTCAGTTCGTTACCAGCTGTGTTGATAGCAAAACCAGCGAAACGGACCTGCAAGTAACGGAGGATGCCGCTATTGTCGTTGGAGTCGTCGCCACCATAAACGGCTTCCGGATTGGTCACGCCTTCAACAAGGTTTTCACAATCCACAGTGCCTGGGGTCGCTGCATCGCGGCAGCGGTTGATTGGCGCTTGGCCCAGAATGACCAGACCACCCCACTCAGAGATGTTGTCACCACCGTCATCATTTGACGCGTCGCTATCGGCCTGGCGCTCAAGGTCGTCGGCGCTTGTCATGACGATCGGTGCCGCGCGTTCGCCATCCGCTACCAGCTGGGATCCGCGATTAACGACGATGTAGTCAGAGCCGGATTCACCGAACAGCGTGACGCCAGGATCAATCGTCATCGTCACGCCCTGGCCGCCGGCGAGATTGCCGTCTGCACCCGTGTCAGCGCCGATGTCGATCCGACCGTCGATGCGGTAGGCCAGCCCCTCAATATTCTCAAGCGTAACATTCGCGAGATAGGTGCCGGACAGATTACATGTGGTCAGGCCAGCAACAGCTTCGCCTTCAGTAAAGGCTGCGGGGCATTCAGCGGAACCTGAACCGCCGTCACCGCCGCCATCGCTACCGCCTCCTGGAGGCGTCGTTGGGGTTGTCGTTCCTGGTGAAGAAATGTCGCTGCCCTGCGAACAGGCTGCGAGAGCAAGCGCCAAGGCACTCGCGGCTAGTTTGAGTCTCATTGTCCAACCCCTAATAATTGGTTTGCAAATTGCATTCGATCGTAGATTCGACGATCTGAAGGGGCTCTAGACGTCTTATGTAACACCCGAATGACACCCCGGATGGTTAGCGCGCACCGATATGTCCAGATCACTCAACGCACCGCAGACAGTATGCAAAGCCTCTGCCACGGACTCGTCACACGAGTTACAAGAAAGTATCCATGTACAGGATAGCTGAAGTGAGGCACTCTACCTAATGCACGCACCTTCAAGACACAGAAGCACCGAACATCTACCCAAACCATTGTTTTGTTTGCACTTTAATTCCACAGTCTTTGTAGAATACTCTGCTGGTGCCAAGCTGAGCAATTTGATCTTCGCAAGAAGAGCAGAACACGATCAATTTGATGCATGGAAAAACCCCAAAACTCCGCCCTCTGATTGCACGCGATAGCGGCCGCCTTGAAGACGCCCCCTCACAAAAGCTGTTTTGTGAATTTTTTGTGTATTTCGCAGCTCGACACATCGTTCTTTTGTGCCCCTGAAGCCCCCATATCGAATGAGTCCCCCCCCCCTGCCTAGGTGGAACAAGCTGATGACGGTATACGGTCTGCACGGCTTTCGTGCCGCCAGCCCCTACCTGCGCAAATGTGCCCGATCTGGTTCGAGTATGAAGTCTCAAAAATTGGCATGATTTCAGCTGTACACTTACAGTAAGGCGATACGAGCGCCCCAGCTTCGCACAGGTGCACTCTCACGGTTATCATTGAGCACCTCAAAAGCGTGACGTTAGCCGAACATAGTATTGACCTCCATCAGTATCGTAGGGGGCGTTGCGGGAATAAATCAGCCCCTTGCTGACCTCCAGAACGGCCTCATCCGGATACTGATTGAATAAGTTCTCCACGCCGAAGCGCACAGTGAAATTGTCACTGAGCTCAGCCGACACACTGACATCGACGAAAACTTCCGAACCGAACTCCTGAATCAAATCTGCATTTTGATCGGTAAAATCCACCCAGGGACCGATCCATTTGAGTCTGGCATCGAATGACCAAGTTCCGCGTCTGAACTCTGCTGAGGCATGGGTGGAGAAACGTGGATAGAGCCGCTCGAACCGGTCTACTCGCGAGGGATTTTGGACAAAGCTGGAGTTTAGCACATAGGTGTTGTTGTAATTGAATGATAGGCCGAGGGTTAAGTCACCTGCTGCCAGTTGCGCGTCGTAATCCATCACCAGATCCACGCCGGACGTTCGCGTATCGAAGCTGTTCTGAAAGAATCCCACCTCCGTAATGCTTTCCCCACCCGGCACACCCAATGCCGCGAGGCGCGCACGCTCATTGGGTTCCAACGTATAAAACTCAGATGTAAAAATCCGATCTCGGACGTCTGTCTGATAGATATCCAGGCTGGCCATCATCCTGTCCATAGGACGGAAGACCAAACCGGCAGAGAGATTCACCGAAGTTTCGGGCTTCAGTGCGGAGATATCCACACCTCCCCGCCCGCTTAGAATTTCCCCCACCGGTCCGATAGGGCTAAAACGACCATTCGTGAAAACGTCCAACGTGTCTGGAGCGACCCCCTGCGATGTCCGCTCCGAGAAGAGTTGCGCCGGTGTCGGAGCCTTGAACCCAGTCGAGACTGTGGTGCGTAGCGCGAAACCTTCCAGCAAGTCTTTACGATACGATAGCTTACCGTTCAGTGTGCTTCCGAAAGTATCGAACTCTTCGAGACGCAGAGCGACACCCAGTTGTACATTTTCATCAGGACGCGTCTCGGCGTCGACATAAGCTGCCCAATTGGACTGATCATATGTTTTGGCCTGGTCCAGGGTATAGCCTGGAAACCCGTTTGATCCCGAAGTCAAACCGTCTGCGGCGCCCGGGCCAATTTCATATGAGGCAGGCTCGCCTTCAGCAATGGTGTAGCGTTCCAGTCTGCTTTCAAGGCCAAAGGCCAAATTGATTGGTCGGGAGAAGAATAGAGACGTATCGAGCTGGGTTTGGAAATCTGCATTCAGATTGAACTCCTGTTGGCGCAAGCCGCCTGCATCAAACTGCGTCGGACTATCCGGCCCCATGGACGCATTGATCGTGTTATAGAGAAAATAGTCGATCTGATTTTCTCCGTATGCAGCACTGATATCGTAGGACAAGCCGCTCGCCAAAGCGCCTTTCAGACCAAAGATTGCAGCACGGTCATTCTCCTCCTGCCCGAATTGGGGCGTGAACCCGTTCGGATAGAGATCAATCAGCGACCAGTTTCCGAAGGTGGAACTGGAAACATAGACGCTTGGTGTTGCCGGGCTGCGCCAGTTGAAGTCGCTCACACCCTGCCCCCAACTCGCACTGAGGAGGGTATAGATCTGTCCGAAGTCAGTATTCTGGTCTGCCACCAGTTGTTCCCCGTCAGCGACCATGAGACAGATC
>NZ_AWFH01000008.1 GCF_000682715.1 Hyphomonas atlantica corrig. | reverse complement strand
GACTTTCAGCCTCCAGCCTGTCGAGGTGGGTGCCGATGCCAGTGCGATCTGGGGGCTTAGAGGCATTCATGTGTTGAGCTCCTGAATGAGAAGATAGCGCCTGCTGACTAGCAGAGCAGGTGAGTATCAACGAGCAAAGCAAGCCCGTCGTGCCGCTATCGATAGTAAGAGATTTTGAGTGGAAGTCTTTGTCTTAAAGCGCGCCGAGCGCTGTCATGAAGTGGTAAGGCATACTAGCCGGCAGCAGGGTGCCAGAAGGGGCATAATCCGGCTCCAGACGGTCGTACCAGCTGGGTGTGCCCTCAATCAGGTATAGTGCGAACAGGCGCTCCAGCTCGCGATCGGCTTCTCCGGGAGCGGCCGTTTCAGGGAAGCGAAGTCTCGCACGGAACCGTTCCAGCTGCGGCCAAAGTCGTTTGGTTGGCAGAACAGGATCACCCGTACGGCTCACCCCGTCAAAGGAAAATCCTTGTTCGTCCCGTCCGAACCGGTCAGCAAACAGAATAAGCCGGCGCGCCCAGCTTGCTGTGTCACGCCCTGTCAGCCGCTGTACTTCCGACAGCAGCCAAGCCCACTCATAGCAGTGGCCCGGTTCTATGGGAGCGCATTCTCCCGCGCGATCAATCGACCAATCCTGTTCGAACACTTCATCCAGTGCGCCGGTCCTATTGTCGAACATATGTGATTCGAACAGCCCGCACAGTAGATCGATCCGATCTCGAGCAATTGGGTCTCCACTGGCCTCATACCAAACAAGGCTGGCCTCCAGGAGATGCATGTGCGGGTTTGCCAATTTCTTGCCGTCGGCGGTCTCTGGGCTTGTATAGCCGGGGCCATCGTCCCGCAAATATGTATCTATGAATTCAAAGGCTTCGACCGCAAGTCTTTCGGCTGTGTCGTCCCCCGTTGCATCGAAGGCACGAGAGGTGCCCAGCGCGACAAAGGCGTGATCATACAGGTCCCGGCGGGTATCAAGTGGTGTCTGGTCCGGCGCAAGGACGTGCGACCATCCACCTTCTGGAGACCGGGCGGGACCATCAATGAATTTCAAGCCCTGATCGACGAGGCGGCTTGCAATGCCATCCTTGTCCCACCCAATATTCAAGGCCGTAGAGAACGTGAAGACTTGCCTCGGCGCGACTCTGCCGCGTCTGGGCTTTGCCGTTTGTGGGCAAAGGTCACCAGCAAGCGCTTCTACAAATCCCCCATTCTTTTCATCCCACCCATACTCGCCCCAACACGGCAACATCGCGTCTCGAATGAATGCTCTGGCGCGGGCGGTTAGGTCTGGGTTGAAATTTGGCGCTGTCGTTCGGCTGGCGGCCTCAACCGCGCCGCGAATGCCGGCGGCGCTGTCCAGTCGGCTGACCAGAACACCTGAGGGTGATGCGGCGACAACGATGCCTTCAAGATCGTGGACGGCGACGCGAGGCCCGGTGGAGTAAACCAGATTTCCCCGGCAACCGGTCTCTGCAGTTGGTCCACTGAGGAGGCTTTCTCCTGAAGGGGCGCGAATGGCATGGAGCGCCCGGAAATCTCCCAAGTCTGTCCAGTCCATGGCAACCGGTACGACCATGACGTTGTCTGCCTTTTCCATGATGGCATAGTCGATGCTTATGGAAGGTGCTTCGGAAAAGGATTTGCGCTGGAACAGGCGTTCTTCCCCAATGGAAAGAGGGCCCGTTGTGGGAAGGGAATTTCGTACACTGTTCAGGATATCTGGCGCGTGGATCTCCAGAGCTTCGATCATGGAGCTGGCCTTGAAGAGAAATATCCCGGCGTTCCAGAGGTGGCGCCCGCCATCCAGGAATGCTTTCGCCGTCGGCTCGTCCGGCTTTTCGACGAAGCGGGACACTGGAGCAGCGGAAAGTTCGGCGTCAGCAGTCGAGTTCAGCTCAATGTATCCATATCCGGTCGCGGCATATTCGGGGTGTAGTCCGAATGTGACGAGTGCGCCGGTTGTTGCGGCTTCGACGGCGCGGGAAAGAGCTTCATGGAACGCAGGAATATCGCCGATATGATGATCAGCGGGCAGAATGAGTACTAGGTCGTCGCTATCAGCTGATAGAGCCGCCGCGGCAACAGCGGGGGCAGAGTTTCGCCCGAAGGGCTCCAGTAGGAAACCAGCGCCTGGAAGGTGTTGGCGTAGCAGAGATCTCCATTGAGCTCCGGCAATGGCCACGGCGGGCGCCACCGGGGTGCCACTAATGTTATTCGGTAGTCGTCTTGCCGTTTCCGAGATCATGGCGTGTCGACCAGACAGTACATGGAATTGCTTCGGCATTTCGCGTGTGGAGAGCGGCCAGAGCCTTGTTCCGGAGCCACCACAAAGGATGAAAGGGCGGACGGTGTGTGTGTTGGTAAGCATCGTTTTCCTGCCTGAGACAAAGTGGATGGATGTGGCGAGACGAAAGGGCGCGACCGTCCAGTGCGACTGGGCCGTAGCGCTCATGGGAGGAGTACTTTTGGGTGTCGGTTGCCGATGGCGATTGCGCGCAAAGAAGGGTTCGGGGCCGTTTAGGGACCCGCGCATCTGGTCTCAGCGGCTTGCCAAATAGGTTGCCGCCCTAGTTCGACGAATACTTTGGTTTTTGGATCAGCTCTGCAGGGACAGAGCTTGTTTCATGTTTTGCGCAAGTTCGTTTCGTAGGAATTCTTTTCGGGCAATGGTGCGTTCACGCAGTTTTTGTGAATTCGAAACGGCTGTGGAGACGGCGATGGCAAGGCTATCGATATCTACTTCAGCGTAGGTCCCGGCGTCTTCCAGAACGCTTTCAATAGTTTGCGATCTATTGGTAATAACGGGCACACCCAAGCTCAGAGCCTCATGCACCGCCGCCTGCATGATGTAGTCCCGATCAGAAACAGTGATGATAGCAGAACTGGCGCACATTCTCTGAATGTAGTCGCCGTATGGTACGAATCCTAAGAGCTCAACATTTTGTGGCATGTCAGCAGAGGAAAGTCCTGCTTTCCTGTAGTTTCCGGTCACCTGGAACAAAACGTCTGGATTGCTCTTCATGGCACCTAGTAGAACATCTATGGGCTCGTCATCTTTAAACGAACAAATAACCAACACGGTTGGATTTCCCGGAGCGGCTAAATACTCCGTTCCATCGAAATTGCTTGGCAACGCTGTGAGATAGAATGGCTTTCCGCCCCACTTCTCTATAACCGCCCCGTCGACCCGGTTATGGCAGATAACGAAGGGAGCACGCTTGGCAATAAAGCGGAACAGAGGGGTGAACCTGCTCCAGAACTTGCTTGTGATTCCGCCGGAATGAAAGTCAAGAATGATATCGGTGCCGCTCACAAGGGCTGCCAGTTGCGCTGCCATTGGTGCAAATGCGGGCAAGTTCATGACAATAGCGAATTTCGGGCGTTTCAATAGAACCAGCCAGAATGTCAGCCAGAAAGACAGAGCATATCGAACCGCTTTTCCAACCGGACCGTTGCCGACTTCAGGCCAGATCAACTTGAGGTCTGCACCGAATAGATCAGCTGTCGTATTCGAACGATAGCATTCGGAACGCCATGCTATCATCATGATCGACTGCTCTTGAGTATTTGGTCGAGAATCGGTCACGCCATCACCTCGTCCATGGCGGAGTGAGCAACTTCCAAAAGGTAGTGGTAATCAGTGTAGTCTATGACTGACTGCAGCTGTTCGCGTTGCTCGTCGGAAATGTGTTTTGACGTTCTATCGAGCGGTTTGACGTGCTGGCCTGCCGTATCGAGCTTCCAGGATTCATCAGCTCGAACGATGCTTTCAAGTACTTCGTTTCTACGGGCCAGATCCTCGCGGCTCAGGCGAAGGCCCAGCCTTTTCGCAAGTTTCGTCATCGTTGTGGTGGGTTCATGCAGAAGGTCTTCGTACACAGCAACCGTGTGGTTCTGGTTTCCGCACTTGCTGCGAGTAATTGCGATTTCTTTCTGCCACCGCTTAAGCGCTGCTTCAGCATCGTGTTTCTTTTGCCATAGCTGAGAGGCATTGGACATGGAAGCTGCCACGGACACACCGTCTCTTATGAGATGAATGAAGTGTACATCCTTTCCTTCACGGGCGGCCGCTTTCTCGATCAGATCAGTATAAAGCAGATGACGTGGTGTTTTCTCCAGCCAGGCACACTTTCCACTCGAACTTCCGGCGTTGTCTAGAGCTTCAAGAAAGTACGCAGCAACGGCCTCACGGCTTAGTCGTTCGGAAGCAGAAAGGTCTGGTGGGAGACAGTTGATTCCTATCTCGTTTTCTTCAAAGAAGCGTGTAACTTCTCCGAGTGGAGAGCGATGTGCAGGCAGCGCAGTGTGACGGACTGAAAAGCTTCTGGAAAAGAGGTGACTTTCCTTGAAGGTTACGATGTCTGGAGAGCACCCGATCATGCTTTGTAAAAGTGTTGTCCCGGATCGAGGGGAGCCAACTAGAAAAATGCGCTTCATGATTTGAATCCTCGTTTGGAAAAAACAATTGTGCCCCAGATTGAGGGATCGTATTCGGTGTGTTTTCGAGCAGCTCGCCACAACAGCACGTTCCACGTAACGATACCGCCCGCCGCTGCGATAGCTGCACCAATCATTCCGAATTGCCACGCAAACAGAAACATGGCGGCAGCTGTAAACGGCGCAGTCGTGATCATGATCCTTGCATTGATCTTTTCATGTCCTGTCATGTTGAGCATAACGCCGACACTTCCAGTCGCGGCGTTGAATAGCTGCCCAAACGCCATGACGATCAGAACCCATTTACCGTCTTCGAACTGGCTTCCAAATATTGAGAGAATAAGCTCAGGGAACAGTGCGCAGGCGGCGAACATGACGAGCGCAGGCGTGAAAATTACGACCGATGAAACTGCCAGATACTGTGTGAGTTCAGCTTTCTTGTCTGCTGCATACAGCTTTGAGATATTCGGACCGACGATCAGATTTAGAGAGGAAAGTACAAAGCCGAGGAGTTCTGATGTTCGAGACGCGGCGAAGTATATGCCTGCGGCGGCGGGGTTCAGAAGGAGTGCTACGATAACGACGTCAAGTGTTCTGAACGAAATTCGAGACATCAACAACAACCAGATCGGAATGCTGGTGCTCCACCAGGATTTTTGGTCGTAGTCAGGAGTTGCCGATTTGATCGCGCCAGGGAGTGTAGAGTGCAGATGCCAGTGTTGCCATAGAGCGAACACCGAGAGTGAAAGAGCCGACAGCACGAGCAGGATGGGAAGCCTCAGGTGCGCTGGGCAGTACACAAAGAGCATGAAGGCAAAAAGTGGAATGCAACTTCGCCATATGACATCCTTCGGAAGCAAAGCCGGGAGGATCTGGTCGAAGCTTCGCATAACTGCGCTTTGTACATCCGTCAGCGCAAATGCGGGCAGCACCGCCAATCCCAATAACCATACGTATCCGGTGGGAAAATAGCCCAACCATGCGGTAGTCGCACAGGCGCCTCCAAGCACGGTAGATGTAACCAATGCGATGAGAAGTACACCGCGCTCCGAGTACCGAATGATGCCGAGTGCTTTCCCTTGTTCTTGATGAACCTGGTATTCTCCCAAGTATCGAATGGCTGTAAGCGTCGATCCAAATTGTACTGCTACAGCCCCGAACCCTACCGCGCTCATGATCGAACCGTAGATTCCAAAGTCGCTTAAAGACAACCAGCGGGCAAGGCAGATCACTCCGACATAGTTCATCCCGGCTGCGAACACTCGCAGCATAAGGATAAGGCCAGCTTCACCTGCAAACTTTTTGAGCATCCGGTTCTTGAGCGCTTTGGCTACAATGGCTTTCATGCAAGAAAGTCCTGTGCAAATACGGTAGGATTTTAATTCAGTGGACTGTCAGTTCGCGACCGCAGAACCAAAGCGACGCCGCAGTTTTGATATTGGACGCAACAATGCTTGCTCGGAAATGTACGCAGCTACGTACGAAAAGATCAGGGAACCGATGACGATGGCGATGTTGATACGCCAATCTCGGTCAGGAAAAGTGCCGTTCGCTTCCGCATGTCGCATGAACCATATTGGGAAGAGGTGCCAAAGGTAGATACCGTAGGACAATCGACCCGTTACCCTGAACAAGTTGGATTCGAGTATCTGAAATATCGGTCGAACGATATCCTTCGCAGTGTACAAGGCATACGTTCCAGCAAAGAGGGCGATACCTTGCACAGTAAACTTCCAGACATGCTTAAAGAGATCTGTACGCAGCAGTATAGACAATAGGATTCCCAGTGCCGAACACAGTAACAATAACAGCGTCACTGGGGCGGGTTGTATACCGAACAACTTTCCCTTGCGGGCGAAAAGAGCAAGCAGGCAACCATAGATGATTGAGTCAAAACGGGTTTCAGTTGCACGATCAGTGTATATGCTCGCATAAGACTCGAGCTGTGGATTGATGTATTCAAATGCGAACAAGCGATAGGCAGGCGCGATGATACAAAGCGCAACAAGCACCCAGAAGAATACATCCAGCCGCCGCCGAAACATCCAGATGAATGTCGGCATAATCAGGTAAAAGTGTTCCTCCACCGAAAGTGACCAAAGGTGGCTGAACGTCAGGGGCGTGTCTGGAGTTTCAGTCGGGAAGAATATCCGCACGTAATTCTGAAAGTAGAATAGAGAGCCCAGGGTATCGAGCCAAGGGACTGAATAGAACTGGAAGGACACCAAGGTACAAACAAGCACGAAGAAGTAGAGTTCAGGCGAAAGTCGCAGGTAGCGGCGTATATAAAATTGCTGAATATTGATTGTACGAGACGCATCGATTTCGCTGATGAGCAAATTCGTTATCAGGAAGCCACTGATAAAGAAAAATACTGTTACGCCAAGATCACCGGGTACATATCGAGCAAAGCCAGCGTGCGCGATCACCACGAGCAACACAGAAATGGCACGCAGTCCATCAAGACCTGGAATATAGTGCGATGAAGTACCTTTGATTGATCTTTGATAGATAGAGAAGTCGGTTCGTTTGAGAGTGGTCAGCAGTTTTGGCACGTGTGCTTAAGCCTTCGTCGGGTGCTTCCATCCAACAGTGTTGCTGTCGATGGCGCTGGGTTTACTGAGTGAGTGGACGTCTGCCTTTTGAAGAAACTGGATGGAGACGACGATGAGCATAAACAGGAAGGAGAGATTGTTTCCTTGAAACAATCCGAACTCAAACGTTGACCGAGCCAGCCCGGACCAGACAATCAGAAATGCTATGCGTGAGCGAGAGTTGATTTCGTTGTGGCCGTACAGAACGAGCCCCAGACAGCGGGCCAGGTACCAGAGCACCATGCCTAATCCGAGAAAACCCGTCTGTAAAAATAGCTCAAGAAATGTGTTGTGAGCATGAGGGATTTTGAATAGCGGCAACTCGGGAACAAATCCCAAAGCAGAGCCCCAGATCGATGACGGTCCAAACCCGATTATTGGTGATCGCATAGCGACCTGAACCGCATGTTCCCAGATGATTGTCCGGCCCGTCAAAGTCATGTCCTCGCCCGATGCGAGCAACACAGTTTGAATAAGCGCTATAAATACCAGAGCCGGCACGAGAAACGCAATTGATGCCATCACCGAAGAAATCACTTTGTCTCGGAATGTTTGAACAAAAAGTTCCCATGCAAACATCACGCTGATGCTGCCAATAAGCCCCGCCGTTTTGAGGCTTGCTTCAGTCGACAGCAACAAATACGCGCTTAGCCCGGCAAGTAGGAAGCGATGAGACCGCTTGATGTATCCTTTGGAAAAAAACGATACGATAAAAGCGATGCTCATGATCTCAGCGAGACGGCTCTTATGCTTGAATACGCCCTGTGGAAGGCCTGCCAGGTTTGTGAAGGATTCCTGATCAACACCTCTCATGACGCCATAGGAAGGGAGGAAAAGAATATAGAGTAGACTTCCTGCCGCTATCACCAATAGTGCATAGAACGCAGCTTTCAAAAACTGATCATACCTGAGTGCGCTTGCAATCCCCCAAGCCGTGAGAATGGTGCACAGGAAAATCATCGCGTTGATGAACGAGAAAACGTAATCCATCGACCATGCGGAAGAGGCAATATAAAATCCCGCGAAGAGTACGATCGGCCATTGATAATAAAGATTGATTCGAAGTGCTCGTTTGCTTTTCATCAGGCGAAGCATGAAGAACAAATAGACCGGGATAAATTTCGATGTGTTCAGTATGCGATCCGAAAATGAAATGTTCCGGTCGAATCCAGGCCCAAAGATCCACTGTTCGATGAACGCACCTGAGAATACGATTACTGCGAAGAATGCCATTATACTGGATAATGATATCCTCATGCCATTTCTTGCTGTGGGATATGCATAGGATGGAGTCATTTCAGGTTTTCCATCAATGCAATGAAAACACGTCTTGAGCCATTGACGGCTCCGTTGAAGACGATTGCGGAATTGTCCCGTGTCCACGCTGGGTGAGGATCGATACGTAGCGCGGATTTTGGACCATTTATGGTTGGGGTTGCATCAATGCGAACTAATTCCTGAGCGTGCGCTCCATCAATTCCAACACGCCGAATGGGTACGCTGCCGTCGACGTAGGAAACGGGTTCGCGCGGATAAGCGTCAGTCAGGACATGAGTTTGGCCTGGGCACATGGTAGGGTGACCGGACCCGCGATGTGGTTTGCCAACATATCGAAAGTTGCTGCCGTCATATTTAAATAACGCGAACCGCAACACTTCGTCGTTTGAGGTGAGCCGGAAATCAACTTTGAGTTTTGACGAAGCTTTGCGTGTCGCTTTCTCCAAAAGCCGTTTCACTGGTGTGAGCAATGAACGTGGCTTGCGTTCTACCAAGTTCATGACGATCGTTTCTCCGTGTGGGCACCAATTGGGATGATGCCCGCCACGCCAGGTGGCCGCGTCGATAGCTGTGTGGATGTTCCCACCGTCACGATCGCAGGTGATGAGATAACTCTCCCGCCGCCCATTATCGCCTACCCACCGAATCACGAACATGATCCGCGTACCCTGCGGGTTCCATTTGACGTGAAACCCGTAGAACCCACCAGTTCCTAGATCAATGTCCTCAAACGTTTCAGGCTGTGCCGCGACAATTTCCGCCAATGATACCAGAAGTCGGGACTCTCCTGTCCTCGTATCGATGATGTGAATTCCGTCGCTACTGCTCGCGCCCGAATGTTTAAGACGTGATAGGTCACGAACGATGACGCCATATCCAGGTTGAACGTGGGCGATACGACGAAGGCAGGGGGATAGAGCGTGGTCTCCATCCGGAGAGACCATGTATACCGTATGCTGCAGCTTTCGTTCGGACTGGCCGAGTATGTCAACCCTCACACCGAATGGAACCCATGTGGTAGAATCCATCCGATTGAAGAAGAGGTCTGTGTCCGTTTTTCCCCATTGGGCCTGTGCCCCTAATTGGGTATCCCAAGCGGCTGTGGCAGAGCGATAGACCTCAACACCCATCACCAAGTCTATAACCACGACATCGGCGTGGTCTCCTGGAGCAGGTACTCGGTCTTCGAACGGAAACTCCGTTACCACGAGGTATCGTCCGGAAGGGCTAATGGGTGACGTGTCGAAGAATCGATGAATTGCAGGCTTGCTTCCAGGTGTCAGACAGAACACTGGAACAAGCGGATCGTGCTCCAGATACCGTGGGAAGGTGTCAGCAAGAATCGGCATTTGTAACTATCGCTCGTTCACGCGGCAGTACGCATCAATCAGTGTGTCGACTTGGAAGTCCCAAGAGAGCTCGCTCTCTACTCGTTGCCTTCCATAGGCGCCCATTCGCGCACGTTTTTCTGGATTGTCGACGAGTTCAAGGATCTTGTCCGCCATGTCCGTACTGTCATTCGCATTGGCATACAGAGATGCGTCTTGCGCGCTGTAGCGACCTTCCCGGACATCGAATTGAACAATGGGTTTTGAGAACGCCATGTACTCAAGAATCTTGTTCATCGTGGACTGATCATTCATTGGGTTTACCCGATCGGGGTTCACGCAGACATCTGCCGACGAAAGAACTTCGAACAGGACATTATCTGGCGCGCGACCGGTGAAATCGACATAGTCTTCGAGGCCGAGCGATCGACACTGATCTTTCAGCGCATCGAGGCTGGGGCCTCCGCCGACGAGGCAGAACTGAATATCCGAGCGCGCTCGTTCGAAGACGATGTGATGCGCCGCTTCGAGCAGGAGGTCGATGCCTTCCTGATCCCCCATGACTCCAACATAGCCAATGAGGAATTTACGTCCGTTCCGAAGCGAGTCATTGTTGGGCATTTGCCTAAGGCGCGTCAGGTCCGGACCAGAGCGAACAACGAACGTGTCTTCTGGTTTCTTCCCACCTCTGCTGTGGGCGATATCGCGATAGCTATTGTTTGTGCTGATCACAACATCAGCGCTTTTGAAGTTCAGTTTCTCCAAAAGAACCATCAATCGCCAGAACAAACCGCGGCGGTTGAATTTCGCTTCGTATAGTTCGGGATTGATGTCGTGATGATCAAAGATGTACTTCCGACCGAGTAGTTTGAACGGCCAGGCGACGAGGAACAGCAGGTCGGGTGGGTTACACCCCTGAATCGTATCGAACCCACGGGACACAAATATCTTCCACGCCAGCACCGTTTCCCAAAACAGTGCGGCTGAATATTCTGCGAGATAGCCAAGGGCGCCTTTTGCATCGACCGGCAGTGGATGGCGATGGATATGGACACCCTCGAGATATTCATATCGTTCTTCGAAGCCTTTTCCCGTTGGGCAGATCACGGAAACTTCCGCGCCTGCCGCGACAAGCGTCCGACATTCCTGCCAGACGCGACGATCGAATGGCAGAGGAAGGTTCTCTACGATGATCAATATTTTGCGACCATCGAGTTTGCCTTCGTGCTTCAGGCGATCTTGCCAACTGGACTGAACGTCCGGCTGGAGCTCGCCTTTATTAACGCTTCGGAGATTGATGACGTTCATGCGAGCGCATTCAGGTCGACGATGTCCTGTCCTTCTGCAAGGTTCAATTGTTTGATGGTTGGGTTGGCAACGATGATCCGGTCATACTGCTGGGTTTCAGCAATCTCTTTGGATACCAGTAGGTTTTGCAGTGCGGGAAGTTGGGTATAGGCATAACCCAAGTTCGCGCCGACGAGTTTAGTTGCATCAACCGCCGGATCGAAGATCGACAAATCGTATCCGTCTTTCAGCAGATTTCGTGCAAGGTCAATATTTGGGCTTTCTCTCAAATCGTCAGTATTCGCCTTGAAGGCCAACCCAACGAGAAGAACCTTGGCGCCCGCTTTGAGGCCTTTTGTTGTCATCTCATAAAGTCTGAATTTGTGTGCGTCGTTCGAGCGAAGTAGTGAATCGATCAAATACGTGCCAGCACCACAATCACCAGAAATGTATTGAAGCGCTCTGACATCCTTTGGTAGGCAGGATCCGCCGAATGCTCCGCCAGGTCGGGTGTAATACGGAGAAATGTTCAATTTTGTATCTGAGATGAAGATCTCGTGTGTTTTGGCAGCGCTGATACCGAGTTGCATGCAGACACGTCCGATTTCATTTGCATAAGCAACTTTTACCGCGTGCCAAGTGTTATCGACGAACTTGGTAATTTCAGACTCGCCATAGCCGACATAGAAGACTGGTGCTTTGATGTTAGCGTTCAGTTTGTCCATATTTGCACTCGGTTTCCCATCGCGCGTGCCAATGATGATCTTCGGTGGTTCGAAATAGTCTTTGATCGCCGCGGCTTCGCGCAAGAACTCCGGGTTGTAGACAAGTTCAATCGTGCGATCGAAGACTTCGTCCCCGAGTTCGGAGCGGAAAATGGGCTCGACCAATCCAGTAACCGTACCAGGACGGACGGTAGATCTGTATGCGACGGTTAGGGGTGAACTTCTATTTGGGTCTACTGCCTGTGCGATCTGACGCGATACTTCAGCAATATAGGACATATTGTGAGATCCGTCCGGAGCGCTCGGTGTCCCCACACATACAATCGCGAGATCTACGTCGGCCAGCCTATCCCCAATGTCAGTGAAGGCGGACACTCGTCCAGCATCTTTAACTTCGGTCAAAAGCTCTTGAATTCCAGGTTCGCTAAAAGGTGCGACACCTCTGTTGATCTTGTCTACCTTCTGGCCACTGACGTCAAAGCCAATGACGCTGTGGCCCTCTGATGCGATACAGCACATTGCGGTAAAGCCGACGTAGCCCAGTCCAAAAATTGCTACTTTCATACGGGGTATCCTTTGTTTGATAGTCGTCCCGTTCTGACAGAGATGTGCAGAGCTCACGCAAGGGCGTGTTCAGCGCTGACATTTCAACGTCTGTTGGGGGTGGTTCGACGGATGGGAGGTGTGGAAAGGCTCGTTGGTTCAGTGTCCAACGGAACCGAATTTTCGACGTAGTGCCTGAAAGGGAGCAAGTGCGTATCGTTCCGATAGCCAGGCTATCGGAATGGTCACGATAAAGACGATAATTGCGTTAGCAACAAGAGTTCCGTATCCATTTCCGACGCCAACATAATCACCCATTGATCGCAGGTAATTACAGGGAGCGAGATGCCAAATATACATCCCATAAGACAGTCTTCCCAACAGTTTGAGGACCGGGACGTCGAGTAGACCGATAATGAAGGCTCCGAACTGGGAGAAGAACAGGAAGAACATGAACAGAATAATGGAGATATTCTGAAGCGAGTATCTGTATGTCGATCTGAACTCATGGCTCCGAATGGCGAGTGCAACGAGCATCAACGCTATGGACGCGAACAGTATGATAGGCCACGTCTTTGAGACGAATGTCGAAACTTTCGCAAAGCGATAGCGACATACGATTGCCATTACGCACCCGATCAAGAGGGAGTCGATCCGGCTCTCTGTTGCGACGTACGTATAAACGCTGTTTGCGTAGGAGATGCGTTCGATCGCGAAATTCTCAAAAGCGTACACGCGATAGAATGGAACAAGGATGATGTAGAGAACTGCCAGAAAAACAAATCGGAATGGAGACTTCCGAGTTAGATAATAAGCTGCAGGCATCACGATGTAGAAGTGTTCTTCGATAGCAAGTGACCAGAAGTGTCCGACTGGAAACAAACTGGTCTCGCTCGTCCATTTGAAGATCTTTGCGTAGTTCGCGAAATAAAAGGCGGGCGCGATTACATCCATCCAGTTGATATTTGACAAGATGAGGCCCGCGGCAACCACAAACAGAAGGTATAGGTACAGCTCAGGTGTCAGTCGCAAGTAACGACGAACATAAAAGTTCCTGATTGAAAGTGCTCCTGAATTCTCCCATTCCGAGATCAGTAGGTTTGTTATGAGAAAACCGCTCAATACGAAGAAGATGGTAACGCCAAGTCCGCCGGGTATGATGTGACCGAACCCTGCATGGGCGACCATCACCAGTCCAACGGAAAAGGCCCTGATGCCGTCGAGTCCTGGAATGGAGCTCTTTTCGGCTCCATCGAATATGAAACGATAACAGCTTTGGGGGGCGCAACTTTGCGTCATAAAAATACCAGTTGTCTTGATTAGCTTAGCAAAAGCAGCGCTATGGAAGCGAGCTCAGATGTGGTTATCCACCGCGAGCGAAGAGTACTTCACGGAAAGTGCGTACAAGAATGATAAAGTCTCTCCAAAGAGACCAGTTGCGAACATACCAGGCATCCATCCGGGCGCGTTCCGCAAACGTGGTGGAGTTACGGCCATTTGTCTGCCAGATGCCAGTAATCCCTGGCCGCATGCGTTTGTAAGCAGCGATTGAGGGACCGTACTCTTCGATTTGAGGGATGGTCATAGGGCGTGGACCAACCAAACTCATGTCGCCGCGAAGAATGTTGATAAGCTGAGGAAGCTCATCCAGATTGGCTTTCCGTATGATTTTTCCAATTCGCGTAATGCGCGGATCTTTTTGTAGTTTTTGATACGCGTTCCATTCAGCGGCGACTTTGGGATCCGATGCGATCATCTGGCTCAATCGTTCTTCCGCATTCATGATCATGGAACGGAACTTCAGGCATTTGAATACTTCGCCGTTCCGACCAAGCCGTTCCTGTCGGAACATGGCGGGGCCGCCATCAAGCTTGATGAGCGATGAAATGATAATGAAGACAGGGGAGAGAACTAGAAGCATCGTGAAAGACACTGCGATGTCAAACAGTCTCTTCGTCGCGAGTGCCAAGGGCCTCGCAAGAACATCGGGCACTTCCAGGACAGAAATATCTTCAAGAGGATAGTTATGTACCTCGGCCTGGTTCGGTAGTGGGCTGCTCTGAGCAGAGAACATGAAGGGAAGCCCTTCCGCGACCAGTGATTCGAGTACCTCGTGCTGTTCCTGGTCTTCAGGCGCCGGGGCATAGATGATCACAGATCCCGAACTCGTGGCTGCCCGCATGGCATTAAGAAGGTTAGTGGCAGCATTGCCCGAGCAGAAAAACTTCTTCGTGAGCACAATTCCCAGTTCATCGTGTTTCTCAATGAGCTTTGAAACCTGGTCCGCTCTGTTTGGCGCCGTAAACAGGACAGCATTATTCGTCCAGATGTTCGCCGAGCGAAGTATATGTCCGGCAATCAGGCGACCGATAATAATCAGGGGAACCAGCAACAACCAGTAAGAGAGAGTGAGTAATCGTGACCCAACCTCAACAGTCGCGAATTGTGTTGCGGCTGCGCAGATTAATGCCATTCCACAGCCGCCGAGAATTTGTCCGAGTCGATTGATCAACGCCTCTCGTCTTCGATAGTGACCCTTGGAGGTGAACCATGCGAATAGTGCGACGGTGAACACGAAGATGATAGATATGTGAAATGTAAATTCAACGGATTCTATCGCTATGGGGCGCGCGCCCAGAAGAGGGCGAATGGCATTGCTAAGCGTAACTGAGACCAGAACCGCGAGAATCGCGGAAACGATATCTGCGTATACTAAAACAGTCGATTTCGTGTGCTGAATTAGGAAAGATGCGGGGCGATCAATGTGCTGGTCAACATCACGCGCCGGTCCGTTTGAATTCAAGAACATAGATTGCCTGTTTCCAAGACGTACAACGACTATGCATCTAGTCGTACGCGCCTACGCTGTGTCTTCCATGAGCAACGAAAGCAGTGAACGGATAAAGTGAAATCGCTTTGAGAGGCGATGACACTATTTCGGCCGCTTGCTTTCCGCAGACCGAAAACTCGTGATGGGAGTCGCTTCACGAATATCCGTCGAGAAGTATTCCTGTCGGGCTCTGAAGTTGATTATTGATGTTGAGCAAGACGACTAATGAAAAGCTACCGCACTCCCGGGTGCAAGCATTTGAGCTCACGCGGAAGTTATTTGGGTCGTGTTTGCGAGGCCTAGCTATAGAGCTGCGTAGGCGAGGTCAATGGGGAATTCGACGAAGTTTTGAAGTCAATTTTCCGAATATCAAAATTTGGTCGTTCGTTGGTCTATCCGATTGCATTTCGTGCACTGGGGGTGCTGCATCTTGCCAGAAAATTTCGACGCCATGTTCGGAGGATGCGCGAGATATATAGAAGACGGCCCACGAATATAGTGGCTTTCCTGGAATTCAGTAGGCAGAAAAAGTTCATTCTTCTTTTCTTTTTCTGCGGTTGGAAAGTGCCGTTTTCTGGGCGTGGTACTTCTTTTGGCTACCAGATGCGTTACCCCATCAGGTTGATCCCCTGAAGGCGGTCCGCTGCTAGTCTCGATCTATCGAACAAGAATCAGAGGCGGGTGGATACAATGCAGCCGGTGCGAACTACCGTAGAGCATTTAAGTGCGAGTTCGGATGAATGGTTCGACATTGCAAATTCGGTTGAGGTCGTCCTGGATCGAGCAAGCCCTGCGTCAAGACTTGATATCGTTCGCCAATTGCAGGTGGCCGGTCACAATGACTGGACAGTGCTGCCTGGCGGCGAGCCAGGTGACTGTCGTCGTTTTCTCCTCGCAATGATTGATGGTGGACATAGTGTCAATGCGTCCGAGCATACCGTGAAAGCCGCGATTCAGCGCCGATTGGATCAAGTCCGTATCTATCTGAAACGCATCGGACCGGACATGGAAGGTGTGGTCCTTTATGTGGATAGGTCGCATTTTATGTGGCGTGGCGGATTGAAGTCACCAGCGTACCAGATCTGGTGCGAGGCGTGGTGTCGGTTTCGCGCGATTCTAAAAGAAACCCGCCCGCAAATGAATGTCCGGATTGTCTTTGCCCGGCCGGAGTCGTCAGAATTTGATATTTGTCATTTTGGAATAGATGGTGCCCCGGTCGGTGGGCGGCGTCTGCTAAATTGGTGGCGAGACGCAAGCATAAATCACAGGCATCAGTTCCGGGAGCGGATTTTGTTGGCTCGTCGTTTGGGCGTGATGGTAGATTTCGAATGCAGTTACATTCATGAGAGTTCGGCCTCGTTTGATGTGCGGCGGCCTTGGTGTCCTGTATTGGAGTTTGGGCGGTCTTCTCAGCGCCCTGGCGATACGGATATCCAGCGTGTGAGGCTGCATCTGGATCCAGGACAAGATATGCCGTTTGTATTTGATGGGCAAAAGTACAATTGGGAGCATCGCATGGACATTCACCTCGTCGAGAGAGGTGACGAGGACGGGCAGTTTGTTTGGCGCCCGGCAGATATGAGTTTGTTTTCTCTTGACCCGAGCCTTTGGCTCGTGCGGTCGGGCGCCCTGGTCTAGGTTATCTTGATGGGGTGCTCGAATGGGGGGGGGGGGCTGAGCCTATCCGGAGCCCAATTTAGACCTCCGGTGCCCTTCACTTAGATACCGTGGTCTTGCAGAACAGGCGCTAGGAAACCATCGTCCATGTTCCCATTCGATTTACTGAAGCGATCATCCAGTCCGTCCGGCTCGCCCGGAAAGCGCGCTTATGCGATTGGTGATATTCATGGATGCTTCGACTTGCTTCTGGATCTGGTCGCGCAGATCGAGGACGACAACGCGCGGCGAGCGCCAAAGGAGCTTGCCCTTGTGTTTCTCGGTGATCTGATCGATCGCGGGCCTTCTTCACGATCCGTGGTGCAGTTTCTGCGAGACGAATTATCTGTGCGGCACACATGCCATTTCATCGCCGGGAATCATGAAGAAATTCTCGTCCGCGCGTTAAGCGGCGAAACGCAGCTGATTAGACCCTGGTTGCAACAGGGCGGCTTGGCGTGTGCGGAGAGTTACGGTGTGCAAAGCCGTGAGCTGCGTGATCTGGATGAGTTCGAGCTGCGTGAAGTTTTGCTATCCGCCATTCCATCTGACGATATTCAGTTCATGTCCGGATTTCATGACTATGTGCGCTTTGGCGATTACCTTTTTGTGCATGCTGGGATCCGTCCCGGGATTCCATTTGAGCATCAGACACCGCAGGACATGCACTGGATAAGAGAGCCTTTCCTGAGGTCGCGCATCGATCATGGTCTTGTGGTCGTGCATGGTCATACGATTAGTCGCGAGGTGGATACCTGTGCCAATCGGATTGGACTGGATACCGGCGCGTATCGGAGTGGTGTTCTGAGCGCGCTGATGATTGATGGGCAAACGCGGCACATACTTCAAACTTGTTCTGCTGACGTGTCAGAACCTGCCGTCTGACCCCCAAATGGGGGAATGGTGACATGATGGTTGATTGGGTATTTTCGTAGGCAAGTAATCATATTGCACTGTCACGTTCACAACGAACAATGTCTTGCAGGGAAGATAAGATGATGAACAAAGCTCGTCTTTTGGTTAGCGCGACAATCGTCGCCGCATTCGCCTGCGGAATGGCGGCGGCAGATCAGGCGGAAGGAGGTGCCGGTAGCGGTCCCATCGGAACCTTGTCTGGGGTGACAGGTGCCGTTGAGGTGCAGCGCAGCGGGATCACTGTTTCGGTGACGGACGGTTTCCAGTTGATGCCAGGCGACAGGATCATCACGGGGGCAGATGCCCAGGTTCAAGTCTCCGCCCCGGGGTGTTCTCCCGTGAGTGTTGGGGCGAGTAGTTCAATGGCAACAGGCGCGAATGTTTGCACAGCAGAAATAGTGCAGCTTCAGGCGAGCAACTTCGGTGCTGCACCAGTTCAGGCACCGGATAGTGCACCTCTACTTGGGTTCAACAGCCCAGTTATTCCCGCCGCGGTAGGGGCTGGTGTGCTTGTTGGTGGCGTCATCATCATTAATGAGCTTGATGACGATGGTGACCCAATTAGTCCGTAAGGGGTGTAATTATTTCTGCGCTCATCATGGTGTGATGGTGAGCTGTGCTGATCGCGATCAATACAAGCACATGTATATTTTTGACGGGCTGGATTGTGCGCAATCTCAGCTCGTTTTTGTATGCCGATCTGACGGCGTTCCAGGTCATGCTTCATTTTCCAGCTTGTTGGTTAGTCCAAATGTGGGGCCGTCTCGGGTGGCTTTCGATGAGGCAAGATCATTGGCACCTAAATTCACGACGGGGTCAGCTGGGCTGGATTAATAAAAATCAGCCCACGAACAACAGTCTGTCGGGGGATATCTATGTCAACGGTTTCGAGCTGCGTGGTTTCTGATGCAGCACAGGTTCGCCATGAAGTGCATTGCGGCGAGTTCAGGCACTGGTACGTGGTGCAAAGCAAGGCAGGACAGGAGGCTCTTGCCAACTCCCATCTTTCACGCCAGGGCTACCGATCTTTCCTGCCAACCTTTGAGAAGAATGTGCGGCATGCCCGAAAGGTTGTTCGTCGAAAGAAGCCGCTTTTCCCTGGATACCTGTTTGTTGAATTAAATCTTGAGAAAGACAGCTGGTATCCGATAAACAGCACGATCGGCGTAAGCAGGGTGCTGAGTTTCGGGGGGCAGCTGGCACAGCTCCCGTTCGGTCTTGTTGAGCGCATGATAGAGCTGTCTGATCGACAGGGAGCAGGAAGTGTTCAGCCGGAGTTTACGCCTGGGGATCGTGTGCGCGTCCTATCGGGTGCTTTCGACAACTGGATTGGCGATGTGGTTTCGTTGCCGGATACGGATCGCGTAACCTTGCTGGTTAGCATGTTGTCGCGAAAGGTTCCCGTCACTGTCAGGCAAAGCCAGCTGCAAAAAATCGGCTAGACAGCAGTAGCTGTTGGCCACTTATATGGGCCACAGCACCGAGAACTGCGTGCCACGGCCTGGTTCGCTATCTATGAAAATTGCGCCGTCGTAGGACTTGGCAATATTGGAAACGATTACGAGGCCGATGCCGGTTCCCAATTCTTTCTTGGTGGTGAAATAGGGTTTCAGCACGTTTCGTCGTGTTGCCTCATCCATGCCGGCTCCGTTGTCGGATACTTCAAGGCAGAGATATTTCTGTTCGCGTGTGGTGCTGCCGAAGTCGGGTTGGCGTTCTGCGAACTCCTCTGGCGCATGATTGATTTTGATTGTGAGTTCGGGGTTGGTTTTGTTCGCCCTCAGGGCGTGTCGCGCGTTGATCGAGAGGTTCATGATCAATTGTTGCAGATCAGTGACGTCAATTTGGTAATCCTTGATAGCTTCATCAATGGAGACGTGCACCTTGGTTTTCTTGCCAGATCCAAGCTCTATGAGTGTCACGATCTCGTCGATGACATCGGAAACATTGTGAGCGCCTGCAGTTTCGTGTCGCTCGTGCGGATGTATCAGCCGCTCTACAAGCAGGCCTGACATTCGTGATGCGGCGAGAATTCGTTCAGCATAAACGTGCGCGTGGCGCTCCGGGTTGGACAAGATAAGTGTTGCAAACCCCGCCGTTGCAGCAATCAGATTATTCAAGTCGTGCGCGACGCCCTCCACAAAATGACTTTGCGAAGAGATTGTGCTTTCGTCATCGTCTAGCGGCTGGTCTTTATTCATAACTGTCTTCAATTTCCTCGCGATCGGATATGCGTGATGTGACAATGAAGTGTGATGCTGCTGGCGGTTTGGTGTGCCCAATTTTTCCGATGCGCTTCAGACGTTGCGTCAAACATTCGTAGCGTCGGCAAACATACTGGCGCCTAGAGTCTAACGTATATTCCTCATGTGCCGTTCCCAAAGATTCGGGGGGGTGGAAAGCTTGGTGGCTTCACTTTGCCATTGTGAGGTGGCGGTCCCATCATATTGTTCCGCCGGGGGCATCCTGCGTGATGCGCCACATTGCGGGTGATGTATTTCCAAAGTTGATTGATGGAACATCACTTCCTGCAAGCTGAATTCCAAGTCAATGCTACTGCCTAGCAAATGATCATTCTTGCATCATCTGGTAGGAAGCAGTGAATCAATTTGAATTTTGGCAGCAATGCCCCCCGTTTAGGGTAGTAATTGATATGTTTTTCTATATGCAGTTTTGGCTGCTCGTTGGTGTCTATCCCCTCATCAGGTTGGACGGCAAGGTGCATTCAGGCGCTGTATCGAAACTGAGTTAGGCTAACATTTTGACCGACGAGCAAACCCAATTTTCGAGGGGGAGGCTATTAGGGGGGGCCATATGGGGGTATCAGTTGGCGTGTATGTTTGGGCTATACTTGTCTCCACACTCTTGGGGGCGATGGGCGACCAAAGCGCATCATCAATAATCTGATCGGACCGAATATTGTGACTAGTGAAACTGGTATGAAGATTCTTGTGGCTGATGATCACAGCTTGTTTGTGGACGCCTTGTCCTGCCTGCTGGAGATGTGGCCTGACGTGGCAAAGGTCGTGAAGGCATCAGACTATGCGAGCGCAGTGCGCTCCTTGTACGACAATCCGGACACTGCGGTTGCGTTGCTTGATATCAGAATGCCCGGCTTGGCTCTTCCATCAGGCTTCGCGAACTTTCGTGAGATCATGCCGGATGTAAAGTTGATCGCGCTTTCGGGTATTGCCTCGAGAGGTGAGATCGAATTAGCCCTTGAGGGTGGGGCTAATGGCTTCATTTCAAAGAGTATTTTGGGTCACGAGTTCGTCCGGGCGGTGCGGGACATTTGCAAGAATGAAGGCTCTGAGAAGACCCGGTCATTTGGCGTAATGGCCCATGATCGCCAGGTGAGTGTTCGGTTCACTGAGCGCGAGCAGGATGTCCTCGGACTGCTTCAAAGCGGAATGACGAACAAGGAAATGGCTCGCGAGCTGGGATTGTCTCCCGAGACTATCAAGATTTACGTGAAGTCTATTGGGGACAAGCTCGGTTCGCGGAACCGGACGGAACTGATCGTCCGTGCCTTGGAAGTTGGAGCCATTCGTCACGCGGTCTGACTTTGACATAATGCTGCAAGGATATGCGGGTTTTGTGGCAGAATGCAGACTATTTTTCTCGGAAGCTGCATTTTTCTTCTAAAAATCAGTTCACGAATGAAGCGTATACTCAGGGCTTCGAAGTTCCCGCTCGACTAGTTGGGGGAGTAATAGATGCCTCTGTTCACGAAGCTTGGTTGCTGTGCCAACAATCCTCACTAGAGCGTTTTGTTCGTGAGATGGATTTGCATATGGAGGCGGAAACTAAAACATAGTTGCTAGTAGTCACTAGGTTTTCTGGGGCGGAACGAAACTGAACGATTACCCTTTCCTTCAATAAACTATAGGGTGTATCTACTAGCGCTAATCGTCAAAAGTTGGGGGGGCGTCATGAGCCAGAGTCGGATCGATTGGGACAAGCTCCGCGTCTTCAAAGTAGTGGCTGAGATGGGTAGCATGACGGCTGCCGCTGCTCGTCTGAATGAGTCGCCGCCGACCGTCAGCCGCAAGATGGATGAATTGGAGAAGTTCCTCAGCAGCAAGCTGTTCACGCGGTCGACGCGAGGCATGGAGCTGACTGAGACCGGCAAGATCGTCCTGCGCTATTCGCGGCAAATGGAAGATGCGGCAAATCAGGTGCTGAGCGAGGCTGTTGGCCAGAGTGATGGCTCAGAGGGGCGCGTCACGATAGGAACTGGCGATGGTGTCGGGCCGTACTGGATTGCGCCACGTCTCGCGCAATTTCAGAAGGTGCACCCGAAAGCGCAGGTTCGTATGCATGTTCAGGAGCAGGAGCCTGATCTACTGAAAGACGAAGTCGATATTGCAATCCAGTTCACCGAGCCGAGGGATCCTGAAATTATCTCCCACAAGCTGGGTACGCTTCATTATATCGGCTTTGCTTCTCAGGATTATCTGGATGCGCAGGAAACGCTGCCGTCGAGCCTTTTTGAGTACTATCAGTATCGCTGCATCTTGCACGAATCGTATGTGCGCCAAGTCGAGCGATGGGCGCCCAAGGCGGGCGAGTTGAAGAAGATGATCGACTTTGCGTTCGTGACGAATTCGGCGAGCGCCATGATCGAGCTTTGTCGCCGAGGCGGGGGAATCGCCCTCCTGCCGACTTATCACAAGGAAGTATTCCCGGACCTCATGGCGCTGGATATGTCTGAAGTGGCACCGATCCAGTTCTGGATCGCTTATACCGACCAGACACGCCGCACGCCTCTTGGAAATCTCATGATCGAGTGGATCAAGTCATTGTTCGCCAAGGATGCATCGCCTTGGTTCACGGACGACTTCCTCCACCCAAAAGAACTGAGTGAATTGTCTGCCACCGGCCAAGAGCCCGCGGCTAAAAATCGTGCAGTGGGTTAGGTTGAGGTCGCCGTTGGGTCGGACTTAGTCAGTCGACATGACGCGCAGAACTTTAGCCATCATGCTAAGGCGTTCCTTGGACGGCGTCCGATCGATCCAGGAGTGACACTCTGCCCGCACCTTGGCGGACGGATCAGCATCCTTGCTATCTTCCGCGTTCTCGTCCTCGAACAGGCTGGCAATGGAAACGCGGAGAACATCCGCAACATTCGCGAGCATGCCGGCGCTGAGGCGATTTGTGCCGGTTTCGTACTTCTGCAGCTGTTGATGGCTGATGCCCAGCTCGGAGCCGAGTTCGGCAAGAGTCAAATTACGGTCCAGACGAAGTCTTCGGATTTTTTCGCCAACCATCTGATCGACTGCCGTTGGGGCTCTGGAAGTAGATTGCTTCATGATCTGCTCTCTCCATATATCCATCAGAGGTGACAAGTTTTCGCGCAAAGGGTGTTATAGCAAGATTGCCGTTACCCCCAAAAATGTAATGCGCGGAGACTTACGTATTACGCTCCGATTATGAATCCAATACTGAACTGCTTTGGGGTTTGAAAAAACCCATATAAAGCAGCGCTTTGTGTAATTCGTTTAATCCATGATAGGGCGCAGCGGTCGCCACCATAGGTGGATTAAACTTGCGTAACGATCAGTAATCTTTTTTCCACTTTATAGAGAGCCTTGCCTCTCCGTCTGTAGTAGTTTCTGAAGTAACCGAGACTTGAGGTCTTGGCTCCCACTCAACCTCAACGGAACTTCCTGCCGCGCCTGCTGAGTTTAACTCGAGATATACATCCTCCGCGATGTATTGTCCCACACCTACTTGGGCGGCTCCTTCTTCACTCGTGCCAAACGACAAGCGGTCTACGCCCAACGCTGCCTGGAGCTCGGAGGTCGGGTCGAATCCCGTGCTATTGCCACTCAGTTGCGCGATTGAATTGGCCAATTGCGCTGCTTCGAGTGCGGACAGGTCGACCGATGAGCGGCCAAAGAGCAGGCGGGAAAGAATCTCGTCTTCCGGCAAGTCCGGTGTGCTGCTCAATTCGATGTCGGGTCGCATCGGTGAGCCGGTTAAAGCGACCGTCGCTTCAAAACCGTTGACGCTTCGCTCGGCTTCGATGTCCAGTCGCGCGCGTTGGATGGGCCCATCGAAGTAAACTGTCCCACTGTCAAAGACGAATGGGCGGCCAGCTAGGGCAAGTGTTCCGCGTCGCATACTGGCGCGTCCGTTAAGTTGCGGGTCAGCTGCCGTTCCGGTCAGTTTCAGGTTGGCGCTCCACTCACTTTCAAGGCCGCGCCCGTCGATATAGACACGCCGGTCAGCTGCGATGGCCAGATCGAGCGCCAGGGACTGGCGGAATTCGCTTTCGCCGGCTGCGAACTCGCCGTCTTCCATCCATCGTACGTCAATCGCTTGGGCTTTCGATGAGGGAAGATTGTCGAGATTGAATTCTGCCGATTCGATGTCCAGCTTGCCATTCACTGTGCGAGATACTGCGTCTCCGGTTAGCGAAATGTCGCCATCCGCTCGCAAAGAGTCGCCGTCGCGATTGTAGAGCAGCAGATCCGAAAACTCGGTCTCGAGACTTGTGTTGTCATTAGACAACGCTCCCAGGATCTTGGCGGAGCCGCCGTCCGCGCCGTCGCCTGATCCATTCAGTCGTAGCTCATTGTCGCCATATGCCGCTTCGAGACTCAAATTCACGAGCCGAAGACTGGTTGCGCCAAATTCGTAGATGCCATCGCTCAAATCCGCGTGGGCGCTGAATTGCGGAGATTTGAGTGGTCCACTGAGGCTGGCTGATGCGTCGATTATTCCGCCGATGTCGTGACCATAGGCAAGTGCGAGGGATCGCAGATCCGATAGATCTCCATTGAGGTTGGCGGTTCCTTCTACCGGGGCGTCCATATTGAGATGCGCAATCCCGTCCGGATTGGCGGATACGGGCAATGAAGCGGCGCCAGCGAGTCGAAGGGCCCCATAATCCCCGGCCCCTTCAATCGTCAGGGCCTGGCCGCGCAACTGTCCGACCAGTTCGATGGCAAGGGACCGTTCCAGGCCGGGGAGCGGCCCTTCAACTTCCATGTCAAACTGACCTTCCGGGTTCGCGCCGAATAGCAGGAAGTCGCCACGGCCATTCACCATCACGCGCCGGGTGGCTATGCCTGCCGACGCCATCACGGGGGCCAGGTCGACGTTTGCGATCTCGAACTTCATTCGGGGCGTGCGCGTGTCTTCCTCAATGCGGGCTTCAATCGATCCGCCGAACATTGCGAGGTTCGCCTCGATGGATGGCGTGTCTCCCAAGCGCCAGCTGACAGGCTGGACCGAACGAACTGCTTCGCCAAGCAGTGTGCCATCCAGCTCGATCTGGCCGCTTGGATAATTGGCTGCGAAGTCTGCTGATCCAAGCATGTCCAGTGATGTCGGCCGGGCATCATGGTCTCGTTCGATTTGAACGGCGAAATTGTATCCTTCCGGAGCGTTTTGGATCTTCCCTGTTACGGAATCGAAGCGCAATGAAGGGGATAGCCAGACGTCACGCACGTCGCCAGATGCGACGATTGAAGTGTCTTCCTCTGGAGGGCGCCGAATTTGAACGGCGACATTGAACAGGCCCACTTGTCGAGACTCAAATGCGAATCTGTCTCCGGTGGCATTCAGGTTCATGTCGAGCCCAATGTCCCCTCCGTAAACCAGCGATCCGCTGAGTTGGGCGGTGTCGTATCTGGATGATATGTTCCGGAGTGCGAACACGCTATCGGCCCAAGAGGCGGTGGCGTTCACCGCGACAGGCTGCTGTCCCATCTGGCCTGCCAGCTCAACCGGCCCCGCCCAGGAATTGTCCTCATTCTGCAACTCGATCGTTGTCTCAAGGCCTTCAATCTCAACACTGTCCCGCGCGAGGCGGCCACCGGAAGATGCGAAGTGAACTGCGTCAATGCCATTCGAGCCGGTCAGTCGGACTGTGCCGGTGCCAAGCTGTATCTGCGTGCCAGAGATCGAAAGCGCGTCACTTTGCGCGAGCTGGACTACCAGATCGGTCGCGTCGCTTGCTGCAAACTTGCCTGAGCCCGTTGCGCTGAGATTGCTCCCGTCGAGCGATGCGGAGCGAACGACAAACGTCTGCCCCTTTTTCTGAATGTCACCTCGCAGCCGGGCAGATGCACCCAGCGCGTCGACGGCGATTGCGTTCAGAGCATCAATATTCTGGATGCGGAGATCTGCTGAAATGTTTGGTGCGTCGAATGTGCCGTTCAGCGCAAGAACGCCGCCCGCGGAAAGGTTCGGGGCAGTTGAGAGCAGTCCCGAGACATTTTGCAGTTTGACCTGCAGGTCGAGTGTCTTGTCTCGAGTGGATACGTTTCCACTGGCATCCGCCCTGCCGCGCTCGAGCTGAGCTGTGGAGGGAGACAAGCTCAGTTCGCCAGAAGTCCGGTCGTATTCCCCAGCTACCTGCATACTTGGCGTCTTCCCCAGAATTCGCAAGGCCGTTTTGTTCGACTTCAGAATACCTTTGCCGGCCAATTGTCCTTCAAATTTAATTGTCTGCTCGTTCGAGCGAATCTTCACCGGCCCGCTAATCTGGTCAAACGGGAGGTCGGATCCATCGCGGCGATTCAGAATCGCGTCGCCTGACATTGTCGGTATCCCCAGCGGGTCTGCTAGCTGGCCTGTGAAAGTCAAGTCTGCGGAAAAGTCAGTAAGCGTCTCAAAACCTGTAAAGGAAAGATCAAGATTGAGTGGGCCATCAAGATCACGTTTGTCACTCCGATAAGTGCCGTTGGCGGACAGTGTGCCTGAGGCAACGTTCGCCGATAGCTCGAAAGGTGCCTTTTTCTTTCCGGTTTCGGCGTCCAGCGTGACACGCGCGGATTGTCCGACAAGTTGTCTTACCCGGTCTGATACGGGCAACCGCTCGGCGTTGATGGTTGTGTTGGCGCGCAGCTTGCCATCGGTGATCTTGGCGGTGAGTTCGGCGACTGTCGCATCTGACAGTTTCAGTTCAGCAAAGCCATCACCGGATTCCAGCGTGCCGCTGGCGCGCGCGATGAGGGTGGCGTTTTCGCCTTCTGGCAGATTGGTGAGGGTGGCGATCGTTCCGCCGGCTGGTGCTTCGATGTCCGCATCGATGCGAAAGGCCCCCGAGGCGTTGCGCGTCAGGCGCGCGTCTATCCTGTCTCCAGCGCCTTCAAGGGGCAGGGCGGTGAGCGCGAGTTCAAACGTCCGCGTTTTTGGTAGGCTGAAATTGCCATCAATTTCAAAGGCCGCCTTAGGGCCTGCGACGCCTTCCTGTAGTAATAACTCGTCAATCGCCAGCGTATCGAGCGACACTGCCCAATTGCTGGAGCCGGAAGAGTTCTGTTCATCGCGTCGGCTGAGGATCGGGCGACGGATGACATTGATCCTGTCCGCCCCTATCAGGTCCAGCTTCACTGTTCGGGATACGAGACGCGCGGGCGACCAGGCAAGGTCTATGCCTTCGGCGGTGAGCCATACGCCGTCGTCATCTGATATGGTCAGACATGCAACAGACATCTGGTCCAGCGGATCTCCGCGCAGCCCATCAATTTCTACTGTTCCAAGTGGCCCGGCTTCTCGACCATCAATCTGTGCCTCCAGAAAAGCGCGACCACCGTTGGAGGCAATCCAGATGCGTGCGGCAATCAGAATTGTGCACAGGACGAGCAAGACTGACAGCGCCGCCATCAGCCAGCGACGTCTACGGACCATGCCAAGAAGGGAGTGAAACGCTGCCATCAGAACGCCTGTCCGATAGATACGTAGATTTGCACGGGGTCGTCACCGTCGCGGCGATCCAGAGGTGTTGCAATGTCAAACCGTACTGGACCGAAACCTGGGTAGAAGCGCACGCCGAAGCCGACCGACGTTCGCATCTCGCCGATGGCTTCATCCACAGAGCCGGCCGCAGAGCCGGAATCGACAAAGGCCACATAACCCCAACGTTCTGATTTGCGCCAGCGAAGCTCGGCTGATGCGGCGAACATCGCGTCACCTCCGATGATGTTTCCGTCTGCGTCGGTCGGGGAAAGGGACTGATACTCAAAGCCACGGACAGAGCCGCCGCCACCCGCATAGAATTTGCGATCGACCGGTACATCGTCTTCGCCGAGGAACGTCCCGGCCTCTGCGCGCACAGCGGCAACCAGCCGCTCCGAGATCTTGTGATAGGTTGACGCCGAACTTGTGATCCGCGTGAAGGGCGCTTCGCTATCGCCGACAGAGACGCCGGGCTCGACGCCAAGCGAAACACGATTGCCGGATTGAGGGTCCAGCGGTCGTTTCACCGTGTCGTAGGTTGCGCCTAGCGGGAAAGAGAAGGTGACCTGCTCCTCATAATCGTCCTCGCCGGCAGCGCGCAGTTCGTAATCCGTCGAGCGCGTCGCATCGATGGTTGCGCCCGCAGATAGCGTGAAGTGGTCGTTGAACGGTTGCGACAGGCTTGCCGTGGCGCTGATGCCCTGCAGGTCGTAGGCATCTGTTTCTTCTGCGCGGATGCCTGTCTCTGCAGAAAAGTCGCGACCATACCTGCCAATATTGGGACGGTTATAGCTCAGTGTCAGACCACTTGTGAGAGTCGCGATCTGCGCATCGACACCGAGCGTGTCGCCAACGCCGGTTAGATTGCGGCGTTCCCAACTCGCTGTGGCGCCGACCCCTTCAGATGTTGAAACGCTGATACCTGCGCCGATGGATCGGCGCTTGCCTTCGGACAATTGCAGCTCAACGGGATGTAATCCATCCGCCGCCGGATCTTCCTGGATCTGGACGCCAATACCATCAAACAGTCCGGTCCCGCGTATGCGGGTGCGAAGCGTTTCCACCTTTTCCGGAGTGTAGTAGTTGCCGAGTTCCCAATTGCGAAGAATTTCAATCGAGCGATCTTTCGTCTCCAGGCCTTCCGGAATGATCAGTTCGCCGAGTTGGACGCGTGGTCCCGGAACGAGTTGGTAGGTCAGCTCCAGCGTTTTGTCGGCGCGGGAGGCAAGCGCGTCGATGCCTTCGCTTTCCGCGAAGGCATACCCTTCACGACGGAGCTCAGTGACGAGCCGTCGCTCCAATTCCTCAATGTCAGTGGTTACGGCCCATGTGCCGATACCCAGTTCATCAGAGGCGATGCTCAGCTTGTCCAGAACGTCAGCTGGTAAAGTCTCCGTACCAGACAGGTTTATCTCGGCGATGGTGAAGCGCTCGCCAACGTCCACGTCGAGCTGGGGACGCATATCCATGTCTTCCACAAGGTCCGGGCTGACCACCGCCATGAAGTAACCTTCGGACGCGAGATATTCTTCCAGGGCGCTGGCGGCCTGGGTTGCGCGGCGCCTTACGTCCAGCAGGCTGGTTGGTTCGCCTGCGCGGATCTCGACGGATTTGAGCGCGCCGCTTTCCAGTTGTTTCGGTACACCCTCGATTGTGACCGGAATCGTCGTGTTGCCTGAGCCGGTCGTTTCGTCATTATCAGTGAATGGAAGATAGGCGCAGGCAGGGGCCAGGCTGAGCGCCAGGCAGCAGACAGCGATCCTGCCGAAAGGCGGGGCTGAATTCTGCGCGGGGCGGATCGCCCGATTTACCATCTTCCGTGTGATCCTTGCGTATCCATTGAGATATGTGCGCCATCGAGCTGAGTGTACGGTGAACAAGATTGCTGAAATTTGTCGCGCCTCCCCGGATATCTGCTTTTTTGTACGTTTGGGCGGTCGGAAGGGTCCTCGAAAATCTCAGCATGGGTCAGATTGCGCTCGTATTCGTGGTTTACCATATTCAAGGCTTCATTCTTTCCCACGGGGATTTTCATGACATATCTGATGGTTCTGGGCGGCCTCATTCTCTTGTTCATAGGGGGTGAAGGGCTGGTTCGCGGATCCGTGAGCGTTGCGCGAAAGCTCAACATTTCCGAACTCGTGATCGGGCTGACGCTGGTTGGCTTCGGCACATCGGTTCCTGAGTTGGTCACCAGCTTGCGAGCCATCAGTGAAGGCGCGGTGGGGATCGCTGTCGGAAACGTTGTCGGCTCCAATATCGCGAATGTCCTTCTTGTTCTGGGCGTAGCGGCCGTTATTCATCCAATCATCACCAACCCGCGGGCTCTGATGCGGGATACGTCCATCATGGTGATCATGACGGCTGTGCTGTGTACATTGATCTGGTTTGATTTGTTCTCGCGCCTTGCCGGCTTCGTACTGGTCGCCGCATTGCTGGCCTATATCGCCTTCTCGCTGATCGCTGATCGGACTGCGGGCGACAAGGCGGCGGACATGCATGCGGAGGAGGGCGAAATCGTCGAGGCGAACTATGGCATTCTTCTCGGCATTCTCATCGCGGTTGCGGGCCTGGCAGGCGTCGTCATCGGGGCAAAGCTGCTGGTTGATGGCGGTGTCATCATCGCGCGGGAGTTTGGCATCAGCGAGACAGTTATTGGTCTCTCGATTGTCGCTATCGGCACCAGCCTGCCTGAACTTGCCACATCGGCTATAGCGGCGTTCCGGGGCAAGGCGGATGTCGCGCTCGGCAACATCATTGGTTCGAACATCTTCAATATTCTCGGCATTCTGGGCGTAACGGCACTGGTGCATCCATTCAGTGTGCGCGGCGTACCGACCGGCGATGTAACGACAGATGCGATGTCGTCCGGAATCAGCCACAGCCTGATCAGTGTTGGCGATATTGCGGCTCTGCTTCTGTCTGTCGCGCTGATGGTGGTCTTTGCGATTTCCGGCAAGCTGGTTGCGCGCTGGGAGGGAGCGGTTCTCCTTTTCGCATATGCGCTCTATATGGGGCTGACCTTCAATCTCATTCCCGTACCGGCGATCCTTTAATATGGCTGACAATCCGATCTATCAGGGGCTGGGCCAACTCGGCCAGCAAACCGACCAACCGCAAAGCCCCGAGACAGCAGAGCTCGAGCGGGTGGCAAATCCGCATGCCGACACGCTCTATCTCACGCGCTTTGTTGCGCCGGAATTCACGTCCCTGTGTCCGGTCACGGGCCAGCCCGATTTCGCGCACCTTGTCATCGACTACGCGCCGGGTGATTGGCTGGTCGAATCCAAGAGCCTCAAGCTCTACCTGACCAGCTTCCGCAATCATGGCGCGTTTCACGAGGAATGCACGGTGTCTATCGGCAAGAAGATTTTTGACTTCACCGAGGCGAAGTGGCTGCGCATTTCCGGATACTGGTATCCGCGCGGCGGCATTCCGATTGATGTGTTCTGGCAGTCCGGCGAGGTGCCAGCCGGGCTCTATGTGCCCGACACCGGCGTCGCTTCTTATCGCGGTCGGGGCTAGCGCGACCAGCGCGTGACGATATCCGCCATGCAGGCGCGTCCACGTTCGGGTGGGTCGATCTTTGATGTGCCGAGATAGATAAACCCGGCGACGCGCTCTTTACCAGTGAGGCCGAGTGCTTCGGCGACCTGCTTGTCAAAGGCTGGCCATTCGCTGAGCCAGGCGCCCGCCCAGCCGCTGGCATTGGCGGCGAGCAGCAAATTGTAGCACACGGCCCCAGCGGACAATTCCTGTTCCCAAATTGGGGTACGCCCATCTTCCTTTGGTGAGGAAATGACGGCCACCACGGTTGGTGCGCGCAGGAACAGACCTGCGGCCTCCATCAAATCCTGTGACTCTGCATCTTCCAGGGTCTCGCCCCGAATGCGCGCCAGTTCCTGGCCAAAGTCGGCCCGCGCGTCGCCTTCGAACACGATGAAACGCCAGGGCGTCAGCTTGCGGTGATCCGGTACGCGAGCGGCGATCTCCAGCAACTCGTCCAGCGCGTCTGGCGTTGGGCCGGGTTCGGAGATGAAATGTTTTCCCGCCGAACGTCGCCGGGCCAGCAATTGCCGCGCCTCCGCGCTTGGGCGTGTTGCCAGCATTGGGGTTCCGATGGCGGGGGCGGGGGGGAATCGCTTTGTCATGGCGGCAACATAGGCTCGCGTGAGGCCCACTTAAAGCCGCCTGTTAACAATTGCCGTCTTGAGCTTGGGCCCCGAAAAGCGTACAAGAGTGAACAGTGTTCACTTTCTGAACGCTTTGCACGAAGATTGGGTCAAATGCAGACAGATGACGCCCCTGAAGAGACGCCAGCCGACCGTCGTCGGTCGCGCGTGCGGGAGTCCATCATCTCGGCCGCCGAGCGCGTGTTTGCCAAGGAGGGGGAGGAAGGTTTGTCGATCCGCCGTTTGGCGGACGAGATCGATTATTCGCCCTCTGCGATCTACAAATATTTCGGGTCCAAGGAAGAACTCATTGATGAGTTGAAGGAGGCGTTCTTCGAGCGGCTCCTGGAAAAGGTCGACAACAGTTCCAGCGCCGACCGTCCGTTTCTCGAGCGTGCAAAAGCGTGTGTCGCAACATATGTCGAAACCGCGGTGACACGCCCTTTCCACTACGCGGCCGCATTTTCCAGCATTCAGAATGATCTGCCTGAAAATGGTGCCGGAATTCTGTCGTGGGACGGGTTTGTGGCGTCGCAGAAAGGGCAGGCTTTCGGTGTGCTGATCAGCATGGTGCGCGAAGGGCAGGAACTTGGCGTGTTCGACCCGGCGCTGCACCCGGTCATCGCGGCGAAGTCTCTTTGGGCCGGGTCGCATGGACTTGCGCAATTATTGATCCACGTTCCAAAGTTCCATCAACTCGTGCCGGACGAAACGCCCATGTCGGCAACTGATTTCATAGAATTCCACGCAAGCCTGCAGATCCGCAGCCTGCTGAAACCCGCAGTCGCGAGTGAAAACGGCGACCTCTCAGGACAAGCAACATGACAGAGACAAACCCGCATATCGGAGATGTGTCGCGCGACAAGCGACCGACAGCCATCAAGGGGCTGATCTTCATGCTGATCCTGGTGGTGGTCTGCGTCGGTCTTGTGCTCGCGGCGACGCGCCTGCGCAGCGAAGAAGGGCCGAAGATTGCCAAGGCTGCTCCTATACCGATGACCGTTCAGGTCGCGCCGGTCGAATTGGTCACGGCTTTCACATTGAACGAGGCCTATTCCGGTCTTGCCGAAGCCAGACGCAACAGCGCGCTTGGCTTCTCGACCGGTGGTCGGATTGAATCGATTGCTGTGGATGTTGGCGACCGTGTCCAGCGCGGCAGCATCCTTGCCAGTTTGGATACGCGCGGCCTGCGTGCGCAACTGGCTTCGGCGAATGCCGTGGTTGAAGAGGCGCGCGCGGCGCATTCGCTTGCCATGAGTACGGTCGAGCGCCAACGCAAACTGAAGATGCAGGGGCATGTTTCCCAGCAAGCGGTGGATGAAGCTGAGGCGCAGGCAGATACGGCGCTCGCGCGTGTTGAAGCAGCCAAGGCGCAGGCAGACATTTACCGCGTGCAGATAGACCTGTCTCGCATCACAGCACCTTTCGATGGCGTGGTGACTTCCCGCATGGCGGACGAAGGTACCATTGCCGGGGCTGGCCAGCCTGTGCTGGACCTGGTCGAGGCGGGGCATCTGGAAGCTCGCATCGGACTGCCTGCCAACAGCGCCGCCCGCCTGACACCTGGCGAGACCTATGATCTCAAGACCGATGTTGGAACAGTCGAGGCCATTTTGCGCAGTGTCACCGGCGTGATCGATCCGGCGCAGCGCACTGTCGCAGCCGTTTTTGAAATCGAGAACAAGGGGCAGGTTGCGTCAGGAACTGTTGTGCGCCTGACGATGCAGAGAGACATTGATGAGCCGGGCTTCTGGGTGCCGGTCAAATCTTTGTCTACCGCGTCGCGCGGACTATGGTCGATCTATGTAGCGGAGCCGAGCGGGTCGGGCTGGAAGGTCGCCACCCGTCCGGTAGAAATGGTGCATACGGATGGGGATCGCGCCTTTGTTCGCGGCGCTGTCGAAGAAGGTGAGCGGGTCATAACCGATGGTTTGCAACGCATCGTGCCGGGTTTGCCGGTTGAGCCGCGCGACGTGCACCGTGCTGCTGCCGTGAATGGTGGCTAAGTCTCATGTCGACGCTTTTCTTCAAACTGCCGCGCCTTGCCATACTCGCGATCCTGGTTGTCCTGATCGGTGGGCTTGGCGCGATGCTGACGCTGGGGCGTCAGGAAGACCCGACCCTGATCGAGCGCTATGGCTTTGTGCTGACGCCATATCCCGGCGCGGACGCTGAACGGGTTGAGGCGCTCGTCACGGAACCTGTCGAAGCGGCTCTCATGGAGTTGGCCGAGATTGAAGACGTGACATCCACCAGCCGCGCGGGCTTTTCACAGGTGCGGATCGAGATCCGGGAAGACCTGACTGAAGGCGAGGTCGATGACACTTGGACGCTGATCCGGGGGCAAGTGGAAGAGGCGCAGGCCCAATTCCCATCTGGCGTCGGATCGCCTGAGGTTGAAAGACTGTATGTGGGCGCTGCGACGTTGGTCGTTGGTCTGACCTGGACAGGCGAGGGAGAGCCTCCCCTTGCTGTCATGCGCCGGCTTGTACTGGACCTCGAAGACAAATTCCAACGCCTTGGTGGCACCGAGGAAACGGAAACCTACGGTTTGCCAGAAGAAGAAGTTCGTGTGGTCGTCGATCCGCAGGCATTGTCGGCAGCGGGGCTGTCTTTCCGTGAGGCCGCGGGCCTTATCGCGTCGGCCGATAGCAAAACACCAGCTGGTCGCCTACGCGGGCAGGGTGGCACAATCGGCCTCGAGGTCGGCGGTGAGTTTGATGGCATCTCGCGCGTGCGCCAGGTGCCGCTTCTGCAGCGGCCTGACGGCTCGGCCGTCCGCGTGGCGGATGTCGCACGGGTGGAGAAGGGGTATGCTGATCCGTCCACCAAGCAGGCCTATGAAAACAATCTTCGGACTGTGCTAGTCGGCGTTTATATCTCGCCTGGACAGCGCGTGGACAAATGGGCAGAAAGCGCCCGCGCTATCGCCGATGAATTCGCGGCGTCAGCGCCACCGGGGCTGAAAGTAGAGACTGTATTTGATCAGAGTCTCTACACAAATGATCGCCTGAACGGCCTGGCGCAAAGCCTGTTATTCTCGGCCTTTATCGTTGTGCTCGTCCTGTTCGTGACGATGGGGTGGCGGTCCGCCATCGTTGTTGGCATGGCCATTCCGCTTACGGTCAGCCTGGTGCTGATCCTGTTCAGCGTATTCGGCCACCCGCTCCACCAGATGTCTGTGACGGGGCTCGTCATCTCACTTGGCTTGTTGATCGATAACGCCATCGTTGTGGTCGACGAGTTCGACCAATTGCGCGCCAAGGGCAAGAACCGTTTCGAGGCTATTCGGGAAAGTCTGGGTCACCTTGCCGCGCCGCTTGCCGCGTCGACATTGACCACAGCGCTTGCCTTTGCGCCCATCGCCCTGTTGCCGGGCGGCGCAGGCGAGTTCGTTGGCATGATCGGCCTGTCAGTTGTGTTCGCGATCTCCGCATCTTTCCTCATCTCCATTACCGTGATCCCGGCGATGGCCGGCTGGTTCGACCGCAAGCGCGGCTGGGAGACTGGCCACGCAAAACGCCCGCGCCGCTGGTGGCGGGACGGCGTGATGAACGACTATATTTCGGATGGCTACCGCGCCTCCATCGAGGCCATTTTGCGCTTCCCGCTGCTGGGCATCGCGATTGGTGTGGCCCCGGCCATATTCGGTTTCTGGCTCGTCGGGCAGTTGCCATCCCAATTCTTTCCGCAAACGGAGCGCGACCAGTTTCAGGTGACGTTCCAATTGTCGGCCGAGGCAGACATTCATGACACCGTCGATGTGGTTCATCGCGCCACCGACATGATCAGTGCCATTGAGGGTGTTGAAGATGTAACCTGGGTGCTCGGCCAGCCTTCGCCGCGTGTCTACTATAATGTTCTCAACAATACGGAAGGCGTTGAAGGCTTTGCGACAGGTTGGGTGCAGCTCGATTCAAATGAGCGCACGCATGAGATTGTCGGCGAAGTCCAGCGCATGGTGCGGGAGGAGTTTCCAAGTGCGCGCTTCCTGGCGCTGCCATTCGAGCAGGGCCCCCCCGCTGACGCACCGATCGAGTTGCGCGTCATGGGGAATGATTTTGATACTCTGGACATGATTGGCGACGAAATTCGCAACGTTCTCGGACAAACACCCGGCATCACCTACACGGTCGCGTCATTGGAATTGGGCGCGCCCACGATGCGCCTGCAGGCTGACGAAGCCGCATCGGCTCTCGCTGGTGAACGCCTGACCGATATCGCCGCAGACCTGAGCGCGGAACTCGAAGGCGTGCGGGCTGGCTCTGTGCTGGAGGGGACGGAAGAGTTGCCGGTAAAAGTGATTGCGCCGATGTCGCGCAGGTCTGGGATGACGGACTTGCGATCAGCCACAGTTGGCACTGGCTCTGGTACGCCGATTTCTGCCTTGGGCGAGGTGACGCTTGTGCCCGAAACCGCGGTGATCACGCGCCGCAATGGCCAGCGCATGAACCAGATTCTCGCCTATCTGGATCCATACACGCTGCCAGCACCTGTGCTTGCGGACTATCAGGCGCGGTTTGAGGAAACCGGGTTTCATGTTCCCGCTGGATATGAGGTCGTGATTGGAGGCGAAGCAGAGAATTCCAGCGACGCTGTTGGCAATCTCGCCGCTGTCGGTGTCCCACTCGTCATGGTGATGGCCGGGGCGATCATGCTGGTGTTCAATTCGTTCCGCATGATGCTGCTGGTGCTGGCGTCAGGATTTCTCTCGCTTGGCTATGCCTTCTTTGGGGTGTGGTTATTCAATCTGCCGTTCGGCTTCAATGCCATCATCGGCGGCCTTGGCCTGTTCGGCATTGCGATCAACGGCTCTATCGTCGTTCTGTCATTGCTCAGGGCGAATCCGGCTGCAATGGCGGATGACGTGATTGCCCAACGTGAAGTTGTCGTGGATGCGACGCGCCATATTGTGGCGACGACATTGACGACAATGGGAGGCTTTGTGCCGATCCTGCTGACGGGGGATTCCTTCTGGATGCCTCTGGCAGCGGGAATCTCCGGCGGGGTCAGTGGATCCGCGCTTCTGGCGCTGTATTTCACGCCGGCCGTATTCCGCATCACGACCATGAAACCTGTGCAGAAAACGTTTCGCCGGATCTTTAACCGTCAGGAAATACCCGCCGAATAGGGCAGGTCAAAGACTTGCACTTGGGCAAAAGTGGCCCATGTCGGAAAGACAGGCATTGGAAGGAAGAGATATGCCAGACAATCCGGATATCGGTGCACCCGCACCAGCCTGGAATCGCCTTCGCTTCGAAGCTCGCGCTGCGGCTGCGGACGAGCCTGCTCTGGCGAGCTATCTGAACTCTGCCATCCTGGCGCACTCAACCCTGTGTCAGGCGCTTTCCTTCCATCTCGCTGAAAAGCTGAAAAGCCCGGTCATGAGCACACAGCAGGTGCGCCAGATTCTCAGCGATACCTATGATTCCAACCATGCACTGGTCGAGGCCGCTGAAGACGACCTGCAAGCGGTCCTTGAGCGCGACCCTGCCTGCCGCGGCATGTTGCAGCCTTTCCTGTACTTCAAGGGTTTCCTTGCCCTTCAGACCTATCGCGTTGCTCATTCGCTCTGGCGTGAAGGGCGTGAAACGCTGTCCTTCCATTTCCAGAGCCGCGCTTCTGAATTGTTCGGCGTGGACATCCACCCAGCCGCCCGCATAGGGACGGCTGTCATGCTGGACCATGCGTCGGGCATCACGATTGGTGAAACGGCGATTGTCGGCGACGGGTGTTCATTGCTGCACGGTGTCACGCTCGGCGGAACCGGCAAGGAAGTGGGTGACCGCCATCCGAAGATCGGCAAGGGCGTGCTACTGTCCGTTGGGGCGAAGGTTCTCGGCAACATCCATATCGGTGACGAGGCCAAGGTCGCAGCGGGTAGTGTGGTGCTGAAAGACGTGCCAGCGAAGTGCACTGTGGCAGGCGTTCCGGCGCGAATTGTCAGCGGACCGTCCTGCTGCCATCCGGCAGAAACCATGGATCAGACGATTCCCGACGATATGGGCAAGTAAGTCCGCCGTTCGCGTGTCAGTTGACCGGCCTGAATACAAATCGCGCGACAGCTGAGTTTTTGCAGTAATTGACAGCAATATTGTCTCCAGCAACGTTTCATTTCGGGATCGGAATGTTGTTGCGGCCCTTTGTTTCGTTTAATATTTGACCCACGACCCGGTTTCGGGAGGGGTGTTTTTGGCGCGTGAACAGAGGGTGGCCGGTTGACCGACAGTAGCAGCACTGCAGGCCGGTTCATGCGCACGCGCAAGGTGCGGCGCGCTGAGGCAGAACGTTTGCCGTTTGTGCCCTACGCTGTGGTTCCTTTGGCCGCTCTGGGGCTCCTCCTTTTGTTCGCGATCTGGCCTTTTGCGTTTGGTGTGGTGCAGGCAACCGCCCAGCGGACCGCGTCGCAGGCGCTGGTTGAGGCTGATGCCAGCTGGGCCCGGTCTCGTGTCTCTGGCCAGTGGATCACGCTCGAAGGGCGTCCTCCCAGCCGTGAAGCCGCGGACGCTGCCGTCGACGCAGTGAGGAAAGCGCGCGCACCAGCCTTGTTCGGATCGGCTAGGCCGGTCACGCGCATTCGAGAAAATTTCGACTGGAGCCTTCTGGGTGAAGGTGCCGTTGGCCCCAATACGGATTGGTCGTTTCGTGTGGCTGATGGTGTGCTGACACTTGATGGCGATATGCCGAACACGGAAATTCGTCAGGAAGTCGTCGCAGCCGCTCGCACGAAAATAGACCCACCGCGCGTAATTTCCATTCAGGACAGTCTGTCGATCAATAACGAGCCCGTCGCCGATGGTTTCCTGGAAGTCGCCATGCGCGGCCTAAACACGGTGTCGAAGTGCGACCGCGGTGTATCTGCGTTTACCACGAACCGGTTTTCGCTTGATTGCGAGCTTCCGGGCGCCGAAGCCGCCGCCACACGCAAGCTTGCCCTGGAGCCGATCCCGTTAGGGGAGGTCGGGGCGATCAATGTCATCTCACGCGAAGCGGTCAGCTCCTGTGAAAGTTCACTTGAAGAATTGTTGGGCGATGCGCGCATTGAATTCCAGTCATCCAGCGCGGTGATCGGCGCATCAAGCGCTGGCCTGCTGGATGATGTCGCCGAAGCCGTGCGCGCATGCCCGGGATCTCTGCGCATCGCTGGCTATACAGACAGCACCGGTCTGCCGGAAACCAATCGCCAGCTCAGTCAGGCGCGCGCCGAAGCGGTGCGCAATGCACTGATCGCGCGGGGCGTGCCATCTGGCCGACTAGTCGCAACGGGGTATGGCGATGCCAGCCCGGTTGCGCCAAACTCCACTGCGGCAGGTCGCGCCCAGAACAGACGCATCGAGATTCGGGTGATCCGTGTCTCGGAATGAATTCCACCAGCTAGCCTGAAAGTAAACATCATGTGGTTTCTTCTCATCCAGATCTTGCTGCTCATGCTGCTTGCCGCGCTGGCGGGGGCAGCTCTGGTTTATTGGTGGATGCGCAATCGCTACGAGGACGTCACCGAGTCCTATGAAGAGCTGATGGAAAATAGCGCCATGTCGGAATTGCGTGCCGGCGTGACGCGTGACGATTTGCTGGCACACTTCGCCGCGATCGAGGAGCGGCTCTCTGCCATGCCTTCGCCGGTCACGCGGGATGAATTCCACGCCAACATCAACAGTCTGGGTGATCGTCTGAGAAACATTCCGACGCCAGACATTTCACCCGTGAATGCGCGTTTGGAGGCGATTGAAACCCGCCTTGCCGATAGCGGCTCAAGCTTTGACCCGGTTATCTCGCGGCTCGCTGATCTCGACATGGCTGTGGGCCAGTTGAAGAATACAGATCTGGACAGTCTGGAAGCCCGGCTGTCGCGCATCGAAGACAGTGTAAACGTGCTGGTCAATACAGAGCCACCGGCGATGCCACAAATGCCTGAGATACCAGCATTTCCGGAGATTCCTGAAGTTGATCTCGGCCCAATCCATAGCGGCCTTGCGCGCCTTGAACTTGCACTCGAGAATCTTGATGTGCCGGTTACGGATCTTGATCCGATCCGCGGGGATTTTGGCCAGATGGAAGCCCGTCTCGCCGAATTCGCCGAGCGGCTGGATGCCCAGCGCAAGGCTGACAATGAGAGCATGACCATCCGTCTGCAAACACTGTCTTCGTCTCTTGCCTCGCTGCGTGTGCCGGATGTGGACAGCCTGCGCGACCGCCTTGCCAAGCTTGAAACCGCGATCAGCCAGATCACTGTGCCGGACGTGGATCTCGGCCCGGTCACGGAAACCTTGCGCCAGATCGAACGCGACCTGAAGACTTCGCCGGATCATGTCCGCGTTACGCATAACAAGCTGGCCGATCTGGAAGGCGGTACGGCCGCCCTCCATTCGAAGCTCGCTGCACTTGAGGCCCATGTCGCCAGTATGGATCGTGGACCTGTGGACCTGTCACCACTGCAGGCACGCCTTGCGACACTCGATTCCGCGCTGGCAACGATGCGCGTCGACATTCAGTCCACATCCGACACATCCGACACATCCTCGCTTGAGCGCCGTCTGGCCACGCTGCAGGAGATGGTGGTCGGGCTTCAGGATCCCGACATGTCGGCAATCACGAACTCGCTCCGCAAGATGGAGGCGCGCCTCAATATGGCGGCGGTCGAAGACCGGCTGACTTCAATCGAGTACGGTATGGCGGCGATGCATCACATGGTGCGTACGCTTCAGGAAACCGCCTATTCGCGCACAGATATTGATTATTCTCAGCGCGTTCCGCTGTCCCAGGCGCAATTCACGCAAACCACAACGACAACGGAAACTCCGGCGACTCCCCCGCCACCACCACCTCCGCCGCCGCCTCCGGCCCCACAACCGGAGACGACCACGACCGTCCACAAGATCGAGATCATTCGCGGCCAGGACCCTGTTCGTCAGGCCATGCGCCCGGATGACCAGGCCAATTTGCTGGTCGAAGCGGCCTTCGGGGAGGAAGACGATCTTGAGCGCGTGAACGGTATTGGTCCGATGCTGGCTGAATTGCTGAATGAGATCGGCGTCTATTATTTCTGGCAGATTTCGGAATGGGGCCCTGACGAGATCCAGTGGGTCGATGACAAGCTGGAACATTTCAAGGGCCGTATCCTGCGCGATGACTGGGTCGGACAGGCCAAGGTTCTCGCGCTGCTCCCCGAAACAGCAAACCGCCCGCAAAGCGGCTGATTCAGGCTTCACAGCTGAAGGGCAGGCTTGCCCCCTTTTCTCGTGCCGGGAATTGGGGTTAGTTAATGCTGTGCTCGGGGGACGCATTGAGCAACCAGCGGAAGGGGACGCCCGCAATGCTTCGGACCGTAATTGCAGCCTTTCTATGCCTTATCCTGGCGCCCGTCGCATTGGCGGAAAGTCAACAAGCACCGCGCTACGCGCTCGTGATTGGCAATTCCAGCTATCAGCAGACCGGTTGGCAACTGCCCAATCCGGCGCGGGATGCACGCCTGATGGCCGAAACACTCGGCAAGGTGGGCTTTACGGTAGACCTGGTCATAGATGGCACGGAAGACCAGATGGAACGGGCCTTTGCCGATCACGGCGCGCGTCTCAAGGCGGGCGGCTCCGATTCTGTTGGTCTGATCTATTACGCTGGGCACGGGGTTCAGTCGCAGGGCCTGAACTATCTGGTGCCAGTGGATGCAAACGCCCGTTCGGAGCAGGACATCTGGCGACAGGCCCCGCGCCTTGGCGACGCGTTGCGCTATGTGGAGCATGCCGGGAATGCGGTGAATTTCGTCATTCTGGACGCCTGCCGCGACAATCCATTGCCAAGCGCAACGCGTAGTGCAGCGGGCGGGCTGGCCGAAGTGAAGCCGGCGCGCGGCCTGTTGATTTCATACTCCACCGCGCCGGGCTATGTCGCCTATGATGGCGAGGGCGAGAACTCGACCTTTGCGATGGCGCTGTCACAGACGATTGGCCAGCAGAACCTGATTGCCGAACAAGTCTTCAAGCGCGTGGCAGATCGGGTAAACCAGTCGACCAATGGATTGCAGACACCCTTTTACAATTCCGGGCTGACAGGTGCGGATTTCTGCTTCGCGGGCTGTGATGGCGGCCCGGCGCCCCAGCCCGTGCCAACCAATACCAGCGCGCAGTTGCCGGCCCATGGGGCACGTGGCTCAGCCGCCCGTAGCGCCGGTGACATGGCTGAGGTGCCAAACGCCGTGAATGCCGCGCCCGGCTTCACCAGCGTGTCCACCTTGCTGCGCGGCGCGGCCTTTACCGCGGCTGATGCCGGCGGCGCCATTGCCGAACGCAAGTTTCGCGATTGCACAGACTGTCCGGAAATGGTCGCCATTCCGGGCGGAGAGTTCATGATGGGCTCCCCGGCAACCGAGAAAGAACGCAAGGATAATGAGGGCCCACAATGGCGCGCCACGATCAAGCCCTTTGCCGCGTCCGCAACTGAGATCAGCTGGGCCGATCTGACCGCCTGTGTCGAAGGCGGCGGCTGCGTTGGAAACGAAGCCGCGAATGAGACCCGCAGTGACCAATGGCAACAGCCGGGTCTGCCGGTGATCAACATCACCTGGGTTGAGGCAATGGCCTATGTCGATTGGCTGAATACTCGCGTCGATGGGGAGCCCTATCGCCTGCTGAGCGAAGCAGAATGGGAGTATGCCGCGCGCGCAGGCACCACGACTGCTTTCAACACCGGCGATACGCTGACGGACCAGCAGGCGAACTTCAATGCCGGGCGGATCTACAATGACGGTCCGAAAGGCGTCTGGCCCCGCCGGCCCATGCCGGTTGGCTATTATCCGCCGAATGCCTTCGGCCTGCATGAGATGCACGGCAATGTCGCCGAATGGACCGCTGACTGTAGCGTGCGCAGCTATCTTGGCCGGTTTGGTGAGGCGACGGTCTATGATGAGCGTGGCTGTCGCTCCCGTGCAGTCCGGGGCGGCAGTTGGGAGAAGGTGCCGTCCTATGTTCGGTCCGCAATCCGTGATGCATTTCCGGATACGGGCCGCGATGATGGGATTGGATTTCGGGTCGCACGGGACAGGGATTAATCGATGAAGACCATCAGCCCCCTGATTAGCCATCACCGGTCCGAGCTCAAGGCAGAAGCCAAATTGGACCGTCACTTGCTGACCGGGGCGATCTTCATGGCGGTCGTGTCGTTCAGCGTCTTCCTGTCGACCCTTCTTGGCAAATACCCTTTGCCCTTCGGCGCGGACGTATTCGCAGATAATCCGGAGCGCATGATTGGCGCGTCAAATTTCTTCGTCGCGACCGCCATTGGCGCAGCGCTGCGCATCTGGCGAAAGCGGCAGATGCGGATCAAGCTGCTCGTGGCGGAGGCCTTCATTCGCGAAGGTGACGAGGACACCGGTTTGCGTCTGTTGCTGGAACCCGTCTTTGGTGAAACCGTCTGGGATGGCGCCGAAACGCCAATCCTCTCTGAAAGGAGCCGGGCATGAGCCTGCAATCAGAATCCGGAACCTCGCCGGTTACTTCGCTTGACCTGCTGCGCGAGTTGCAGGGAGAGCAGAAGGCTTTCCGCTTCCTGATCCGTGCCCTGGCGGTCTTGCTCGTCACGGCAGCGGTGATTGCTGTGGGCAGCGTAATCTATTTCTATGTCGCGCTTCAGGGGCTGAAATCGGAGTACGCCCATCAGGCGCGGTTGAACGAGATCAATCTCCGCATCGTCGCAGGAGAAGCCAGTCGACAGCGCGAGTCGACACAGGCTCAACTCGTCGCAATCCGCGAGGAAAATGAGTCGGCGCGCAGGCAGGCCGAGCTTTCAAGAGAATTGCAACAGGCCGGATCGGCGCGCCAGATCGCTGCTTACAAAGATCGCGCTGTGAACATTGCGCGCAGCCACGTGCTCGGCAAGACGATGAACGAGGTTACCTCGCAAGTGGTCAGCATGGTGCTCCGTGCGGATGAGGGGGGTGTCCGCCTGCTGAGGGATGAGGAGCACCAGTTGCTGCAGGCCGCTTTGGATGATTGGGGCGGAGAAGTGGACTCCGCAAATGTACGCGCTGCGTTTGAACGTTTGATGGATGCAGAGGCCCTGTCGGATCAGGCAATGGGCGCTGCGGGGCTGGCCATGCTGGAGTACCGCGCAGCAGATGAGGCGTCACTGGTCTGGAGCCAAGGATGCTCCACCGTGGTGGACTATGTAAACCAGGCGACGGCGCGCGATCTTGACGCGCCGATGCTGCTGATCTGGAAGGGCCAGTGCCTGCGCAAGCGCGGCGACGCCTTGCTGGCCTATCGCGCTTTCAGCGAGGCGGCACATCTGATTGGGGCGGATTCCGAAGACATCACACTGGAACAGGAACAGATGGCGCATCATGGCGTCGGCACAACACTGGTCGCGCTGGCGGCGCAGCGCGAACTGCCGGAAGGGCGCCTCTACGAAGAGGCGTTGCAGGAGGCCTTGTCAGAGCTGCGCATTGCGGCCCGCATCCGCGCTGAACGCGGCGCAACGCAGGTGGGCGTCGCCTATACGGAAGAGAATATCGGCTTCATTCACATACTGGACGAAGACTGGCCCACCGCGCTGGAACACACGCAACGGATTGATGATATTCTCCCGCTCGCCTGGAATTTGACGGTTCGCCACATCGCCGCCCGCGAGAATGAAGCGGCGCTGCGCCAGGCCGGGGCGAGCCAGGATGCGCTGGATTATATGGAAACGATTCAGGACGAAACGGCGATGGTGTTGTCGCTGATGGATTGCGACCAGATCGACAAGCCGGAATTGCAACGCCTGCTGCCGGCGCGTTTTGAGGAAACTGTGGAATCCCTGTCGGCGCATTGCGTTCTGGAGGCCGAGCGCAGCTGATTTGCAGGCTTTGCGGTTGCAACGCCAAGCAAAATCTCTAGGTTCGCCGCGAACACAAAGACCCAAGAGGAGCCCGACCCATGGAGCGCGAAGAAACGCTGCGCCTTGAAGCCTATCTCAAGGAAAAACTGCACCCGGGCCTTCGCCTGGTTGCGCGTGACAAGACCGATGATTCCGTTGAGTGCTATCTCGGCGCCGAATTCCTGGCCGTGGTCTACAAGGATGTGGACGAGGGCGAAACGTCCTACCAGTTCCAGATGACCGTGCTGTCGGAAGACATCAGCTAAACTGTTCTCGCCTCGACAGGCGGGCATGAAAAAGGCCGGCGCTCCTTTCTGGAGGGCCGGCCTTTCGCTTTTTGAAAGCGCTGTCGTGCTATTCGTAATCCTTGCGAACAATCACGGCGGTTTCGGGATAGTCGGTCCAGATGCCGTCGACACCAGCTTCGATGAGGACTTTCAACTCCTCTTCAGCTGATGCGAATCCTTCTGCCGGTTCATCATCGCGCACCGTGTAGACATGCACGATCTTGCCGAGGGCGTGGGCACGTTCAACGAAGTCTGTCGTTCCGCCTTCAGGGGTCAGGATCATCGCCTTGTGAGCGCCGACGCCTGCTGTCGGAATGTCTTCCAGCTTCATGTCCAGGCCGAGCAGGGCCGCGTAGGGCGGGCCGACGAGGTTCTGTACGAGTGTCAGGTCGCTCTTAGCGGCGACCTTGGCGAGGAAGTCCGGCTCAAAGCACTGGATGAAGATCGGAATGCCCGCTTCGACGAGGCCGCGCTCTTCAATCGTGTTCAGGATCGGATCGACCATGTCGAGCCCGGCCGCCGAGAAATTGGAAGGCCATTTGGCCTCGATGTGCAGGCCGACCTTCCGGCCTTGCGCCGCATTCTCTTCAACCAGGTCGATGATCTCGTCAAACGTCGCGATCCGGAACTGGTCGTTATAGTCTTGCGGGCGGCCTTCAACGCGCTGGATGGCATTCAGCGTCTTCAGCTCAGCGAGGGTGAAATCGTCAGACCACCAGTCTTCCTTGTCGCCCAGAGGCGTTTTACGCACGCTTTTGCGATCGGCGAATTCTTCGTGATCGGCAATGCTTGTCGTGTCGGACAGGTAGCCATCATGGTTGGCAACGAGAACGCCATCCTTGGTCATCACCAGATCCGGTTCGATGAAGTCAGCCCCCTGATCGATGGCGACCTGGTAAGCTTTCAGCGTGTGCTCGGGATAAAGGCCGCTTGCGCCGCGATGGGCGATGATGACAGGCGGCTCGCCCGTGAGGGTCTTTAGCGCGGTTTCGGTGTCGCTTGCGTCGGCCGGAGCTGCTTCTGCTGGCGCTTCAGCCGGGGCATCCACAGGCGCAATCGTTTCAGCCGCCGGATTGCAGGCGGCCAGCAACAGGCCGCCGAGGAGGAGATATTTCTTCATGGTTCATAGTCCTGTCTGGAGGATCGGGGCGAGCACGGGCCCGCCCCGGTATGTAGTCAGCCTAGAACTTGATATAGGCACCGGCTTTCAGCATCTGCGGCTTGCCGCGGATGATGGTATGCAGGCCAAAGGCACCGCCCGTGTTGCCCACGTCGATCAGGTATTCCTCATCGAAGATGTTTTCGCCCAGGAAGTAGACGCCCCACTGATCGTCTGCGCTGTCGAAGCCGATGCGGAGGTTGGCGATGCCATATGCGTCCTGTTCTTCCTCGACAAAGGTGCCGTCCGGATAGGCTTCACGAACACGGGTGAATCCACCATTTCCATCAGCGGCATAATTGTAGCCATTGTCATCTTCGAAATAGTGATGATCTTTCCAGACATAGCTCGGCACGATCGAGAAATCGCCGCGTTCGCCGGCCGGGATCGTGATGTCAGCCGCAAGCGAGAAGCTGTGCTCCGGGCTGATACGGAAGCTGTTACCAGCGAACTGGAGCGGGTTTCCGTTGTCGTCTTCGTCATCATATTCCGAATGCGTGTAGGCATATGTGCCGAGCAGGCGGATATTGTCGGTGACCAGGGCCTGACCATCGAATTCGAAGCCATACTGGGTGGCGTTACCGGAGTTCTCGGTGATGAAGACGCCGTTGATCGGGTCAAAGCGCGTGGTCTGGAAGTCCTTGTACTCACCATAATAGACCGAGCTGGTCATCTGGACGCGATTATCCCAGAGACGGGCGAATACACCGGCCTCGACATTGTCCAGCGTTTCCGCGTCGATGACATCATAGCTTGCACCAGAAGCGGAGAGCACTTCCGGGCGACGGCCCCGGCCGTAGGCGACCCAGGTGTTCACATTGTCAGATACGCGATAGGCGGCATTCAGGCGCCATGTGAACGCACCATCCGTTTCTTCTGATCCGGTAGCCTTGTTGTTGAGGCGATCAGCGCTCAGCAGCAGGGAGGGCGCCAGGGTCACACCATTGAGGCCGCCGAGGTACGGGTTGCTCTTGAGGACGGCTGCGACGGAGCTCGCCGCCAGGTCTTCCTTGGTGTAGCGAAGGCCACCTGTCAGTTCGAGGCGATCTGTCAGCTGATAGGTCACATCGCCGAACAGGTCATATGTGTCGCGTTCGTCGGTGGAGATTTGCTGTTCCAGATGCTCACCGTAAAGCGGTACCAGCGCGCCTTGCAGCAGGGCTGCCAGAGCGGAGTACTGAAGAGGCGTATCGAAGCTGCCGAAGTTTGCACCGCCCGGAATACCGGCGAGTGTCAGCGCGCCCTGTACCTGCTCAACGGTCAGGCCAGCGGCACCTGCGAGGCTCGGTGCAAACAGGGATTGAGCGTAAGCTTCATCCGTGGAGAAGCGCAGCTCATCCTTGCCGTTCACAGTGAAATAGTTTCCGCCGAAGAAGGCCGACAGTTTGCCACCGGCATCATAGTTCAGGCGCAATTCCTGGCTGAACGTATTGGCCTGGCGGCCCTGATAGAATTGAAGCAGGTTGAACTCGACACCATCAGAGTCCCACGCCTCATTCGAGAACAGGTTGCGATAGTCGGTGAGGGAGGTCAGTGACCAGTCATCGTTGAGGTCGTATTCGACGTTGGCGGTGACATAGAACAGCTCACGATCATTGCCGAGCTTGCTGCGGACCTGATCATCATTCACGTTCATGGCCGTTGCGCCGTATGGATCGACCTTCCCGTTTACCTCGAAGAAGCCGGACGTGAACTGGGTGCCGGTGGAATCATCGTCCTGATAGTTGACGAACAGGTCGGCGCGCAGCTGCGGGCTCGGCTCCCAGTGAAGGGCGGTGCGCAGGGCAAGCGTGTCCTGTCCCATCAGGTCCGGAGAGTTGGCGGTGTTCGGCACATAGCCGTCCATGTTCTTCAGCTGACCCGCAACGCGCAGGGCGAGCGTGTCATTGATGACGTAGTTGTAGTGGCCTTCCGCGCGGACGAAGCTGTAGTCACCGCCTTCGATGGAGGCTTTGCCGGAATTGCCGGACAGGGAGGCGCGGTTCTGGATGAAGTTCACGCCGCCAACCAGCGCGCCCTGGCCGAACAGAGTGGCTTGGGGGCCTTTGACAACCTCAACCCGCTCCATGTCATAGATGGCGAGATTGGTGGCAAACCCCACATTGCCGATGGCGACACCGTTCTGGAACATGGCCACGCGGGGCGTACCACCATCCGACACCACACCGCGCAGGGAATAGCTCGGCGCGTTGAGGCTTTGGGCCTGCACCTGCAGGCCGGGAACGAAGTTGCCAAGGTCTTCGAAATCATCCGCCGCGAGCAGGTCGATCAGGGCTTGGTTTGCCACAGACACGTTGATTGGAACGTCGATGAGCGCCTGTTGCTGCTTCTGTGTCGTCACGGTGACGACTTCCAGGTGACGAGCCTTTTCGGCGCTGGTTTCCTGTGCGTGAGCGGACAATTGTCCGGAGAGACCAAGAGCGGCAATTGCCGTCGCGGTAAGATAAGAGTGTTTCATGATTTGACCCGTTAACTAGGCGCACTGTGCGCAGTCGGGCGCTGCCTACTCAGCGGCTCAAACCGGCTCAAATCAAAGTTTTACAACAGAAAGTTCGAGAAGGTTTCAGTTTTGTGCGACGCACAAGCTTTGGGCGAAATCATCACAAAACCTTATTGAAGGTACACTTTTTGAGACTGCCGGAAGGTATGCGGATGAACAAAATCAGACATTCGCTCGGGTGTCGAAATATCACTATTTTTTCGTATGTGCAGCACTGATTAAATAGCGAGCACTTTGTGGGAGAAGACTTGATGGACGTTCCGTAAGGGGAGGTCCAGCGAGCCCGGCCCCCGATTCTGTCTAGAAGAGGGAGCCCTGATCGGTCTTCGGCTTCGTTGGCTTTGCCGCTTTTGGAACTGGCGGCGCAGGCGGTGGCGAAGGCGGTGTGGCTCCGTCCGGGCGCGCCATGACATCGCCATCACCGAAGCTGACCTTGAAGCTGGGTGTGGAGGCGGCGGCCGTCGCGGAGCGAACAAGATTGCCATCGGTATCGCGCACGATGGCATAGCCGCGCTTCAGTGTTGACTGATAGGACAGTGTTTCCAGCAGTTTGCCTTGTGCGGCCAGCGTGTTCCGCCGGGCTTCGATCAGGCGGTTGAGCGCCGGGCGCGCGCGGACGGCTGTGTCACGCAGGCGCTGTTTCGAGGCCCGGATTTCGGCGTTGAGACTGGCCGGGCTGATCGCCAGCCGGGAGACCCGCAGGCGGGCTTTCTGAACGAGCGCGAGCGCCGCCTTGGGAAGGCTCGCGCTGGCATAGTCGAGCCGCTGGCGCTTGGCCTGCAGCAGGGATTCGGGGCGGGGCAGTCGCGCTGCCGCCAGCTTGTCGCGTGATTGGCCGATGCGGCGGGCCAGAGCGCGCTTCAGGCGCTCGCCATGCTCTCCCGTCATCAGCAGCAATTCAGAGCGAACAGGCACAGCAATTTCTGCCGCTCCGGTCGGGGTCGGCGCGCGGGCGTCGGATACGTAATCGATGAGCGTTGTGTCAGTCTCATGCCCCACTGCAGAGATCAGCGGGATCTCGCTGTTGAAGGCGGCGCGAACGACGTTTTCCTCATTGAATGGCCAGAGATCTTCGATCGAGCCACCGCCCCGCGCGACGATCAGCACGTCCGGACGGTCAGCGCCGGTCATGGTATTGAAGCCTTCGATCCCCGCTGTGATCTGTCCGGCAGCGCTGTCACCCTGAACCAGTGCTGGCCAGACAATGACGCGCACCGGAAACCGGTCACGGATGCGGTGCAGGATATCCCGGATCACCGCCCCGGTCGGGCTGGTGACCACGCCAATCGTGCGGGGCAGGTAGGGCAGTTTCTTCTTGTGCTCGGGGGCGAACAGGCCTTCGGCGGCGAACTTCTTCTTCCGCTCCTCCAGCAGGGCCATGAGAGCGCCAGCGCCTGCCGGGCGCATGGAAGAGGCGATCATCTGGTAGTTGGATCGGCCCTCATAGATGGATAAACGGCCCGTCGCGATGACTTCGAGACCCTCTTCCGGCTTGAAGGGCAGGCGGTTGACCTGTCCCTTCCACATCACCGTATTCAGCACGGCCTTGTCGTCTTTCAGATCGCAATACATGTGACCGGACCGGGCAAGGGTGACGCGGCCCAATTCGCCGCGGACGACCACATGATCGTAATTGGTCTCAACCGTGCGCTTCAGGCTGGCGGCGAGGTCGGAAACCGACAGGGCGGCATCATTGGAGGGGGGCGTATCAGACGGCATGATCACAGTCATATAGGGGATGCCGGGCAGGGCAAGTGTTCTTCAGGGGTGCAGATGTGGTCACTCACTGTTAACAGATTTGATGAAAGTTCGGGGTGTACGAGGTAAAAACATTCGCATGACACGTCACGATTCAATGCCGGACAGTTTTGGCGAAAAGCTGTTTCGGGATGTGGCCGACTCCTGGGCCATGCCCATGATGATTCTGAACAAGGATCTGCGCTTCGCCTACGCCAACGACGCATACATGACCGCCACAGAAACTGACTGGGAGCGTCTGGCGGGACAGTACATATTCGACATCTTCCCCGATGTGAGGGGCCGCCAGGAACCGGTGGAGGCGAAATTCCGGGAAGTCTTCAGCGGCAAACGCACGACGCTGGATGCCCAGCCTTACGAACTGACCATGCCGGATGGCACCGTTGAGACTCGCGTCTGGCAAGCTGTTCAGGACCCTCACTATGATGAGGCTGGCAATGTCACGCACATGATCCAGCGGGCGGAAGACATTACGACGCAAGTCGAGCTGAAGCGCCAAAACGACTATATGGAAAACGAGCTGGCCCACCGCATTCGCAACATGTTTGCGGTGATCATGGCCACGTCCCGGATTTCAGGCGAAAGCGCAGATGACGTTGGCACGTATGTCAAGGATTTCAACGAGCGGCTGGCGTCCATGAGCCGGACCTATTTCGAGCTGAGCCGCCGGAATTGGCGCGGTCTCAGGCTGCGGGACATTCTTGAGAACGAACTGATTGCGATCGTCGGACGGAATGCGAGCCGCTTCACACTGGATGGCCCGGATTTCCTGCTCACCGTGAAGGCGAGCAAGGATGCCGCGATGATTGCGCACGAGCTCGCAGCCAACGCGCGCAAGTTTGGATGTTTCTCCGTGCCCGGCGGCCATCTCCATCTCAGCTGGAAGCTGGAAGACAATATTGTGGTTTCCGTCTGGAAAGAAACGGGTGTGGGCCCGGTTCAGCCACCTGCCCGGACAGGTTTCGGAACGCAGATCTTCAAGATGTTCCCGCGCACGCGGGTTGAGCGTGAATATACGGATGACGGTCTGATCGTGACGATCCATACCCAATTGCTGCCGTCATCCTATGAGGACGCCGCTAACGAGTTTGCGGAGCCGTTTCAGTAAGCATGCGGGACAATTGGGTTAGCAGCTTGCTCGTGATGATCGGCTTTGACAGGAAAGGTGCCTGACTGAATTCCGCGCCGCTGGTTTCCGGCGTGTTGCCAGAGACGGTCACAAACGGAACGCCCTGTTGCAGCAGACGTCCGGCCACAGGCGCGGAGGTTTCCCCTGCCAGATTGATGTCCAGCACAGCGCAGTCGCAAGGTGTCTCATCCAGCAATTGCATTGCCTCGAACACAGAGCCGACCGGCCCGATGACGGCATAACCGGCATCTTCCAGTGCGGCCGCCATGTCGATGGCGATGATCGCCTCATCCTCAACCACCAGCACCCGGCGATGGGCGCTCGGGGATTGCTGTGTCCCGGAAACGGGGGCCACGGATTGCGGATCAGGCGCCTCTGACTTTGACGGTTCTGGCACGAAGTCGGATTCGAAAACGCGGTCATCGACGCTGAAGAGGTGCCATTGCAGGCCTTCCGGCGGGAATTCCAGCTTCACGGGATAGCCGAACGCGATGCGCGTCATCTTTTCGATAACGGTTGAGCCGAAGCCCCGGCGCTCAGGCGCCTCAACGGGGGGGCCGCCACTTTCGATCCAGTTGATCTCGAACCGGTTTACATCCTCATCCGTCCGGATGTTCCAGGTGATTTGAACCTGACCGGTATCATTGGACAATGCGCCATACTTGCCGGCATTGGTGGCCAGCTCATGCAGTGCCATGCCCAGCGATTGTGCCGCCGCCGAGGTGAGGCGAACATGCGGGCCGTTCAGGATGATCCGGGTGCCGATGAAGTCTTCCAGATGGGCGAGCTGGGAGCTCATGATGTCTTCCACGCGTGCGCCGCGCCAGCCGGAACTGACCAGCAAATCCTGGCTGGAAGCCAGAGAGCGCATGCGCTCTGAGAAGCGGTCCAGGAAGTTTTCGCCGCTGGCCATCGTCTGGCGTGCGATTGCCTGAACCAGGGTCAGCATGTTCTTGGCGCGGTGGTTCACTTCACCCAGAAGGAGCTGAATACGCTCCTCGCGCTGTTTCTGGTCGGTCACATCCGTATTGGTGCCGAACCACATGATGATGTTGCCGTCATCACCTCTGATCGGATGGGCGCGGGAAAGGAACCAGCGGAACTTTCCATCCTTGCCGCGCAAGGGAAATGTATCTTCCCAGACTTCTCCCTTCTTGAGGGAGCTGAGGAAATGCTCGGTCGCGCGCGCTTCATGTTCGGGATGGTGAACGGACTTCCAGCCATGCCCCAGCGTGGTCGATTCATCAGCGCCTGTGAATTCATACCAGCGCTTGTTGTACCAGAAGATCTGGCCGTTTGGATCACACATCCAGGCGAGCTGGGGAATGTTGTCGGCGAGGGCCTTGAACTGGGTTTCGCTCTGCTCAAGCTTTTCCCGGCTTTCGAGTTCGGCAGACAGGTCCCGCACGATCTTTGACGCGCCGACGATCTTGCCATCTGCATCATGGATGGGAGAGACGGTGACCATGATATGCAAATCATGGCCGTCCTTGTGGCGGCGGACTGTCCTTAGATTTGAAACGGTCTTGTTGGCCTGAATCGCGGTGAGGATTTCATCCTCTTCCGTTTGCCTGTCTTCGGGGATCAGCAGGCGAATGGACTTGCCGATCACTTCCTGAGGGGCATAGCCGAACAGGCGTTCAGCCGCTGGGTTCCAGCTGGCGATGATGCCGTCTGTGGTCTTGGAAATGATGGCGTCGGTGGACGACGTGATGATGGCGCTAAGCCAGGAACTTTCGTCTGCCGACAAGGCAGGCGTGTTCGCAACCGGCGAGGGAGCGCTAGACAAAACATCCCGCTTCATGACGGGGCTCCCGATCAGGGTTTGTGCAGCGCCGAGCGCGCTGTTTTCAAACTGCATTATGACGGAAGTTGGGGGCCTGTCTACAACTCAGATCAATGTGAGCGAGTGCGCGCTGTCAATTTCGGCGCTCTTGTGCCGCGCCTGTGCGGGCCTGTTGTGCAAGCACTTGATTTTAATAGAGAAAATATGATGCTGGAATTGGCAGCGCCCCCGGGGGAGCGCTGCCTGATTTCCGGATTAGTAGCGGATGCGCAGGTCGGAGATCGACTGGGCGATCTTCGTGTAGGCTTCCTTCAGCTCTTCGGAGCTGTCAGGGGTGAAGGTGAACTCCTCCCCGGAGGCGCAATAGGCCAGGATCTCGCGGCCAGCCCGCGGGGCGCTGAAGGCCACGGTATAGACCTTGATGCCCTGTTCCTTGATGCCGTCGCACATCTTCTTGGACTGGTCGAAGGAGTCGCCTTCAGAGGTGTTGTACTCCTGGTTGAACTCACCATCCGTCATGATGATCATGGCCTTGGCGGAGTCCGGTTCGTCGTAAGGGTAGGGATCAGAGCCAGCCGGCCAGACCGTATCCCAATCCGGCGCGATCAGATACCAGCCCCAGGCGATGCCGAGGTGACCGGCTGTGCCGCCGCTCGCATTCAGGTCATCGATATAGTCATACAGCTTGTCGCGATTGGCCGTCATCGGTTGAGGGCCGATCGGGTTGCAGCTTTCCACCGTCCAGTACGGGTTTCCGTAATAGTCAGTGTATGGGTCGCCGTCACGGTCGCGCTGGATGTAGGCCTCGGCCGCTTCGATCCAGGCATACGGGCCGGGATCAGCATCCGTGAAGGCGTCGTCTCCAATCCGCTCTTTTACGCAAGTATTGTTGACGGTCTTCGTGGCTGTTTTTTCAACATCAGCATAGATGGCTTCGTAGCCCCATCTGCGGCAACTGCCATCGCGCCGCTCCCGTGTGCAGACATATTCGTAGCCGACGAACTCGCGAGTTGTATAAGTTTCCGTATAGATACGGATAGGTGTCTTGCCTGTGGCCTTGAGGAAATAGTCGCTGCCTGCATCCACCATTGAGGAATAGGACGCCATGCCGATGCGAACTTCGCCGGTTGTGCCATCATCCTTGACGGGGATAAGCACATCAACTGCCGTTTCCGCGGCATCTTTCAGAGCCGTCATCTTGCTGCCGCCCATGGAGCCGGAGACGTCGAACACAAAGGCGATATCGACCTTGCCGATACCATAGGTCGATGCGGATGTGACGCCAAAGGTCAGCTCTTTCGTGCCGGTGATCTGCATGATCGAGGTCGGCTGGTCACAGCGCACCGTAACGGAAATGTCCTGAGATTCGCTGGCAATGGTGGAGACGGGGTCAGCGCAATCTGTCGCCATGCCCTGGGCTTTCATCGCGGATTCGAAATAGTTCAGGATGTAGGCCTTGATCTGAGTGTCTGACTTGCCCTCCTGCATTTCCCGCGCGCCGGCGATCACCGCGCTGTCCAGAATGTACTGCACACGGTTCTTCGCGGTGTTGACCTGTTGAAGGTCAATCGCAAATCCCATCAGCAGGAAAAGCGGAATGGTCAACAGTGCGAAAATGATCGCGACATTGCCTTCGGTTTCGTCTTTCAGGCGGCGCAACGTTTTGAGCTGTGCTGCCGCAAAATTCAGGATAATCATGGTTCCCACCCCTGAGATAGCCTCACCTGGCCTTTTTAGGTTCACGCCGTACCATCGCAGATCGGGATAACTTCTCGGTAAAACCATGCCAGCCAAATGATCCGGCCCCGGAAAGGATATGTTAACCAGCGCTGGCGGCGCGACAGCCGGTTGGCTTCGCGCGGAAAGGATGGATTTCAGGCGGGTTCAGGACGTGTCCGGAGCGTGCGCCATCATCGCAACAGCGTGCAGATCACGGGCGCTTTCCTGTTGTAGATGCTTCAGTCTGCGCGACCTGAACACAGGCGGGCAGGCCGTGCGCAAGACGGGCGCAGCCGCACCGATCAGACGACGCATCCGGGTTATATATTGGCCCGGATGGTCCAGTGCATGGTTAATCGCCCGCAGTCGACGGATGAGAATTCCGCTGGGCAAAATGTCAGTCGGCAGCGCGGGATAATCCCGAAGGTCAACCGGTGCGGGCTCGTCCAGGAAGCGTATGCGCGGCCCGGTGCGGAACTGTTTCGGTGGGGGATTGGCCGCCTTGCGCGGCGTCGATTCCATCAGCCTGAAGCGCGGCTGTGACCCAAGGGCTTTGCCGGGCGGGGCGTCTTGGTGTGGTTGGGAGCGCGTCGGCACCGCGATGAGCCCGTTGAGCGAGCATGTTGGAAGGGCCCCCAGATCCTAGGCTTCGAGATAGAGCAGGCGGCGCAGGATGGCTTCAAGGAAGGTGACGAGGCCGCCAAGGCGCTCATGCTCTGCGCGGGGCAGGAAGGGCTTGGCCGGAACCGGCCAGAGGCCGAGCCCGGTGTGGGCCGATGAAGCGAGATAGCTGGCCACGGACCACCAGAACTCGATCAGGCCAAACAGGGAGGAGTCAGAACGCGCTTGCATGGCCCTGACCCTGACAGGCGCCCACCCCTGCCGGATTGGCAGCGGGAGAGCACCAGGTGGGCTGGTATCAATTCCTTGTAAATATTTGTATTTTTTAGGGTGAGTGCACGAAATGGATGAGGATAGGGTTGCCACTTTCCCCATCTGGCTCTGCCAGCAAAGCCGGCGGTGGCGGGCAGTGTGAGCGGTCTGCGCCGCTGAGGGCTTGATTCCGGGGGCCAACCCGCGCAATGAGCGCGGCCATGAACATTCTTCTGATCGGATCGGGCGGGCGTGAACACGCCCTGGCGTGGAAAATGGCGCAATCGCCACTGGTGGACATGGTTCACTCGACACCGGGCAATCCCGGCATGGACGAGATCGGCCCCTGTTTCGATGTGGCAGTCACCGATATCGACAAGCTGGTGCAGCTGACGCTGCAGGTGGAGCCGGACCTTGTGGTCATCGGACCGGAAGCGCCACTGGCCGAGGGGCTTGCAGACATCTTGCGGGCGCGGGGCTTTGACGTGTTCGGGCCCAGCCAGCAGGCGGCGCAGCTGGAAAGCTCCAAGGCGTTCTCCAAGGCGCGTATGGTGCAATATGGCGTGCCGACCGCGGCCTATGGTGAGTTCACCGATCCGGTGCTGGCGAAATCCTATCTGCGCACACTGGAAGCGCCCTATGTGCTGAAGGCCGATGGCCTGGCCGCGGGCAAGGGCGTGGTGATTGCCGAGACGCTGGAGCAGGCCGACGCCGAGATCGACGAGATGCTGTCCGGCAAGTTTGGCGATGCCTCCGCGACGCTGGTGATCGAGGAATTCATGCATGGCGAGGAAGCCAGCATCTTCGTGATCACCGATGGCGCCGGCGCAGTTTACCTGCCCGCGGCGCAGGACCACAAGCGCGCGGGCGATGGCGATACCGGGCCGAATACGGGCGGCATGGGCGCCTACGCCCCGGCGCCTGTGGTGACCGATGATATTCTTGCCCGCGTGAAGGCAGAGATCGTGCAGCCCATGCTGAAGGGCATGAAGGCGGACGGCATGCCGTATCAGGGCGTGCTCTATGTCGGCATCATGGTGACTGAGTCCGGGCCGAAGGTTGTGGAGTTCAATGCGCGGTTCGGAGACCCTGAATGCCAGGTCCTGATGAAAGGCCTGAAGGGCGACATCGTGCCGGCCATTCTGGGCGCGGCGACGGGCGGCCTGGAGGGCAATGAAGAGGCCTTCGAAGCGCTGCTGGAGCTGGACGGGTTCGAGCCGACAGCAACGATTGTTCTGGCCACGGAAGGCTATCCGGGCAGCTATGCCAAGGGCTCCATCATTCGCGGCGTGAAACCGGCCAATGAATTGCCGGGCGTCACCGTGTTCCATGCGGGCACCGATATTGATGAGGGTGGCGCGCTGGTGGCCAATGGTGGGCGTGTGTTGAACGTCACGGCCAGTGGCGAAACGCTGAAAGAGGCCGTCGACCGCGCCTATGCCGGCGTCGAGCAGATTGACTGGCCTGAAGGCTTCTGCCGCCGCGACATCGGCTGGCGCGCGCTGAGCTAGCGCCGCTGGCTCAGACACCTCTTTCCATTGTCGGGCTGGTTCCAGTTTCCTGCGCGGTTATAGTCTGATCGACTCGTAGCCGGTCAGGGAGATGTATATGCGGCAATTCGGGATATGGGGCGGTGCGGCGCTCTGCGCACTGGTTGCGGCGTGTGCCTCGCCGGGGCCGGAGACGCAGCCCCTGCAAGGTGACCTGCTGGTTTCCAATGTTCGCGTGATCGATTTTTCAGGCGAGGCCCCTGAGGTGCGCGACAATGCCTTCGTCCTGATTGGCGATGGCGGGGTTCTGGCCGTTGCGGAGACGCGGACGGGCCTGACCGCGACAGTGGAACAGGACGCCAGCGGGCTGACCATGATCCCCGGCCTGACCGACATGCATGTTCATGTCTGGGATGAGGCGGAGCTTGGCGCGTATCTCTCCTGGGGCGTGACGCGGGTGCGCAACATGTCAGGCCTGCCGTTTCACCTGACACTGGCCGAGCAGATCGAGGCAGGCGCCGTAATGGGGCCGCACCTTGTCACCACCGGGCCGATCCTGAACAGCGCCGGGCCGAATGCGCAGGTGAACCATCAATTTGTAGAGACGGCAGACGATGCGCGCGCCGCCATCGCATGGCAGGCCGAGCAGGGCTTCACGCGCCTGAAAGTGTATTCCAATCTCACCCGCGAGGCCTATGGCGCGGTGCGCGAAGAGGCGGACGCGCGCGGCTTCATCATCACCGGGCACACGCCCGAGGGGGTGCGCGGACCGGGCGTGCCGTTCGAAGCGCCATTCGACATCGCCTTCAGTGAAATCCTTGATGATGGCTTCGAGACGATCGAGCATGTGGAGTCGATTGTCTGGCACGGGTTGAGCGACCGGGAGGATGAGGTAGCGGCGCGGGCGCTGGCCGTACAGATCGCCGAGGCCAGTGTGCCGGTCACGCCGACGCTGCTGGCGTTTCACAATCTCTGGCGCGTGGCAGACACGCAGGGCGCGGCGCTGACCCGTCCGGAGACGGACTTATTGAATCCTCTGGTGCAAGCCACGGAAACCGACATGTACGAATACTGGTCGGGCGCGCCGGCCGGGCCGACGGCGGAACGGGATGCGTTTCACCTGCGCATGACCAGATGGCTGCACGAAGCGGGCGTCACGCTGGTCGCGGGCAGCGATGCGGGGATCTTCACCAATGTGCCGGGCCTGTCCCTGGTCGAGGAATTGGAGCTGATGGTGGAGGCGGGGCTGTCCCCGTTTGAGGCCCTGAAGGCGGCGACGGATGCGCCCGCGCGGGTGCTGGAGCGTGAGGGGCTGGATGGCTGCGCGCGCGAAGGCTGCGCGGCGGATCTTGTGCTCTATGCCTGTGATCCGCTGTCGGACATATCCTGTTTGCACGCACCTGAGGCCCTGATCCGCGCGGGCGACTGGCTGAGCGCGGAAGACCTGATGGCCCTGCGCGACAGCGCCCGCCATCACAATCTGGAGCGCACACAGGAAAACGTCATCGGTGGCCTCGCCGCGCAGGGCGTGGACGTGTCGGCGCTGGGCATCAATTAGGCGGAAGCTTGTCCTCAATGCGGTGCAGATAGTCCTCGCTGAAATCGATCTTCAGCGCCATCCAGAGCGGAATATGGTCTGACATGTGATAGGTGCGCCAGTTTGTGGCGTACCATTCGCGCTGTTGCGCCGGTGTTCGGGGGTCGCCCGCCACAACCTTCACATTTTCCTTGAAGGTGCGTTTCCGGTCGTGTGTGTCGCGCAGGTCGGTTTCGCCCATCTGGTCGAAATAGGCCAGGAAGTCCGACTCCGCTGCCGCAGGAAAATCCTCGTCAGCATCCATGTTGCGGATGGCGACGTCTTCTTCGGAAGCGCGGTAGACGACTTGGAAAAAATCGAGCGCACCGGCCTTTGCCTCATCCATCTTCACTTGGCCATGGTCTTCCAGCACGGCGATCTGGTCATAATATTCTGTCTGGAACATGTTGGTTGGTGCTTCCCGAAGTTTTGGGTGCATGCCGAAACCATTGTCGAGCAGCGCGTTCAGGGTTTCGCTCTCGCCGGTGCGCTGGCTGGGCTTGAGAATGTTGAAATCGCCGAGCACGAAATAGGTTTCCAGCGCGGATTCATCGAGCGTTTCGTGGCGCTCCGCGGCGGCCTCCTTGGCCTTGCGGCGCTCTTTCTCCGCCCGTTTCTGGAACACTTGCGCCACTTTTTCGATCTCTTGCCTGCGGCGTTCCAGTCCTTCCTTGCCGGATCCGTAATACATGTGCACGGTACAGAGATTGAATTTGAACCAGCCTGCCTGGAAGGATACCATGAAGGGCGTGCGGTTGAATTGCTTTCCGTTCAGTTCCTTCGCGCCTTCCGGCAATTCCAGCTCAACATCATCCGGCAGCGCGATGATCGTGCCATCTTTCTTTCGAAGAATGGCGTCCGCCGGCAGGGGCACCGATTGACGGGTACGGATGAGTTCATCTTCCAACAGCGTGATTTCGCCGACGATTGATCGGAAGTGAACCTTGCGCGTGTCGTATACGAACACCATACGTTCCTGGTTCCCGGTGACATCCGTGGCAATGAATTCCCAGTTTCTGCCCAGTATGTCCATAAGGTCTTTAAACAGGCTGAGATCGTCTGTGATTTCCTGAAGGGCGACGAGATCGAAGCCTGAAATGATCTGGGCCATGTAATGCAGCGGTTCCAGCGTGCGGTCGCCATAGCCCTTATTCTTGCCGAAATCTCTTATGTTCCATGTGGCGAGCAGCAGGGTGGCGTCGGTGTCCTTGGGCGGGACGCCGCCGCCGCCGTCCGCCTCGGGCCGGGCCATCCAGAGCTTCAGCTCTCGCAACCGATCAATCGTCCGCCGGGTGGTTTCGGGATTGTTCTTGAAAAACCCGTGATAGCGCAGCTTTGTTAGATTCATGATCGTCCCTCCCGCAAGGAATTATGCGCTGGAGGGGACGAAAAATCAACTTACAGGCGTTTGTCAGTCACGCGACGGATTCGGCAACTTGTCCGGGTTGCGCATGGCGTAGAGCCAGGCGATGCGGCCGGAAGAATCCGGGGCGAGGGTGAGGACGAGATCGACCTTTCCCTTCAGCCTGCGGATCAGGGCGGGGGCGCCATTGGCGAGGGCGGGCTCCATGGTCCAGTCTTCGCCGTCGCGCATTGATTTCATCATTACACCCATCAACACCTGAACAATATCCGCCGGGCCATGCAGCGGGCGCAGCGCCGCGCGGGCCTTGCGTCCGCCATCTGTATAGGCGGTGGCATCCGGTGACAGCAGGTTCAGCACGGCAGCGTGGTCCTGTGCAGCGGCGGCGGCCATGAAACGCTGGAGCAAATCCGCCACTTCAGACGGGGCAGCGTCAAAGCGCGGGCCGGTTTCCTGCAGGCGCTTGTGGGCGCGGCTGACCAATTGACGACAGGCAGCCTCAGACTTTCCCGTTGCGGCGGCGATTTCGTCATAGCCCGCATCGAAGGCTTCGCGCAGGATGAAGGCGGCGCGCTCTGTTTCCGACAGGCGCTCCATTGCCCAGAGCAGGGCGAGTTCACATTCCTGCGCCAGGGCGAAGCGATCCTCCACGGTCAGGCTGGGCGATTCCACGATAGGCTCTGGCAACCACGGGCCGGGATATGTCTCGCGGCGGGCGCGGGCAGAGCGCAGCGCGTCGATGGCGATGCGGGCGGCGGTGCGACGCAACCAGGCACGGGGGTTCTCGATGCGCGTACGGTCTGTCCGCTGCCAGCGCAGCCACGTGTCCTGTACGGCGTCTTCCGCGCCGGCCCGCTCGCCCAGCATGCGATAGCACAGGGCGGTCAGGCCGGGGCGTTCAGCCTCGAAGATGGCGGTTTCGGCGCTCATGCGGCGAGTGTCACAATCGTATCGCCAAAGTCCAGCCTCTGGCAGGCTTGTCCGTGGCCCATGCCGCGTTTCAGCACCGGATAGATGCGGCCCGACGCGGCGGCGAAGGCGCAGGACAGGGCGCATTTCTCGCCAAATTCCCTAGCGATCTCGCTGCGGAATTTGTCAGCCATCGGGTCGGCCTTGATAGCGGCCTCCGCAAAGCGGAATCCGAGCCCCATCGCCCCGGCCTTGTCGGCCTGGCCTTCGGCGCACAGGCGCAGGGTCTCCCGGTCCGCACCCGCGGCCAGCGCCATGTCGATGACCAGCTGAGCGCACGGCCCGCAATCGCCATCCAGCGTCGAGGCCAGCAATGCGCCGGTCCACACCGGCTGGCCAAGCGCCGGGCCGCGATAACGATAGAATTCCGGCAGCTTCAGCAGGCCGTAGACCGCGCCGGGCGAAACAGCGCAGATTTCATGCATGTAGCTGGTGTCATAATTGAAGCGCCGCCCGAATTTACGGATCTGAGCATTCAGAAAAGAACGGATCATGGAACTGTCTCCTGCATGGTTCAGAGACAGGACGAGACAGGGGCGGGTTTTGTGACAGGTGAGGCCCGACGGCCGATGGGCAAGCGGGCCTCAGATCAGGGGTCACTCGCTGCTGGAGTCCAGCATGGTGAGCTCGTGCATCAGGTATTGGCCCGTAATTTTGCGGAGCTCGGGATATGTCTTTGCCGTTTCGCGTGACATGTCCGCATTGGCTTCGCCCCAAGCCGTCATGAACGCATCATATTTTTCCCGCGAAGGCCCCAAGTCGGCCATGCTCGCATATTTTACGCCAAGGAGAATGTTGAAATGTCCGCTGTCCGGCATGGCACTGACCAGGATTGTGTAGTCTTCGATGTGGCCGAGGGATTTGGCCACTTCATTGGATTCGACCCATGTCGATTTGATGCCTTCGAGATAATAGTCCCCCATGTTTGAATCGACCTTGATTGTCGAGATCGACCAAACGGAATCGCTGACCGTATAATCTTCGTACACGTTCAATTGCGCCAAGGCCGGAGTCGCGAAAGCGGCCAGCGCTGCTGACAGAAGTAGTCCCTTGATATTCATTGTGTGTCTCCAAGACGAAAGAGCGCCTGCGCGCTCGCCAGTGGCCCCACCGCCACCATGACAGCAGGTTAATGTTGGTTAACGCCGGAGGCAAGTAAAAGACGGTCCGTTATCAAATAAAAATATTCAGAAGACGGTCTATTTCAATTGCTGAGCAGTCTCGGTGCTGGCGCAGTTGCTGCAGGTCGGGTGCTCAGGAGGCCGCGCTGGATGCATTTGCCGTTTCAAGCGCTTCAGCGGCCTCCATCCATTCGATTTCGGCCGCTTCGGCGGTTTCGGCATGCCTGGCGCGGTCTTTCAGCAGCTTCTCGAGTTCGTCAGCGGGAGGTGTGCCGTTTGCCAGTTTGGCGTCGATCTTCGCAATGGCGGTATTCGCCTTGTCGAGGCGCTCTTCAGCGTCACGGGCGGTTTTCTTCAGGGCGCTGAGACGCTTTTTCTCTTCCGGAGAGATCTCTTTCGGCGTGGCGGACTTGGCAGGCTTGGCCGCCTTCGCGCCCTTGGTGTCGTCGCGGTCCGCCTTCATGACGAGGGCGCGATAGTCGGCGAGGTCTCCGTCATAGGGTGCGGCGCGGCCATTATTGACCAGCCAGAGCCGGTCGGCGGTGGCCTCGGCAAGGTAGACATCGTGCGTGATCAGCAAGACGGCGCCGGGAAATTCGTTCAGCGCATAGATCAGCGCCTCGCGGCTATCGATATCGAGGTGAGAGGTCGGCTCGTCCAGGATGAGGATGTGCGGCGCGGCCGACGACATCAGACCGAGCAGGAGGCGCACTTTTTCGCCGCCGGACAGTTTCTCGACATTGGTTTCGACCTTCTCATGGCTGAAGCCCATTGCGGCAGCGGCGGCGCGCACTTTTGCCGGGGTCGTGCCGGGCGGCATGATGCGCTGAACGTGCAGCAGCACGCTATCGCCTTCGGAGAGTTCGTCCAGCTGGTCTTGAGAGAAATAGCCGATCCGCACGGCCTTTGGCACAACACGCTCCCCACCCAGAAGGGAAAGGCGCTCACCAATGGATTTGACCAGCGTCGTCTTGCCCTGTCCGTTCGCGCCGACAATGGCAATCCGGTCGTCCGGGTCCAGACGAAGGTTCACCTTGTCCAGAATGACCGCGTCCTCCCCATAGCCGAGCGTGGCATTGCGCAACTCCAGCATGGGCGGGGCGAGCTTGTCCTTTGGCGGGGCGAAATGGAACGGCGTTGTGCGGTCTTCCACCGGGATGGAGATGTCCTGCATCTTTTCGAGCATCTTGATGCGGGACTGGGCCTGACGCGCCTTGGACGCCTTGGCACGGAACCGGTCGACAAATGCCTGTAGGTGCTGGCGGTCCTTGTCTTGCTTGGCTTTCTGGGATTCGAGCTGGGCGAGCTTGGCGGCGCGCAGCTTCAGCCAGTCATCATAGCCGCCCGGCGTGATGGAAAGCTTGCGATGCTCCAGCGCCATTGTGTGCGTCACACAGCGGTTTAGAAGCTCCCGGTCATGGCTGACAATCAAGACGGTGTACGGATATTTCTTGATGTAGGATTCCAGCCAGGCAGCGCCTTCAAGGTCCAGATAGTTGGTCGGCTCGTCCAGCAGCAGGAAATCCGGCTGGGAGAACAGGACGCCGGCAATGGCGGCCCGCATGCGCCAGCCGCCCGAGAACTCCTTTGTCGCGCGGCCGAGGTCTTCGGTGGTGAAACCGAGCCCGTTGAGCACTTCGGCGGCGCGGGACTCGGCCGTCCAGGCGTCGATGTCCAGAAGGCGTTCATGGATTTCGCCGATCCGGTCAGGATCCGTCGCGGTTTCGGATTCCAGCATCAGCGCGTGGCGTTCCGTGTCTGCGGCGAGGACAACGTCCAGAATGGTGTCATCCGTCGCGGCGACCTCCTGCGCGACCCAGCCGAGCCGGGCGCCGGAATTCAGGCGGATGGCGCTGTCTGCGCGCGGGTTCTCGACGTCTTCGCGGATCAGACGCAGCAGGGTGGATTTGCCGGTGCCGTTGCGTCCGACAAGGCCGACCTTCCAGCCAGCCGAAATCTGCGCCGTGGCGGACTCGAACAGCGGCCGGGCTTCGATCTGGAAGTCGAGATTGGAAATCGTAAGCATGCGCGGCGGTCTACTAGAGACCACCGCGAAAGCAAGCAAAGAAGGGAGCCCGTCATGTCATCAGTAAGGGGGCACTGTGGGCTGACATGACGGGCAGTTCGCTGTGGGCTGGGGGGGGGACGGTGCACCACAGCGAACAGGGTCTCTTCGACACAGTTGATGTAGGCGCGCCAAGCGCGAGGGCAAAGGGCCTCACGCCTTCGTGATGGGTGAAGTTTGGGTAATGTTGCATGAGCGCCTGGAGCATATGCAGCTGCGGGAAGTTACGCTTCCCGCAGCCAGCAGCGACCCATATAAAAATTCGACCGATGGGGCCCCGGTCTTTCGTGGATTTAGTCCTCCGACCCGGCAAGGTCTTTCAGGATAATGGACCAATGGTCGAGCCCGTCATAGAAGCTCGCGACGGGAAGGCGTTCATTCAGGCCATGAGCGAACGTATCGTTCTGCTTGGCGGCCGCCGCTGAAATGCCGACCGTGTCATAGCCGAGATTGCGATAATGCATGCCATCCGTACCGCCCGATGACATGTGCGGCAGGATCGGCACCTCGACACCGCGCTCTGCGAGCGAGGCCTTGATTGCGTTGGTCACGTCTTCGCGCAGGATGGATTCCGGGCTTTCAACAAGGTCGGAGATCAATTCGAACTTCACGCCTTCATTGTCGATGACGTCTTTCAGTGTGGCCTCGGTCGCCTCAATGCCGACCCCCGGGAAGATGCGGCAGTTGACGGTGACGGTGGCGGATTGCGGCAGTGCGTTTTCGGCATGTCCACCGCGCAGCATGGTCGCCACGCAAGTGGTACCGATGGTGCCGACGGTTGCCGGATTGGCGCGCAGTACCGCGATCGCGTCTTCATTGGACGGGTCATCGGCAAAGTCCCGCATCGCCTGACCGAGTTTGTCGAGCCGCTGGCGCCCGCCGATGCGGAGCGACGCGCGTGTCAGTTCGCTCGACATGACCGGGAATGTGTGGTCCCGAATTTTCAGGATCGCCTCGGAGAGCTCGTAGATTGCATTATCCGTGCGCGGAGTAGATGAGTGACCTCCTGGATTGGTCACGGTCAGTTCCCAGGTTGCGTAGGTCTTTTCAGCGCCCTGCACACCGTAATAAAGCGGCTGGCCATTTGGTCCGAGCGCCAGACCGCCTGCATCGGCGTTCAACACGAATTCCGGCTTGATATGCTCATGGACATATTGGGCCTGACCGCGGGTTGAGACCATACCGGTCTCTTCATCACCGGACAGCACCATGACAATGTCACGGTTCGGCTTCCAGCCTTCGTTTTTCAGGCGAATGAAGGTCTGGACCAGATTGGTCACACCATACTTGTTGTCAGCGGTTCCGCGCCCGAAGAAATAGCCGTCTTCCTCAATCAGTTCATACGGCGCCCGAACCCAATCCTCGGCCAGCGCATCGACCACATCCGCATGGGCGAGCAGAACGATGGGTGCCTTCACAGGGTCTTCGGCCCGGTACCAGACCATTAGGCCCTGTGTAGCCTCGCCATTGTTTTCGTAGTCCGTGATCTTCATGTCTTCGTCGGTAAACCCGGCGGCAGACAGTTCGCTCATCAGGTATTCGAAGACTTCCGGTACATTTTCCTGCCCACGGGCAGATCGGATCGAGACGACCTTGGCGTAGATCTCGCGCGCTTTCAATTCGTCTTCGGTGCGCTCCTGCGCGACAGCGACGGGCGTCAGGCAGCTTGCGCCCAGCAGTGCAGAAAGGGCGAAAAGCGAATGTCTCGTGGGCATGGTCACTCCTTGGTGTCGGGGCGCGGGCAGTGCGCGGAATCATTTTTTCGTACTTTAGTCATATGTTGACGAGAGTCAGTAGCGATATCGGGCAATGTCGGGTCAGCATCCGTTCGGATCGGTGCCGAAGGATCATCGCGTTGCCTCCAGATCAGACACCAGCGACGCGGCTTGTCGATCAAGGTAATCAAGAAACGACGGCAGCCACGCAAGTTTGCTCAGCTGGAAATTCAGCTGCAATCGAAGCGCCTCGGACTCCCGCAGATTTTCGGCTGAGTGCGAAACGAGAGAAAAATCTTCTGGCGGCGGACAGTTTTCGTAGAATGAATCCGGATTTGCACCTGGTTGGCTGGGTTCGGGGCTGGCTGCCGAGGAGAGACAGTCACCAATGACCATACCGACGCGGCCTTCGATCAATTGGCGCGACAGGTCGCGATACCCCGACTGGAATATCGTCAGCGTTTCAATCTCGTTGACCGAGTCTTCATAATAGTCGCGCAGTCGGCGCTGCATCGATCCGCTGGCAATGAGGTCGAGATCACCAGAATTCTGAAGTTCCCTGTAAATCTGCGCCGACGGCTCGAACGGCCATTCGCCGCCGGCAATCCAGCTGTCCAGGACAAATCCCCACGTTTCATCAATCGTTTCGGGCGGATCGGACCGCAGCGCATTATCCACGCGCAGAGCGGCTTCCTGGACCTCCGCGTACCATTGCCGACGAACCGCAAAGGCATCCAGATCAGCATTGAGATCCGCAATCAGTCGCTCACGCGAGGTCTCGGCCTCAAGACGATCCTTCCGCGCCTCATTCCAGTTGTTGACCTGCAGGCCAAGGAACACGCCGAGCACGACGATCAGTGTCT
>NZ_AWFH01000007.1 GCF_000682715.1 Hyphomonas atlantica corrig. | reverse complement strand
GGGGCGGGCGGGGTTACGACAGCACTCCGGGTCCTCAGTAACCCTTTACCGTCGCTTTCACCATTTTCCACGCTCACTATATGGTCGGTGTCGCCAAATTTTCAGTCCGTCAAGGGCGCGCACAAGGCGCGCCGCGAAGCGGCCGCAGGCCCTTGACGGACTGAAAATTTGGCAAGGAAGATTGTTATTGCCCAAGGCATTTGATGCCATTGGGCATGATGGAAAGTCTATTCCTTGAACAGCTCGCCAAGATCCTTCGAAGCTAAAAGATCGGACAATCGAGTGTATCGCGAACCTTGCATTGAGCCTTGCTTGGCTTGGCCAAAAGGAATCGATTCCTCGAGCTTCTTTGCAGGTTCAGAGAAGATTAATCGATACTTTCCCGTATCGCCATATGGTTCAATTCTTTCGACGGGCGCCCAATGAGTAACAGCACTAATCGGCTGTGTTTGGTATGCTGCGATATATCGAATGTGAGGAATTTTGCCGCCTGAAATTCTTACGGCCCACCACGCATCTTCCCCCAAGAATACTCGCTGAAACCCATCCCTTTTCGCCGGCACTATAATAGTGTCTATGCTGTCTATTGCGCCCGCTTCCGGAACAACAGGCGTAGACTTTTCAGTTGTCTTTATCACACGAGGACGTTCGAAAGCCGTGATGCCGATAAGCGGAAGGATCTGAAGAATTTCGCGGAGAAAGGCCTGTGTATCCGCCTTTTCAAATTCAGAAAGCGATGGCTCTTTTGGCGCGTTTCCATTGTCGAGATGGCATTGCCCTATCTCTTTCGCGCGTCTGATCAACGAATGTTCGAGCCACGTGATATGCGCTCGGTTCAGCCCATCGTTTGTAGATACAAACACAACGGCGCGATCCCAAAAATCCTTGTCCTTTTGGTGCTGGTTCAGTCTATTCAGAAGATCATCGGTTTGCCCGACGTACAGTAATGGCAGGTCGTCTTCCTCATCGGATTCAACGCGCCCAACCAGAATGTAGACGCCCGGTTTGGATAACTCCGGGCGAGACATCGCCCGGCCCCAAACATCTCGAGGGAATGCTACGCCGCGACCAGTCCAGTTCATACGGTCGATTACGCGAACGCCATCCGGGTCTCCATCTGGCACATAAATTCGAATTGTGAATGGATCGGCCAACTCGATTATCCTGTTGTGCGAAGCAATATATCCGGGTCAAATCTACCGCTTGGCAACAGGCGGTTTGCACTCTGGTCATACGATAGCCTCAAGAATAGATCATCGTCTTTTTGTGCCCACAGCACCGATTGATATGATCGATGAACCGCACCAATTTTCTCGAGACTTTCATCAGTGTTGTCTAGATGCCCGCCTTTGATTTCTACAAGTACGATCTCATTTGGCGTGGACCTCCCGCGAACGCTGACGACAAAATCCGGAAAGAAAAATCCGCCGCTCGGTAGTACGAGATTTGTACTCCATCCTCGCGACCAACCGGGTCGATGCGGATTGCGGAGCCACCATTTCACCCTGCCGGAACGGTCCGAGTCGAGCCACTCGGCAAAGGCTCTTTCGTCACCATTCAAATCCGATGGCAACACACCATACGCATTGTTCTTCGATGGCGCGCATTCCGGATAATCGTCGTGAACTTTGGGAACTGGTTCGTCAGCCTCCCCCGTGTCGATGTAGTTTGCTTTGGCTTCCTTCAATGCTTGTTTGAATGCTTGCGGCTCACGCATCGCCGCCAAGTAAACCGCTCTGGAGAGGTCCAAATACGAGAATCCAATCCCTTCCTGGATCGCCGCGTGACGGAGTTCGTCTCTCAGAAATTTGCGCAGCTGCCGATCATTTATGGAGGCATCAAAGCTGAATACGCGCTGGCCTTCGCGCTCAATTCTGGTGTCGTCTAGACGAACTTGGACATCCTCAACGGTCATCGACAGTTCATCATTAAACAAGTCGCGCAGGTGCAACTCGCCGGCCCCCATGCGGGTGTTGATACGGCGAAGAATGGTCGATTTTTCAATAAAGCGTCGTGCAAATTCGCGATTAAATTCCTCGCTATTCAGAACTTCAGCACGTGGCGGCTTCTCCGCAATGAGATACTCCGGTACGTCGAGTGCGGGTCGCAACGGATACTTTTGGCTCTTGGCTTGCTTTGAGCGCGAAGACCCACCAAATAGGCTTGGCACGTTCTGCTCGGGGAGCGTGCCGCCGAAAAGATCCAGACCTGAGACATCGCGAAGTTGTTCAGCAACTTGAATGGCGCGGTCAATCTCTTCCGTTGGCCGCTCTCGAATGTCGCCAGGTACACGTTGCTCTTCGATCAAAACATCGAGGCGCTGCTGACGCTCGGCATCGTCCTTTGGAGGAGGTGGGAGCTTCTTGTGTAAGAAGCCTCTCCCATACTCTCCAACAGACAGCGGCTGAGCTGTTCCAAGTTCGACCAGATCAAAGCTGCTAGTGACCACATCGATACTAGAAACCACGGAGTCGAGAGCATCGGCGGCTTCCTTTAACCCTGACTGCAACTCTGGATCAGTCAGGAAAACATAGCCCCGATCAAGAAGATCGTCCTGGCCATGGATCGGTCTCACATGCGGATGCACCCGCATGATTCGACCGACGATCTGCAGCCCGAAATCCTTCCCTCGGCTGGGGCGGAGGGAGACAAGAGTCCAAGCACGCGGCGCATCGAATCCAGTGGCAACGGCCACCTTGAAGATCAAAACTTCACGGGACGGATCGAAGGCAAGCGTGTGAAATTCCGGGTCCGGATTTCCAGATGTATGCGTTGCAATTTTCGATTCCGGCACGCCGATGGAGATCAGCTTTTCCTTCACCCGCTCGATCGGGTCTTCTTCGCCCTTTTTCTGGTCCTCAACCTGAACCAACATGAGCGGAACAACCCCAAGCTCTTTCTCATCAAGGCGTTCCTTGATTTTCTGATGCTGGTACCAGCCGCAGCTGAGTGCAGAGGTTTCGGGGTCAACCAGCGCCAGATCCTGTTCGCGCAGGCGCATGACGCCGACCATCAGTCCGTATTTGTTCAGTCCACGTTCGACAACACGATCGCGAGAGACGATTATTCGGCTAGCGACTTCGACTCCCGCATCTTCCGCAAATTTTTCGAGCTTATCGTCATTTGGCGTAGCGGTTGCCAAAATGGTCGCGTCTGGCTGCAAGTGGTCTAGATAGAACTTCGCCGCCGCCTTCGCACCTGTACCGAAATTCAAGTGAGCCTCGTCAATCACGACGCCAATTGCGAAACTCTCAAGTCGCAGCAGCTCCAGCATTTGGTCGAGTGAATAGGTATCTTCCGTCGTGCGACGTACCTTGCGGGCGTCTGCATTGTTCGCAGCGATCGCGCCCCAGGTGTTGACGAACACATCACCATCGCGCGCCAAGCTTGGCTCGCGATCACGGGTGGCATCGCGGAGCCGAAGGCCGGGGCACTGCTCAGCCAATGCCTCGACTGTTTGGTCGATCAGGCCGGAATAGGGGGCGAACCAGAACCAGACTGTCTTGCGCTCCAGCTTGCCGACGAGACCCTCCAGAGTCCGGCCGAGCATCAGCGTTTTGCCGCTTGCCGTTGGTGATTGCAGCAGCATCACGCCACCATGCCGCGCGATTTCCAGCCGCTTCTCTGGTGAATGTACCTGCTGCCCTATGGCGCGGGCAATTACGCCCTGCAGGCTAACAACCGCATCGAGTTGATAATCGGTCAACACATGACGGACGGCACTGTCCGTGGGATCAAAACCATCAGCGCTCATGCGGAAAACAACCTTTGCAGAGTGTCACGGATGCTGCGCACTTCGATATTGGCGCTCGCATCAAGGCCGGTGATCTGACCGGGTGCGAAGGCATAGAGGAAGACGGGGCGGCCCGCGTCAAACACGAGCGACAGCGCTTTGGCTGCCGCGTCGCTCCAATAGTCGATCAGCGCAAGTGTCACGTCTTCGCTTTCGTGTATCGCGAAAGTATCGCCTTCCGGCCATACGGTCAGCGGCAAGCCGTGGTGTGCCTCCAGAATGGACCAAGCCGCCTCTGGCGTCAGCGCATCGTCTATTTCGAGCGGATTGATCTCGCGGCAGCGCAGATAGGCAAAGCCCGCACTCAGCCGCTCATAATTGTCCGTATTCGCATTGAGACGACGTACCCGCTCGGCGGTTACATCGCGGCAAATATTCTTGTCTGGCTCCTCGCCAGTCGCCTCAGTTGAGGATACCATGATGAAGCGGCGATCGCCGCCATCCTGTGCATCGAGTTCCATCACCGCCTGCGCCGTCGTGGCTGAACCTGCGAAGAAGTCGAGGACGAGGTCTCCGGGGCTAGTCGATTGGCGGACAAGCTCTCGGATCAGTGAAGCAGGTTTGGCGTAGTTGAACGCTTTCTCGCCGAATACGTCCTTGATGACCTTCGCCCCCTCATCGTTCGTGCCGGAAATGACCATATTCGCGCCTTCCGGCACTGTTTCGGATTCAGCTTTTGGTGTGATCCAGCTTGAAAGCGGTTGGGTCTGGTTTTTCAGATCTTTCTTGTAGCGTTTGAAGGCTGGAGCGCCCCAGCCAATCCTCTTGCCTATCCAAAAATCAAGATCGGGAAGGTCTTCACGAAGCAGTTGTGCACGTCCGCTTGTCGGTACGTCTCCAGACCGAATGGCGGCTAACAAAGCATCTTTCGACTCGAAGGTTTCCACACGAGGCTCTTCAGGAAACAAGATGTGCCCTTCAGCAATCCATTCTTCCATGTACTTCGTTTTGATGCGCCCGTTCTCGCCAGAATAATCTTTCGAAGCGTATCCCCAGACACGGTCGGGATTGCAGGGATACCAAATGTCCGTCTTGGGGTCCCGCAAAGGATAATAGGCCTTTCCGGCGCGCTTGTCGGTGTAACCAACTGCGACTGTAAGATCGCTTTTCCGCCATGGCCCTTTCCCGTCACCATCGTCCCACTTGTACATGTCGAAAGATTTGTCCGTGCCGCCGAAACGAAACCCTGAATTCGCAAAGATCAGCACGTGCTCCTGATTTGGAGAGAAGAAACTTTCGCCCCCTTCATTTCCGCCAATTCTTGTTCGCCACACGAAACTTCCCACCCGCATCCCCGGCAACGCCTGGTCCATCATCAGCTCCAGCCGGGCGCGGTTCTCGTCATTGATGGAACAGAGCAGCACACCATCGGGCGCGAGCAGGTCACGGGCAATTAGTAAGCGCTGATAGAGGAATTCTAACCACTGCGAATGGCGGTAGCGGTGGGCTTTGTCGACATAGTCGTCATTATAGACCCAGTCCTTATTCCCAGTATTATAGGGTGGATCGATATAGATGCACTTCACCTGCCCGCGATGCGTCATTCGTAACCAGCGCAGGGCGTCGTAATTGTCGCCCTCAATGATCAGATTGTCCCACGGCGCGGGCCGCTCGCACTGATCGGCAATCAGATCGGCAACAACGAAATTGCTGTCGATGGCCTTGTCTGGGGAGATCTCATCGCGCTCCCAGACCAACCCCAGCTTGCGCTCCGCGTCGCGCTTTTTCAGCAGCGCGATCAGCTGGCTGCGCGTCAGCGAGTCGTACGCACTAGCCTGTTTCTTGATGCTCTCGCCACTATCAGCCACTTAAGTCCAACCTTGCTCGTATTTCCAATACTGACACGTTCAATGTCACCCAGAAAACAAAGCATCATTGATAACGTGTTTGGGCAGATTCGCCACCCATACCCTCCAGCCTATTGGTGGCTGATACACACGACTCTCGCTATAGATGCCTCCATAGGAGAATGCGATGCCGAGCCTTTGGTCTATTGAAGATGCCAACGCCGATGAGGGATACCAAAATATTAAAGCGGGTGATTCTGCGGCGGAACGGGAGATGCGAGAGTCGCTAGATGAAATGTGGGTAGTTTTCGAACCATTTGCAGACCGCGATTTCCTGCCTGCTTTTTCTCATGATCCCGACGCTCGATTTTGGGAAATGTTCCTAGGATATTCTCTGCTTCAAAATGGCCGAACACTGATGCCAGCCACAGAGCGGGGAAATCAAGAAGGGTTGCCCGACATATGCCTATTGGATGGTGATCGGAGAGTGTGGATTGAGGCAACAGCGCCTGGCGACGGCGCAACCGGACCGGACCAAGTCGTAAGGCCCGTGCCGATAAATGAAGGCGGGGGTTTAGCGGCTGCACCCGAACGTCAAGTACAACTACGAGTTACTAGCGCGCTCTACACCAAGTCGGCTGCATTTGCTCGATACGTTGAGCGTGGAACCATTACATCTGAAGACGTTAAGTTGATTGCGATTGGGGCAGCTAGATTTGGAGCATACGCTTCCGATGACCCGCCTTCTGCATTGAAGGCCGTCTTTCCCATTGGCGATCAATTCTTGAGAATAAACCGTGAAACGGGAGAAGTAGTTGAAGAAGGTTTTCTGGAGAGCAGGACGATCGAACGCGAAAATGGCGCTATCGATCGAACGGCATTTTTGACCGGGGAGTATTCGCATATCTCGGGACTAGTCTGGTCCAGAGTGGGAATCGGCAATTTCAATACGCGTGTGCGACCCATTTCGCTCATCCACAACCCGATGTCTGAAGTCCTCATGCCGGAAGGTTGGAATGTGTGGAATCGCGAATACGTCGCCCGGCGACAAGGTGAAAATTGGCAGGTTGAAAACATCGCTGAAGATGCATGCGAAGCTCAACCTGCTCAGTGATGCATTCGATGCAAATCGCAGTAGAATGAAAGCGACACGAATTGCGGGCAACTCAAAATCGAGCTAAGTGTTTATTTGTAAACGATAAAAGCAGGACTCTCACTCATACAGTCCTTCAAAAATATGGTATGCTGTATGGTACGGGTCGATACCATATTCCGAAAATAATCAAAACTTTTCAAAGCTTATGTGGTTAATGCCAGTCCTCTTCTGGCACCAGTTTTTTTGTGAGCCGTCCTTTTTGGGGCGGCTTTTTTGTTGGGTGCGGCGCAGCGGGGGCTGGGGGCTGCGCCGGATTGGGGGATCAGTTGAGGGTCAGGTCGATTGATTCGATGATGATATTGTCATCGATGCGATGCAGGGCCAGCGTGTGCGTGCCTTCGGGAAGGGCGGCGAAGCGGGCCTCCAGCGTGACGCCATTGTCGGAAACGGCCTCTGCCCAGCGGCGTTTGCCGGGCGTGTCCTGCGCGCCACCTGTCGGCTCCAGATCCAGTTCCAGAATTTTCATCGCCTGATCGCCAAGCGACACGCCGAGACGCAACGGCTCTGCATTGATCGTGTTCAGCGTCGGCGCAAGCCGGACCCGCACGGTCACGCCCTCATGCGCCGGCAAGTCGATCTGGTATTCGGCGCGCGGTCCGGTGGTCGGATCGCTGGCCGGCTGGCCCTGGGGCAGGGCAACGAGCGCGGCTTCGGCCTGTCCGAGATTTTCGATAGGGGTCCAGGTCACACCGTCGGCGCCCATATTGCGAGACATTTTGGAGACCGGCAAGGCGATGCGATTTGCCTCCGGCGCAGCGTCGACGAAGACCGGTTTGGCATTACGCATTTTCTCCGGCACATCGCCCGCGGTCCAGATGACTGTTGGCTGGGTCTGTTGGGTCGGATCGTTCCAGATTACATAATTCATGTGGATCTGGGACATCATGTGCGCCCATTTGCCATCCAGCAGGGCGTGATAGGAATCCTCCAGCTCGGAATCCCGCGCGAATGCGGCCTCCACGGCATGCATGAAATGGTTCCCGCGCGGATCGAAATGAGATGCCAGCATACGGTTCCACGCGGTCGCATAATACATCTCGTAGAGGTTCGATACGGCGAGGATCGGGAATTCCACGAGTTGGTAGAAAGCCGCTTCCTGTTCGGCTGGAATGTCGGCCTTCACCGCCTCCAGTTCCGCGACCAGGGCGCGCCAATCCTCGATCACTGCGCTCCATTCGCCGCGCACCAACACGTCTTTTCGGATCTCCCCAAGCTGATAGGTGGACTCGTTTACCAGCTCTGGTTTCCGCTTGGCGGCGAGGCGCGAATACTCCGTCACCAGATGGGCGATCTCTCCGGCATGCTCGGCGCCAAATTGCTGCGCGGCCCAATCCCGCGGATAGGCGTTCAGCGCGTCCGGCGTCATGTTTTCGGGGGACCAGGCCATGTCGAGGAAGAAATCGAGCGGGTACTCCATCGGCTTGATGTCGCCGACATTCACGATCCAGATATCACGCGCGCCGCGCTGATAGGCCAGGTCCATCTGTTGCCAGACTTTCTCGATCTGGTTCGTGTTCAGCCATTTATAGTTCCGGGGAACGCCGACATAGTCAAAATGATAGTAGACGCCAAAGCCGCCATCGCGGTCCACATCCTGCGTTGGCAGGCGACGGATCTGGCCCCAATTGTCGTCTGCAAACAGCAGGGTCACATCCTCCGGCACACTCATGCCCTGATCATAGTAGTCCTGCACTTCTTTATAGAGCGCCCACATTTGCGGTGTTTCAGAGGCCGGTTTGCCGGTCACGTCTTCGATGATCTTGCGCTGGTCAGCCACGATGGATTCGAGCAGGTCGATTGCGGTACCCTCGGCCATCGGGGCGTCGCCATCTCCGCGCATGCCGATGGTCAGCAAATTGTCGCGCATGCCGCCGCCTGGCAGGGCGAGCCGCTCCACGCCGGTGCGCCAGAACTCGCGGAGGTTCTCGGCATTGGTCTGGTAGTTCCATTCGCCGCCCGTATAGGGCGTGTCCAGACGATGCCATTCCGCCTGCGCACGGGAGAGGGGTTCATGATGGGAGGTGCCCATGACGATGCCCATTTCGTGCGCCAGATCGGCGCTGCGTTCATCATCCATGTGAAAGGCTTTCGGCGCCCACATGGCCGGCCAGATGTAATTGCCCTTCATGCGCAGCAGCAATTCGAACACATGTTCATACATGTCGGCATTGACGCCGCCGAATTGCGCCTCGGCCCAATTTTTCAGGGCAGGGTCTTCATCATTGATGAAAAAGCCGCGATAGCGCACGCCGGGGTGTTCCGTACGCTGTCCGGGCGTGAGGCGTACGTGGCTCCGGCGCTGCACCGGCACGTCCGCGAACCAGTACCAGGGAGAAACGCCCATATCTTCTGACACGTCGTAGGTGCCAAATACCGCGCCGCGCCGGTCTGACCCGACGATGACCAGCGCGCGATCAACCCCCGGCCAGGGCGTGTCCGCCACAGTAATGCGGAAGGTTTCCCACTCCCCCGCCAGGTCCGAAACGTCCAGTTTTCCGCGTGCAACAAGGTCATCAATCAGCGGGCTTTCCCCCGGAACGCCGACCAAAACGACGGGGCCGGTGGCGTTCGCGGCATCGCGCAGAACCTGTGGCGTCTGTCCGCTGACGCGGGCCAGGTCTTGCTGGAAGCTGGCGGCGACGCGCTGCACGGCCGGGTCGGCCTCCGCATCAATCAGGATGGCCGCAGGGCGGTTGTCGCGGATCAGGTCAAAGCCGGTTGCCGACGCTGTCTCGCACACGCGGGCCGGGCCGTCGCAGGCAAAGGCAGCAGAGACACAGCCGGTCGAGACGATAACGCCAAGGGTGGCGGCGAGCAGGCGGATCGGTTTCATGGGCTTTGAACTCCCTCTGGAATGTCAGCTTTTTTGGCAATCCCATCGTCTGACAGCCATTGGCGGGCTGCGCAGCGGGATTGCAGTTAGCGCTAACATTAGCAGGGTTCACGTACCCGTCCAGACCTTCCGCAACGCCATCAGGCACGGTCAGGTCTTGCCGCCGAGACCCATCGCGCGGAACGCCTTTTCGATGTCTGGTTTCATCGTCCAGGTATTGTTGCTCTCATCGAGGTCAGCCAGGATGCCCGTCATCATCTGTTCATCCTGCCGCGTGGAAGAGGGCGGGGCCGGCCATAGATAGATTTCGCGGCTTTTGCACATCGTGCCGAAATGCATGTGCCAGGTTTGTGCTTTCCACCCACACGCCGCGCTCAGCGCCCGGGATGTTGAACCGGGATTGGCCAGCAAGGCTTCGATGATCTTGACTTCCGTATCTGTGAGGGGCTGGCGCGTGAAGGCGGTGGCGACCCGCTCCGCTGCGGCCATTCCCTTGAGCTCATCATAGAGCGCCTGGTGTTCAGCGGTAACCGCGTCGTCCAGGGCTTTCAGAACAATGATGGCGTCAGCGCGTTGCGCGTCAGTGCCTTCATTGATCCAGCGTTCCGCATTGGCGCGGACTTTGTCCCGCGATTCCTGTGTCATGGACGGAATACGGTCCAGCGTGCCTTGTATGCTCAATGTGATCCTCCAGTGTCTTCTGTAGTGAATACAGCAGGTTGAGAAAACAGGGGAGTAACAGTTTTTACTGCGCGCTGATGATCAGGGTCAGGCGATCGGAATACTTGCCCGCAACGCCCAGGGTCGGGTCGTCTCGCAATTCGAAATCCAGCCTGTGACGGGAATTCTCATTGCTGGTGAACAGGGTGGCGGAGTTCGGATCTGAATCGCGTAGCAATTGGCCATCAATGCGGATGTCATAGTCCAGCGTGAGACCGGACAGCTCGTGCCTTAGTGCACCGGAATTCACGGATTCGAAATTGACTTTGTAATTGGTGTTGGCGGAAACCGCGAAATCAACTGATGCCTTCTGGTTGCGGGTCATTGTGCCCAAATCCAAATCTATCGAATTGTTGTTGCCGCTTGCAAGTTCCCCGAACGATGCGGAAACTTTTGGTGCAACCTCACTGGCGAAGTAAACCGATTGCTGATCCACCAACTCTTCCGCGCCATTGTCTGTTCGGTATAGAGACAAGGCGACCCGACCGGAATACATGCCCGCCAAGGCGCGCTGGCCGATCGGCATACTGATCTGGAAGGGGACTTCCTTTTGCGATTGATTGCTGGAGAAAGACCCGGACAGTTCAACCAGATTGTCCGCATTCTGGCCCTGACCGCCACTTGGCTCGATATTGTAGATCAGGTGTCCCGATGCGGAATGGATGTGGCCTTCACCTGGGCCAGTATCCGGCTCAATACGGAGCATATACTGGCACGCGCCACCTTCGTGCAGTATCCTGACGGTAGCGCGTTCAGCATGATTGTAAGAGCTTGCTGCGTCGTATCCTCGACTGAATGGCCCGCGATAGGTGATCGTGGAAGGCGGCGAAATACGCATCTCGCATTCCTGCAAGTTCGATTCTGATTCAGGGGCAATTGTAGAGGACTCTTCGGCGCATGCCACTCCCGCGCCCAAGACGAGCGAGAGGATAGCTGCGGTAAGGATGTTCGAGCTCATGGCGTCAGCCTCCCTGATAATTGTGAATACGCATGGTAACGTTGTAAGGCGATTGTTCTTCAGGTGTTTGTATGCGGATCGGGTCAGGCAACCGGATGACGCCGATCTCTCCGTCTGGAACAACGAAAGAAGTTGATGCCCCTTCCGGTGAGTCGAACTCCAGCTTGACCGTTTCGCCGTGCTTCAGACCGTCAATATATAAACGACCGCCGCGGTTGGTGAACATCTGCCGACGCTCGCCATCACTGGTGATCGCATAGCCTGCCGCGAACGGAATCGGCTCTCCATCCTGATCAACAAGAACAGACATGACCGCGACGTTGCGGTCATCTCCCAGCTTGACCACATAACCAGAACGGTATCCGGGCAAGAAGTTGAGCGCTTGTCCTCCCAGAGACGTTCCGGCTGGTGCATCGGGCGCTTCCACTTCGATCGTACGAATGTAATAAGCATTCAAATCCGGCACGACAGGTGGGCCAAGTACGGAGGAATACGCCGCATAAGAGGGCTTCGTATCCAACACGGTGCGGCGTGGATCGACGGCGATATCGATATCTTTCACCGCATCATTGCGGGAGAAGATCACGAAGCTGTCATAGACAGGGCGGGAGATCGCAAACGCGCCATCCGCGAATACGAGAGCGGAGCTGATCGAGGCTTCTGTAGTATGCTCGCTGCCAAAACTATCCTGCGGAGAGGCGGCGCTCAAACGCTGTTCTGCGCGCGCCTCGAACCGGTTGCCAACATAAGAGGCGCCCGCGCGAACATCGTCACGATCGGACTGCCGTGCATACGCGACGTCCCATCCGAAACTATCTGCATACCGATCAGTTCGGCTGGAATAAGAAACTCGACTCGATGAGGATTGCGTATCATGCGATGCCTGAACATACCCGCTGCCTAGTCGCATATTGAATGATATGCCCGCAGAGAATTCGTCATCTTTGCCAGGAGCGGTTGTGTAACGGACGAGCGTTCCAAACGTGCCGTACTTTGTTCGCCAGGACAGATTGGCAGAATGGGATTGTTCGAACTCGTCCAGATTGTGACGTTGTCGGAATCCGGTGGTCAATTGCAGGCGCAACGCTTGTGAAAAGTTTCGCGACGCGCGGGCGGTCAGATCGTATTTGATGCTGTTTCTGCCGGTGCCGAGGGTTGTATAATCTTCACTTTGATATCGAGCCTGGACATCGAAGCGTGTTGTTTTCTCATGACCGGCGCTATTCCATCGATATAGGCCGGTTAGCGCGCTGCCGGTTCCAAAGTCCGAATCACTCAGTCCAGCGAGTACGCCGAACGTTCCCAGACCTGTTGCATAGAATGCGTCTCCGCCAACATTCAAAATTTCTGTATCGGCCTGAAGGTTGAGTCCCGCGGTGAATTCGTCCGTCCAACCCTTTCGGTAAAAGGCGCTGATAGCGGGATTGTCGAAATCGTACTCTCGGCTGCCGTCATCAATACGAGATGTAGGGCCTACACTGAGAGAGAAATCGGTCACACCCTTTTTCAACAGGCTGAAATCATAGAAAGCTGAGAAAACGACACGATCTCGATCACCGCTGTCGTACTCGATCTCCAGAATGATGTCGTTTCCGGCAGCGCTCTGAAGCGGCAGATCAGTAAGATTGTATCGGCCCGGAAGCAGCCTCAGTTCCCGGATGAATTGGCCGTTGATGTAAACCTGCACCTGAGCCGCACGTTGCAATTCAAACTGTTGGGACGGGTTGGTGCGGTATTCTTCATAGGGTTGGAGGCCGAAGTTCCGAAAGCCCGCCAGACCGAGTATCCCTGGGTTTCCCTGCAATGCACTTGTCGGGACTGTCAGGTCACCGGCTTCCAGGCGAACCCGTTTGTCAATCAGGTCTTTCGTCAGCCGTGTGTCATTCAGGCCGAGCTTGTCTCCCGAATTGTCGCTATAGCGCAGCCCTGTTTCGAGAACGAGATCATAAATGTTCAGCGCGGCGGCCACGTTTACCTGCGTCGCGGAAAACCCTGGCTCAAGATATTTGCTTTCGTGAACATACCGCGTGCCGGCGGCCACATTTACAATTGCACTGGTTTTTGCTTGGTCTTCAGTATTGAGATTAAGTGCAGCCCGCATACGAGGCTGAATTGGAAGCGGTACAATCGTTCTGATTTCGACCGGTATGTCGATAATTAGAACCAGGTTTCCGTTGTCGAACTCGGTCGGCATGCCCAGCGAGGTGAGATCCCACGCCTTGATGGTATCCGCCTGCCCGAAAGCCTCCAGCAGTTCGGCTTGTTTCTGCTCTATGAGAAACGGAAGGATCATCTCTACAATCGCTTGCCGGTCGATCTCTGTTTCGCCCGGCAGGGGGCTCGGCGTAATCGCGATGTCCCCTTGGTTGATTCCTGAAATGATCACCGGGTAGGGTAGGGTCAAGGATTGTTGAGGGGCGCTGCCGAACAAGGCGCCATAGATGTCATCAACCGATGCGTTCTTGTCGACTTCCGGCTTTGTTTCCGGCTGTTCGGGATGGGGTGTTTCGTTTTCGGCATATGCGCCTTGGGCACCAAGCTGGAAGCCTAGAAGTGCCGCCGAGCAAGCCAGAATGGCTCGCAGCAATCGGTGCGAGATCGCGGGATGGCCTAAACTCAGAAAAAGCCGCCCTATTTGCCGTTGGTGTTTATGTGCAGCTGGCCATTCTGCCACAACAGTCTCTAATTCTTGTAGTAATCGGTTGAAAGTGATGCGCTGACTGGACCAAAGGGAAGGGATTCCGGCCACGGAATATCGAATACGGCTTGGGTGCCGGCGATAATGTTGTAGTTGCTGAGTACAGGAATACTGTCACCGGATAGGGTTGTGCTTTGACCGTTAGTTGTGACCGTTACGGACGGGTCCTGAAGGATGGCGCGGCGCTGACCGGTATTCTTGATGGTGAGCCGGAGCATCTTTTCTCCGGTCTCGGTCTCAATGGGGTCGGCGTGGGTGATCTCAGCTGCTGGGTCGCCTTCGCGTGGTACAACGTATAGCGCCGCCTCATAGCGGATGCCTAGACTGATATCCGTCACGCGATTGCTTCCCGCATCCTCCTTGGCATAGGGGATCGGAAGTTGCTCCACGATCATTCGGTACGACAATTCCATGTCCGGGTCTGAGTCGCCCACCCATTGTACGCGAATTGATTGGCTCTGACCTGGAGCCAGCACGAGTTGTGGCGGCGTAATAATGAAATCATCATATTCCGGTTGCCGAAGTTCCTTGCCTGTTTCGTCAGCGGACCGTTGAAACATCTCGATTTGCAGGGCGACAGGTTCTTCATGCGTGTTCCGAACAACGAATGTCCGAGCGGCGCCAGAGCCATTTGGTGTGAACTGAGCGACAATCGGCGCAAACTCATAGGCGGCGGCAGGAAGGGAGGACAGCGCCAGCAGGCAGCCAAAAAGGGCGGGGATGAGACGTTTCAGCATGAATTATTCCCGGGGCTTTCTTCAGAAAGGAAAAGACCAGGCGACACCTCGAAGAGTCGCCTGGTCAAAAGGTGAGGCGAACTAGTTGGTCGCCGTCAGTGTGATGGTCAGCTCGTCAGAGTACGTACCGGCAACGGCGTACTCGGAGAGGGAGTCAAAGGACAGGTCGAGGTTGCCTGTGCGCAGACCACCATTCAGCAGAATGTTCTGCCAGTCGCTGTTCGTGACGATGACAACCGGCGTGCCGTTCATGGCTGCCGAGTTCGTTGACGTTGCGCCAAAGCCAAAGAACCCTGCTGCTTCAATATCATAGTCGATGTTGACTGAGCCGCCGCTTTCAGCGTGCAGCATGCCACCATTCAGTGACTCGAGAGACACGGTGTATGGCGAGTTGCAGGAGTACAGGATGGTCAGGGAGCCCTGATTGCCGGTGTCCAGCATGTCGACGTTATAGCTTGCTGTGCCTTCTGGCACGAGTTCGCAGACGCTATCGACTTCGCCGCTGAGGTTGATGGTCAGTTCTTCGGAATCCAAGGCTGCGGCAGAGCCAGCGAACATGGCGACTGCTGCAATAGCTGTAAGTGTACGCTTCATTGTGGTACCCTCTTGATTCTCGGCATGGGTGCAAGCCATGACCGAGGCGTTCTGCCGAGCCACTATTGGCAAGGCAGGTTCCCACTTTCGTGGGCGGAATTGGCGAGTGATCGCCGGCTCAGGTCACGGGGCATACGTGTCCCGTGACCACACTCCGAATTTTGAGTGTGAATTCGGAAGTGATCTCGAATCTTGTGATGGTAACGAACTAATCGTGCTCGCAATATTCTTTGCTGCTCTGATGTCCCCTAATCTACGTCTCCCAATGACTTGGCATGTTCTATGTCAATCCGTCCGCTCATTTCTCCAGCCCGTGAAGCCGGGCAGAAAAGCGTGTCCCCGAACGTCCCTTCGACAGCTACCTACTATCAAAGGTTAACCCGATTTAACCCCCATTTTGGGGATGGCTCAAGACCCAATTTTGATTTTGCGAATCGCTGCGTGTTCAAAATAACGCCTCTCAGGCGAGTTCGGTGGGAGGGTTAACACATGAAAAGCGCCGTGGACGAACCATAAACTTAACCGAAAGTTTGAATGAAATTGGTTGCTTTTGTCCCTCGCGAATTTCGGATTCTTGCTTGCATCCTGTAGTAGTGACAGTGCAACTCAAGGGGTGGCGGGGGATTGGGCAGCTCATGCTCAAAACCTGAGCGACCAGGAGAAAAGCCTCCCAGATCGCCGAGTGTATCGGAGGGAGTCTATGCTTAAGAATCGCGCGCTGGGGGAGGGTAAAGCTTTTGCGACGCACACCAAAAAAAAGTGTAAAAAATGCATTAACCAGACCCAAAATAGTATTCGCAGCCGCGCGGACCAGATTTTCTGATCGCGATCTCTCAAACAAAGCGCCAATACTTTATCAATCCAAACGATTGTTTCGGGCGGGCCGAATCACTCCGTGCCCTGTTCGCCCGAATCGGGAATGCGAATCGATCAGGTTCCGCCTCCGCCCTGACAGGCGAATCGCTCGGTTCTACTTTTGCGAATGCGATCTGACGCTCGCTCCGATTGGCTGAAATCACGCGCTTGCGGTCATCGCCCGGTACGAGCCGGGGGTCTGCCCCGCCCAGCGTTTGAACGCCCGGGTGAAGGCGCTCTGTTCGGAGAAGCCGGTCAGGAAGGCGACTTCCGCGATCGAATAGTCGGTTGCGGCCAGGAAGCGTTCCGCACTTTCGCGCCGGGCCTGATCGACCAGCGCCTGGAAGGTGAGCCCCTGATCCGATAACCGTCTTTGCAGCGTCCGCGCGCTCATGCCGAGATCAGACGCCACCTGCCCAAGTGACGGAATGCCATCGGTCAGCACATCCGCGATCTGAAGCACGACTTGCCGGTCCAGCGACCGGTCGGCGGACTCTGCCGGTATCATCCCCTCTGCCTGCGAGCTGAGGAACCGCCAGATGCTCTCATCCCCGACCAGGTTGGGCTTGTCGAGGCGCTCGGCCGGAATGATCAGCGCGTCGATGTCTGCGCCAAATGTGATCGGACAGCGGAAATGCGCCTCCAGCACCTCCAGAGACCCGGCAGGCGCCTTATGGCGGAACTGCACAGCGCCGGGGCGCGAGTTTGGCCCCGTCGCCTCCCGGCACAGCGTCACATAGGTGGCCAGCGCCCCTTCGCTGGAAAGGTCCAGCCCCAACCGGGACATGTTCGGGCGCTCATGCGTCCACCAGAATGTATCGCCCTTGTCGTGCAGCTTGAAAGTCGACGCTGTATTATAGGCGCGCGCGTGCCGATCCATCCGCAGGAAGGAATGGCGCAGCGTCGGTGCCGATTTCCAGGCCAGGCCCACCGCGCCGAAATCGGAACAGGTGGCCGACATGCTGATCCCCAGCAGGAAGCGGATGTCCGGCTTTTCCGTCTCGGCGATCATTTCCAGAAGGCTGTAGTAATTCTCCGCGCTGATCATGGCCGGGGAGGGGGCGGGGGAATCCGCATCAATGCCGGCCACGCGGCACAGCGTGCCCCGGTCCAGCCTGTCGCTGACCCGGTCAATGATCCTCGAAACGAATATTGTTGAGACCGAAGCCATGCCCGTCGCACTCCCCAACTGACTGGCTCGTCCCCCGACGCACCAAGCTTTCCGATATTGCCCCCGATGGATTGACGCGTCCAGTCAACAGGATGTCGCGACCGGTCAATACCGTTCCGGCCCCGCCTCATAGGGTGAGTACAGATCAGCTCAGGAGGGGGCGCAACGCTCCGGACAGGGTTGACGCCGCCACTATTCGCTCAACCCGCTCTGAGGAAATCCGCCATGTTGAATTCCCCTTATCCGCCAAAATCCTTCCTGAAACTCATCGTGACCGCCACCGCGATCTTTGCCTGCGTCGGCATCCCGGCCGAGGCGGATGCGCCGAACTCCCGCGCTGCCAGTGCGAAGTTGCCGCCCATCAATGACGGCCTGCCCATGCCGGGCTTCGTGGTGACCACCGAAGGCACTGCCATCGTCGTGACTGATCCGCAGAATGACTTTCTGTCTCCCGAAGGCGTCACCTGGGGCGTTGTCGGCCAGAGCATTACGGAGAACCGCACAGTCGAGAACATTGGTGACCTGTTTGAGGTGGCCGAAGAAACCGGCATGCCGGTCTTCATCTCGCCGCACTACTATTTCGAGCATGACCACAAATGGCAGTTCGAAGGCACGCTCGAAACCCTGATGCACGCCATTGGCATGTTTGATCGCCCCTCCGCGCTCGATCTCGAAGGGTTCGAAGGCTCGGGCGCTGACTGGCTGGAAGAATACAAGCCCTATATCGAGAACGGCAAGACCGTCGTGACCAGTCCGCACAAGGTCTATGGGCCTGACAGCAACGACCTCGTGCTCCAGTTGCGCAAGGCCGGTATCGACAAGGTGATCCTTGCTGGCATGTCATCCAATCTGTGCACGGAATCCCATATGCGCAGCCTGATTGAAGCCGGATTTGAGGTCATGGTTGTCACCGATGCGACGGCCGGGGCCATCACCGAGCACTATAATGGCTACGACGCTTCCCTCACCAATTTCCGGATGATCGCCAGCAAGGTCGACAATACGGAAAACACGGTGAAGGCGATCCGCACCGCCTACAAGAAATAAGTATTGGGCCATCCGCACCCGCCCATTCCCACCCCCGGATGGCCCTATGGCGCCCGACTGTTTCCTGCCTCTCACACCTCGCAGTCGGGCGCCCACCCTGTTTTCGCTGGCGGATGATTCAAGGCCCGCCGCCAGACGGAATCCGCGCCTGCAGGCGTGTATCTCTCTCCCCCTTGGGCCGCTCTCCCTCGCGCCGTGCCCTGGCGCCCCAATCAAGGAATACCGAAATGTCCCGTAAACTTGCTCTCGCCGCCGTTGCTCTCGTTGCGGCCACATCCGTCTCTCTGCCCGCTCTTGCTGAAGATGAGTACAACGTCTCGACAGGTATCACAGCGGCAGGTGCGCCACTTGGCCTGCACGGATTCGACCCCGTCGCACTGACCACCTACAATGCAGTTGCCGAAGGGGACGCGTCCCACACGGTCGTCGAAGACGGCGTGGCTTACTATTTCGCGTCGGCTGACTCCGCCAAAATGTTCAAGAAAGACCCGGCACGCTACGCTCCACAATATGGCGGCTTCTGCGCCTATGCCGTTGCGGTCGGCAAGAAATTTGATGGTGATCCTCAGTTTGCGGACATCGTTGATGGCAAGCTCTACCTCTTTGTGAATGCGGATGTCTTCGCGAAGTACAAGAAAGACAAGGCAAACATTCTGAAGCGCGCCGAAAGAACCTGGCCAACCATCCAGCACAAGGCTGTGGGCGATCTGTAATCGCTCACCCCATGCAGCCGGGCCGAATGGCCCGGTTGCGCTCTTGACCCTGCTTCCAACTATTGGAGACCCGTATGCGTCCCCCATTGCCTCCCTTTACCCATGAAACGGCCACCCAGAAGGTGCGTCTTGCCGAAGATGGCTGGAATGGCCGTGATCCCGAGAAGGTCGCCCTGGCCTATTCGGAGAACAGTGCCTGGCGAAACCGGGACCTGTTCATCACTGGACGGGCAGAGATTGTCCGCTTCCTCACCGCGAAGTGGCGGCGGGAACTGAACTATCGTCTGATCAAGGAGTTGTTCGCCTTCTCCGAAAACCGAATTGCCGTTCGCTACGCGTATGAATTCCACGACCGGACCGGGCAGTGGTATCGTGCCTATGGCAACGAGAACTGGGTGTTCGATGACACCGGCCTGATGAGCCAGCGCTTCGCCAGCATCAACAATCTGCCGATTGGCAATTCCGAACGGAAGTTTCACTGGAAACTCGGCCGCCGCCCGGATGACCATGCCGGGCTGAGTGATTTCGGGCTATAGTCCGGACCGGCCCTCATTCCGGATTCTCCCCGAAAAGCCTGTTTCACCTATTTAGTTCTGATTTAGAACGCTCAATAGTGTGCGCTTGTCATCCAGCCGGGGAGAAGCGTGCATGGAACACCGGAACGAGACCGTCGCCATTGTCGGGGCGGGCGACTATATCGGCGCCGAGATCGCGAAGAAGTTTGCCGCCGAGGGCTATACAATTGTGGCTGGGCGGCGAAACGGCGAAAAGCTGACACCGCTCGTTGAGCAGATCGAGGCCGCGGGCGGGCGGATCTTTGCCCGGTCCCAGGACGCGCGCGAGCCCAATGACGTGACGGCCTTCCTGAACGAAGCGGATGCGCTCGCCCCGCTGGCGCTGACCGTGTTCAATGTCGGGGCCAATGTGAACTTCCCAATTCTGGAGACAACCGACCGGGTGTTTCGCAAGGTCTGGGAAATGGCCTGCTTCGCGGGCTTCGTGACGGGGCGGGAATCTGCGCGGCTGATGCTGGCGCGCGGCAAGGGCAAGATCTTCTTCACCGGCGCGACTGCCAGCCGCCGGGGCGGGAAGGGCTATGCGGCGTTTGCCTCTGCCAAATTCGGCCTGAAGGCCGTGGCCGAGGCGATGGCGCGGGAGCTCTGGCCCCAGCACATCCATGTGGCGCACCTGACGATTGATGCCGGTGTCGACACGGCCTGGGTGCGCCAGATCATCAAGGACCGGGGCGGGCCGGACGACCCGCAGGGCCTGATACCACCCGAAGCGATTGCCGACGCCTATTGGGAGCTCTTTTGTCAGCCGGAAACGGCCTGGACGTTCGAGAAGGAAATCCGGCCTTACGGGGAGACCTGGTAGGCTTGGTCTTTCCGCGTATGAAAAAGCCCGCTCCCGACGTATCAGGAGCGGGCTTTTCTGTCTGGCGACACCTGGCGACTATTCGAGGCCGAGCGCGGCCTGGATCAGCGTCCAGTCAACCAGTTTGAAGTTCTGGTCCACGCCGGATTCCGGATTGCCATCATCCTGAACCACGACAATCCCGTTCGGGAAGCCGGGCAGTGGCGCGGAATTCACGTCCAATCCGTCCGTATGGGTGACGGCGTCAATCGCGCCATCGAGACTTTCGACGACAGTGAACACGCCGCGCGGCGCATGCGGCGCTTTCAGATCATACACAACGAACCGGTCTGCGGCCTGCGACGAGACAACGAGATAGCCTTCGCCATTCTCACCTGCCCAGATGTCCATGCCTTCCACATCAGCCACAAGGCCGTTGCGCGCATCAATCGTGTCCACGCTGACCGGCGCAGCCGTCCAGTCGTTCAGGTCCAGCTTCCAAACGCCATGTTCTTCCTCGCCGACAAAGACCTGACCATTGGCCTCGTCAAAGACGCAGCCTTCCAGCTGCAGCTGGCCATACTGGCCAACCTGGATTTCGGCGAGCAGCTCTGGCCCGTCGCTAATCGCATCGGTCGCCACAGCCCAGACCTGAGCCACACCGTCCTTGTAGGTGGGCATGGCGTAATATGTATTGCCGACGAGACCGGCGCAGATGCCATAGGGCTCGTCCTTGTTGGTGGGGGTGTCCCCGATATGACTGACCGTATTCGTGGTCGAATCGATGGTGAACCAGCTGACCGAATTGGTCTCGTCATTCGAGGCGACCGCCAGATCGCCGCGCAGGTCCACATTGTTCACGCGGCCAACATCCAGGAACTGAAGCTCCTCGCCGGCCAGGTTGTAGACGTAGAGACCTGCGTCCTTGTTGGTGCCGAGGACGAGGCTGGCAGCAGGATTGGCCAGATTGACCCAGACGGCCGGATCATCAGCCTTGTCGCCTTTGCCCACCATTGGGGCAGTCTCGACAGCGGCCGGGATCGGCGCGGTCTCGATGGCGTAGAGGTCCTGTGCGGGCTCGGTTGCGCAGGCAGACACAAGCAGGGCGGCAAGGGGCAGATAGCGTTTCATGAACACTCCTTCTGGGGCTCGGTTAAAAGCGTTTCGCGCCGGTATTCCGCGCAGGGACGGGAAGATCAAGTCACCGGATGGAACTTTCACATAACTGCCACGAATTGCATTGCGGATGCAAAAAAAGCAGGCCCGGAGACCTGCTTTTTCCAAGTGTTCTGATGCCAACAGGATCAGCCGGCGCGGGGGTCGCCCGTGCTGAGGGCGCGGCGCTGTGCATCACCGGTGGCGTCCTCGCCAGCTTTCTCGTGGCGTTCCCACTGTTCAGCGGTCATGCAGATCTTGCCGGGGTAAATCTTGCCCGGAATGGACACACGTTCACAGATCAGGTCCGGGTTGTTGGAGGCGTCTGCAACAGCATAACCCTCTTTCTTTTTCAGTGCGCAACCGGACACGGCAAGGGCCGATGCGAGGGCGATAAGTGCAATTCTCATAAAGTTTTTTCTCCCGCGAATTGCAAAAGCTCTAGCAGAGGGATCCGGAAACGTCGCCCCCTCGGGCATGTTTTTTCATTCGAAAGCGACAGAAACGCACAATTCTGTTGCAATCGTGCACTTCTGTCGAAAATGCAACGGATTGCAGGCGGTGCCTTTGCCGTCTCGGTTGCAGGCGGCTGTCAGGTGCCCTGGCCGGGAGCAGGTGTCCGCAGGGCGCCGCGTTGAACATCTGATGTGGCAGTCTGGCCGGCCCTGTTATGCCGTTCCCATTGGGCAGCGGTCATGCAGATCTTGCCGGGATATACCTTGCCGGGCACGGGGACACGCTCACAGACGAGGTCAGGATCGTTGGAGTGGTCCACAATCTGGAAGCCTTCTTTCTTTTTCAGTGCGCAACCTGACAGAATGATTGCAGCTGCGAGCGCGGGTATCAGTCTTTTCATCAGTCCCTCCTATCCAGACGGGAAAGTATAGCCTGATTATACGCGCATGAAAAACCGGGCGGATAACGCGATCCGCCCGGCTTCCGGTTTTTGCGTTGTTTGCGCGCTGGCCTTAGTAGGTCAGGCGAGCACCGATGACGTAGCGAGCGCCGTACTCATCATACTGGGACAGACGGTTTTCGGATCCGAAATAGTAGTATTCCGGCTCGTCGGTCAGGTTCTTGCCTTCGACGAAGACCTGCAGATTGTCATTCACGTCATATTTGGCAGACGCTTCGACGCTGAGGTGATCGCTGGTGTACCGGTCGATGTTGGCACCAAACAGTTCGTCCAGGTAATCATCGCGGAAATTGGCCGAGATGCGCAGATCCCACGGACCGCGATCGTAACCGATCGAGGCGTTCCAGATCAGGTCGTTCTGCTTCAGCATCGGAACGTCGCGGGTCAGCAGCGGATCTTCCTCGTCCGGAACGGACGCTTCGGATTCGGCGATGGTCACGTTTGCGGAGACCAGGAAGCCTTCCCAGAAGTCGCCGATGAAATCGAGCTGCTGGACATAGTTGAGCTCGATACCTTTCACGGTGGCGTTTTCGCCGTTCACATATGTGAAGACTTCTTCAACCGTGTCCGGCAGCAGGGACAGGTCAACCGACCCCGGAACATCGTCGATGTCGTAGTTTGCGCCGAAGATCGGGTTGGAGATTTCCTTGTAGAACACACCAGCCGACAGGACGGACAGCTTGGTCGGGTAGTATTCGATCGAGAGATCGAAATTGTCCGCTTCATACGGATCCAGCGCCGGGTTGCCGAGTTCCGCTTCGTCGCGGTCATCGTTCAGGGCGATGGTCGGGCGCATTTCACCGAAGGCCGGACGCACGATGGAGGCATAGTAAGCTGCGCGGCCGATGAGGTTTTCGGAGAAGTTGTACTTCAGGTTCACACTCGGCAGGACGTGGGTGTAATCATCCTCGTACTTGCGGATCTCGACGTTCTCCGGATCGTCTCCCTCGAAGAAGATGTTTCCTGTGGCAGTCACATCCGTAGCTTCGACGCGGACACCGGCAACCACGGTCAGATTGTCGAACTGGAACGTACCCATACCGTACCCGGCAAGGATCATTTCCTCGATCGTGTAGTCTTCGGACAGGCTGTCGAAGTTCGTGCCGTCTTCGTCCAGCTCGTCATCCGTGAAGGTGCCGCGCAGGGCGTTGGTCAGTCCGGCGCTTGGCCACTGGAACATCGGGTTGTTCATGCGCCAGTTGGAAATCCGGCTGTTGTCGGTGATGTAGTCTGACATCAGGACATCATCGCGTTCCCAGATGAGCAGGTTTTGATCACGTACCTTTTCGCGGTCGCGGACCTTCACACCCATCTTCCAGGTAACTGGCGTGCTGCCGATGGAGGATTCGTTTTCGAGGTCGAGCTTGTAGGCCCACTCAGTGTCTTCGTTGACGGTGAATTCCTGCTCGAACGCATCCATTTCATAGGTGGACGGATCGTAGACGAAATCAACGCCAGCGCCGGTCAGGCGAGGTTTCTCAGGTGTGGAATTGTCCCACACGATGATCGCATCGCCGTCCATGTCGTCTGAGCGGAAGGCCACATCGTGATTGTTGGAATCGTCTTCCTCAGCATAGGCGTAGGAGACTTCGTAATCCACGGTCCATGCGCCAGCGATGGTCTGACCACCGAGGGCATAGGTCTGGATCTTGCGCTCTTCTTCACGCTGGCGGACTTCTGCGTCCACTTCGGCGAAGTTGAAATTGTAGTTGTTGCCATCGACGCTGACACCTTCTTCGGCCAGGTCGCGGAATTCGAACTTGTTGCGGACCTCATCATCCTTGTACTGGTTGAACAGGGTACGCAGGTAGAGTTCGGTATTCTCGGTGGCGCGATAGTCCACATTGAAGACGAGGCCGAGGCGTTCGCGGGTCAGGTCATACCAGCGCATCTCGTAATCATCGTTCGGATAGTAGGCGCCGAGATCGTCATCGAACTCCCACTCGCCAACTTCGTTGTTGTGAGCTTCGATGGCGAGGCTCTGGAAGTTCACGGAAGCGGCGATGCCGAGCTTGTCACCAAACACGTTGGAATAGGTCAGCGTGGCTTTCGGGGAGAGTTCTTCGGCGATCTCGTTGTAGGAGCCTTCGACCTTGGCGCGGACAAACTGGCCGTCGCGGTCGAATGCGGAGATGGTCTTCAGGTTGATGACACCGCCGATTGTGTCGGCGTCAACGTCCGGGGTCAGGGATTTCTGGACTTCGATACCGTCCAGAAGGTCAGATGGCACACCGTCCAGCAGAACGCCGCGGCGGTCTTCCGGGGAAGGGGTGCGCACGCCGTTGATGGTGGCGGAGATCAGGTCTGTGTTGATGCCGCGGATGGAGACATAGCGGCCTTCGCCCTGGTCGTTCTCGATGGAGAGACCGGCCACACGGGCAAGGGAGTCTGCCACGGTGGTGTCCGGGAAGTTTCCGAGGCCATCGGAGTCGATCACGCTGATCAGGGCGTCAGAGGCGCGCTGCTGGTTGATGGCGCCAGCCTGCGCAGCGGAGGAGCCGACCACGAGGATGTTGTCGAGATAGCGCACGTCACCGCCGAGGCGGATGCTGAAATCGGTGTCGCCAGAAACCGTCACGCTATCGGTGACCGTATCAGCGCCAACATAAGAGACGCTCAGCGTGTAATCGCCGGCCGGAATGTTCGCAAAACGATAGGTGCCGAAGCGGTCGGCGGAGGTGGTGCGGCCCAGTTCTTCAATCGTGACGAGGGCGCCTTGAAGGCCCGCTTCGCCGGTTGCGTCCGTGACGGTGCCGGTCAGGACGTCAGCGCCTGCAGCCTGGGCGAGGACTGCGGTAGCAGCGCCCAGCATAAAGAGTTTGCGGGAGGTTTTGGTCATCAAAATGATCCTTGCTGTGGAAAGCCGTATGAAGAAGTCTACGCTTCGAAACTGCGGCCCCGTCCCACAGGAAGGTAACGGCTGGATGACAGCTATGTTATGTTTTGATGACGGCGCCCGAAATCCCTTTAATCAAGGCCACACGCGGAGACACGGGGAGATCAGCGTGTTTTTCCTGCAACACAAATTAACCGCGATGCCCGTCGCATAAGTGGTTGCATGCGAAATCATCAATGATTCTGGAACCTCCAATCCGACGGGGATGGGGCCGTGCCAACCTTCTGGAAACAGGAGGCCAAAGCCATGTCAGATACGCCACATCGCAATCGCCTGATCCGGCAGGTTCGCCAGATGCGCCTGTTGGGCAAGCCGGTCGCCGAGATCGCCGGTATCGTCGGCCTGCACCGGGCGACCGTCTACAAGCTGATCCAGCGCAACGGCCTTGATGGGCCGGAAGAGTGGATGGAGCGTCCGCGCCTCGCCCTGCATGAGGCCATTGATGAGATCACCGAACAACTCGCCGCAAGCCAGACCGGGGAGGCGCAACGGGCCTATTGTGGCGTGCTGACCCGCCTGATCGGGGAATTGCGCCGTCTGGAAGTGACGGTCGCGAAATGGAGAGGAGAGCAGGATGCCGGGCATGCCGGATGTGATAATCAGGAAAGTCATTCCGACACGGACGAAACCGACGAAGACAGCGACGACGCCGAAGACGAATTATCCCCTGCCGCTGAGCGGCGCCGGCTGGCAGCCTATGCAGCAGAGTTTCAGACAAAGGGCGAGGCAGGCCAACAAGTCCGGCCAGATGCACCTGTTGAGCGCGGAAGAGACACGTCTGGTCAGCCAGAATCCCTGGATCCTGAGCGCCCGCGATATACAGGTTCCGCCGCCGGACGGCTGGCGGAGTTTCGTCTTCATGGGCGGACGCGGCGCTGGCAAGACACGGGCGGGGGCCGAATGGCTGCGCTGGTCAATGCTGCAGGGCGGGTGTGGCCGCGCGGCGCTGGTGGGCCCGGCCTTGCACGATGTGCGCGAAGTGATGATCGACGGGCCGAGCGGCCTGAAATGGATCGAGCCGCTGAAGTGTCGCCGCCCATCCTATTCGCCCAGCCGCCGGATCCTGAGCTTTGACAATGGTGCGGAGGCGCATGTCTTTTCCGCCGAAGACCCGGACAGCCTGCGCGGGCCGCAATTCGATGTGGCCTGGTGTGACGAGATCGCGGCCTGGCTGCGCGGGCAGGCGGTGTGGGACACGCTGCAAATGGGGCTGAGGCTGGGCGCTGATCCGCGCGTGATGGCGACAACCACGCCCCGGCCGACGCCCTTTTTCAAGGCGCTGCTGGCCGGGCCGGACACGATCATTGGACGCGCCAGCATGGCAGAGAATGCGGCGAACCTTTCAGCAGGCTTCGTGGCCGCGATGGAGGCGGCCTATGGCGGCAGCGCGCTGGCCCGGCAGGAAATTCACGGCGAAATGCTGGAGGATCCGGAAGGCGCCCTGTTCAGCCGACGGAAGATTGATGATGCACGGGTCGAGACGCCGCCGATGCTGGAAGATGTGATCGTGGCCGTCGATCCGCCCGCCACCAGCGGTGCACGCGCTGATGCCTGCGGTATCATTGCGGCGGGGGTGCGCGATGGCACGGCCTTTGTGCTGGCCGATGCATCCGCACCGGGACTGAAGCCGCTGGACTGGGCCCGGCGCGCCGTTGTCATTAGCCGAGAGGTGGGCGCGCGGGAGATCATCGCCGAGGCAAACCAGGGCGGGGAGATGGTGCGGCAGGTTCTGGAAAGCGCGGGCGTGGATGTGCCGGTGCGGCTGGTCCATGCCCGGCTGGGAAAGCGGGCGCGCGCCGCGCCAGTGGCGACATTGTACGAAAAAGGACGGGTGGCGCATGTCGGCCTGCTGCCGGAACTGGAAGACCAGATGTGCCGCTTCGGCGCGGAGGGTTTTCGCGGCTCACCCGACCGCGTCGACGCCCTCGTCTGGGCCATCTGGGCCCTCCTCCTGGACCGAGCCGGGCCCTGGGTGCGGGTGTTGTGACTTTTGGTGCTGGGAGGGTGAGTGTGGCCTTCCTCTCTTCCGCTCATCCCGGCGTATGCCGGGATCCAGATGGGTCAGTCCGGTCTGTGCGGTGCTGGGCCCCGGCCTTCGCCGGGGTGAGCGGTATTGTGAAATGGAGGAGTGGGGGTCCAGTCAAGGAGTTCCAGATACAAATCCCGCCAGTCGGGATTGGCCTTTTCAATGAGGTTCAGTTTCCACTGTCTCCGCCAATCCTTGATCCGGCGTTCACGCGTAAACGCAGATTCGCGAGTATCATGTTCTTCGAACCAGACCAGCCGCGCGCAATGATATTTCGAGGCGAAGCCGGGGCGTATCCTGTTTTGGTGTTCCCAGCACCGCCGCATCAAGTCATCCGTATGACCCGTGTAGAGCGTGCCGTTCCGGCGGTTGCAAACGATGTAGGTGTAGAACGCCATGACCGGGAACGTATCATGAACACCGCGCGAAATCCACCCGGTTATCTGGGAGATTTACCCCCCCGTGCGGAAGGCCTTGCGTCCGAAGTAGGCGTTCTTGGGGGCGGGGGGTGTGTCGTCCGGCTTGTCTTCCGTGGCAGGCTCGACCGTCTCGGTCTTCTCCGCAGGGGGCGGTGTCGTGCCGTTCATCAGGCCACGGATCCAGGCGCAGGCGGCGCCGGCAGTGGAGACTTCGAGATCGGGGACAGAGCGGTCCATGCGGCGCGCCAACTGGCGGGCCTGGTGGGCGGTGAGGGATTTCAGCGTTGTTTCGAACAGGTCCGCGCCGACCGTCTCGCGCAGATCCTTCATGTCTTGCGTGGTCTGACCCGCGGAGATCATCAGCTTTTTCACGAGCAGGGCCGTTGCGGCAGCGAAATCCTTCTCGCCGAGCTTCGCAAAGCGCTCGCGCTGGGCCAGCAGGGATTCGAGCGCTTTCGCGCTGGACGGGGCGGGGGTGTCGGTCATTGAATCTTCTCGCGCACTTCCTTCAGGAGACCTTCGATGATGCCGAGGGCATCGCCGGGCCATTTCGCCTGAAGGGTTGGCTCTGGGCCAAGTTCGATTGGGTTGGTGGCAAAGCCCGGCTTCATCGGGATCACCGAGTTGAACATGTTGAATTCGGTTTCCTTGGCATTCGCCGCATCGCGCATGGCGTTCAGCACGACCTTCTGGTGCGCCGAGCCGTCAAACCGGGTGGCCAGCACGCAGGGCAGATTCTCGATGTCGCGGCCGCGCAGGTTGCGCATGATGTCACCGGTGAACAGGTCGAGGCCCAGCGTGGACATGAAGTCCGGAATGGTCGGCACGATGATCAGGTGGCTGGCGGCCAGCACGGTTTCGGTCATCACGGAAATGCCGGGCGGGCAGTCACACAGGATGACATCATAATCGGCTTTCAGCTTTTCGAAATCATCGCGCATGCGGCGGCCGACCTGACCCTGCAACGCCTCCATCGAATAGCCCTTGGCGGTCAGCTCATAGATCAGCTCGCGCTCTGTCTTGCGCAGGCGCGGTGAGGACGGGATCAGGTCCAGCTCCAGCGGCTTGCCATTATAGGTCACGTCAGAGGCGTCGGTGACGATGAAGTCTGACAGGCGCTTGTGCTCGCCCGCGAAGAAATTCTCCAGCAGCCAGTCGGAAATCGTGACGTAATCATTGATGGCCTGGAACAAATGCTCGTCGCCTTCATGGCCGAAGACCAGCAGCGATGCGTTGGCCTGCGTGTCCAGATCGACCACCAGCGTGCGGAAGCCATTTGCGGCAAAGGCCTCTGCCAGACTGACGCAAGTTGTGGTCTTGCCCACACCGCCTTTGGAGTTGGCGATGGAAATCACGCGTGCCGACATTCTGTAAGCTCCTTTGACCCTGACCGAATGGCGAAAAAGCAGATTTGCGCCTGCATGGCTATGGCCCGGCCGCAGGAAATTAGGGGTGTAGTGTTCGGTTAACCCTCAGCTTTTCGGCGCTAGCGGGCTGATTTTCCGGCACTTTTCCTTGCCCAATCCGATGGGGACCGGCGGCATTTAATTTCTGCTCATCAAAGGAAACGGAGCCGAGCCCCAACATGAACCCAATCTGGCCGTTCACCCGTCGCCCAAGCGAGGCGAAATCTGCGCCGTCCCTCGTGGCGCTGTCCCAACTGGGCGAGGCCCGATGGGGCAGCCGGGAGGGCGCGGCGCTGACGCGGGATGGCTATCTTGCCAATGCAATCGCCTATCGCGCGGTGCGCATGGTGGCAGAGGCGGCGGCGTCCGTGCCGCTGGTCACCGATCATGAGGGCGCAGCCCGCCTGATCCGCAGGCCCCAGCCGGACGGCGTGGCGGCGGATCTGTTCGAGGCGGCCTATTCGCAATTGCAGCTGACCGGCAACGCCTTCCTGGAGGGGGTGCAGCTATCGGGCGAGGCAGGCATCTCTGCGCTCTACGCGCTGAACCCGGCCATGATGCGCCCGGTCAGCGATGCGCGCGGCTGGGTCGAGGCGTGGGCCGTGCGTGAGCGTCATGGCGAGCGGCTGATCCGGCGCGATGGCGAGACTGGCTGGAGCCCGGTGCTGCACCTGAAACTGTTCAATCCGGTCAGCGATGTGATGGGGCTGGCCCCGCTGGGCGCAGCGCGGCGGGCGCTGGACCTGCACAATGCGAGCGCGGACTGGGCCAAGGCACTGATTGACAACTCCGCAAAACCGTCCGGCGCGCTGGTCTATGGCGGGCATGGGCGGATGCCGCCGGACCAGTATGACGCGCTGAAGGACGAGCTGGAGGGCATGTATTCCGGCGCGGCCAATGCGGGGCGCCCCTTGCTGCTGGAAGGCGGGCTCGACTGGCGGCCCATGTCGCTGTCCCCGGCGGAGATGGATTTCCTGGAGGCGCGCCACAGCGCCGCGCGGGAGATTGCGCTGGCGCTGGGTGTGCCGCCCATGCTGCTCGGCATTCCGGGGGATAATACGTATTCAAACTATAAAGAGGCCAATCTCGCCTTCTGGCGGCTGACCATCCTGCCGCTGGTGCAGAAGATGGCGGCGTCCCTGTCGGTCTGGCTGGACGACCCGTTCCAGACCGAAGTGACCGTGCGGCCAGACCTCGATCGTGTGCCCGCCCTGTCGGCAGAACGCGACGCGCTGTGGGCGCGGCTGGAAGGGGCGAGCTTTGCGACGGGCGAAGAGAAACGCCGCCTGGCGGGGCTGCAGCCATGAAGATCGACCGGAAAGTGACTATTGCCTTCATCGCGGCCGTGCTGGCGCAAACCGGCGGCGCGCTGGTCTGGGCGGGCGCAGCCGCGGAGCGAATTTCTTCCCTGGAAGATACCGTCCGGGAACGGCGCAGCGTGGTGGAGCGCCTCGCCCGCCTCGAAGAGGGCGTCGACCGGATGGAGAGCCAGCTGGACCGGATTGAGCGGAGACTGGAGGGCGGGGATGAGTAGTTTGATCAGCGCCGCTCATCCCGGCGCAGGCCGGGATCCCGACCGGCGTGCTGCGTCTCTTGCGGCGCTGGGCCCCGGCCTTCGCCGGGGTGAGCGGAAAAGTGAGCCCCTCCTCATCGAAGGTTACGCCTCTCTCTTCGGAATTCCGGATGCGAGTGGGGATGTTGTGCGGGCGGGGGCGTTTGCCCGCAGCCTGCAGCGCGGGACGGGCCTGCCCATGCTGTTACAGCACAGGCCCGGCGCGATTGCCGGGCGCTGGGTGCGGATGATCGAGGATGGACGTGGCCTGTATGTGCGCGGCCTGGTGGAGGGCGTCGCGGCGCGGTCCTTGGTGGCGCAGGGGCTGAGCGGACTCTCCATCGGATTTCGCCCCCGCATCTGGAATGCGCGGCGGCCGGACGGGCGCGAACTGGTCGAGGTGGACCTTGTGGAGGTCTCCCTCGTGACCAGCCCGATGCAGGCCCGTGCGCGCTTTGCCCTGCTGGGCGCGGAAGGGAAAGCGGCGTGAGGCCGAAGGATTATGGATTTGAGAGGAATGGAGAACGCATGACCAAGGAAACCAAGATGGCGGGCGGCGGGGCCGATACCACCGAGCTGATGGCGGTGTTTGCCGCCTATACGGAGGCGAATGATGCCCGGCTGGCCGAGATCGAAGCCAAGGGCGACAGTGATCCGCTGACAGATGAGCGTCTCGCCCGCATCGACCGCCGCCTTGAGGCGCTGAGCCTGAAAATGGCGCGGCCCGAAGCCGGCGCGGTGAAGACGGCGGACGAGGATGCCCGCAATCAAGCCTGGACGCGATACCTGCGTGCGGGCGATGAAAGCGGGCTGGCGCGTCTGGACGTGAAGGCGCTGAACACGGGCACGGACGAGCAAGGCGGCTATATCGCGCCGCCGGAGCTGGACCGGCTGATCGAGTCGCGCCTGATGGCGGCAAGCCCGATGCGCCAGATTGCGACCGTGCGCCAGACCAGCGCGGGCACCTACAAGAAGCCGGTTGGCCTTGGCGCGGCGGCGAGCTGGGTGGGTGAACAGGCGACGCGGACCCAGACCACGCATTCGGGCCTGTCCCTGCTGGAATTCCCGGCAGGCGAGCTGTACGCCATGCCGGCGGCGACGCAGACCTTGCTGGAAGATTCCTATGCCGACATCGATGCCTGGCTGGCCGATGAAGTGGAGGCCGCCTTTGCGGCGCAGGAATCGGCCGCCTTTGTCAGCGGCGATGGCGACGGCAAGCCGAAGGGCTTTCTGGACTATGACATCGTCGCCGAGGCGAGCCATGAATGGGGCAAGATCGGCTCTGTCGCGGGCGACTTTACCGCCGATGACGCCGCTGACCAGATCATTGACCTGATCTACACACCAAAGGCCCAGTTCCGCGCGAATGGGCGCTTTGTGATGAACCGGCGCACCGTGGCGGCTGTCCGCAAGCTGAAGGATGGCGACGGGCGCTATCTGTGGCAGCCCGGCAATGGCGGCGAGGCGGCGACCATCATGGGCTATCCTGTGACGGAAGTGGAGGACATGCCCGACGTTGGCACAGGCAATGCAGCCATCGCCTTCGGGGATTTCCGCCGCTTCTACCTGATCGCTGACCGGCAGGGGGCCCGCGTTCTGCGTGATCCATACTCGGCCAAGCCGTTCGTGCTGTTCTACACCACCAAGCGCGTCGGCGGCGGCGTGCAGAATTTCGACGCCGCGAAAGTGATGGTGTTCTGATTTTTATCCTCCCCCGCTTGCGGGGGAGGTGCCCGAAGGGCGGAGGGGGAAGGCCCCCTTCGAGCCGGACGCGTCGCGCTCGGGCCCACATCCGCTCATCCCGGCGAAGGCCGGGACCTCGCCCGGCATGTCCGGTCTGAATTAGCTGGGCCCCGGCCTTCGCCGGGGTGAGCGGACCTTTTTTTATCCAACCCAACCAAAGGAACCCCAACATGTTCGAATCCATTCTCACCACCCTCATCCGCCAGGCCGCATTGCTGACCGAGCCGCAGCAGGAGGAATTCACGACCAAGATCGCCGAGGCGCTCTCGACCCTGATCAATTCCACCGAGACCGAGATCGACAATGAACTCGTCCGCAGCGTTGCCTTGCCTATCGGCGGCACGCTGATCGAGAAGCTGGAGGGGATGGTTTAGGCCGATCAATCCTCCCCCGCTTGCGGGGGAGGTGCCCGCAGGGCGGAGGGGGAAGAGGCCCCCTTCGAGCCGGACGCGTCGCGCCCGGCCCACTTCCCCCGCAGGCGGGGGAAGAAAGAACCATAAGGAAACAAGAATGAACAATCTGACGGTGATCTCACCGCCGGACGGGGAGGCTTTGTCTCTCGATACGGCAAAGGCCTATCTGCGCATCGGTCATGAGGGCGAGGATGATCTCGTCACCGGCCTGATCGCGTCGGCGCGGGCGCGGCTGGAGGCGGAGACGGGGTTGGCCCTCGTTATGCGCACGGTGAAACGGCGGTTCGACCGCTGGCCATCGGGCGTGACGCGGACCGGCATGCGGCTGGTGCCGGGGCCGGCTTCGGCGCTGGTCTCGGTTGAGACATTGGATGCCGAGGGGGCCGCGCAGCTCTACACCGCGCGGTTTGCGCTGAGTGGCGGGCGGCTGCGGCTGAAGCCCTTTGTGGCGCTGCCGCCCATTCCGCCGGGCGGGCATGCGGATGTCACCTTCGTGACCGGCTATGGCGCGGCGGCGGATGTGCCGGAGGATCTGGTGCAGGCGCTGAAACGGCTGGTGCTGGCGGCCTATCGGCGCGAAGCGGGCGAGGCGCTGCCGGACGAGGTCTCCGCCATCCTGGCGGCGCGGCGGGAGCGGAGACTATGAGTGCCGAGGCAGCGATTGAGGCGGCGCTGATGGAGCTGCTGCGCGCAGATGCGGGCGTGCAATCCGTGTTCGGCCAGCCCGCGCGCGTGTTCGACGCCGAAAGCGATGCGCCGCTCTTTCCTTATGCCGAGTTGGAGCGTCATGAAGTGACACCCGCCGGGGCGGCGCTGGTGGACGGGCATGAGCACCGACTGACGCTGGCCGTGTTCACGCGGGAAGACGGGCTGAGAGGCGCGAAGGCGGCGGTGGCGGCCTTGCGAGCGGCGGTTGAGGGCGCGGCCTGGAGCGTGCCGGGCGTGCATGTGGTGCTGGCGCATGTCGTCTATGGCGATGTGATGCGCACCGCCGACAAGCGCGCCTTTCGCGGCATCATCCGGATTCGGATTATCTCAGAGGAGGCAGGCTGATGGCAGGCCAGAGAGGCAGGGACATCCTGCTGAAGATTGCAGATGGCGCAGGCGGGTTCACGACGCTGGCCGGGGTGCGGACAAGCCGTATCCAATTGTCGGCGGGGATGGTGGACGGCACCAGCGCCGACAGCGCAGAGGCGTGGCGGGAGCTGATCGACGGTGCGGGCGTGAAGACCGCGCGTGTGACCGGGCGGGGCGTGTTCAAGGATGCGGCCAGCGATGCCCGCATGCGGGCGGTGTTCTTTGCGGGCGAGGCGCCGGACTGGCAGTTGATCCTGCCGGATTTCGGCATTCTCGAAGGCGCCTTCCAGATCACCGAGCTGAGCTGGAGCGGCGCGCATGATGGCGAGGCGGAATTCTCCGTGACGCTGGAGAGCGCGGGGCGGCTGGGTTTTGAGGTGCTGCCATGAATGCGGCGCGGGGCGAGACAGAGCTGGTGATCGGTGGGCAGGCGCGGCGGCTTTGCCTGACGCTGGGCGCGTTGGCGGAGATTGAAGCGGCGTTCGGATGTGTACGGATCAGCGACCTTGAGGCGCGGATGCGGGCGCTGTCGGCGGCAGATCTGATGATTGTGCTGGCGGCCCTGTTGCGCGGCGGCGGCGAAGCGGAAACTGCCGGGCAGCTGGGCGCGCAGCAAATGGCGCCGGGCGCTGCGGCGCGGGCTGTGGCCGAAGCGTTCCGGCTGGGGTTGGCGGGCTGATGTTGCTCTGGTCGGAGATGATGCGGTCAGCGCTGGCGGCGGGCATTCGCCCGGCGGATTTCTGGCGATTGTCGCTGAAAGAGTGGCGATGGCTGGCGGCGCGGGGAGCGGGCCTGAAGGCTGGGCGGCTCACGGAATTGATGGCGGGGTTTCCGGATGTTCACCCAACCGCTCATCCCGGCGCAGGCCGGGATCCCGATAGAGGCTGTGCGGACGTCACGCGCTGGGCCCCGGCCTGCGCCGGGGTGAGCGGCAAGGTTGAAAGAAAGGCAAGTGATGAACGATTTTGAGAATGACCTAACCGCCGCGGGCGATGCCTTCCGCAGCCTTGCCGAAGGGCCGGGCGTGCAGGCGGCTGAAGCGCTGGAGGCGGCGTTCGGCAAGGCCGGGCAGAGCATCGAGACCGCGTTGGGGCAAGCGGCACGGTCTGGCGAGCTGGACTTTGAACGCATGGCCGAGAGCATCCTGAAAGATTTGGCGCGCGTGGCGGCGGAAAGTGTTGTCGCGATGGCAGGCGCGGACGGTGGCGCGCAGCAGGCGGTGACCCTCAACATGAACTATGCGCCGGGAGCGGAGCAGTCCGGGCAAAGCAGCGAAGCATCCCTCAGCGCATTGCTGGCGCGGATCGTGGCAGGCGGGGGGCGGTTCCTGTGAGTGTGACGAATTTCCATGAGGTGAGCTTTCCCGTGCCGCTGGCGCTGGCCGCGACAGGCGGGCCGGAGCGGCGCACGGAGGTGGTGAATCTGGCGAGTGGCGCGGAAGTGCGCAATGCGGTCTGGGCGGGCTCTCGGCGGCGGTGGGATGTCGGCAGCGCGGCGCTGAAGCTGGATGCGTTGCAGCATCTTGTGGCCTTTTTCGAGGCGCGCGGCGGGCGACTCTACGGGTTTCGGTTCCGTGACGCGCTCGATGACCGGTCCTGCGCCGCGGGGGAGGTGCCCTCGGCCACGGATCAGCGGATTGGCACAGGCGATGGGGTGGCGACGCGGTTCCAGCTGGTCAAGGCGTATGGCGATCATCAACGGCGCATCCTGAAGCCAGTGGCAGGCAGCGTGCTCGTGGCCGTGGATGGCGTGACGGCGGAGTTCAGCCTGGACGCGACGACGGGGGAGGTGACGCTGGATGCCGCGCCAGCGCCGGGCGGGGTGGTGACCGCAGGGTATCGTTTCGACTGTCCGGTACGGTTCGACACCGACCGGCTGGACATCACGCTGGAAGGCTTTGGCGCAGGCAAGGCGCTGCGCGTGCCTCTGGTCGAGTTGATCGGATAGACACCATGCGGATCATTGAACAGGAATTTGCAGAGCGTCTGGCCAGCGGGGCGGCAACGACCTGTCTCTGTTGGCGGATCACGCGCGCGGATGGCTTCTTGCTGGCGGTGACGGAGCATGATCGGGCGATAGAGGTGGGTGGCATTCTCTACCAGTCCGGCGCGGCGCTGGAGGGGGCGAGTTTTGCGCAGTCTGCTGATCTGAGGCCCGGCCATGCGGCGGCGGGCGGGGCGCTGTCGCATGAGGCGATCACCGAAGCCGATCTGGCGGCGGGCAAGTGGGATGGCGCGCGCGTCGATGTGATCCGTACAGACTGGCAACGGCCGGATTTGTTCGTGACGGTGTGGAGCGGATGGCTGAGCGACGTGACGCGCGGTGAGGCCGGGTTTGAAGCGCAGCTGGTCAGCCGGAAGGCGGAGCTCGAGCGCCCGCTGGGCCGGGTCTATGCGCGCCAGTGCGACGCCGTGCTGGGCGATGAACGCTGCGGCGTGAATGTGGATGCGTTTCCTGGACTGGCTTGTGACCATAGGTTTTCGACGTGTTCGGACGTGTTTGGCAATGCGCAGAACTTTCGCGGATTTCCGCATCTGCCGGGGGCGGATTTCGTTCTGCTCGGCCCTGCGGCGAGCGGCAATGATGGGGGCAGGCGATGAGACGAGAGGATATTGTGACGGCGGCGCGGGGCTGGCTTGGCACGCCCTATCGCCATCAGGCCAGCCGCAAGGGCGCGGGCTGTGACTGTCTTGGCCTGGTGCGCGGGGTGTGGCGGGAGTTGATCGGGCCGGAGCCGCAGCCTGTGCCGCCCTATTCGCCGGACTGGGCGGAAGTGACGGGCGAGGACACGCTGCTGGCGGCGGCGCGGATGTATCTGGTGGAGAAGCCGGTCAGCGCGGCAAAGGCGGGCGATGTGCTGGTGTTCCGTATGGCGAGCGGTGTGCCGGCCAAGCATTGCGGCGTGCTGTCTGCGCCGGGGCGGATTGTGCATGCCTATTGGGGGCGGGCGGTGGTGGAGACGCGGCTGGTGCCGTGGTGGCAGAGGCGGGCCGTGGCGGCGTTCAGCTTTCCCGGCGTGGAGGACTAGGCAATGGCGCAGATCGTGTTTTCAAGTGTCGGGCAGGCGATCGGGCAGCAGGCCCTGCCGCAAGGGCTGAACCTGCTTGGGCGGCAACTCTCCGGCGCGGCGATTGGCAAGTCTCTCGGCAATCTGGCCGGGCGGGCGGTAGGCGCATATTTTGCCCCGGCGCAGGAGGGGCCGCGTGTCAAATCCCTGCCCGTGATGGAGGCGCGCGAAGGCGCGGGGATGCCCTCCGTTTACGGCCGGATGCGTGTGGGCGGTCAGGTGATCTGGGCAGCGCGCTTCAAGGAGACAAAGACAACCCGCCGCGCCGGCAGCAAGGGCGGGCCGAAGCTGACCGAGTATGATTATTCGGTCAGCTTTGCCGTGGCACTGGGCGAGGGGCCGATCCTTGGCGTGCGGCGGGCCTGGGCGAATGGTGAGGCGTTTGACCTGTCTGGCGTCGTGCACCGGGTCTATCCCGGCGATGAGGTGCAGGCGCCGGACCCGTTGATCGAGATGATCGAGGGGACGGGCAAGGCGCCGGCCTATCGCGGTACGGCCTATATCGTGTTCGAGGATTTGCCGCTGGACGCATTCGGCAACCGGTTGCCGCAGCTTTCTTTCGAGGTGGAGCGCGTGCCGCCGGGTGGGGCCGAGCCGGGGCTGTCGGATGTCGTCACGGCGGTGAACATCATCCCGGCGTCGGGTGAGTTTGTCTATGCGACCGAGATTGTGCGCGAGCAGGTGTTCGCCGGAAAGGAGCGTGCGCTGAATGCGTGGTCGGGTGAGGCGCGGGCGGACTTTCTTGTCTCGCTGGACCAGCTGGAGACAGATTTGCCGCGTGTTTCCCATGTGGCGCTGACCGTGGGCTGGTTCGGGACGAGTATTGCGGCGGGGACGTGTGAGATCCATCCTGGTGTGGAAGTCCGCGAGCGGGTGACGGTGCCCTATGCCTGGGAGGTGGCCGGTGTCGCGCGGGGGGATGCCTATGTCATTTCGCGCGATGAAGGCGGCAATCCGAATTATGGTGGCACGCCCGCAGACCGGTGCGTGATCGACGCGATCCGGGAGATGAACGCGCGAGGCCTGTCGGTGACCCTGTCGCCTTTCCTGTTCATGGACAGCGAGGGCTTTCCGTGGCGCGGGCGGATAGGCGTGTCGGCAGATGGCACAGCGGCGGCACGCAGCGAGATCGACGCTTTCGTGAACGGCGCAAATGGTTTCCGTCGGTTCATCCTGCAACATGCGCAGTTGGCCGCGGAGGCGGGCGGTGTGGAGGCGTTCCTGATCGGCAGCGAGATGGTGGGGCTGACCCGTGTAAGGGATGAGGCGGGCGCATTTCCGTTTGTGGAGGCGCTGGTGGCCCTGGCGGCGGAGGTGAAGGCGATCCTGCCGGGGGCGGACATTTCCTACGCGGCGGACTGGACCGAATATGGCGCCCATGTGCCCGGTGACGGAACGGGGGACGTGCTGTTCCCGCTCGACGCGCTATGGGCAAGCGCGGATGTGGATTTCGTCGGGGTGGACTGGTATCCGCCGCTTGGTGACTGGCGCGACGGTGCGGCGCATCTGGACGCCCTGGCGGGATATGGGGCGGCGGACGACCCGGCCTATCTGGCATCGCAGATTGCAGGCGGCGAGGCGTATGACTGGTATTATGCCGATGGCACGGCGCGCGATGCGCAGACGCGCCTGTCTATTCAGGACGGTGCGTATGGGGAGCATTTCATCTTCCGCCGGAAGGATATCACTGGCTGGGCCAACGCGTATCATCATGAGCGTCCCGGAGGGGTGCGGGCGGCGACGCCGACGGGCTGGACGCCGGGGATGAAGCCGGTGCGGCTGATGGAGATTGGCTTTGCGGCGGTCGACAAGGGCGGCAATGCGCCGAACGTGTTCTTTGATCCAAAGAGCAGCGAAAGCGCGCTGCCGCCCTATTCCAACGGGGCGCGGGACGAGGTGTTCCAGAGGCGGGCGCTGGCGGCGGTGTTGCCGCATTGGGAGGCTGAGCCGCTGGTGGAGGCCGCCTATGTCTGGGCGTGGGATGGGCGACCGTTTCCAGCCTGGCCACTGAAGGAGGCGGTCTGGAGTGATGGCGGAAACTGGGCGCGCGGGCATTGGCTGAATGGCCGGTCGGGCCTTGCACCATTGGCCGATGTGGTGGCGGACATCTGCGCGCGGGGCGGCGTGGAAGATGTTGACGTCTCCGGACTGGACGGCGTGGTTGAGGGCTATGGCCTCGACGGGGTGCATTCGGTGCGCGCGGCGCTTGAGCCGCTGAAGGTGGCGTACGGGTTTGAGTGCGTGGAGCGTGATGGCGCACTGGTGTTCCGCATGGCGGGTGAGGGCGAGGTGCTGGACGTGTCGGCGGCGGCGCTGACCGAGACGGGGGCACAGCGCACGCGCGGCCTGCTGGACAAGGCCCCCGCGCGCCTTCGCCTGTCATATATTGATCTTGAGGCGGACTACCAACCGGGTCTGGCCGAAGCGCGCGCAGGCGGGGGCGATGCACGGCTTGTGCAGGATGTGACCTTGCCACTGGCCCTTGGGGCAAGCCGGGCGGAGGCCGTGGCGGGGGCCTTGCTGGACGCGGCGGCGAGCGGCGAGAGCCTGACTTGTGCGCTGCCGCTGTCGGCATTGGCGCTGGAGCCGGGCGATGGGCTGCGGCTGGAGGATGGCGCGGTCTGGCGGGTGAGCGATGTGGTGGATCGCGGCGGTGTTCGCGCGCTCACCTGCCATGAGGAGCTGACACCGATGCCGCGTGTCCGTGCGGGACAGGCCGGCAGCGCGCCGCCGGAGGCAGCAGTGTTTGGCGGGGTGGATCTGGTCATCATGGACGCGCCGCACCTGCCGGAATTTGGAGAGGAGACCGGCCCACTTGTCGCGGCTTGGGTCGATCCGTGGCCGGGCGAGGTGGCGGTTCTGGCCGGGCTCGCGGAGGATGCGCTGAATGAGGTGGCGCGCCTCTCCCGGCCTGCCGTGATCGGACGGCTGACGGATGCGTGTGGACCGGGGCCCGTCGGGCGGTGGGATCTTGCGACGGTTCTGAGTGTGTATTGTCCGGGGGGAGAGTTTGCGAGCCTGCCAGAGGGGCAGGTGCTGTCCGGCGGCAACGCGGCCCTGCTTGAGACGGAGGCGGGCTGGGAGTGCATCCAGTTCCAGAGCGCGGACCTTGTTGCGCCGGATGTTTGGCAGCTCAGCGGCCTGTTGAGGGGGCAAAGGGGCAGCGTGCCGGGCAGGGCCCAGATTGGCGCGCGGCTGGTGATGCTGGATGCCGCTGTGGTGCGGGCGCGCCTTGGCGGCGAGACGCTCGGCGTGGAGATGATGTGGAAAGCGGTCACCGACGATACCGCAATGGCGGAGACGTTCGAGGATCAGGCGGGCCGGCCCTGGCCGGTTGCGCATCTGAGGCGCGTGGGCGACCAGTTGAGCTGGACGCGGCGCGGGGCGGATGTGCCGGAAAGCTGGGCCCTGCCGGAAGCGGAGAACGCAGGCCGGTTCGCGGTGGCGTTCGATTTCGGTTCAGGATTTTCCGCGTCGGAGATTGTCGAAGTGCCATCCGCCGTCTGGCCTGTTGGGGCGGTTGCTGCGCGCGTGGCAGAGATTGGGCCGGACGGGCGCATTGGGGCGTGGCAATCCTGCGGGGCGTAGCATGTATCGGGTGGCGTGAGCGGAGCGCGGCCGACAGGGTGTTTCATGAAGCACAAAGGACCCCGACATGACTTTCCAGATCCGCGCCCTGCCAGCAGGCCAGTTCGCCCATTTGACCCAATTGTCTGATGCGGAACTGGCCGCGCAGAACATTCACAAGCGGGTTGTGGATGCCAATCCCGGCTATCCGTGCCGGGTCAGCCTGCAGGATGCAGACATCGGGGAGACGGTGTTCCTGCTGCACCACTGCCACCATGGTGAGGCGACGCCCTACCGCGCGTCCCATGCGATATTCGTGCGGGCGGGTGCGACGCAAGCCCAGCCGGAATTGGGCGAGGTGCCGGAATCCCTCACATTGCGGCTGATCTCGATCCGGGCCTTTAATGAGGCGCACGATATGGTCGCAGCGGATGTGGCGGAAGGCGTTGACCTGGCCACGGCGATACCGGACATGCTGTCGAAAGAGGGCGTTGCCTATCTTCATCTGCACAATGCCCGGCCGGGGTGCTATGCCGCGCGGGTCGACCCGGTAAGGTAATCTCCGGGTTTCAATACGCTGCGGGAGGGCCTAACTGTGTGCGGATAAGTGACTCGCAGACAGAAGGATGCCCGGCCCGTGGCTCTTGACCCTTACAAAGTGCTCGGCGTGGACCGTTCGGCCAGTGATGCCGACATCAAGAAGGCCTACCGCCAGAAGGCAAAGGACCTGCACCCCGACCTGCACCCGGACAACAAGGCCAAGGCGGAAGAGTTCAAGCGCGTCTCTCTCGCGTGGGACATTCTGGGCGACAAGGACAAGAAGGCGAAATTCGATCGCGGCGAGATCGATGGCGGCGGCAACCCGACCGGCTTTGGCGGCGGCGGCCAGCCCTATGGGCAGGGGGGTGGTTCCTATCGCTGGGAAGGGCGCGGCGGCAATCCGTTTGGCGGCGCACAAGGCGACCCGTTTGAGGACATCCTGTCCGGCATGTTCGGCGGTGGACGCTCGCGCCGCGCCGGTCCGACAAAGGGCCGGGATGTGCGCTATCGCGTGTCGATTGATTTTGAGGACGCCGTCACCGGCGCACGCCGCCGGATGACGATGGCGGACGGGACGGCGCTGGACGTGAACATTCCGGCCGGCGTGGAAACTGGCCAGACGCTGCGCCTGAAAAGCCAGGGGGAGCCCTCTCCGAATGGTGGCCCGCCGGGAGATGCGCTGCTGGAAATCCAGGTGCCTGAGAGCAAGGTCTGGCAGCGCGATGGCAAGGATTTGCGCATGACGGTCGCCATTGACCTGAAGACCGCTGTTCTGGGCGGCAGTGTGGAGGTGAAAACCCCGTCCGGGCCGGTGACGCTGAAAGTGCCTGCGGGGTCCAATACCGGGTCTCAGCTTCGCCTGCGGGGCAAGGGCGTGCAGACCTCAACGCCGGGCAATCTCTATGCGCGGCTGGAGATTGTTCTGTCCGATCCGAAAGATCCCGGCCTCAAGGACTGGGCCGAGGGTCGCTAGGCGATCAGGCCTGTGCCGGTTCGAACAGAAGCGTGTCGTCTTCAAAGATGATCTCTACCGGCGCCGGCGCGGCGATCAGATAGCCCTGCAATTCCTCACAGGCGAGACGTGCGAGGGCTTCGGCCTGGTCCTCTGTCTCAACGCCTTCCGCGACGACGGGGATTTGCAGCGAGTGTGCGAGATGGATGATCGCTTCCACGATGGCGCGTGATTTCGGATCGACATTCATGGAGGTCACGAAAGAGCGGTCGATCTTGATACGGTCGAACGGGAATTCCTGAATATAGCTCATCGAGGAATAGCCGGTTCCGAAATCATCCAGCGAGATCTTGATGCCCAGACTCTTCAGGTCGAGCAGGATGCTGGTGGCCAATTGGGTGTTGTGGATGATGGCTGTTTCCGTGATCTCCAGTTCGAACCGGTTTGGCGACAGGCCCGTTTCGGCAAGCGCTGTGCGGACGGTATCGACCAGGTCTGCATCGAGCAGTTGGCGGGCGGAGAGGTTTACGGCGACGGACTCATTCTCTCCCCAGTGGCGTGCCGCGCGGCAGGCGGCCTGAATGGTCCAGCGCCCAATCTCCACGATCAGCATGCTTTGTTCAGCAATCGGAATGAATGTGTCCGGGCCGACAAGGCCGATGCCGGGACGGTTCCAGCGCACTAGCGCTTCATGGCCAACAACATCCCGGGTCGCCGCATTCACCTTGGGCTGGAAGTGGAGCACGAGTTCGTCATTCTCGACGGCCTTGTGCAAGGCGCGCTCAAGATTGCGTGCCTCCATCTGTTGCTTGTGCAGTTCGGCGTCATAGAAGCGGAAACAATTGCGCCCGGCTTCCTTGGCGGAGTAGAGCGCGCGGTCTGCGAAGGTGAGCAGGCGCGCTGCGCTGTGATTGCCTCTGGAGGCCATGGCGATGCCAATACTGCCGCCACTGGACAGGTTCCGACGCCCGATTGCGATGGGGTCTGACAGGGCCGTCAGGATGCGGCTGGCGACATCCGTGATCTCGTCCTGGGATTTGCGACCGCGCAGGAGAACCGCAAACTCGTCGCCGCCGAGACGTGAGAGAACGTCTTTCTTTTCAAGCTGGCTGGACAGGCGGCGCCCGATGGATTTCAGCAGCGTATCACCTGCGCCATGCCCGTACTGGTCGTTGACCTCCTTGAACTCATCGAGGTCGATAATGAGGACGGCCAGTTCATGCGGGTTGGTGCCTGTTCGTTTGCTGACGGCAGATTCCAGCGCCATGTTGAAGGCGACACGATTGTAGAGGCCGGTCAGCGAGTCGCGATAGGCCAGCGTACGCACACGGGCTTCTGCGCGGACACGCTGGGTCATGTCATGAACCGCGAAGACGATGAAATCGCCATCCGATTCGCTGACATAGCGGCTGGACACCGTCGCCACCATTTCGCGACCGTCAGAGAAACGCAGTCGCCGCTCACCGAAATCGTGATTGCCGGCGAAGGTGATGTCCTCATCCTTGATCTGCAGGATGTCCTGGATCTTCTTGCCGACCAGCATCTGTTCTGTTTCTGGTTCTGGCTCCGGCGTCAAACCAAGGTCTTCCAGTTTGCGTGCGTCGGGGCCGTCATCCTTGAACATGGTGCGCGCGGATGAGTTGGTGGACAGGATCGTGCCGTCCGGGGCGACTACGAACAGGCCCTCGCTGCTGGCATCGGCCAGCACGAAGAGTTTGCGCTGTTCCTTGTTGCGGATGCGCTGGAACTGATTGTCGAGCCCTGCGGCCATCGCGAAGATGAAGACGACGAGCAGCATGGCCAGAGCGATAATGATGCTGAGGCCGCCTGAACGCAGCGCGATTGCTGGAATTTCCAACCCCTTTACCGGGATCATCGTGGTGCCGGTGGCGCTGATGAAATGGATGGAGAGAACCGCGATGATGCTGAACACGGTGGCCAGCAGGGTGCTGCGCGGGATGCTGGGGTTCGCGCCGGTGAGATAGGTCGCAACGTATCCCATGAAGCCGAGCACCAGGGCAGTCGTGACCATCATCTGGTCGTATTCCATGATGGCTGAGGCGTTCAGGGCGGTCATGCCGCAGAAGTGCATGGCGGCGACCGAGGCGGTGGCGATCGCTGCGCAAAGCACCCGCACGAGGACATCGGAATTCATCCGCATCAATAGCGCAGTGGTCACGAAACCGGTGACCACGATCATGGCGGAGAGAATGGTGCGTCCGCCCGAGAAGACAACTTCAAAGCCGGGCTTGTAGCCGAGCAGGGCGATGAAATGCGTGGACCAGATGCCCAGGCCGACGACCGTTCCAGCAGCAATCGCCCAGAAAATCTGGTTCTGCAGCTGTACGGCCACCATGCTGCGGCGGAACACGACAAGCGAACAGCAATTGCTGAACGTCAGAACCAGAAGCGCGGCAATAACGTGTGAGAGATCGTGCTCGGTCGTTATGCAAGTCAACACATTGTACATAAAAAAGGTAAACCCATCAGTCCGCCAATCTCACTGACGTGGTTGCGTTACCAAAAGGGAAATCAGATTGGTCGCGTTTACCATAATTGCGGCCAGGCAGCCGGGCGCTGAAGTCCGGGATTTTTTCATCGTGTAGTGAAATATACAGGACGGGCGATTTGGCCTGGCGAAAATGTACGGACAAAATGTCAGATCATGAATTCGTGTTTTAGCAGTTGGATGCTGAAAGTTTCCATCGATTGCATTTTTTCATGGAAAGCGCGCTCCACCCATGATGGAGGAATCTCTTTGGCGAAAGCCGGAGATTGAGATAGATTGCCATCGTGGCTGTGGGGGACGCAGGCACCATCAGGCGTGCATTGTGCGCGCTTTCGGCATCGCCGGATCATTCGATGAAATGGTCCGGCGCGCCGACCCCGAAAGGGAGAGGGTGCTTTTTTCTTGCCGAACAGGGGAAGCCATCTAGCATCGTTCGGGGTGTTGGAAAGGTGAGCGACATGTTGGACGGTATTTCAGCTTTGTTGACTGCGCGGTCTTTGCAGGATCTGCGAGCCGAAGCTGTTTCCGTGTTCAGCATGATGGGCATGCCGCGCGTGATCTGCCTGTCTCCCATCGGGCATGACCGCTCGGTAGGGCGGACATTGGTGAATGCCGGGTTTCCGCTTGAATGGGAAAACGCCTATCTCGACGCGCGCCATATGGATGACCCGTTGCCGGATATCGCCGTGCGGATCGGCTCGGCCTTTCATTGGGATCATCTGCCTTCTGATGTGGTGCTGAACCAGAACGAGACGACGTATCTGGAAGACCTGAAAAGCTGGGGCATGGAGAAAGGTGTCTGTGTCGCAACTTACGGACCTGCGGCGCGGGTCGGTTTCATCGCGGCAAGTTCCGAGACTGGCCAGGACAGCCTTCATGCCGTGGACATGCAATTGTTCCAGGTGGCCGCCCAGACCGCCTATTTGCGCTATTGCCAGTTGATGACGCTGGAGCTGAATTACGAGATGAATCTGTCGAGCCGTGAACTCGACGTGCTTCACTGGATGGCGCAGGGACGCAGCAATGCCGCGATTGGCGAAACGCTGAGCCTCAGCCCGGACACGGTGGGGACTTATGTGAAGCGCATCTTCGCGAAGCTGGAAGTCTTCGACCGGACATCGGCGGTCATGAAGGGGGTGATGCGCGGGCTGGTCATCGCGTCGGACCCCGAAGTCGAAGCCGAAGCGCTTGCCCGCCGCGCACGCAAGCGCGAAGGCTAGGCGCACGTCGATGCGCTGCTGTCTGCTGAAAGTGAAGGAATCCGCGCGGATATGTTCACTTGGTATTCAGAGCCTGATGCCTATACAGCAAAGCCATGAGACGGATTTCTGCCTTTCTTCTGGCCCTGGGCCTTGTGATGACGCCACCGGCGATCGCGCAGGACTGGCGTAACCAATGGTCGCCGGGCCAGGCGCGCGATTCGGTACGCGAAGGCAAAACGGTGCCGCTCAGCCAGATTTTCCAGAATCTGAAGCGCCAGTATGGCGGTTACCAACTGAACGCAGACCTGTTCGATAATGGCGGCAATCCGCGCTACAAGATCGACTGGATGACCGGCGATGGTCGCAAGATGCGGTTCACGGTGGACGCCCGGTCTGGCCGCGTGCTTGACCGGCAGGGCGCATGACCCGACAGTGTATTTTTGAATTCGGAGGGACGTATTGATGCGTATCCTGGTTGTTGAAGATGATTCAGACCTGCGTCGCCAATTGGCCGACGTGCTGTCGCAATCCGGCTATGCAGTCGACCTGGCCGCCGATGGCGAAGACGGCCACTTCCTGGGCGATACCGAGCCGTATGATGCGGTGATCCTGGATCTGGGCCTGCCAAAGATGGATGGCGTCAGCGTCCTGAAGAAATGGCGCGCGGACGGCAAGTCCTTCCCGGTGCTGATCCTGACCGCGCGCGATTCGTGGAGCGAGAAGGTTGCAGGCTTTGACGCGGGCGCGGACGACTATCTGACCAAGCCCTTCATCACGGAGGAATTGCTGGCGCGTTTGCGTGCCTTGCTGCGCCGGGCCGCCGGTCACTCCGCCGCAACGCTGGAGGCTGGCAAGCTGGTGGTCGATACCCGCGCTGCACGGGCCAGTGTGAATGGCGAACCGGTGAAGCTGACCGCACATGAGTATCGCGTCCTGTCCTACCTGATGCACCATATGGGCCGCGTCGTGCCGCGCACGGAACTGGTCGAGCATATCTATGACCAGGATTTTGACCGTGACTCGAACACGATCGAGGTTTTCATCGGCCGCCTGCGCCGCAAGATTGGCACGGACCGGATTCAGACAGAGCGCGGCCTTGGCTATCGCCTGGTTGTGCCGGATGCCGAAGCCCGCGTCGCCGGATAAGGCCTGCTTCGCGCCGGAGCCCTCAGCATGAGCGACAGCGCCGCTTCCAAACCAAGCCTGATGGATCGCTGGACCCGGCTGTCGCTGGCCCGGCGTATCATGCTGGCCGCAGCGATATGGGGCTTTGTCGTTTTGATTGGCGGGGCGATTGCCTTGTCTGCCGTGTATCGCGCGCAGACCTTGAGCCTGCTGGAAGAAGACCTGGAGCAGACCCTGGTCGGCCTGACACGGGAAATGACCCGCGAGAACGCGTTTCTGGAAGATGGCCGGGTGACGGATTCCCAGCGGGAATTCTTTGCAGGCGACGTACGTTTTCGCACGCAATATTCCGGCCGATACTGGTCCATTGTTGGCGTGAATTCAGAGGGCAGTATTGCAGGCGACATCCGCTCACGGAGCTTGTGGGACGAGCCAGTGCCCCTGAATGAAGACCAGCTTGAGCGGACACTGATGAATCCCGGCCTGACCATGTTTGGAAACTTCCGTTTTGAGGGGCCGGCAGGCCAGCGCGTGCGGGTGGCCTCCCGCGCGATCCTGATCGAGAACCGCGAGACACCGCTGATCCTTGTCACGGCAGCAGACCGGGCCGCGAATGATGCAGCGACCAGCCGCTTCCGCAGCCTCTTGCTGGTCACGATGATTGCCCTGTTCGGAGGCGTGTTTGCGGCAATGGTTGTGGCGATTTCATTCTCCCTGCGACCCTTGCGGCGGATCGGGGGCGACATTGCCGAAGTGCGCGAAGGCACGCGGCAGAGACTGTCTGAAGACTATCCCGCGGAAGTGCGCCCACTGGCCGATGAGCTGAACAAGCTGCTGGAGCATAACCGGCAGGTGGTAGAGCGTGCACGGACCCATGTGGGCAATCTGGCCCATGCGCTGAAAACCCCGCTGGCCGTTTTGCGCAATGAAGCGACCGGCGAGACACAACTGGATGATGTGGTGCGCCGTCAGTCCGAAAGCATGCAGACCAATGTGGAACATTACCTGAAGCGGGCGCAGATGGTGGCGCGCGCGCAGACGCTTGGCGCACGCACCGAATTGCGCCCCGTGATTGATGGCATCGCCCGCATGCTGAACCGTCTCTATGATGCGAGGGGCGTCAACGTGTCTGTTGACGGCGGGGTGGGGGCCGTGTTCCGGGGGGAGAAACAGGATCTTGAGGAAATGGTCGGCAATCTGATGGAAAATGCCTGCAAATGGGCGAGCAGCGAAGTGCTGGTGCGCGTGCGCGACACGGCAGCGGCCCTGACCATTGATGTCGAGGACAATGGCAAGGGCCTGTCACCGGAGGAGCGCGAAGGCGCCCTGAAACGCGGTGTGCGCCTGGATGAGACCACGCCGGGTACGGGTCTTGGCCTGTCCATCGTGAAGGAGCTGGCCGAGTTGCATCGTGGTTCACTGGAGCTGGGCGATGCGGAGCTTGGCGGCCTGAAAGCACAGCTGAGGTTTCCGAAACCATGACGCGGACGAACTGGATCATTCTTGTGGTCTGTCTCGCCGTGGCGGTGGGCGGTTATTTGCTGATCGGGAAGCCCGGCATGGGCGACCAGCCCATGAAGGATCGTCAGGCGGGCCTGATGGAGAAGATACAGACCAATCCGCAATCGCTGACGCCGGCGGAGACCCTGTCGCGGTTGGAAGCCACTGTGCAGGAGCGCCCGGACGACCCGCAGCCACATTTCTTCATTGGAGAAATCCTGCGATCTCAGGGCCGCACGTCAGATGCGGCGCGCGCCTATCAGTCCGCCCTGCGGCGCGATGGCGAATATGTTCCTGCCTTGTTGGCGCTGGCCGATGCGCTGGTGGATCTGAACAATGGCGCCGTTTCACCGGAGGCAACGCGTCTGTTTGCGAAGGCTTATGAGCTGGACGAAACACAGGTGCGGGCCGGCATGTGGGCGGCCATGGGCGCGGCGCAGGCAGGGGATCAGGCCAAGGCCGAACAGGCCATGCGCTATATCTATTCCCGCCTGCCGGAAGACGACCCCCGCCGCGAACGCTTCGCCCCGATGATCGAGGCGCTGGGCAGTGGTGAGGCCGCTGCACCGGAAACCGAATAAACCGGCTACATTCGCCGCACTCCCCACATGGGCCAACACACCCTATAAGACCTTTCATGCGCGCACGGACACGACGGCTTTATATGTTTGGCATTGCGGCGCTGCTGCTTCTGGCGGCGGCGGCGCTGGCGTTTATGGCGCTGCGCGAGAATGCGAACCTGTTCTATACGCCGGAAATCCTGGCCGAGAATGGCCAGCCGGAAACGGGCAAGGTGGTCAAGGTTGGTGGTTGGGTTGAGCCGGGCTCGCTGACCTATTCCGATGATGGCGCGACCATGATCTTTACGGTCATTGATAACAGCCCCCACACGATCCGCGTGAATTATACCGGGATTGCGCCAGACTTGTTCCGCGAGGGGCAGGGCGTGGTTGCCACCGGCCAGTTCGGGCCAGAGGGCGATTTCACGGCCCGGCAGATCCTGGCCAAGCATGACGAGAATTACCAACCCCGCGAACTGAAACCGCTGGACGCAGCCGGATGATCGAACTCGGCCATTTCGCGGCCTTTCTCGCGCTGGCAGCGGCGCTGGCTCAGGGCCTGTTCGGACTGAGAGGAGAAAGACGCCTCGCAGCGCTGGCAGCCTATGCCGGGTTTGGCGTGATGACGCTGTCCTTCGTGACGCTGATCATCGCCTTTGCACGATCTGACTTTTCCGTCGCGCTGGTGGCGAACAATTCCCACACGCTGAAGCCGATGCTCTACAAGATCGCCGGGGCATGGGGAAATCATGAAGGGTCCATGGCGCTGTGGTGCCTTGTCACGATCGGTTTTGGCGCGGCAGGGGCGTTGTGGATGCGCACAGGCCGTGACCTGTTCGAGGCCCGGGCGCTGGGCGTGCAGGGATTGCTGGCGGTCGGATCGCTGGCCTATCTGCTGTTTGCATCTTCGCCCTATCTGCGATTGGACCCGGCCCCGTTTCAGGGCGCGGGCCTGAATCCCCTGCTACAGGATCCGGCGCTGAGTATTCATCCGCCCATGCTGTATCTCGGCTATGTTGGCTATTCCTTTGTCTTCGCGCTGGCCGCGGCGGGCATGATGGAGGCGCGCATTGATGCCGTCTGGGCGCGGGAAGCGCGGCGCTGGTCTCTGGCGGCCTTCATTCCGCTTACGCTGGGCATCGCGCTCGGCTCCTACTGGGCGTATTACGAGCTTGGCTGGGGCGGCTGGTGGTTCTGGGACCCGGTGGAGAATGCGTCCCTGATGCCGTGGCTGATTGGGGCGGCATTGCTGCATTCGGTGGTCGTGACGGAAAAGCGCGAAGGCTTTGCGGCCTGGTCTGCCTTGCTGGCGGTGCTGGCCTTCCTGTTTTCGATCATGGGCGCATTCCTCGTGCGCTCGGGCATCCTGACCTCTGTACACGCCTTTGCGGTCGACCCGGAACGGGGAATGCTGCTGCTGGGCGGATTGCTGGCCTATGGTGGCTTCGCGCTGGTCCTGTTCGCGATGCGCGCGCCAAAGCTGGCGGGTGGCAAACCCTGGGCGCTGCTCAGCCGTGAAGGCGCGCTGATGGCGAACAATATCGTGCTGATCGTGGCGACACTGACCGTGCTGCTGGGCACGCTGTTCCCGCTGATGGCGGAGGCCGCAGGGCGCACGATTTCTGTCGGGGAGCCTTATTTCAATCTGACCTTCACGCCGATGCTGGGCGTGTTGCTGATCATCCTGCCGGTCGTGCAGGCCTGGGCCTGGGGCAAGGCAGACCTGAAATCCTGGACCAAATGGGCCGTCGGCGGCGCAGCATTGGCGCTTGTCTTCGTTGCGCTGGGCATTGGCCTGTGGAGCATTTCCATCGGCGCAGCGCTTGGTCTTGCGCTGGGCGTGTGGCTGGTGCTCGGCTCTGTCTGGGAATTGAAGCGCCGGGCGATCACGCCGGGCCGCATCTTCCGACTGCCGCCGCGTGTTTGGGGCATGACGCTGGCGCATCTGGGGCTGGGCCTGTTCGTGATCGGGGCCGTTGTGGAGACGACCGGACGCTATGAAACCACGGTGGCCTTGGCGGAAGGCGGCTCGGCCGAGGTAATCGGCTGGACGCTGACACTGGATGAAGTGCGCGCGATTGAGGGACCGAACTGGTATGCTGACCGCGCGGTTCTGACGGCTGCGCGTAGTGGATCCCGCGCAGTGATGACCCCGATGAAGCGCTATTACCCGGCCGCGCAGATGCCGACCACGGAAACCGCGATCCACAAGACCGGCACGGGCGATCTCTATGCGGCGCTGGGCGAACAGCGCATGGTGGAGGGCGAACCGCGCTGGGTGTTCCGCGTCTACTACAACCCGATGATTGATCTGCTATACTTCGGCGTACTCCTGATGGCGCTGGGCGGTGTGTTCAGCCTGTGGCCGAGGCGGAAAGCATGAAGCAGATCATCATTATCCTGATCAGTGTCTTGTTGGCGGGTGCGGCGTTTGCCGAAGACGTGGCGCTGGACGATCCGCAACAAGAGGTCCGCGCGCAGGATCTGATGCGGGAGCTGCGCTGTGTGGCGTGCGAGAATGAGCCAATCTCGCAATCCTCTGCGCCGATTGCCGAGGACATGCGCGCACGTGTTCGCACCCTTGTAGGGGAAGGCGCAAGCGACGAAGAGGTTCGCACCTGGTTTGAAGATCGCTATGGCGAGTTTGTTCTGTTCCGTCCGAAGGCGGAGGGCGTGGCTGGCTGGATGCTGTGGGGCCTGCCATTCGCATTATTGCTGATCGGCGGCTGGATCGGCCTGCAGATTGCCCGCTCTCGCAAGGCAGCACCGGTTGAACCGATCGCGCCGGAAGACGTCTAGTAGACGCCAGCTGGCAGAAGGTATGGCGCCCCAAGCCAGACCACCCATCCACCAAGCGCAATGAACGGCCCGAACGGGATGGCTGTGTCGGCATCTGCCTTGCGAATGCCTGTCACGGCCAGCGCTATGACGCCGATCAAGGCCGAAGCAGACGCCGCAAGCATGATGGGTGCAAGACCCATCCACCCCGTCCAGACGCCAAGACCGCCGAGGAGTTTCGCATCACCGCGCCCGATGCCGTCCCGCCCGCGCAGGCGGCGATAGCCGACTTCGATGGCGACCAGCACGAGATATCCGGCAAGGCCGCCAATGGCATGCGCTCGCCATTCCTCCGGGCGTGTCAGCCAGACCATGGCGATGCCCAGCAGGACAATTCCGGCTGTAAGAGGATCGGGCAGCGTGAAGCTGCGAATGTCGATGATGCTGAGCGCCAGAAGGAGCGCGCCAAGGCAGAGCGTCAGGAGCAGCGTTCCCGGCGGCGCGAACATCCAGGCAGAGATGCCGAGCGCGGCTGTGGCCAGCGCTGTCAGCAAGAGAGAAAGTGGTTTTGACATGCGTGTCTGTCCTTTCCCCGGCCGGGGCAATGCTCGCTCAAGAGCATTCGCGCCTAGGGAAATCAAGAGTGGCCAGCAAACAAGGCGCGCCAGAAAACGCGCGGCGGTGAGTGGGGAGTCTTCCTGTCGTGGGATGCCGACGCCGCTCCATAACACTCGTCAGCTGGGTGGGGACGCGCTTGACGATTGCAATGGCCCGGAAGGTGAGTCCTGGCAGGGACCTTTGCCTCCGGAGGCATATGCCGCAGTTCCCGTAAGGGCCTGTGCGACGCCGGCAACTTGTTTGGGGGCAGCCCTCCACGACCGAATGCAAACGCCCGGTCCCTAGTGCCGACTGGCGGCAAAAGAGACATGGCGTGATTGCGGAAATACCCCCCAAAGCCTGTTGTTATTACAGAATGGGCCGAAAATTCGAGTCTTACAAGGGAATTCACCGGGGATGCGAAAAATTTATTGGGGAAACAGCGCGGTGGAGGATTACCCTCAGATTTACCCTGATTTCGCCGCAGTCATCGGGCAGTTGAGGGAATACCGTGTGGTGCGGTGCCAATTATGGGGAATTCAGGCAAAATAACCTTGCTGTCTTTTAATGACCACAATGCTTGTGGCAGGTTAATGTTTGGACCACATGCCCAATACCGGCAAATTTTTCAGTGACTTGGAGACAGGAATGAAGACAATCGGCATATCGAGACAGGCCATGGTAGCAGCGCTGGTAGGCGTCGCGATGGTGGGCTCTTTCTCTCTGGCCCCACAGGTCTTCAGCCCGGAGGCCGGCGCCCAGCCGATTCAGATTGAAGCCCCGCTTGGTGCACCGCTCAGCTTTGCGGACCTGATCGAGCAGGTCGAGCCTGCGGTTGTCAGCGTGAATGTTACCACGGAGCGCGAAGTTGGCCGCCTGGCCGACATGCAGCAATTCTTCGAACAGTTCCGCGGCATGCCTGGCCTGGACGAGTTCATGGAACAACGCCGCCAGGAAGAGGAAGAAGAGCCGGAAACCCAGGAAGGGCGTTCGCTCGGCTCAGGCTTCTTCATCTCGAAAAATGGCTACATCGTCACCAATAATCACGTCGTGGATGGCGCGACCGCAATTCAGGTTGTCTTGCAGGATGGCCGCGAACTGGATGCTGAGCTCGTCGGCAAGGACGCCCAGACAGACCTCGCCGTGCTGCGCGTGACGGAAGAGGGCGAATACCCCTTCGTGAATTTCGGCGACTCCCACACCATGCGCAAAGGTGACTGGGTCGTGGCGCTGGGCAACCCGTTCGGCCTCGGCGGAACAGCCACCGCGGGCATCCTGTCAGCAGACGGGCGCGAGATTGGCCCTGACAGCCCGTACACAGACTTCCTTCAGATTGACGCCTCGATCAATCGCGGCAATTCCGGCGGCCCGACCTTTGACCTGAACGGCAATGTGATCGGTGTGAACACTGCGATCTTCTCTCCAACGGGTGGGTCGGTTGGCATCGGCTTTGCCATTCCGGCAGAACTGGCCGATGAGGTCACCAAGGCCCTGATCAAGGACGGGAAAGTGTCCCGTGGCTGGTTGGGCGTTGCGATTCAGGACCTGACCGAGGATATGGCGGAAGCCCAGGGCATCAAGGATGCCAAAGGGGCGATTATCGCTGATGTGACCAGCGGCAGCCCGGCCGAGAAGGGCGGATTGGAACGCGGCGACATCATCTTGTCCGTCAATGGCGACAAGGTGACGGACGCAACCTCCACCACGCGCCTTGTCGGAAAGCTGATTGCGAACACCGCCAACCGGTTTGAAATCATTCGCGGCGGCAAGAAACAGACAATCAACGTGACTGTTGGCGAACGCCCGAGCAGTCCGAATGCGAACATCACACCTTCCAGTTCGTCCCCATCGGATGATGCGGTCGAGGATGGCCAGGTGGTTTCCGAAGTCGGTGGCACGTTCGAGCAGATGGACGACGAATTGCGCGAACGCCTTGGCCTGAAAGCCGGGGAGAACGGCCTCGTGATCACCAAGGTTTCAAAGGATGGCGTGCTTGAGGAAGCTGGCTTTCAGGCCGGTATGGTGATCCTCGAAGTGAACAATAAGCCCGCAACGAGCGTTGATGCCCTGCGCAAGGCCATCAGCGATGCAAAGCGGGCCAATCGCACGAAAGTTCTGGTCGCTGTCCGTATCGGGCAGATCACGAATTATCGCACAATTGATTTGTCGGACGCCGAATAGGAGGGTCTGATGCTGCAGACAGTTCAGGAAGACGCCATGCATGTACTCGTGATTGAAGACGATATTGAAATGGCCAGCTTTATCGAGAAGGTTCTGGTCGAGGCGGGCCACCGCGTCGACATGGCCACAGATGGCGACAGTGGCCTGGCCCTGGCAAGATCATCGGAGTTCGATGCGCTTGTGGTCGACCGCATGCTGCCGGAGAAGGATGGCCTGACGCTCGTCAAGGAATACCGTGAGGCTGGCGGCAAGACGCCAACCCTCTTCCTGTCGGCGCTGGGCGATGTCCAGAATCGGGTGCAGGGCCTGAAGGTTGGCGCGGATGATTACCTGGCCAAGCCGTTTGCCCCGGCGGAGCTGGCCGCGCGCGTTGAGGCGCTGGGCCGCCGCCTGCCGGTGGAGCAGCAAATCACCGTTCTGAAGGCAGGCGATCTGGAAATGAATCTGCTGACCCGCAAGGTGACGCGGGCTGGCCAGAAGATTGACCTGCAGCCGCGCGAATTCCGCCTGCTGGAGTATCTGATGCGCCATGCCGGACAGGTCGTGACGCGCACGATGTTGCTGGAGAAGGTGTGGGATTACAATTTCGACCCCCAGACCAATGTCATCGACGTGCATATTTCTCGCCTGCGCGCGAAGATCGACAAGGAATTCGATGAGCCTCTGCTTCATACGGTGCGCGGCGCCGGGTATCGCCTGCAGGGCTAGACGCCCGCGCAGGCGGCTGGCACCAAGCGCTGTATGAAACTTGCCCTGCCGACTTTCCTGAAGACGACAACGTTCAAACTGGCGCTGATCTACAGCGCCATGTTTGCGGCGTTCTCGGCTGCGTTGCTGGTCTATCTCTACTATTCGACGGTCTACTACATCCGCGCGGAGAGCGAGCGGCGGATGGACCTCGAATTCGAGCAGCTCGGCAATGCCTACTTCACCGGCGGTATGGAGCGGCTCAGCCAGTCAGTTCTGGAGCGCATGACGCGGACGGGCTCCACCTATTTCTATTATCTCGAAGATTCCTCGGGCCGGAAGATTGCCGGCCATTTCGGACGAATGCCAACCACGCCGCCGGAAGAGGATGTGCAGACCGTCTATTTCGAATTCCTGCAGCATGAACCGGACGGTACGGAGATATTCCGGCCAGCGGCGGGCCGCATCGTGCGCCTGCGCGACAATGGCGGGGCCTTGCTGGTCGCGTTTGACACCGAACAGCAGACTGCGATTGTCGGACGGATCCAGCGGGCAATCTTCATTGCCGCGCCGATCGGGCTGATCTTCTCCTTGCTGGGCGGTATCTTGATCTCCCGCGGGGCTGCGCGACGAGCGGATGAACTGGCCCGGACGGCGGAGGCCGTGATGGGCGGAGAACTGGGGCGCCGCGCGCCTGTGCGGGGGTCTGGTGACGAGTTTGACCGTCTCGCCTCACGCCTCAATGCCATGCTGGACCAGATCGAGAAGCTGGTCGATTCAACCCGCCACACCGGCAACGCCATCGCGCATGATCTGCGCTCGCCCCTGTCTCGCCTGCGCAACCGGCTGGAGATTGCCCTGTCAGAGCCGATGACGCGGGAAAGCGCGGAGGCGACCCTGGAAGAGACCGTGCTGGAGGTGGACCGCGTGCTGGGCACCTTCAACGCCATCCTGCGCCTTGCCCGGCTTGAGGCGGGCGCAGAGGGCGAACGGGTGCGGATGGATGTTTCCGAACTGGGCGAAGAGCTGGCCGAACTGTTTGATCCGGCGTGCGAGGAGGCCGGGCTCGGCTTCAAGAGCCAGATTTCGCGCAATCTGGTCGTGCTTGCTGACCGGGACCTTGTTGGACAGGCGCTCTCGAACCTGCTCGACAATGCGGTGAAGTATACGCCCGAAGGCGGCGAGATCAGCTTTTCCATCACGCGCGGGCCGAATGGGACGGTGGACATGACCGTGATCGATTCCGGGCCCGGTGTGCCGGTTGAGGCGCGCGAACGCGTTGTGCAACGCTTCCAGCGCATGGATTCCGCGCGGACCCAGCCGGGCTCGGGCCTTGGTCTGGCACTGGTGGATTCGGTGGCGGACATGCATGGCGGCGCACTGATCCTGGATGATGCGGACGGACCCGCGGACGCACCGGGCCTGAAGGCCACGCTTCGCCTGCCAAGAGTGTGAGACCTGTATGCTGACGATTTCGCCCATCGCCGACACGCCAGAAGCTGCGCTGGAGCGGGTCTTGCCATCTGCGCCTTATCTGCGCCGCCTGCACGAGACGGGCACACGCGGCCATTGGCGCGATGCGCTGCAAGCGGTGAGAGATATTCCGGCGGACTTGCCGGAGGCCGAGGCCATGACCGTGATGCGCAAGGCAAAGGCGCAATTGCACCTGTCGCTGGCGGCAGAAGACCTGTCCGGCATACTGCCCGTGATGAGTGTAACGCGGGCGCTGAGCGAGTTTGCCGAGGCCTGTCTTGAGGCGGCCCTGCGCGTGACACTGGCGCGCCGCGGTGTGGGCGGGGCGGGTATCTTTGCTGTCGCGCTTGGCAAGATGGGCGCGTATGAGCTGAACTATTCCAGCGATATCGACATCTGTGTCTTCTACGAACCCGGCGTGTTCATGGCCGGGGACTATGAAGCCGGGGAGACCGCGCAGCGTATCGCGCGCGATATTGTCCGCATCATGCAGGAACTGACCGGAGACGGGTATGTGTTCCGGACCGATCTGCGCCTGCGCCCAGATCCATCCTCCACACCATTGGCTGTCTCTACACGGATGGCGGACCTCTACTATGAGAGTGTCGGGCAGAATTGGGAGCGCATGGTCTGGATCAAGGGGCGGCCCACGGCGGGCGATCGGGAGAGCGCAGCGCGTTTCCTGAAGATCCTGTCGCCTTTCGTCTGGCGGCGCAATCTGGACTATTGGGCGATTGGCGACATTCAGGCCATCAAGCGCATGATCAACAGCAAGGTGGGGCGGGCCGATTTCGAAACCGTGTCACCGGACGTGAAGCTGGGGCCGGGCGGCATTCGAGAGATCGAATTTTTCGCGCAGACACAGCAGCTGATCCTTGGCGGACGCCAGCCTGAATTGCGGGACAATTCCACGCTCGGCGCGCTGGCAGCCCTGACGAAGGCGGGTGTTGTCGAGCCGGACACGGCGGATGAGCTGAATACGGCCTATCTGGCCCTGCGCAATCTGGAGCACCGGGTCCAGATGCGCCGCGACGAGCAAACCCATATTGTGCCCGCCGGAGAAGACGACCGGCGCGATGTGGCGTTGATGAGCGGCTACGACGATCTCGCCGCCTTCGACCGCGATCTTCAAGCCACGCGCCGCTGTGTGCAGGCGCATTATGATCGCCTGTTCGCGCATGAGGATCGCGCGCTGGAGGATCATTCGCTCGGCAATCTTGTCTTCACGGGTGTGGATGATGATCCGGGCACAATCGAAACCCTAGCGTCACTTGGCTTCAGCAATCCGAGCGCCGCGATCGACACGATCCGCAATTGGCACCGAGGCCGCGTCCCCGCCACCCGCACAGCGCGTGGGCGGGAATTGCTGACGGCCTTGCTGCCGGGTATGCTGGCGGCCATGGGCAAGACGGGGGAGGCGGACGAGGCGTTTCGCTGGTTCTCCCGATTTTTCGAGGGCTTGTCATCGGGTGTGCAGACGTTGTCCATGCTGCTGGCAGAGCAGACATTGCTGGACGATCTTGTCTCCACCCTGGCACTGGCTCCGCGCCTGGCACAGATCCTGTCGCGCCGGCCAGACCTGCTGGAGGCACTGGTCAGCAATCAGGAGCCGTCCCGCCCGGTGATTGATGAGCATGTCAGTTTTGATGGCGCACTGGATTCGTGGCGGCGGTATCACCGTGAACAGAATTTCCTGATCGGACACCGTCTGTTGCACGGGTTGATTCAGGCACGGGACGCCGGAACGCATTGGTCTGACCTGGCCGATGACACCATTCGGGAAATGGCCGCTGCGGCGGAGCGGGAAACGGCCAATCGGTATGGGCCAAGGCCGGGCAGCTGGGCGGTGTTCGCAATGGGCAAGCTGGGCGGACGGGAGTTGACCGCCGGATCGGACCTCGACCTGATCGTGATCTACGACGCCGACCCGATGGAAGCCCAGACCTGGTATACACGGTTTACCCAGCGCCTGATCACCGCGCTGACTGCGCCGACGGCGGAGGGCGATCTCTACGAAGTGGACATGCGGCTGCGCCCTTCTGGCGGGGCAGGCCCGGTGGCGGTGAGTGTGCCTGCCTTTGAGCGGTACCAGAATAAGGACGCATGGACGTGGGAGCATATGGCCCTGACACGGCTGCGCCCCGTTGCGGGGAATGAGGCGCTCAGTCATCAGATCATGACGATTGCATGCGAGGCGATTGTCTCGCGGGCCGCAAAGGATGACGGCACCATCGCAAGAGACGTCAGCGATATGCGCCAGCGGCTCTACCGCGAAAAACCCGGCAAGGGATTGTGGGATCTGAAAACAGCCGAAGGCGGATTGGTGGACGCCGAGTTTGTCGTGCAGCAGGACATGTTGTTGAGTGGCAAGCCGGAGGCGATCCGCGCCAACACGCGCGAGGCGATTGCGCATTCTACCCTGCCGGACGCTGAACGATCCATGCTGATCGAGGGCGTGACCTTCCTGCAATCGCTCCAACAGGTGCATCGCCTTGCGCTGGGCAGCGATGTGCAGGCTGGCGTGATGCCGGAAGGCCTCAAGGATCGCCTGTGTCGTTCAGTGGGCGTCGACAGTTTTGCAGCGCTGGAAGCAGAAATATCTTCATTGAAATCAAGGGTTCATGCGCTTTGCGCAGAAAAACTTCATCTGCCCGCGACGGATTAGGTGGGCCGGTCCGTTCAATACGCGATGGGTGAGTAAAACGAACGGAGTTTTTTCAAATGAAACGCACTACTCTCGCAACTGCTTCGATTGCCGCCATTGCTGCGCTGACCCTGCCGCTTGTGGCCTTGGCCCAGCCGGGTGATGGTCCGCGTGGAGACCGCCCACATGGCCCTCGCGGTGGCATGGAAGAAATGATCAAGCAGATCGACACCAATGGTGATGGCAACATCAGCAAAGCAGAAATGGAAGCGCACCGCACGGCGCGTTTCGCTGAAATCGACGCAAATGGCGATGGCGCCGTGACGCAGGCCGAACTCGATGCGCATCACGAAGCCAAAAAGGCGGAACGTGAAGCTGAACGCGCAGCACGTCGCGCCGAGCGCAAGGCTGAGATGTTCGCTAAGCTGGATGCAGACGGCAATGGCACGATCAGCATCGACGAACTCGATGACCGCGGACATCCCGGTTTCGACAAGCTTGATGCGGATGGCGATGGCGTGATCACCGCCGAAGAAATAGAGGACATGAAGTCCAAGATGAAGGGCAAGCGTCACGGCAAGTGGCACAAGCGGGGCGACGGCCCACGCCCGGAATAGGGTAGGACTTGCTGAATGGGCCGGAAGCGTGTGATGTGTTCGCGTGACTCACGAGATGACCAACCTCTTCCGGCCCGTCTTCGGTTAAGAAACCTGTCTTGGCTTTCAGTTCAGACCTCGACCGGATTACACGAGCGGCAGCGGGCGATCCCGCTGCTGTCTCCAGCCTTGTCGACCGCTACAGCAGCGGCGTCCTCGCTTTGGCAACCCGGATGCTGGGGGATGCCGCGGAGGCGGAAGACGTGACGCAGGAAACCTTCCTCCGCGCCTGGAAAGCGCTTCCGACCTGGGAGCCACGGGCGAAATTCTCCACCTGGCTGCACCGGGTGGCGCTCAATCTCTGTTATGATCGGCTGCGCAAGCGCCGGGAAGTAACGATGGAACACCTGCCGGAACGCACCGATCCGGCCATGACACCAGCAGAATTGCTGGACCAGTCCCAGCGCGTCCGCGCCGTGGAGGATGCAATCTCCCACTTGCCGGAACGCCAGGCCGCTGCCTTGACGCTGTGCGCGTTGCAGGGACACTCACAAGCCGAAGCGGCAGACATCATGGATGTCAGCGTGGAGGCGCTGGAAAGTTTGCTGGCCCGTGCACGTCGCACATTGAGAGCCAGCCTGTTGGAGAGGGCCGCATCATGAGCGGACAGATGATCACAGACGCGCGGGTTCTGGCCCTGATCGAAGCCTACGGGGCAGATCCGGACATGTTCCCGGAGGCCGAGCGAGCCGCCGCGAAAGCGCGCATGGCAGACAACCCCGCCCGGTTTGCGACAGCGCTGTCTGAGGCGCAGGCTCTGGATGGTCTGTTTTCAGACATTCCTCATGTCTCGCCATCGCCTGCCTTGCGCGAAACACTGATTGCATCTGCACCGAAACCCCGGTCGGCTCGGTCATCTCGCTGGAAGCTGCCGGTCTGGATTCCGGCAGGGGCTCTGGCCTCCCTCACGGTTGGCCTGTTCGCCGGGATGAGCGTTGCGCAGCCAGTCACGACGCAGGACGAACAAGCCGAAGCCGCTGTCTATGCGGCGCTCGGGTTTGACACGTACACGCTGGAACTTGAAGAAGAGGTGATGCAATGAGCGATACGTCCGCGCCGAAACCGCGCCGCATTTCCTTCTGGTTGACGGTCTCTCTCTTGTTCAACCTGCTTTTGCTTGGATTGATTGCCGGGATGCTCGTGCGCCAGATGCCGGATCGTGACCGGGGCAGGGATCGCCCGAGTGTCGAGCGCGACATTTCATCGGACACCCGCCGGGCCATGTTCGGCTTGATGCGTGAATCGTATCGGGAATCGCGGCCTGAACGCGAAGTGCGCAACGCAGCGCGAGAGGAACTGGCAAAGGCCCTCAAGACAGAACCCTTCAACGCAGAGCAGGTTCGCAAAGCGTTTGCCGCTCTGCGGTCCAGTGAGCAGGACGTGCACGCCGCAACACATGAAGCCATGATCGGGCGTCTGGAGGCTCTGCCATCAGATCAGCGCGCCGCCATGGCGGACTTGCTGGCGCGCGGGCCGGACCGGCGCAGCCGTGATCGGCGTGATCCTCCGCCACCACCACAGGACTAGGGGTTTCCTTCTCTGCCTTCACGTTCCAAACTGCCTTCAAAACAGGAGGGCGGAATGAAGGAATATGCGGCGTTTGACGCGATGGGACTGGCGGAGCTGGTCCGAACTGGGGAAGTATCGTCAAAAGAGTTGCTGGACGAGGCGGTGTCCCGCGCCCATGCCGCGCAGGAGCAGCTGAATTGCTTTTCCGCGCTCTATCCGGACATGGCAGAGACGCAGCTGGCAGATGTGCCCAAGGATGGCCCCTTTGCAGGCGTCCCGTTCCTGACAAAGGATTTGGGTGTTGCCCTGAAGGGCGCTCCGCTCACCAATGGGTCCGTCAGCTGGAAGGGGCATGTTGCCGAGCGGGATTCGGTCCTGACAGAGCGTTATCGCAAGGCGGGCCTGGTCATGTTCGGGCAGACGACCAGCCCTGAATTCGGACTGACCACGACGACGGAATCCACGCTCTACGGCCAAACGCGCAACCCGTGGGATGTAACGCGGACGTCTGGCGGATCGTCCGGCGGCGCCTCGGCGGCGGTTGCGGCAGGAGTTGTGCCCTTGGCGCAGGCCAGCGATGGCGGCGGATCAATCCGCATTCCGGCGTCCTGCACGGGCCTGTTCGGCATGAAGCCTTCACGCGGGCGCACCCCGATGGGACCGCTTCAGACAGAAAATTGGAACGGCATGTCGACGGTCCATGCCGTCAGCCAGACCGTGCGCGACAATGCCGCCCTGCTCGACGCCTCGCATGGCCGGGAGACTGGCAGTCGTTATGTCGCGCCGGCGCCGGAGGGCACCTATCTCAACGCGGTCTCGCGCGATCCGAAGAAGCTGAAGATTGCGCTCTGGCGGACCGCACCGAACGGCACGGAAATGAGCGCCGAGGCGAAAGAGGGTGCCGAGGCCACAGCTCGCCTGCTGGAAGAGCTGGGCCATGAAGTGGTCGAAGCCGCCCCATCCCTGGACGGTGAGGCGCTTGGCAAGGCGGCGCTGTTCACCATCTCGGCCAATGTCGCCGCGGCGATTGATGCGCGGGCCGCCATGCTTGGCCGGGACGTGCGCGAGGATGAGTTGGAACCGATCACGTTCGCGATGGCGGGGCTTGGACGGACTGTGCCGATGGTGGAGTTGGCACGGGCGAACAATCTGTTCAATCTGACCGCCATACAGTTCGAACAATTCCTGGAGGATCAGGGCATCGATTTGATCATGACCCCGACGACCTTCCGTGCGCCGGATGAGTTGGGCGTGCTGGCATTGACGGCGCCGCCAGACCAGATGAGCGAGGCGGTTGGCAGCTTTGCGCCGCTGTGCCCATTGTTCAATCAGATTGGCGCGCCCGCCATGTCTGTGCCACTTCATTGGACAGATCCGACAGAAACTGCACCGCAGGGCCTGCCGATCGGTATGATGTTTGGCGGGCGGTGTGGTAGCGAGGAATTGCTGTTCTCGCTGGCTGGCCAGCTGGAACGGGCAAAGCCCTGGATTGACCGGTGCCCGCCAGTCTGGATGGGATGAAACAAGGAAGACGACGCAACATGATCAGAAGCGGAATTTGCGCGGCACTTGCCGTGATGATGGCTCTGCCTGCGCTGGCTTGGCCAATTTCTCCGGAGAATGCCTCAACCATATTGACCCGCGCCGGCGGCGAAGACGTGGAGCTTACGTGGGTACGCGATGATGTTGCTCTCCTCGATGCAACAAAGGGTAACTTCAAGTATTCGGTGCGCATGATGGATTGCGACGAAACGAAGACCTGCGCGAGCGCGATGATCTTTGCGACGTTTGAAATGGCAGGGGTGCCAGACCTCGCCACGCATGAAAAAACCAACCATTTCAACGACAGTTACCCGTTTGGCCGCGCCTTCATCCTGCCGCGCCCGGACCAGCAGTCCTTTGCGGTGGGGGTCGACTATTCCCTCGACCTGAAGCATGAGGCCAATTTCGATACCGAGGATGTGGATAAGTTCATGGCCATTCTCGACGCCTATGTAGGCCATATGAGCAAAGAAGAGTGACCCTGCCCGGACTAAACACGCAGGCGGGCGGGTGCCATTGCGGCGCGGTGCGGTTCGAGGTGGATTTGCCGGCGGCCTTCGAGGTCGAGGATTGCAACTGCTCGATCTGCGCGATGAGCGGAAATATTCATGTCATCGTGCCAGCCAGTCGCTTTCGTCTTCTTCAGGGGGCGGAGAACCTTGCCGAATACACGTTCAACACGGGCGGCGCGAAACACCGTTTCTGCAAGACATGCGGCATCAAGAGTTTCTACGTGCCGCGCTCAAACCAGGATGGATTCGCCGTGACGTGGCGGTGCCTTGATGAGTGGCAGACACTGGACGTGACCGTGAACAAGTTCGATGGGCAGAACTGGGAGGCCAATGCCGCAGCACTGGCCCACAAGTCAAAGGATTAGCTGCCGGCCTTGATCGTCACCGCCGTACCGGAAACCGACACCATCATCATGGAGCCGCCCTGGCCAACGACTTCATAGTCGATGTCCACGCCGACCACGGCATTCCCGCCGCGCCGGGCGGCTTCCTCGCACATTTCGCGCGTGGCAACCTCGCGGGCTTCGCGGATCGTCTTCTCATAGGCTTCGGAGCGGCCGCCCACAACATCGCGAATGCCGGCGAACAGATCCTTGAAGATATGCGCGCCGATAATGGCTTCGCCGGTCACGAGGCCTTTGTACTCAGTGATGTCATGGCCCTGCAGGGTCGGGGTGGTCGAAACGATCATGTCTTGCTCCATTATTATTGTTTATCAATAATAATTGGGGTGGGCCTACCCGGCTTTCAAGAGGCGCCACTCACTCCGCCGCTGTCTTGGAGCCGTCGTCTTCGTCCAGAACTTCCAGCATGCGGATGGCGCTGTCGGCGATGACGGTGCCCGGCGGGAAGATGGCGGAAGCGCCGGCGGCGTAGAGCGCGTCGAAATCCTGTGGCGGAATCACGCCGCCGACAATGATCTGCGTGTGCGCCGCGCCTTCATTGCCGAGCGCGCGTTTCAGTTCCGGCACCAGCGTGAGGTGGCCCGCCGCGAGCGAGGAGGCGGCGACAATGTCGACCCCGGCCTTTCGAGCGTCGGCGGCGGCCTCTTCCGGTGTTTGGAACAGCGGGCCGATCTCGACATCCCAGCCGAGGTCCATCAGAGCGGAGGCGACAACCTTCTGTCCACGGTCGTGTCCGTCCTGACCCATCTTGGCAATGTAGACCTTCGGTTTGCGGCCATGTTTCTTCTCGAAATCTGAAGCAAGCGTTGCGGCGGCCTCGGCCTTGTCGTCGCCCTTCACGCCGCCGCCATAGACGCCCTTGATGGAGCGGATGACAGCCTGGTGGCGGCCCTGGCTGCGCTCGACAGCTTCGGAAATCTCGCCCACCGTGGCCTTCGCGCGGGCGGCGTCCACGGCTAGCGCGAGCAAATTGCCCTCGGTGCCGGCGGCGGCCCTGGCGATTGCGTCCAGCTTGGCGGTGACCTCTGCCTCGTCGCGTTCGGATTTCAGGCGAGCCAGCTTGTCCAGCTGCATACGGCGCACGGCGGCATTGTCTACCTTCAGCACAGGGACGTCTTCTTCCTCGTCCAGAAGGAATTTGTTCACGCCGACCACGGTCTGCGTGCCGCTGTCGATGCGGGCCTGCGTATTGGCCGCGGCTTCCTCAATTCGTAGCTTCGGCAGGCCTTCCTCAATGGCCTTGGCCATGCCGCCCATCTTTTCGACTTCGGCGATGTGGGCGAGGGCCTTTTCGGCAAGGTCATGCGTCAGGCGTTCGACATAGTAGGAGCCGCCCCACATGTCGATCGTCTGGCAGGCGCCGCCTTCCTGTTGCAGGAAGAGCTGCGTGTTGCGGCTGATCCGGGCGGAGAAGTCGGTCGGCAGGGCGAGGGCCTCATCGAAGCTGTTCGTGTGCAGCGACTGGGTCTGGCCGCCCGTGGCTGCTATGGCCTCAAGGCAGGTGCGGATGACATTGTTGTAGACGTCCTGCGCGGTCAGGGACCAGCCGGAGGTTTGCGAGTGTGTCCGCAGGCTGAGGGATTTCGGGTTCTTCGGGTTGAACTCTTCCTTCACGAGCTTTGCCCAGAGCAGGCGCGCGGCGCGCATCTTGGCGACTTCCATGAAGGTGTTCATGCCGATGGCCCAGAAGAAGGACAGGCGCGGCGCAAAGGCATCGACATCGAGGCCGGCAGCGACACCGGCGCGGATGTACTCAATGCCGTCGGCGAGGGTGTAGGCCAGTTCCAGATCCGCCGAGGCGCCCGCTTCCTGCATGTGATAGCCGGAAATCGAGATCGAGTTGAATTTCGGCATGTTCTGCGAGGTGTAGGCAAAGATATCCGAAATGATCCGCATCGATGGCTTGGGCGGATAGATATAGGTGTTCCGCACCATGAACTCTTTCAGAATGTCGTTCTGAATGGTTCCCGCGAGCTTTTCCGGGCCGACACCCTGTTCCTCGGCTGCGACGATGTAGAGTGCGAGGATGGGCAGAACCGCGCCGTTCATGGTCATGGACACCGACATCTTGTCCAGAGGGATGCCGGAGAAGAGCGTGCGCATGTCATAGATGGAGTCGATGGCGACGCCCGCCATGCCGACATCCCCGGACACGCGGACATGGTCGGAATCATAACCGCGGTGTGTGGCCAGGTCGAAGGCGACCGAGAGGCCTTTCTGACCGGCGGCCAGGTTGCGGCGATAGAAGGCGTTGGAGTCTTCCGCCGTGGAGAAGCCAGCATACTGACGAACCGTCCAGGGCTGGTTCGTATACATGGTCGGGTAAGGCCCGCGTCCGAAGGGGGCAAGGCCTGGATAATCGTCCAGGAAGTCGAGCCCCTTGCGGTCGTCGGCGGTATAGGTGGATTTGACGGCGACACCTTCCGGCGTCTCCCAAGCCTCGCCAAGGTCTGGCGACTTGGCCTTTGCATCTGGCGTGCCGAGATCGAGTTTCGTGAAGTCGGGGAAATTGGTCATTGGGCCACTCCCAAATTTGCGTGGGCGAGTTTCAGCGTGTGTAGCACATCGCAGCCCATGAAGATGTTGGAATCGATGCTGTCGCCTTCGAACTTGCCAGCGAGCCAGACATGCAGTGCGCCAGCGGCTTTCAGCGCCTTGGCGGTTTCGACGGCTTCGTCTTTGTAGCGCGCATCGGCACCGCAGATGCAGGCGATCTTGCTGCTGGAGGCCTTGAACGCGGCGGCGGCTTCGGATGGGGATTGCGGCGGCACAGGGGGCTGCGTCGCCTCAAGGCCGCCAGCGGCGAAGAGGTTTCGGGCAAAGTCTGCGCGGGCATTGTGTTCGGCAAGCGGGCCGAGCGTCGCCAGGAAGATGCTTGGGCGCTTGGGCGCAGCACTCGCCGCATCGCGCAGGGCTTCATAGTCTTCCGCAAGACGAATGCGCGGCAGGGCTTCGGCGGTGGCATCGGCCTCGTCTGCGGGCAGGTCAGCCGTCACGAAACGCGCGAAGCCTTCGTTCGAGATGCCGTCCTTTGGCGTGACGGAGGGCGCGTCCGCGACCGGCGCGGCGATCTCGTCCAGCAGCGGGAACTCACTGACGCCCGTGATCGGAACCTTGCGTTTGGCGATGTCCTTGGCGCGCGCCTCGCGCTTCTCGGCGATCCGTTTCTGGAAGCTGCCCGCGATCAGGGAGTCGGCATAGCCGCCTTCGGCTTCGAGGGTCTGGAATTCCTTCCAGGCTGCTTCGGCCAGATCGTCCGCAAAGGTTTCGGTAAACCATGCGCCTCCGGTTGGGTCGGCCACGCGGCCAAGCTGGCTTTCCTCCATCGCGATCAATTGCGTGTTCCGCGCGATGCGCCGCCCGAGGCCTTCGGGAATGCCGAGCGCCTCATTGAAGGGGCGGATGGTGAGAATGTCTGCGCCGCCCACTGCACCCGCAAACGCCGCCGCCGTCGTGCGCAGCATGTTCGTCCAGGCGTCATAACGCGACAAAATGCGACCAGACGAGACAGCCTGCAAACGCATGGGAACAGGTTGCAGCTCCATGGCGTCAAGAATACGCGCCCAGAGACGACGGGCTGCGCGTAGTTTTGCGACACCGAGACCGTAATTGCTGTCGAGCGCGATTGCGAAGCTCATGCGTGGGACAAGCGCAGAAATATCCGCGCGATTGTCCAGCCGGCGCAGCGTGTCCACGGCGCTGGCGATCAGGGTGGCCAGCTCCTGCGCGTCGGAGCCGCCAGCTTCATGCACCATGCGGGCATCAATGCGGATCAGGCCGGCTTCCGGATAGGCGTCGCCAAGGCTGTTGGCCGCTGCCGAGAGGCGCGCAAAGGCGCCGTTCAATCCACCCGACAGCTTGCCCGTGCGGGCAAGGCACCCGAGCGGGTCCATGTTGAAATCGAATTTCTGACTGGCGGGAGTATCTTGCTCCTGTCCCCACAGACCGAGCAGCGTGGCCGCGGTGACACCAGAGCCTGCGCCATGGTCAAGTGCGATAGGGGCGATGTCCGCGCGCAGGCCATTCAGCGCTGTGCGGAAATCTTCCAGCGTGGTGATCTGCACGCCGTTTGCGCCTGTGCAATCGAGCTTCAGTTCGACGGACATGACCCCACGCTCGAGATCACGCAGGATTTCTTCATTCGTTGTGACCGGTGATGGATGCGCGAATGCCTGACGAATATCCCACGGCGCAAACCGGTCCGGCGCAGCGGTGGGCCCGCGGAGATACGGGGCCACGCCTGGTGTGCCCAGCGGGTCGGTGGCTGCGGGGAAATCACTCTCCCGATAGAGCGGGTGGATCTCCAGCCCGTCCACGGTCTTGCGTGTAATCGAATCAATGCCGCGGCCCTTCAGGACCTTGTCGACGCTGGCGAGCCATTCGGCTTCGGTGGCGTCGGGAAACCCGCTGCTCAGGGGAAGGAGATCATCTGCCATGCCGGGGATTTAGTCCGAACCGGGGGCGCTTGTGAACTGCTAACGATAGGTCAAGGACACTTGGTCGCTTGACTCTCTTCTTCGACTCCGTGAGAATGAGAATTGTTCGCATATAGGGAGTGAGTCATGTCCGCCAAGCTCTTGCCGTTTCAGCCTGTTTCAGAGCCGCTTGCAGCGGCAGGGGGCCGGCATGAAGCCTTGAGGGACTGGATGGAAACGCACACCCGCATTCTGGGCTTCTGGATGGACCGTCTCATTGAAGACGGGGATTCAGAGGACATCGTATCCATGCTTCATCGCCAGCAAAGCTGGTTGGCCATGATGCAGGACCGGCTGGTCGGGGGATGAGGGATCCCCGGCCAGTCGGAAGTTCTCTCCAATGCGTGAGAGCTATTAGTCGCGCAAACTGAAAAGCCGGTACGGGAATTCCGTACCGGCTTCTTTTTTCGTCGGACAGGCGGGCGTGATTATTCGCCCGGCATCGGATCGATGGGCTCGATCGTGCCGTCTTCGTTGATCGTCAGTTCGGCAATCTTCACATTGCGCAAATGGCTTTTCCCGCTCAGCTGAACGTCGTGATAGGCCAGATAATATTTGCCGTCATGCTCGAAGATTGAGTGGTGATTGGTCCAACCTTCAACTGGCTGATTGACGACACCCTGATAGGTAAACGGGCCATAGGGACTGTCGCCTGTCGCATAGACGATCAGATGCGTATCGCCTGTTGAATAGGAGAGGTAGTATTTGTCGCCAATCTTGTTGACCCAGGCCGCCTCGAAGAAGCGACGTGCATGGTCCTTCGCTTTGATCGGATCGCCATTCTCATCAAGGATCATCACGTCTTTCGGGGCTTCTGCAAAGGACACCATGTCGTCACCCATGCGGGCGATTTTCGGCATCAGGGCGACATCGTCCGGCTGGCCGGCTTCGTCATCATTGGTCAGGGGATCATCATTGACGAGATCGGTGTTGAGGCCGGGATCAGCATTGTATTCGCCTGTCGCCCAGCGTTGCAGCTGGCCGCCCCAGATGCCGCCGAAATACATGTAGTATTCGCCATCCGTATCTTCGAAGACGCTCGGGTCCATCGAGAACGAACCTTCGATCGGTTCCGGCTCAGCGGTGAACGGGCCCGTCGGACTGTCAGAGATGGCGGCGCCGATATAGAAGACGCCGTCCGCATCCTTGGCCGGGAAATAGAGATAGTATTTGCCATCCTTGTGCGCGGCATCCGGGGCCCACATCTGCTGCGCGGCCCAGGCGACATCGTCCACATCCAGCGCAACATCGTGGATGGTCACGTCGCCGCCGACTTCATCCATCGAGAGGACGATATAATCGCGCATCGCATACTGGCTGCCGAGATCATCTTCAGGGATGCCGGCGTCATAGTCGTGGCTTGGGTAGACATAGATGCGGCCATCGTCCCAAACGTGCACCGACGGGTCTGCGGTGAAGATTCCGGAGACAAGCGGTTGGACAAGATATTTCGACTCCGATGGTTCGGTGTCAGCTGTTTCTGAGACTTCGGCGGGTGGTGTGGCGACCTCTGTGTCGGCGCTCTGGTCTGTCGGTTCGCCGGAACAGGCAGCCGCTGCTGCCAGTATGATAGCGCTACCAAAAGTCAGGCTGAAGTTTCGCATTCCGTTTTTCTCCCTCGGACAAAATTCTTTGGCACTGTTGTGGATGCCCGGTACTCTGGCCTGAACAGCAGTTGAGGGCAAGAGGTCTCCGCAACGTCACGCCTTGCCCAACATGGATCAAGCGATAGTTTCCGTTTACGTAAACGACGTCGTTATCAGGTGAGGTAATTTCTCATGGCACTGCCCCCCATTCTCCAGAACCTGCGCATCCCGGTCATCGGGTCGCCACTGTTTATCATCTCAAATCCGGACCTCGTGATCGCCCAGTGCAAGGCGGGCGTGGTCGGCAGTTTCCCGGCGCTGAACGCCCGGCCGGAACACGTGCTTGACGAGTGGCTCGACAAGATCACGACAGAACTGGCCGAATACAATGAAAAGAACCCGGATCGCCCGGCGGCGCCCTTTGCGGTGAACCAGATTGTCCACAAGACGAACAACCGCCTCGATCATGACGTGGAAATGTGCGTGAAGTACAAGGTGCCAGTGGTGATCACATCATTGGGCGCGCGTCAGGAAGTGAATGATGCCATCCACTCCTATGGTGGTATCGTGCTGCACGACATCATCAATGTTGTCTTCGCGCACAAGGCGCTGGAGAAGGGCGCAGATGGTCTGATCGCCGTCTGCTCCGGGGCAGGTGGCCATGCGGGCACCCTGTCGCCTTTCGCGCTGATTCAGGAGATCCGCCAATTCTTTGACGGACCACTTGCGCTGTCGGGCTCCATCGCCAATGGCGGGTCCATCGCAGCGGCGCAGGCGCTCGGCGCGGATCTCGCCTATATCGGCTCGGCCTTCATCTCGTGCGACGAAGCGAACGCTGTTGATGGATACAAGGACATGATTGTCGATTCCAAAGCGGGCGACATTGTCTATTCGAACTTGTTCACCGGCGTGCATGGCAATTACCTCGCACCATCCATTTCAAAGGCCGGGCTTGACCCCAACAATCTGCCTGAGAGTGATCCGAGCGCGATGAATTTCGGGTCCGGCGGCAATCAGGAAGCCAAGGCCTGGAAAGACATCTGGGGGTGTGGCCAGGGCATTGGTGCCATCGACAAGCGGATGCCGACGTCAGAATTCGTCGACAAGCTGGCCCGGGAGTATGACGAGGCCCGTGCCGCTCTTGCCAAGCGTCAGGCGTTCGGCGTGGCTCCGGTGGCTGCGGAGTAGGTTCGTCTTCTCCCCGAACTGAACATTGAAGGCGCCCCTGAAATCCGCGTGATTTCAGGGGCGTTGTATGTTCTGCGCCGTTTCCAATCCGGCAGGGACTGGCCCGTGTCAGCCTCGGGACATGTTGATCCCGTCTGTTTCCCTCTTCGATGCGCATGGCTGGCGCTGGCCGCATTTTTCTCCCAGAGAGCTCGCGTGCAAATGCGCCGGCCAGTTCTGTGAAGGCGAGTACTGGCATGATTCAAAATTTCTGGATTCGCTGGAGACATTGCGCGCTCGGGTCGGGGGCCCCTTGTTCATCAATTCCGGTCATCGATGCGAAGGATGGAACGCAGAGATTGGCGGCGCGCCGCAATCCCGACATCTGGAAATGGCGGTCGACATTTCCCTGATCGGCCACGACCGGTTCGCGCTCCTCTCTGCGGCGGAGGAACTCGGTTTCACCGGTATCGGTCTCGGGCGAAACTTCCTGCATCTGGATCGGCGTGAACAGCCCGCGCGCTGGTACTATAAGAGGAGCCGGGCAAAATGGCGGAGCTGATCGGTCTGGCCGCGAGCGCGGCAGGGGGCGGCGTGTTCGGCCTGCTCGGTACGATGATCGGCCGCGCCGCCGGATATTTCGAACAGCGCCAGTCGCAGGCGCATGAGCGGTCCCGCTGGCAACATGAGTCCCACCTTGCTGGAATGGAGTTGCAGGCGCTCCGGGAAGAGAGCGAAGCAGCAGAGCGGCTGGCCGAAACCTCGGGTCGCTGGCAGGGGCTGGCGGCGTCGATACAGGCGGAGGCGGCGATTGGGGAAAGCTACGCTTGGGTGAATGCCGTACGTGCGCTGACCCGGCCCATTCTGACCCTGCTGTTATGGCTGATCACCTGGCTGGTCTTTCTCGCATCGCCTGAGACAGAGCAGGCGAAGATCGTCGAGACGGCTACATTCGCGGCAACCGCGGCAACACTTTGGTGGTTTGGGGATCGCGGGGCACAGCGCAACGCGCGTTGACCGGCAGGCGCGCACCGGTCCATCCTGTCTCAAACACCAGAGGGCAGGCGACATGGGCGACTATATTCTCGTCATTGATGAGGGCACCACATCCACGCGGGCAATCGTGTTCGACCGCGACCTGAATGAAGTCGCGCTGGCGCAGGAAGAGGTGCCGCTGACTTATCCGAATGATGGTTGGGTTGAGCAGGACGGCGAGGAGATCTGGGAGAAGACGCTCGGCGTGTGCCGCTCTGCGATTGCGGAGGCGGGCGGCGCAGAGCGTATTGCCGGCATCGGCATCACCAATCAGCGCGAGACGACGCTCGTCTGGGATCGTGCGACAGGAACGCCCGTCGCCCCGGCCATCATCTGGCAGGATCGTCGCACGGCAGAAACCTGTGACCGCCTGCGCAAACAGGGTCATGAAGCCGCTGTGCACGAAGAGACGGGCCTGCTGATCGATCCCTATTTTTCCGGCACGAAGATTGGCTGGATACTGGATAATGTGGATGGTGCCCGCGCGCGCGCCGAGGCGGGAGAGTTGGCCTTCGGCACAATCGAGAGCTTCCTGATCTGGAAGCTGACCGGCGGTGCATCCCACGTTACGGACGTGACCAATGCGTCTCGGACCTTGCTCTACCGCCTTGGCCTGGGCGGGGATGCTGGCTGGAGCGAATCCATGTGCAGCCTTCTGGGTGTGCCGAAACCCCTGCTTCCAGAGATAAGACAGAACGCGGATGATTTTGGAACGAGTGCTGCGGCCTTGCTCGGAAAGGCATTGCCGATCCTGTCAGCGGCGGGTGACCAGCAATCTGCGCTTGTTGGTCAGGCTTGCCTGGATGTGGGAACAGCCAAGATTACATATGGCACCGGGGCGTTCCTGGTGGCCAATTGCGGGCTGGATCGACCGCAATCGGTCAACCGCCTGCTGGGCACAATTGGCTATGAAGCGCCGGGCCGGGGCGCGATGGCGCTGGAAGGGTCGATCTTCAATGCCGGTACAATCGTCCAATGGCTGCGCGATGATTTGCGCCTGATCGAAGATGCGGCGGAAAGCGCGGAAATAGCGGCCAGCCTGCCAGGCAATGGCGGTGTCTACATCGTCCCGGCTTTTACCGGACTTGGTGCGCCGCATTGGGAAGCGGATGCCCGCGGCACGATCACGGGCATTACGCGGGCCACGACTGCGGAGCATCTGGTCCGCGCTGGCCTTGAATCCGTTGCGTATCAGACGCGGGATCTGCTCGACGCATTCGAGGCAGACGGTGTCGCGATCAAGGAGCTGCGCGTCGATGGCGGTATGGTTGCAAATGACTGGCTGATGCAATTCATAGCCGATATTTGCGAGCGGCCTATTCTGCGGCCGGACTATCGCGAGATGACAGCGCTTGGTGCGGCAGCTCTGGCCGGGATGCAGCTGGGCTGGCTATCCGCCGATGACTGGGCCAGCCGCACCGTTCCGGGCACGCGGTTCGAGCCCCAAATGGAAAAGACCGCGTCCGCCCGCCTTCGCCGCGGCTGGGCCACCGCCCTGAAAAAAACGCTGGCCTGATCCCTGCACATTGTCAGAGACAAAAGAAAAAGGGCGGGCCCGGAGGACCACCCTTTCTAGTTCGAAATCCTAACACACCGGCGATGTGGGATCGGCTCGGTGCGCTTGATGATTTGCAAGGGATCAGTTCACGCGAATGACGACTTTTCCGATCTTGTCGGTGCTGGCCATATAGGCGACGGCTTCGTTGGCCTGGTCGAAATCATAGACGCGGTCGATGATCGGTTTGATGTTGTGCTTTGAGACTGCGTTGATCAGATCTTCGTACATTTTCCGGCTACCAACAATCACGCCGCGAATATCGATGTTCTTGATGATGAGCAAAGGAAGGCGCAGGAGCGGGGGCATCGCGCGGGCTTCACGGTCAGAGGAAACCGGGCTGTGCCCAAGAAACATCACCCGGCCGCACGATGCGCAGGATTCCAGGCACTGATCCATTTCAGATGTGCCGACATTGTTGATGACAGCTTCAGCGCCGCGGCCACCCGTTAATTCCATCACCTGTTTGGACCATTCCGGATGCGTCCGGTAATTGATGACATCGTTCGCGCCCAGCTCTTTCATCTTTGCCAGTTTTTCGTCGCTGGACGAGGTAACGATGACGCGTGCACCCAGCATCTTTGCCCATTGCATGGCGAAAACGGAAACCCCGCCCGTGCCGATCGTGACAACGGTTTCGCCCGCCTTGACCTGGCCGGTGGCAACCACGGCGTTCCATGCCGTCAGTCCTGCGCTGGGCAGGGTGGATGCGTCTTCAAAGGAGATATTCTCGGGCAGCTTGACCACAGCCTCGGCCGATACAATGGCCTTCTCCTGCATGAACCCATCAATCGTTTGCCCATGATCAATGTGCCGCATTTCAAAGTCCCACGGGCCATCGATCCATTGATTGTAATGGATCGTCGAGATGCGGTCGCCAGGCTTTACATTGGTGACGCCTTCACCGACGGCCAGAACTTCGCCGGCATTGTCTGCGCACACAACGCGCTCGCTGGGCGGGGGTCCCATGGCGGTGCCGGTTGTCCAGATCTGAAAGTCACGCGCATTTGGACCGGTTGCACGCACTTTCATGAGGACTTCACCGGGGCCGGGCGTCGGATCGGGACGGTCTACCGGCGCCAGTTGTTTGGTGTTGATGTAGTCTCCAATGACGTACGCCTTCATGTGGGCTGCTTCCTTCCGTGACTGATCGGCAATTGTTTTCACGGGCGTCGCGCGAGGGCAAGGCAAAAGATATACCAAAGTTTGATGGTGAGCCTGAGTGAGCATGATTTCATGCGGCGTGCTCGTCTCTCATGCACGTCCATTTCGCCAAATCGAACTGAGGCTCAGCGTTTCCCGAGAGGGACCACATCCGCGTCAGCGATCTCTTGCGAAATGAGGGGAAATCCTGGTGCCACTGAGCGGAGATCTCTTAAACTCTCCGATTGAAGTGGACGAACTATTTGAAAGCTTACGATATTTCGAAGACCAACTTCAACCATATCGTTATGAGCTTGAGGAGCTGGGCTTATGAGGAGACCCGGCGGACCCAAGACATATGAAAGCTTCTCGGAGGCGGCGGGACACGGCGATGTAAAAATCCGGCCTGCCCGAACCAAACGCGGCGCGCCGTTCTCCCTGCGCCTGACGAAACAAGAACGAGACGAGCTTGCGGACAAGGCTAACGGTCAACCTTTGGGCGCTTACATCAAGTCGCGCCTGTTCACAGGACCGCATTATCGCTCCCGCGCGCGGCAGGTGGATCGCGAAGCGCTTGGCAAAGTGCTGGGCGCTTTGGGTCAGTCGCGCATTTCTCAGAACCTCAATCAGATCGCCAAGGCTGCGAATATCGGGGCATTGCCTCTCACGCCTGATCTGATCGAAGAGCTTCGTGAAACTTGCGCCGAGCTAAAATCTTTGCGGCAGGATATCATGGCTGCGCTTGGCTATGGGGGCCGCACGCCATGATCCTGCACGGTAATGCCAGAGGCGGCGGGCGTGAGTTGGCGATTCACCTCATGCGCACCGATGAGAATGAACACGTCCAGGTGCATGATGTTGAAGGCTTCATGGCGGATGATGTGCGCGGAGCGTTTCAGGAGATTGAAGCGCTTGCCAAAGGCACACGCTGCCAAAAGCCTCTATTCTCGCTCAGCCTGTCACCACCCAAGGATGCCAATGCCAGTTCGAAGGACTTCGAGAAAGCGATTGCCAAGGCCGAAGACGCCTTGGGGCTGTCAGGTCAACCTCGCGTGATTGTCTTCCATGAGAAAGGCGAGCATCGAGATCGGCATTGCCATGTCGTCTGGTCACGGATTGATGCTGAAACCATGCGGGCCATTCCGATGCCGTTCAATCGGCTCAAGATGCGCGATGTCAGCCGCGAGTTGTTCATAGAGCATGGATGGACTGTACCGCGCGGCCTGATCAACAAAGCCGAGCGCAATCCGCTCAATTACACGCTTGAGCAATATCAGCAGGCCAAGCGCACAGGGCGTCATGCCGATGAGCTCAAAGCTGATTTGCAAGCGGCCTGGGCGATGAGTGACACACGCGCCGCCTTTGAACATGCATTACAGGATAAGGGCTTCCGGCTCGCGCGCGGGGGGCGGCGCGGCTTTGTCGTGATTGATCATCAGGAGGAAGTGATGAGCCTGCCGCGCTGGCTAGGTGTGAAGACCAAGATGGTGCGAGAGCGCTTGGGGCCGGAGAAGGACTTGCCCGATGTTGAATCGGCTCAAGCCCAATACGCCCGCGACATGGCGGAGAAGATGGGCGGGTTTGCGCAAGAGCTGAGAACCCGCAATGCGGCGCGTCTGGCTGAGCGCAGCACACAGAAACAGGCTCTCATTGAGCGTCAACGTGCCGAGCGCTCTGAAACGCTCCAGCGGATCGAGGAGCGCCGCATCGAAGAGGTTCGGGCAAGGCAGGCCAAATTCCCGAACGGTCTGCTTAAGCGGGCGTGGTCATGGCTGAACGGTGAGAATGCACGGATCAAGCGCGAGAATGAGGCCGAAGCGACAAAGGCGCAAATGCGGGATGAGGCGGAAAAACACGATTTGATTCAGCATCAGCGTGAACAGCGGCTCTTCTTCCAAAGGCGTATGGAAGAACGGCGTGACAAACTGAGCCAGCAACACCAAGAGATATCGCGGGAGCGCGCGGATTTTGAAGCGCGGGCTAACTTATCGCGGGAAGAGCGAAAGCAGGCGTTCATGGACCGTCGGCAAGCTGCATCTGGTCAGAGACGAGGGCCAGAGCCGGAGCGGTGATCTCTCATTCCAACTCGAGTCGAGTAATAAGTTTAGCCCGTTCACAGCATGAAATTGATATTCGATATCCATCAGGTTGATTGAATGCCTTTGTATTCATAGGCCCTTCATGTCAGGTGGAATATAACTCGAAAGACTGATGAGGGGGATGGATGTGAGAGCGGCTTGTTCATTGCGCAGGACAAACTGCAAGCTCGCCTGCTAGTAGGGTCGAGAGGCTCTTGGGGAATGGCATGTGAATAAGCTGGCTACGATTTTGTTCTTTTCGATCTTCGTTTCCTTTCATGCGATAGGACAAGAGACTTTCTCTGAGTATCGGCGATCACAAGCTTGTTCAGAGCGTCTTTTTGAGAAGATGGAGGATATTCAGTCTAGCCTTATCGGTCCCGAACAAATTCGAGGGTATGTTGGAGGGTATAGCGACCAAGCTATAAATCAAAGAATTCGTGTTCATGAGAAACTGAGGAATGAGTTGCGATCTCTATCGATGGAAGATTGTCTCCAGCCAGCGTTGTTGGCAAGCTTGAACTTGGATGTACATTTTCACTCAAAAGCAAGAATATTTTCTCTTTATAGAGACGGTAGGATTTCGAGAACAGAATTGGGCAGACAAATTGACGAAGAAATCGATCGCTACGAAGCTATAAACGCCCAGCTTCTTCTGGATAATAAAGACCATCTTGTAAGGATTAAGCTCGAACTAAAGGGTTTAGCGATTGGTTATATTCAGGATGCACTCATTGATGCTGGTTTTGCGGTTAAGCGTTCCAAGCAATTCGATCTAGCTACGGCCAGGGCGCTCAATTCTTTCATTCTGGCCTTACAAAAAGACAAGGATTATTGGGGGCAAGGGTGGAGCGATCCCGCAGACGGTCGTTACACGGAGAAATTTTCTCGCCACATACACTCGAAACTGGCTGGACGATCAAATAACCTGATAGTCATCCGTGCCGTGGACGCCCTTGATTTTTTGATGGAACAAGATGCGCTTCCAAAAGCCATTGCAAGAACGTCCAGCCCATTATCTCCATTTAATAAGTATAGCACCCAAGATAGACCCGTGGTAGCGCCTCCGAGGGGGGCGCCTGTGATAGATGAAAGAGGCTTGCAGAGATATCCTGTCTCCCCATCGGGCAAGGGCGATGAGAGTGGCGATAAAATCGTGGCTGCTTTGTTCATACCCGCGTTTCAGGGGTTCGCGCTTGAATGGGCGGATGAGATTTACTGCGAGTTTGTTTTTGAAGGCGATTTCTTGCCATGCCAGGAGGATGCCAAGACCCTGATTGAAGGTTATGAAAACGAATATGGTTGGCTCGCTATCGCCTCAAACATTGTAGGAGTCCTGCTCTCACCAGCGGGTCTCATTTTTGTTTTCTTTCTTGCCGGAACTACAAAAAGCTCATGGGAAGCTTTTAAAGGCGGGTTTACAGCGGAGGCCATTGAAGGCGGGCTTTCTGCTGCTGGTATCTACAACACTCACGGCGCGTTTCCTGGTGGGGAGTATTTTGTTCTCATGACGGCGGCAGCGGGGCTGGTCACTGGCATAGTCGCAGCATCTCGGGTAAAGAGGAAATAGTCACAGATTTGGCGAGAGGAACATCCCATGTCTTCCAGCATCAGGCTTCCGTTTCCAGGCATAGTCCTCGCCATTGCTTCTTTAGCCGCACCCACGCTCTCAGCTCAGGCGGAAAATCCCCGCGTTCAAGCCGGGGAAGCCATCGTCAAAGTCTTCAAAAAGGAAGGTGAAGAGATTACGGATGTTCGGCGCGCTGACCCATATAGAGCGCCACGTTATGATGCGCCCACGCCGACTACTCCGCCAGCAGCAGTCTTAGATGACGCAAACGCACTACTTCAACGAAAGCAAGGCGCGTTTTTCGCGGAACCGAGTGCTAAGTCTTCTGCCGACGCGGAACGGCTCAAACTGAAGTTGGAGAAAGAACAAGTTTCTCGGCAGCAAATGATTACGCCCACGCGAGAAGCGAGAACAATAGCAGATTCTTCAACGGCTAAGCCGTTTGGGGACGCGGAATTTTATGCTCGCGACTATGGGGGACAGGCGCAAGATTACTCCAAATTATCAAGTGAGCGTGCGACGCTTCGTGATGGGGGTTCTATGGAAACTCACTGGGTTGAGAATACAAAAACGGGCGATAGAGTGGCGATGAAGTCTATAGTCGAAGAATAAATCCGTACACAAATGAATAGCAATAGTGTACAGTTGTTCTATGAATATGTGCGATATTGCAACTCAAATGAAAAATTCAGAATTGCCTTTGCTCAAAGGAATCTTGCTTCTTAGGGATTTGTCTTGGAAAGCCCTGAAAGACGACGATGATCTACATCTTAGGATATCGGGTATAGATTCGCAGATTGACCACCTGGCTTATTTTATTGAGAACCCCGAAAATGCTCCGGCTGAGCGAGTAGATGAAATTTCGAAACGAACAGAATTCTTCAAAGAAAATATCTTGATTATCTGCGATGAGATACTTGCCAGAGGGATTTAGTGCTTTCTGAACATGTTCAGCACTTAAACAAATCCCTCTGCTGTGCGAGCATGTCATCAAGCGCGATCAAGTGAGCGAAATTATTGACCATGTGATTGTGCTTTAAGCTCAATGGCTACCGAGAGTGTTGATGGGCGCTCTGTTTCGGTTCGACATACAGTAACAAGAGATGATAAGATAATACATCAGCACCAAGAGCATTTTGGCTCATCTGGTTCTGTTAGGCGGTTTTCTGATGAATTAACAGGTGTTGAGACAATAGGAAGCCCGCCCAGAGTCGATACTTACTCAGACCTTACGAAGAAAATTGAAACAACAGATTGACGATATATTTTTTGAAATTCTGCTTCCGTCACTTACCAATACAGTGCCAACTGAGTCGGAACTTTCTGCATTAAAGGAAAGAATCAGCAGTTCAGACCAGTACACCTTTTCTGAGGCAGCATCGCTTTTAATGTTCTGTGACACGCAGTCCGTTGGTGACTTGGTAGGCATAGACGTTTTCACTCACGTTCACAGGATATCCGGTTCTTTTCAGCGAGTTGCCTTAGCGTGCCATTTTGCTTTGATAGGCCATATCACGTGGAAAGAGCTGGAGGCATTGATCAGTTGGCGTGGTATGGATGATGGTGAAATTGAAACCGTTCTTGGTGAGCTTGTGCGACTAGAATGCCATACATTCGATGATGGTTACTCGGATGGCATTGATGAGCAGCGTTTGTACCCTTTAGTAAAAACACTTTTGGAGTACAGCTTAAGCCAGATAAAGGATAATGAAGAATTTTAATCTTGAGAATTGTGTCTAGAAAGTGCGATAATGAAGCATGCCAATCAGGAAAGCCATTGATGATTTTGTATGTTTAAACGGGAACTATGAGACCTTAAAAGGAAACTTCAGTCCCTTTTTGTTTAATCATGATTCAGTTCAGGTAGAGCTTCGAATTGATAATCTGATTCATGCCATCAAAATGCTGAATCCTGATCAACTATCTGATTGGTGTGCAAATTTGGAAGCTTGCGAGTCGGTATACTACTCGCAAAAAGACGAAGAAAAATTGCACTTCCTGATTTCGGAGTTGGCGCCGCCTCGTTACTCGCTATCTAATGACCGAGAAAATTCTACAGTCTAGAGATTGTTTTTCAAAAGTGTTGGGCGTTTTAAGTTTACAGCCAATACTACAATAGTTCATCACCGCCATCTTCAGTCATTTCTTGATTGCTGATCGCTGTTGTCGGGGTTTGTTCTGTCTTCTGACGTACTGGAATAGTCGCAGCATCTCGGGTAAAGAGGAAATAGCCACGGATTTGGCGAGAAGGACATCCCATGTCTTCCAGCATCAGGCTTTCGTTTCCAGGCATAGTCCTCGCCATTGCTTCTTTAGCCGCATCCATGTTCTCTGCTCAGGCGGAAAATCCCCGCGTTCAAGCCGGGGAAGCCATCGTCAAAGCCTTCAAAAAAGAGGGCGACGAAATTACGGGCACCAGGAGGGCTAATGTTGAGCCATCCCCGCTCCCTGTTCGGTCAATTGAGCCCGTTGTTCCTCCCAGAGCCGTTGTAGACAAAGCGGATGGGCTTTTGCAGCGCAGGCAGGGGGCTTTCTTCACGGAATCTGGACCTCAACCGTTCAGCTCTGAAAAATCAGCGCTTGTTGATATGGCTCAGGCCGACAAGCGAACAGGCATGTCCTCTTCAGATATGCAGGCATACAAAGAATTAAATAGGGAACTCCCTAATCCTTTTCCTCGCGACAAAGTTCGGGGTCCCGAACGCCATTTAGATAGAAATTACAAGGAATGGCACGGGCATGTCGGCCCAATAAACCATATTCCAATCAAAGATAAATGATTGTACGATTTAGGTATGCTGATTTTGGATAAATATAATGGAGAATTGGAAGACCTATTTGATCAAGTAGGCTTAAAAAGTAGTACAATCAGCACAGGCGCAATACCCGGTCTCGCTAAGGATATCGGTGAATTATTTTTACTTCACAATTTTGGAGGTTGCGCGGGTTTGATACTCGTTCCCTCTGCCGCAGGATTTAATCTCTCACAGCTCGACCTGATCTGGGAGGCGGGGTTTGGGTGTTCTGTTGTAGATTTCTCTGGTGATGAAACCAGAGCCGACCTTATAGATGTCCTGACTGATTGGGGGTGGACCGGACCGTCCGATGAGAAGCCCGCCTGGTTGGTGTACGACTGAATCGCACAAGCAATCTAGAGATCAAACAAATCCCTCTGCCGTGCGAGCATGTCATCAAGCGCGATCAAGTGAGCGAAATTATTGACCATATGATTGTGCTTTAAGCTCAGGGCCGTGTGGATGTCGCCGCAGGACGTAATCTCGCTGTCATCCGGCAGTTGTCTATTTGTTTGACGAAGTTCTCTAATGCATTCGCGGTAACGGCTGAGGTCATTTCGTAAATCGCTCAAGAACTTTGCGCGCAGAATGCGAAGGGTTTCCGAGCGTTTTGGTTCTGCCATCTGATCGGCTGCTTTGATGTTCTCGCGGGCATAGCCCTGATAACCGCTTTGGCGTGTTGCTTCGAGGATGTCTCGGGGGCTGAGTGGCTGTCCGCCAAGGAAATAATACCAAGGATGCCCTGGGGAGTAGCCCCTATGCTCATGGGCGGGTGTAAAGGTCTGAACTTTCTTCATTGCTTAAGCCCTCCAGAATATGTGGATGGCTTCAAAGCCTGTCTCGATGGTCAGGATGTCATTGATTTCGCAGTCTCGGGCCATCGACTCCCAGTCGATGTAATATTGAAGGCTCTTTGGGATTTCGGTGCTTTGCTCGGTCATCTCCTGTACGAAGTCGGCAGTAGAGCAATATTGCCCCGCGTACTGATCGTTGATTGCGGTTTTCGCATCTTCAAGGCTGTCGAAATACGCGATAAGCTTGCCGCCGAGTTCGCCATGTTCAGCTGTGAATGCGGCAATCTCCGAGATACGCTCAAAACTCTCCCATTCACTGATGGTGGCGCCTTCAAAGCCTTCATAGTGTCGGGTAACAGGCCGGTGTTGCCACCGGC